>NZ_CP009282.1:6432104-7718525 GCF_000758605.1 Paenibacillus sp. FSL R5-0912
CCAATTGTGTTCGGTTTTTCGATTACATTTGGCCTACGCGGCGCACCCAGTCCAATTGTGTTCGGTTTTTCGATTACATTTGGCTTACGTGGCTTACCCAGTCCAATTGTGTTCGGTTTTTCGATTACATTCGGCTTAAGCGGCGTACCCAGTCCAATTGTGTTCGGTTTTTCGATTACATTTGGCCTACGCGGTGCACCCAGTCCAATTGTGTTCGGTTTTTCGATTACATTTGGCTTACGTGGCTTACCCAGTCCAATTGTGTTCGGTTTTCCGTTAAAATATGTTAAATAAATGAAAAGACGATGTTCTGTTTTTTAGCCACGCTGCTCATTTTCATGCTGGAGTTGTGCCTTGAAAGACATGTTTGTTTTCGCATACATTGGGCCTGTTTACCCTATCGTTGGTGCATTGTACTCGGTTTTTCACATACAATCGGCTCGTCTAGCCTACTTCCAGCGTAATCAAAGGAATTTATCCCTCTAACTATCCGGATCACTCCGTAACCTTACTCTGATTAGCCACCTCGCGCGCTTTCTCCTGCACCTCTTCCGGCTCGCCGAGATAGAAGCGGCTGATCGGCTTCACATCATCATCCAGCTTGTAGACCAGCGGGACGCCGGTTGGAATATTGAGATCCAGCAGCGCCGTCTCATCAATATCCTCCATGTATTTGATCAGGGCCCGCAGCGTATTACCATGCGCCGAGATCAGGACGCGTTCCTTCTTGCGGATCAGCGGTACAATCCGGTTGCCCCAGAAATCGCCAACCCGGTGCACGGTATCCTCCAGGCTCTCACCGCGCGGAATATCGCCGGGACGCACTTCCTTATAGCGGATATCATTTCTGGCATAACGCGGATCATCCGGCTCCAGCATCGGAGGCCGGACCGAGAGACTGCGCCGCCAGATATGGAGCTGCTCCTCGCCGTATTTCAGTGCAGTTTCACTTTTGCTGAGGCCCTGCAGCGCTCCGTAATGGCGCTCATTCAGCTTCCACGATTTCTGCACGGGAATCCACAGCAGGTCCATCTCATCCAGCACATAGTTTAGTGTCTTAATTGAACGCTTCAGCACCGAGGCGAAAGCAAGATCGAACGTGTATCCCGCATCCTTCAGCAGCTTGCCTGCTTTCTTCGCCTCTTCCACACCCTTCTCCGTCAGATCGGGATCACTCCAGCCCGTAAACAGGTTCTGCCGGTTGTATTCGCTCTCTCCATGCCGTATCAGTACTATTTCGTACATAAGTCCTCTCCTTCTCCCGTGTGTTTATTCAGCTGCTCTTAGCGCCAGCTTCTCAGGTCTTATGCGGTTCATCCTTATATTCTGTCACAGACGGATGCTCTCTTCAACTTTACGCCCCCGGCTTCCCTGTAGCCATTGTAATAGAAGAAACGGCCCCGCCTTGAATGGGCGGGCCGTTCCGTAAGAACTCTATACTATCTATTCCCCAAAAAGCCCTGCCGGTAATCCGGCAGGACTGGCCTTCTCCTGCCTGGAAGAGAAGGGCTTACTTACTATTGCTGCTGTACTCCCGGGCCACCAGGCAGTTCAGCAGCATTAGAGCACGCTGGTTGTCAGCGTATCTCCGACGGGCTTTTCCCCGTGTGCTGCTTGAACTGGCGGCTGAAGAAGAATATATCGCGGTAGCCCAGCGCATCCGCCACCTCAGTCACGTTCATGCCGGCGTAGAGTAAGAGGTGCTGGGCACGTTCAATCCTGGCGCGGATCACATAGGACTGCACCGAGGAGCCGGTGATCTCCTTGAACTTGATTGAGAAGTAACGCGGCGACAGCCCCGCCCGTGCGGCCAGATCCTCTACCCGGTGCGAAGCACCTGGATGCTGGCTGACATAGTTAGCCACCTCGTGGATCACCTCAGCCAGCTGGTTGCTGACATGGCGCTCGATCGGCACGACCTGGTCCTGCCGCAGCAGATGAATCATCAGCTGCTTCAGGATCAGGCGGCCTTCTTCCTCTGCAGCGTAGGTCTGCACCAGGAATAGTCGGACGTAACGGGCCAGCAGATGCTCGAACTCCACCGTCTCCGTCAGCTCATGGTAAGGCGCAGGAATCTCCGTCACCTCTTCGGCAACATCGAAATGTATATATGTAAGCACAAGCGGTTTTTGCGGATTATGCGTAGCACTGGTGTGATCCCCCGGGCGGAACAGGAAGCAGCTTCCCTTCCCCACCTGATAGGGCACCCCGCTGCGCACAACGGTTCCTTCCCCGCTCCAGACATAGAACAAATCATAATTTTGCAGCGGCTTCTCTCTTTTTTGCCACTTCCAGCCCGGTTCACAGACGATCTTCGCCAGGGCCGGGAGGATTACAAAAGAGGATGGCGATGCATGCAGCATATTGGTCCCTCCTAAAGTTTTGTGAGCATGCCTTCCCTGTATTCCTTCGAACAAAACCCGCTTCGAAAGCGTAAGCTTACTTTTCATAATACCTTGTCCGGTTCCCTTTTGTACATCTTCCCCTACCTGCAGGACTGTCCCTATCCCCCCTCTATCTGTTAAAATATAGTAATCATCCTCTATAGATCGGCGGGAAGTATATGGACTACCACTTTCTCTTTCACTATTATGATGAATCCACCGGCCCCTTCCGGAATCTGTCTGACCTTTCGCCTGAATTAGCGGAGACGGTGCTGCAGGATATCCGGGAGCAGAGTAAGGGCTTTGCCAGCCAGCGTTCCGCCGATTATCTGCAGATCCGCAGCAGCCTTGAACAAAGGGCGAGAGAGCAATTTATCGCCAAAGGAGGCCAGCCGGTCCGCCGGCATCCGCATTACATGACTTTGGGGCGATGCCCCTGGCTGCAGCAGTGGTATCCGGAGGGGATGGAGCTGAAGATCCCGGTTGCGGCCTTCAACCCTGAGCGGATCAGCTTCACCTACGGCGATTTATTTCCCACAATGCGCTATGCGGACGGCAAACCTTACCGTGGGCAGGTCTACACACTGAAAGAGATCCTTGAGGTAGTCCGCGAATACGGCCTGCCGCAGAAATGGAACGCAGCAGGAGACTCTGGCCCTGAGCGTTACGTCGAAGTCCAGCTCTGGGAGGATCCGCCCGGCTTATTCCAAAAGTATTTATGAAAACGCGGCATTCCTCAGTGACGGCGGCAATTCACGGTGATATAATGTTAGGCAATGTTAGCGTATATATCCCAGAAGAATACCGGAAGGATGAAACTGATGAATCCACTGGCTGGACAATTGAATGACAGCATCAAGGCAGGCAATGAACATGTGTACGATATGCTCTCGAATCTCGGCAAAGCAATCTATTTCCCCAAAGAGGGAATCCTGAGCCAGTCTGCAGAAGCGACGGCTCATGCTAAGAAGTATAATGCCACCATCGGTATTGCTACCGAGAACGGGATGCCGATGCACCTTGGTGTGATCCAGGATAAGCTCTCCGCCTACAGCCCCAAAGACCTGTACGGCTACGCGCCTCCTGCAGGCAAGCCGGAGCTGCGCACGGTATGGCGGGAGAAGATGCTGCGGGAGAATCCGTCGCTGGAAGGCAAGTCCTTCAGCAACCCGGTCGTTACGAACGCCCTGACACACGGGCTTAGCATAGTTGCCGATCTGTTCGCAGAGCAAGGGGATGCCGTCATCTATCCGGACAAAAACTGGGAGAACTACGAGCTGACCTTCGGCATCCGCCGTCTGACCGAAACCGTTAACTATCCGCTGTTCACCGAAGATATGAGCTTCAATAGCGAAGGACTGCTGGATGCACTGCTGGCCCAGAAGGACCGCGGCAAAGCCATCGTCCTGCTCAATTTCCCTAATAACCCGACAGGGTATACACCAGGCGTTAAAGAAGGCGAAGCCATCGTTGCCGCAATCCTGCGTGCCGCTGAAGAAGGCGTTAATGTCGTAGTCGTCAGCGATGATGCTTATTTCGGACTCTTTTTCGAGGATTCACTGAAGGAATCGCTGTTTGGCAAGCTCGCGAACCTGCACCCACGTGTGCTGGCAATTAAGATTGACGGAGCCACTAAAGAAGAATTTGTCTGGGGCTTCCGCGTTGGCTTCATCACTTACGCTTCCGAGAACAAAGAGCTGCTGGCTGCCCTGGAGCAGAAGACACTCGGTATTATCCGGGCCACCATCTCCAGCGGAGCACATCCGTCCCAGACCTTTGTACTGGATGCGCTGAAGGCGCCGGAATTCGCTTCCCAGAAGGAAGAGAAGTTCCAGATCATGAAGGGCCGGGCCAATAAAGTGAAAGCACTGCTGGACAGTGGCAAATACGGCGACGATGTATGGACTTATTATCCGTTCAACTCCGGGTACTTCATGTGCCTGAAGCTGCTCACCGTGCCGGCTGAAACCTTACGGCTCCACCTGATCCACAATTACGGGCTGGGCACCATCGCCCTCGGCGAAAGTGATCTGCGCATTGCCTTCTCCTGCATCGAAGAGAATCAGCTTGAGGATCTGTTCGATCTGGTCTATGCAGGCATCCGCGATTTGGAGAAAGCCTGATTCCCAGCCTTTGCATACGTAAGTCAGCTCCGGATTTCCGGGGCTGACTTTTTTTTGCCCTGCCCTATGGCATTGGCCTATACACGTTCTTCCCTCCGCACATACAATACGATGTACTCAAGTACAACAACTCAAACGCGAAAGGGGAATGAACATGAGCGAAGAAGTTAGAGGCGGATACGGATACGGACACGGTGCATTCACAAGCACAGGCGCAATTCTGGTTCTCTTTATCCTGCTGGTTATCATCAGCCGTTCACTCTTTGTCTAACCGGGAATAAATCCCTGGAGGGGGCCCTGCGCTCTCTCCGCTCCCCGTGTTGCAGCATTCCCTGTTCCAGCCAAGTAGAAACGGCTTTGCTGTCCTTTTAAGGGACGGTGTTGTTTCAGCGAGAAATAGAAGGATAAGTCATCGTGTGAACATATAAATTCATATATTTTGAAATAAAGAGGAGAACCCCCTCTATTTAAAAATGGCCTCACGCTCCGCGTTAGCAGAGTATGAGGTCATTTTTCATGTGCATATTTTTGTTGATAAAAAGAGTCTGTTCTACAAGTCATCCTCATCCGTCCGGGCTTCCTTACGGGTGGAATAGGCCTTGAACAGATAGGCCAGCAGCGCTCCGCACGCCAATGTTCCCAGAACCGGCAGCGGACGCGCTCCCGCCTGAAGCAGAAGAGGCAGTCCGGTCAGCAGGGCCAGCACCAGATGCGCCCGGAATACAAACTGGATGGTTCCCTTGCCCTTGCTGCCTTCCGGCAGCGGATACACGGTCAGCCAGAACGACTCGCTGTGCAGCTTGCGCAGCGCCGTCAGCTGAATCCCCATCAGGAAGAGGAAGAAGATATAAATGCCGCTGCCGGTGTAGCTGTCCTGATTCATCCAGACCAGGAACAGGTCCAGTACGGCAATCCGCAGGACGATTCCGAAGATATCGCCTCTGGCGAAGCTTTTGGTCAAGAGGAACCGGTAGGCGGAAGACCGCTGCCAGGTTATGCCGCCGCCCCACCGGGACAAATAGCGCCGGGCATAGACCCGCTGCTCACGTCCTGGGACATCAACGAACCAGCCGAGGACCATAAGCGCCCGGGTTCCCTGATTCTTCTCCATCGTAATCAGGCGCTCCCACGGAACAGAGTGCCGGCCGGGTACGGCCAGCGCGGCCGCGTAGGCTGCGGCCAGAATCACGATAAAGATCAGCGCGCGGACGGAAGGCTGCCATACCCAGGCAGCAACCATTAGGATGCCCACTGCCCAGCGCAGCAGGTTGTAGCCTATGGCGGCCGGACGGGAGAGCATAGCAGTCTCCCGCCATAACCCGTAGCTGGCGAGCAGCTTCACCAGGATCAGGACCAGAAGCGTAACCAGCAGTCCCTTATGGGATGTATCCGTGCGTATGTACAGCGGCCATAACGTAATCAGTACAAAAGCCAGGCGCAGGATCTTCCACACATTCCCGCTGACCCATGAAGGGGCGAAATACTCCTTCATCCGGTGGCCCTGCGGCAGCAGGAAGATCGTATCCGGAGTCTGCAGATAGGTCCGGAAGCTGCTGTGCACCGCCGCAGGCACCAGCAGGACCAGCATAATCCAGCGGATGGGAATGCCTGCCGGAATATCGCGCAGCAGTGCAGTATACCAGGCCGAGAAGATAATCAGGACCAGCAGAAACACCATGGCTACACCGCTCTGAATGATATAACCCATATAGGGGATCAGGCTTCCTGTGAACCGGCTGCGCCGCTGCCGGCGCAGCTCCTTCAAATCCATATCATTTCCCTCCCTGAACCAGCTCGTAGAACAGCTGCTCCAAATTCAAGCCCTGCAGCCCGGCCTTCGCCGTCATCTCGGCAAGTGTTCCCTCGGCGATGACCATCCCGCGGTGCAGCACAATGAACCGGTCACAATAGTTCTCTATGGTGGAGAGAATATGCGAGCTAAGCAGAATCGACGCCCCGGATTTCTTCAGATCCAGCATGAAATCCAGCAGCGAGCGGATGCCCAGCGGATCAAGGCCGAGAAACGGCTCATCGATGACATAGAGTGCCGGACGCGCTACGAAAGCGCACATAATCATTACCTTTTGCTTCATGCCTTTGGATAGATGGGAGGACAGGGTATCCATCTTGTCCTCCATATTAAAGAGTGCGGCCAGCTGGCTGGTGCGCGATTCGTAATCACTGCGCTCCACGCCATAAGCTCTGGCAGTGAATTCAACATGCTCGCGGACTGTCATTTCCTCATAGAGCAGAGGGGATTCCGGTACAAAGGACAGTGCGCTGTGATAGCTCTCGGGGTCGCTGCTGCGCGTCTTGCCCTGTACGGTAATCTCACCTTTATGCGGGGACATCAGACCAAGAATATGCTTCATGGTTGTACTTTTGCCCGCACCGTTCAGACCGATAAGCCCGACCATTTCACCGGGCTGCACCTGCAAGCCGATATCATGAAGCACCGGCTTGTTCAGGCTGTAACCTCCGCTTAAACCCGTAATTTGCAATACGGGGGCTGTGTTCATTGACCGTCACCTCTCGGGGTTTTGTTCTTGAGCCACTTCGGGGCTCCCTTATTCTTGCGGTTCTTGTCCCGCTCCGCATTGCTGCGTGCCTTGCCCGCAGGTGTCGCCGCGCTGCGCGTGCCCGCGGCAATCCCCGGCCGGTGCTGCTCACGCCGCACCGTAACACCGCTGCCAGCCGCTGCGCCCGGCTGCCCTGCCGGCGCTTCGCCGCCCGTCCCTCCGGCTGTGCCAGCCGCCGAGGTCCGCACCTGCGGCTTGCCGGCGCGCGGCGCAGCTTCGCCGCCGCGCGGTTCAACCCCCATGCGGCGAGCGTTCCCGCCCCCGCCGCTGCGGAATTCACTGCGCTCGCCCTCCGCCAGCGCCTTCCCAAAGGCCATTTCCCGCTCGTCCAGCTGGATATCCAGCTCGCGGGCGAATTTGCGCATGATGAACGTCTGCTGCTCCGTAACAATCGTTACGGACATTCCGCGTTTGCCCATGCGCCCCGTCCGTCCGGCACGGTGGACATAGTGCTCGGAGTCAAAGGCCGGATCGAAGCTGACGACCAGCGTCAGATTCTCAATGTCCAGGCCTCTGGCCGCCACGTCGCTGGCGACCAGCACCTTGAGCTTGCCGTCACGGAAGCGGGCCAGCACGTTTGCGCGCGTAACCTTGTCGGCATCCCCGTACAGCGCTGCAGCAGGAAGCCCCAGATGGTTCAGCTTCGCGGTCACTTCAGCAATATCATCGGTAGCATTGACGAACACAATCGCCCGCTCCGGCTTGTAGTGGCGGATCACCCGGCGCAGCATATCCACCTTATTCCGCTCCTCGGACACCACGTAGTGATGTTCAAGACTCTGGGCCGTCATCATGCCGGGATCAATACCCACCTCTGCGATGTTCTTCATTTCCTTGTTAGCCAAGAGCTTGGTCTCCGGTCCGATGGTCGCGGACAGCATAACCAACTGGCGTGTGCGCAGCGCGCTGCTGACAATCTTCGTCACTTCGCCCGCGCCGCTGAGCTGGAACATCTGGTCCGCCTCATCGAGAATAATCGTCGTCACCTCATGCATCTTCAGCTTGCGCAGCCCGATCAGCTCCCGCACGCGTCCCGGCGTCCCCACAACCAGCTGGGGATGCTCGCGCAGCTTGTCAATTTGGCGTTTGATCGCCGCCCCGCCGATCAGCCCCATCGCCCGGATGCCCCGGTGTGCTCCGTAGCGCTCTGCTTCGCGGAGAATCTGCATCGCCAGCTCCTGGGTTGGTGCCAGCACCAGCTTCTGCACCGCTTTCTGGTCCGGATGGATCCCTTGCAGCAGCGGCAGCAGGTAGGCCAGAGTTTTGCCTGTCCCAGTCTGGGATGCAGCCAGAACATCTCTTCCTTCCAGCAGAAGCGGGATCGTCTGCTCCTGTACCGGGGATGGTTCGGTGATGCCGAATTCAGACAATCGGGCAACGAGGTCTTCCTGAATGCCGATGGCTGCAAAAGAAGCTTTATTCATAATAGGTATTCATCCTTTTCGCTTAAGATAATATGTTCATTATATGCCAAAAAGGCCTCTCCACCAAATGGAAGGCCATAAGTTCCAATCTACGCCATATTTTATTTATGTAATTCCATCCTGCATGCAAAAGGGGACAAGCCGTTTGCTTCATAGCTGAGTAATCATTTTCTGTTCATAGCGTTATAGGTCAGCTTATCCGCCAGCCGCGGGAATAAGCCGTATAGACGAATTCCGAAGGCTGCCAGACCGGGCAGATCCACTTCTTCCTTGCCTTTCTCCATCAGCTTCACAATCTTCGCAGACACATGCTGCGGAGTCATCATGATCCGGCTTACGCTTTTCTCATAATTGCCTGAAGGGTCGGCGGTCTTGAAGAATTCGGTGGCGATGGGTCCGGGGTTCACGGCCGAGACAATAATGCCGCTCTTGCGGAGCTCCTGGCGGAGCGCATTGGTGAAGCCGAGAACAGCATGCTTGGTAGCCGTATAGGCAACCGCGCGGGCTGTACCGATTTTGCCGGCCATAGAGGCCACATTCACGATCTGACCGCTGCCGCGCTCCAGCATATGAGGCACTACCGCCTTGGTGCAGCGGACAATCCCCATATAGTTCACGTCCATCATAGCATCGAACTCGCAGGGCTCCATCTCCGTAAAAGCCGCAAACTTGCCGTAACCGGCATTATTGAGGAGAATGTCAATTCTGCCGTATTCGGCAAGAATCGCTTCGAAGGTACGTACCACCGCCGCATCATCGGTCACATCACAGACGAACAGTCCAAAAACGCCCGGTATTCCGGCCGCGGTTTCTTTCAGCTTGTCTTCCGAACGGGCCAGCAGAATGGGAACGGCCCCACGCTGGCTGAGCATCTGTGCCGTAAGCGCACCGATGCCGCTCGAAGCTCCTGTAATAACAACAACCTTGCCTTGTAATGCCATGGAATGTGTTCAGCTCCCGATTATCCGCCTAAGAGATCATAACCTGAATATCAAGCTCCCCGATGCCCTCCATCAGAAGCGGAATACTAAGCGCTCTGCGCGGCAGGATGGACATGCTCTCCGACTTCATCAGCTTCGGCGGGGTAATGTCTACAGATACCCCTTGATTGGAAAGAATAGTACTGGCATTGCCGCTGATCATGTTGCCAAGCTCCGAAATGGCACTCTGGCCCATCTCGTCCATTTCCGTAATCACATAGCCGCCCATCATGGCCGACACCATCTTAAGCGCCACATGCTCGGCGATTCCGAAGATAATATTCCCGCTGAGCTGACCTGTCATTCCCACTTGAATCCATATATGATTATCGATCAGTTCAATGTCCTTAATACCCAGAATACCGGTAGACGGCGAGACTTGTATCACCTGTTCAATAACAATTCGTGCAGACTCTAGAAACGGATTGATTACTTCTGCTTTCATGAAAGTGCTGTCCCCCCTCGACCAGGCTTTAGTCATATACCAAAAGTCCTAAGCAATAATGATTTATTATACTTCATATATCGGCATTATTCACCAAAAATTAATGGTCTTGTCGAATGATTTCACAAGATAGTTTGGACAGCGACATTGCCCTGCCGGGTGTAATCTCCTATAATTTAATCAAATGCCAACACTGAACGTAAGATTTGCGGCGCAATTCCTTCCGGGTGCAGCACTCACTGCGTATTTCCCCCCACATTTTCTGGCAGACAATCCGCAGCATGCAGACCCTGGCCCATCAAGCTGTTAACGGCGCAAACGTCCTCTGGAAAGTAGTCACTTTCCCACAGCGATACAATATACGGCGGCACCAATCCGGTAGCCATTAGGGGGCAGTCCATGAATATCAGCCAGCTTGAAACACTGATTACCATTTCCAAAACGATGAGCTTCCGCAAGGCGGGAGAACTACTCAATTTGACCCAACCGGCGGTTTCAGCACAGATCAAAAGTCTCGAAGAAGAATTCAAAACCCAGCTTGTGGACCGGAATCAGCCTGTAACCCTGACAGACCGGGGCCAAGTATTCCTCACGCATGCGGAGCAGATTGTAGGTATCGTTGAAGAACTTAAGCAGCGTCTTGCGGATCTCGAGGAGAATCCCCAGGGGCACATTATTCTCGGAACGACCACCTCCATTGCCATTCAGATTTTGCCGCGGATTCTGTCCTATTTCCAGGACCAGTTCCCGCATATCAAAACCTCGATCTCGTCCATGTCCTCTTCACAAATCTATCAGCATGTCGAGAATGGTCTTGTTGATGTCGGAATCGGCTATCTGATCGGCCGCAGTCCCGGAATGACAACTTCCGTCCTGTATTATGATACCTTTGAACTGGTCGTCTCGCCCCGCCATCCTCTGGCCCAGGTCAAATCGGCCGGTATTGAGGCGCTTGGCAAAACACCGCTTATCCTGCTGTCCCCGGACACCGTCGGCCGGAAATTCGCCGATGAAGTACTGGCCAAACACGGTATCCAGCCCCAGGTCATCATGGAGCTGACCAGCAGCGAAGAGGTGAAACGGATGGTGGAGCTGGATCTCGGGGCAGCCGTTATTTCCAAACAGTCTGTAACCGCCGAGGTCCGAAACGGCACGCTCAAAATCGTCCCGATCATCGAGCTCGAGGTCACCCACCCTGTAGGCGTCATCACCAAATCCGGCAAGTACGTCAATTCGGCCATGAGGCAGTTTCTGAGCGATCTTAAGGGAATGCCCGAAACCCAATTCATCGGCTCAGAGTAACTAATAATCACCAACCTGCAACCTATTCTGCCACTTTGGCCTAAGGAGATGTTACCTCTATGAATTTCGACCTGCATACCCATCATTTCCGCTGCGGTCATGCTGACGGAAGCATCAGGGATTATATTGAAGCAGGGATAACCGCGGGTCTTGATGTGATCGGGATTTCCGATCACACGCCCTATTTCGGAAGTCCGTCCGAGCAGGCTTTTCCGCGTATCGCGATGGCCAAATCGGAGCTTGTCCACTACGTGGAGGAGGTACTGGCTCTGCAAAAGGAGTACGAAGGCCGTATTGATGTCCTGCTCGGCATTGAGTCCGACTATTTCCCCGAGCATGCAGAGCTGTACCGGAAGACGCTTGCCGCCTATCCGTTTGACTATGTGATCGGTTCGGTGCACAGCGTGGACGGCAACAGCATCTTTAATAAAAGCCGCTGGAAGGGTCTGGGCCCTAAGCAGAAGCTGGAAGCCAAAGCGGAGTACTACCGGCTGATCGCCGAATCCGCGCGCAGCGGCATGTTCCAGATCCTCGGACACATTGATGCGATGAAGGGCAATTATCCGCAGTTCTCGGAGATCTCCGCTCCCCGGGAGATTGATGAAGCCTTAAGCGCAATCAGCGAATGCGGGCTGGCCATCGAGATCAACACCTCGGGCGGCACCAAGCTGTGCGGCGGCTGGTATCCGTCGGATGAGATTCTGGAGCGGGCGCTGCATTTCGGCGTGGAGGTCAGCTTCGGCTCCGATGCCCATAAGCCTTCCCGGGTGGCTGATCAGCGCAATAACGTTGCCGTGCGGCTTAAGGAGATCGGATTTAAGCACTGGGTCTACTACAAACGGCGTGAGAAGATTACAGTAGGACTATAGCTGTAGGATATTGGGGCGGCTTAATCCCCGGCTGGACAAAAATAAATGCACCGCATGCGGTTACGCTGTTGACGATGATTGCCATCGTCCGCCGTTACCGCTGCGGTGCATTTTTGCTATGGTTGTTCCTTATTGAGATTATCACAGGTGAAGCCCTGCTGCTTCAGCGTCCGCCCCGCGTCTCCGTACTGCGGATTCAGGGCATAGAAGCGGGCAATCGTACTGCTCCAATCCCTCCCGGTCAGCCCTTGAGCCCTAAGCGACTCACGGTGGGTCTCATTGTACTCCTGGATCAGGGCCTTCTGATCAGGGTTATAGGTTTCTTCATGATACACAGCCGCCATAGGAAGACGCGGCTTCTTCGGCAGCTCTTCGCCCGGATAGCCGATACACAGGCCGGCTACCGGGAATACATATTCGGGCAGCTGCAGCAGCTCGATCACTTCGGCTGTGCGGCGGCGCACGCCGCCGATCGGAATAATCCCAAGTCCCAGCGACTCCGCAGCAGCCACCGCATTCGCTAACGCAATGCCGACATCGGTTGCACCGACCAGCAGCGCATCCACATCCCCTGCCGCTTCAAACGGCTGGTCTTCCAGCTCTGCCGCCAGCCGGGCCCGGTGAAAGTCCATGCAGAACACCAGGAATACCGGCGCTTCGGCCACATGCTTCTGGTTCCCGCTCAATAACGACAGCTGCTGCTTCCGTTCTTCGCTGCGTACCGCAATGACCGATACCTGCTGGCCGTTCACCCAGGATGGAGCGGCCTGGGCTGCCTCAATTATGGTCTTCAGCTTCTCTGGTTCTACCGCCTGCCTTGTATATTGCCGGAAAGAGCGGTGGTTCGTAAGTAGTCTAATCACTTCGTTCAAGAGCTATGTCCTCCTCGCCAAATGCTGTTTCTGTATATCCATCATAGCCTAATGACTCCGGCTACCGCCAGCAGAAACAAGCGAAACCGGATTCCGGCATAGTGCTCGCCACAAAAAAATGGACCCGAATCATCGGGTCCCAACAGCAGTTATATTTTCAAAAGGGGGTCATGTACTTAGTTTAACCGGAGACTGTTAGAGTTTGATAACGGCATTATTTCATTTGTGTAACAATATCAGCCTACCCACAGCTAAACAGTGGGATTGTAAGTAATACCTGAGTACTCCTACGTTCGGCTAGCTGACAATAGCCCTTCTCTTAATATTAAGAGAAGCATTGTAGTCGGCGTTAGCAACGAATCCGCACGACACACATTCAAACTGGTCTTGAGTTTTTCGGTTTTCTTTGTCTGTATGACCACAGGAAGAACATTCTTGGCTTGTGTACTTCGGGTCAACGAACACAACAGGAACGCCATTCATTCGAGCCTTATATTCTATGAATTGACGTAACTGGAAGAATGACCATCTGCTTAATCGTTGTCGTTGCGACTTCATAACCGTCTTACTCTTCTGCTTGTTTTTTGAGATACCATTAAGGTTTTCTAATGCAATGACAGAAGAGTGCCTTTGAGCCTTTTCAACGATATTCTTAGAGATGCAATGGTTTATATCACGGGCCATACGACGCTCTTTTCTAGCACGCTGTTGTAACCTTCTTTTCGCAGCCTTAGTTCCTTTGGATTGCAGTTTGGTGCGCAGACGGGAATATCGCTTGCGAAGGTTATTGATCTTTGCACCACTAAAAAATTCACCTTTACTATCTGTTGCAATATTAACAATACCTAAATCAATACCTAATACTTCAGATGTATTGATTCTTTCACCTTCAGGAATTTCTAAAACAAGATCCGCTTGACCTCGAATACGTCTATCTTGCATGACGGAAATATGGTAGCCACTAATAAACATAGGAACTTTAATACGACCTTCAACGGTAGCTAAAGAGACATTTCCCAATCCTTTTAAAGATAGGATACGTTGGTCATACACAATGGCACCGTCTAATTTGAATTGACATTTTGTTTTTTTATTTAACTTGTATGCTTCACAAACCTTGGCGATTGCACGAATAATCAATTGAGAAGAAAGATTTTCAAATTCTATACGAATTGGGTAATAACACAATTGCTGAAGTTTTACTTTAGAAAAGCAATTACTCTCGTAAGCAATTATACTAATTCGATTACATGCCTGGTTAAACTGTTCCATTGTACGTTTAAGTGCTTGATATTGTTCTTGTTTCGGCAATAATTTTATTTTTGTTGTAATAAGGATTCCATTCACCTTCTCCAATTAAAAAGAATGAGCTTCTTTGCGATTTGAGTTTGTGAATACTTTCATTACATCGCCCGAGCCGTCCGCCATCGGCAGTGTCCGCTCCAGGGTCAGACCATTCTTGAGCATCACCTGCTCTGATCTGAGGTTGTCCCCGCGGCAGCGTCCCTCCACCTTCAGCAGTTCCAGTTCGCGGAACCCGTAGGCCAGCAGCAGCCCCAATGCTTCAGTGGCGAAGCCGCGCCCCCACCATGTTGGATTAAGCATATACCCCAGCACCGCCTTGCCCTCATGCCGGTTCCAGTTCTGCAGGGAGACCGACCCGATCAGCTCCGGCTGTCCTTTGAGATAGATGCCTGCATGCAATGCGCAAGGGTCATAACCATGCAGCATCCGGTTCACCAGCTTATCCAGAACGCCCTGCTGGGAGGATGAGCCCTGGCGCAGCTGAATATGCGGCTGCACCTCCGGATGGGAGAGCAGCGCCCGCAGCACTGCGCCGTCAGCGGATGTCATACTTTTCAGTTCTACCGCCGCTCCCTGCAGCGCCATACCCATAATCGCTTCATAAGTGCTCATGAACTTCACCCTCTTCTGCTGCTCTCGTTAAGCCGCATCCTCAAGCTCTGCCATCTTACTCCCGGCGCAGAGTCAGTACAGTAAGCTCCGGCCGGCACATGAAGCGCAGCGGCATCATGGTTTCACCGAATCCCCTGTTCACATACACCGGCATCGCCTTATTCTCTGTGTAATACAGGCCGTCTATGTATTTCTGCGAGCCGTAAGGCGTGAACGGCGCACCCAGCAGCGGCAGACGGATCTGACCGCCGTGGCTGTGCCCTGAGAGCTGCAGGTGAAACGGATACCCTTCCGCCGTATCGGCGTAATCCGGCTCATGCATCATCAGCACCGTGAACGTGCCGTCCGGGATGCCCTCGATTGCGGCCTCCGGGTCCGGCTTGCCATGCAGCATATCGTCGAGTCCAGCCACCGCCATCACGGCTCCGCCCTGCTTGATCAGGTAGGACTGGTTCCGCAGCACACGGAAGCCGGATTCGTTCAGCAGGCGGGTAAGCAGCTCCGTATTCTTGTAATCATGGTTGCCTAGGATGGCATACTTGCCCAGCGGAGCTTCAAGCTCTGCCAGAATAGCGACCGAGTCTGTCAAATCCTCGGCATAGCTGTCCACAATATCCCCGGTGAAGCAGATCAGATCCGGCTTCTCCTCCTTGATGTGCTTAGTCAGCCGGGCCAGATCATGCGCATCCTTGTTGAAGCCCAGATGCACATCGCTGAAATGAACGAGCCGGGTTCCGGCAAAAGCTGAAGGGAGGTCCTTCAGAGGCAGCTCCCTCCGCGTAATCTCCAGCCAGTTAGGCTCGCCCTGCCAGGCATAGCCGCCGGTAAGCAGGCCGGCGCCAACTACGGTTGCCGCCCCCCGGGCGAGGAACTGGCGGCGGGTCATTTTGCGGCTGCCAGCCCCCTCTTTCTGCGGAGGGGTATAACCGCCGGTACCTGCCGCCGGCAGGTCAGACCTGGGAGAGCCCCCGGACGATTTTGTACTCATAGGGAGATTCTCCTTTCTATCCTCAAATCTATTCGGTTAATGCCGTTTATGTTCGTATACTGAGCATGCTGCGCTTATTGGCAACACTTCCAGTTCATCCGTCAGCGCCTGAGATACGGCTAATCGTCAGGCTAATCTGCGGGTTAATCTGACCCCTTATCGCTTCCAGGCCGCTTCGGCGGAATTCCGGCATCCTGTGCTTCCTGTTCATCCTGTGCTTCCTGCTCCCTCTCCTCATGCTTATCTGTTACAGCTTCTTCCACTTTGTCATCAATGTCCACTTCTATGGCCGCTTCAATCTCTTCTTCAGTGGTGTCGGGTCCGAGAATTTTGCGGAACAAGCCCAGCATGGACAGGGCATAGGCAACGGTTATGAAGCTGAAGCAGATCTGCATGACTACAACAAGCCGCGAAGTGTTATCTATGGGAGCCACATCCCCGTACCCGACTGTCGTAAATGTAGCTACGCTGAAGTACAGGAAGGTGATCAGCTGGCTGAGCAGATCCTGGCCTATCCCCTCGCCCTGGAAGGAAGACTGGCCAAACAGCTTATATATGGATGTATATACAACTGTAAAAAAAATAATGCAGCTAAACGCAGCGATGCTGATCCGGACCAGTGTATGCTGCAGCCTGACTTCCTTGCTGTTGGAGTCCTTGATCTCATGAAAAATAAACAGAATATAAAATAGGACCGAAGCCAGGACAAAAATCAGAATCAGACCGCGCAGTCCCTTGTTGCCGGGCACAATGGTGCCTAGATCGATCAGGTCCAGCAGATCCTCAACCGAAATCAGGGCATAGATCAGAATGGGGGCCAGCAGAACTCCTTTGCCCATCCAGCTCAGCTTGATCCGGAGAGACCACAGCGCCAGCAATATGATTACAGCAAAATTGAAAATCCATATCCACCACGCCATGGCCTTTATTCTCCTGTTCTCTGCATCCGGCAAGCTTTTATCGGGAAAAGTTACCGGTATTCCGCTGATAATGCCTCACCGCTCATAACCGCTTATATTCCCCACTTCCATTAGCCCGTTGTGTGCCCGCCAGCACCGGACTTCACCTTCGGCTCTTCTCCGGGTCTGCTGGTTACAGTAATCCGGCACTCTTCCTCAGGTGTCTCCCTGTAAGCTGCAGCGATGCCCTTAAGCTTAATGTCCTTCCGGCTAACCCGGCGCTGCTTAAAACATATCCCGACATCCTTGGTGAATGGGAACGGGTCCAGAATCAGCGTGGACTTATCCTGCCACTCTGCCTGAATAGCCTTGCCTGAGGTGAAGCTGAATTCCTCGCTGCCCGAGAAGCCGTCTGCGAACCAGGGATGCTTCTCGGACTCGGCGCTGCCCGGCTCGCTCAGCGCCAGAAACAGCGACAGGTCATCACAGAACTGCAGCAGTCTGGCGTCATAATACAGTTCGCCTTCTTCAAGCGGCCGGCTCTGCTCCAGCTCGCGGTGGATACGGGCTCTGCGCTCCGCTTCATCCTGCAGATACTGTGTCAGCTCCGGGCATTCCTCACCGGATACTTCGATCAGCCGTTCGAAATGCGAGCTGCACAGCAGCGCCCCATAAGGTGTATCTGATTCAACCTCGTCGATGCCCCGTCTGTAGAAGGTCAGCTTAGGCACAACGGGGAAGTCGATGAAGCTGTATGGCGCCCCCTCTGCATCGTTCCAGAACGGCGTCTCGTCGAGATCAATCCAGCCCCGGTCATGATTGCTCACCGCCCGCAGCACTTCAGCCCGGCGGCCTTCCGCAGGCGTATGCTCTTCCTTGAACCACTTCGCAAATTCCCCGGCCAGCAGGCCGTGCTCATGCTGCTTCACCATCACAAACGCTCCGTCCTGTTCACGACAAATCACTGTAATTCCTCCCCGTTGTCCACTGCTTGAATACTGCATTTAACTATATGGATTATAACATAATTCCCTATATTGATTAGAATCCGGGTGATCCAGCCACTCTATGTATGATCATGACCCAGTAAGAAGACTGTCTAAAAATGTACCCGTTTAATAGCCTGAAAGAAACATATTCTGCTGCAATAGCCCTTTCCAGTTCCAACCGGAAAAGGAAATGAACTCCTGGCGCAAACAGGCCGTTCAGGAAATACTCCTGAACGGCCTGTGATTTAAGGACAGCAGCTGATTACACTGCCGCAGATATAAATCGTAAAGAAAATGCAAGCTGTATAGTTACACGCCCAGCCAGCGCTTGAACATATGCTTAGTCGTCTGCTTATTGATCTCGGCAATGGAGGTGGTCAGCGGAATTCCCTTCGGGCAGGCGCGCACGCAGTTCTGCGAGTTGCCGCAGCCGTCGATGCCGCCGTCTTCCATCAGCGCTTCCAGACGTTCGTCAGAGTTCATCTCGCCCGTAGGGTGGGCGTTGAACAGGCGCACCTGCGAAATAGCCGCAGGACCGATGAAATTGGTCTTCTCATTGACATTCGGGCATGCCTCCAGGCAGACACCGCAGGTCATGCACTTGGATAACTCATAAGCCCACTGACGCTTCTTCTCCGGCATCCGGGGTCCCGGACCCAGGTCATACGTGCCGTCGATCGGAATCCAGGCCTTAACCCGCTTCAGGGCATTGAACATCCGGCTGCGGTCAATCACCAGGTCACGGACCACGGGGAAGGTCTTCATCGGCTCAATGCGCACCGGCTGCTCCAGGTTATCGATCAGCGCTGCGCAGGCCTGCCGCGGCTTGCCGTTGATCACCATGGAACAGGCGCCGCATACTTCCTCCAGACAGTTCGATTCCCAGCACACCGGGACTGTATTGTCACCCTTCGCGTTCACCGGATTGCGCTGGATTTCCATAAGCGCGCTGATCACATTCATTCCCGGACGGTAGGCAAGCTCGAACTCCTCCGTATACGGGTTCGTTTCCGGCTCGTCTTGGCGGGTAATGATAAATTTTACGTTTTTGGGAGCTGCTGCAGTTTCCGCCATGTCAGTTACCTCCTAAAAGTTTTGTGAGCATAAACCTCATCGCATGATTTCGTACAAAACTAGCTTCGCAAGCATAAACTTAGCTCCGGGTATATTACTTCTATGCAATCAGTCTTGGTCAGTTCGTTGCAATTGGAGATGGACTTAGTATGGATGCGAGTTCTATTGTATTTCATACAATCAAATCAGGTATTTCCGGCCTTAAATTGCATTCTATTGCAGTTTGTACATTTGAATTTTGCAATTAGCCCCTTTTGAGCTCCTGCAGCCAAATTCTGTTGCACAGAATACATTAGATTGCCTTTTAAAACGCTCAACCGGGCGATTCTGCTGTACAAAATACAATAGAACGCTACAACCCTGTTAGTCCTTCGAGTAATCCCGCACCCGCGGAGGAATCAGCGACACATCCACTTCCTCATATGAGATCTGCGGGCCGTCAGCCGTCCAGGCGGCTTTGGTCGTCTTGAGGAATTCCTCATCATTGCGGGTAGGGAACTCCGGCTTGTAATGCGCGCCCCGGCTCTCGTTGCGCAGCAGCGCTCCGAGGGTCATGGCTTCTGACAGCTCCAGCATATTCCACAGCTGGCGGGTGAAGGCTACGCCCTGGTTGCTCCAGCGTGAAGTATCGCTCATGTTGATGCGGCCGTAGCGTTCCTTTAGCTCTTTGATTTTGCCGATGGTCGCTTCCAGCTTCTTGTTCTCACGCACCACGGTCATGTTGGCCGTCATCCATTCGCCAAGCTCCTTGTGGATTACGTAAGCATTCTCCGTGCCTGTCATCCCCAGCAGAGACTCATATTTGTCTTCTTGCGTCTTGTGGAAGCTGTCAAACACCGTGGAGGAGATATCCTGAACCGACTTCTTGAGCCCCTTGATATATTCCACAGCCTTCGGCCCCGATACCATGCCGCCATAGATCGCCGATACCAGCGAATTTGCTCCAAGGCGGTTCGCCCCGTGATATTGATATTCACATTCCCCTGCGGCGAAGAGACCGGGAATATTCGTCATCTGGTTATAGTCGACCCACATGCCGCCCATCGAATAATGCACAGCGGGGAAGATTTTCATCGGAATTTTGCGGGGATCATCCCCCATGAACTTCTCGTAGATCTCGATAATGCCGCCCAGCTTGACGTCGAGCTCCTTCGGGTCCTTATGCGAAAGATCCAGGTACACCATGTTCTCGCCGTTAATGCCCAGCCCCTGATCCACACACACATTGAAAATCTCACGTGTTGCGATATCGCGCGGCACCAGATTGCCGTAAGAGGGATATTTCTCTTCGAGGAAATACCACGGTTTACCGTCCTTATAGGTCCAGATACGTCCGCCTTCTCCGCGCGCTGATTCCGACATCAGCCGCAGCTTGTCATCGCCCGGGATGGCTGTCGGGTGGATCTGGATGAATTCCCCGTTCGCATAATGCACACCCTGCTGATATACAGCGCTT
Source organism: Paenibacillus sp. FSL R5-0912 (assembly GCF_000758605.1). Classification (NCBI taxonomy): domain Bacteria; kingdom Bacillati; phylum Bacillota; class Bacilli; order Caryophanales; family Paenibacillaceae; genus Paenibacillus; species Paenibacillus sp. FSL R5-0912. Next base: position 6,452,406 of record NZ_CP009282.1, read on the forward strand.
GCAGCGGTTCCTGTGTTGATGACCGAATTCGTCGTTTTGCCGAAAATAATCCCCGGACCGCCGCTGGCCAGAATGACCGCATCCGCCGGGAAGGTCTGAATTTCCATCGTCTTCAGATTCTGGGCGCTGATGCCGCGGCATACGCGTTCGTCATCGAGAATGACGGAGAGGAACTCCCAGTTCTCGCTTTTGGTCACCAGGCCTTCGGCTTCCCAGCGGCGCACCTGCTCATCCAGCGCATACAGCAGCTGCTGGCCGGTTGTCGCTCCGGCGAACGCTGTCCGGTGGCGCTTCGTCCCGCCGAACCGGCGGAAATCAAGCAGCCCCTCCGGTGTGCGGTTGAACATAACGCCCATCCGGTCCATCAGGTGAATAATGCCCGGTGCGGCTTCGCACATCGCTTTGACCGGAGGCTGGTTGGCCAGGAAGTCGCCGCCGTAGACGGTATCGTCGAAATGCTCCCAGGGCGAGTCGCCCTCGCCCTTTGTATTCACAGCGCCGTTGATGCCGCCTTGCGCGCAGACCGAATGCGATCTTTTGACAGGGACCAGTGAGAATAGATGTACATGCGCGCCGGATTCGGCGGCTTTGATGGTAGCCATCAGGCCGGCCAGACCGCCGCCCACGATGATAATATCGGCTGATGCCATGATTGTTCCCTCCTAAATTACGCTTAAGTTGCTCCTGTATTCCTAAATAACGCTGCTGAGCGACTGCATCGCGGTGGCTGCGGTTTGAAATTCATCATCACGGAACGTCACCAGTGACAGTACGAACATGAAGGTAACCAGTACGAATACACCGAGACAGAGGATAGAGGACACCCGCTGTGAACGCGGCCCCACAGTGATACCCCAGCTGATGAGGAAGGACCATAGACCATTGGAGAAATGGAAGCAGGCTGCTACGATACCGATGATGTAGAAGGTCATCAGCAGCGGCTGGGTTACAATGTTATGCATAACTCCGCCCAGCTCATCATGCTCTACATTGCCAAGCGCCACCTGGACACGGGTATCGTACAGATGCCAGACAATGAAGATGAAGGTGACGATTCCGCTGATACGTTGCAGCGTATAACGCCAGTTTCTTTCCAGATTGTAGCGGTTCAGGTTCGGCTTCGACTGATAAGCGATGTACAGACCGTACACTCCATGGTACAGCAGCGGCAGCCAGATGCCGAACAATTCCAGGAAGAAGACCAGCGGCAGGCTGTTCAGCCAGAGCACACTGTCTGTGAAACCGGAAGCGCCACCCTCTACTGCTGCGAAGTTCGTCAGCATGTGCTCAAGGAAAAAGGCCCCAAGCGGGATAACGCCGAGCAAGGAATGAATCTTTCTGGAATAAAATCCTCTCATGCAAAGTGTCCCCTTTCCAATTAAAACAGCGTTTTCACAAGTATCTTTTTAAAGAGCATACACCGCCGGGAGTACAGTTGAAACAGGGCAGCGGCAGGCTGCAGCAAGCAGCAAAATGTCTATTTGCACCAATTTTCATTGTTTTCCCGGACTTTGCTTTATTATTCACAATATGTGAATATCTTGTGTCACTTTTCATGTTACTCTTTTTTCGCTTATAAGGGAATTGCAATCTAATTATTAATCGTTATACAATAAACGCATAAGAATATTTTTAATATGATAATAATTCTCATTTAGACTGCGTATTCACTTCAGATTCAGCCGAATTCTCATATAAATCAACGATCTTCCGGCTCCCGGCTATGCTTTTTATCACTCATTCATTGGAATTCTTAACCAGCAAATACCTAATACAATCCGCTGTTTACAGATTGGGACAAAGGAGTGCTTGTAATGTACGATGATTTAGACGCTTTTGCTGCAGTTGTGGAGCATTCCAGCCTGAACCGGGCCTCCCGCCAGCTCAACCTGTCCCAGCCAGCCCTATCCCGCAAAATATCCAAGCTGGAGGAACGGCTCGGGGTCGCCCTGTTTCACCGTTTCGGCAAGCGGCTGGAGCTTACGGAGGTAGGACGGCTTACTTATACCTATGCGCTGGAGCAGCGGCAGCAGCGCTCCAAGTTTCTGGAAGCGTTGTCCAAGTTCAAGGAAGGCGAACCGCAGCTCGTCACGCTGGGAGCCAGCCTGACCACACTGCAAACCACGCTGCCTCCGCTGGTGAATGCCTACATGGAGAAATACCCGGCGGCTGAGCTGAAGCTGATCACCGGGAAGACGCATGAGATGGTTACCGCAGTCAGCGAGGGCAAATGCGATGTCGGCATCATCGCCTCCCAGGTTCAGGAGCCAGGGCTGCGCTGTATCCCGCTGTTCGAGGACCAGCTCCGGCTGGTCGTTGCCGAGCACCATCCGCTGGCCCAGTCTCCGCGGCTCACGATGGAGCATCTCTCCCGGCTGCCGATGATTCTCTTCTCCAAGGGCACCTGGTACCGCCGGACGACTGATGATCTGTTCCAGCGCTGCGGCGTTGATCCCGATGTGCGGATGGAGATCGACTCCTTCGAAGCGATTGTCCGGCTGCTGCCGACCATCAAGGCCGCTGCGTTGCTGCCGAAGTCTTACCTCCGCCCGGAGCTGCTGAACGGCGGGGGACTCGTCTCCCTGCACATCAAGGAGCTCGAACAGACGCAGCGGACCACTTGCCTGATCTACCAGGGCAGCGGCGGACTTAGCACTGCAGCACGCTGCCTCGTGCAGGTGACTGAAGAAGTATTCCTGTCCGGACGCGAATAACAGAAATCACCCAGCAAGCTTCCATATTGCTACGGATTAGCTTGCCGGGTGAATGTGTTACAGAGATTTTATGACATAGAATTAGCGGAACTTACCTGCATCAATGGCAGCTTGCTTCTCATCGAGAACTTCCTGGTAGCCTGCTTCAAGGTAAGTCTTCTTGGCTGCTTCATAGGTGGCGTCGAATTCAGCTTCCGGGGAGAGCACGACCTTCACGTACAGCTCCTGGAACAGCGTGTTCAGGTCCGCCTTATACTCGTTTACCTTTTCAAGCACTACATTGAACAGCGCATCCGGCGTGCGGAATTCCGCAACCTCGTCGTAATATTTCACTAAATCATCAGCAAGCGTCTCGTACCCGGCTGGCGCCCAGTTACGCAGGTTAGCCGTACGGGTTTTGGCCGCATCAGGATACTGTGCAATTTCAGTCACAAGGCCCCAGTAGTCCTTGTTATTGTTCTGTGCCAGGACAGATTCGCCTTTGAAATCAGGATTCTTCAGAGCGATGCCATCTGCGTCAAGTGTGTAGTTCTCCCCTTCGATACCGTTCTGGAACTTGAACAGGTTCTCCGGCTGGCTCAGCCATTCGAGATACATCCATACCGCAGCACGTTCCTCAGGTGTCGATTCATAGTTAATTCCCATGATGAAGCCGAACGGCCAGTAAGCGCGTCCTTGAGGCTTGTTACCTTCCGGAACACCTGCGTAAGGAGGCACTACGGCAAATTCAGCTTCCGGGTTGTTCTGCAGAGTAGCTGCAAATACATCCGTATTGTTTGCCAGGTAGAACGCGAAGTTCCCTGTTTTGCCGGAAACAAATTCAGCTTTGACTTTAGGCTCGTCGTTACGCAGATAGAATTCCTTATCAAGCAGACCGTTATTATACTGATAGTTCAGGTTTCGTAGGTAAGCCTCTGTATCAGCCGTGGTAAGGTCAGCTACGCTAAGGTCGGAATACAGCGCACGATATTTCGCGTCAACCGGCCATTCACGGAAAGCATAGTTAAAGTTGTAGAAGTTCTGCAGCAGGTTGCCGCCGGTCACACCGAGTCCGGCCTCTTTCCATTTCGCCAGCATCTCGTTGTACTTCTCCAGCGAAGTCAAATCCTCAACCTTCATGCCAACCTTTTCAACCCAGTCCTTGCGGATAATGTTGACGAAGTTGTCGGCTTCAGGGCGGGCAGCGAAGAAGAAGGTTTTCTGATCATCCACTGTACCATACTGCTCAATAGTAGGGCCCATGTTTTTCCAATACGTTGGTGCGTAATTTTCGATTTCAGCATGGTCCAGCGGCTGCATAACATCCTCACCATAATAAGTAAGCGCTTGCGGCATATCGTAATGGAAGATGATATCAGGGGCTTTATGCGATGCCAGCAGCTGCTCGTAATCTGTTACCTCTTTGGCGCGGGTAATCGGCACGTAATTGACTTCGATATTGTATTTGTCGCCAAATTCCGCTTGTACCCAGCGGGTATAATAGTTGTCGGACACATTCCAGCCCTCATACGCCCGTTCATAAACCGGAATATCCAGGGAGACCTTCTTCTCGAAGCCCTTGGAGTAATCAGGGAAGCTGCCTTCAGTCTGGTTCGTGGCTGCTGCTGATTCTGCCGGGGCTGTGGTAGGATCAGTGTTTGCATTTTTAGCGTTGTTATTTCCCCCGGAGCATCCGGCCAGCATGCCAGCCGTCATGACTGATGCCATCATTAACGAATACATTTTTCTTTTATTCATCAAAATTCCCCCATTCTAATTTTCGGATTCAAATAGAATTACTATATACTGGAGCCCCAGATTACTCCTTGACCGCTCCGAGCATAACACCTTGAACGAAGTATTTCTGGACGAACGGATACACACAGAGAATAGGCAGAGTAGCAAATACTACAACGGATGCCTTAAGGACCTCCGGATTACTAAGCTGGACCTGGGTGGCTTCCAGCTGGAAGCTTTCACTCGCCTGGATAACCAGATAATAGAGCTTGAGCTGCAGCGGCCGCAGGGAGATCTCATGCTTAATATAGAACAGGGCATCCTGGTAAGCATTCCAGCGGCCGACTGCGTAGAAGAGCGCCAGTGTCGCCATAATCGGCTTGGACAGCGGCAGGACAATGCTGAACAGGATCCGGAAATGCCCGGCACCGTCGATCCGCGCTGATTCTTCCAGACTTACCGGTATACCGTGCGTTAGCGAAGTCTTCATAATCAGCAGATTGAAGGCACTGAACGACAAGGGCAGAACCAGTGACCAGATCGTATCCATCAGTCCCAGATTGTTAATGTTCATATAGTCCGGGATGATGCCTCCACTGAAGTACATCGTGAACAGGAAGATGAAGGTGATGACCCGGCGGCCCTTGAACTGGGCTCTCGACAGCGGGTAAGCGGCGCAGATGGTCAAAATCATCCCCAGAATGGTGAACAGTACAGTCACGATAACCGTGATATACAGTGAACGGAGGATACTGGCATCCGCGAAGATTTTACGGTACGCTTCGATGGTGAAGCCCTGCGGCCACAGAAAGACCTTATTGGCAATGACAAAGGAGTCAGAGCTCAGGGATTTCGATACGACATGAATAAACGGCAGCAGGCATATGAGCGAGACTACGATGATTGCGAAGCGGATCAGAAATTCCCAGGTATCTATACGTGCTTTATGGGGTACGGCAGAGCCCCCGGCTGTTGCTTTCATGGTTCCTCTCCTTTCTACAATATTCCATCCTCGCCAAGTTTCTTGGCTACACGGTCCGCGGAGATGACCAGAATAATACCGATAACGGACTGGAATAATCCGATGGCTGTCGCCCGGCTGAAGTTGCCGCTCTCGATCCCCCAGCGGTATACCAGCACCGGAATGGTCGTTGTGAACTCTGTGGTGGCTTTATTCTGCAGAGCGTAAATACGCTCGAAGGAGCCGTCCATCACTTTCCCCAGAGCCATGATCAGCAAGGTCACAATAGTCGCACGGATGGAAGGCAGCGTGATATTCCACACTTTTCTCCAGCGTCCTGCTCCATCGACCGTAGCCGCTTCATACATCTCAGGGTTAATCCCGCTCATCGCCGCCAGGTAGATAATGGTACCCCAGCCCATACTCTGCCACACGCCGATGGCCAGATAGCTGATCAGCCAGTTATTGTCCTCCTGCAGGAACGGAATACGGGTACCGCCCATGAGTTCAATCAGATTGTTGACTACACCGCCTCCCTCACTGAGAAGCTGGTAAGCGATAGCCCCGATAATGACCCAGGACAGGAAGTGAGGCAAGTACAGTATCGTCTGATTAATGCGCTTGAAGCGTATGCTTTTGACCTCATTCAGCAGCAGCGCCAGTACAATCGGCATCGTGAAGCTGAAGCAGAGATCAAGCACATTGAGCAGCAGCGTATTCCGGACGGCCTTAATGAAATCAGCCTTGGCGAAAAGCTCCTGGAAAACCTCCATTCCGGCCCAGTCACTGCCCCAGAAGCCCCGAGCAATTTTGTAATCCTTAAAAGCGATTACAAGTCCGGTCATCGGCAAATATTTGAATACGATTACAAATGCCAGCGGAAGCATAACGAGCAGGTAGAGCTGCCAGTCACGCTGCAAATAATATCCGAATCCCTGTTTCTTTTTTAGTAAAGGACTGTGATTTGTTTGTGAAGCGCTCGCAACTTTCAAAATTGTCACCTCCTGCCTCCAATGTTCTTCTTGCCGGCCAATGTCCTCCGGCTCGATTTCTATGCTAGCCCCTTTGCCTGATATTGAAAATCATGAGTATTGATGATCACCATCAAATTTGATTGAAGTGCGCTCTCAAAGGCCTCTGCAGCATTATAATGATCAAATATGATAGGCATTCCCAAAATTAAAGCGCTTTCAAGAAGTAAAGAAAGCAGCCCCTCCGGCCAGGAAAAGGCTCCTAGGAGCTCTTACTCTTGGCCGATTTGTAGCTGCTTGGCGGCATGCCTTCATATTTACGGAAAAAGCGGTTGAAGCTCTGAACATTATAATAGCCAACCTCTGCTGCGATTTGCTTGATTGAGCATTCTGTATCCAGCAGCAGCTCTTTGGCCTTCTCGATCCGCAGCTGATTCACAAAATCAATCATGCTATTGCCGGTTTGCTCATAGACGATCTTGCGCATATAAGAATAGCTGATGCCGATTTCCTTGGCCATATCCTCGAACACAATCTCTTCACGGAAATTTTTCTTCAAATAATGAATGATTCGTTCCGCATGATTGGTTTCACACGTGCTGCGGTCCAGGCTCTGTACGATTTCAGTGAAGAAACCATGCAGATATTCCTCCAGCTCATCCAGTGTATCCATTGCAGCAAGAATGGAGTACACATTCCCTCTGCCCATAACCATCCGGCCTGTGCTGATATGATTCTCGCGGAGGTGCTTGATCGTTGCCCCCATCAGCTGATAGTAGATGAACATAATATTATCGTAGGAAATATTCTCTTCCGAAGCGATCTGGCTGCGGATGCTCTGAAGCTCTTTGAATATCCCCGCCAGATCACCGGCATCCAGGAAGTTGAGAATCCTCCGCTCACTGCTCTCGGAATCGAGATATTTGCGGCTGCCCTCCTCTTCATCGTGCCAGTACATAATGCTTCCCGCCCCGTTGATCATCCGGTGTTTGATGACTTCCATCGCTTCAAACAGCCGCAGGGCAACCCTCTCGGGTGCATCAGCCAAATCACTTACCCCGATCGTGACTGAATGCTCCAGCATTTCGAGGGATTGATCCCGGATCTGCTCCAGCGCCTGACGGAGCAGCTCCTCCTTCTCCCCGGACTCATCTGGAGCAAAGTTCAGCACAATCACTATACAGCCATCGTTATGATATACACTGCGGGCGAGTATCCCCTCCGGGAAGAAGCTCTCATACTTCGCATTGAGCAGATACCGGTGATAGCTGCGTGTCTCCACATTGGTATTGCCTACATACCGCCGGTACTGGTCGATAGACACCACAACAACTCTGTAGCATACTTCCGGAAAAGCCTCCGTGATCCGAGGCGGAATCTCACCCCGCAAAAGACGGTGAACAGCAAGACTCCGGGTATCCTGCTCACGCTCCTGCAGCAGCTGGAACAGGCTTTCCTCTTCCTCCTGCATGCGTTTGAACGCCATATTCAGGAAGGCCAGCTCATTCTTATTGACCACACCCAGGTCGCTCTTCGAGCGGATCGTCCGTACCAGCTGCCGGAGGGGCCTGGACAGCCAGGTTGCAAGAAAGATGGCAAGCAGCGTCCCGAGCAATATGATAGCTCCGGTAAGCAGAATGATATTCCCCTTCATATCCCGTGATCTGATCATCAGCTCATCCATGGAGCTCCAGCTTACATTCCACCATCCGGACAATGCCGAGCGGCTCCAGGCGTACACCATCCGCTTGCCGTCCAGTTCGCGGAAAGTGTAGCCTTCACTAGCTCCCTGGTTCAGTATTTCCTGAAGGAAAGGCAGCTTTAGGCCGTCGGAGAGCAGCAGGGACTGGTCATTGAAGGAAATGACTTTGCCGTCCGAGTCCAGCAGCAGATAGTTGCTGTCTCCGCTCTCTGTTGCATGCAGATATTTGCCGATCTGGCTCTCTTTCAGGTTGACTACGATAATTCCGCGGGTTGTGGATGACAGACGATTGAGGGGATACACATACGATACAACATTTTCTCCCGACTCCAGCTTACGGGGAACCCAAACCCCGCTGATACCTCTGCGTCCTTCAAGCGCTTCATTGATCCAATCGATGGACTCGTACCGTTCCAGCGTCGTGATGCTGTTGTCAGTAGAGAACACATAATCCGAATCATTCAGATAAAAGTACGAAGAGTACACACCGTCTACCCGGCGGTTCAAGTTCAGCAGTTCTTTCGTTACGGAGAGTGCCAGGCTCACGTTGTTGTAATTTGCGTTAATTTCATCGTAGGTCTCAAAGCTGCGGATACGGTCAAAAATATTCGTCGCCGCCAGACGCGACGTGTCCTGAGCCAGATTGGCAAGCGCGTTCTCATTTAACTTGCGGCTCGCATTCAGCCCGGCAAGCGTGGATTCTCCAATGGCTACCTCTGAGTTCTGTATAATCTGTGATCCGCTGTACCATGTCAGAATCGCTGTCGGAATTGCCATGATGCAGAATAGAATCAGTGCCAGCTGCAGGATCATCGGTGTTTTTTTCATATTTGTATCCCCCTAAGGATGTCTCTATATGTAGCTGCCTTGAAATTATCTTATGTCCATATCTCAGCTGGCCGTATCGATATGTTACCGCTTACATTTAAATTTTCCAACCCCCTGATACAATTATTCTGTGCCTCGCGGCAAATCTCTCCGTCCGGATCACTTCAATGTTTTTAGTTTAACATTTCAAATTACTTTTTACATATGTGCATAGGAAATTTTTTCAAACAATTTCGAAATATTAGCAAGCCACCTGCCACTTATTCCTTAGCCGAAGCCCATTTCCGTCTTTGCAGGGGATTGTCACTTGACACCGGACCGATTTCCAACTAAGGTTAGTTACATCAGTAATTAACCAGTTAGGTGGTGAAGCGGTGGGTATCCAGATGGATGACAACCGGCCGATTTTCGTGCAGATTGCGGAGCTGATTGAGAATGACATTATCGATGGAACCGTGCCTGAGGAGACACAGGTGCCTTCCACAAACCAGTTCGCAGCCTTTTACAGCATCAATCCGGCAACGGCGGCCAAAGGTGTGAATCTGCTCGTAGAGCAGGGAATCTTGTATAAAAAGCGGGGGATCGGAATGTTTGTTGCAGCGGGAGCACGCTCCGAGTTGACGAATAAGCGCAAACAGCAGTTCTATGAGCAATATGTGGTGGCAATGATCCGTGAGGCCGCGAAGCTGGGCATTACTACGGAGCAATTGTCTGAAATGATCCGTAAGGGGGATGAGAACCGATGACGGGTACGGAGAAGAAGCATGAAGCAGCGGTAATTCCATCCGGCGCAAAGCTCGATTTGAGCCATGTGAGCAAGATTTTCCGCGGAGGCCAGGGCGTACATGATATCTCGCTGAGCCTGGAGCCGGGGATGATTCATGGACTGATCGGAGCCAACGGCAGCGGCAAAAGCACCCTGCTCTCCCTCATTGCCGGCCAGAGGTTCGCAGACAGCGGACTGGTCACGTATGGCGGCGTTCACGTGAATGAGCATGCAGCGGCACTAAGTCAGATCTGTCTGGTCAAGACCTATGAACGCTCCTGGGAGAACTACTCATTGAAGGAAATCTACAAGTTCGCCTCGATCTTCTACCCCTATTGGGATGAGCCGCTGGCCAGAGAGCTGATGGACAAATTCCAGCTTAAAGGCAGCAAGAATTACCAGCAGCTGTCACGCGGTGGCCAATCCATGGCAGGGATCATTAAGGGGCTGGCCAGCCGTGCTCCGCTGACGCTGCTGGATGAACCGGTAATCGGCCTGGATGCCTCGATGCGCGAAATCTTTTACCGGACCCTGCTTGAGGATTACAGCAATTATCCACGCACCTTTGTAATGACTACACACCTGATCGAAGAAGCGGAGAACCTGTTTGAACGGATGGTTTATCTCAAAAGAGGTCGTATCGCCTTCCAAGGTCCTGTAGAGGATTTTGCCGCCAACGCCGTCTATGCTTCCGGGCCCGCTACCGTGCTGGAGAAGCTGCTGGGGGATGTCCGCGTACTGCACAGTGAACGCCTGGGAGGCAAGCTGCTGCTTGCGCTTGAGAATCTCTCCGGCCCCGCCGAACACAGAATGCTCCAGGATCAGGGCATTGAGCTGTCTCCGGTTCCGCTGCAGAAGCTGTTCGTATATCTGACGCTGCGCGATGCAGAGAATTCGCAAGGAGGCGGAAACCGATGAGCTACCGTAGTTTAATGATGTTTCACCTGAAGGATTACCGCAGAGGCGCCTTGATTCTGCTGAGTATATTCATTTGTGTGGACACCGCCCTGGTACTGATGATGAAGTTTCTGCCCGCCTGGGATATGGGAACGGCGGACAATATCTTCAGCGTGAACCGGAATATTATGTCTATCTTCATGATCGTCAGCATGATCGTTACAGTGGCTATTACCTTTCCGCTGATGAGCAGCTTCAGTGTGACCCGCCGCAATTTCTACGTCAGCTCGCTGTTTGCCCTGCTGGCCTTCTGCATAACGGCTGCGCTGGCGGAGACTGCCGTGTATCTGATCGGCCGGGCTGTTCTTCCTTCGATTGGACTCCCGGTTGATGTGGACCGGCCGCTCCTGCTCTCCGCGTACATGTTCATGCTGACGCTGCTCGATGTCTCGGTAGCCACCTTCCTGATCGGCGCCTGTTTTTACAGATTCAGAGTAATCATTGGAACCCTCCTGGCCATCGTGTATTTCGGATCTGTCGCCCTCATTTCCCAAATGTTCCCCTCTATGGAGTACATGGAGAACTTCGCATTATTCTCGACAGATCCCGCAATGTTCGAGCCTGGAACCACTCTCCTCCTGTGGGGGATCATCGCCCTATGCGCGGGGGCTGGGTGGATGGTATACCGCCGGACTGACATCCGGATGTAGCCGTCTTTCTGAAGAGCAAAAAACGCCCGGCTGCACGTCAGCCTGGCGTTTTTTTGCATTCTTTTATAGAGATACGCAGACTGGAATTCTGCACCTAATCCGCATTCACCGCTTCATCCTCGAACTCCCCGATGCTGTCATTGGAGCCGATCACCACCATGATATCCCCCTGATGCACATAGTCGTGTGCGGTCGGGGCAACGATAATGCCGTCCTCGCGGTTCAGGGCAATAATGCTGCAGCCGTATTTGCCCCGTGTGTTCAGCTCTGCGAGGCTTTTGCCGTCCATGCAGGCAGGCACCGTCAGCTCAACGATCTTGTAGTCCTTGGAGATCTCAATATAGTCCAGTAAGTTTGGTGTCACCAGCTGGTGGGCCACACGGATTCCCATATCACGCTCCGGAAAAATCACCCGGTCCACGCCCAGCTTCGACAATGCGCGTCCATGCAGAATCGAGATGGCTTTGCCGACCACCTGCTTGACGCCGAGCTCCTTGAGCAGAATTGCAGCCAGAATGCTCCGCTCCATATTATCCCCGATCGCCACAACTCCGCAGTCGAAATTACGCACCCCGAGGGAGCGCATAATCCCTTCATCCGTAGCATCCGCCATCACCGCATGGGTCAGCTTGCCGGTCATCTCCTCCACCCGCTCCTCCTGGTGGTCAATCCCAAGCACCTCATAGCCCATGGACATCAGCTCAAGCGCCAGACTTGAACCGAAGCGGCCCAGGCCGATTACAACAAATTGCTGTGCTTTCATGTCTCGATTTCCCCTTATCCAATTATCATTTTGCCTTCCGGATACTTATACAAAGGTTTACCCTGTTTTGGCCCTAGTGCATAGGCCAGCGTCAGGAGTCCAAGCCGTCCGGCGAACATGGTCAGGCAGATCAGGATTTTGCCGACCTGAGTAAGCTCCGGCGTCAGTCCCAGACTCAGCCCCACGGTGGCAAACGCCGAGGTTGTCTCGAATAGAATCATCAGAAAAGCGCGGTCCTCCGTGGTGGAGAGCACCATCGAGACCGCAACGATCAGCAGCAGGGCCAGCAGCGTAATGGTCAGCGCCTTGAACACACGCTCCTGGGCCAGCCGGTAACGGAATAGTACGATATCCTCCCGCCCGCGCAGCATAGAGATTACAGCTCCGACCATCAGCGTGAAGGTCGTCGTCTTGATTCCGCCGCCGGTTGAACCTGGAGAGGCACCGATAAACATCAGAATGATAATGAAAAACTGCGTTGCCTGCCGCAGCCCCGTGATATCAAGCGTATTGGCCCCGGCCGTCCGGGGAGTGACCGATTGGAACAGGGCAGCCCACAGCTTGCCCCCGAAATTCAGCGGCCCAAGAGTGCGGGTATTGGTGAACTCGAAGATGAAGATGACGACCATCCCCGTAAAAATAAGTCCCCCGGTCATCGACAGCACCACCTTGCTGTGCAAAGACAGCCTGCGCGTACGGCGGAATTCCACGAGATCCGACATGACAATGAAGCCGATACCGCCGGATACAATCAGGAATATCGTTGCAAGATTTACCGCAGGATCAGCTACATATCCGGTCAAGCTGCGATAGCCGCCAAAAAGATCAAACCCGGCATTATTAAACAATGATACTGCATGAAACAGACCATAATATAGCGCACGGCTCAGCGGCATATCAACGGCCCAGCGGATGGTCAGCACGGCTGCTCCGGCAGCTTCAATCACCAGGGAATATACCAGCACCTTGCGGATCAGCCGCACGATTCCCTCCATCGAGCTCTGATTCATAGCCTCCTGAAGAATCAGCCGGTCGCGCAGCGAGATTCTGCGTTTCAGCAGCAGCGCAAACAGAGTGGCCATGGTCATGAAGCCCAGTCCGCCAATTTGAATGAGTACAAGAATGACAGCTTGTCCGAATCCGGTGAAATAGGTTCCCGTATCCACAACGACCAGTCCGGTCACACAGGCTGCAGAGGTAGCCGTAAACAGCGCGTCGATGAAGCCCAGTGGATGCCCGGTTACACTGGACAACGGGAGCATAAGGAGCAGGGTACCTATGCTAATCATAGCAGCAAACCCAATCACCAGAATTTGCGGCGGAGAGAGCTTCAGAAATTTGAATCCTTTAATCTTTGAGAATGGTGAAGCCAAACCTCTCATCCTTTCACAGTATCCATATTAGCTATTACGAATTCATCAATATCAAATAAACATACAAAATTATATACGTTATTGCCTGACTTCACAAAGATTCATTTTCGATACAAGCAGAAGCGGCTTGTGAAGCATATAAATCCTTCTCTTTCTTATAATACGCTTTGAAAATAAACAAGCATAAGTCTGGACCTCTCCACGTAAAACGATAATACGGCATTTTTTTGTAACTGCCCGGCAAGTAATACTATAATGGAAATTACAAGAGTACTTCATTTCAAGGAGGCGTTTCATGAATTCCGTCGGCCAGCCCCTACAGCAGCGGCCCCTCACCACCAAACTTATCCTTGCTGGAATTCTTGGACTTATTGTGTTTGTCATGTTCCAGGTCGCCCCCCAGCTCATCCAGGGCTCCGGTGAGGACACAGCAATGATCAGCAAAAGCGAAGTTCAAGACAAAGCCGCCGCATTCGCAGCACAGCAGCTCGGCCACGAAGCTGGGGTCAAGGATGAATGGATTGTCCTATACAAGACAGATGCCTCTTTCTACGGCTATATGTCCCGGGAGAAGCTGCTTGAGGATTACACCAAGAACAAGCTGGATCAGCGGTACCCGTATGATGTCTACCATGCGGCTCTCTATACTGCAGGGGAGGCGGATGCCCTGCTCTCGGTGGATGTCAATATGTATACAGGAGAGGTAGTGGCTTTTGCCCGGGGAGCCGATGCCGATGCTGCTGCAGGACTAGATTACGGGGAAGTGCCTGCAAAAGTTGTAACTAACCCTGCTTCAACAGCAAACACTGTAAGCAGTGAAGCGGATCTTCCCCTTGAGCGAAAAGAGAATCTGGCCCGCCCATGGCTGCAGTTATGGGGAGCAAACCCCGCCAAGCTGCAGATAGAAGCTAACAGTGCTGAATACGGGCTTGTCTATACGGAGAGCTCGGTGAAGGTCGGAGAATCTACGTTGCACTATAACTTCAACTTCTCCGGCGGAGAGGTCTCCTATTTCCGTGCCGGATTCTCTGCTCCCGCCTGGCATGATGCTTACGTAGACGAACAGACCTCTCTGGCCAACAAGCTCACCTTATTCGGCTATGGTCTGCCTACATTGCTTCTGGGGATTCTGGCGCTGATCTACAGCATTCTACGCCGGGAACATACCTCTTGGAGGCGCGGGATCTTCCTGAGCTCCGCCCACTTCCTGATTATGATGGTCAGCAGCTACAATGTACTTCCTGAATCAGGTGGAGACAGTGCCACAGCGCGTATCACTGCCGCTCTGATGTTCATCATCTTTGTTCTCTACAGCCTGCTGATGTCATCGCTGCTCTACTTCTCACTGGTCGGAGGCGATGGGCTGTGGCGCAAGGAGGGTCTTAATCCCTGGCCCCGCGCCAAAGAGCCCGGTTACGGCCAGTATGTACTGGACAGCATCCGTGCCGGCTATGTATGGGCATTCATCCTGCTCGGCGTGCAGACGTTCATGTTCATCATTCTGTCTTTCGCCTTGGATAACTGGTCCACCACGGATGCCAGCCAGTCTCCCTACAATATGAAATACGCCTGGCTGCTGCCGATTGTCGCCTGGCTTGCCGGTCTCTCTGAAGAGGCTGTGTACCGGTTGTTCGGTATCCGGATGCTCAAGAAGCTCGTGAAGAATACCTTCATCGCTGCACTGATCACTACGCTGATCTGGGCGCTCGGACATACACTCTACCCGATCTATCCGGTCAGCTCACGGCCGATTGAGCTTACGGTAATAGGTTTGCTGTTCAGCTATATCTTCCTGCGCTATGGCTTCATCGCCGTGATGTTCAGCCATGTGGTGTTTGACAGCATCCTGATGGGGGCTACGCTGATCTTCATGCAGGATAAGGTGAACATCGGCGCCGGTATTGTCACGATCATCCTGCCGTTCATCGTCGGCTACATCGTGTACCGCTTCAACCCTCCGCGCAATACGGAGCAGGCAGAGCCGGTCCAGCCTCTGACTTAGACTTAGACGGAACCCGTTGATCCGCCCTGCATATCCTAATGGGGCTGTCCCAAAGCCATGAAATGGCTGCTTGGGACAGCCCCTTCTGCTCATAATCCGGTAGGCACACCGTTTCTAGGCCTCGTCCTGCACAGATTGATACGGGCGGCAGGGAAACCGGAGCCGGATCAATGTCCCTTCACCAAGCGAGCTGTGAATGGCTACGCCATACTGCTTGCCGTACTGCAGCTGAATCCGCTGATCCACATTGCGGATGCCATAGCCGATTCCTTGGCCCGCAGGCTCCAGAATCTGCCCGATTAGCTCTTCCTTCATCCCGAGCCCGTTATCCTCCACCTCGAAGATCATATCCGCACCTTCCCGGTAAGCCCGGATGATCAGCGAAATCTCATCATCGTACCAGGCATGCTCCAGCGCATTCTCCACAAACGGCTGCAGAATAAACTTCACGCTCTCGCTCTCCAGAACCTCCGGTGCAATATCATAAGCCACCTGGATACGGTCCACATTCTTAATCCGCTGAATATCCAGATAAGACTCGGCAATCTGCAGTTCCTGCTCCACGGGAATAATCATCTCCCCGCGGTGCAGCGTCAGCCGGTAGAACCTGGCCAGCGAACGGATGACCTCATGCAGCTTATCGATCTCCCCCAGCTTGGCCATCCGGCTGATCGAAGAGAAGGTGTTATACAGGAAATGCGGATTCATCTGGGAATGCAGTACCTGCAGCTCGGTCTCTTTCTTCTCCAGGTTGACGACATAGACCTCGTCGATTAACCGCTGTATAGTTGAAGCCATGTCGTTAAAAGCACTGCCGATTTCCGCAAACTCATCATTGCCCTGCACCGGCATCCGCTTGTGGAAATCCCCTTCCTTAAAAGACTTCAGGGAAGCGATCAGCTTCTGGAAGCTCCGTGCAAAATACTGGGACATCACCAGACTGATCAGAAAGAGCAGGATCAGAGTGATCAGACAGATGCCGATGGTCACATTTCGGACCTGCTGTGAATTCTTCTGCAGTGAAGAATAGGGAATCCAAGCCACCACGCTGGCGGGCATATTCGTAACGGGCTGTCTAATTTGCATATAGGATTCCGGCTGCTGAATATAGCCTGAAGCGGCTGAGGGCAGCAAATCCGGTTTAACCTTGTTGCGGGAGCTTATGAAGAGCAGACGGTTGTCATTATCCACGATGAACAGGATGCTGTCCTCGCCCAGCTGCCCGGAGCCGGCATCAGAGAAGATATACTTCATATTCGCCGTCATCTTGATCAGGCCGTTCAGCTGCAGTGTATCGTAATTGATCAGGGGACGCAGGTAGGAGATGCTCGCGTCCATCCTGTCATTGCCCACCTGCCGCCATTCATAGGAGCCGTAATGCAGCTTTAGCCCTCTATACCAGTCTTCATTCTTAATACGGTCCATGTGAAATAGAGAGTACTTACGGACATCGCCCGCTGCACTCTCGTTGTAATAGAATTCTCCGACATTAGGGTTGCTGACATATACGGACAGCTTGACCTCCGGGTCCGGCAGATTCGCAGCATTCTCCAGCCTGGGAAGAATATACTGCGACATGATGCTATATTTCTCCCAGCCGGAATGATAACCTGTCAAATAACGCGAGAGGGTCTGATCCGCGTACAGCTCGTCGGTGCTGCGGACAACATCCTTCAGCCGGTAATCGACGTTGCTGGCAATTTGCCTGACAGCCACCTCCAGATTGCTTCTGGTGTGCTCCTCAGTGGAACGCACGGAGGAGACATAGGCGTAGCTTCCGATGCCGATAACCGGTGTCAGCACCAGCAGCAGATAGGAAATAAGCAGCTTGTAGGCCAAGGGCATGTATACGGGTTTCGCACGCTTCTTCTGCATGCCGGATCAGCTCTGCTTTCTGTAATCGGCTGCGGTAATATTGAAATATTCACGAAATTGCCTGCTGAAATAAGCAATATTCTTGTAGCCCACCTTATCAGCCACTTCGTAGATTTTGTATTGATGCTGATCAAGCAGGAGAATCGCTTTCTCCATCCGAATCCGCACAAGGTACTCATTGAAGCTCTCGCCGGTGTGCTCCTTGAACAGGACCCCGAGATGGTTCGGTGAATAGGCGAAATGGCTGGCCACCAGCCGTAAGGTAAGATTCTCCGTCAGCCGCTCCTGAATATAGACCTCAATTTGCTCCATCAGCCGGCGGTTCTTATGCTGCTTCTTCATGAACAGGATCTCGGAAATCTGGAACAGCGTATACCGCAGCCAGCGCTTAATATCATCCACCGTCTCCAGATGATGAATGGCGTCCATTTGCTCCAGACTCTCATAGGTTTCGTTCAGCGTCCCCAGATAGGCTTCAAGCCGGGTGACAATATGAATGG
Source organism: Paenibacillus sp. FSL R5-0912 (assembly GCF_000758605.1). Taxonomy (NCBI): domain Bacteria; kingdom Bacillati; phylum Bacillota; class Bacilli; order Caryophanales; family Paenibacillaceae; genus Paenibacillus; species Paenibacillus sp. FSL R5-0912. The sequence goes on from NZ_CP009282.1 coordinate 6,470,184, forward strand.
AGAAATGATAGACCTTCACCGGATGCTCAAACAGGGCCGCCATCGCGAACAGCTCATCGATGCAGTCGCAAATATCAGCCAGCCTGTAGCCTGCCATAGCCCCGAACATTCCCTCCAGCACAACGCTCAGCTCTTTAATATCCTGGGTCATTCCCGGCTTGTTCATTACGGGGGGAATCACTCTGTTCTTGCCGAGGAACATTTTGCCGTTCATATATGCCTTGGCCTGGGAAAAAGATGAGGTCAGCGCCTCCAGAGCACACACCTCAGCTCCATAACTCACAGTAATAGTGTAAGCAGTGTGCCCGCGAACCTTCAGCACCAGCTGCTGAAGCCACTCCTCCAGCTCCAGACGCTGCCCGGTATACACGAAACCAAGCTGCGAACGGTTCAGCCGGCACCATTTCCCGGCACCGGCGGATTCGATCTCTGTCCCAATATATTGGAACAGCCTGTCCAGACCGGCATAGACCTCCTCCGGATGCTCCTGCACCCGCCGGAGGACATCATCTGCCTCAATCAGCACCGCGGAGGCGCTGGAGAAGGCCAGATCCAGCGGATACCGGGCCAGAAAGGCCCCCAGTGTCGCACCGTCAATACTGCCCTCCAGCAAGTGCTGCAGCACATCATTTTTGATGAAATCAAAGGACGCCATCACGCCGCCGTCTTCCGGACCTTTGCTCCGCTCAAGATTCAGTTCAGCCGTCGCAGTGCGCAGCACGCCGATGAGCTCCTCATCATCAACCGGTTTCAGAATATAGGCATGCGCCTTTAAATCAAGCGCCTGCTTCGCATAGTGAAATTCCTGGTATCCGCTGATGAACACGATCTTCAGCACCGGATTCAGCTCCAGCGCCAGGCGGGACAGCTCCATGCCGGAAACCACGGGCATCCTGATGTCCGTAATCAGCAGGTCAATCTCATGATTCTCGATATATTGAAGAGCGGCAAGCGGATTGCTCTCGCTGCAGACCACTTCAATGCCAAGCTCACTCCAGGGAATCAGGCAGCGCAGACCCTCCAAGTCATAATTTTCATCGTCCACCAAGACGGCTCTGTACATCGCAATCAGCACTCCTTCATGCGGAAAAGAGGGTACGTATCGTATCCCTCTTCTTTCCAAACGTTTAGTATTCCGGGGAATAGGCCTTGATCTTCTTAAGATTGTTCCGCCATACACCGGTTTTCCAGGCGAGCAGCCTGTCATACCCCAAACCCGCTGCTTCCCTGTCTGCTTCCTCCATCAGCTGCCTGACCTCTTCCCCGCTTGCCGCAAAAATCATCCGGGGGATTACCTGCGCATACTGGTCTTTCAGTCTTTGCAGAATAATCCCCTCTTCGGAGGCAGGCGCCGGATCGAGATTGGAGAATTCGGTGATGTTCATCGCCGTCCTGAACGTTACATTCGCTTGCCCGAGTGTTGTCCAGTCCCGGGCCTCCGCAGGCAGCAGCTTCTCGCGTCTGGCTTTGGCTGAATCAATATATGAGGTATTACCGTACCAGTTGAATTCTCCAATCTTCAGATCATCGTACTGCTTCAAATCACGGCCAATATAGGAATTATTTGGAACAGGAACTCCATCCTCCACTTTATCATAAAACATACCCTGCGGCCCGAAGAAAATAATGCGCTGTCCCTCCGGGCTCGTCGCCCAGTTCATATAGGAGAAAATGGCTTCCGGATCTCTGGCACCGGTTGTAATCACATTGACATTCCAGCCCAGTGTATTGTATCCGGAAGGGTACACCTTATCTGGATCAACGCCTGTCCGGTGCACCGGCCAGATGATATCGTATCCGTCTTGCGGATCTTTGGCCGAGAGCTGATTATCCGCCTCACGGCCGATCCCTTCCACGATGGCGTCATACGCGCCGAATACAGCGATCCGGCCGGTTTTGAGCTTCTCCAGTACCTGATCCCGGGTTTCGGTTAATAGATCCGGAGACGTCAGCCCTTGACGGACGAGCCGGTTAGCCAGCAGCAGCGTCTCCAGGAATGCCGGATCCCGGTACACAGAAGTCAATCGGAACCCGGTGGGCACGCCGAAGATTTGTCCTGAACCTGGAGAGATGAAGCTTGGTGTCCGGTTATCCCCCGCACCGCTGTACAGCATGCCGATCATCTGTATATCCGCTCCGTCCCGGGTCTCCCCGAAGTCAATCGGGACGAGTTCAGGATACTTTTGCTGCACCCGCTTCAGATAAGCCTCCAGATCATCCCATGTCTCCAGCTTAGGAGAGCCAAGCGCCCGGTAGATCTTCTTCTCAACCAGGAAACCGGCGTTACCGCTGCCGTTGCTGCCGTTAATATACCAGTTCGGAATCTGGTACAGCTTGCCGTCTTCACTGCGCAGCATGTTCAATGTATCCTCGCCTATGGTCTGGACAAATTCAGGATATTCCGTCAGATAAGGGTCGAGTGCCACCAGCTTGCCTGCTTTTTGCAGCCGCTCCACTTCCTTGCCCCGGTCCATGACCAGCACATCGGGAAGCTGATCCGAGACAATCATCGCGTTCAGCTTCTGGGCGGCAGCCCCGCTGGATTGTACCGGAGTGAGCGTAACCTTCAGATTATCGGTGATCCACCGGCTATGCGGCCTGCCCTCCCAGGTCGGCGCCGTATACCAGTCATAGTTCACAAATACGGTGAACTGGACCGGCTTCACCTTGGCAGCCAATGCTGAAAGGGCGGTAGCCGGATGAAGTGCAAGCAGCGTATTGCCGGGATCACCGGAACTGCCGGAATTGCTGCGATTAGCGTTATCAGCATTACCAGTCCTGTCAATAGAATTGGCGTTACCAGTGCTACCGTTTGAGCAGGCAGCAAGACCACCCAGAACCAGCATGACTAACAGCAATTGCAGCAATTTGCCTCCTTTCACCCCATTGCAGGCAGGCCGGTTCTGCCCCTTCTGCAAGAACCGCAATAACATTGACCTATGCATAATCCTCACCATTTCTTTACGTTGATGCCTCTATTCTATCGCCAATGCCGCCCTGATTAATAGACCGACATTTCCCATAAAGAATAGCCGTACTGTGTGCCCCGCTCCGTACCGTTCACCTTCACATACCGCGCGCTGACCGGGGTGAAGCTGATATCGTCCAGTTCCCCGTCCCCGGTTGTCGCCGAATAGGCCGTTGTCCAGTCCGTGCCATCTGCCGAAGTCTCAATGGTATAGGATTTGGCATACGCTCCCTCCCAGTTCAGCAGGACGCGGCTGACCGTCTGAGCAGAGCCGAGGTCGACCTGAATCCACTGCGGATCACTGAAGGCCGATTCCCAGCGGGTGCCAAGGTCCCCGTCCACTGCACCTGCTGCCGGCTGTTTCGGATTCTCCGAAGCGGTAACTGCCTTATTCAAGGCGAGATTCACGGATGGTGTTCCACCGGTAATTACCTGCTGCACGGAAGCATCCGCATAGCCTGCTGCCGTTACAATAATTGTGTAAGTCTTCGCAGCAGGGAACAGTGCGGTGTTCAGCGTAATTTTACCGGCTGTCACAGTATAATCCGCTGCCGCCGCTGTAGTTCCATCCACCTTCACCGCGCTGATTGCGCCCCTCCAGGCTGCATTATCCGTGAATGTCAGCTCAACCGGCTGGCCGGCTGCATTCTGCGTTGTATCCGCTGCAAGGGCAGGAGGAGCAAGCGGCGTCACGGTGCCGCCGCTGCCGTACACCTCCAGTTCCCACAAGGAGTACCCGTACTGTGTGCCGCGTTCCGTGCCGTTCACCTTTACATAACGCGCGCTGACCGGCGCGAAGCTGACATCATCGATGGCCCCATCTCCGGTTGTCGTAGAGTAGGCTGGTGCCCAGTTCGCACCATCTGCTGAAGTCTCGATCGTATACGACTTGGCATACGCTCCCTCCCAGTTCAGCAGGATACGACTGACCGTCTGATTAGAACCGAGGTCGACCTGAATCCACTGCGGATCGCTGAAGGCCGATTCCCAGCGGGTACCCGGATCTCCGTCCACTGCACCCGCAGCAGGCTGTTTCGGATTCTCCGAGGCGGTAACCGCCTTGTTCAGGGCCAGGTTCGCGGAGGTTGCTCCGCCAGTGACCACTTGCTGCACTGAAGCATCGTTATAGCCCGTTGCCGAAACTGTAATCGTGTAGGTCTTCGCCGCAGGGAACAGCGCGGTATTCAGCATGATTGTACCGGCTGCCACGGTATAATTCGCTGCCGCCGCTGAGGTTCCATCCACCTTCACCGCACTGGCCGCGCTTCTCCAGGCCGCATTATCCGTGAATGTCAGCTCAATCGGCTGGCCAGCTGCATTCTGCGTTGTATCCGCTATCAGGGCAGGCGGAGTAAGTAGCGTCCCCGAATTCACCTTCGTCGGGTCAACCTTCACCAGCTTCTTGGCTTCAACTACAGCTGAGCCCGTAATTCCTCCTGCATTGCGGAATGTAACGGTAATTGCCGCATTCGTCGGATTCCAGACCAGTGCACTATATGCCGATCCTTTCTTATACACAGTTGCACTATACCCGTTCGCTGCCCAAATGTCTTTGGTGCGTGATCCAAGAGTTGCCATGTTATGCACGAACCAGTACGTATTGAACAATTCATTCTGCTGCGGAAGTGCCGGATTCCATTTATTCAGAACAGCTTGCGGATCGCTCAGCGCTTGAATCGGCCAGACGATATGGTACCAGTCCGTTTCCGGACCGCTGTTATCGGCTACGAAGCCGCTGTATAATCCGGCAGCCTTAGCTGTGTCGAACCCGTAGCTGGTTAAATATTCAGCCGTTGGCAGCCAGTGAATACCATAGACATACACCGGATTGCCGTTGAAAAAGGTTCCGAAGAAGTTCGAGCTTCCGTAAATCTGCCCGACAGATTTATGCGTATAGCCCGGCAGCCAGTTATCCTGGTCGTAGTTGAACCAGTACTGCTGCACTGCTCTAAGCTCCGTCGTGAAGCCCATAATGGACGCATCCCGGAACGCTGTGTTGCCGGTCAGTGTGCTCCACATATACTGGCCTACCCAGCCGAACAGGGATTCCCCTGCAGCTTCCTGGTTATTGCCGCTGTCATTGTCGGCATAACCGCCAGCCCATGAATGTCCTTCATACGGGTCGAAGTTGCGGAAGTACGGATATTTCGGATCGGTCTTCGAGGGATTGGCATAGTCACGGATCAGCTCATCAACCATCCCGCTGAATTTGTTTCTGAAGTCAGTATCGTAGGTGGCCAGTACAGCGGAAGCAAAGACATAATAGCCATACGTGAAATGATGGTCCGTTATACCGGAGTTCGCGCCGAACTCGCTGTTCTTATAGATCAGGGTTCCCCAGTCGGAGTTGTAATCGAAATAGTAGTTAGCTTCTCCTGAAGTGTACGTGTACCAGTCTGTAAGTACCGTCTTCATCCGGGAGAGGAACAGATTCTTATAGCTCTCGCTGCCGATTTGATCGGCGATCAGCACACCCATTGCCAGCGGATGCAGCTTCTTGCCCTGCCAGTAAGCATCGGCTTGCATCAGATTGGTGGCGGTGTCCGTATCCAGCAGCGCCAGATAATTAAGCAGATCCTGACGGGAGTAGCCGGAATCACCCGGCTCGGTGAACTGCGGTACAATGCCGTAGAATTTATCGGCAGTGGCAAAGGAATTACCCTCCGTAACCTTCATCGTTCCGCGTATGGACGGGAAGGAGACAGCAGTCAGCGGCGTAGTAGTAACCTTCCACTGGTGGGGAAGCTGCGCCATCAGCGCCACATTCGGAAAGCCTGAACGCTTGAGTTCTGTAGTCGCATTGAAGGTGGTAGTGACATCCGAAGTGGTCTCATTGAAGGTATAAGCCACCTTCGTATCCGTCACGAATGCATATCCGTGCTGGTAGAAGTAATTCAGATTTGCGGGTGCCGGAAGAGCCGATAAGCTCAGGTAGTTCTGGCCTCCGCCCAGCTGGATTTTGAGCTTGGCGCCGACTTTCTTGAAGGTTGTACCGGCCGGTGCATACAGCCCATAGTTTCTGGTAACCATTACGGGCGTTGGGGCGCCATTGGAATTCGTGACCGCAATGCCGATATGGTCTGCAGTAACCGTGGCACCGTCAGCCGCCAGAATCGCATTATTGCTGTCATCGAAGAAGCGGGCCGTTGCCGGCAGGTACAGTTCAGGACTGGCCGGATCGCTGAATTGTGAATAGAGATAAGGCGAGCCTTTGACGAAGGTCGTCTTCATCTTCTCAGCAGTACCATCGCTTAATACGGCAGTTGCGGACCAATCACCGTAAGCGGTTATCCGGTTCGACATCCCTGAAGTATTAATATTACTGGCCATCAGGAACAGATCCGGGCTGCCTGCGGCTTCCTGCGCCTTGCCATCGGCGCTTAAGTAGCCTGCGCCCGGGTTCAGAACGCTTAGTCCCTGCTTGGTATATTTCGATTTGAGCGGAAGGGTAATAATGCCGTTGCCGAGCTGATTGATCATGATCGACTGCCACCAGTCGTTGGAAGGCAGCGGCGCAGTCAGTGCATCCGATTTATACAGCGGATATTTGGGCTGGGGAACCGAGAGGTCATTCGCGGCATAGCTGCCTTGACCTACGGCCACTGTTGTCAGCGCCGGCAGTGCCGGAATGTTATAGACCGGCTTGGGGTCGCCTGTCACATAATCATACGCCTGGAATTCAAAGATCGAGTAACCGAAGGAGGTCGCTCTGCTGATGCCGTTCATCCGCAGATAGCGGCCGCTGGCATAGACCGGAAGGTTAAGCGTGCCTCCGTCGCCGTGAAGCTCCCGGTAGATTGTAGTCCATGAACTGCCGTTATTTGAAACCTGGATATCATAGGTCCGTCCGGCGGCAGCCTCCCAATTGATGATGACCCGGCCAAGTGTCCGTACGCTGCCAAGGTCTACGCTAAGCCATTCATTATCGGTGGCGTTAGAGGACCAGCGTGTAGCCAAGTTTCCGTCCACTGCCAGTGCCGGCAATGTGGAGCCAGCAGGGAGATAGTCAGCCACCTGATAAGACGACGCCGTCGCCGGCTTGTTCAAGGCCATATTCGGCCCCAGCACTACCGGAGGAGGATTAACGCCGCCCGTGCCGTAAACCTCGAACTCGAAGAGGGAGATGCCGTATTGCGTCAGGCTGCGCGCGGTTGCCAATACCCGCACATAACGGCCGGTGCCGCTGAGTGTGAGATCATCCACACTGCCATCTCCCGTAGTTGTGGAATAGACATCACTCCAGTTCAATTCATCCGGAGATACCTGAATTTTGTAGGACTTGGCATATGCCCCTTCCCAGCGCAGGACAACGCGGTCTACTGCGGCAGATGCCCCGAGATCAACATAAATCCAGTTCGGATCTGCCCCCCATGCACTGCTCCAGCGGGAACCCGTATTGCCGTCCACCGCCAGATCCGGGGTATTGTTGCCCTCTGTGCCCGACGCATAAGCAGGCCGGTCCTGGGAGAGCAGATAAGAGCCAGCGGCATGCGCACGGCCGGGCGGAATGACCATTACGACACTTAGCAGCATGAGTATGCTCAGAAACAAAGCGGTGCCGTTTATGCCTTTCTTGCGTTTTAACCTTTTGGAATATGTCATTACCCTTAATCCTCCTCATGTCTATTGGTATACAGCCATCCAGCCCATAAACAAAATCTTTCCCGGTGTGATCATCAGCCTCCTTTACCTGGGTTTAAGCAGTCTACATCACTACATATATAAGCGCTTTCATAGATTCAAGATAAGCGTACCTTTTACCGAAACCGGTTGCAATTATACAAATCAACGATTTTATGCAGAAAGTAAGGATTAACTTATTTTCGCAGCAAAGATATCCCGGAACCTTCATCATCTATGTACAAAATCACCCACAGTTACTCATTGTGTTCGATTCTCCACATACATCTGGCCTGATACCCCCCACAGTAGCTCATTGTATTCGGTTTTTCGCCTACATTTGGCCTGATGACCCTCACAGTAGCTCATTGCGGTGCGACCCCCTTATCCCGGAGTCCTCCGTATAAAATCAGTACTTGTCGTAGACATGCTCTTTATTTCGCTTTTTCTCTCGGCCAGAAGAAGCTGGAGCGGTCTTCTAGAGTCAGGACCCACTCCGCAAAGGTAGCTGGCGGCATGTTACGAAGGCTCGTATGCATTCTGCGATTGTTGTAAAAGTCCATGTACCGGTCCACCGCTTCATAGGCCTCTTCGAACGTGTCGAATGCCTCTTTGCGGAACAAATCCCGATCGATATTACTGTGGAACGATTCAATAAAAGCATTTAAATCCGGCGTTCGAGGCGGAATGCGTTCATGGGTCATTTCCCAGCTTTCACACATGTCGCCAAACAGGTGGCTGACGAACTGTGGTCCGTTGTCGGTGCGAATCACCGGACGTGCGCTGTCAGGGGCGCAGTGTTGCTCCATGGCGCGTCCCAGCGTCTGGCAGGCATGCTTCGCCTCACACGACGATCCCCGGTGGTAGCCGACGATGACACGGGTAAACACATCGATAATGCTCAGGACAAAGAAGTGCCTGTCACGGCCCACCACGTAACCGTACTTAATGTCCATCTGCCAGAGTTGGCCCGCTCCGGTAATGAACCGGTTCTCCGGCAGCTTCCGGGGATGCTTAAAGCGCTTCTGACGCTGGGGCTGCAGGATATCCAGCGCCTGACACAGCCGGTAGCTTTTCTTGTGATTGAGCTTCAACCGGTGCTGGTTCCACAAGCACTTGGCCAGCAGTTTGTACCCGTACACGTGCTCTTCTCCAGCGATTAATTCCAGCAGCCATTCCTGGATTTCCTCGTCGCTAATCTTCTCGCCAGACTCGTTCAAGGAGTAGCCTGGCTGGGGCCTTCCACGCCCCCCTTGAACAGCTGTTGGGGACAGTGACCTGCGTTTCTTACGGTCGTAGTACGTAGACTCTGCTAGCCCCACGAGACGGAGCACCAAGGCTGCGGTATTCCCCTGCTTAATGAACATATCGGCTACCTCGATTTTTTCGGATAAGCAGGGGTTGGCTTTTTTAGCAGTTCACGCAGAATCTCAATCTCTAACTCCTTTTCACCGAGCATCTTGACGGCCTTCTCATATTTCTGCTCGACGTCCAGCAGGCGCTTCCGTTCCTCCACCTGGTCCTGGGGATACGGATGATCTTGCTCCCCATGGGCTTCCCGGTAATCCCTCACCCACTGATTCACCGTTGATGGAGTCACCCCATACTTTCGAGCAACCACCTCCGCCTTAATGCCAGACAACACCTCTTGCGCTGCCTTCTCTCTTGTTCCTGTTAAGTGTCCCATTCCGTTCATCCTCCTCCTGTATCTAGTCTACATTTTTGTGGGGGAGGACTCCAACTTCTTTAGGGGGCTGTGGAGATTGTATTCGGTTTTTCGCCTACATTTGGCCTGATGACCCTCACACTAGCTTATTGTATTCGGTTTTTCGCCTACATTTGGCCTGATACCCCTCATGGAAGCTTATTGTATTCGGTTTTTCGCCTACATTTGGCCTGATGACCCTCACAGTAGCTCATTGTATTCGGTTTTTCGCCTACATTTGGCCTGATGACCCTCACACTAGCTTATTGTATTCGGTTTTTCGCCTACATTTGGCCTGATACCCCTCACAGTAGCTCATTGTATTCGGTTTTTCGCCTACACTCCCCCTCCTTTGGCCCGTCTTCAGGGGGAATCAGTGGGATTTCCGATGATACTATCAGTCCCCAACCAACCAAAAAAACCGGCCCCATGGGGCCGGCCTATGTTTCGTTACCGTTTGAGCTTATTTATAATGACGGTTCCTCATCCTTGAGCGCATCCAGAATCTGCCGGGCCAGCTTCTCGCCAATAGACAGAACACGGAAATCTTCCACGGAAGCTTCCTTGATCTTCTTCAGCGAGCCGAAATGCTTCAGCAGCGACTTCCGGCGCTTCTCCCCGATTCCCGGAACCGAATCCAGCTTCGAGGTGACCATCGATTTGCCGCGCTGTTCGCGGTGGAACGTAATTGCGAACCGGTGAACCTCATCCTGAATCCGCTGCAGGAGATAGAACTCCTGGCTGTCCCGGGCCAGCGACACCGGTTCGGCGGAATCCCCGACCAGCAGCTGCGCCGTTCTGTGCTTATCATCCTTGACGATACCGCAGACCGGAATGAACAGACCCAGCTCATTCTGCAGAATATCGATGGCCGAGGAGATCTGGCCTTTGCCTCCATCGACCACGATCAGGTCAGGCTGCGGCAGATTCTCCTTAAGCACCCGTTCATACCGGCGGCGGATGACCTCACGCATCGTCTCATAATCATCCGGCCCCTGCACAGTGCGGACCTTATATTTACGGTACTCTTTGCGGGCCGGCTTGCCGTCAATGAACACAACCATCGCCGAGACCGGATTCGTTCCTTGGATATTCGAGTTATCGAAAGCTTCAATCCGGTTCAGCGAAGCAAGTCCCAGACTCTGCCCCAGACTGCTCGCCGCACCGGAGGTGCGCTCCTCATCCCGCTCAATCAGGCGGAACTTCTCATCCAGCGCCACCCGGCTATTCTGGCAGGCCATGCCGACCATCTGCTTCTTGAGCCCGCGCTGCGGCACAAGTACCTTGATGCCCAGCCATTCCTGCAGGGCTGCCGCCCCTCCGGCCGCATCCACAGTTCCTTCAGCAGCCGTCTCCTGTTCCGCCGGATACTGCGGCTCCGCTGCAACCTCCGCCCTATCCTCCGCTTCCAGCGCTGCCTGCATCTCCTTACTGCCCAGCATGCCTGCAGCAGTCTGCAAGCCCGTTACCGCAGCACCTGTACCGGTCTCTGGCGTGAGCGCTTTGACAGCTCCGTCACTCAGCATATCCGGCAGCAGGATCTCCTGCGGCAATGCTGGATTATCGCTGTAATACTGCGTCACATAGGACATGAAATCACTGTACGCTTCCCCGTAGAACGGAAAAGCCGACGAGTGGCGCTGAATCATTTTACCCTGCCGCATATACAGGATTTGCACACACATCCAGCCCTTATCGACTGCATAGCCGAAGACGTCCCGGTCCTTGGTATCAACCGTGTTGATCTTCTGCTTCTCCATCAGGGCATCGATGTGAATAATCTGGTCCCGCAGCTCCTTGGCCCGCTCGAAATACAGCTCTTCTGCGGCCTCCTGCATCTTCTTCTGCAGATCCTTCTTCACCGCATCATGCCCCCCGTTCAGGAAGGACGAGATACTCTGCGTAATCTCCTCGTAAGCCGACTTCGGCACTTCCTTCTCGCAGGGAGCCAGACACTGGCCCATGTGATAATACAGGCAGACTTCCTTCGGCATCACCCCGCACTTGCGCAGCGGATACATCCGGTCCAGCAGCTTCTTGGTCTGCTGGGCCGCATAGCTATTCGGATACGGGCCGAAATATTTAGCTTTATCCTTCAGCACCCGCCGCGTGACCTCAAGGCGCGGATGCGCTTCATTCGTTATTTTCAAATACGGAAAAGTCTTATCATCCTTCAGCAGCACGTTGTAACGCGGCATATGCTTCTTGATCAGATTGCACTCCAGAATGAGTGCTTCCATATTGCTCGATGTGACGATATATTCGAAATCAACAATATTGGCGACAAGCCGCTGCGTCTTGCCGTTGTGGCTGCCGGTGAAATAAGAGCGCACGCGGTTCTTCAGCACCTTGGCCTTGCCCACATAAATAATCGTACCCTCATCATTCTTCATCAGATAGCAGCCGGGCAGATCAGGCAGCAGCGCCAGTTTGTTGCGGATATTATCCATATAATCCATGAGTTCTCCCCCACCTGTTACTACACTGTTATAAGGTAAGTTTAGAATAGAATGTACTACAGATTCAAGCCTTACTATAGAACACCCGTTTCTATTTGACAGACAAAGCGCCTTCGGAGAAACCGAAGGCGCTTTGTCTGAAGGAGCCGCGAGGCTCCGGATACCGCAGATTATAATCAATTATTGATGCTTAGCTACAATATTCTTAAGGGAATCCTTGGAGTTCAGTCCTACGACTTTGTCCACGGGTTGACCGTCTTTGAAGAAGATCAGAGTAGGAATACTCATTACTCCAAAGCGGGAAGCCGTTTCCGGATTCTCATCCACATTCAATTTGGCGATTTTTACGCTGTCTCCCAGCTCGGTGGACAATTCCTCCAGAATAGGGGCAAGCATTTTGCAAGGGCCGCACCAAGGTGCCCAGAAGTCAACTACTACAGTACCTTGACCTTCTACTTCATTACCGAAGGATTGGTCAGACACGTTCACGATAGCCATGATATTGTTCCTCCTCAAAAGTTTTGTGAGCATCCGCTTCCTGAAACAGGATCGTGCAAAGCTACTTCGGAAGCATGCGCTTAAGTTGTACGAAATAAGATCCGCTTCTATAGCCTGAGCCAAGTCCGCGAAAATTACTCCGAGAATATAGCGAAATAAAATGCTGCATGTAATATGATAACCAGATTACCTATTACCGACACATTAACAGTATAACATAATTGCAATGCATTTGTTATATATTTTATAAAATTATATTGTATAAAATCAATTTAGCCTAAGGTTTAACTTCATTGTCCGGGAGGTTCCGGATATCCCGAAATATTCGAATCCAAGCTTGTCATATAAGCGGACGGCCGCCTGATTCTCCGGATCTACACTAAGAGAAACCGATGGGTATCCATCGGATACGGCTTGCTGGATGATGGCCTCCATAAGTCTGATTCCCAAGCCCCGCTTTCTATAGCCGGGCCGTATAGCGACACCTAATTCCGGGGTTTCAGCATCCACGAATCCATAGCCTTGGTTCGTCTCTTCAAACAGTCTGTACCAGGCTGCACCTGCGGGCTGATTGTCAATCAGAGCGATTAGTGCCCTATCACCTTCTTTTCCCCAATTCTCGTTGTACTTCACGATATCCGGTGAACTCAGCAGCTCACTCCTGGAGGGCTTTCCTTGGACTATATTGATTGACTCATAATGCATATCCATTAGAAAATCGTATTCCTGCGGTTCCATAGGTCTAATACTTATCATCGAATCACCTCTTTGCATCTCATACAAGGCTAGGCGCCGATCTTATCTTTACATCTTCCCGGCAACTTCGTATACTTGAAGAAAGCGCATTAATTGTCAATGACTTCTCTCACATGTATAACTGTAACTCAACTCACACAGTCATGCAACAGCAAGGAGGAAGAAGCGATGGATGTCAACGCGCAAGTCCGTGACCCGCGGGAGCATGTCAACGAAGAGCCCCGTAACGACCTTGGCGACCTAATGGCCGGTTTTTTTGGAATGACAGGATTTATGACCGTAGTTTTCTTCGGGATGGTTATCATCAAGTTTATTATGTCCGAATAAAGCTGCAGGCAGCAGAGCAACACCGAAGTTTACGCAAAAAGCTAGATGCATACAGAGAACTCATACCAAACAGCGGCGGGGCCAGGGACTTCATGTCCGCGGTCCCGCCGCTGTTTGTGTGCGGGCAAAGCAGCTCTTATTTCTGCTGATTTGAATGATTGAGTAACGCAAAATCCTGCGCCAAATACAACATTTCCTTCGCTAAAGCGGTCCAAATCGGGAATTGTTGTATGAAAAGCAGCATTTCACCCCCACCGAGCAGTTAAGCGCGACAATTGCTGTATTTTGTACAACATTCCTCATAAACACCCCGTTTCTTATGCTCCCAAGTTGCATTCCTTACAACATTTAGCTCTCTTAAGCAACAAAAGACAGACCACTCATAACCTCCGCAGCCCGTAAGCGGCGGGATTATAAATGATCCGTCCAGTAATATATATCATGCAGCGGAATTTATCTTACCGTACCCCGCTGATTGTCCCCATGGAGTGGAATGACATCCACAAACGGGGCGATCCGGTCCATCAGCCGCTGGCCCTTGTAGACCTCTTCGCCGTCCTTGCTGGTGATGCTGAGATGCTTCTCCAGACCGTCGAGCGGATAATTCGAGGTATAGAAGGTTGGCTTGCGGTTCATCCGGTAGTTCAGAATCGCTCCCAGCACATGATCACGGGCCCAGGGATTCAGGTTCTCGGCACCAATATCGTCAAAAATGAGCAGATCGCAGTTTTTCATCGTATCTACCATTTCCTTAAGCTTCTGGTTATCCATCATGATTAGCTTCAATTCTTCAATAAAGTCCGGCATGTACACAATCACGCCGCTGTGGCCGGCAATCGCTAGCTCATGGAGCAGATAGCACATCAGGAAGGTCTTGCCTGTCCCGAAGCTCCCCTGCAGGTAGATTCCCCGGGAAGTCAGGCCCTCTGCCCGCACAGTCGCAATATAATCAAATATTTTATTCACGGCACTGGCCCGCCGGGGGTCCTTGCCCATAATGTCCGTCTCGTCATATCCGCCGTTCAGCACCCGCTCATCCACATAGAAGCTGCGGATCCGCTTGCGGATGTTATCCTGGTTATCCTGCGCGATCTTCAGCTTGCAGGGTGTCTTGCGCTCATACAAATCCGGTATTCCGTTAACAGTCTCCACCGTGAGCTTGCTGTAATGTCCCTGGAAATCATTCGGACAGTTCTCAAGGCCCGGACAGTTCTTGCAGTGGCGGTCCTCCTCGACATACTGGTAGAGCCGGCTTAAGTGCAGCCGCAGCCGTGACTCATCCAGCTCGGGATGATCAGCCTGAAGCTGCTTGACCAGGGGATTATTAAACAGTCCCTGCTCCAGATCACGGGAGCGCTGGCGCAGAGCGGAATTGTTCATCGAACGCAGCACTTCGCCCATAGACTCCATCGCCGCACCTCTCTTTCTTTAGGGCGTTCTCAGGACGCCCTTTTTCTTACTTGCCTTAATCTCGGCCGCTTTCTTCATCATCGCCGCGAATTCCTCATCCGATACGGTCCCGGCACTGCCGTCATCCAGCACAATCGGGATCTCCGGCTTGCCGGAACGTCCGGTGTTCTTCGTATATGAACGCTGGCGTGTCCCCGCCGCAGCCGTGCCGGCAGAGCCGGAAGCCGCCCCCTTGCCCTTCACCTTGGACTGGTCGCGGATATAATGCACAGCCTTCTCATAAGTATTCACCTGCTTAACCAGCATGTTGGAGGCAATGGCCTCCACGAAATTGCGGTTCATCCGCTGGTCGCCGCCGGAGGCCACCATTGTCATCAAATAATGAATCAGTACATTGATAACTTCACCATTGAGCTTGTAGTTCAAATCGATCTTCTCGAAGATATCCATCAGCTGGCCAGGAACAGCCCCGGGGAAAAACGTCTGCAGCAGACGTGTATAAGGTTCGTTACGCAGCATCATATTATATTGGTGAATGTCGCATTTGGACATAAATTGCGGAGGCACTTCTACATAGAACTCCATTTCGACAGACTGCTCCACCGGCGCACCGGAAGGATCACTCTCATCAGCGGCAGCAGAGCGCAGCGATACCACCTTGGCAGCGGCGATCTCACGTTTCTCCTGGCGCTTCATATCCTGACGGAAATGCTGGCTGGCCTTGTACTGCAGTGTATCCAGAATCACCTCGCCATCCGGCGTGAAGACATCATCCTCGTCCAGCAGGCGGCATAGATCCTGCGGGCCAAGCTCGTACTTGCGGGCCACATAATTAATAACACCCATCTGGTTATGATCGAAACGCAGCTTCTCCACATGCGCACGGTTGAGCGACTCACGCGGGAACCGCAGAATGATGTCGCTGTAGCCGATACTCGGCTCGCCGCCGTCAACTGTTCCCGGCTGACGCACGGTAGCTACCTCGGCCAGCGCCTGCTCCAGTTCGTAATCAATTACGTGGGTATTCAGCTCGAAAATATCATAAAAGGGCAGCGAAATATTCTCTTTACCGATCGACCGCCGGCTCCATTCTTCCGGTTCCCGGTTCCAGAACTGCTCGCGCAGCGACAATACAGCAAATTTGCCGATTTTATCCCTTAGCAGCAGCGTTAAATGCTGGGTCGCAAAAAATTCCGACGGCGACAACGGCGGCATTAATTCGTACTCATACATATAGTCATCGTTCTCCGCGGCATAAATCCGGCAGGTCTGCAGCAGCCCCACCGCTTCCAGCCGTGAAGCCTGGTCAACTAAATATTTGCGGCCCTTCTCATTAGGCTCTACGCCCAGAGTCATAAAGAGCCTGCGCTGCTGCTCCACACCGGAGTAGCCGATGGATTCAGCCGGTATATGCTCGAACAGCAGTCTGTACAGGCTGATGGCAAAAGCGCCGACCATCGGCTGATAGACCGAACCGAGCATTCGTCCATCCACATGGCTTAGACCGAATTCGCGGGAAACGCAGTACCGATGATGTTCGGTGAAATGATGCAGGTTGCTCATACGCATCTGCGGAAACCTCCCCCTCTTCTATACGAAATCATATAGATTTCTATTCTATCACAAAACACCCGGCCGGAAATGTAAAAAAAGGCCCAAAAAAGCTGCTTTTCCCCCTATTATCGACAGCTTGGTAACAGTTGCTGATTCTAGCGGAAAAGATAAGAAAAAAACGGCTTCCCCTTAGTTTTGAAGGAGATCAGCCGTTTGTTGTCTTGCCTGCTCTGCACTTTCCTCAGAACATTTTGTATCCGCCCAGCCGCAGCTTCTGAATGGTCCAGCCGCTCAGCACAGCACCGGCAAGGCCGGCTATACCGGTCAGATAGTCGACTACATGAAAGGTTGAGAGATGCTCCCATAACGACATGGAGCTCCGGTCCCAGATGGAGTAGACCACTACGGGAAGAATAACGATTATGAACAGGTATGCGGGAAACCACGTAGTCTTCATTAACATGTTAAGGATAAAGCCAATGCCAAACATCATGACAAAGAACAAAACGGCCAGAACAAACACTGGAATAAATCCCATCGTACCGCCATCCCCTCTCTCTATAAAGAACCGCACACCAAACCTTATATAATAGTAAGTTTACTAGAAAAAATGTAGCGAAGCAATGAACATTATCGTCCAGTGGTTTGTGATCAGCGCAAACGGCGGCTGCAGAGTTTGCTCTTGGCCGTTCGCATGCGATACAATGCAAATAGCAAATGGAAACGGCTGCAGCGTCTTCATAAGAACGGTGCACGTTTCTTTTCGAAAATATGTTTATACATATTAAACGTATGCAAACTTTAAAGGAGTGAGAACATGAACGAAGCCGCTTTGACACTGGAAGGCTGGTATGCCCTGCATGACTTCCGCTCTCTCAATTGGACTGCCTGGACGGCAGCCGATGATGAAGAACGCGCTGTTGCCCTGGAGGAGCTGCATGCTTTCATGCAGGAGTGGGGGGCCGTGGAAGAAGCCAAGGAAGGCAGCTCCACCGTGTATTCCATCGTTGGCCAGAAAGCTGATTTCGTGATGATGTTTCTGCGGGAAAGCCTGGAAGCATTGAATGCACTTGAGACTGCTTATAACAAAATCGCCTTTGCCCAATATACTACCAAAGCCTATTCATATGTAAGTATTGTTGAACTCAGCAACTACGCCGCAGGAGGAACTGCGGGAGACGGCAGCGATCCGATGCTGAATCCGCATGTTGCCGCCCGGCTGAAGCCTATTCTGCCGCAAGCGAAGCATATCTGCTTCTATCCGATGAATAAGAAACGCGAGCTTGCGGACAACTGGTACATGCTCGACATGGACAAACGCCGTGAGCTGATGCATTCGCATGGCCTGATCGGCCGCGGATATGCCGGCAAGGTGAAGCAGATCATCTCCGGCTCCGTCGGATTCGATGACTGGGAGTGGGGCGTGACCCTGTTCGCTGAAGATGCCCTGCAGTTCAAGAAGCTGGTCTATGAGATGCGCTTTGATGAAGTGAGTGCCCGCTACGGCGAGTTCGGTCCCTTCTATGTCGGCAATCTGCTGACTGAGGAATCATTCGAAGAGATGCTGAAGCTCTAAAAGCGGGAAATAGCCACAATTATGTAAAGGTAAGGTTTCCTCGATGGAAGCCTTATTTTTATTTGGTCTTTCCAAGTGGCCGCCCTATTAACTTTTGGTTCGCTTATGGCAGCGCTGCTGTCCAATAAACGCAAATAGACCGCCCCTTCGCAGAGGTATGCGGTCTGTTTGTCGTGTTTACAAATTATTAAAATCACTTATGCCGAAGGTTCTTTACCGTCCTCATCGTCCTCATCGTCATCATCCCGCAGACTCTCCAGATATTCAGCCGTCGCCCGGTCACGTGCGCGGCCTTTATCCTTCAGACGCTCTATCGCCGGGAGAATGAGAATGTCGATTTCCTTCTGGATGTTGTAAGCCAGATCATACCGTGTCTGATCCTCAAGATAGGAACCCACCTCAATCAGAGCATTATACCGGTCCAGCTCCTCACGCGTGAGCAGTCCGCGAACTTGTACGCTGCAATGGCGCATCTTAGAGGAATCTTCCTTTTTTGAGTACCAGCGGAATGCCGCCGATAATGAGCAGGTAGCGCATGTCTACAACCTTCTTCAGCTGCGCCGCTGTCCAGCCCTTATAGGTCTTGTCGCCCACTACTGCAATCCCCTGACCTTTGCCCAGCGAGGCTACGGTGCCTTTGTTGCTGAATGTAAACTTCTTCGGCTGCTGGCTGCGGATGGCCGCTACAAGATTATGCGCACAGCATTCTCCCTGCTGCATAGCAATCTGTGCCGTTGGAGGGTAAGGACGTCCTTCCGGATTAATCATGAGGGAACCGTCACCAATGATGAAGATATTCTCATGTCCTGGAGCACGCAGGTATTCGTCTACCTTCACACGCCCGCGCATGGCTTCGAAGCCGGCAGCTTCAATCAGACGGTTGCCGCGGATACCACCGGTCCACACGATAGTGGAAGCCTTGATTTCTTCACCGGTTGCAAGAATAACACCGCCAGGCAGGCATTCCTTGATCGCCACGCCGAACTTGAAGGTTACCCCCTTCTTCGTAAGCACTGTCATCGCATGCTCGACAAGCTCCGGAGCGAACCCCGGCAGCGCAGTAGGGGCAGCCTCAATATTGTAGATGTTAACCATGCTTGGATCGACATCATATTCTTTGCACAGCGCCGGAATCCGGTCTGCCAGTTCGGCCACAAACTCAATGCCGCTGAAGCCCGCGCCGCCCACAACAAAGTTAATATGCTCCTGTGCATTATTCTCATTCTTGTATTTGGCAAATTGATACTGGGTATGTTCACGGATCAGCCGCACGGAGTTAATGCTGCGGATAGTCAGCGCATATTTGTCGAGTCCCGGAATTCCGAAGGTTTCAGGCTCGCCGCCAAGTGCGATTACGAGATAATCATACGAGAGGGTTCCATCTTCCAGAATAACCTTCTTCTGCTGGGTGCGGATCTCCTGTACGGAAGATTTAACAAGATCGATTTTGAATTCATCGATAAGCTTGGAGATGGATACGCGTGTATGCTCGACGCTGTCCGTTCCTGCTGCTGGCATATGCAGATGGGTCGTGAAATAATGATATTCATGGCGGTTGACCAGAGTTACATCCGCTTCATTATAGTTCAAAGCTTTCTGCAGCCGCTGGGCGGTCAAAATACCTCCATATCCCGCGCCTAGGATAACGATTTTGGGAATACTGCTCATGTTCCGGCTCCTTCCAACAGGTGAATCTGTCTATGTGTTATTTTTTGTAAAAAAATCAGGTTTCTTTTGTGAATTTATACACTTAAATTCAGAAGAATTTCCAATAAAACTTAAAGGATTTCTAAAATAACCATATCCATTGTAAACCTTAGTATCGTTTTAATCAAATACAATCATACAACAAAATGTCACATTTTTCAGCGAAATCAAAGCCTTTGCAGCAGGGTCCTACAATGTTTATAATGAGTAGGTACGCTAGTATGGCAATTTGAAACTATCAACTCGGAGGTGTAATATTACGTGACACTAGAGCAATCCGTTCCTATGAGCGATCTGATCATCATAGGCGGGGGACCAGCCGGTATGTTTGCCGCTTTTTACGGCGGTATGCGCCAGGCTTCGGTAACACTTATTGAAAGTATGCCCCAATTGGGGGGGCAGCTTGCTGCTCTTTATCCCGAAAAATATATTTACGACGTGGCCGGTTTTCCTAAGATCACCGGACAGGAGCTGGTGGATAACCTTTCACGGCAAATGGAGCTCTTCCAGTCTGATATCCGTCTGGAGGAGAAGGTAGTATCTGTTGTGAAGCAGGACGAGCGCCACTTCGTCGTCACCACCGATAAAGCTGAATATCACAGCAAAGCTATTATTATCACAGCAGGTGTAGGGGCATTCGAGCCGCGGCGCCTAGAAGTGCCTGATGCGCAGCGTTTCGAGAAAGCCAACCTGAATTATTTTGTAAGCGATCTGAATGCATATAAAGGCAAGAAGGTGCTGATCAGCGGCGGCGGCGATTCTGCCGTGGACTGGGCGCTTATGCTTGAGCCTATCGCGGAGCAGGTAACCCTGATTCACCGCCGGGATAAATTCCGCGCACATGAACACAGTGTAGAGAATCTGATGGCCTCCAAGGTTAATGTAATTACGCCATCTGAGATCACTGAGCTGCACGGTGATGAGTTTATAACCAAGGTAACCTTGTCCCATATTAAGACCAAAGAAACTCAGGAAATCGAAGTAGACAGTGTAATTGTCAATTTCGGCTTTGTCTCCTCACTGGGACCGATTGCGGAATGGGGAATTGAGATCGAAGGCAACTCCATTGTGGTAGACTCACGCATGGAGACCTGCATTCCGGGTATCTTTGCCGCAGGCGATATCACTACCTATCCAGGCAAGCTGAAGCTGATTGCTGTTGGATTCGGAGAAGCGCCGACTGCTGTGAATAACGCCAAGGTGTATATTGATCCGGAAGCGAAGCTGTCCCCTGGACACAGCAGTAATCTCAAACTCTAGAATTGCGTATAACCTAAAACCTACAATAAAAGGGTATCCTTTCAGGTTGATTCCACCTCAACTTGAAAAGATACCCTATTCTGTGTTACTTGCGGTTTGATTAATTCTGGGTGCTGTAAAAGTTTGCTCTGATCTTTAGTGAAGAACCGCATGAACTGGAGAGTGTAAGTTCCGTTTGCGAATTTCAGCGAGTAACAGAGCGATGAAATCATGCTCCAATTGCAGCTCTATCGCTCTATGATAAGAGTCCAGCAGCATCTCATCCGACAATTCAACCATAACGTTCACCTACCTTTCCTTTATTTGGATCTGAATCTATCATAGCAAACTATCATTATTCGAACAAGCGTTCTCATTATCCACAAGCTACTGTGGAGATCCTGTGCATAATATGTTAGTAAGGGTTGCAATGTCAGGTGCTGCACGGTGGACTATGGGGATAATAGTTATGCACAGGGGAAGAGCTCCCGCTTATCCTTAAAAATAATTTTTAGAATGTTCATAATTGGCTGGGATTTTTATGTTCATATTACCTCGGATTTGACATGACTAAACGCAATATTATCTCATTACTATATTTATCGTCAATTATTAAAATTTCCTTAATTAATTTTTGGTTATTTTGGTCTTGTATTTACTTCCAGAATCCATATTTTTCCCCGATGATCTACAGCATAATCGAAACCAAGCTCGCCGATACCAGGGAAATGCCGTTCCAGCAGTTCAATGCAGACTAAAGTCAGCCGGCGCATCTCCGCTTTCTTCGCAGAGGTCCGGATTCCGGGGAGCGACCTTCTCAGTCCATGGCGGCAGCTGAGCATTGTTCCCCCTTTACAGAGGTTAGTTACGAACAATCCCGGCCGGGCTACCCTGCCTACCATGGAGCGGAATTCCCAATGATCGCCGTTCTTCACCACTTTGACCCGGTAATCAATCGGACGCCCCGAAATCCGGGCAAGTGAAATGCCTTGCTGGATCAAATATCTCCGCTTTACCTTGAACCGGTCCAGCGCATACCTCATCGAAGCGAAATCACGATATATACGTGTATTATGCATATAAGTGAAGCCATAACCCCGGTGATCCCGGAACACCTTGATCACCCCGTAGCCTCCGCCACCGACAACTGGCTTAATTACAACATTCCCGTATCTTCCCAGCATCGCCAACAATCCGGCAGCACTATATTCCCGGGTTCTCGGAATGTAACCGGCAACCCGTGAATCGCTAAGCAACGCCGCGGTCTTCAGCAACTTGCTTGCCAGTTCTCTCCCCGCCATTTTTTCGCCCTCTCCTTTCGAATTCCCAGCCTACCCTATAGATTACTCACGAAAGACCGCACCCTCCTGTATGATTGTCCGTGGTAATGGAGTTCACAGCAAAAAAGGGCATATAGCCCCAAGGGCCGTATGTCCCGGTGTTCCGTTTATTCCAGAGCTGGAATATTCTTAAAATTCGTTGTATTATAGCCTGGAGGGGAGGGTTTCCTAATGGCACAGTTTTTTGAAATCCTATATTGGTTTGCGATGATTGGCATGTCTGTTGTACTGGCAGGAACCACAATACTCGTCTTCGCGCTGGGCTTCAAATTCATCAAAGACCGCCGCAGAGTTCTGGGCGCCGGCTGTATTGCCTTTTCCCTGGGGGCCGCTGCCCTGATCGTGTTCATGATTAATTTCAAATTCATACTTCCGGCCTGAACCAAAGCTCCCGGCAGCTATGGCAAAAGACATCCGTAGTGCAGACTGCCTTTTATCATTGCTGCCTTTGAGCGGAATCTCAAGTATACATGCTTCATAGATTTGCCTGAGATACTATATTCTATTAAACCGTGAAGGGTTGGCCTGTGCCGATGGACAGCTTCATTAGCTGAATCTTATCCTGCCCTTAACACCCGGCTGCTCTCCAAATACTAAATCCATCCCCAG
This sequence comes from Paenibacillus sp. FSL R5-0912, assembly GCF_000758605.1. Classification (NCBI taxonomy): domain Bacteria; kingdom Bacillati; phylum Bacillota; class Bacilli; order Caryophanales; family Paenibacillaceae; genus Paenibacillus; species Paenibacillus sp. FSL R5-0912. The sequence goes on from NZ_CP009282.1 coordinate 6,492,952, forward strand.
ACCCGCTATGAATATGCCTCGCGGCTCCAACCCTGCTTATCCCATTCTGGCTTTTTAAATTTTCATCCATAATTTCACATTATCATCATTTTACACAATATACCTTAAATGGATCTATGTTAAGATTAGTAGCGTGGATATTCGAAAAAAGGAGAATTTAACGTGTCGAAACCTGTATACGGCAAACAAGCGGCTCCTTCCAAAATGACCGAAAAGAATTCCGGACCCGCATGGGCGCTCTGCATTGCCTTCATCCTGTTCCTGGGCTGGACCCCCTTCCAGGTTGGATTGTTCAACGGAATGAGAGTGGAATTTGAGAAGCCCATTTATATGGCTGCCTTGCTGAGCGGTCTGCTCCTGCTGGTCTGTGCTGTCCTGTACTTCAAGACCTTCAGGCTGGATGGGCAGCGCGATCTGCTTACCTTAGCCGCAATTCTGCTCCCGTTAACTTACGCCTTGTCCCTGTGGGGGGCCGCTTCACATTATATGGCGATGAACATGCTGTTCACCCAATTCACTTATGTGGCGGTCTTCATTACCAGTGTGTATCTGCTCCGCCAGAGGCAGCTCAATAATGTTATTCAGCTGGGTACTCTCGCAATCGCTTATGTGATCGTCGGTTTCGGTCTATTGAACTGGCTCGGAAGCTGGAAGCTTGCCGGCAGTCTTGTAGGCTGGTTCTCGGATACTGTGGTCAACGGCAAGTACACTGAAGCGGTGATGACCGATTCGAACGGGCTTCGCCTGACTTCCATTTTCCAGTATGCCAATACATATGCAGCGTTCCTGATGGCTTTTCTGTTCGTCGCTTTATTCGCGCTGATCCGCTCCCGGAAATGGTACGGACAGCTGATGCACGGATTTATGCTGGTTCCCTTCATCGTCTCCCTGCTGCTTACCTTGTCCCGCGGCGGTCTGGTCCTGCTGCCTGTGGTACTCATTATCCTGCTGCTTTTCCTGAAGCCTGTGCAGCAGATACTCTGGATTATCAATCTTGCCATTGCCGGCGTATTGTCTCTGCTGATCACGAATCCGGTGACCGGACTGGGCCTGGAGCTGAATACCTCCTTCACTTCCACGGCAGCCCTGCATGGCTGGAGTTATCTGCTGGGGGCGTCCGCTTCTACTGCCACGCTCTGCTGGGTTGTCCAGCATTACTTAGCACCTTGGCTGGGCCGCAAGCTCGGCAGCATAGAATCACGCCGCTGGAGCGGAGCATGGATTCCTGTGGTGTCTGTCGCCGGTGTGTTGATTCTCGCCTTCCTGTTCATCGGGACCAGCGCGCGCAATATTCTGCCGGCGAATATCAGTACCCGGCTGGAGAATATCAACTTCAAGCAGCACAGTGTGCTCGAACGTTTCACATTTTATATAGATGCCATGAAGGTGGTCAAAGATTATCCGGTACTTGGCACCGGAGGCGGGGGCTGGGCATCACTCTATGAGCATTACCAGAACAACCCTTACCTGAGCCACCAGGTCCACAACTTTTTCCTGCAGTACCTGATTGAAGTGGGCATCCTCGGCTTTATCGTGTTCATGGGCTTCATCCTGTTCATTTTCTACAAATATATCAGGGGATACCTGAAGCGCGACAAAGACGATTATAACAACGGGTTTTTCTATCTCATCATCGCGTTGTCGATTCTTGTTCACAGCCTGCTTGATTTCAATATGAGCTATGCGTTCATGGGGATTCTGGTCTTCCTCGCTCTGGGAGGGATGACCGTTGTCATGGAGAGCAGACCGCTCCGTCTCAAGTGGAACAAGCTCTGGATCAGAGCCGGGTATTTCGGGCTGCTGGGAATCGGCACCGGGTATCTGCTGTTCCTGTCTCTGGGGTATATCAGTTCCAGCTCTGAAGCCTATGCAGCCAAGAAGCTGGTCAACGTCAGCCAATCTTATGATGAGATCAAAGCCCCTCTGGTAAAAGCACTCAAAACCCGCCCGAATCATCCCGAATCGGCGGCATATCTGTCCATGCTGGATCAGCAGGTATTTACACAAACACAGAATGAACAGTTTCTGGACGAATCCTATGCTGTGTTAACCCGCGCACTTGAAGGTGAGCCTTATAACAAAGATCTGCTGTCCCAGCTGGCGAAATATTATGATCTGAAGGGCCAGAGTGAAGAGTCTTACCGGGTGTATCTCGATAATGCGGACAAGTTCATGTGGGATATTAACTGGTATGATCATCTGATCAGCCGTGCCTCCCTCCTTGGGCTGCAGGCATATGCCAAGCAAGATGAGGCAGGGAAACAGAAGTACTTCAATAGTGCCCTGGCTTCCTACAAGCATGTAACGGACGGCATTGAGCATTTGAAGACTCTTCCACCCGAGCAGCTTCAGGGCCGTGAATTCTTCGTTACCTCAACGATTGCCCTGAATGCAGGCCGAATCCAATCCCTGACCGGAGACGGGGAAGCTGCTGGGGCAACGGTGAAGCAAGGCTTCATCAATGGTTACGAAGATTTGACGGATACCAGTACACTCTGGACTACGGATTGGTACAACGGAGTGATCAGCCGTTCCCAGGAGTTAGGAGCCGCAGCTCTGAAGCGGGCACTGGATGCTTATGCACTGGGCCAGACGGATCTGGGGGATCAGGAGACGGTTAATAAGGAAAGGTATTTCAAAACCGGACTGGATGCTTATGCCCATGCGGCTGCGGATGAAGAATGGTTCAGCACCCTTCCGGCTGAAGATCAGCAGGGACGGGGATCGATGATTACTTCAGTTATGCTGCTGAACGCCGGTAAGATCCAATATTTATCGAAACAATGGCAAGCCGCCGCAGCCACACTGCAGCAAGGGCTGAATGAGGATTATAACGATGCCGTCAACCGGGAAACGGCCCGCTGGTATCTCGCTGTACAGCAGAGAACACAGAGTGCCCAGGATCAGGCAGTGTATGACAAGCTGATTGCAGCTGATCCCGAAGAGGCAGTCAAGATTAACGAAGTTGCCGGTATGCCGCTCTAACTATACTATTCCCAGACTAGAGAACAGCAAAAAGAGGCTGTCCCAAAGCCGTAAATGGCTTCTGGGATGCCTTCTTTTTTGTGTAAAGATTAACGTGTACACTTGAATGGACGCTCATCGGCGTTCCTGTGGAAGATTGCATCAACCAGATTAACGAATTATTATTTATATCAGGTCTGGTTGTGTCTGGGAGGTAGTCAAATGTCAAAAACGATATTAGTAGTAGACGATGATGAAGAAATCGTAAAACTCATCACCAAAAGTTTAAGGTACGAGCAATTTGCAGTAATCACAGCCCGTTCCGGGGAAGAAGCCTTATCTGCAGTGGATGATAATCACATTGACTTCATCGTTCTGGATATAGTGATGCCTGATATGAATGGACTTGATGTCTGCAGAAATATCCGGACATCCTATAATGTTCCCATCCTTTTTTTAAGTGCGCGTGATCAGGACATTGATAAAATTGTCGGTCTCGAAATAGGAGCAGACGATTACATGACCAAACCTTTCAGTATTCAGGAGCTGGCCTCCAGGATAAAGGCCCATTTCCGGAAAGTGGACAGGCTGCATAAAGAGTGGGATGAGCTTAGTCCCGGGAAAGAAAAGGCGGATGCTCCGCTTATTTTGAACGATAAAACGTTTGAAGCCTTCCTGCATAGCCGGAAGCTCGACTTATCCACGAAAGAATTTCAAATTCTGTCTATCCTTATGCGTCATCCCAATCAGGTACTCAGCCGTGAGCAGATCTATGAGAAGGTCTGGGGAGACGAGTACGGAGAAATCAATACCGTAACGGTTCATATCAAGAATATCCGTAAGAAGCTGGGGCCTGAACATAACTTCATTAAAACCATTTGGGGTATAGGCTATAAATATACGGAAAGAGAGCAATAGGATGAAACTGAAAATAAAACTTCCCCTCTTATTCCTGCTGATGCTTCTCATTCTTATGTTTTCCATTGGAATCTACCTGAAGTTTATCTTTGCAGTGTATTCTCCTATACGCACCACATTGCTGGACTCACGATATATAGCATTGCTGCTGCCCATATTTGCCATCGCGGGTTGCATATTTTTCATTCTGATCATCTATATTTATAGAAGCATAGAGAAGCCCATCCGGCGGCTGAATACCCGGCTGGGGGAAGTCAATGTGGTCCATCCCCTGCCTCCGCTGGCTTCGAGGAGTAACGACGAGATCGGAGAACTTTATAAGCACTTCAATAAGATGGAGCACAGGCTTCAGCTCGCCCACAGAGAACAGACTGATATGATTGCAGCCATCGCCCACGATTTGAAGACACCCCTGACCTCTATTAACGGCTTCACCGAACTGCTGGCTACACATAAGGACTTACCCGACACTGAAAAGCAGGAATATTATGAACTGATTCAAAAGAAGTCAGCCTATATGGTTGAGCTCCTCAATGATTTCTCCCGCTTCACCAAAGAAACACTGGAGCTGGAATCCATGGTGACCACACGTGTAAAGGCAACAGAATTATTTGCAGACATCGCCTTTGAATATGAGTACGAGCTGGCGGGACTTGATATTGAACTGACTTGCCGCCATTCCTTCACGGACAGCATCGGGCTGACGGTCAATGAACCGATGATCCGCCGGGTGTTCGGCAACCTCTTCAGCAATGCTGTAAGGTATGGAGGGAAGCCTGATCTGAAGGTGTACATGACCGGATATTTGCGGGAGCATCATGCCTATTTCCAGATTGAGGATAACGGAATCGGCGTACCGGATAAGGATCTCTCTTCTCTGTTCCTTAAATTTTTCACGGTGGATAAATCGCGGCAAATCCAAAAGGGCGGACTTGGGCTGGGCCTGGCAAGCTGTAAATCTATTATTGAGCATCACGGGGGAGAGATTATGGCCTTCCCTTCCGAATATGGCGGTTTGGGAATAAGATTCAGCCTCCCCCTGGCTTCACTTCACTGATTGTATTTACGCACTTCTTCTTCAACAACAAAAGATTAAAGGCTGTTGTCGGGTGTGACACCCAGGCGACAGCCTTTTTGTTTTTTTAGCAGTTTATAGTTTTTTATATTCTCTTTATAAACATTTATTTTTCTTTTACCGAAGCTTCATCTTCGAATGTAAAAATAACTTCTAGTAAGATAATCACCGGTACCCGACAAGGAGGATGTTAAAATGTCAATTGAGTTCAGCCGCTGGCCCAATAATTACATGATGTCATACCAGGTTACCAAAGCTTTGGGTATGGCAAGCCTCGGCGCTACGGATGTCACCGAAATCTACGAGGCCTGCAAAAAAATCGACCCCGATGACAAGGCTACGTGGCACAGGGAGTGGCTCATCACCGCTCAGGCATTGGAAAAACACGGCAAGGAGGCCGAAACGGCCGGAAACTGGTATACCGCGCGGAACTGCTACATTCGTGCCTGCAATTACTACAGAATCGCAGAGTATGCGGTGATGGATGAGGATGCTGAGAAAATCTGTATCTTTAAAAAGGTTAATGAACTCTTCGAAGCCGCCGGACAGTACTTCGATGTCCCCCCGGAGAAGATTGAGGTTGATTACGAGGATGTCAAGCTGGATGGATACTTCTTCTCCCCTTCCTGGATCGAAGGCCCAAAACCGACCGTATTTGCGCTTAACGGTGGTGACGAGTGGTCCATTGAGAATTATTTCTGGCTGGGTCCTGCCTTCCTTTCGTGCGGATATAACTTTTTGGTCTATGACCAGCCCGGCACCGGTCTATCGATGTACGAGAAGGGAAAGGGGCGACGGGCGGACAGCGAGGCTTTTCATTCCCGGGCCATCGACTTCCTTCTCACACGGCCGGAAGTTGATCCTGATAAGATTATCGTGCACGGGGAGAGTTTTGCAGCCTACGACTCCTTGCGGTTCGCTTCGTTCGATCACAGGATTGCTGCCGTGATCTCCGACGGCGGTACGCATGCCTTCGACTGGAAAGCCATGCTGTCATGGATGCCGCCAAGTCTGGCCGCACACGGCATGAGAATTCTGGGGGCGGAAAGCCTGGAGGATTTTGCGGAGAATCCGCGTTTTGCCTATGATCTTGAAGGCGTACTCCACCAGATCGAATGTCCGCTGCTTGTCATGCATGGAGCGGAGGAGATATTGGTTCAGCCCAATCCGCTGACACAGGCCATGAAGAATTACGAGCAGGCCGGTTCGACAAACAAGACATTCTTCGCGATAGAGGATAGACGGCTTGGCGGATTAGAACACTGTCAGGTGGATAACATCAACGTGCTGCATGAGGTAGCGCTGAATTGGCTCTGTTCTATTGGGCTTGGGCCAGCCGCCCCCCGCCAATCATAGGAATTGTCATAGGAGGAGTTAGGAGCTATGCAAATTTTATCAAAGAAAAAAAGCAGCAGCACGCCCGCTATACAAATTGACGGTGTGCACAAAAAGTTTGGCGACTATACCATATTAAACAATCTTTCGCTGGAGGTGAGCCGCGGTGAGATTTTCGGATTCCTGGGACTGAATGGCGCCGGGAAGACAACGACCATCAAGATGCTCCTAGCGATGCTGAAGCCAAACTCCGGCAAGCTCTATATGTTAGGTGAAAAGGTCGATGCCGGAAACTATAAATTATGGAGTAAGGTTGGATATTTGGAGGAGGCTACTTTTTACCCTGATCTGACTGTAGTTGAGAATCTTGACATCGCAAGGCGCATGCAAGGGGTACCTGACAAGGATGCCGTACATCAGGTGATCTATAAGCTGGGACTTGAGCCGCACCAAAAGAAAAAAGCAAAACATCTCTCTTTGGGTAACAAACAGCGCCTGGGACTCGCCAAAGCGATGATTCACAATCCGGAAATTCTAATCTTGGACGAGCCGATCAACGGTCTTGATCCCGCAGGCGTGGCGGAGATACGGAATATGTTATATAATTTGGCAACAAATTTCGGAATAACTATTTTTATATCCAGCCATCTGTTAGAGGAGCTCTCGAAAGTGTCCACACGCATTGGGATTATTCACGGAGGCCAGCTTGTTAAAGAAGTCGCAATGGATAAGCTGGAGCAATCCTTACAGAAAAGCCTGGTCGTGAACGGACTGAACAAACCTGCCTTAAAGAAGGTGCTGGAAGAGCATGGCTATGCCTTTGAGGATACCCCGGACGGCTCTATTAAACTAACCAACGAACATGCGGCAGATCATCCTGAACGGCTGGCCGAACTGCTGGTTCAGCGCAATCAGCCGCCAACATCGCTCCGGGTGATTACGGAGGATTTGGAAGGTTATTTTCTCCGCACCATTGGTATGACCAGGGGGTTTAAATAATGAATATTTTATCTGTTTTACATTGTGAGATTCGCAAGATTATCCGCTCTAATGTGTTCTGGATCATGTTTCTTGTGTTAGGCTTCGGGCCCATCATGATGGGCGTCGGAAATGTATTATCCAGTGACGCCGGCGGTGTCAACTGGGAGCAGTATTTAACCGGATTGCTGGATACACTTGCCCCGCTGGGACTTATCGGATATACCTTTGTTGCGGCATGGGTATTCGGACGGGAGTTTGCGGATAGAACCATTAAAGATTTGCTGGCAAAGCCCGTGTCCAGAGCGAAAATTGTATTGTCCAAATTCCTTGTCATTTTAGCATGGTGCCTGTTACTTTCCGTCTATATGTTTGCCGTAGGTTTTGCCGTAGGGGCGATTATGGGAGTTGAGGGCGGGTCCGCTTCCTTCATTTCGAGCTTGTTCTTTAAGTTCCTAATCACCTCTCTATTGTTCATTTTTGTGACCGCACCAACCATTCTTTTGGCTAACGTGACCAAGGGCTATCTGGCACCCCTGGGGCTCATCCTGATCATCGTCATTCTTTCCAATGTGCTCTCCTCTTTTGGATTTGCACCCTATTTCCCATGGACCATCCCGTCGGTATTTCAAAGCACCGGTTCTTTACAGCTCAGCAGTATATTGATACTTGCGTATACAGGAATAGTCGGAATAGCCGGAACATTTGCCTGGTGGAGATATGCGGAGCAGCCATAAACAATCCAGTGCAGCAAGCAAAGCAAAAAGAAGCTGTCCCCAAAGCCATAAAATGGCGTCAGGGACGTCTTCTTTTTTTGCGTAAGATCAACGTATGCACATGAATGGACGCTCCGCGAACGGGCTGTTGTTCCAATTCAGCCGCGTGCCGCCATATACTCGTCCTTCAGGATAGAGTATTGGTAAGAGTCCAGCCACTTCCCCTTATGGCGCATATGTTCTCTCAGATGCCCTTCGTATACCATTCCTATTCGTTGCATGACTCTGGCAGAGCCGGTATTCTCCGGGCGGCAGGTCGCGTAGATCCGGTGAAGATTAAGGTCATTGAAGCCCCATTCCAGCAGCACGGCGGCAGCCTCACTTGCAATACCCTGACCCCAATAGGAGCGGTTATAGCAGTAGCCGATCTCCCCCTGGCCTTCTCCGCTGATATGTATCCCGCAGCCGCCTATCAGTACATTCCCCTGCTTCAGAACGACTGCGTACTCGAACCCCTGGCGCGGCTCCTGCTGTTGCATATCCAAGGTCAGCCGGATATAGCTCCGGGTATCCTCCAGGGAATTGGGTCCCCAGATCATATACTTGGCCACTGCCGGATCGGAGGCATATTCATGTACCCGCTGGACATCCTCAGACCTGAATTCCCGGATCAGCAGCCGGTTTGTTTCAAATTGCATGCTTGGTCACATCCTTATGCTTACTGTTGTAATCCGGGGTGGCTTCATGGCTTAGCAAGTTCAATTCTTGCATATTGCTCTGCGAAATCTTCCCCTTGGTTCAACGCTTGGATTAACTTGAGGAGCCCCTCTTCTCCTGCACTAGAGAACCACCGCGTAACTTCATAACAAGCCAAATTGTAATTCTTCCATGCTTCCGGAGTTCCATAACTGAAGGCATCATACGAGTCTAAAAGGCCGTAATCCACAGGCTTCTTCCCTTTATCGGTTACCTGTTCCCATAGTGCTGTGCTATTAGACAATCTCCCGTCTACCATCGAAGCCAGACCTTCATCAAACCATACGGGCACTACCTTGCGGTTGCGCAGTCTTTCCCTCAATTCAGCGTGGGTGAATTCATGCGAAATCACATTTTCATTAAACCCGTCCGGGCCGATCACAATATAGTTATTCCAGGGCAGGTAATAGGTTTGTCCGGTCGGATTCTCAGTGTATTTTCCCAGACTCCTGGAAGTTAACGCCACAATTAAATTCGGAGTTGAAGTTCGCTCACCCAAAATAGCCGCGACCTTCTCTTGTGCAAGCGCAACGTAATATAGCAGCTGATCCTGCAGATCCTTTGACATATCCGGCTCTATATAAACATCCGGTGCCACTTCAACCATGTTAGAGTAATTGACCAAGGCCGCATGCATCGGCTTGGCATAGACTCCCCAAGAGATCATCAGCAGTGCTATGAACAATATACTCGACGCAGCTATTACCTTCATTTTTCGGGTCAATTTCAGCATTTAGTTAAACAGTCCTCTGCCAATAAAGTTAGCCGTAACCGGCGGCTTCCCGATCTCCCGTGACCATACAGACAATTGACCGGCGTGATGGATCTCGTGGGCAATCAGATGCCGCATAACTTCGCCGTATCTGTGGAGTTCGCGTTCCCCTTCATCCGTGATATCAATCATGATCCGGTCTTCCATGCTGTCATTCCAGCCGTACACGAATGGAGCCAGCTCCTCATGACACCGCGCGGATAAATCCTTGACCTGCTGCAAGCTGGCTACTTCCTCGAATGAAGGAATCTCAATCTCTTTTTCTTGTATTCCGCCACAGATCCAGCCATACTCCACTGCCACGATGTGATATAACGTGGGGAGGATATAGCCTATACCGCCGGTGCGTAATTTCATCAGCTCTCCCCCGTCAACCGTACCGCACCAGTCGAACCAGTCTTTGCGCACTTGCCAATTATACTGAAATAGCTTCAACATGCCGTTGCCTCCAATACTCGTAAATTTCATTACGCCTACTATTCATGATTCGCGATATCTCCCCCCACTCCTGCCGGTGATTAACGTCAACCAAGTGTCCATGTGACGAAGCCGCCATGCTGATGTACCAGATTCTTATGCGAAAATAAAAGGAGAACCCCAAAACCCTAGTGGTTTTTGGGGTTCTCTATATGGTATCTAGAGACTGCAGAGCTTTCGGTTCACATATTCAGCTAAGTCATCCACCAAATCAAGTTGGGCTTTCATCCAATACTCCCCTTATCCTTGCTTCAGTTTACCGCTCCATGCGTTTAGTCCGCCTTGCAGGTGGACTAGTCCTGAATAACCGTTTTTCTGCAGAATTCTGGCTGCGTTCTTGCTTCGCATTCCACTTTGGCAGTATAGAAAAACCGTTTTATCCTTGGTTATTTCCCCTAGGCGACCGGATAACTGGGATAATGGGATATTCTTCGCACCGTTCATATACCCGGTCTTATATTCTCCCGGCTCCCTGACATCTACGAGGAAGCGTTGATCCGTGCTCTCCATCATGTTTTGGAAATCCTGTGGACCCAGTGCCTTTAAACCTTTAGCCGGTCTTATACGGGAATAGACAAACCAGAGCAGCAATACGATCAATACAATATTAATGATTGAACCTGTGTTCACAATATCTCTCTCCTTTTGCTGGTGCAATGTGTACTTTTCTGCAGTACTTTCAAAAGTGCTGCAGCAGCTGATCGTACCCAGGCGCTGCAGCGCGGAGTTGTGCGGGGTTAGTCACGCACCAATTCATCCGTCCATGCACTAAGTCCACCTGTCATGTTCACAACAGTAAACCCCTTTTCGCCCAGCAGTTCGCAAGCCAGGCCGCTCCGGCTCCCGCTTCGGCACATAACAATGATTTCTTGTGCAGGATCCAGTTCATGTTGCCGTTCCATAAGCAGTCCAAGAGGAATATGCTTAGCACCGGCGATGTGTCCCTCCGCCCATTCTCCAAGCTCGCGAACATCAAGCATATTAAGAGGCGCCCCCTTCTTGAGCTGCGCTGCTACTTGCCGGGGTGTAATTTCTTTTGAAATTTTGAATGCCATGTTAATCTCTCCTTAATTGTATATAGTTGAAATTCGTTATAACCTGCACTCCAAATCATAGTTATTTGGATCATGCATTGACTTTAACATTATACCCCTAGGGGTATACGAATAATAATAGATCGGTTGCTCTATGTTGTCAACAGTATTACACGTATCTTATGATTGCATTATATATCTATATATCGTAATATTACGTTATAACGATTTAACGAATCGAGGTGATTGCTCATCCTATGGACAAACAATTTAAAGCTTATGCTCAGGCGGCTGAGTTACTAAAGGCTCTAGCCCATCCGGTTAGATTATGTATTGTAAAAGGAATTATTGATAAAGGAAGCTGCAATGTAACCTACATGCAGGAATGTCTGGAGCTTCCACAATCAACGGTTTCACAGCATCTCCAGAAGCTCAGAGCATTCGGTATTGTAGAGACTGAGAGAAACGGTCTTGAGATTATTTATTCTATTAAAGACGAAAGAACCAGACAACTGATACAAATATTAATGGAGGAATAGACATGAATAAAAAAGTACTGATTGTCGGCGGAGTTGCCGGAGGCGCATCCGCAGCAGCCCGATTACGCAGATTGGATGAAGAAGCACATATTGTGATGTTTGAGCGTGACCCGTATATTTCTTTTGCTAACTGCGGTCTGCCCTACTATATCGGAGGCTCTATTCAGGATCGTGCAAAATTGCTGGTACAAACACCTGAAGCCATGCATAAGCGATTCAATATTGATGTGCGCATCCAGAGTGAAGTAATCTCCATTGACCCGGCTGCAAAAAAAGTCGTTGTGCAAAGCAAGGAGCTTGGCTCATATGAGGAGAACTATGATGCTCTCATTCTGTCACCGGGTGCGAAACCCATCCGTCCTTCCCTGCCAGGAATAGAGAGTTCTAAAATTCATACGCTGCGGAATATTCCGGATACAGACAAAATCAAAACGAAGGTAAGTGAAGAGGGCACACGTTCGGCGGTAGTCATCGGCGGCGGCTTTATCGGCGTGGAAATGGCAGAAAATCTGAAGGAAGCCGGTCTGGAAGTCACATTAATTGAGGCAGGACCTCAACTGCTGGCCCCCTTCGACTCCGAAATGTCTGCCATGTTGTCCAAAGAGCTGGAGGCTCACGGGGTAAAGCTTGTTTTTTCAGACATGGTGCAGAGCTTTGAGGAGGCCGGTGAGCAAATTCAGGTACACCTGGCAAGCGGCACAGTTCTGCGGAGTGAACTAGTCCTGCTGGCCATCGGCGTTTCACCGGACACCTCCTTCCTGAAGGATAGCGGCCTTGAATTCGGACCCAGAGGACATATTCTGGTCAACGAGAGAATGGAAACGAATCTGCAGGATGTTTATGCCGTAGGGGATGCTGTAGAGATCGTGGATTTGGTTAACGGCCATAAGACAGCTGTTCCTTTGGCTGGACCTGCCAACAAACAAGGACGCATTGCTGCGGATAATGTCAGCGGATTAGGTACCACTTACAAAGGGACTCAAGGCACATCCATCATTAAGGTCTTCGGCCTGACTGGTGCATCCACCGGGAATAATGAAAAGACCTTGCAGCGGCTTAGCATCCCGTATCGTGTTGTCTATGTTCATCCAAGCTCCCATGCTTCCTATTATCCCGGGGCTACTCCGCTATCCTTAAAACTTCTTTTTAATGAAGCTGGCCGGGTTTTGGGTGCGCAAGCTGTCGGCTACGACGGGGTGGATAAACGAATCGACGATATTGCCACAGTAATCCGGTTTAAGGGGTCGGTTACGGATTTAACTGAACTGGAACTCTCGTATGCTCCCCCCTATTCCTCAGCCAAAGATCCGGTTAACATGGCCGGATATACAGCCGAGAATGTAATTAACGGATTGACTGAAGTCTTTGTACCCGGGGATTTATCCGGCCGGAATAGGGACACCACAATACTGGTGGATGTACGTAGTGAACTAGAGCATGCGAATGGACATATTGAGGGTTCTATTAACCTTCCTGTTGATGAGCTGCGTGCCCGTCTGGACGAACTAGATCTCAGCAAGGAGATATGGGTCTATTGCCAGGTCGGCTTGAGAGGCTACACAGCATCCCGGATTCTAATGCAAAAGGGCTTCAAGGTTAAGAATCTGACAGGTGGGTTCAAGACGTATCAGATAAGCAAATATGCTGCGAGCAAGCAAGCAGAAACGGCTTTGCCGTCCTTTTAAGGATGGTACCGTTTCAGCGAGAAATAGAAGGATAAGTTATCGTATGAAACATATAAATTCTTATATTTTTAAAAAAACCTCTTGAAACGTGTAGCACCTACACAAATCAAGAGGTTTTATCTGTCCATCATTACTCTGGCAATCGTCTATTCAAACACATATTCCCCTTCACCCACATGCAGGGTCTTTCCCTTAAGCAGAGGCGAATCGGTCCGGAGAATGACCTGGCTGAATTGATTCTCCGCGCCCTGCACGAATTCAAAGGTCTGATCTCCCGCCTTAAGAATGAAGCTGCCGCCCACAGGTCCGGTAACGGGAAGGCTGAACAGCTCACTCCAATGCTTGGCTGCAGCAGCGGGATCGCTGACACGGAATACCGCGCTCACGATGTCCACATTACCCGCAGGATGGGGCTGGTTGATTCCGGCGGCGGTCAGACTCTCCAGCCGCTCTTCATCTGTTCCGCTCCACTGGATAATGAACGGATAGACCAGTCCCTGGAAGTCACCGTCAATGGTCATCATCCGCCACTCGATTAATCTGCCTTTGTTATCGAGACGCCGGCCGTCAATGATGGGCGATAATATCAACCCCGCTGTTTTCAATCTGGCCTCAACGGCTTCAATGTCATCCGTCCGCAGGACCACTCTGCTTAAGACCTCATGCTCCGGCAGAACGGTAACCGCATCCCGCACGACAACATTATGTTCAGTCGCCCGTGCGAGCTCCAGGTTCTCGATTCCGAGGAACTCCAGATAGGTCAGCCCGAAGTAGCTTAAGGCGTTATAGGTCCCCCAAGCCTTATGCGAGCCGCCCCGGAAGGCCACCAGCCCATGCTCCGAGAAGAGCTGCACCGGCTGATCCAGATCATTCACATAGTGTACCAGGTGATCCCATTTCAGCACCGCCATTATTTCTTCACTCCCAGCTCTGTGGTCCGCTTCACGGCTGCCAGCACACTCCGCTGCAGTCCGGCCGCGAAATCACTGTTATTCAGCTCGTATAACCCGTGCATGCCGACCCCGCCAGGCGAATTGTTGATATCCAGCAGCTGTCTCGGATGCAGTCCGGTCTGCTGCAGCATCGCCACCGCTCCCAGCATATTCTCCAGCGCTACCTTCCAGGCCTGTTCCCTCGGCAATCCGGCAAGAACGCCGGCATCTGTGAACGACTCTATGAAATAATAGATGTAGTTGGGTCCGGCTACCCCGAATCCGGTGAAGATATCAATGTAGGACTCCTCCAGAACCTGCACCTTGCCGAAGCCAAGCAGGAATTCCTCCACCTGCTCCAGGGAAGCGGCTGTATTCAGAGCTACACCGCTATATCCGTAGCCTGTATCGGTCAAAGTATTCGGAATGACCCGGACAATCGGGCGTTCCGCTCCGAAATAATCTCCCAGCCGGGCAATCGTTACCCCCGCCACAATCGATATGATAGCGGCAGCAGGGGATGCGGATTGCCGGACCTGGGCTCCAAGAGCGGTCAGGTCATCCTGCGGACGAACCGCAATGATGATCAGCTCTGCTGCCTGGAGTCCTTGTTCCTGCGTACTCTCCGTGTCTACACTGTATTTAGACTTCAAGTGCTGAAGCCGTCCCTCGTTGATGTCCGATACACTGATTTGATCCCCAGCCAGCGTACCGCCTGCGATGCAGGCGCGGATGATCGCTTCCGCCATCTGCCCGCCGCCAATGAAATGAATCTTTCCTTTAATCACTTCGGCTCACTCCCTGATTAATTATTTGCCCAGGCTTCCGGCAGAATGAACCCGGCATATTTCTCTTGCCCCAGGATGTATTCCTCGAATTCTTTGGATTCATACGCAGCCTTCAGATCCTTGGCCCACTGGGTATCCGTATCCTTTTTGTTAACCGATACGATGATTCTGTGCTGCATGGGCGTATTCTCAATTTTAAGGGCATCTGTAATCTTCCGGTCCGGAGCATTGGCAATGTAGTTCCCGTTAACCACGCCGTAATCCACATCCTGCAGCGAGACCAGAATCTGCGCCGGGTCCAGCACTTTAATGTCAATGTTGAACTTATCCGGCTCAATGCTGTTAATATTGAAGTCCGCTACGCCGGCTCCCTCTTTGATTTTGACCCAGCCCAGCTCCTCCAGGATACGCAGCGCACGCTCCTGATTGACTGGATCGTTCGGAACAGCAACGGTAGTGCCGTCTTTCACATCATCAAGCGTTGTATGATTTACGGAATATAGACCCTGAGGCGCACCCGGAACATAGGCAATCCCCACCATATCTGCACCGATTTCTTCATTGATAGCTTCCATATAGGCTGTACTCTGGAAAATACTCGCGTCAATCGAGCCCTCCTTCATCGCCGGGTTAACCTGCATATTCTGCGAGAAGGTTTTGATGTCTACTTTATAGCCCTTCTCCTCCAGAATCGGCAGAATCGATTGACGGAATTGCTCTTCATAAGTACCTACACCGAATCCGACCTTAATCTCTTTCTTGTCCCCGGAGCCTTCCGCTTCCTTATTATTGCCGCAGGCAGCCAGCACCGCCATCGCACTAATCAGCATCACTACCAGTAATTTTTTCATTGTCTTCATCTCCTATTTGAGTACTGTGTTTTTAAAATGCACTAACGCCTCGTCTGTTACAGTTAACGGAATAGCACAGTTGGGCGAAAGACTAAACGGCTGATCCTTCATCTGCTTCAGGGCTTCCTCAGCCTGCAGTCCAATCTGTTCCAGATGGTTCCCTGCAAACAGCCCGTGATCCACTCCGCCCACCTTCGTGGCCTTGAGGTTCGCTTCCAGTCCGGGATTTCCTTCGGCTATCGTATCCCAGCTAATCCCGTCGATACGGTAATCATTGAATTTCTCCGGCTGGGAATAGGCACCGCAGGTATGCAGAATATTCTTGCCGTCGCCGGCAGCCTCCAGGACGATGGAATCATAGGGTCTGGACAGCTCGTCGAACATCGCTTCATCGAATAATCCGGGATGTGCTGTACCTGTCACAGCGTAGAACAAGCCGTCTGAACCCGCGTGCTTAAGCTCCTGGACATAATCCGCTAAGGTTAAGGCAATGGCATGCAGGGCGTGGTGCGCAGCTGCCCGGTGTTCCTTGAAGAGCGATTCCAGCGTTACCGGCTGCTCAATGCCGAATACGGTTGTCGTAACATAAGCGGAACGCCCCACGATGAACAGCAATACCGTGAGCGGTGAGAATACCGTCTGGATCAGCGGGGTACCCGGCAAGCCCTGGCGGATCTTCCGGACGGCCTCCAGATGCTCCAGCAGCGAAGCGGTCCGGGTTGCTTTTTTCACATCCAGATCCCAGAGATTCTTGGCTTCCGGGATAACCGTAGTCAGCTGTCTCGGAAATACAGTCCTATAGTCTGCGAAGTCGTACTGATTCCCCCAGGCTTCCGCCAGATAGGTCGCCCGCGGATTGATCTTCACCCAGTCCCAATCAAATTTCTCCGTAAAAGAAATCGTGGACTCTGCCAAATCCTCTGCATTCTGTTCCTTGTCAATAAAGTGACGCCATCCGCTGACAATCGGACGATCCGCAAGCTCTCCGGATAATATCGCCTGAAAACGGTCCTGCTTACTCCATACACTCATCTGCCAGTCTCCTTTTCTATATGTAACATCTAGTAACGGCGAATTTTACGGGCCAATGTGTTGCCCAAGGATTGAATGCCCTGCACCAGAATGATGAGAATAATTACGGTAGCGACCATGACCACCTTGTCAAAACGTTGATAGCCATACACGATGGCTAAATCACCGACACCGCCGCCGCCCACTGTTCCAGCCATCGCGGTTGCCCCGATCAATCCGATCGTTGCTGTGGTCAGGGAGAGGATTAACGACCCTATCGCTTCTGGCAGCAGGAAGTACCATATGACTTGCAGCGGAGTAGCTCCCATCGCTTCAGCTGCTTCAAGAATACCCGGATTCACTTCCAGCAGCGAATTCTCTACCAGCCGTGCGATATAAGGTGCGATGTAGATGATCAGCGGAACAATGGCTGCACTGGTTCCTATGGATGTATTAACAATTGCCCTTGTTAACGGAATAATAGCTACCAGCAAAATGATGAACGGAAGCGAACGGATGATGTTGATCACCGGATTAAGTACGGTATAGAGCGCTTTGTTCTCCAGTACTCCGCCTGGACGGGTAATGACCAGAAGGATGCCCAGAGGAACGCCCAGGAGCGAGCCGACAAAAAGGGATACGCCTACCATCTGGATCGTTTCGATAATGGCCTTAAGAAATTGCTCACTTGTGATCGATGTCGAGAACATGGGATTTCACCTCCTCTATCCGTACTTCATGCTGCTTCATGTAATCCAAGGCCGCCTCAACCTGGGCCGGATCACCCTGCAGCTGAACGATAATCGTACCCAGCGTCGTCTCTTGAATCTCCGTCGTATTCGCAAACAGAATATTGACCTTGACTCCGTAGGTCCGGATGATCTCATACAGAACAGGCTCAGATGCGCTGTCTCCGGCAAAATTCAGTTTATAGAGCTGGCTTCCATGCTCTGCTCTGAGTGTTCTATGGACGCTGGAAGTCATGCTGTTCTGAATGACGGTCTTCACGAAATTCTGCGTGGTCTCATGCTTGGGCTGACCGAATACATCCAGTACGCTGCCCTGCTCGATAATCCGTCCCTCTTCCATAACGGCTACCTTGTTGCAGATCTCCTGAATCACCGACATCTCATGCGTGATGATCATTACTGTAATGTTGTATTCCGCATTGATTCGTTTGAGCAGCTGCAGAATAGATCTGGTAGTCTGCGGGTCCAGTGCAGAAGTAGCTTCGTCGCAGAGCAGAATAGAGGGATTCGAGGCAAGCGCCCGGGCAATCCCGACCCGCTGCTTCTGTCCGCCTGACAGCTCACTCGGATAGCTTCCGGCCTTGTCGCTCAAACCAACAAATTCAAGCAGCTCCTCGACCCGCTTGCGGATTTCGGTTTTGTTCTTTTTCAGCAGCACGAGCGGAATGGCCACATTGTCGAACACTTTTTTGGACTCCAGAAGGTTAAAATGCTGAAAAATCATGCCGATGTTTTTCTTGGCAGCCCGCAGCTCTTTGTCGCTGTACGCGCCCAGATCATGCCCGTCCACCAGCACCTGTCCCTCAGACGGTCTTTCCAGGTAATTGACCAGGCGGATCAATGTGCTTTTACCTGCACCGCTGTAGCCGATGACACCGAAGATATCCCCTTTGTCTACCTTCAGGCTGATCCCCTTCAGAGCTTCAATCTTCACCTCTTTGCGGGTGAAGGTCTTGTACACATCCCGTAATTCAATCATGGTTGTTCCCCTCAATCATCTGTTAATTTAGGATTCAGGCTTCGGGCTTGTACCTGCAGCTTCGCAAGGGCCTGTTCCGCAAGTGTAGCAAAATACTTAGCAGCCGGCAGGATGGCCGCCTCATCTACATCAAACCCGGGATGATGCAGCGCATGGTTCGGGCCGGCTCCGATGTTCACAAAAGCACCCGGTATCTTCTGCAAATAATAGGCGAAGTCCTCCCCGCCCATTTGCGGCGGAATATCATGAACATCATAGCCTGCATGGGCCGCGACCTCTTTGGTGAAGTCTGTCCATTCCCCGTGATTGATCGTAGCCGGCGGCCCGGGATACCAATGCAGCTTCGCCTCTGCTCCGGCAGCTGCCGCAATTCCCTCAATGATCCGGGTCATCTGGTTCGGAATGCTGCTGCGGATTTCTTCATTGTAGGTGCGTACCGTACCCTCAAGCTCAACCTTCTCCGGCAATACATTCCAGGTGAAGCCCCCGTTGATTCGGGTCACACTGAGCACTACAGGCTCCAGGGGATTATTTTGACGGCTGACTACAGTTTGCAGCATGGTAATGATCTGCGCAGCCGTGACTATGGTATCTACCCCCTTTTCCGGAGTAGCGGCATGAGCACCGACACCTTTCACCGTAATTTCAAAGCGGTCTACCCCTGCCGTCAAGGCTCCCGTTCTTGTACCGAACGCTCCCGTAGGCAGCTCCGGTGAATTATGTATGCCGAATATAGCTTCTACCTCGTCCAGTCCCCCTGAGGCCAGCACGCCTTCTGCACCGTGACCTGTCTCTTCTGCGGGCTGGAACAGAATTTTAACCTTACCCGGCAGTTCATGCTCATGCTGCTTCAGCAGGATGGCGGCTCCCAGGATGACTGCGGTATGAAAGTCATGACCGCAGGCGTGCATCTTTCCGGGAATCTCTGAGGCGAACGGCAGCCCCGTCTGCTCCTCAATCGGCAGCGCATCTATATCACAGCGGATCGCCACAACGCTCCCTTCCCCTTGTCCGACCTCCGCTATAAGTCCGGTCTCCAAGGGAAGGTCCAGGATATGTATTCCCTCTTCGGTCAGCCATTTGCGCAGCTTCTCTGTGGTTCTGAATTCCTGATAGCTAAGCTCCGGTTCGCGGTGGAGGTTCCTCCGCACTTCCGTTAGCCGGGCTGCCAAAGCCTCTTCCCTCTCGTGCTGTGGTTTCATAAGTCTGCTACTCTCCCTTCGTTACATTTGCTCAATTCCTCTAATCCGCTCAAGTGCAGCAGACAGGCTGCTTAAGATATGCTCCCGCATGGCTTGCTCTGCACCGTCTTCATCCCGGGCTATGATCATTTGCAGAATCGCAAGATGCTCTTCATCCGCCTGTGTGTTCCAGTCCCCATGAAGCGAGACATAACGGCAATAACGGAGTGAACGGTCTCTTAATTGGTTCAGCACCTTCTCAAAGGTCTTCAGAGCACTTATTTCCGATAAATAATCATGGAATTCAAAACCATAGGAAACAACATCCTGATTGTCACCCATCTGAAAGGAGTGCTTCAGCTTCTCCAGAATCAGCGTTAATCGCTGAATATCCTTAGCCGTAGCGTTCCTGGCTGCATTTCTGGCAATATGGCCTTCAAGCATGCTGCGGATCTGGAAGATTTCTTCAACCTCCGTAATCGTTAACGGAGCTACCCGAAGCCTTCCGTTTGGCTGGCGCACCAGGAAATCCTCATTCTCCAGCCGCTGGATGGCTTCTCTTAGCGGTGTACGGCTGATCCCGAGGAGTGCCGCCAGACTCTCTTCGTTAACCGCCTGGTCCGGCTCCAGCTCGCTGTCTATTATTTTTTGCTTGAGTGCGTAGTAGGTATTATCCTTAGACAATCTTCGTGAGCGCATTTCCATAAGGTTCATTGCTCCTCGCCATTCATTTTGCGGGTCGCCCGGACAATTGTATAATTGTATACAATTATTATGTAATCACTTCACATCTAGCGATGTGATAGGTGATCGGTGTGGAGTGATCAGTTTGATGTGATCCATGCGGGATGAAATGAAAGATTTCTGTGGAAATCTTTCTTTGTTTAGCAAGCTTTTTTCATACTATAATCCCATTATACCCACTAGTCAAGTATGTTTTATGAGAGAATAGGATATAGTCACTAATCTGACAATTTCGGGTGCTCAGGAGGAGTGCCTGGAGCATAAAAAAAAGCCCCTGCAATGATTACAGGAGCTTGCTTGTACCCTCGCCCGGGGCCAAATATAAATCACCCTGACGGGTGAACGATGTTGGTGCCTTATGCCTCTCTTAAGCGATACCTCACTTTTCTCCCTCCGCCTGCTTTCTGACGGCTTCCCGCGTTAGTCATGAGGAGTATGAATGTTCCCCAGTCTATTGTGTGTGGTTTTTCGCATACATTGGGCCCGATGAGCTTCGCGCCAGCACATTGTATTCGGTTTTTCCCTTAAGCGTCCGCAACAGTATGTTGGCGTTGTATCGGATAGCCCGACCGCTGATTTTCTTCGGAAACTCCTTTAGCGTGCGGGCTCCGTTGGGAACGCGCCGCGTACGTTTATTTAACGTTACAAAAACGACCTCCAATACGCATTAGTCCGCGACTAATAACGTGGTAGAGGTCGTAATCCACAACCCACAAACGGCATTTTCCGGGTTGTTAACTCCGGGCCTTCGGGGTCATTAACGTTCAATTTCACCGCTCAATCCGCAATTCCAAACATGTTCGCGGGTGGCTGGCGCATCGGCTGCCGTACAGATCAGCGTTGTAAAAACGTTGATGCAGCGACGTTTAGCAAGGCTCCGCCGCCGGATTCCCTGCTTCTTCCTTCGTGCGGAAGGATGAACCACATCCACAGGTAGCGCTGGCATTCGGGTTGTTGATGGTGAAGCCTCCGGTCATGCCGGATTCCTCGAAGTCGATCTCCAGACCGTCGAGGTAGCGGATATCGTCTTTGCTTACGACCACCTTTAGACCCTCAATGTCCATATACACATCCTGGTCGCTTTCGTTATCATCGAAGCCCATAGCGTAAGAGAAACCGCTGCAGCCTCCGGGTGTTACGCCCAGACGGAGAAACATATTAGGTATTTCCTGCTCAGCAAGCATGGTCTTCAATTGGCCAGCTGCTGTTTCACTTATGTTAATCATTACTTTAACCTCCCCAAAGTTTTGTTAGCTTCTGCTTCCTTGCATTACTTCGTACGAAACTCGCTTTGGAAGCTTAAGCTTTTTTATCAACCAGCCTTCAGGCCTTAAGGAATGAGCAAAATACGAGTAATATAAGGTAAAACAATATGATGAAAATCATTTTACTGCTTATATAAAATCAAGTATACTCCACTATTCCTCTGCCCTCAAGTCGTAAGCACTCCGCAAAGATGCAATTTCTACCGTATGGCCTGCGTTTTTCGGCGGTTGCTCACCCTCCGGGAGAGGTTTATAATAGGAAAAGCGATATACGTAAAAATTCGGAAATTTGTCACGAGGTTGTCTCTGACCCCAATTCACACGATTCTGCGATGCAACTGCCTCGCCAACCTTCAGGAGGAAATCATATGTCTACCCTTATAACACCCCACATGGATGCCCGGATGGCGAACATCATTGAGAAGGTCCGCGGCGGAGAAAGATTAAATTTGGAAGATGGCGTTTATTTATATGAGAGCAATGATTTATTAACGATTGGGCAATTAGCCAATGAGGTTAACCAGCGAAAAAACGGGAATAAAGTATATTTTATCGAAAACATGAGTCTATATTTCACCAATGTCTGCGAATCCCGCTGCGCATTCTGCAATTTCCGCAAGGATGAGGGAGAAGACGGCGCTTATACCCTTTCCGGCGAGGAAATGGTGCAATATGTGCAGCAGCATATCCATCCCGGCGTACGCGAGTTCCACATTGTCGGAGGCCATAATGATAACGTGCCCTTCCAGTACTATGTTGATTCGCTTCGGGCCTTGAACGAGCACTTCCCTGACGTCACTCTCAAGGCCTACACCGCAGCAGAGATCGACTTCTTCACCCGCATCAGCGGCCTTAGCATCCGTGAAGTGCTGGAGCAGCTGCGCGCCGCCGGACTGAAGACACTTACCGGGGGAGGGGCGGAGATTCTATCCGACCAGTACCGCAAAAAAATGCGTGTGGACAAAGCCAATGTCGAGGAATATCTGGAGGTTCACCGCACTGCTCATAATATAGGTATGAGAACACATACGACTATGCTGTACGGCTCCATTGAGTCCCGCGAGGACCGCATCCGCCATATGCTGCAAATCCGCGACCTGCAGGACGAAACGGGCGGATTCATGGTGTTCATACCGCTCTCCATGCAGCCTAAGAATAAGAATGCAGGCATTATGCGCCGGAACTCTGCTTATGAGGATCTTAAGACGATTGCAGTAAGCCGTCTGATGCTGGACAACTTTGACCATATCAAAGCCTACTTCATTAATATCGGGGCACAGCTGACCCAGGTCGCCCTCAGCTTCGGAGCTTCAGATGTGCATGGCACGATTCTCAAAGAACGGATCAGCCATGCCGCGGGCGCATTGACCCCGGAAGGTCTGACACGTGAAGAGCTGATTTGGCTCGTCAAAGGGGCCGGTCGGATTCCGGTTGAACGGGATACTTTCTACAACGAGATTAAAGTATACGAGTAACAACTAACCGCATCAGCCTATACCCCTGCGGAACTGCCTTGCCCATCTCGCACCATACCTGAAAGGAAGATCGGTTCGCATGAGAACTCTACTTGTCCTGGGCGGCGGCTACGGCGGTCTTGCCCTCATTCAGCAACTTCTTAACAACCATCTCCCCCATGATGTGGAAATCGTCCTGGTTGACCGGATGCCGTATCAGGGAATCAAGACGGAATATTATGCACTGGCCGCAGGAACTGTAACGGATTATCATCTGCGGATTCAATTCCCGGTTCATCCCCGCTTAACGATCCGCTATGGTCAGGTGGGCTCCATCGATTTGGAGAGCCGGGTGATATTCCTCGATACCGGGGAGCCGATATCTTATGATATTCTGGCGATAGCGCTCGGCTGCACCGATAATTTCCATAACATCCCCGGAGCCGAGCACTATGCCTGCAGTATTCAGAGCTTTGCCGGGACCCGCGAAACCTACCGCCGGCTGAACGATGTGAAGCCTTACGGAACGGTCAACATTGTAGGCGGAGGACTGAGCGGCGTTGAGATTGCCTCAGAACTGCGGGAGAGCCGGCCTGATCTGAACATCTCCATTCTGGACCGCGGGGAACGGGTATTGTCTTCTTTCCCGGCCAAGCTGTCACAGTATGTGGAGGAGTGGTTCAATGAGCATCATGTGGAGACCATGGGACGGGTATCCGTCTCCCATGTAGAAAAGGATGCCATCTTCAATGGCACCCAGGCAATTCCTGCTGATGTTACGGTCTGGACTGCCGGCATTCAGCCGGTGCAGGTGGTCCAACAGCTTGAACTCCCCAAAGACCGTGGAGGACGGATCATTGTGGGCGATTATTACAATGTGGCCGACTATCCGGAGGTGTACGTGATTGGAGATTGCGCCAGTCTCCCCTTCGCACCGAGCGCACAGGCGGCAGGTGCACAAGGAGAACAGGTCGCACAGATTATTCAGGCCCTATGGCGTGGTGAGACCCCGAAGCTGCATAAGATCAAGCTTAAGGGCACTCTCGGCTCACTGGGTAAAAATGCCGGCTTTGGCCTGATGGGCCGCCGCTCCGTCATGGGCCGTGTTCCACGCCTGCTCAAAAGCGGCGTTCTCTGGATGTCTAAGCGTCATTTCGGGTAGGACAAACGGCTGCGGTTTAATCGATCTCAAGGCTATCCCATGCCTCAGCCTCTTTAATGGCTGCTTCAATCGCCTCTTCAAGTCCGTCGGCGGATTCGGCTTCAATAATCTCCCCGTCGACCATGGCGAAGGGCTGCAGATAACATTGTCCGCAGTTGTTCAGACAGCCGTACTCCACCACATCGTATTCGGGGTTTTGCTCCAGCTTATTTTTGAGCTTTTCTGTACCCTGTCCGATATTACTGGCACAAAATTCTATAATTGGTCTCATGATAATCTCCCTATTCTGCGCTAACCATTTTATTTTTTAACTTTTTGTACTATAATAAACATACGAAAGGAGTGATTGAGAAATGAGTGAGAATGTACAAAGTGCAACCATGTACGATGAAGTATTGGAAGTGCTCGATAAACTTCGTCCGTTCCTGCAGCGCGATGGCGGTGACGTCGAACTGATCGATGTAGAAGACGGCATCGTTAAGTTGAAGCTTATGGGTGCCTGCGGCAGTTGCCCAAGCTCCACGATCACGCTGAAAGCCGGGATCGAACGCGCTCTTGTTGAAGAAGTAGAAGGCGTGGAAGAAGTTATTCAAGTATTCTAATCCCGTATCATAGATCATCCCGGCCTCCGATGAGAAGGCCGGGATTTTTTTTATTATAGAGGATTTCTCATGTGGGTTCAACCTCTAGGCAGATAATAGATGTATTAACAGTTTCTGCTATACGGCTTGCAAAAAGACCAGAAGCTGCTCCGCAGCCATTTCTGGCTTACGGGCATCCTCTGGTCTTCACTTATTAGATATTCAGCTAAGATTCAAGCTTAGAATGCAGGGATAATTGCACCTTCATATTTCTCATCGATGAAGGCTTTGGCTTCTGCAGAGTTCAGGGCTGCAGCCAGCTTCTGGATCGCATCGGAATCTTTGTTGTCCGGACGGGCTACCAGCAGGTTGGCATAAGGGGAATCCGTTCCTTCGATGAACAAAGCATCCTTCGTTGGAACCAGACCCGCTTCCAGCGCGAAGTTGGTGTTGATCAGCGCCAGATCTACTTCGTCCAGCTGACGTGGCAGCATCGCTGCATCCAGCTCAATGATTTCAAGCTTCTTAGGGTTCTCGGTGATATCGGCTTTGGTGGAAGCGATATTCGTGTCATCCTTCAGTGTAATCAGGCCATTCTTGGCCAGCAGGATCAATGCGCGTCCGCCGTTAGTAGCATCATTCGGGATGGCAACCTTGGCACCATCAGCCAGTTCGTCGATCGATTTGATCTTCTTAGAGTAAGCGCCGAAAGGTTCAACATGAACCGCGGTTACAGATACAAGCTCCGTGCCGTTCTTGGCATTCTGGTCATCCAGGTAAGGCTTGTGCTGGAAGAAGTTCGCATCCAGCCCCTTCTCGGCAAGCTGTGTATTCGGAAGGACATAATCCGTGAATTCTTTGATCTCAAGCGTAATGCCTTGTGCTTCAAGCAGCGGGGCAATAGCTTTCAGAATTTCCGCATGCGGTACAGGAGAAGCTCCAATGACCAGGGTTACCGGTTCTGCAGCAGGTTCAGTGGACGGTTCTGCAGCAGCTTCCGTTGGCGCCGTTGTAGCCGCAGAGTTTGCCGCATTATTCGCAGTGTTATTGTTGCCGCAAGCCGCGAGCACCAATATCATGGTCAGGCTGAAGAATGTGAGCAGTACTTTTTTCATTTGTAAATCCCCCTCTAATCCGTATGTTTTGTATGAATAAGGCTATATGGACGTACCTTATTTCCGTGTAAAATGTCTTACCAGCCGGTCGCCTGCCATTTGCAGCAGCTGCACCAGAATGACCATCAGGGCCACCGAGATAATCATGACTTCCTTCTCATAACGGTAATAGCCGTAGCGGATCGCCAGGTCACCCAGACCCCCGCCGCCTATCATCCCTGACATTGCGGTATAAGAGACAAGCGTAACAACGGTTATGGTTACTCCGGCCAGCAGGCCCGGACGGGCCTCCGGCAGCAATACGCGCATAACGATCTGCTGCGTGGATGCTCCCATACCCTGCGCCGCTTCGATGATCCCCCGGTCAACCTCCCGCAGTGCGGTCTCTACCAGTCTGGCGAAGAATGGAGCCGCGCCAATCACCAGCGCCGGAATCGTTCCAAGTACACCTATCGAGGTACCCATAATCGACTTGCTGAACGGAATCAGGGCAACCATCAGAATAATAAAGGGAACTGAACGCAGAATATTTACGACGAACGATAATACCGAGTAAACAGCCCTGATAATAGTGTTATTAGATCTGCCCCATAAATATAACACAATGCCGAGCGGTAAACCAAGGATAATTGTGAATATTCCTGAAAAAGCTAACATTTTCATTGTTGCAACCGTGGCATCAAGCATTTCTTCCCAGTTAATCGCGCTAAAATCCAGTCCGCCCATTAAGAAATCACCTCCACATCAAGGCCTTGAGCCGCAAGTTCGGTAAGTGTTGCTTCCACGGCACCGGATGGCCCTTCAAACCGCACAATCAGCTGACCATAAGGGACATCCTTAATAGTAGAAATGGTTCCCTGGAGAATGGCGAAATTAACTCCGGTTCCCTGCGCCACATGCGAAAGGGTCGATTCGTACGTCTTTTGCCCAAGAAAAGTAATTTTGACCGCCTTAGTATATCCGGCATGTACAGCATCAATCGCTTGCCGCAGCGGTCCGTCTGCCTGAGTTTCACTGCGGATGAATTCTTTCGTAACCTCATGCCTTGGTTTCAGAAAAACCTGGGAAACGTCGCCCTGCTCCACAATCCCACCCCCATGAATGACAGCCACCCGGTCACAAATGCTCTGAATGACATGCATCTCATGCGTAATTAGCACAATGGTCAAGTGAAATTTCCGGTTAATATCCAGCAGCAGGCGCAGAATTGAATCCGTTGTCTGCGGGTCCAGCGCTGAAGTCGCTTCATCGCATAGCAGAACATCAGGATCGCTCGCCAGAGCACGGGCGATCCCGACCCGCTGTTTCTGGCCTCCGGACAGCTGAGCCGGATATTTGTTCCGGTGCTCCTCAAGTCCGACTAGAGCCAGCAGATCCCGAACCTTCCGCTCAATCTCCGTCTTGGAGGTTCCGGCCAGCCGCAGCGGAAAGGCGATATTGTTATATACAGTTGCCGAGGAGAGCAGATTGAAATGCTGAAAGATCATCCCGATCTTGCGCCGCTGCTCCTGCAGCTGTCCTTGGCTGAGTGCCGTCAACTCCACCCCATCTACCCATACTTCACCCTCGCTCGGACGCTCCAGCAGATTAATGCAGCGGATCAGCGTGCTTTTGCCGGCACCGGAGTGGCCGATTACACCGAATATCTCCCCCTTCTTAATCGACAGGCTTAGTCCGGAAAGCGCCGTCGCGGCCTTGCTTCCTTTACCGTATACTTTCGTTAAATCTTTCAGCTCTATCAATCGCCCCGTCCTCCTTCTTCCCTGCAATTTATAACAAAAAAGACCTCTTACGATCCGTGCAGATCGGAAGAGGCCATGTGTGTGAAGTAAACAATGCCGTCTCATCTGCCAAGACCGCAAACTCAGCGGCATTGTAGGAATTAGCACCATGACATTTGCAGAACAGCAGTTATGCTGTGACAAATCGGTTGCCGGGCTTCATCGGGCCTATCCCTCCGCCGCTCTCGATAAGATTATAGTATGAAGTTATATATGCCGTTTCATGTTAGAAGTAAATACTTGCATAAGTATATTAAGTTTCCGGTTCTTTGTCAAAGGTAAGTTTTTACGGCTGTACGTGCTCTGAACGCTTGCTGGATGCAGCTTTATTCTTGTGCCACTGCTCATTGCTGTACCTGAAGGCAGCCGACAAAGATTTGCACACCATCTCCAGGCTCTGCTTCAAATCCTCCAGATGGCTGTCAAGATCCTCCAGTTGGATTTTGTCATGCAGCCCCTGATGGCGCTGCCAGAGATCATCCGTCATCTCAGCGTTCATGTAGTGAATCTCGGCATTGCGCCGTTTGCGCAGATTCTCTATCGGTTCGCGGTAAGAGTTCCTGATCCTCTCCAGCTCATTGGCCAGCGGGTTGTGCGCCTGAAGCAGCTGAAATTGGCGAAGCACAGTGAAGTATGAGAAATGTGCTTTGACTTTCCCTGTATTCAGATCATACAGACTGTTCAGGACCGTACCCAGCTTGTCCAGCAGGGAGAACACCCGGATGAAGCCGTCCTTATAAAAATACACATACCTGGCGTACTCCCCCTGCTCCGTGGGCGACATATCATCCATATAACCGGCAACTACCGACCTCCGGTAAAAGGCGGCGGCGAACCAGCTCTGTTCCAGCTCGTCCAGCGATGAGATCAGACCGCGTGTCCATATTTCCAGCTTGCGGTATTCATGGTCACGGTCTTCATGTGCGTTCATCTCCTTGCGCAGTATGGAGGCGACCTTCGCCATGTTGTCCATGGCTTCGGCCAGTACCCCGCTATTCTCGCGGGGCGGCTCTCCCAGTAATGTCCGCAGCATATTTGTCCTCCTCAGAATACTTAAGATCTAAAAATGAGGGAAATAACGGTTCCAGTTCCGGTTCACCAGTTCAACCGTGTCCTCATGAGGAACCAGCTCCTCCGGGTATCCCGGCTTCATCCGGGCATCTATTACAATAGGCAGCGAATAGCTGATTGCGTTACGCAATACATGGGTCTCCGCATAAATATCATCCGCCGGATTAAACCGGCTGAACACTGTCCACAGGAAGGACGTTTGTGTGCGCACCGCTTCTGCAGCATCGTCCACCAGAACAATCAGCGGCCAGGCTGTGCCCTTCTCCTGGAAGGAAGCGGCCAGCCTGACGGGAAGCTCAGGGTCTTCTATATAGGATGCTCCGGAAACGGCTAAACATCCGCCGCAATAGGGCACGGCGTCGGTGATTGCTGGAAGGTGACCCTCCGTATAGGTTCTGGGCAGTTCACGCACCGGGTTGCCGGTGCCCATCATCACAGCCTTACTGCCATGATTCAGCTTGCGGCCGGTATAGTCAAGGGTATCCATGGAGGTGTTAGCGAAGATCACCAGATCTGATGCCGGATTAAAGCGTTCAAGCACGGTTTCCAGCAGTTTGGGGAAATCCGTAAGCTCAACCGCTTCATTCGTCAGGAGCAGGAATTTCGTTAAAGAGAGCTGGCCTTCCCCCAGGATACGGAAGGCCGAAGCCAGTCCCTCACGCGGATAGCTCTCTCTCATCACCGCAGACGCCAAGGCGTTCGAGCCGGATTCCGAGTACGCCCACAGTGCTTTTACAGAAGGCATCATTAACGGATAGGCCGGAGCCAGCAGCCGCTGCAGATAATCCTTCAGATAATAATCCTCCTGTCGGGGTTTGCCGGTAATCGTGGCCGGAAAAATCGCATCCTTGCGGTGCCACATCCGCTGCACATGCATTACGGGAAAATCATGCTGCAGCGAATAATAGCCGGATTGACTGCCATACGGGCCTTCCGGTCTACGCTCAAACGGAGACACCCGCCCGCGGATGGAGAATTCGGCTTCTGATGGAATACGGTGACCGCCTAGGGGGTCCTGCACCATAGGAAGCTTCCCGCCCTGCATAAGGGATGCCAGCATCAATTCCGGAAGGCGCTCTGACACCGGGGCAACAGCGGCCGCAATCAGGGCAGGCGGCCCGCCGATAAAGACAGAGACCGGAATCGTCTCCCCCAGCAGCTCAGCCTGACGGTGATGGAAGCCCCCTCCTTTATGGATTTGCCAATGAATGCCGGTGGTGCTGTCATCATAAATCTGGACCCGGTACATCCCGAGATTATGGTCTTTGGGGTTGGTTATACTCTCTGTATAGACCACAGGAAGGGTGATGAACGGCCCTCCATCCTTAGGCCAGCTGGTAATTCGGGGCAATTCCTGTAGCGGATTACTGCTGCGGCAGATGCCTAGTACCGGTGCTTCACCTTGCGGTATATTTTTGGTTCCTGCTCGGATCAGGTCAAGCAGCAAGCCCTTTTCTCTCCAAAGTCCGGCAGCTGATGGCGGAATCATCGTCTCCATAGCTGCCGTCATGGATTTCACTAACTGCTCCGGGCGGGTCCCGAAGGCCTTATTCACCCGGCGGACAGTACCGAACAGATTGGTTGCAACCGGGAACGGCGTTCCTTGTACATTTGTAAACAGCAGCGCCGGGCCTTCCTCAGCGGCTACCCGGCGGTGAATCTCGGCCAGCTCCAGATTCGGATCAACCGGAGCATCAATCACGGCAAGATCCTTGTCCCTGCGGAGCTGTTCGATCCATTGTCGCAAATTACCGTATCCCACTAAACGTTCCTCCTCGAACCGGGCCCGAACCTTACCCATGCCCTTAACGGTAATCTTATCGTTTCTTGCCTGTTCCGCTTAACTGCCAGACACGGACACTCATATAACATAGAACCCCAAACAAGCCGGCAATCAGCAAAATATGCGACAACGCGGTAAAGATGTACAGTCGTTCATTATACAGCGTATGAACCACAGCAGCTCCACTGAATACCTGCATCAGGCAGAGCAGTACTGCGGCAACACCCAGAGCCCTCAGCTCCGTCAGCTCTTTGTATTTCCAGAAAGCCAGATGTCCCAGAATAGCAGTCAGCAGGAACAGCAGCGCCGCTGCAAGCCGGTGTATGAATACAATGCCCACCCCGCCAGACAGCTCCGGAATCCATTCCCCATTGCACAGCGGCCAGCCTGAACAGCCCCCCTGCGAATCGGTATGGCTTACATAAGCCCCAATATACACGACCATATAAGAATATAACGCAGTAAACCAGGTTAAGTTACGGAAGCCCCTGCTTACTTTCGGTTCTGCAGTGCTATTTTCTTCCCCCGAAAGGTAGATCCGCCCTGCTCCAAGCGCAAGCATCAGGGAGCTGGCGAACGCAATCAGCGAGAATCCCATATGTAAAGCCATCACTCCAGCAGACTGCGACTTGATTACCGCAAGCGCTCCCATTCCGCCTTGCACCACTACGAATATAAGGGTTAACAAGGCATAGGTAAGCAGATCCCTGCGCTTACGGGCATAACGCCAGAATGCAAACATGGAAGCCAGTGACATTAGGCCCGCAAGTCCGCTGAACAGACGATGGGTATATTCAATCAGGGAGCCTACGGTATAAGCCGGAATCAGCTTTCCGTGACACAGCGGCCATTCATTACCGCATTCCAGCCCCGAACCCGTCTTAGTAACCACCGCTCCGCCGAGCAGCGCCAGAAACATAACGAGGCAGGTTATATAGCTAAGCCATTTTAATTGAAGGGTCGTCAATGTTATCACCCGCATTTTATAGGAATGAATTAGTATAATGATAGCGCCCGCAGACAATTCTAGAAAAAAAACACCGCTTCTGCTCGGGTAGGGCGAAAGCGGTGCTGCTTCATTACTTGTGGATGCTAAGGTATACATCCAGCGCCGTATTCAGGAAATTCTCAATTTCCTCACGGGACTTACGAAGCTTATTCACGAATCTGACCAGTTCCCGTCCATCGGTATACGCGACAAAGCTCGGAATGCCCAGAATATTCTGTTCCTGGCTGACGTCGCCTACGGCATCGACATCCACTTCAACGAGTGTGAGGCGGTCACTATATTTCAGTTCCACATCCGGCATAAACGGATCCATGAATTTGCAATCCGAGCACCAATCCGCCTTGAATACCGCCACCGTTAAGCGCGGAGATTGTATTGACACCTGAAACTCAGCAGGAGAACTAATTTTGTCCATCTATTAACCATCCTTTCTCATTTAACCGTTACCCATGACTCTTCTCTAAGTGAAGCAAAATGTACGGAATAAGTCAAATAAAAAAGACAAAATAAGACAATGATCACAGCTTTATTCGTTTGCACGCACATGCGCCGGCTGCAGCTTCATTAGAGGATTCAGCAGTTTGCGCAGCGGACGCGGGTAACCTGCGATTTCCTGGCTGCTCAGTACGCCCAGAACAATCAACAGTACCAGATAAATGATAACCACGGCAGTTCCAACCACCAGACATGTAATCAGGAATGCCAGTCTTGCCGGCATCAGATGAGTCAGCATAATCCCCGCTTCATTGAGGCCATAGCCGATCCCGGCCGATGCGAGTACAGCGATTGAGAATCCGCCCCAGCGTTTGCCGAGAATTTCGAAGGGAATGATCTTTTTGAGCATCCGCAGATTAAGCAGCGTAATGACAATGAAGCACAGGGCCGTAGAGCCGATGATGCCATAGATGCCGAATAGCTGGCTGAACAGGAAGTTGGAAGCGAACTTCACGATAATCCCGATAAGCACGTAATACATCGAAATCCGCGACTTACCCATCCCAAGCAGAATAGAGTTCGTAGTCATCATAGTGATTTGAAAAATAGTCCCCAGCGTCAGCATCGCTACAATCCCGCTGCCGTCCAGACTGCTGAAGATCAGTCCATTGACTGAATATGCCGCCACAACGAGAGAGAGTACAATTGGTGTGCCGGTAAGAATGGAAATACGCATAGCCAGGGTAACCTGGCGTTTCAGATGCTGTTCATCTTTGCGGGCGTACGCCGCTGAAATAATCGGAATGAGCGACGTACTAAGCGCGATAGACAACACCGGCGGGATACCCGCTATACTCTGTGCACGGCTGCCGAATATCCCCAGGGCCCGGGTAGCTTCCTCCATTCCGATCCGGCCGCTGAGCAGCGGTACAATAAAGGAAGTATCGATAAAGTTCACAACAGGTACTGTGATCGAAGATAATACAATTGGAATGGACAGTTTGAAAATATCTTTATATATTCCAAGTAACGGAAGGCGTGCCTCATTCGATTCATAAAGAGCAATCTGCTCCTCGCTGCGGCGCATCTTCATCGCGTAATACAGCATAACACCGAAAGCGCCGACACTCCCGAGCACACTGCCGAAAGAAGCGCCTGCAGCCATCCATGTGTTGCTGTAGCCTTGGCGCAGCAGAATAAAAGCCAGCAGAATTGCCGTCGATACCCGGGCAATCTGCTCAATAATCTGTGAGATACCTCCGGCCATCATATTATTGCGCCCCTGGAAATAACCGCGCATCATCGCGATTGCGGGGAACAGCAGCAGCGCCGGGGCAATCGCCCGGATGGCCAGCGTACTCTCAGGAACTTTGGTGTACTCCGCATAATACGGAGCGGCTATGTACAGTATTGTACTCATTACAACACCTACAACAGCTGCAAAGATAAGGGCGGCACGGTATACCTGCTGTGCTTCATGCGGACGGTTCAGAGCATAACGCTCTGATACCATTTTGCTCAGCGTGCTGGGTATTCCTGCGGTCGCCAGCGGAAGGAGCAGCAGATACACATTGTTAGCCTGAGTAAAGGATGCATTCCCTATATCATTGAATAGATGTTCCAGCGGCACCCGCTGGGCAAGTCCAAGGATGCGGGCCACAAGTGCGGCCGCAGCCAGAATAAGCGTGCCTTTAACAAAAGATTCTTTCTTATTGGACAAGCTGTTTCGCCTTCTTCACAATAAATTTAATACCGTCCGATCCAGATAAAGAAGAGGACAACCATAACAATTTGCAGAATAATTTTGACTACGGTACTGCTGAATAGCCCCAGCAAGGAGCCGAAGCTGACCTTGACCGCCTTACCCGGCTTAGAGCCTGCAATCAGTTCACCGACAAAGGCCCCGAGGAACGGGCCGATCAGCAGACCAAAGGCCGGAATAAGAAAGGGGCCAATAATCAAGCCGATCGTGCTGCCGATGACGGACGCCCGTGAGCCGCCGAACTTTTTGACACCCCAGGCCCCGACTACATAATCGGCAACGAACAGAACCACCACAATCAATGTCTGGGCAATCCAGAACCAGGGACCGAAGGGGTCGAAGGAAAAGAACCAGCCGTATACGAAGAAGGCCAGATAAATCGCCAGCGCGCCCGGCAGGATTGGATATACCGCTCCTGCCAGCCCTACTGCAAACAAAGCAATGATCAGAATCCAACCCAGGATCGTCAATTCCTTCAACTCCTCAAGTTTTGATAGCAATAAAAGAACTCCAAAAGGTGT
This sequence comes from Paenibacillus sp. FSL R5-0912, assembly GCF_000758605.1. Taxonomy (NCBI): domain Bacteria; kingdom Bacillati; phylum Bacillota; class Bacilli; order Caryophanales; family Paenibacillaceae; genus Paenibacillus; species Paenibacillus sp. FSL R5-0912. Next base: position 6,527,375 of record NZ_CP009282.1, read on the forward strand.
CGCTCGTAACTGCGGTGAATGTTTGAACTTCCGGCCGCTGTTGTCCCCAGATTTCTTGATTAATACCGCTCTGCGCGGTGGAAATCCGGTGACAAAGGCGGACGCTACCGCTCCTACAGTTTCAAACTTCCCCTCCGTTACTCCCACCAATTGTTGTCTTTCAGATCAAGCTATAAAAAATTTGATAATCCCAAACTCATTACTACATCTACTAAGCCTGCTTAGAAATTCTACCAGCCGAGGTTCCGGCCTCCGACAGAATATACTTCTCGATCACTTCCGCGATCCCGTCATTATTATTCGTAGCCACAACAGCATCGGCTTCCTGCTTAACGGTCTCCTGGGCATTGCCCATCGCTACGCCGAATCCGGCCTGCTGGATGGCCGCCAGATCATTCAGACTGTCGCCGACGGCCACAACCTGGGACATGTTAATGCCGAGAAGCTTGCAGACTTCCAGAATGCCGGATGCCTTGTTAACGCCAAGCGGATTAATCTCCAGATTGAACGGCGAGGAATTCGTGATCTCCAGCCCGCCCAGCTCCTGCAGACGCATCAGCAGCTTATGGCGGATATTATTATCCTCGGTAGAATAACCGAACTTCAGCCATTCCCTGCTGTCAATTTCGCCGTCCCAGGTGTCGCGGTTGTATACTTCATCCACCGAATATGCCCAGAACCAGATATCGAACTCTTCGGCAATCTTATGCATCTGTTTGACCAGTTCCACATCCATCAGGGACCGGCGGTACAGCTCCCCCGGTGCGCGCCATACTTCACTTCCGTTTACCATAATCATCGGGGTCTCCAGGCCAAGCTGTACGGCATAAGGCATCGCACTCCGGGACGAACGTCCGGTAGACAGGCAGACATGTACGCCGGCATTCATCGCTTTTTTGATCCATTCCACCGTTTTGGGGGTAATTTTCTGTTCATCATTCAGTAGGGTTCCATCCATATCCAATGCAAGCAGGCGGTATTTGGCAGTCATTTGCCACCCCTCCATTCTTGTATGTCTCCCGTTCGGGAGCTGTGTATTTGTCAATCAGGCTACGGCGGTTCGTCAGTTTGTGTTTACGGCCTCTCCATTGGCCGGATCTGCAGTCTTCACATTTTTCTTCGGGTTGCCATCCAGCCCGTACTCCCAGTCATACGCATCGAATATTTTACGCGCGACCGGCGCGGCACTGTTGGAGCCGAACCCGCCTTCAGGGATGACCACGGCAACTGCTAACTTAGGATTATTACGCGGGGCAAAAGCAATAAATACCCCGTTATCACGTAGTTCCCCTTTACCCAGCTGTTGGGAGGTACCTGTCTTACGGGCAAAATCATAAGGGAAATCCGTAAATGCAGTAACCTTACTGTTCATGCCCTGTTTGATTTCTTTCCAGAAGGACGGGTCAAAGGTCGTTACCTCATCCAGCACCTCGCGCTCAAACTTTTTGACCACATTGCCTTCAGAGTCGGTGATCTTGCTGACCAGCTGCGGCTTAATGCGCACACCTTCATTGGCAAGCGTGGAAGCGTACTGTGCCAGCTGCAGCACCGTATAACGGCCCTGCTGCCCGAAGGAGGCATAGACCAGTGCGGCTTGCGCACTGCCCGCTGCCTTGATATCGGTATAGTTAATCTGTCCCAGATACTCATTCGGAAGCCCGCTCTGTGTGGAGACGCCGAGGCCGAACTCCTTCATATACTTATCCCAAACTTCAATCCCCTCGCCCTTATATTGCTCATAAAGCTTCTTGCCGACCATATCCACCATGAATACGTTGGAGGAATCCTCAATCGCTTTGGCCGGGTCCATTGGACCGTAGACATGTCCGGAGGAATTGCGTACGGAGGATTTGTCATCCTTACCGAAATAAGCGATCCCTTTATCATTATACCGGTAAGAGGTGCTGAAGAATCCTTCGTTCAAGCCCACAAGCACACTCAGCGGCTTAATGGTTGACCCCAGTAATACGGTAGAACCGAATCCATGGCCGGACATCCCCGAAGAATACGGAGTAATCGTCCCATTCTGATAGTTACCCATAATTTTATTCCAAGTATCGGAATCCAGCTTCTCCGCCGTCCAGACATTGGTATCATAATCCGGCATACTGGCCATGGCAACAATATTGCCTGTATCCACTTCCATGGCTACGGCATAACCCGTCAGTGCATCGGGGTGGGTTTTGCCCTGTACAGCATGACTGTGCAGCCAGCTGATCTGCTCCGTAATGGCCTCTTCCGTCTTGAGCTGGACGTTCTTATTAATCGACATCCAGACATCATTACCCTTGACCGGCGGCACAACCTCTTCAACCTTCTCGGCCATATTCTGCGGATTCACTGAAATGACCTGATAACCATTCTTGCCGCGCAGCTCCCGCTGATATTGCAGCTCCAGACCGTCAAAGCCGACAAACTCATCATCTTTATAGTTCAGGCCGGGATCGGCATCGATCTTCTTCATTGCGTTCTGTATGTTCTTATAGATATTAAGTGTACTGGACGATTTGAAGGGCTTGATATACCCGACTGTCTGCACAGCAACCGTGTCCTTGTCATAATGCCGCACGCCTTCTTCAACAATCTCAAGACCTGGGAACTCGCTTTTATGCTCCATGAAATAAGCAACTTCCTGGGTGGTAAGACCGGATTTAATCTTGCGTGCCATATAACCCGAATATTTTTTGAAATATAAATCCAATGAAGTAATCACATTATTCACCGTCAGCTTCTCGCCATCCGGATCACCATGTTTATCGAATTCCTCGACCAGCCGGGTTGCCAGCGCATAGGCGTTAGCTCTCGATTCCGGCTTCAGTGCACTGATTCCGGTCTCCTTATCCACGGCTTTGGCCGTATATTCCTTTGTCAGGGTGATATACAGCGATTGAACGGAGGTCGAATAGGCAATTTCTTCTCCTCCGGCTGCGCGAATTGCACCACGGATGGACGCGAGCGGTACACTTTTGGTATCCCGGCTGGTCTCCACCTCAGTCAGCTTAGGTCCTTCCACAAACTGCACCACAGCCAGACGGATAATAATTACGCAAAAAATTACAAACGTGCTGAAGAAAAACACGTTGAGCCGCAGGCCAAGCGAACTCTTGCTGTCCTTCTCATCCGGGGGAGAGGCCTGCTTTCGGAAAACACTCACAGTTTTTCACTCCTCTACATCTCAAGTGGAAACGGCTTGGCCGTCCTTACTAAGGACAGCACCGTTTCAGCGGGAAAAATAATATAAATCTCTTAGTTGACAGTCGATTCTTGTTCCTGCGCTACTGGCGGAAGATTTTTTTTGGGAACTCCATCGAGCCCGTATTCTGAGTCATAGGCTTCAAATATTTTACGGGCCACCGGTGCAGCACTGTTCGATCCAAAGCCGCCTTCCGGAATAATCACCGCTACAGCAAGCTTGGGATGCTCACGCGGAGCATAAGCAATGAAGACTCCGTTGTCACGGACCGCACCGTACGCATCCATTTCAGAGGTCCCTGTCTTGCGGGCGAAGTCATACGGGAATCCGTCAAACACCTTAACTGTCGTGTTCATCCCCTGCTTGATCTCCTTCCAGTACGAAGGATCAAACGTAATTTTGTCCAGAACTTCCCGTCCGAATCCCTTAACCGTATGGCCCTCGGCATCTGTAATCCTGCTGACCAGCTGCGGCTTGATCCGTTCCCCTTCATTGGCAAGCGTTGCTGTATACTGGGCAAGCTGCAGTGCGGTATACTTGCCTTTTTGACCGAAGGAAGCAAAGACTAACGCCGCCTGGACAGAGCCCGCTTGCTCCGTATTGATATAATCGGCAACTCCGGCACTCTCACCCGGCAGTCCGCTTTGTGTCGACACCCCAAGTCCGAAGGCCTTCATATACTTGTCCCACACTGCGATTCCTTCACCCTGATACTTCTTATAGAGTGCATTGCCGACCCAGTCTACCATAAAAGCATTGGATGACTCCTGGATCGCCTTAGCGGGATCAAGCGGCCCCAGGACGTGGCCGGAGGAATTGCTTACGGAGGAACTGTCATCCTTGCCGAAATACGCGATTCCCTTGTCTATATAAGTGTCAGTCGTGTTGAATAAACCTTCATTGAGACCAACTAACACACTTAACGGTTTGATTGTGGAACCCAGGAAAATCAGTGACTTCAGGCCATTCCCTGAGACACCGGAGGTATTCTGGTTAATCGTGCCGTTCTGGTTATTATTCTTAATCTTCTCATACACTTCCGGCAGCAGCTTCTCGGCGTTCCAGACATTTGTATCATAGTCCGGCATACTGGCCATTGCGACTACATTGCCTGTATCGACTTCCATCGCAACCGCATACCCGGTCAGGGCATCCGGATGATATTTGCCTTGGACCGGATTGGTATGCAGCCAGCTGATCTGATCCATAATCGCCTGCTCTGTCTTCATTTGCACGCTTTTATTGATCGTCGTCCAGATATCGTTGCCCTTGACAGGCGGAACCGATGCAATGACTTCCTCAGCCATGTTCTGCGGATTAACGGAGAGGGTCTGATAACCATTCTTTCCCCTAAGTTCTCGCTGATATTGCTGCTCGAGACCATAGATACCGACAAATTCATCTTCCCTGTAAGCCAGGCCGGGATCAGCGCCCGTTTGTTTCATGGCATTACGAATATTCTTGTATATATCATAGTCCTCTGTCGAACGGAACAGCTTCATATAGCCTACCGTCTGAACTGCCACTGTATCCTTGTCATAATGGCGGACGCTTTCTTCCACAACAGCTAATCCAGGATAGCGTTCCTTGTTCTCCATGAGATGAGCGACTTCCTTCACCGTCAGGCCCGTCTTGATTTTGCGCGGGACATAGCCGAGTGATTTCTTATAATCAAGATCCAGCAGAGCAAGGATATCCTCCTGCGAGAGCTTTTTGGCGGAAGGATCACCATATTCATTAAAAACTGACGTGAGCCGCGCCACCAGTGAATTCGTACTTGCCTTGGCTTCAGCAGTGAAGTCATATACTCCGGTGTCCTTGTTCTTGGCTTTGGCTGTATATTCCTTGGTTAAAGTGATATATAACGACTGTATGGATGTGGAATAGGCAAGTTTCTCGCCGCCGGCAGCATGAATAATTCCCCGGATCGCCGCAAGCGGCACATCCTTGGTCTCCCGGCTGGCCTCGACCTCAGTAAGCTCAGGACTCTCCACAAACTGCAGCCCTGCAAGGCGGATAATAATGATGCAAAAAATAAAAAAAGTGCCGAAGAAAAACAGATTTATGCGTAAACTCAGGTAGTTTCGGGCAGAACCTCCATCCGGGCGGGAGCCCGGCTTACCGAACCATCTCACAGCATGTCCTCTCCTTGTATGTTATGCAAAACCGTATATCCGGTAGTCCAAAGGCAGAGCTCTTCTTACACGCTGTTATTGTACCATAGATGGAGGAGCTCCCGCTTCTTGTCAGAGGATGTTTTCCTTGATATGCGTTGAATCGAAATCCTTGGTATTGAACCAGTTCCCGCTGCTGGCCCAGGTAGAATCCAGCGGAATCCAGGCTTCCCTGCTGCTGATATAGACCTCATTCCAGGCATGGGGACCATAACCGCCCTGCCCGTCATAGCCCCTGCCGGTTACAACCCGCACCTGAATGCCCTGCGAACGGGCCATCATGGCATAGAGGCGGGCATAATCTATACATACCCCCAGCCGGGTATCAAAGGTATCCTGCGGGGTCTGCTCATGCCAGATCCGTTTCTGCTCATAGTTCTCTGCTTTGGTATAGTCATAGGTGATGCGTGAGCCGATCCAATCATAGAGCAGCTTGGCCTTCTCTTCATCCCCGTCAGCCTGTCCGGCAATATCTGCGGCTGCACCAGCGATGTCCGCGGAAATATCATGGTCGATCACTTCATATTTGCGCCGCAAAATATCATTCATCTCGGCGGCTACCGCCTTGGTCAGCACCGGAAGCTTACCCCGGACCTGTTCACCGGCCAGCGGCTCAAATACCGCCGCCGCACTCTGGCTGTAGATCGGCGAGGATTCCACGTAGCGGCTGAAGCCGCTGTCCGGATTTAGGCCTACGCCGATATAAAGCGCAAAGACCAGAACAAGTGCACGGGCGAGCCCGGCGGCAAAGCCTAGAACGGCTCCGCTTAAGCGGCTGGCCCCCGTGATCTTCCCTCCCGGCCTTGACGAAAACCGCGGCAGGCGGAAAGGCAGCAGCAGGAACAGCAGACCCAGCATTAGGCGGATCAGACTGTAGGACAGGAGGAGGAGGAGGAGGAACCGCACAAGCGGCGAGTTCGCCAGCACCGATACAGCTGTATAATACACCTGCTGCCACTGGCTCATCCGGATGTCAGGCAGAACAACGCCGGATGCCCACTCCCCGGCTAGTGGCGAGAGGTATACAGCGGCCGGAACAGCCATAATCAGGGCCGCGATCGCCATTATTCCGGAGCCGAGCAGTCCGAACAGCCCTCCGGCCGCTCTTTTGAAGCCCCGGCCCCATCCCTGCAGTACGGAGAACAGCACGACCACCAGCAGGACGATCGAGATGATATTGGCCTCACTAAGACTATCTATCCAGCTGTTCAGCATCTCTCGCGCTCCTCCTTCTGTGGCTATTTAGCCTTTGGTTCAACTGCACTATTATTTGCCGGCCTGTTTCCGGGCTTCGTCAATAAATGTTTTGGTAGTATCTGTTACACTCCACTTTCCAAGACTGACCCCGCGGAAGATCACTTCAACCTTATCCTCTGCGGCGGAGCCTTTCACTTCGAGATTGGGAGTCGTAATTGTAAAAGTACCGTCACCGCCGGAGGTATACACCGCCTCCTGCGCTTCCTTAAGCATAACTTCCTGCGCTTCCTTCTTCAGCGTGCTGACCGTCCCGTCCGCCACTTTGTTAACAGCATTACCTATCTGATCCATGGTCACCCCGCTGTAGATGAACAGGCCTGCAACGATAATGATAACAATTGCCCATTTCAGTACAGTCTTAACGAGATTAATTACTGCAAACAGCAGGACAAGCGCAATAACGATAACAAGCCAATTCTCTCTGATAAATTGTGACCACACTGCCGGATCCATCAATTTCACAACACCCCTATCGCAAATTTCGCCACGCCGGGACTCCTGTCCCGTCTGACATATCCTTAATAATAATGATTATACATGAATGCCTCTTATAATTCATGGTTCCCGGGCTGCAGAAGCGCATACTGGGATTGGCCAAGAAAATGGTATAAGCCCCCTCCGGCGCACGTAAAGTACAAGTAGGCCGTTTCTTCCAAGTGAATCCCTTCCCATTACTCATCGGCTGGCCAACAACCTGGAGGTGTCACCCGTGAAAACCGCACTGTGGCTGTATCTGTTTCTATTTCTGGCATTCTTTGATTTGCACGCCCAGTATCCCATTCTGACGCCGTTTGCCATGTCTTTGGGAGCAGGCCCTGCCTTCATAGGCTGGATGATGGGAATGTATTCGCTGACCCACCTCCCCGGCAACCTGCTGGCCGGTGTACTGGTTGACCGCAACGGCAGCCGCCGTTACATCGTCTTTGCTCTTACAGCAGCCGGGCTAATTCTGCTGCTGCAGGCCCATGCCCAGCTGCCCTGGCATCTGCTGCTGCTGCGCGCAGCAAGCGGCTTCGCGCTGGCCTTCCTCTCGCCTGCCTGCATGACCCTGCTGGCCTCTCTCTCCTCTGACCCGGCTACCCAGGGCAAGTACATGTCAGGCCATGGGATCATCCACACGCTGGCTTCTGTGGTCTCACCGGCGGCCGGTGCATTCATTGTTCTCAAGGCCGGCTATTCCGGCACCTTCAGTACCCTGGGCTGGCTGCTGATCTTAACAGGCGTGATGGCTTACTTCAGCGTGCCGAAGCATTCTCCTGCGCTGGCTTCACACGCACACGCTGTGCCGCTGCCGCAGGAGAAAGCGGCGATTCCACTGACAGCTGACATTCCAGTCTCTAAGCGCTACTATCTGCTGCCTTTTTTCGTATCCTGTTCCCAAGGGGTACTCTTCTTTGAACTTCCGCTGTCTCAAGGAAGAGACGGAATGATTTCAACCGGAATTCTACTGTCGCTGCTCAGCCTGGGGGCACTCCTGACCCTCAGCCTGTTCTTCCTGAACCGGCTGGCCCCTGGCATCCGCATTGCTGCTGCACTGCTGGGAATGGCCATCTGCTTCTTCAGTCTGGCCGCCTTCCGCAGCATACCGGCCGGAATCATTCTATTCATACTTGGCGCAGCCAAAGGTGTGTTATTCCCGGCGATGGCCTCCCTGTTCATCAGTCTGGGCGGTGCAGGCCGGATGGGACGTACCTTCTCGCTGCAATCCATCGCCATGTCTCTAGGGGCATTTGCCGGGCCGGTAGCCGCCGGACAGCTGAGGGACTATGTCTCCCCTTACTTCATTGCCTTCGTGCTGCTGATGACAGCCCTTCTGCTGCTTCCTCCCGGAAGATCCGGCAGTCCCGCTGCTTATTCTCCGGGCTTGAACAGCCACGCCGCCTGATTCCAGCCGCATTCGCCAGCAATCACCCGCATTTTCCCTGCCGGGTGATTGTTTGTTTGATGACGTTTGTTTTTACGACATTTCCCGGGGAATGAATACATATTGCTCTTTGAACTGTTAAAATTGGCGAAGCTTAGGTACAATATCGTCATAACCAACTACGATCCGGGAGTGAGCACCTATGTCCATCACCATTATTGTCGAAGGCAAGAATGACCGCAGCCGGCTGAGACGGCTGCTCGCGCCGGAGGTCGACATTCTGTGCACTTTCGGCACCTTGAACACACTCAAGCTTGAATCCCTGCGCCGCACCGTCGGTGATGGAGAAGTATACCTGTATCTGGACAATGACAGCTCCGGCAAAAAAATCCGCGGCGTTCTGCGAGACGCCTTTCCCGATGCGGTGCATATGTATACCCGGCGGGGTTACGCCGGTGTCGAAGGCACTCCTGACGAATACAGTATCACACAGCTCGAAAAAGCCGGCCTTGAGGAATATATTCTCTATCCGCAGCCGTTCAGTAACAGCTAGCTGCTCCTCCGGTCTGTAGTTCAACACCAAAAAACGCCTTGCTGGTCCCTCCTTAAATGGAGGGGGTCCGGCAAGGCGTTTGGTTTATTCCGGCAAATCTATTCACGGGCCAGCTTCTTAACCGATTCAGCCAGAAACTCCGGAGTCACATTCTCCGTATCCCCGGCATCATATAATGCCCTGAGGCGGTTGGTCCGATCTACCAGACCAATAAGGTTGGCATGGGCGAAATCATCCTTACTGTTGCCGTAGATCAGAACCTTGAATGATTCAGCCGCCAGCTTACGTACCTGCTCCTGATCCCCGCGCAGGAAATACCAGCCGTTATAATCGGCATGAAACTTGTCGCCAAATGCCTTGATCGCTTCACGTGTGTCGTTCTCCGGGTCAAAGGAAATGGAGACAAATTCAATATCCTTGCCAAAGCTGCCATCCTTCACCAGCAGATCCTGCGTCTGTGACAGCATGTAGGTAGTAATAGGGCACACATCCGGGCATTCGGTGAAGAAGAAATAGACCAGCCTTGCTTTGCCTGCCGTATCCGCCAGGCTCACCTGCTGTCCATCCACATTCTCCAGAGAGAAGTCCTGTACCTCCCCGACGACCGGCAGCTTCTTGTCTCCGAAGCTGAGCGAATTCACTGCTAGATAGATGGCCATAATTACCGCTGCAAGCAGCATCAGCCAGGTCCATTTATAGCGTTTCAAGGTCTGCACAGGACCCCTCCCCATTCATCATAAGAATCCGTACTTCCACCGTGTGTATCTAAAAATTAACCGTGGACCGTATTCAATACAAGCACAATCAGACTTATGGTCAGATAGTTAATGGAGAAGAAGAAATTTTTCTTGGCCCAGGCATCATCATCCTTCGCCTTAAATCCGATTAAGGTTAAATAGAGCCAGGCCAGCGACAAAGCTGACGACACAATGAGATAAAATATCCCTGCATAGTCATACATGTACATCAGTACAGGAATGGGCAGCAGCAGTGCCACATAAGGGATCATCTGGAACTTGGTACGGCGTGTCCCTTTGACCACTGGAAGCAGGGGGAACCCTGCCGCCCTGTATTCCTCTTTGCGGCGGATACCAAGTGCCCAGAAGTGGGGCGGCTGCCACAGGAAGAGCATGGCGAACAGCAGCCAGGCACCAAGGTCTACGGTTCCGGTAACAGCAACATAACCGATTACAGGCGGCATGGCACCGGAAATGGCTCCCACGGAAGTGCTCCAGGTAGATGTTCTTTTGAGCCAAAGGGTATACACTACAACATATACGAACATCCCGACGATGCCAAACAGTCCGGCCAGTACTCCGCAGAAAGCAAACAGCACAGCCAGGCCGGCAATACCCAGCCCAATGCCGTACAGCAGCACTGTCTGAGGCTTCAGCCTACCTGTAGGCAAGCCCCGCTCACGGGTTCTTTCCATCTTCATATCCAGATCCCGGTCGAAATAATTATTGAAAACACAGGCAGAGGCCATAACCAGCATTGTGCCAAGCAGGGTAAGGATTAATCGTCCATACTGTACATCCCAGCCTGAAGCCACCCAGTAGCCTGCAAAAGCAGCGATCAGATTGGAACGGATAATACCGGGTTTCGTCACCGTAATGAAGTCGCGCCAGCTTGCACCTTCCGGTGGAGACTTGGCAGACATTGATGCGGAATCGGAAGAAGCTTGATATCTCAATTGATTGTCCACGTATGGTGTTCCTCCTTCTAAGGGACTTCTTAACGTTCCGCCGGAGCCTGAGTAACTGTTCGGCTGTACGCTGGATAATATTACTCGCTCCGCTATTAACTTTATCATAGCAAACTGGGAAAGACTTTGACAATCATTGACCATGATGTTCATCAATTCGACAATTACGTGACAATATTTATTTCCTCCCCCTAAATAACTTGGCGCTAAATTGGGTAGTTATTAATAGGGAACTTCCGTATAAAGGAGATCTGGCCAAATGGATACCGCTACACATTTTGTTATGGGACTGGGACTCGCCGGTCTGTCGTTCGTTGATCCTTCTGTCGCCTCGAATGGGACACTTGCCGGTGCCGTGATGGTTGCTACTGTACTCGCTTCTCAGGCACCGGATGCCGATACTGCGCTGCGGCTGAAGGACAACGCGGTTTATATCCGCAATCACAGGGGAATCACCCATTCCCTGCCCTTTTTACTGTTATGGCCGGCTCTGATCACAGTGGTCATAGGTCCGGTCTTCGGATTAACGGATCTCCATGCCTTAAGCCATATTGCGCTTTGGAGCTTCATCGGCGTTGCCATCCATGTGTTCTCGGATCTGTTCAACACTTATGGGACCCAGGCGGCACGCCCGTTCACCGAGAAATGGATTGCCTGGAATATTATCCACATCTTCGACCCGTTCATCTTCGGCAGCCATGCGGCAGCGATCATTCTCTGGATCAGCGGGATTGTGCCTCCGGCACCCTTGTTCATTACCCTATATGCAAGCATCGTCTTGTATTACATCTGGCGGACGCTCGTACATGCGCGTATCACACGTAACATCAAGAACAAGGATGTGCACCATAATGCTGGTGACCGGTACTATGTCATCCCTACGATTTCGCCTACACGCTGGAACGTGGTCAAAGCCAAGCCGGATGGCAGCTACAACGTCGGACTGCTGAACAACGGCAAGCTGGAATGGTTCAGGCATGCGGTGTGCTCCACTCACCCCGCTGTGGAACATTCGAAGTCCCATCCGGATATTCAGGCTTTTCTGTACTTTACCTCTTACGCTGTCGCCGAGGTCGAAGAGCTGCCCTCGGGTTATATTGTACGCTGGGGGGATGTTCGTTATTTACACCGTAAGCAATTCCCGTTTGTTGCAGTACTGGTCATGGACAACCAGTATCACCCGCTGAATACTTATGTAGGCTGGCTCAGCAGTGAGAAGCTGGATGAACGCTTCGCCATTGATCCGGGAACAGTTAAGACCTAGCAGCGTAAACAATGCATACCTGAAGATGGCTGGCATCCGCCCTTGCGGATGCCAGCTTTTTAGTTTATGTGGCAATGAGTTGAAGTTCACCCTGTATTGTCCGGCCGGGATGTTGAGAGTGTTGTATATAATGCAACTCTGAGCCTTAGATATTGGGATTACTTTAAGAATTGTTGTATGAAATACAGCAATCCCCCCGCTTAGCGGCTATGGAGGAGAAGAATGTTGCCTTTTGTGCAACAATTTTCAATTAGGGCGATTTAATAAAGGAAATGTTGTATTCTGTGCAGGATTCCGTCATTGGACCTTTACATAAACATTCCTATCTCTAGCTAAGCTTAACCAGCAGGTTAAATCTTCCTGAGGTCTATTTCTCTTGCCGCCTCTTGACGCCCCGGACCGCATAAGGCACAATCACAATAAAGCGGTTACAGTTAATAGTTCATGATATGAATTGAAAATCCCGGGGTGCATAAAGCACTCCGGGACTCACTCCACCGCTATTGCAGCAGAAAGGAAGGCTGGAACATATGGGTAAAGGTCTGTCACTGTGGTTCGCCTGCTCTTCAATTCTCATACTTACGGCAGCTTCCATTTCAATCAGCTATAACATTTGGCTGGCGCTGCTGCTCGGTACCCTGTGCGTGCTCAACATTGGCTGGGGCTTCATCATCAAAGCCCGGCTGAGACGCAAGGCCGAGCGCAAGCTGCCCTCCTCTTAACGGTAAGGCAGGAAGCCCATCCGTTCCTTCACGCCTTCCAGTGTCCGGGCAGCACTGCTGCGCGCGCTTTCGGCACCTTGAGCCAGAATATCGCCCAGTGTGCCTGAGCTGCGGATCTCATGGTATCTCTGCTGGATGGGTTCAAGCAGGGCAACGATTACTTCGCCAAGATCTTTTTTGAAGCCGCCGTACATTTGCCCTTCATACTTGTCCGCTATCTGCTGGAGGCTCATTCCCGAGCATTCGGCATAGATACTCATCAGGTTGCTGATCTCAGGCTTATTGGCCGGATCAAATACCACTTCGCGTCCTGAATCCGTGGTTGCGCGGCTGATCTTTTTACGGATGATATCCGGCGGATCCAGCAGACCGATTCTGCTGCCGGCATTAGGGTCGCTTTTGCTCATTTTTTTGGTCCCGTCATCCAGAGACATAATCCGCGCTCCGACTTCAGGAATATACGGCTCAGGAATAGTGAAGAAATCACCGAACCGGTGATTGAAGCGCCCCGCCAAGTCGCGGGTCAGCTCCAGATGCTGCTTCTGGTCTTCACCCACCGGTACCAGATCGGCGTTGTAGACCAGGATATCTGCAGCCATCAGCGATGGATACACGAATAATCCGGCTCCTACGGATTCTTTGCCTGCCGATTTATCCTTAAACTGCGTCATCCGTTCCAGCTCACCCATAGCAGTCAGTGTCGTCAGAATCCATCCCAGCTCAGCATGCTGAGGCACGTGGGACTGCATGTAGACATGGGAGATGGCAGGATCAATGCCTGCAGCCAGATACAATGCAGCTACCGATTCCGAATTCTCACGAAGGGCAGCGGGATCTTGGGCAACCGTAATGGCATGCAGATCCACCACCATAAAGTAACATTCATATTCCCTTTGAAGCTTGACGAAATTCTTGATCGCTCCGATGTAATTTCCGAGTGTGAGCGAACCGCTGGGCTGAATCCCCGATAATACCTTTTTAGCCATGATCTTTATCCTCCATCATCTGTATATTCCGTGTGCGCCAGGACGCAAAAAGGCCCCACATCCGCAAGGGACGTGAGACCGTGGTACCACCCTTATTCGCTGCTCCTAAGTCATCCCTGGGGGACAGGCAAGCAGCCTTAGCTTCCGTTAACGGGGAAGAGCCGGCCGGTCTACTGAAGGCTTATTCAGCCCGTTCGATCGCGGCGCTCAAGGGTCCATTCGGTCAGAGGTGCACCACCGGTTCACATCAGCCACCGGCTTTCTGAAGGTGCAGTCCATTGCTTACTTGTCCCTGTCATCACGTTGTTGTCATTCATTGTTGCCTTCATCATAGTGCGTGCCGGAGAAGTTGTCAAATCTCTAACCACCGTCACTTAAATCTGGTATGATAAGGATATTCGTGTATGATCTGATTACAGTTTATCAAAGGAGCATATCTCTTATGAAACAGGTGACCAAAGGGCAGTGGAACGGTTATGATACGTACATTTTGCATAGCCGTGAGCTGGAAGTCACGCTTTTGCCCCGGCTGGGGAACAATGTAATTTCCTTATGGGACCGCAAGGAGGAGCGGCAAATCCTGCGCCAGCCTGATGAAAGCGACTTGGCTTTTTATATTCAGAAACCTTATCACTTTGGCATTCCGCTTCTGGTACCGCCCGGCCGTATCCGAAACGGGCAGTTCGCGTTCGATGGCACCAGCTACCAGTTCGACCGGAATTCAGGCGATCATCATATTCACGGCCTGCACCGTACCCAAGCCTGGTGTGTCAGCGATATTGAAGAAGACGAGGAAGGCTGCGCGGTAACAACCGAATTCACAACTACGGATGATCCGGAGTGGATCAGGCAATTTCCCGAGCCGCTGAAGCTTGAGATGACATTCCGCCTGCAGGGGCCTGACCTGGTGCAGACACTTAAGGTTACCCATCTGGGCGGCAGTCGCATTCCATTTGGTATCGGCTATCATACATGGTTTATGCTGGACGGCGCCCCTGAGCGCTGGAGCATAACACTCCCTGTGCAAAGCGTTTATGAGCTAAATAACGAACTCCTGCCCAGCGGACATTTATTACCGCTCGGTGAATTCGATAGTCTTAACAGCCATATGAACCTCCAAGGCAAGAATCTGGATACGGCCCTGAGGATGGATGATCATCAGCCTGCCGAAGCGTTACTCATGCGCGATGACGGCTACGGACTGCGTTATTCGGTGGACAAGGAACATTTCCGCCACTGGGTCCTCTATACCAAAGGAGAGGCTGACCAGTTCCTCTGCATTGAACCGCTCACCTGGCTTCCGGATGCGCCGAATCTCCAGCAGGACGCTTCCTTCACAGGAATGCTTACGCTTGAACCGGGCCAGACACTGGTGCTTGGCAGCAGCTTGCAGATGATTTATCCCTGAGGGTAAATTTCATATAATTACCAGCCTCTAAACCTTCGAAATTCGTGCATGAATTCTCTCCCTAGCGCTCATACTATCTTCACAACGGGCGAAGGAGGTGAACAAACATGGGTCAAGCAGGTCAACAAGGTCGTGGTAGCCGTTCTAACAACCTGGTCGTTCCTCAAGCGAATGCAGCGCTGCAGCAGTTGAAATATGAAGCAGCACAAGAGCTTGGAGTAACTATCCCGGCTGACGGTTATTATGGGAACTACACTTCCCGCGAAACCGGTTCTTTGGGAGGATATATCACCAAACGTCTGGTGCAACTGGCAGAGCAACAACTGTCCGGTCGTTCGTAGTAACAGCCTTATCATAAGTATCCGGCCAAGCCTCATAGCTTAGGCCGAGCAGCTTCGCAGCCCTCCCGCGCTTCTCGTCGAAGCGCAGGGGGGCTTTTTATATGGGTATGCAAGATATATATAATCGGGTAATCA
The DNA here is from genome assembly GCF_000758605.1 of Paenibacillus sp. FSL R5-0912. Taxonomy (NCBI): domain Bacteria; kingdom Bacillati; phylum Bacillota; class Bacilli; order Caryophanales; family Paenibacillaceae; genus Paenibacillus; species Paenibacillus sp. FSL R5-0912. The sequence continues at coordinate 6,542,977 of NZ_CP009282.1, forward strand.
GCCAAAGGACTGGTCGGAGACATCTCCATGGTTACTGCGGGGATAGCGGATCATCAGGTTGGCCATATTGTAATTAGACTCCAGTGTCGCATCCACCACCACCATCCCCTGGCGGACGGCAAATTCATAGCTGATCTCGCCATGAGTCCAGCGCTTCTTATACTTCAGGCTCTCCAGAGCCATCACCCGGAAAGAAGATTGCTGACCCTTCGTTAATCCTTCCTGCTCCGCTGCATAGCTCCCGCTGCGCCCGGCAAGCGGATTATGACGGATGCCGAACTTGCCGATGATGTTATTTCTGATTTGTACAAATACGATACCGGAAGTCAATCCTGACAATTCTTCCTGCAGTTCCTTAAACACCAGATCGATTTGTCTTGCCAGCGATAGTTGTTCCGTTCTCAACATACATATCCTCCTAGAAGTTTTGTGGGTGATACAAGTTCCATGATTCAGCTTCACAAAAGCCGCTTCAATAACCTATGGCTTAAGTTTTGTGTGTAAAAATACAGAGTAGTAAAGTATCAGTCTAACAGCCCTTATATAAGGCTTTAGGCACATTATAGGTCACTAATTAAATGCATACAACATTATTCAACATAATTGGGTTATTATCCCTATGAATGCGCAAATTTCTTAATATCATTAGCTAAATCCATCCTTTTATCGCCTTTTTTCGACAAAAACACAACTAAAAAAGTCCCTGTATCCAGGGACTTTGCGTATTCGTACCATATTCTATAGCTATTGTTTTACTGCAAAAAAATCAATTCGCCTTATTTCCGACAAATTCTTAGGCCAGATGTGCTGTCATTTCCAGGAATTCATTAATATCTGCAGCAATCAAATCTGCGGCCCCCTGCCAGAAATCCGGCTTGGACAAATCCACGCCAAGATGCTTCGACACCAGATTCTCCAGTGTCATGACTCCGGTATCCTTCAGCAGGCTGTCATATTTATCAGCAAAGGATGCACCTTCCTGCAACGCAAGCCGGTACAGTCCGGTACTGAACATATATCCGACGGTGTAAGGGAAGTTGTAGAACGGCACATCCGTGATATAGAAATGAAGCTTGGAGGCCCAGAAATGCGGGTGGTACTCCGAGAGCACACCGCAGAAGGCTTCTTTCTGCGCTTCTTCCATCAGGGCAGACAGTTCTTCCGCATTCACCAGACCCTCTTTGCGTTTCTCGTAGAAGCGGGTCTCAAACAGGAAGCGGGCGTGAATATTCATGAAGAACGCTACGCTGTTCTGAATCTTCGCTTCAAGCAGCGCCAGCTTCTCCTCAGCATTGCCTGCGGATTTCACCTGCGCATCAGCCACAATGACTTCGGCGAAGGTTGAGGCCGTCTCAGCCACATTCATGGCATAGTTCTGATTGAACAGCGGCTGGTCATCCAGCAGGAACGAATGATAGGCGTGACCGAGCTCATGCGCAAGCGTCGATACATTGGACGGAGTACCGCTGTAGGTCATAAAAATGCGCGATTCTTTGCTCTCCGGGAATGATACGCAGAATCCCCCGGGACGTTTGGCTGCACGGTCTTCGACCTCAATCCAGTCATTGTCGAAAGCTTGTTCGGCGAAGTCCGCCAGCTTCGGACTGAATTTGCGGAACTGGGTGACGATGTCGGCTGCCGCTTGTTCATAAGGGATTTTGCCGGAGGACTTGCCTACAGGCGCTTCCACATCAACCCAAGCCAGAGATTCCAGACCAAGAAGCTTCGCCTTGCGCTGCAGATAGGACACAATTGCAGGCTTGTTCTTCGTAATAACCTCCCACATCACATCGAGCGATTCCCGAGTCATACGGTTAATGCCAAGCGGCTCATTCAGCACATCCTCCCAGCCCCGGCCTTTGTAGAGCTTCAGGCGGAATCCGGCCAGATGGTTAAGGGTGTCGGCACAATAATCAGCAGCGCCGGCCCAGGCCTCTTCCCATTTGCGGAACATGGCGCTGCGGACCTCAGGGTCCTCGTCATCCAGCTTGTTGAAGGCTTGACCGGCAGATAGCAGCTTCATGCCCTCTTCATCCTCAAAAGGAATCTGGACCCGGCTCACGATCGTTTCGTAATGCTCGCTCCACCCATGGTATCCATCAACTGCCAGTTCAAGCGCAAGGCTCTCAAGCTCCGGGCTCATCTTCTCACGGGCCAGATCACGGCTCTCACTTAGTACGAAGTTCAGCGGGGCAATCTCCGGCCGGTCCATCCATTCAGCCCACACCCCATCCGGAGTCTGGCGCAGCACATTATCGAATGCAGAGCTGACGCCCTCAAAACCGGCCCGCATGCCAGTTACCTTGGACGACAGCCTTACAGCCCCTTTGTCCTGCTGGTTCTGGGCTCCCAGACAGCCGGTGAATTCTGAAGCCTGCGTGAGCCGTCCGGCACAGCTCTGCAGCAGTTCGATCACACCGTCCAGCGACTCCGTGGACGCAGCATCGGTTGGCGCAACTGCCGCAGCGACCTGCCGGCGCAAGCTTTCAATGTCTTCTTCCAGATGGTTCAAAAAACTCTCAAACTGGGGGGAAGCCGAACCTCCAGGGAAAATGGAATCCAGTTCCCATGTCAATGATAAAGGCTGTTTCATGTATTCTCACCGTTCCTTTGTTCATATTGGTTTTCTTTGTATTTGTGCTGCAGCCATGGTAAAGTGAATTACGATAGTCCACCAATGTTAAGGAGGCCACCCTTGTGAAGCCACTGCAAATTTCGCCGGAAACGGCCATTACGTTATCCAAACAACTCGGCGTTCCGCTGGAACACCTGATGCATATGCCTCAACATATCCTGCTGCAAAAAATCGCCGAATTATCCAAGAAAGCAAGTTCAGAGCAGGACAAGCAATGATTCCCTTCAGCCATACCTGGCCTTATGATATTATTCTGGGAGACATGTACGTACAATATTGCCCGTTCTGCGACCAGGAGAATGTTCTTCTGCCTATGAAGCCCAAAGAGCTGCAAATCGTGCGTGACGGCAAAAAAAAGCTGCTGGTCTTCCCCTGCTGCAGTGCCAGCCCCACGGTCATCGACAATGACGGGGACTATTTGCTATTCGATCGGGCTGTCCGCTAAGCAGCGGAAGACAGTTCCCCCCGGCTTCAGTCACCAAATACCAGGCGTATGAGGAGTTTTCTCTTCTACGCCTTTTCGGGGTCCGGATGACTCCGGACCGACCGACATTCATAATCCAAGTGCGGTTCTCTATGTAGCCGACGGAAGGCCGTCCGGATCAATCTCTTCTCCGCGCATCTGCTCCCGCAGAATGGCCCACTGTTCACGTGAAGCGCGGATCATAGCCGCATCCACAATTCTCTGGTCATTAATCACACGGGAGAACCACCTCACAGCCATAGCGAAATCGCCGACACGGCGGTTAAGCTCCCCGATCAGATACATCAGACGGGCATCATTTCCTCCCGAGGAATCATTCTCGAACACCTTCACATACTCATCAAGCGAGTAACGCAAGAAACGCTGCTCCTGTACCATATCCCCTTGATAGCGGTATAGCCAGGCAATATGGTGCAGCAGACTTGCAATGATCCGTTCCTTGTCCTTGATGCTTTGTGCGCAGATCAGGGCCAGCTTGTAAGTCTCCAGAGCGACCTCCCAGCTGCGCTTGTCCCCAAAGTCACGGGTTACCCAGCGTCTGCCCACCTGCGCTTCGAAAGATTTGCGCTGCCATTCCACCAGTTTGTCTGCTGAATTCTCCGTGGATGCGAACCCGCACTTCGGACAGACACGTACAACATAATAGTCAGGATTCTCATCCTTGTAATACGAGCAGAAATCAGCATCACGGCGGATGGCTTTTTTGAGACTGGGACGTACTCTGGATGTTGAAAATTCATGTTCGCAGTTGCAGCATACAACCTTAATTGAATACAGGGGGATTAATTCCGGCAAAACGCCCTCATCCTTTCACAGCAGCTCTTATTCATGGGGCATATTGACAAAATGATGCGCAGGACCCGCCAGCCGGCTTAGTACGAACGAACGCAGCGGCTCTTCCACACCGGTCTCTTCAAGTGCGGCCTTCATGCAGTTCAGCCAGTCATCCGCCCGTTCCGGAGTGATGGGAATATGCATATGCCTGGCTCTCATCATGGGATGGCCGTGCTGCTCCGAATAAAGGGCAGGACCACCAAAAAACTGGCTTAGAAACTGATATTGCTTCTCCAGTACAGGAGTAATATCTTCGGGAAATAACGGACTTAGCTGCGGGTGGAGCTGTACCTTGGAGTAGAACACTTCCACCAGACGGTGAACTCCCTCGGCACCTCCCAGGTTGTCAAATAGACTCTCATTCGAATTCATTGGAGGCTTCAGCCTTCTTCCCTTTTAATCTGATAAGCAGTTATTTTATTATACCAAAAAATAAGCTCGACAGTTATCCCTGCCTTAAGACATGCACCCTAAGGGAAAAAACACAAAAAAAGGCGCCAAACCTAAGTTCAGCGCTCGTTAACTACTGTAGTCAGTAAGTTCTAAATTCTTCATCACCAGGCGGGACAAGAGAGACCCGGATTACATATACAAAAGCACAAACAAGAACTCCGGCAACTACACTCATCACCATCACTCCATCCCTTAAATCATTCTTGATCAAATGTGCATTATTTAATTTTTATAGTATCATAATTCCGGTGAAAAAGCACCGGTAAATGTAACCGCTTTCCGTGTTATTTTTGTGCTGTTTGTCCCACTTCCGGCATACAACTAAGCATAGAATTGGAGGTGCCACCCGATGACACTGAACAAAATTGCCGGTCCGCTGCTCGGTATCGTGCTGGCGGCCTGCATGCTGCTGATGCTGATCCATCCGTCCAGCTCTCTGGATGCGGCACTTCGCGGGCTAGCCGTCTGGTGGGACGTGCTGTTTCCTTCATTGTTCCCCTTCTTCGTCATTTCCGAAATCATGCTGGGCTTTGGCATCGTCCATCTCTTCGGGGCGCTGCTTGATCCGCTTATGCGCCCCCTCTTCAATATACCCGGCAGCGGCGGATTCGTGGCTGCCATGGGATATGTGTCAGGATATCCCGTCGGCGCCAAATTAACCGCCAAGCTGCGGGAGCAGGGAATGATCAGCAAGGTGGAAGGGGAACGGCTGGTGGCCTTCACCACTTCCTCAGACCCTATTTTCCTGCTTGGCGCCGTATCCGTCGGATTCTTCCATGATGCCTCCCTCGGGCTTATCCTCGCCCTTGCCCATTACGGGGGCGGATTCATCGTCGGCCTGCTGATGTCATTTCATGGCCGCAGCAGGACCGGGGACTCCGGGACAGCTCCCGCTACGCCCGCAGCACCCTCATCTGCAGCCCCGTCAGGACCAAGTTACGGCAGACTGCGCACCGCGATGAATGCCATGGCTGAAGCCCGCCGTAAAGACGGCCGAAGTCTCGGCGAACTGCTTAGGAACGCCATCCAGTCCTCGCTGCAGCTTATTATTGTCGTTGGAGGGCTGGTAGTATTCTTCAATGTGCTGATGGAGCTGCTTGCCCGCGCCGGAATTATGTCCATGCTGTTCAGTACCACCGGACAGCTGCTGTCCCTGGCCGGATTACCGCCGGGGCTCTCAGCCGCTCTGGTCAGCGGGTTATTCGAGGTGACACTCGGTGCCCGCTCGGCCGGAGAAGCGGCTGCAGGAATTCCGCTGCAGTTCAAGGTAACCGCTGCAGCATTTATCCTCTCCTGGGGAGGATTATCCGTTCACGCCCAGGTAGCCAGTATACTGAATGGCACCGGACTGCGTTACCTTCCCTTTATGATCGCACGGTTAGTGCATGCCCTCCTCTCTGCCGGACTTGTTCTTCTGCTCTGGAAGCCGGTGGTCAGCTCAGGACTGGCCGGACAGTGGGGTGCGCTGCCCGTTGCCTCCGGACTGGCTTCACCGGATTCGGCTCTGTTCAGCAGCATCAGCCTGCTCTGCCTGCTGCTGGCCTGTATGCTTGTGCTGTCGCTGCTGATGCTGCTGGCGGGCAGGCTGCGGCGTTTTTAACTTGATTCAAATATTGTGTTCCGGGTCAAGATTGATTATGATCGGTGTATGACTGAATCATACAAAGGAGCCTGTACATCTTGAGATATTATGTTCTGGACCGCGGAGATGAATTGTCCATCCAACTAGCGGAGCAATTTCACAAGCTGGCGGCGGAGCGGGATTTGGAGCTGGATGCCAAGTCTCCGGAAATTGTGATATCGATCGGCGGGGACGGCACCATGCTGCATGCTTTCCATACGTTTATCGACCAGATTCCAGATTTGGCTTTTGTCGGTGTGCATACCGGGCATCTGGGCTTCTATGCGGACTGGCAAGCTGAAGAGCTGCCGACCCTGATTGATTATATGTGCGGAGATATTGGGCCGCATAATCCACGTATGGTGCAGTATCCGCTCCTTGAACTGGAAATTCACAAGAAGTCCGGTTCAAGCTCGCATATTGCCCTGAACGAATTCACACTTAAAGGCGTAGACGGAACGGTTGTCATCCAGATTGATATTAACGATGTAACCTTCGAAATGTTCCGCGGTGACGGCATTTGCATCTCTACCCCCTCCGGCAGTACCGCTTATAACAAAAGTCTGGGAGGCGCCATGGTGCATCCCACGATTGAGGCGCTGCAGATTTCGGAGATTGCTTCGATTAATAACCGGGTATTCCGCACGATGGGTTCACCTCTGCTGCTGCCCAAGCATCATCACTGCGATATTTTCTCGCGCAAGGATCAGCGTCTGCTGCTGACCGTGGACCATAACAATATTCCTGTGGATGACCTGATCTCTGTACGTTGTCAGGTGTCCGACAAAAAAATCAGTTTTGCCCGGTACCGCCCTTTCCCTTTCTGGAACCGTGTCCGTGAAGCGTTTCTAGTGTAGAATTTCTGGGGAATAGAAGGATATCCGAACCAAATGATACGTCTGCTATCCATTGCTCTTACAGCCGGAGATGCCCCGCCTCTCCGGCTTTATCATGCCGCCTGTCCGGAGTCCTACTACCTCCGGAGCATCGTTCACAAGAAATGGACAGAGGGAATTTTCAGATGGTATAATGAACCTATTTTACAAAGTTTGCTAATTAAAAGGAGAGAATCTATTGAAAAAACTACTATCCCTCATTGGCGTGAGCCTGCTGGCCCTCGTACTGGCCGTTCCCGCCTTTGCAGCAGAGAAACCTATCAAAGTCTACATAAACAACAGCAATCTTACCTTCACCGCCGGAACCCCTTATCTGAAGGATAATACGGTGCTGGTGCCTTTCCGGGTTATATTCGAGAAGCTCGGGCTGCAGGTGCTATGGGATTCCAAGACTGGAACTGTTACAGGGACAGGGACAGGCCTGAATATCAGCCTTAAGGTCGGCAGCAAACGTGCTACTGTCAACGGTACCGTCAAGCAGCTTACGGTTGCTCCGGTTTCTTCGGCAGGTACAACTTACATACCGCTGCGTTTCATAGCTGAAGCCACCGGCGGAACAGCCGTCTGGGATTCAGCCAGCCGGAGCGTGAAAATTACCGTACCGCAATCCTCCTCCAGCGATGAGAAGGATATTACAGCACTCATTCAATTATCCAATAAATATTATAATGAAGAAAAAGCCATCAGCTTCTACTCCCTGGTAGATTCCGAATCCGACAATATGGAATCTGTAACGGATATGAATTCCCTGTTCGAGCTGTACGACCTCAAGAATACTATTAAAAGCCTTAAGATTCTGAGTCTTGCCGGAGACGAGGCTACTGTCTACACTGTCGAAAGCTCGGTTAGAACTGGCGGATATTATATCCCGGATGAGCAGTTCGAATATTTGTACACACTGGTCCGTAAGGACGGGTCCTGGAAAATCTCCGGAATGGAGGTACAGGAATCCACAGTGCTGCTTACACGTGAACAAGGCATGAAGCAGGCGGTGCTTCCACAGAATGACGCCACAGTAATCAAGGATAATCTCAGCAAATATTATCAGAATATGACTACCCAGAATGTTGATGGAACCCAGGCACTAATGACCTCTTACGGTGAGGAATATGACGCTGCCAGTGCAGCCGATCTGCAGGATCTGTTCGATTCCTATGATCTCAGCTACTCGCTGACGAATGCGAATATCTACTATTATGGGGCCGACGAAGCTGCCGTCTACACGGAAGTCTCTATTAAAGACGGTGAATCGGGAGAGAGCTACACCCAGTCCCTCATCTTCATTCTGAGCAAATCGGAAAGCGGCGCATGGACCATTGACGACACTTATCACATCAGCTTTGATAGTGCGCAATCCTAGCATTTCAAAAATATATCAAAAGGATGTATGAACTTATGAAATCAGCCAGAATCCTTACTGCAGCCCTCAGCGGCTGCTTGGCTTTATCCATCGCCTGGGCTCCTGCCGCTTCGGCCGCAGACGCTGCTGCTTCCACTGAAGCTGTGCAATCCTCCAAAACGGATATCATCAATGAAATTATGGAGTATCTTGAGTACTACAATGTGGAGGGTATTGATCAGGATACGCTTATCCGTGGTGCGATTGACGGCATGGTAAGTACGCTGGATGATCCCTACAGCCAATATTTCGATCAGGCGGAAGCTGCGGACTTCGGCCATGCGGTTGATCTGGAATATGTCGGCATCGGCGTCCGGCTCGTATATACGCCCAAAGAACTCTACATTGAAGAGGTGATGAGCGGTTCCCCCGCAGAGAAAGCCGGTTTGAAACGCGGGGATACCATTCTTAAGATCAACGGTGTACGGGTAGATGATACGGCAGGCGATGAGCTTGCCGGCGCGTCTGGCACGAAGGTCTCTCTGCTGATCCAGCGGAACGGCGTTAGCAAATCCTACAGCGTTACCCGCAGTGAAATTACCACAACATCCGTTACCGGCACAATTATCGGGTCCAAGGTTGCCTATATTGCCATCAACGGCTTCACACAGACCGCTGACGAAGAGTTCTCCACAGCGCTGGATAAAATGCGGGCAGCCGGAATGAAGTCACTGGTGCTCGATCTGCGTGACAATACAGGCGGCTACATGGATAGCGCCCAGAACATTGCCGCCAAGTTTATGGATGCCGGTATTATGATGTACACCTCCGATCAGAGCGGCGTACTGACACCTGTAACGATCACAAGCGGCAGCAAAATCGGTGTTCCCGTTGTTGTACTGACCAATGAATACACCGCCAGTGCTTCCGAAGCTTTGACCGGGGCACTCCGCGACAACAAACTGGCTACAATCGTCGGTACCCGTTCGTACGGCAAGGCGCGGATTCAGAGTCTGATTCCTATGTCGGACGGCGGCGAGCTGAAGCTGACAACGATGAAGTATCTGACTCCAAGCAAAGAGGATTTCAACCACATCGGACTCGCTCCTGATATTGAGATCAAGGGAAAAACGGCCCAGCTGATCACCGCTCTGCAAATCGCCGGACTGACCGGAATCACAGCCTCCGGTGACAATCATATTCTCGATATCGACGGTGCTGCTTTTGCCGGAAATGTCGGTCTGATCAAGCAGGGGGATAAAGTCTATGCCTCCTCCCGCGTACTGTCCGCGCTTGTAGAGAGTGAAGTAACCTGGGACGCGAAGAACAAGAAGGTGCTGATTACGACTGGAGCCGGCAAAAGCTCCGGATTCACCCTGGCCGCCAAAGAGGCGCTATACCAGGACGGCGAAACCTTCATCGAGCTGGGTGCCTTCAAGAAGAAGTTCCCGCTGCTTACGTGGAGCTACAACGCTGCCCAGAATCAGCTGAAATTATCGGTTAAATAATTGGATTTCATAGCTAAAATACAGCACTAACATCGAAAGAGTCCCTCCAGCCATATGGCTGAAGGGACTCTTTCAGTTATCAGCAGCGTCTAAGCGACACTGCCGGGAAATGCACCGAAACAACGGAGAAAACCTGTAGAATACCCGCACCGGGAACAAGCGTTGCCTACCCTTGGCTGTTATTCGGATTCTGGCTGCTCTGGTGATCCTGTTTGTTTTGATTGTTTTGATTATTCTGGTTATCCTGCTTGCTCTGGTTGTTCTGTCTGTTGGGACTGTTCTCTCTGTTTTCTTTGTTCTGCTTATTTGAGTTACCTTGATTGCCACCCTGATTCCCCTGCTGCTGGCCTCTGCCCTGGAACTCTTTATGGTTCTTCTTGCCTTGCTCCTTGTTGCGGTGATTCCGGCTCTGGTGCTCACGCACAGGTCTGTCTTTGGCAGCATGCTCCCGGCCTGAACCGCCTGCGTTATCCTTATCCCGGTTCCCTGCCTTAGACGGGGATTCGCGGTGATCTTTCACATTCCCTGCCGGCTCGGCAGACTCCTGCTCCAGTTCTTCCTCCGTTCCCGGTTCAGGAACTTCCTTTATCAGAATATCCTTGAAGGTTCCCTCCTGCGGAGCCTCCTTCAGCTTGTGCAGTACAAAATACGCACAGCCAAAATTACAGTATTCATTAATATAATCCACCATGCCTGAAATAGCCGTATCCCGGTTCACCTTGGGGTGATTATCCCGGTAGAAGCCTTTCAGACGCAATTGGCTGTACCCCCAGTCGCCGATAATATAATCGTAGCGATCCAGCACCTCGCTGTATCTACCGCGAAATGCTTCCGGGTTCCAGCCGTCCTTATGATCGAGCATGAGCTCGTAACCTTTTCCACCTATAACGATCAAGCGTGTGTCGCCTGCCTTTCTATGAGAGGGTTTGAGGCGTTGATAAGCCGTCATTCCGCGGGATTTTGAATTTCCGGCCGCTGTTGTTGTCTGATTTCTTCATTTCAAACCGCTGGGCGGTTGAAGTCAGCCAACAAAGGCGGACGCTATCGCTCCTACAATTTCAAAATCCCTCTCCATGACTCCATCAACGTGAGGGGGTGGGTAACCGCAAACCCCAGAACCTCGTCGCTATCGCAACATCGGTTCTTTGCCCCTTTATTACAACACTAAACTAAAAAATAAAAGGCTTAAAGCTTAGACCTTAAAACAAAAACCTATCCCCTGTGACTCCGTCACGAGGCAAATTTGCACAGCAAATTTTGGTAAAGACTAAACATTATAGAAAGCACACAAGATAAAGCACGAGATAAACCAAAGGCCCCACTTAACCCTGGGAAACCGAACGCGCCTCACGCGCAACCGCAGCAGACTTCACCTGATCATGCGCATGATAGGAGCTGCGCACCAGCGGACCCGCCTCCACATGGCTGAAGCCGCGCTTCATTCCCTCTTCCTTCAGCATAGCGAATTCTTCCGGCGGGTAATACTTCTCCACATTCAGATGTTTCGGTGAAGGCTGAAGGTATTGTCCTAATGTCAATATATCACAATCTACTGCTCTCAGGTCATCCATCGCCTGCAGAATTTCGTCCCACTCCTCGCCGACACCAAGCATAATGCTCGATTTCGTTGGAATATCCGGCTTAATCTCCTTCGCACGGCGCAGCAGCTCCAGGGAACGGCGGTATTTGGCTCTGGCCCGGACACGGTCCGACATGCGTTCCACGGTCTCGATGTTGTGATTCAGAATATCCGGATTGCTGTTCATCACGATCTCCAGACTCCCGCGGTCTCCCAGGAAATCGGGAATCAGCACCTCTACGCTGCACAGAGGAAGACGCTTACGAATCGCGGCCACCGTCTCGGCAAAAATCTGCGCCCCCCCATCCTTAAGGTCATCGCGGGCCACACTGGTAACCACACAATGCTTAAGCATCATCCCCTCTGCAGCTTCAGCCACACGTTCGGGTTCGAGCAGATCGAGTTCAGTCGGTAATCCTGTATTTACAGCGCAGAAACGGCAAGCCCGTGTGCAAATATCACCCAGAATCATGAAGGTTGCCGTACGGTTCGCCCAGCATTCATAAATATTAGGACAGCGCGCTTCTTCACATACGGTATGTAACGTCTTGGAACGCATCATGCCCTTAATTTCCTGATAATCTTCACCGGTGGTTAACTTGATTTTGATCCAGTCTGGCTTGGGCTGTTTGGCTGTTCTATTAGTCAAAATGATGAAACCCCGCTTTCGATCTGAATGTCATTTTTCATAGTTAAAAGTTGCTGCCTCATATTATAGCATGTGGAATAGTCGTTTGCCTGTTTTTGTGAACCTTTGGGAGGTAACGGATAAAAATAACGCTTTTGCTTCAATCTAAAGAAAAGCACCTGCAAGGTGCCATTTCATGAGGATGTTATAGATGACTAAGCGTCCGGAACACAGGAGGTTGAGATTATGCCTGCCCTATTCAGAAGTTATAACACCCGGAGAACCCTTATATGCATGTCGGCAGCCGCCTTGCTCTGGGGCAGCAGCCCTGCTATGAGTACCCCCGCCCACGCTGCCCGTTATCATAAGCTGGAGCTGACGTCTAGCGGTCCCGTAGCCGGAGACAGCAAAGAAGCCGCCGCTGCTGCCCGCAAAGTGCTCTATGAACAGATGAGTGCTGCAACCGGAATTCCCTGGTTCCGGTTCGCTGCGATTGATCAATATGAACGCTCTGTCGCCAAAAAGAAAAAAAGCCCTGCGTTGTCAGAAGCAGACCCCGCAGCAGCTCCGGCCCGGCTCACCGGGATCTCCATCCCTGCACCCGTATGGTCCGGCCCCCTGAACCCAAATCAGGAGGATAAGTTCCCGGAATCCATCACCTTCTTCGGCGGCTTCGGCCGTGACGGCACGGGAGATGGCATTGCCGATCCCGGGAATGATATTGATGTACTCTATAGCATGGCAGAGCATCTGCTTAAGTACGGCAGATCGGCCAGCGACTTCAGCATCGGTGTCTGGGAGTACTACCATAACGGCCGTGCGGCTCAGCGGATAGCCCAGTTCGCCAAGCTGTATGAGCATTTCGGGCGGCTTGACTTGTCAGGCAGCGCCTTCCCGCTGCCGATAGGTACGAACTACGCCTACCGCAGCACCTGGGGAACTGGACGGAGCTGGGGCGGGGCGCGCATCCACGAAGGGACGGATTTGTTCGCACCGCATGGCTTGACCGTCCGCAGCACCTGCTTCGGAGTGGTGGAGACCAAGGGCTGGAACCGTTACGGTGGCTGGCGGATCGGCATCAGGGATATCGAGAACCGCTACCATTATTACGCTCATTTGATGGGTTATGAGAAGTCCTTATCCCGGGGAGATATTGTGATTCCGGGCCAGACCATCGGCTGGGTAGGCAGCTCCGGATACGGCAGTCCAGGCACCCAGGGCAAATTCCCGCCCCATCTGCATTACGGGATCTACCGTGACCGCGGAATAACCGAATGGGCCTTCGATCCCTATCCGCTGCTCAAACAGTGGGAGAATCAGGAATTCCGGCAGCTCAAAAAAAGCAAAAATAAGAAATGAGCCTCTGCTTCATACAGATCTTCATTTAGTACAGCATCAGACAGCCAAACGGCTCAATCTCCACCAGTATCCGCTTATCGGTGCGGATGGTGAGTCCACTCAACAGATCAACCAGCACGGTTTTGTCCGAGCGGTAATTACACAGCTCAAGCTGGTACGCATTAGGAGAATTATTGATTATAAGGCCCATCCGGTCCTGTTCACTGCGCCGCACATAACCTAGAACATTGCGGGGTTCGTCTGTAAACCACGGGCGGAATCCGCCTGTCCGCAGCACTTCATGTTCTTTTCGCAAAGAGATCAGCTGTTTGTACCATTCCTGCAGCAGGATATTCTGATCCTGAGCTTCCCAGACCATCGGCTGCCGGCAGTGGGGATCCGTAGCCCCTTCCATTCCAACTTCATCGCCGTAATAAATCATAGGCAGACCGATATAGGTCATCTGGAAAAATACAGCCAGCTTCATCCGGCTTAAGCTTGTGGATTCCCGGTCCCAGCCCCTGCCTCCCTGCTTGCAGGCAGTCAGAAAACGTAAGGTGTCATGACTGCCCAGCAGCTGGAACATAGCTGAATTAGCCTGATCATTGTAGAGAGCTTCCTGGTGCAGCACCTGCTCCATAAAGCGGACCGGGCCCGCAGATTGTCCGGCAAAAAACTCCAGCACCGCATCCCGCAGCACGTAGTTCATCCCGCCGTCGAACTGGTCTCCCCGGAGCCATGGTCCGGAAGCATGCATAATCTCACCAATCAGCAGGAGCTCGGGGAACTCGGCCTTCAATTCCCGGCGGAACCTCGGCCAGAAGGCCGGGGTCACTTCATTGGCCACATCCAGCCTCCAGCCGTCGATTCCCGCCTCCCGTACCCAATACTTGGCTACCTCTATCATATAGTCGGCTACATCCGGATGATCCATATTCAGCTTCGGCATGCTGGCTTCCGCTTTGGCGAAGGTCTCGTAGCTAGGAACCGGCGCCTGGCGTACAGGGAAAGAACGGATATAGAACCAGTCTTTATACGGGGATGCCTCTCCACGCTCCAACACATCCCTGAAGGCAAAGAACGTATCCCCGGCATGATTGAATACCGCATCGAGCAGAACCTTCATCCCGTGTCGGTGTGCTGTATCAACCAGCATTATCAGATCCTCCATCGTACCAAAGCCCGGGTCCACCTTGTAATAATCCGATGTATTGTATTTATGCTCAGAAGGCGATTCGAAGATCGGAGTCATATAAATGGCGGTCACACCCAGCCCGTGCAAATAGGGGATTTTGTCCGCAATGCCTTGTAATGTCCCCTGGTTGAAGCTGCTGGGATAAATCTGATAAACAATCGCATCTGCTGTCCAGGAAGGCAGCAGGGTTGCCTGCGGACGGTGAATATATGCATATTGAAAAGCCCCTGCCTGCTCACGGTTCTCAGATATTCCCCTCTCTCCATACCATACATTTTCCCCTGTGGAATTCTTGATATGGAACTGATACCGGCATTTGCCGGTCTCCGTCCGGAGTACCGCCTCATGAATGTCATATGCCCCGGCAGAACCGGTCCGCTCCATCTCCTGCGGAAGCTCGCTGCCAGGTGAATCGTAGCGGTCGGAATGGATAACGGTACAATTGAGCGACTGTCCGCTCTGCACAAATAAACGCAATTTAAGGGTGCCGGGACCTACAGGGAAAGCGAAAGGGTCTTCGGCTGTATGGTAAAGAAATAAATGCTTGGACATTAGGTTCATTCTCCTTTGGTACTGCATAGAGTAGCTTGCACAATCTGTGTTATTATGGCAGGTAGAACGAGTTCACTGTCATGGATTACAAATACCGTTATGACCGAGAGGGATCGCTATGAAAGTTACGATTAAGGATATCGCCCAGGCGGCAGGGGTTGCCAAATCCACCGTATCCAAGGTAATGAATGACTCTCCCAAAATATCCGAGGAAACGAAAACCCGGGTCAGGGATATTATTAAACAGATGAACTATACTCCCAGCAGTATTGCCACCGGACTTGCCAGACAAAGCAGTAATACGGTCGCAATATTGATCGATATGTCTAAGGAAAGCGAATTTCTGAATCAATTCTTCTATAACATTATCGGCGGGGTGGAGAGCGTCATCGGACCTCTGAAATATGAGCTGACCATTGCCAATATTCAGCATGATCAGGCTGAGGGGCATTTCCTGCATAGACTGGTGCTGAATAAGCGGGTGGACGGTATCATTGCCAACACTTCAGTCCTGACTCCTGAGCTATGCGCAGAGCTTAACAGGCTGGAGTTCCCCTATATCTCGATCGGTGAGATTAATCCTCCCGGGACATGGGTCGATTGTGACAATGAGCTTGGAGGAACTGTGCTGACTGGGCATCTGCTGGAGCAGGGGTATTCCTCTGTTGCCTTTATTGGCGGAGAACAGAACGAGCCTCTGTTCCTCCGCCGTATTGCCGGTTATAGGGCCACACTCCGGCAGGCGGGACTTCCGGTGCGCAGCGACAGGATTATCAATGGCAGAGCGGCTGAGGAGGATGGCTATGACGCGGCTATGCAGCTGCTGCAAAGCGCAGAACCGCCCGATGCTATTGTCTGCATGAGTAACTTTTCTGCTTTTGGAGTGCTTCAGGCTGCCAGGGAATTGAATGTTCAGATTCCGGCGCAGCTGGGTATTGCCACATTCGATGAATATCCGCTGTCACCCTATACCACACCTCCGCTAACTTCACTCAATATGGATACCTTCCAGCTGGGGGTCTCTGCAGGACGGTTATTAATGGACAAGCTTGGCACCCAGATCACTACCGTGAGCGGACAGCTGCTGGAGCCAGTGCTGCTTCCCAGGTTGTCTTCCCTGCGAAGCAGTAAGTAGTCTGCGGACTGAATAGATTAAATGAGGCAATTCGTCCGAATGAATAACCCGGACTGGACTTGGTGGACTATCCCGGCCCCACTCACGGGAAACCGGTTTCCTTAAATTGAAATTAACACGCGCTACAGGCAATGTCAATGTGAAATCATACAATAGAAACTGCATGCCGAAGAGCCCCTACCACTGAATTGTGAAAGGGGCTCTTCAGCTTGTCCGTTTATCATCCCTGAATTAATGACCGGAGCTGCGGATGAACTGCAGCACTTCCCTCATCATCGCCGGGCTCTCCTCGCTGTGGCAGACCATATGCCCGCTCTTTTCCATAATCAGCACCTGCTTGCGGCCTGAGGAGATGGTCTGCTCCAGATAACCTGCACTTTTGAATTTCACCAGATGATCCCGCTTGCCCTGCACAATCAGGGTTGGCAGATCCATCTGCGGATAGATCTCAAAGCTCTCGCGGACCAGACGCTGAAATTCTCTTGTGGCCTTCGCGGGAGTGGAGCCCCATTTACGGATGTAATTCCTGATCATCGCCGGCTGCCCCAGCGTCCGCAGGATCTGGACCGGATTCAGCGGAAACACAGGGGTGGACAGCAAAGTCAGTGATTTGATTCTGGCCTTATATTGAACCGATAGGTGGGAAGCAATCAGAGCGCCAGTAGAAAAACCTATCAGATGTACGCCCTCTGTCCGGGTAAGCAATGTACTCAGCTCATCCTCGGCGCTTTGCCGCCAACCCTGGCGGTCCGACTGGAGCAGATCACTCCGGCTGCCCCCGTGTCCTTGTAACGTAAACGTTCTGGACAGGCAATCATGTGCTCCGAGAAACTGGGACAGTGGAGCAATCTCATATTCGCCTCCGGTGAAGCCGTGTATAAACAAGCAGCTATTCATCATTTTTCCTCATTTCACACCTTATCAATATCCATTTATAGAAAAATAAACCTTAATTGAACTGAAGTCAAGGTTTACTCCCTGTTCTGCTATTTTTGGATTTTGGCCGGTATCCTGAGAGAAATGCGGAAGAAGCCCTCCCGCTGCATAGTCCGCACTGACTACAATATCCGCCTGGCTATGCTGCAGGACTTCCACCAGCTTCTCGATGTAACGGCTGTCATATGCCGCAGAAGCAGATAAGTAGACAATGACTTCGCTGCCATAGAGAGCCGAGATATTCTCCAGCGCGTGCAGCCAGGGCTTCTCGCCATGCACAGTAATCACAGCGTCACGCTCATGAACCGGGAATTCGGGAAAAGACTGGCTCAGCTGTCCCGGACCCACACCCAGCGGATATTGCTGTAGCTCTGGCCTTCCTGCAGCGTCTGCTGCCGCTCACGCGAATCCGCTGCCGTCCAAGTTTTCTTCGAAATAGACAACAGTGGTCACAAGCGGCGTCTCCGCCGTATGCCGAGCCAGCGGAATTGCCGGCTCCGGCAGACAAGCAGACAGATCACCGGGAATCTGGAGCAGATCCGCATCAGCAGGATTGCCCTGCAGATTCCATTTCCGGCGGTATGCCCGCTCCCCCGGTGCAAAGGACGCATTGCCTGCGTTAATCACAGTTCCTTCCTCAATCGGGTGAAGGACATGCACATATACCGGATCACTGAGTGCAAGACTTGCCCCCTGCATCCGGGCCCGCAGACACCAGTCGGCAATGATCAGCCTGCGCTCCACCAGTGATGAATCGAAGCCTCCTACCCTCAGCAGCAGCTCTCTTGCTATAAGCAGACAGGACCCGCCCAGTACCTCCGCATACCTCCATTCCCCTTGCCTTTTGTCCAGGATGTGGGCTGCATAAGCTGACAGTTCAGAGTATCCGGCAAAATGCAGCTGTTCCTGCCCCTCTCCCCGTTCACTGGAGGAACGCGGAGCCACCACGCCCACCGCCGGATCATCAACAGGCGGCCATAGCAGATTCCCAAGCCAGCCGGGGGACACCATCACACGGTCCTCCAGCAGAACGACAAAAGAGGTCTCAGCATAAGCCAAGGCCTCATTCACCCTATAATTCCCGGCGGTAAAGGGGAGAAATACCAGATTCGCCTCCCCCGAGAACTGCTCTGACAACCATTGCAGCGGAAACTCAGCAGTCATCGGAACGGCAATCAGCCGGACAGAAGAACCGGAGTGCCGAAGCAGCAGCCGTAGACACTCCGCCGACCACTGCGCATGCCGCAGCTCCACTACAAGCATAACCCCTCCCTGCACCGGCAGCGGAAGCAGCCCTTCCCGTTCCAGACAGCTGTATCTTCCGGCCAGACGTTCCGTGCTGACAGCTTTTACAGTATTCATGGTTTTAATTGTGTTGATTGCATCCATCGCTTCATAGGACAACCAGACTCACACTCCATTAGTCATAACTGCGCTGTCTATAGTGTATGAGCGGGATAGGGCAGGTATCCCTGTTTATGCCGTATTCGGCAGATAGTCCGCAAAGCGGATACCCACGTCAAGCTGCAGCGGTCGCACTTACCACCTGTCTGTCATCACTACCGGCTTGATTCCATCGGCATCGAATTCCATTCTGTCGATGCATAACATACGGTTGCCCGGCTCCGGGTCTCCGATAAGCCTCCGGTGATAGACGATCAGCCATTCATCGCGGTCAGGAAGATGTAAATATCCGTGATGGCCGGGACCTTCCGCTAGAGGCTCCTGCCTCTCCAGTATGGTCCCTTTGTTATCGAATGGTCCCAGCGGATTATCGCTTACGCCGTAAGCTACCCGGTAGGTCCCGTTGGTCCACCCGCCCATCGACCACATCAGATAATATAGACCGTCCTTCTTGATCATGCACGGTCCTTCCACATAACCCGGCGGGGTAATAGAGCAGATCATTTGTCCGTCCGGGAAAGGGACAAAGCCCGTCATTTGCTCATTCATCCGGGCCATGTTGCAATGTCCCCAGCCCCCGTAATACAGATAGATTGCACCGTCATCATCCTTGAACAGATGGGCGTCAATGGGCTGGGCACCGTGAATAAACTTGCCGATCAGCGGCCTGTGGAGGTACCCCCTGTAGGGGCCTTCGGGAGCATCCGCAACGGCAATCTCCAGCCCGCCGGCTTCACCGTCCTTCTGGATATCGTTCGAGGCAAAGACAAGATAATACCGGCCGTTATGCTCAATCTGGGTCGGTGCCCATACCGCCCTCCAGATCCAGGGGAAATCATCCATTTCAATAATGCTCTCATGGACCTTCCAATGGATCAGGTCCCCGGAGCTGAAGGCATCCAGATTCATCTGCAGGGTATATTCCGTAAATGATCTGGTGGCATAAATATAATGCCTGCCTTGATAGGTCCTGGCTTCGGGGTCTGCATACCAGCCCGGCACGATCGGGTTCGTAATTCCTCGCAAGCGAACCTCCCTCCTTTCTCCGCAACCTGCATATTAACAGCTGTATAGTCCGTTCTCTTCCTGTTCCCGGATCCAGACCTGCATGAAGCCGGACGCTCTGTTGTCCCAGGCGTAATAGGGAATGAACCGGAGCGGTCTGCCCTCTTCATCCCGGCTCTGCAGCACCGTCACCCCGCCCAGCAGCTCCGGCAGGTGTTCCACCCGGAATTTCGCCCGGGGCGGAATGGAGCAGGCATCATAGAACAATCCGGGATGATCCGTCTGCTCCAGACAATACACAATGGGTCCCCGCTGAACGGCAACCCTCCCTTTGTCCGCCTCCACTTCCGGCCTGGCCCGCACAAGATTCACCGGCATATCCAGCTCAAGCACAACCGTATCTCCCGGCGACCAATGCCGGTTAAGCACCAGATACCCTTGATCCGTCAGGGCTCCGGCCCCGCTGATGCTGACGCCGCCAGCCTCCAGCCGGTATCCCCTGCACCATTCCGGCACACGCAGCCGGATGCTGAAGTCAGCACTTGCTGCAGGGTTCACCTCAAGCTCGATCCGGCCTTCCCAGGGATACTGTGTGCTTTGCTTCAGCCTGACGCCCAGTCCGCTGCCCAGCACAAGCTCTGCCTCGCTGTTCATGTACTGATTGACCACCAAGCCTTCTTCTGCAGTAGCATAGACGTATTGGCCCAGCGAAGGCAGAAAACGGGCCAGATTGGTTGGACAGCAGGAGGTTTCGAACCAGGGCACACGATGATGCCCGCCCTGCGAAGCAAGCGGATTGACATAGAAATACTTATCCCCGGACAGGGATATTCCCGACAAGGCGCCGTTGTACATTTCACGCTCTACCACATCGGCGTATTTGCCGTCTCCGAACGTCAGGTTCATCCGGTGATTCCAGAACACCATGGCAATGGCGGCACAGGTCTCGCAATAGGCGCTTTCATTGGGCAGGTCATAATCGAAGGTGAAGCCTTCGTTATGCCTGGACGGCCCAATGCCGCCCGTTACGTACATGTTGCGCTCTACGGTATGGGCCCAGACCCGGTGCAGCGCCTCCGCATAAGCGGAATCCCCTGAAGCATGGACAATATCCGCCATGGCCGTGTACATATACATGGCACGGACAGCATGCCCGGTCACCTGCTTAATCTCACGGACAGGAACATCATCCTGACAATAGGCCGGCCCCCATTCCGGATTGTCCCAGATCGCGCCCGCGCCATATCCATGGCCGCGCTCCTCCAGCAGCCACAGCGCAAGCTTCCAGTAGCGCTCGGCCCTGGTCACGCGGTAGAGCTTCACCAGCGCCAGCTCAATCTCCTGATGCCCTTCCACCCAGTGCCGCTTGCCGGGGCCGAACACCTCATCATAATGATCGGCCAGACGGCAGGCCACCTCCAGCAGCCCGCGCTTGCCGGTCGCTTCATAATAGGCAACCGCCGCCTCAATCAAATGGCCGCCGTTATACATCTCGTGCTTCTCCATGTCCGTCCATTTGCCCTGCGGATGCTCCAGTGTGAAGTAAGCACTAAGGTATCCATCCGCTTCCTGCGCTGCCGAGATCAGCCCGATAATCCGGTCGGCTTCAGCTTCCAGCGCCGCATCCCGCCCCGACATCAGCGCATAGGCTATGCCTTCAAGCACCTTGTAGACATCCGAGTCATTATAATATTTGCCTTCGTAATGCCCCTCCATTAAGCCCCCGGCCTTGGCGAAGTTATCGATGCGCCCGGTATCCTCACATTTGGACAAGCAGTCCGGCAGAGTGATCTGCCGGAGTACGTCCAGGCGCGGCTTCCAGAACTTGTCATTGATTGTTATGCTCGTAAAAGACACACCCTGCCAGGCGTGCAGCTTCGCTTGTTGCTCTGCCATTTCCGTTACCCGCCTCCTTTATCCTTTTAATCCCGTTAAGGTAATACCCTCCAGAAAGTAACGCTGCCCGGCCAGAAACACAATGACGCAGGGCAGAACGACGGTGGCCGAGGCCGCCATCAACAGATCCCACTGCGCGGTGTAGGTGCCCTGGAACATTTGCAGGCCCAGGGCA
The DNA here is from genome assembly GCF_000758605.1 of Paenibacillus sp. FSL R5-0912. NCBI lineage: Bacteria > Bacillati > Bacillota > Bacilli > Caryophanales > Paenibacillaceae > Paenibacillus > Paenibacillus sp. FSL R5-0912. The sequence continues at coordinate 6,564,590 of NZ_CP009282.1, forward strand.
AGGGTGAAGAGACTGTCGCTTTTCAGGTAAATCAGCGGGCCCATGAAATCGTTCCAGGAGGCCAGGAAGCTGAATAAGGCAACCACGATGATCGCGGAACGGCTTAAGGGAAAGATGAGCCGGGTATAGATTTGCCAGTAATTCGCCCCGTCCACAAAGGCCGCTTCATCAAAATCGCGTGGAATCGTCAGATAGAATTGCCGCAGCAGGAAGATATTGAAGATTCCGCCGCCGAAATAAGCGGGTACAATCAGCGGATACAGCGTATCGTAGAAGCCCAGCGCCTGCCAGCCGAGAAAGCTCGGGATAATCGTTACCGCTGCCGGCAGCATCATGCTGGTCATCAGGATGGCAAACACCGTATCCCGGCCCTTCCACTGAATCCGTGAGAATCCGAAGGCTCCGATGCTGCTGGTAATTACGGTCCCTACAAGCACCGTAACCACGATGATCAGTGTGTTCTTGAAGAAAACATCGAACGGCAGCACCGTAAGCGCCTTATGAAAATTACTCCATTGAAACGGCTTCGGTATCCATTCGGGAGGCATGGTAAATATCTGCGATAAATTCATCAGAGAGCTCCGGATCAGCCAGACAAACGGAATGACGAACATGGCAGAGATCAGGATAAGCGCTCCGTAGCTTGCGGTAAGGGAAAGCTTCGATGGCCTCAAGCACGGTCCCCCCCTTCGTAATACACCCATGACTTCGAGGTTCTGAAGACAATAAAGGTAAAGAACAGAATAATGATGAACAAGATCCAGGCCAGCGCGGACGCATATCCCATCTCGGCATCCCGGAAGCCTGTTCTCCACAAATAAAATACATAGAAAAGACTCCGGTTGTTCGGTCCGCCCTGCGTCAGAATATAAGCTTCGTTGAAGACCTGAAAGGAGCCGATTATGGTCATGATTGTATTGAAAAAGATCGTAGGGGTGACCATAGGAACTGTCACGTGGCTCAGCTTGCGGAACCAGCCGCCTCCATCCACCTCAATCGCTTCGTAATACTGCCGGGGGATGCCGGAAAGTCCGGCGAGAAAAATAATCACCGTGCTGCCGATGCCCCATAGCGTGGTAAGAACCACTGACGGGATGACACTGCTCTCCCCATACAGCCAGTCGCTGGTCGGCAGATGCAGCCGGCTGAGCAGCGAATTGATGAGGCCCAGATCGGGATTGAGCAGCCACATCCAGATCATGGCCGAGGCCACCGCAGGAACGATGCTCGGAAGGTAGATGATCGTACGGAAGATGGCTCTTCCCTTTACATTGAGATTGAGCAGAAGCGCGATGCCGAAAGAAATAAGAATAACTGCAGGCACACGCAGCACGACGAAATAAAAGGTAATCCCCAGCGATTTATAGAACAGCTCATCCTTACCTGAGAACAGCCGCACGAAATTATCCAGACCGACAAAAGACGTCTGATCCTGGAACACATTATAGTTGGTCAGGCTGAGCACCAGGCTGGCGATCATGGGACCCAGCGTAAAAATGGCAAACCCAAGTATGGCGGGGGCGGTGAACAGCAGCCCATAGAACATTCCCTTTCGCATACCGGCCTCCAGTCTCGAATTTCGCAAGTAGAAACGGCTTTGCCGTCCTTTAGACGGACGGTACCGTTTCAGCGTGAAATAGAAGGATAATTTAAAGCGTAAGCATATAAATTCTTATATTTGCAAAAAGAACGGCGAACGAGGGTTCGGACGCCGCTCCCTGCTACTAGTTTCGCAGTTGTTTATTCCTTGATATCACGGCGTCCCTTAATTTGGGCCTGAGCCTTTACGGCGATTGAGTCCATCGCTGCCTGGGCGGTTTGCTGGCCGAGCCATACCTTATCCAGGGCGGGATTAACCAGATCCATAATATTGTTGAAATTCTTCACATAGCCGGTCGGCGTCTGGTGCCCTTTGGTCAAGATTACATCGACAATGGCTTCTTTATAGCCGGAGGGTCTGGCATCCAGATTCTCTGTCCATTTGGCCAGCAGCACCGGATCGGTGTACCAGTCCTTGGGAGAAGGCATCCAAGTTCCGGCTGTAAGCATATCAATGGAAGCTTCAGGATCGAGCAGCGCCTTCAGCAGCTCCCAGGTCTCCTGTGGATGCTTGGTGGATTTGAAGATGGAGAACATGCCGCAGACCACGGTGGTTACCGGCTCTTTCATTACAGGCATGACCCCGACGTTAAAGTTGAACTTCGACTGGGCGAGGCCTGCGCTTGCCCATTGCCCGTCCACCGTCATCGCTACCTTCTTGGTCTGGAGGGCTACATTCGTTGCCGGAATATTCTTCGACTGCACGGGTGAAGGGGATACGTGGTGCACATTCATCAGATCGGCTATTTTCTGGAGGGCTTCAACAGCTTCCGGCTGGTTAAGCGCGAAGGTCTTGCCATCCGCCGAGATGAAATCCCCGCCGTTGGAATAGATAAAGTTGCTGTATACCCCCCACCAGGTGGAGAGATTTGCGCCATATTGCTTAATTTTTTTGGGATCGAAGTCCGGGTCGGCTGCTGTTTTGCCATTGGTGTCCACAGTCAGCTTCTTGGCGACCTCGACGAATTCATCCCAGGTCCAGGCATCCGCCACATTCGACGGGGGAGGCTCTATTCCAGCTTCCTTGAAGATATCCTCATTGTAGAACAGTCCGAAGGATTCCGGCCCTGGTCCGATTCCAATTACATTGCCCGGCTCCAGTGAATAGGTAATATTGGGAACCAGCGTATCCGGACTGATATCGGCATCCGTATCGAGAAATTCCTGGAGATTATAGAATTTGCCCTGCTCCGCCATCGGAAAGGCAATCGTACCCGATTCCATCATGGCAATATCCGGAACATCATTTCCGGCGACCATTGTCGTCAGCTTGGTATCATAATCAGCGGCAATATGCTGAAGCTCAACCTTGACATTTGAATGCTTGGCCTCGAAGTTCTGGATGGCTTTTTTGTAAGGAGCCACTTCTTCCGGTGATCCCCATACAGTCATCCGCAGCGTAATGTTCTCCTTCGACCCGGCATTTCCGGAAGGCGCGGAAGTCTCAGGGCTTGCTGTACCCGACTTCGAACACGCAGACAGCACAGCGGCTAGCATCAGAATCAGAGCCAATGTAATGAAGACCGATTTTCTTGGTAGCAACATATTCCGAGCCCCTCTCGATTTCTAAGTTCAACGGGTTCATAGCTGCAGTCTATGATGCCTTTATTATAAATTACAGGATAGCGCTTACATAACCCTAATCTCTTTGGATTGGTGGACTGTGATTGGGTTTACAGCGGCAGTGTAATGGCCACCTTTGTGCCTTTTCCCGGAGTAGAGAAGATGGAGATTCCGTACTCGCCGCCATAGGTCATCTGAATGCGGTCAATGGTATTCTTAATGCCCACGGAAGATGCTTTCTGGTGCAAAATCGCATTTACAGTCGCCTGGCTCATGCCACGGCCGTTGTCGGCCACCTCGTAATGCCGGGTTCTGCCGTTAATCCAGCCGCGGATCCCGATGATGCCGCCCGATTCGGTCTGATCGAAGCCATGAAGAATCGCATTCTCCACAAAAGGCTGGAACAGCAGCCGTGGCACCTCGTATTCGAAGAGCCGCGGGTCCATATCAACCTCTACAGTAAACTTGTCCTCGAACCGGATCGACATAATATAGAAATAGTTATTCATCCAGTTCATTTCTTCGGACAAAGGAACGGCGCCCCATGTCTTCCTCGAGGTATAATGCAGCATATTGGACAGGCAGACAAGCATTTTGCTGAGCTCCTGCTGATCATTCTCAATCGCCGTCCAGTTCATCACATTCAGGGTATTGTACAGGAAATGGGGATGCATCTGCATGTTCAGCGCCTGAATCTCGGCTTCCTTTTCCTTCAGCTTGGTCTCGTAATTCTCTGTCACCAGCAGATGGATCCGGTCATTCATCCGGTTAAAGCGCTGCGTCAGAACGCCGAACTCATCATTGCTTACCACATCCACGCGGGTCTGGAAATCTCCTTCGCCCACCGATCTCATCGCGCTTAACAGCCGCTTGATCGGTTTGGTAATTTTGCCGGCAATGAAAAAAGCGAGGATAAGCGCCACTATCCCCATCACAACGGCCATGACAGTAATGGAAGCGCGGATCACCGGCACAAAGCTGCTCACCAGCCCTGCCTCCGGAATCCACACGACAGACATCCAGCCGGTAACCTCCGAGCGGTCAAAGCAGACGATCACCGCTTTACCGTCCAGCGTCATTCTCCGCGCCCCGCTTTTCTCCTGCTGCAGCTCGTCCAGCCACGCCTCCTTATAGGTCTGCGCAACAGCCCCCGGCTCACTGCTGGCAACCACCTTATCATGCGGATCGAGCACCATATAGCGCGAGCTTCCCGGTATGCTGTCCTCATACAAGGATTTAAGCACCTCGGATTTGAAGCTAATGGCAAGTACAGGGCGTTCCACCCCGGCATCCATTTTCTCCAGCTTCGTATTGCTGAGATACGTGAAATCAAGCAGGCGCGCGGCCGAGAACAAATAACGGAACTCCAGATTCCCGTCCTGCAGATAAGGCTGGTTGAACATGGATACGAAATCATAGGTAGGAATCCACACCAGCTTCCCCCCTGCCTGCCGGGCCAGATCGTATATATCCGATTGAACCGGGTCTCCTTGCGGCAGCGTTTGTCCGAAGGTAAAGTAGGAGGTCCATAGCTGGTAGGCATAGATATCCTGGTTCTGGGAAAAGGTTTTGCTGAGCACTGCCGTCACCTGCCGGTCCGCTGCAAAAAGCTCCACTTGGTTCGCGGGGTCCAGCTGGCTAAAAATGCGGAACAGATCCTTATCGAGAAATAAGGACATGCTGTTCTGGTCCACGATCCGCAGCTTCGTGTCCATGACTTCGTTATTTTTTTTGACAATCTCATACACATTCTTCTGCGCCTGCTCCGTGATAATCTTCAGGCTGGTCCGATAGAACAATGCCCCCAGTACGAGCAGGGGAACCGCGATCAGCAAGATGTAGCTTGCCAGCAGCCGGTAACGGAAGGTAATCTTCATGCCTCCCGTTTCCTTTGCGAAAGTACGTGCTTATACGCTTTTGGCGACATGCCATGATACTTCTTGAATACACGGCAAAAATATTTCGTATCCTGAAATCCGCATTCCAAGGAAATTTCATATACTCTGAACCGCTCCGCTGCAAGCAGCTCTTTGGCCCGCTTCATACGGACCGCCGTCACATGCTCGGAGAAGGTCTTTCCCGTCCTGCTCTTGATCAGCGTACTGAAATAGGAGGGGTTAAAGTGAAAATGCTCCGCTGCCCTTTCCAGTGTAAGGTTCTCTTTCGTATGCCCCTGTATCCAGCCGAGGCATTCCGCGATGACCACCTCCCCTTGATCCTGTCTGGATAAGGACAGGGCTAGATGCGCTTCCCGGAGAGCATGGTTAAGTTTGGTCATTAATTCCTGATATGAACGGCATGAACGGATCAGCATCGTGGCCGTATCGGTCAGCATCTGCCCCGTCTTTTTGTCCAGTATATCCTGATGGTCACTCCGGATCTGCAGCAGCATTAGCGAGGCTTGCTCCTTCAGCAGCATGGGACTGGCCTGTCCGGCGTCCGCGAGCTGATAGACGGTCTCAGCGCAGACTTCCTGAACAAGGGCTGCATCGTCCATTTTCAAAGCATCGTACAGCCTGCCCCAATCGGTAGTCCCAGTCCCGGGGGTTACGATCAGCTCATCCGCAAAGAGCAGCCCCTGCCGGAAATCGTAGAAATTGTAGCTGTTGGCCGTCCTGGCTGCAAGATACGACCGCGGCGCTTCGGTAAGCAGGGAATGGCTTTGCGGCCCAATCCCGTGGACAAGCTGTCCCGCATGCGCCCACTCCGCCTCCAAAGACTGTGCGATGTAGCGGGCCTCCTCCCGCTTGCATTTGGTAAGTTCTTCCAGCGTAATCAAGGTCACGGCCGCCTGAACGCCGTCCTCCATCATCCCGCTTAAGGGAACGGTTATAGCCTCCCCCCACTCAGACCAGGCCTGCTCCAGAGAGCGGGCGAAGGAGCTGCTGTCCTGCTGCTCTCTGCTGTCCTGCTGCTCTCCGCTGTCCTGGCGGTGCTGCAGCTCCGAATACACAGCCACACCGCTCTCCCGCAGCCATTCATATCGATTCAGCTCCTCCAGCTCCTCCGGGGCCGCACTACCGTTCAGCCAGGACAGTATCAACCGGCTCAGGTAGGCGGAAGAAGCCAGCTTCAGGCGGTGCTGCAGCTCTTCTTCTTCGCGGTACTGCTGCTGTTCCGCTGTCAGCTGAAGGTCAATCCGGCTTAAGACATCCACAATTTTCTCAATCTCCACCGGCTTCAGCAGGTAATCAAAAGCGCCGTGACGAACCGCCTTCTGCGCATACTCGAACAGATTGTAAGCGGATACCATTACAACCCTGGTTTTAATGCCATCTACCTTAAGTCGTTCCAGAAATTCAAGTCCATCCATGCCAGGCATGCGGATATCCGTCAATATGGCTTCCGGGCCATGGGCTTTCACCAATTCCATGGCCGACAAGCCATCCTTCGCCACCACCACCTGGTCCTCCGGCCGCAGCCGCCCAATCAGATTGACCATCCCTCTGAGATGTCTGGGCTCATCATCCACGATCAATATTCTCACTATGCTCAGCCCCCCGAATTGGTGTGAATTACATATAAGCTGCATCTTTGCCCTAATTATAAAAGCCGTTCCGGCTTATTCATAGTGCATTAATATTGGTTTGGTGGAATATTATTGGGAGCGTGCGCGGAGTCCTGGAGAGAAGCTGTTTCTAAGCTACGTTGAGAGAGGCTAACGTTCCAGATACGTAAACAGCAATCGGTACGATGGTTTCACGTTTCTATGCCACGTTAAGAGAGGCTAACGTTCCTGACACGTAAACAGCAATCGGTACGATGGTTTCACGTTTCTATGCCACGTCAAGAGAAGCTAACGTTCCTGTATTTGCGGATTATAGTCTTTTTCATTTTCGCTTCAACGGCCCGCAGGCCCGCATTATCGTTGTCCCTGACCCTTCAAGGTACAGCAGTTGGATTTTCTCCACTTAATCATTCCGGTTTGCTTGCTTTACAGAAATTAATTGGATTTATGACACTTAATCCTGCCTATAACCCCGCCGTCAGCGAATCCCGCTGAAATTAAGTGCCGTTTTTCCAACTAAGTCCCCGGAATCAGAGATTCTACCAACAGCAGATGGAGTTTTTCCACTTATATGTCCTACCCACTTATATGTTCTACTCATTTATATGTTCTACCCGTCAAATATCCCATTACTCTCCTCCCGCATTGGCCCCGGCATTCCCCGCATTTGTGCTGGGCGCAGAGTTGCCGCTCCCGGCCGGTGTGTTATTCTCTCCGCTGTTCGTATTCCCCGCCCCCCCGCTTCCCTCAACAGCTGTACCGTCCGTGCCAGTGCCGCTCTTCTCTGTGTTCAGTGAAGGTGCGGGAATAGCGATTCCCGGCGCGCTGCTGCCGTTCTCGCCGACAGGCTGGCCCTGATTGTCGTAATAGTACATCGGGACATCGCCGACAACCATCAGGTAGGAGACAGGAATTTCTGTATCCACGATCTGCGGCTCCATATCAAACGGAATGACGACCGCAACCTCGGTCACAATATGAATAAAGACTTCAACGAGAATCATGTTGATGCCGGCATTTTGCTGCCGCGTGTTCAGCTCCACCTTTACCGCGCCCTGCGGTTCGATTTTGATCGGAATATCCGGCCCAAATGAAGCAATCAGCGGACTGCCCAGCGCCTGGCCCAGCGGAATATGCTCCGTCTGGTTATGCAGCTCCTGCAACGTGGACTGAATGACCTCGGCCGCCTGTGAAGTAATCCGCATATGCTCCTTATAGTTGAGCATGAACCCGGATATTTTGCCGTTCTTATCTGTCTTCCAGTCAATCAGCGCCTCCGCGTTCCCCCCGTCCGCAACCTGGGAAGTAATCGCCTTGTTAATGGATTCCGTAGCGATTTGCTTCACCCGGATCTGCGCCAGATGGAGGATCGGCGGCTTCATATGCTGCTCCACATAACGCAGCCCCTGAAGCACAGCCAGAATCAGCAGCAGGCTCAGGATGATCCAGAATCTGCCCCGGCGGCGCGGCTTCCGGCCTTTCCCGGCCACGGCCTCCTGCTTCTTCCGCTCCCGGCCGCGGAACAGGCTGAATCCCCCGCTCCGGCTGGCTTTACGCCAGACACGGTAGCCCGGAGCGCCTGCTCCTGCACCGGGCGAAGCCGTCTCATAACCCGCTTCCTTCCTGTCCGGCCGGATTCCCGACCTCGAAGGCTTCGCCACGAATACACCGCCCCGGCTTGATGCCCCTGCCCCGGACCTGGACGGCTTCGCCGCGAATCTTGCTCCCGAACCCGGCGGCCGGAAGACTGCCTTCGACGGTTTGGCCTTGAACGCCGGGCTGCGTCCGGCTGGTCTCGGCAACCCGCTCCAGCTGAACCTCGGCAGCCGCAGACGGCTGAAGAGTGATGCGCCTGCCCGCCGGTTCCCCCATTTTCTGATTCTGCCCATGCCTTGCAGTCCCTCCCGACATTCCTGCGGTCAAGCCGCCCATGTACTATAGGCTATTCGGGACGAACGCAAAAAAGAAGAACATCCCTGCGGCAGAACACCGCAGAAATATTCCTCTTTGGAGAAGTAGATACGGCTTTACCGCCCTTGTATAAGGATGTTACCGTTTCAGCGAGAAATAGAAGGATAAGTTATCGTGTGAAACCTATAAATTCTTATTTTTGAACAAAAATCACCCTTACGGGTAAATTCAGCCGGAGTTTATGCGCTTATATTGATCTACTCAGACTACTTCTGGGAAGCCCCCGGGGAAATCAAGCACAATAATGCCCTCATTCCTGCTTGCCATCCGCTTTCAGCGGATTCAAGGGCACTTTTGCCCCTCATTTCCTCCTACCGCCCACTTTTGGCGAATTCAGGGGCACTTTTGCCCCTCATTCCTGCCTGCCACCCACTTTCAGCGGATTCAAGGGCACTTTTGCCCCTCATTCCCGCCTGCCACCCACTTTTGGCGAATTCAGGGGCACTTTTGCCCCTCATTTCCGCCTGCCACCCGCTTCCGGCGGCTTCAGCGGGATTACCCATACATAATTTACCAGCCAACAAGTTGAAACGGCTTCTCCGTCCTTCTAGAGGAGGAGAAGCCGTTTCAGCATATTTTAAAGATAAACCTAATGCCCCATCCGCTTGCGCTTATCCTCCTGCAGATGCCCCCAATGACGGCGGACAAAAATAGCGATCAGAATCACCATAAACACCGCATACCACGTAAGGAATCCGTTCCATTCCTCCCGGGGGACAATCAGCGAGGAGCTGATCGTTCCAAACAGCCAGATATAAGACAGGTTTCCAAGCACCGTCCCCCAGATAAATGCAGCAGGCTTAATCGGAGAAACAGCCGACATCAGATTGATTATATTGCTCGGCACAATCGGAATCGTGCGCAGCAGCACCAGGGTCCAGATGCCATAGCGGTCCAGGTACATCTGCCATTTGTCATAACGCTTCAGCTTATATCCCCATTTCCGGTCAAACCACTCAAAGAGATAACGCCGGAACAGGAAGTAGACGAGCACCGCACCAATATTACAGGCCAGCCAGCTGACAATCATCCCGCCAATAACATTAAATACAGAGACATGAAGCACAATCAGGATCGCGAGTGGGAAAAATCCGAACAAACTTTGCAGTACCGCCAGTGGAACGGTAGCGAATAGAATGGAAGGGCCGCTCAGTCCAAGACTCTGCAGCAGCCAATCGATCCAGGCATTAATGGTCTCAGTCACGGAGTTCTCCCCTTTCCTGACTCCTTGCAGCAGCTGTCTCCTGATTTCATACTGAACATAAGGGAATCGCTCATTAACGTTTGTTTCGTGAATCTCAAGTGGAAACGGCGTTGCCGTCCTTTAAAAAGGACGGTACCGTTTCAGCGAGAAAGATAAGGAACATTTATTACGCGAAGCATATACATTCTTATCTTTTCAAGAAAAACACCCCTCTCGGGGTGTTTGTTGAATGAGTTTGCTTATGATATGTACATCTAAAGAACAGTCGTTAGCGTACAAGTTACAGAATTGTAGCCTAGTTCTTTCAATCATAGCACACATCGTTCTTCTCTGCCAAATCACTGATTAACGGAACAATCTCTACAAATTCACTCCGGTAATCCACTCATTCACCTTGGCTTCATTGTTATCGACCCAATCTTTGGCCGCTTCCTCCGGCGATTGTCCGCCTTGAATCTTGACCATAACCTGAGCCATATCGTCTGCGGTCCACTTGAATTGACTTAAGAACAGATAAACATCAGGCATATCATCCTTCAGACTTTTCCGTACCATAGTATGGATCTGTTCAGCACCGCCGTATACTTTCTTGGGGTCATCCAGATATTTCAGATCCATATTCGCGAACATCCAGTGCGGAGTCCAGCCGGTAACTACAATCGGTTCATTGTTGTCAAAAGCCTTCTGCAGCTCCTGTGCCATCGCCGCCGAAGAGCTCTCAAGCAGCGTATAATCGCTTAATCCGTACGCTTCAATTGCGGCTTCGGTAGCCGTCATAATTCCGGCCCCCGGTTCGATTCCGATAATCATGTTATCCAGCGAAGCTGCAACTTCTGCATTGTTCAGATCTTCAATGGAATTGATATCCATATATGCAGGAACGGCAAGTCCAGTCTTCGTTCCATCCAGATTCACACCGGCATCTACGATATCATTGCCGTATTTCTCCAGATAGGAAGCATGGGTACCCGGCAGCCAGGCGGCTACCATCGCATCCGCACTTCCATCAGCAATCCCTGCCCACATTGGACCGGCATCGACCTGGAGCATTTCTACCGTAACGCCAAGCTTCGATTCCAGTACTTCCTTAACCACGTTTGTGCTGGCAATTTCCGAATCCCAGGCTACATAAGCCAGCTTCACCGAAGAATTATCCTTGGACGAGCATCCGGAAATAACAACAACCATCATCAATAGCATAATCAAGCCGAGCTGGCTCAGTTTCATCGATTTAAATTTACTCATATGAATTTTAAACACTCCTCTATCCTTGTTGTTTGGGCTTGAACAGCTTCTGGGTCAGACGGTCCAGCAATATCGCAATAATAACAATGGCAATTCCCGCTTCAAAGCCAGCCCCTGTCTTGGCCTGTGATACCGCACGGTACACATAGGCTCCGACACCCTGGGCGCCGATCATAGACGAGATTACAACCATCGACAGCGATAGCATAATGGTCTGGTTAATGCCGGCCATAATCGTAGGCAGGGCAATCGGCAGCTGCAGCTTGAACAGCTTCTGTCCTGCTGTCGATCCGAACGCATCCGCAGCCTCCACAAGCTCCGGCGATACCTGCCGGATACCCAGGTTCGTTAGACGGATGGTTGGCGGGATAGCAAATATAATAGAAGCAATCACCCCGGGCACTACACCCAGAGAGAAGAACGATACCGCAGGCAGCAGATATACGAACGCCGGCATCGTCTGCATAAAGTCAAGTATAGGCGTAGCAATGTTCTGGAAGGTCTTGCTCTGTGCACAGAGCACACCCAGCGGAACCCCGATAATTACAGCCAGCAAGGAAGCCGTCAGCACAAGGGCCAGCGACTGCATTGAGGGGTCCCATAATCCGAGATTATCAATCAGCAGCAGCCCGATCACTGCGAACAATGCCATCCGCCATTTGCCGATCCAATAAGCCAAAGCGGCGATAAGTATGGTCAGCACAATCGCGGGCAGGAATGTTAGCGCCGCATCAATGCCGCTTACCATTCCGCCGATCACAGCATGAATGAGATCGAAGAAGGGGCCGAAATAAGTCGTCAGCCAGTCTTCGAGCCATTCTACGCCCTTTCCGAGCGGTATTTTGGGTAAATTCATAAACCAAGTCCTCCTTCCGGAACCGCATTACCGGCAAGTGCGGACAGCACGGCTCCCTTGATGACAATGCCCTTCAGCTTGTCACCCTCGTCTACTACCGCAACCGGCAGATGCGTCTCCGACATCATCTCGAACAGGTCATTCAGCAGGGTATCCGGCCGTACACGGGGAATCTCCCGCTGCATGACTTCCAGAATGCTGCGGTTCTCTTTCAGTGCCTGTGCCGCATTCTCCGCTGTAATTACACCTTGGAGCTTCATTTCATTATCTGCCACATACAGGCTGGATACTCCGCTGTCCCGCATAAGCTGCAGGGCTACCCGGGGGCCGCGTTCCGGACGGATCATCTCCGGCTGGCGCATGACATGAGCGGCGGTCAGCACCTTAGACAAGTCGACGTCCTCAACGAATCGTTCTACATATTTATTTGCAGGCTGAATGAGGATTTCTTCCGGCGAACCGATCTGGACAATGACGCCGTCCTTCATCAGTGCAATCCGGTCACCGATCCGCAGCGCCTCATCGAGATCATGCGTGATGAATACAATGGTCTTCTTCACCCGGGCCTGCAGCTCCAGCAGCTCCTGCTGCATATCCTTGCGGATCAGCGGATCAAGTGCACTGAAGGCCTCATCCATCAGCAGAATATCCGGATCATTGGCAAGCCCTCTGGCCAGACCGACACGCTGCTGCATGCCGCCGCTCAGTTGATCCGGGCGGTGATGCTCCCAGCCCTTAAGGCCGACCAGCTCAAGTGCTTCCATGGCAAGACGGGTTCGCTTGCTTTTCTCCACACCTTGCACTTCGAGTCCGTATTCCGCATTGGCCAGCACACTGCGGTGCGGGAACAACGCGAACTTTTGAAAGACCATGCCGATATTCTTGCGCCGGAACTCTCTTAGCTGCTCCGGATTCATCTGGACAACGTCCTTGCCCTTGAACAATACTTGGCCCCCAGTGGGCTCAATCAGCCGGTTCAATAACCGGACGAGCGTGGACTTACCGCTGCCCGACAATCCCATAATGACAAATATTTCTCCTTCTTCAATGCTGAATTCGGCTTTGTTCACGCCAACCGTCAGCTTGGCTTCCCGGGCAATCTTCTCTTTGGACCAGCCTTGTTCTAATAATGGAAGTGCCCGTACCGCATCATGACCGAATACTTTGGTAAGCTGTTTCACCTCTATAATTGCCATGGTGACCTCCTTCTCTCCCCTTAATATTTCAGGTTAGTTCTCCTGACCTAGTGTAACGGACTTGTGAAAAGAGACGCAAAGCGCATATTCGCTTAAAATTTAGTGTACAGTTTTAACTTTACGAACTTTACGTATAGAATACTCTGTTTAACGCCATATTCCGTTCCAGATGAATTCTTTACTTATAGCAGCGGATTTGATTACAATACATTGGAGAGGTTTGTTGCCTGTCAGCCTATTCCTCAGGAGGGACATCATGAACGATTTAGAGGGGCTTCTGCCCGAACAAATAGAGCGAATCAGCAAAGTCCGAGAGCGGGTCATCGATTCCATCGGTAAAAATATGGATTTGTACGGGATTACCCTGTCCATTGGACATTTATACGGCTACATGTATTTCAATCAGGGTCCGGTTACACTGGACGAACTGAGCAGCACTATGGGGATGAGCAAGACTTCGATGAGTACCGGCGTGCGCACGCTGCTGGATCTGAAGATGATCGATAAAGTCTGGGGAAAAGGCACCCGCAAGGATCTGTTCGAGGTGGTCCCGGACTGGCATCAGAACTTCAGCGACTACTTCTCCATTAAATGGAGAAAAGCAGTCGAGGGTAATATGACTGCACTTAACAAATCATTGTCCGAGATCCAGCAGATGAAGCAAGAATATGCGGACGAGCCGGACATCCTGCGCCTGCTTTTGACCGATGAGGCCAAAATTGAGGAAGCGATCAAATATTACCGCTGGCTGCTGAAGCTGATCGAAGCGCTGGAGACCGGCAAGATTTTTGAATTAATCCCTAAAGAATAATATCAGCCATATACGTTAATCCTATTCCGCACAAATGAAAACGGCCGCGATCCTTATATTCAAGGATCACGGCCGTTTATCATTGTCTGTTAATGTACCGTTACGGAATCTCCACCAGGCTGACATCATCGATATAAATATGGTTGCCTGCCTGGATAGCCGTGTTGGTCTCTGTGCTATTTCCGTCAATGAGCCCCATAAGGAATACCAGATGTGCACCCGCATCGGTGCTGTCATTCATAGTGAAGGTGTAGCTGAAGGGCTGCATTTCTCCCGTTAACGCTACAGCGGTTGCCGGCAGATATTTCGTGTAATCTCCACCGAAATGTTCAAGCGCCACTTCAATCAGACGGTTCACATCCGAGCGGGCCTTGAAGCTCAAGGTGTAGCTCTTGCCCTGCACCAGCCTCAGATCCCTGTAATCGACCTGGGCGGCGTAGTTCGCAGATCCTGTGAAGTTCAGCAAGACTTCCAGCTCTCCGTCCCTGACTGCGGCATTTCCTGCACCTTCAAAGTACTGGGTCCAGCCCTTCATGCCTTCAGCATCGAAGGTCCCGTTATCCAGCGTGCCGCTGGCGGGTTCAATGACCGGACCGCCTGTAACCTCCCGGACCGCAATGTCGTCCAGAGAGATCGTATGCGCTGTGCTGTTGGCCGTTCCGTCTTCGCCCAGCGTTTTGCCGATCAGATAGTTCAGCTTCAGCGGATTGTTGTTGGTAACCGTGAACTGTGCACTGTAGGTCGCCCAGGTTGCCGTGACATCGAACTTCGCTTGGGCTGGCTGGGCAGAGGTGCCGCTATACTCCACGATCATCTGCCGCGGAACCGTAGATTTGGCTTTGAAGCTCAGTTCATAGGTTTTGCCTGCTTCAAGCCGGATATCCTCCTGATAGAGCTGCGTATGCCAGACTTCTGATCCGGCAGCATTAATCTGCACATCCGCTATACCGCCAGCCACTTGAAAGGACGACATGCCCTTGTCCGGGGACCAGGTTGACCAGCCTGCATCGCCTGCGCCGAATGAACCGTTGAATACCAGATTATCGCCGCTTGCCAGAATGTACTGGACCACCGACGCTGCGACATATCCATCGGCTTCTACAGAGATGATGTAGCGGTCCTCTGCCGGAAAAACCGCCGCATCGATCCGAAGGGTGCCGGATTGAACCGCGTACTGCTCCTTCCCGAGCATTGTTCCGTTTACCTTCACTGCCTTAATCTTACTTGACCAATCCTCTTTCTCTGCAAAGGTAAGCTCAACCGGCTGCAGCACCCGGTTATTGGTGCTGTCCGCAACCAGCTCCTGCGGCTTGGCCGGAGCATCCTTAACCTCGAATTTCACATTGTTGATCATAATATCATGAGCCTGCGCAATGCTTACACCCTCCACTTTGCCGAGCAGGAACTTCAGCGACAATGTATCCTTGGTCAGTTGCGTAAATTCCAGTGCGTAATGCTTCTTTTCCGGTGACAGCTTCACAATCTTGCTATGCGAAGGGGAATTTTGTCCATTCTCTGCCCTTACGCTGATCTCACGGGCTACACTGGAACTGGCATCAAATTCGATGATATATTTCATTCCGGCAGCAGCCTTCAGGCCATTCTGGAACAGCATGACCGAATAGGCCTGATTGCCGGTATTCGTAATGCTGAATTTCGCTACTCCGTCTGCAACTGCCGCGGTACTCTGGCCGCCGTCTTCCGCAAGCAACCGCTCCCAGCCATTAAAACCATTGCTGAAATCGCCGTTCTTAAGCGGGAAGTAGTCAATGTCGGGATCGTAATAGAAACTCGTGCGCAGCAGCAGGAACTGATCCAGCACCACGGTTCCGGCATCGCTGCCAAGCCGCAGCACGAACTGGCCCAGATGATCCGTTGCTCCCGCGAGATCAGTGAACACGGCTTCGACCTTGTGCTTGCCTGCAATAAGCTGCACCGGCTGTGAAGCATATACTGAGCCGTCATGGCCCCGCAATTCAACTGTGGCCGTCCGGGCGGAGGAGCTGTCGGCCTCGAAGGTCAGCTTGTAATCATGCCCCTGCACCAGGAAGATTCCTTTCTGCAGCAGGGTAACATCAGCCTCCGCGCCTCCGTTGCCTGCAATCTCCAGCTTCAGCCGGCTATCCTTAACAACCGGGCTGACCTCTGCACCTCCCGTACCTTCGATATGCCAATAGCTGCGTCCGTTCACTTCGCCCAGATCAAAGCTGCCGTTGTAGAGATGGTTGCCGCTGCCCAGCGGCGTTTTGGCACTGTCATGATCGAACGGAATATGATCAATCTCTTCGAGCCGGGCATTGCCGAGCCATACCGGTGAAGCATTGGTGCCCATATTGAACTCGATCCGCGCTGCGTTATCCGAGCTCTCCTTCATTTGGAACATCGTCTCGAAATGCTGAATCTCCGGTGTCAGATCAGCTTTGAACGCCGGTGAATACGCCGGGAATCCCCGCGGCGCCCCGCCTGTCAGCCGGACGCTTATATCACGCGCCGTATCCGTCTTGGCATCGAAGCTCAGCTTGTAGTATCTTCCCTTCGCCAGGGAGACAATGGCCTGCGGCTGGATGGAGTAGGTATTGCCCCCGGGCTTGCTGATGTTTACCTTAAGGAAATTCTGCCCGCCTATCGGCTCAACCGATAGAGCTGCATCCGCTCCTTCATCCTTGTACAATACCCAGTGCGCTGTATTCGGAATGCCCATTCCGGCATCGCCATCCACTTGTTCGGTGAAGCCGTTGTTATGAATGAAGTTGCCGTCCTCAAGCGGCAGCTTAGCTCCCTCCAGATAAGGCTCCTTCTCAAACTCAACCGGTACCGGTTCCCGGTACTCGCGCCCGGTCAGCTCGTATATTCGTACATAGTCAATTTCCATGGAACTCGGAAATACAGTATCTTCCGTAGGGTTACCGTCAAAATTGCCGCCTACCGCCAGGTTCATCAGAAGGTGGAATCTCTGGTTGAACGGTGCCGGATACGCATTCATTGCCGGCTGGCCGCTGCTCTTGCTGTACCAGTCATTCTTCGTGGAGTATAATACGCCATCCACATACCAGCGGATTTCCCCAGGCTCCCACTCGATCGAGTAGGTGTGATAATCTTCAATCGTGGAATTGCCCGGCAGCACATATTCCTTGCCGGAATAGACATTATCCGGCCACTGGGAACCATAGTGAATGGTTCCGGCAACCACATTCGGCCGGCTGCCCCAGCCTTCCATAATATCCAGTTCTCCGGAGGCAGCCCAATTGCCGTAGGTGTAATCTTCCGGCAGCATCCAGATCGCCGGCCAGAGCCCCTTGCCTGTTGGCGCCTTCGCCCGGATCTCGAATTTTCCGTACATTTTGCTGTATAGTCCGTTTGTCTTGATTCGGGTGGAAGTGTATGGCTTGCCGCCCACGGCTTCCTTGCGCGCGGTGATGATCAGCTTACCATCCTCCTCCTTCACATTCTTCCCTTCATTGGTGTAATACTCCAGCTCATTGTTACCCCAGCCGGGATTGCCGACGGTGGTTCCGTCTCCAAGGTCATAGGTCCATTTGGCCGGATCAATGACATTATCATCGAATTCATCATTCCACACGAGACTCCACGGATCGCTGGTCGGTGCCGGAGTTGGTGTGACTTCCGGTGCCGGCGTCACAGCCGGTGTAGCCGTAGCGGCAGTCTCTCCGCCGCTGGCGGCAGCAGGAGGCTGGCTGGCCTGCGGTGCAGCCGGATTCAGATTCGTGCTGCTGCCCTGCTTGAGGGCAAATCCGCCTACAGTAACATCATCCGCCTGATTCAGTACGGTGCCGAAGCTGCCGCTGCCCGTGAGTGCCAAGCCTTTAGCCCCGGCTTTAATGAGCAACTCGGCCACCTGCGCTTTGTCCATCAGCACAATTGTACCGGAGGCCCCCCATACCAGCCTAGTGAGCTTGCCGGAGATGTTCAGTGCAATGCGGCTTCCTGCAGGATCTGCGGTGGACACCACTCCATAATTCCCTTTAAGGGTGACCTTCTTCTCCCCGGCTGACAATTCAACATTGGTGAATCCTTCTCCGGTGAGATTGCCTTCTTCAAGGACGCCACCAGAGTTCAGCTGTACGGTTCCCGCTGTTGTAGTCCCGCTGGCAACAATGCGGACTGTGCCGCGGGGCTTCGCAACCTGAATAGTGCCGAGGCTGCTGTCCGCAAGGGTCACGCTGTGTTCACCGCCTCCGCGGATATAGGTTGTGCCTTTAACCTGCACACCTTGAATCCGGATATCGCCTTCTCCGATACCCTCGGTAAGATAGAGATTGCCTTCAATTACGCTTTCCTTGAGCGTAGCTCCTTCATGGTTCAGCACCACATTCCCCTGTACCGTTCCCAGCTTCACTTCCCCGCCGGAGGACTGGAGCTCCTGCACCAGCGTATCGGCCATCTTGGCCAGCTCGGCGCGGGTAATGTTTCCGTCCGGCTTGAACAAGCCTCCCGGATAGCCCTGAATATAGCCGGCTGCAGTTAATGCATCCGCTGCTGAAATGACCTCGCTTCCTGCCCCGGCCAGATCGCTATACACCGACCCTGCATGATTGACAGTCTCCAGCCGGAAAATCCTCTGCAGCGCCACAACCGCTTCCCCGCGCTTCAGCTTAGCCGCAGGCTGGATATGGTTATCTGCTCCTGCATTTAGATAACCTGCCGCTACCGCCTTGGCGATATCGTTCTTGTACCAGGCTCCCGCAGGTATATCCTCCGGGAGTGCGGCTGCCGCTTCCTTGTAGCCAAATATGCGGTTGATGATGGCCGCGAATTCTGCCCGCGTCACCTGATGATCCGGCCGGAAGCTGCCGTCCCCGTAACCGGAGATCACACCACTGCGGCTCCAGCGCTGTATGGCATCCGCCGCCCAATTGTCCGTGCTCACATCAGTAAACGCTTTCATATCAGCGGCAGCCAAATTTCCGTTCTGCACCGCGGCTGTTGCATTCCCCGCAGCTGCCAGCTTACTCTTCACAGGCAAGGCGCCTGCCGCTCCGCCTCCCAGCGGTGACAAAAGACCGGTAATGATCACAGCGGCCGCTAACACCGCAGATACATTTCTTTTCATATCCTTTAGGCCTCCTCTAGTTTCCAGTCTCACCCGTTCACAATTGCATGGCCGGGTATTTCTCAGCTGTAATAATCGAAATCGGTTTCGATAATATCCATACTTATCCCTTGAGCGCAATAAACCTTTGACTTGTTTCGGCAAGTTGAATAGACTCTAGAAAGAACTATTGCTTAGCAGCAGCCGAGTGTCCGATGAACGGCCCTATAGCCTGAGAAACCCTGGCATACCCGTCTTTTGGCCCTGTTACAACTATTAAACGGGGGTGACTTTAGCATGCAGATGAATATCAAAAAAATTGCCGAAATGGCCGGGGTCTCTGTATCCACGGTTTCGAAAATAATGAATAATTACAGCGATGTTTCCGAAAAAACGAAGCAAAGAGTGCTGGAGATTATCGAACAAACCGGATATACCCCCTCAAGCTCCGCTAAGACACTGGCTACCAAGAAGTCCAATCTGATCGGGGTTATTTTTGCCGGTGAGCTGAATGTGGAGTTTACCCATCCTTTTTTTGTAGAGGTACTGAATTCCTTCAAGAAGCAGATGGGCGTGCTGGGTTACGACCTGATCTTCTTTTCCAATGAGAAATTCATCAGCAGCGGCGATTATTTCTCGCGTTGCCTGCATTTCCATGTGGATGGCTGCGTCATTATCTCCGGACAACAGATGGAGCCTGCCATACAGGATCTGGATAGGAGCAATATTCCCTGCATCGGCGTTGACCTGGAGCTGACTGGCAAGAAATCCGGCTATGTGATGTCAGATAATTACCAGATTGCCTCCAAAGTGGTGGAGCACTTCTATCTGCTCGGCCACAGGGAGCTCGGCTTCATCGGCAGTACGGCCGATTCGGATATCTCCAACCGCCGGGAAGCGGGCTATGTCAAAGCCATTGCCGGTTTCGGTCTGACGATGAATCCCAATTGGTTCGTGCATGGTGACGATTTCTTCGAGCCCAGCGGCTACACGGCCATGAAGCAGCTGATCCAGACCGGCAGTCTGCCGCAAGCCATCTTCGCCGCCTCCGATCTGCTCGCCCTTGGAGCGGTCCGCGCCTTGAAGGAGCATGGCCTCCGTGTACCGGAGGATGTCGCCATCATCGGCTGTGATGATATCGAGGCCTGCCAGTATACCAGTCCGACACTGACTACAATCCGCCAGAACAAGGAACGGCTGGGTGTACTCGCGGCCCATATGCTGTTCGATCTCATTAACAATCAGTCGGAAGGCGGCTCCTTCGTGGTTGAGCCGGCGCTGATCATCCGTGAATCCTGCGGAAGCGGGTTGAACCGCTGAGCTGCGCCTTCTTCCGGGTGCAGATTACTACCTCCCCTCTGTTTCTTCATTCCGCTTACCTGAAGCATACTGAAACCGCTTTCGATACTATAATCTCTCATTTGATGGGATGGTTCAAGGTACCGTTTTTCTGGTTATGGGGACCATTTTTCGGCTTGGTCCCCATTATTTGTGTTTAAAAGAGAGCAGGCCGGACCAAGTTGCAGAGATGGTCAATACCGGTGAGGTGGAGATGGAAGAGCTTGTAGAGTTAGCGCCGTTTGAAAAAGCAAGCGCTCTGCATAAGGTTACAGAACGAGTAGACAGCAGCAGCCTTACCTTAGAGGTGATCATGCGGCTGGCTCCGTTCCTTGGAACAGGTATACTGGATGAACTGGTTCATCAAGATGAAGGCAGCGTGAGCTGGAATTCCGTTCAAGGGCTGGCACCCTTTATTAGCAGAGAAACGTTAAGCCGCTTGGTAGACCGGGCTACAGATGGTACCATCGATGCGAATCGGATCATAAGCCTCGCACCTTTTTTGGACAGGGAGAATCTCGAGAAGTTGATTATTGGAGTCGAAGCTGAGCAGCTTAGCCCAGATCTGCTGGCAAGCCTTGCTCCTTTTGTCGATCAAGGGACATTGAGCAGAATGGTGACAATCTTATTGAATAAAGTAAAGTAGACACGTATAGCGGAGACCGGAGAATGGTGATGCCTCCCTGCAGAGCCTTATTTTTTCATGAACTTTGTGAATATGACGTTATCTAAAAGTGCGCAAAACTTATATGTGAGGGTGATTCGTTTGAAACAAGGACTTATTGTATTCTTGGACGGAACTTCAAGTTCAGGAAAAACCAGTATTTCTATGGAATTGAAAAAGCAGAAAGAGATTCCTTTTCATCATTTATCCATAGATGATTTCTTTGGTAATTATAATGATTTTATTGATAATAAATTTCCAAATATTGAACCTACAAGAGAAGTGGATAATGTCGGACAAATTCTTTTTGATCCCATAATCTCAGTGTACTATGCAACAATTAAATTGTTTTCAGAAATGGGTTTGAATGTAATCGTGGATACCGTAATCGACAATGACAAGCGGTTTAATGATTACCTTGATCTATTGTTCGATCATCCTACATTTTTTGTATGCGTATTATGCTCGAAAGAAGAACTTACAAGTAGAGAGCAAATCAGAGGAGATCGAGAAATTGGGCTAGCGAATTCCCAGTACGACACAATATATTCCTTTGATGAATATGACCTTGAAGTAAATACGGAAGAGTTGAGTCCCGCAAAATGCGCGGATAAAATATTAAGTTATATTAAATCCGATCAGGATTACTCTGCATTTAAGAAATTAAGTAAAAGAGAGATTAGCGTTTCATAGAAGGCGAATCTATCAGATAACAACATATTTAGCAGCATTGGTGCTATTGCCCCCCTCGGTCTGCCCGAGGGATTTCGGAATTAAGCTCTAACAGGAAACCATATCTCATTAAAACAGCGGCAGGCTGGGACTTTGTTTTCTCGTCCACGGCTGCCGCTGTCTTCCATAGTTGTGGCTATTCTAATACATATCTCACGATATCTGACGATTTAATAATTCGGTAACCGCCTTGATATAGAGTGCACTCTAGTTGATATGCTTTAAACTAATTTCATGAGAAAGGAGAAATGTCCGATGTGGATCTTCTTATGAGTATTTTCTGCTGACATTAAAGAGCTGTTGGAGCACCTACCTGCGGGTCCAGTGACAGGCTGACCAATTGGCCCGCGTGGGTGAGGCCTGCACCGAATCCGTACAGCAATATCCGCTGGCCATCCCGCACTTTCCCTTCGCGGATGCCAAGATCGAGGGCAAGCGGAATACTGGCCGCCGAGGTGTTTCCGAAATATTCCAGACTGTATAGCGCTTGTTCGAGCGGATAATTCAGCCGTTCACAAATCGGTTCAATCATCCGCAGATTGGCGCTGTGCGGGATGAACCAGTCCACTTCCGCAAGATCAACTCCTGCGTTCTGCAGCACCTGCTGCACCCCCTGCGGAACTGTCCGGACCGCCCACTTGAAGACCTCACGCCCGTTCTGTACCAGCATGCCAGTAGCGGCAAGCTCCACTCCGTTCACCTTGTCCGCCAGCCCCGTGCGGTAGACATGCTGCGCTCCGCTCCCGTCGCTGCCGAGATTGAACCCTAAGAAGTGATCTGTATCCCCGCCGCTCTCCACAAGCACGGCCCCTGCACCATCGCCGAACAGAATACTGGTACTGCGGTCCGTGTAATCCGTGATCTTGGACAGAGTGTCAGCGCCGATGACCAGCACTTTATGATGCAGTCCGGAAGCAACCAGCGCATGGGCGGTGTGCAGCGCGTAGACAAACCCGGCACAGGCGGCGCTCATATCTATCGCTCCCGAAGTAAGCGGAATACCAAGACGGTTCTGCACAATGGCTGCCACGGACGGAAAAGAGAAATCGGGCGTACTGGTAGCCACGAGGATCATATCGACATCCTGTACACTTTTGCCATAACGTTTCATCAGATCCTGCACGGCGGCCGCACATAAATCACTGGTATATTCATCCTCGCGGCTGATTCGGCGTTCCCGGATGCCTGTCCGCTGAACAATCCATTCGTCATTGGTATCGACCATTTGCTCCAGATCATGATTCGTAAGTCTCCGGGACGGCACATAAGAGCCGATCGCTGTAATTCTTGCACCCTTCATGAATATCACCTCATTATTTATTTTAGTATCTGATATTAGTACTTGGTACTAATAATAACTTAAACCAAATGACTATGCAAAAAATTACAGGTGAGAATGATTTCCAGACCGCCTGGTGTGATCAATGTATCTTACCATCGTAAAGCTTCGATGTTACAATCTTTACAGTGTAAAGATACGGAAAGGAAGGCTGCAGGAAGTGACGGATAAACCCTACCACCACGGCAATTTACGGAGCCAGCTTATAGAAGCAGGCATTAAGCTTATTAACACAGACGGCATCAACAGCTTTTCCCTGCGCAAGGTCGCAGCCGAATGCAAGGTCAGCCACACTGCCCCCTACAGCCATTTCAAAAATATAGATGAGCTGGTATCCGCCATGGGTGAGCATGTCACAGAGCAATTCATGGAGTCCCTGCGTGCATCCGTTCAAGGCCAGGAGGACCGCCAGGAAGCGATGTTCCAGCTGGGGCAGGCTTACATTGATTTTTTCATGGAACATCCGCAATATTTCCAGTTTTTATTCTACCATTCAGGCTTAGTCATTGATTTAGACAACTATAATTCCGACAGTTATCCGCCATTCGTTCTATTCCGGACCACTGCCTATCAGTTGTTCACAAGCATCGGACTGCCGGAAGCAGAGTTCTCCCGTCAGTTGATATCACACTGGGCGATGGTGCATGGGATTGCTTCACTGCTTACCAATAACGGGGTGCGTTATTCGGGGAACTGGCGTGATTTGTTAGCGCTTGAATCTGTAGTTAAGGAGACATGAACCATGAGAACGATTGTGCACGATCTGCAGGAGCAGGAATTCGCAGGATGGGCAGAGGGCGGGCAAGGAGAGCTGACTGTTATCTCGGACAATGGCACCATCCGGCAGTGTATGGGCTGCTTCGGCTGCTGGACCCGGACGCCCGGCGCATGCGTGATACGGGATGGCTATAACCATCTGGGTGAGCTGTTCTCCAAAAGCGATGAACTGATTATCATCAGCAAATGTATGTACGGCAGCTAATATCCAATCCAGAAGCGCAGATGAATCCCTGCTGTTCAGCCCGAACTTCCCGCGCTTCGCCTGGAAATTCGCCGCGACCCACTCCTTCTGGAATGCTACTGCCAAGAAGAACGGTTTGAAGAAAAAAGATATATTGAGAAGGTTGAGCAAATAAAAGGCTCCGTCATTGTACAAACAGCTTTCAGGCTACCGGCAAAAAACGGAATGGCTTGCCATCACCGGACTAAACCTACTGGACCTGATGACGCTTAAATGCACGCCCGATAAAAGGAAGACTTACTAAACATATCACCACATAAAACACAATCCTCATGGTGATAATGTCTACCGTCTGTCCGGGAAACGGATAAGAAAAATACGAAGTATACTCGGCGAGAAATGCGGGCTGAACCGCCATGTACGGAAACAGCATCAGAATATGATTCAGTACGCCGTTCGACCCGCTAAGTCCCAAAAAGACAGGAAGCAAAATAATCAGCACATCTATTACAAGCACTACAAACGCTGTTTTCATTTTGGCGGACAGCAGGAGGGTTACCGAGACCATCCCAATCAGTACCGAATAAAGAACCGCTAGGCATATCAATGCTGCTTCCAGCAGGGAGAACGGGTAGGGAATCGTAACATTCAAAATTTGCAGCGGCAGGTTCCAGCCTCCCGTTCCAAACGCAACAAGCTGAATTCCGACAGCCAACAAAAGATTAACGGTAAAGACCAGCAAGGCAAACAAGAACGCCGCTGCAATCTTCGCCTTTATTAATTTGGATTTGCCGTATCGGGTGGACAGAATGACGCTGTCCGCACCTGTTTGATATTCTCCTGCGAAAACAGGAGCAATACAAATGCAGATAGCTATAATAGAAACAATCAGCAACTCGAAACACTGGAACAAGCTTTTCCAGCCGGCATGGTAGCCGTATATATAAGGAGCTTCCACTTGGCTGTTCTTGGCATTCCAGAATTCCTTCTCTTGTGAGGAATAGTTCCAGTCGGAAAAATCAATATTCAAATAATTCTTCACCTTGTCCGCACGAGCCTGGTAGAACCCTGCAGGATCCCGAGCTTCATATCCCGGAGCACCGTAAGTCCATTATCTGTAACCTGCGGCTCCAAAAAAGCATCGTCAATCATTTTGTAATAAGAGTAATACGGCAACACATAACGGGCATAAATGTCATCCTTCAGATTCACCTGATTCCCGTCTTTGAGCACATGCTCAGGCTTGGAGAATAATGTTTGATAGGCTGCTATGTCCTTTGCCACACGCTCTTCAGTGAGCGTACCTGCAAGCTCTTGGCCGTACTCCTTCTCAAGCCGGATGGCGGCGAGGCCATTGATCTGACGTCCATCCCGCTCCAGGGAAATGTAACTTTTGACAGGTAAGATAAATAGGAACAGGGTTAAGCACAAACTGACCAGAACCACGATCAGATTCATTCTCTTTTTGGCAATTTTCATAAACTCGTATTTGAATAAATTGTTCATTTGATCCCCCTGTATTCAGCAATGTCATTTTGAAAATGATACAAGTACAAATCCTCAAGCGTAGGTGCCTCATTCACGGCTCCCTCAAGCGGAATCTCATCGCTGAGCACACGGAGTATAACCGTATTGTCATCTCCGTGATGCAGATTGGCCACACAGAATAAACGGCTGACCTCTTCGGTCTTCTCCTTCTGCACCACACATCTCCATACCTTGCCGACCATTTCGTGAGCGATATGGTCGGCCGGAGGGTTAATAATCAGCTTTCCATCCTTAATCATTAGAACCGTGTCGGAAATATATTCGATATCGGATACAAGATGAGTAGATAGTATAACGATCTTGTCTTTGGAGAAATTCGCAATTAATTTACGGAAATGCACCCGCTCCTTCGGGTCAAGTCCGGCTGTGGGTTCGTCCAGCACCAAGATGCGCGGGTCGTTAAGAACTGCTTGAGCAATTCCCAATCTTTGCTTCATCCCACCGGAAAAAGTGCGAATTTTTTTAGCTGAGACTTCAGTTAGTCCAACCAGTGCCAACAGCTCTTTGCTGCGGCCCCTGGCCTTCTGCGGGGGAATTCCCTTCAGCGCGGCAACATAGAGCATAAAATCCTCGGCGGTGAAATCCGAGATAATATCCAAAATCCTGCGGAAGGTATCCGAGGAGATTGCGATAATCCTCCCCTAGATCCTCCACAGCCCTTCCATCCAAAAAAACAGTGCCCCGAGTAGGTTTCAGCACACCGCAGATCATGCGCATCAAGATTGTTTTGCCAGCCCCGTTCGCTCCCAGCATGCCGTACACTCCGGGCTTCATTCGAATCGTCACTTGATCAACTGCGGTTTTACGTCCAAATTATTTGGTCAGCTTATCCAGCACCAATTCCATATTCCGTCCTCCCTGGAAATCTTGTATAATTGCCATTACAAACAAAAATCTGCTTACCCGGTATTTATTCTACCGCAGGCAAGCAGATTGAACTTTAAGATTGCATCGTCATTTAATATAGAGAATCCTAAGAAAATATTAATTTTCGCTGTTATCGGAAGATTACTGCCGACCTTTGAGAGTACGCTTATGGTGCTGAAGGTAACGGGAGAACCCCGCAAACAAGGCATAGCCGAGTATTCCTCCCAAAAAGTTCAGGATAATATCATCGATGTCTGCAGCTGCCCCAAGAAAATATTGCAAAAATTCAATAGAGGAGCTTGCGGCAAATACTATTAATGCCGTTCGGCCGAAGGACCGCAGCCGTAAAAAGACCGAGGGCAGAAAAAAACCACAGGGCAGAAACATAATGATATTGGCAACGGCCTGCACAATCATTTTATCCTCTGACATTCCTTCCGAGGCTTCTAACCCGCTTAAGGGAATGAGATTCAAATGATAGTGCTCCGGGTGAAAGGCGTCTTCCCCCCAGGCCGAAAAGATAGTAGCGTACAGCACAACAAGACAGGACCCGGCAAAAAACAAAATGCATAGTTGCCGGACTGAACTTACCCGCCCCTTCAGCAAGAAAAATACCGGCAGATAGAGTACCATGACCGCGACGATCAGAATACCTCCTATGATAAAATAACCCATTAAATCAGCCATCTTGACCTCCTTGTGAAATAAGCGGCAGCCTTACACGAAATACCGTTTTCCTGTTTTCGCTCTGCATATCGATCTGTCCCCCATGACGGGTTACAATTTCCTTAGCTATGGCGAGTCCAAGCCCCGAGCCTCCGGTATTCGTTGAACGGGCATCATTCAGGCG
Source organism: Paenibacillus sp. FSL R5-0912 (assembly GCF_000758605.1). Taxonomy (NCBI): domain Bacteria; kingdom Bacillati; phylum Bacillota; class Bacilli; order Caryophanales; family Paenibacillaceae; genus Paenibacillus; species Paenibacillus sp. FSL R5-0912. The sequence continues at coordinate 6,591,892 of NZ_CP009282.1, forward strand.
GTAGAATTTCTCAAATATTTTATCCTGCTTATCAAGCGGGATCATCGCTCCGGTGTTCAGACAGGTAATCGTTGCCATCCCCTCATGAACCTTCGCTGATACCTCAATCGTGCTGTTATCATCGCTGTAGGCAATGGCATTCTTCAGAATATTGTTGAATGCCCGTGCCAATTTCTCAGAATCCCCATGGACCGTTATAGTATCTTCTACATCAACAATCATCTTTTTACCGGCAGGCGTGAGAGAAGGGTAAAATTCATCCGGCATTTGGATCAGCATATAAGAGATATCGACAATCTGCTTATTCAGCTGGATCGTTTGCTGGTTATACCGTTCAACTTCAAAAAAATCGTTGATTAAACTCTCCAAATGATAGGTTTTATCCAAAGCTATTTTCATATAATGTCGTTGCTGCTCATCCGGCATTTCCGGGGCTTCATTCAGCAAACTTAAATATCCCAGGACTGAAGTCAGCGGTGTTTTGATATCGTGGGCCAGGTACATCACCAGATCTCGTTTATTTTGCTCTGCCACCTGTACTTCCAGCGCACGGTTTTGAAGAGTTTGCTTAACAAATATCAGCTTTTCTTCCATTGAAGACATCTCCGGCGACAGCTTAATCTCGGCATCATCCTGAATTAAGGCATCAATTCCTGTATTGACTTCATTAAAATATTTAGTAAACCATGATAAAGAAAAATAGAAAAATAGTAGAAAAAAAGCCGATATGGCTATCAGCATAATAATTTCCCAATGTTCACGAAGTACACTTTCATAAATGGAAAGCGCGTGTTTATATTCGTAGCCAGTGACGTATTGCAACAGCCGGATGCCACCCTCTCCCAGCCGTCCCCGCACTAATAGATACAGTCCGTCCACTGCCACAAGAGCAAGGAGAATCAGCATAAGCATCCGAATAAATACTTTCATTCTTAGTTTTGCATAATTCACAGTCAATTGTTTTTTACTTTTCAATTTTATACCCCACCCCCCATATCGTCCGAATCCATTTCGGATGATCCACGGAATCACTCATTTTTTCCCGCAGATGCCTGATATGCACAGTGATGGTATTGTTGTTTTTATTGTAATATTCATTGCCCCATATCGCATGAAATAATTGTTCAGAGCTGACCACTTTACCTTTATTCTCACACAGCATCCTCAAGATTGAAAATTCCGTGGGCGTAAGGGACAACGTTTCTTCGTTAAGCCAACACTCATGCGTGTTCACATTCATAACTAATCCCGAATACGATATGATACCTTCGTCCGGCTTTGACATGGGCTGATATTTTTTGTATCTGCGCAATTGTGCCTTTACCCTTGCAACCATTTCAAGCGGACGAAACGGCTTTGTCATATAATCATCCGCCCCCAGAGTAAGACCCGTAATCTTGTCCGTTTCTTCATCCTTGGCCGTAAGCATAATGACAGGAAAATGATGATTTTCCCGGATACGCTGGCACACAGTAAACCCGTTCATATCCGGGAGCATAACATCCAGAATAGCGAGGTCAACCTTTTCGCGCTCAATATATCTCAGGGCATCTTGCCCATTATAAAATTTAGTAACGTTGTAATTTTCATTTTTCAAGTAGATTTCGATAAGATCGGTGATAGCTTGCTCATCATCCACCACCAGTATATTTTCAATCATTTGGGTATCGCCGCCTTCACTGCATGAAATACAGCCATTGTATCAGAAAATCCCAGAAGCTTTTGTGGTATTTTTCTTATTAAATTCTTAAGATTATCCTAAAATCGTGGACAAGCTTCCATCCGGCCAACCTTCGTCAACTACAATAGAAATTTCTTCTCCCATGTCGAGCCAGGCCGATAATTGCTCCAAAACTTGCTCGCAGGATATTGTATCTAGAATTGTACAATATTCCTGTTGTGCATATACCGGTTCGTTATATAAGGCAAACGATATTAGTTCTTTCATAACTAAGTCTCGTGTGAGTGAACTTGGTGACATTTGGCTGATATAGGTTTTCATCGGCTGCGCTGCCCTGATCATACAATAAGAGCCCGGTCCCTCAACAGGACCAGGCTCTTATTGTTCAGCTTGCTTGCTAAATCCGGAAGATTTCATCCCCGGGATTGCTGAAATTCATCACCCCGCCAGTTCCACCGTAACCTGCTCCACCAGCTTCTCCGGCTTAGCCGTATTCCTCGAACGGCAGTTCATAAACTCCACATCTTCCCCGTTCTCCACATAAAAGGCCGGTCCATCGTGGTTCTCAATACTGACCTGCTGAAACTGCACATCGCGGACATTGCCCAGGTAGAAGCCCCGGCGCTGCATATTCTCCATGCCTGTCATCATATCGGGATGGCCGGGCACCGCATGCTCCGCCATCGAAATGTAAATATTAGTGAAGGTAATTTCCGATACATACTGCTCGGCAAGCCCATACAGGAATCCCGCCGCAGCGTGGACATTGCGGGCCGTAATATTGGCATAATGAATCCGCCGGAACTGCGGGGTCTCCTCCGTCACCGGATACGGGTTCTTGTCCCAGACATATTTCTCCTTACCCCGCGGCCCGCAGAAATAATACAGGTTAAGCGTGAAGGGACAGATGACATCCTCCATCACAATGTTGCTGACACGGATATCTTCAATGATCCCGCCGCGCCCTCTCCTCGATTTCATGCGGATGCCGCGGTCCGTCTGCTTGAACACACAATTGCTGATCGTCACGTTACGGATATCGCCGCTCATCTCACTGCCCAGCACCACCGCTCCGTGGCCGTGGACCATGACGCAGTTCGTAATCGTGATATTCTCGCAGGGAATCCGCTCCTTGGTGTCCTCGGTGCCTGCCTTGATGGCAATGCAGTCATCGCCCACATCGATGTGGCAGTTGCTGATGCGGACGTCACGGCAGGACTCTGGATTAATGCCATCCGTGTTCGGCGAATCCGCCGGATTCAGGATGGACAGATTATCGATCATTACATTGCTGCAGCCGATCGGATTCACGGTCCAGCTCGGAGAATTGATCAGCTGGACATCCCTGATCGTTACCCGGCTGCAGTTGTCGAAGCCGATTAATCTCGGGCGGGGATACTCCAGCTCTTCCGGGTGGTTCCGGTGCTTCTCCCACCATGGCGCACCGTTTCCATTGATCGTCCCGCTGCCTGTGATGGAGACGTTGGTCAGACCCGCTCCATATATGCAGGCCGCGTGCACCTCCTGCTTCACCCCTTCCCACCGTGATTCCACGGCCGGGTAATCCGCAGGATCGGTACTGAAGGACAATACCGCTCCCGCACTTAAATGCAGCTGAATGTTGCTGCACAGGCGCACTGCACCTGTCACAAATGTACCGGCCGGAACATACACCGTGCCTCCGCCGGCGCTGTACGCCGCCCAGATGGCGTCCGCAATCGCTGCCGTTGCCGGAACCCCGCTGTCCCGGAGCGCTCCGTAATCCGCAATATTAAACACTGTGCGCCTCCTTTCTACTAATCCACTGCTGGTCCAGGCCGTCTCAAGCTTTGCTTCGCTTTCCGCTGGATACAGCCACTTCAAACTCCACTACGATTCTGCCGGACCCGCCGCCAGCCTCAAACGCTGCTACACCCTTGCCGGATACAAATCCTGCATCTCCACACAGGCCATTACCAGTGCCCCTACTCCGTGCAGGTCATTGCTGACCTTAGGACGGGTTATATAGTTACGGTAATCCCCTGCTGAGGTCCCGATGCAGATATCCGGCAGAATCAGCCGGTCCTGCTCATCCCACTGCAGCACCTGAATTAAGCCTTCGTAGCCTTTCCGTGCCGCAGCTGCCGCAGCGACTTGAGCCTCTGCCGGCATGATTCCCAGCTTCACTGCTTTGGCAATCGTGTAGACGAACAGGCAGGAGCCGGAGGTTTCCAGCCAGTTATCCGGCTCATTCCCCTTATCGACCACCTGATACCACAGGCCGCTCTGCGGGTCCTGATAGCGGATAAGTGCCTGCACGAAGCCGCTAAGTTCAGCGGCAAGCTCTGCGCGGCCAGGCTCCTCTACCGGCAGCTCATCCATGAACTGTGAGAGCGCCAGCCCGTACCAGCCGAGTGACCGGCTCCAGAACTCCGGCGAGCAGCCGGTTTGCGGATTCGCCCACGGCATACGGCGGCTCTCATCCCAGGCATGGTAGAGCAAGCCGGTAGTCTCGTCTTTCATATATTTGCGCATCAGACGCTCCTGATGCAGTACCGCTGCGCGCAGGCTTTCTTCTCCATAGGCATTCGCATACTTCAGAGAGAAAACCCCGGCCATATACAGCCCGTCAAGCCACATCTGGTTCGCATATTTGTCCTTATGCCAATAACCGCCTTCGGAGGTCCGGTTCAGCGTCAGCAGCAGATTACGGAGCTTGGCCGCAGCCTCCCGGTACTTCTGCTTCCCGGTCCGTTCATGCAGCGTGAAGAGCAGCAGCCCCGCCTGTACAGCATCCAGCTCATCCCGGGCAAAATAGAAATTGCCGTATTCATCCACCAGATCATCCACATACTGCTGGATGTACTCCATATAGCGCTCCTCGCGGACAGCCTCCCACAGCAGCTCCATTCCGCATAGAAACACGCCTTGGTGATAATGCCAGCGGTGCGCAGGCGGAAGCTCCCCCGCTTGATACGTATCCATCAAAGAATCACAGGCCTTTTGCGCCCATTCTAAAGGTGTTTGCGGCAGACTGCCTATCATTGTTATACCCCTTTCATATTTCAGAATACCCGGCCTGCCCTCAGCATCAGCCCTTCATAGAGCCCAGCATCGCGCCTTTGGCGAAATGCTTTTGCAGGAACGGATACACCATCAGAATCGGCAGCGTGGCTACCACGATAACAGCCATTTTGATCGTCTGATCCGGCGGCGGCACCGATCCATCGAGCGTTGCACTGTGATCCATCCCGCTGGCCAGCACGACAATCTGTCTCAGCAGGACCTGAATCGGCCACTTGGCGCTGTTATCCAGATACAGAATGGCGCTCATATAAGTGTTCCAATACGTCACCGCATAGAACAGGGAGATGGTGGCAATCGCCGGCAGCGATAGCGGCAATACGATTTTGAACAGAATGCCGAAGTCATTGCAGCCGTCGATTTTGGCCGATTCCTCCAGCCCTTCAGGAATGTTCTGAAAGAAGTTCTTCAGGATAATCATATTGAAAGCACTGATTGCCGATGGGAGAATTAATGCTGAATACGAGTCGATCAGGCCCAGCTCTTTGACCACCAGGAACGTTGGAATCATTCCACCGTGGAACAGCATCGTGAACACCACTAGGAAGTTAAATACCCGGCGTCCGTCCAGATCCCTGCGGGAGAGACCGTAAGCCATCAGCGACGTGATGAACATACTGAACAAAGTCCCTATAAGCGTTACCCCGATGGACACACCCAGGGCTCTGAAGATTGTATTCGTTGAGAAAATAAATTTGTAGGCCTCCAGGCTCCACACTTTCGGAATCAGTACAAATTTGTTGGCTGCCAGCTCTGCGCTGGTTGTGAAGGACCCTGCTACTACATGGACAAAGGGAAGCACCGTTACCAGCGCGATGATGGCAAGCAGTGTAAAGTTGACAGCGGAGAATATTCTGCCGCTAATCGTACGGTCTTCTACCATTTCAATTCCTCCTGCGGCATTTTAATAAACGCCTTCTTCTCCTATTTTCTTGGATACCTTGTTGACGGTCACCACCATGATTAGACCCACAATCGACTTGAAGAAGCCGATGGCTGTACTATAGCTGAACTGCCCTTGCCGCAGGCCGGCGGTGTAGACATACGTATCGATAATTTCCGCAACTTCCCGGTTCATGGAATTGAGCAGCAGGTAGACATGTTCGAATCCAAGATCGAGAACGGAACCGATTTTCAGAATAAACAGGGTAATAATGACTCCGCGGATCGCCGGCAGTGTGATATGCCAGACTTGTCTGAGCCTTCCGGCTCCGTCCATACGCGAAGCTTCATAGAGTCCGGGATCGATCGCAGCGATGGAAGCCAGATAAATAATCGTACCCCAGCCCGCTTCCCGCCAGATGACCTGAATGATGTACATCGGTCTGAACCAGCCGGGACTCAGCAGGAAATTGATTTTGGAGAATCCGAAGTAAGCCAGCAATTCGTTGATAATCCCCCCGTCCATCGTCACCATGACGAAGGAAATCGAGACGACGATAACCCAGGACATGAAGTGAGGCAGGTAGACCAGGGTCTGGAAGAATCTTTTGAAGAAAGTGCCTCTGAGTTCATTGAGCATCAGGGCCAGGATAATCGGAATCGGAAAATAAATCAGAATATTCATCCCGAACAGAATCAGGGTATTCCCCAGAATGTTCAGGAAATCAGGTTCGGTGAACAGCCGGCTGAAATGCTTCATTCCAACCCACTCGCTCCCTGTAATCCCTTGGTAAGGCTTGTAATCCTGGAAGGAGATAATCAGCCCGTACATCGGTAAATATTTGAAGACAATGAAATACAGCACTCCGGGGATCAGCATCACATAGAGTAATTTATTTCTCCACAGCCTTTTCTTAAGCTCGCTGCTGCTCTTATAGCTCTTAGGCTTCGGTTCGGGAACTACACGGGGCTGGGCGGTAACTTCCTGCATGATTCTCTTCCTTTCTCTGTAAATTCTTCTATATTTGAAAAAAAAGGCTGCCGAAGCGCTAACCCGGGGCAGCCTTCTTTCATGTGGTCAGCCTGCAGTCAAAGCTGCTGCGTTCTGATTATTTTTTGTACGCGGCGTTATATTCTTCGATGATTTGGGCCCCGCCCCGGCTCTTCCAGTTCTCGACTTCTTTCTCGAATCCGGCTTTATCGAGCTGACCGTACATGTATTTATAAGTGGCATCCGTAATGATCTGCTGAAGCTCAACGCCCTTGGACGTATAGGTTGCCGAATCGAGTGCCGCCGTAGGATCTGCGACCCCTACCTTCACATTCTCCAGCACCAGCTCTTCCGCATGAATGCGGCCCGGCAGCACGTTCAGACTCTGATACATGCCGTTCGTTTCGTATTCGCCGATTACGCTGTCTTTGAAGCCTTTGACTTCGCGTTCGATCAGCTCTTTATTGTCTGTAGCTTTGGCCTTGCCGTCCTCAACGGTATAGTGTGTTCCTTCAATCCCCCAGTACATCAGGTTGGCCACTTCAGGGGTCATCATTTTGTCAAAGAAGGCCAGGATCTTCTTCAGCTCTGCCTCATCCTTAACCGCTGATTTCGGGAACAGCACTACGTTGTTATAGCCTGGAATCATCCACTGGGCGAACTTGCCGTCAGGTCCGGCCACCATACTGTGTGTGTCCAGCACAGCATCCGGAACGTTCTTGATCAGGTCCTTGTTCAGGGAATCGATATCCTGCATGGAACCGCCGATATACAGTCCTGCTTTGCCGCTGGTGAACATATTTACCGCATCCGTTTTACTGGTTGCTGCAAAGTCCTGATTCATGTATCCGCCGTCACGCAGGTTTTTGAAGAAATCCATGGTGTCGAAGTACTGCGGGAAGGTGAATTCCGGTGCCAGCTGGCCGTCCTTCTCCGCCCAGTTGTTCGGTGTGCCGAACCAGGAAGAGACGGTTTTGAATGCGCCGTACACCAGCTCATTGCGGTCAACAAGTCCGATCGTATCCTTTTTCCCGTTGCCGTCAGGGTCCTGCTCCGTGAACGCTTTAGCCATTGTGAACAGTTCCTCTGTATTGGCAGGTGCTGCAAGTCCCAGCTTATCCGCCCAGTCCTTACGGTAGATAATCCCCTGACGGGCCAGCGGACGGCCGATATACAAGGTGTACAGCTTACCGTCTACCTTGGTGTTACCCAGGATTTCCGGTTTCAGCTTATTCAGGTTAGGGAATTCGCTAAGGAGCGGCCCGATCTCCCAGAACTGTCCGTCCTTGATCGCTTCCTTCATCTGCAGGAAGGTCGTCTGATTCTTCAGATACGTAACCTGTGGCAGTGAGCCCGTGGCGAAGGAGGAGTTCAGCTTCTCTTCATACGTATCTGCCGGGAAAAATTGATAGGTCAGCTTCGTATTCGTCAATTTCTCCACTTCCGTCTTGATCGTGTCCGGCGGAGTATCTGTCGTGTTCAGCGGGAGCATGATTTTGATTTCTGTCGGTTTCTCCGGCTCTGCTGCCGGTTCTGTTGCCGCCGTGTTGGTCCCGGTGCTGGTGCCTGGATCTTTGGTTGCCGCCGCCTCATTATTGTTGTTGCCGCCGCAGGCGGACAGCATGCTGAGTGTCAGCAGTGAGCTGAGGAGCAAGGTGAAGGATTTTTTCGTCATTCCTTTTTGACCTCCGTTTAACTTGTATTGGTTACAAGCCTCACATTACAGTTCATGGAGGATTACGAATACAATCATTTCCTCATAAAGGCTCGCTGGGGCTGGGGGTGTGGGTTAATGATTATCGTGTGATTGGGGGGATATACATTGAAAGGAGCTTAGTTGGAACGGTGAAGCTGAGGGGTAACCAGTGGAGCTGAGAGTACGGCAGGACTTGGGAGCGGCGGCGGGCGGGACTGCGTGAGCTTTGGACTTCCGGCCGCTGTTAGGTTTGGATTTCTTGATTCGGACCGCTGCTTGCGGTAGAAATCCATACCTAAAGGCGGACGCTATCGCTCCTACAGCTCCAAACCTCCCTCCGTCCCTTTCTGCCGCTCTAAGGGGTGCACTTCACTCCACGGATGGGGCCTTTCAATGTATATCCTTGAAAGGGGAGGCAAAGGAAAGCCCCGCCGCTGCCAGTATGCAGAGGGTTTGATTTAATTTGCGTTCGCGGTGGAAATCCGCAGACAGCTTATGCGTCCAATGCTAACCTAATCTCCATTTGTTTCAACTCTCAACATTAAAAAAGCAGTTCTTTGCACGCCAAAAAAACGGATACCCATTCGTTTTCGCAATTGGATAACCGTATTGGTATTGTTCACTCATCATAAAATATCTCTAAATTGAAAACCCGGTTATTATTTGCTGTTTTGCTCCACAAACGATTTGAGAAGACTTTCTTTATCCGCATTTTCCTTTTTCCAGTTTGTAAAATCATCTTGAGATTCATTATCAGTAAGATAATCCAATGCAGGAGCTAATTCTTTTTGTCCTTCTTCAATTTTTTGTGATATATAGGGAATTGCAGGTGTTCCCAAATCCTTTAATTTATTGACTTTTTCATTGTCACTAATGCCTTCATTTGATATTGAGTCTACTTTATCAGGAATCTCCTTTACATGGGCTGTATACTTTGCTGAAAAATCCTTCGCAGTTTCCCAATTCACTTCTTTTCTAAGATCAATTTTAGATATCTTCTCAATAGCAATTGCGTAAATATATTCAATTAAACCGCTCTGTTGCGAATTGTCCAACATGTTTTTGAGATAATCCCAGGAATTGAGTAAACATATCCAAAAGGACTACCTGAGTAACCCATTTGACTTAAGTAAGTATCCACTTGGGACTGCGTTGCAGTTTCACTGTTCCATGGCCAGACCCGTGGAGAGGATCTATGCTCTTCCGCCGTATCAAACAGCAGGGGAGCGTACATCAGGTTCTCCATAATATGGCGGGCAATTCTCTGAATGCAGTCCAGCTTGTCCAGATCTGCACAGCGGAGCAGCAGCGGACCAATTCTACGCCAGTGAAGAACCTTCGATAATGTAATTATCTATACACAAATCATAGAAGAAGCCTTCCTCCTGCCCTATAGCCTGAGTGATCCGGTCAAGCTGCTGCATCGCAATAAGCTGGTGCCCATGAACGATATTACTAAGTGTCCCGGAATGAAGCTGGGAGCGCTTGGCGAAATTGGGTTATCGTCAAAGCTTCTGGGTGGACAAGCTAAATATGTACATTTATCAATTAATCTCGCTAGCCCGCGCCTGAGCCTCCGCCTCCATATATTCCTGGATAATCATACTGCCGCCGCTGGTCTGCCATTTCTCGACCTCACTGGCGAAGCCGTCCGCATCGATCTTGCCCAGAATATAATTATAGGTAGCATCCACGATAATGGCTGACAGCTCGGCGTTCTTCTCATCATAAGTAGCGGAGGTTAAACGTACTGTCGGGTCATCGACCAGGAACTGCTCATTATCCTGGCTGAGCTGGTCGGCAAGGGCCGTCAGCTGCTCCTTCTGCGCGACCTCCATAATATTATTGTTGCCGATATCGGCAATCATCAGGGAATAGAGCGGATTCACCTCGAATACGCGCAGCTGGGAGGTTTCCTCTGGAAGGATCACCTTCCCCTCCCCATCGAGCTGATAATGCCGGCCCTCGAAGCCGTACACCATCAGGTTGGCTACATCCTTATCCATCGTACGGTCAAAGAACCCGAGTACCTGTTTCAGTTCCTGCTCTGTGGCAATGGCTTTTTTGGAGAAAAGATACAGGCCGTTGTACTTGGGAATCGACCATACCTTGTACCCGTCCGGCCCCTTGATCCGGTTAATGAGGGTAAGCTCCGCCTTGGGGTTAATGGCCTTGGCCTCAATGGAGAGCCGCTGCACGTCTGTCATACTCCCGATGAATATCCCTGCCGTCCCGCGGATGAACTTATCCCGCTGTACCTCCTTGCTCGTCAGGGCGAAATCCTGGTTGATAATCCCCTCGTTATATAATTTGCGCATGAAATTCATGGTGTCCATGTATTCAGAGGTGGCGAATTCCGGAATGAACCGGTTGTTCTCAATCTTCCAGTTATTCGGCGTGCCGAAATAGGAGCTTAACGTCTTGAATACCCCGTACACCAGGTCATTCCGGTCTACCAGTCCGAGGGTATCCGCTTTGCCGTTCCCGTCCGGATCATTATAGGTGAACTGCTTCATCACCTCGTACAGCTCATCCAGTGTCCCCGGGTGACTCAGGTGCAGATGCTCCAGCCAGTCCTTACGGATAATAATTCCCTGCCTGGAAGCGGGTCTTTCCGTATAGAGGCCATAAATCCCCCCGTCCACTGTGGTCTGCTTAAGGATAGAAGCATCCAGCTGGCGCAGATTCGGGAACTCCTCCAAGTACGGGCCAATCTCCCAAAAAGCGTCGGAACGGATCATATTCTTGACCGGATTATAATCGGTGAATTTGACAAATGTAACTTTGCCGAGGGCACCGTTGGTCAGCGCCGTATTCATTTTGTCCGTGTATACGCCCTCCGGCACCCAGGTAATATTCAGCTGCGTTCCGGTCAATCTCTCAATCTCGGCGATAAGATCCTTGGAAGGCGTTTGCGGGAAATGCAGCGGTGCCAGAATCGAGATAGACGGTTTCTCCCCGGAAGTATCTGAAGGGGTAGAGTTATCCTCACTGCAAGCGCTTAACAAACTGAACGAGAGTAATAGACTTAAGCAGCATACAAGAGTCACCTTCCTGCCCGCCATTCCTTTGAACATTTCATAACCTCCCAAAATCGAAATATTTATATACATTAAGGCCCTATTTATTGAATAATTTAGTATGTAGAGAGATTATTAGAGAAAATGATTATTGCGGCACCAGATGATTATTGTTATTATCCTTCGTGATGCATACACTTAAAGCAGCGATTACGACTACTTCATGCAAAGGTGCTGAACCCGGTGAAACATTTAAGCTTTCTGAGTAAATTAACGATGTTCGCTTTTGCCATCAGCATCCTGCCGGTGCTGTTCATTGGTTCTTTCTCTTATTTCACATCCTCCAAGGAAATTCAAAAAAATGTTAACAAAAGCAAAATGGAACTTATTTTACAAATTACCTCAAATGTAGAACATAAGCTTACCACTGTCAACCAGACCTTGAATCAGGTAGTGAACTCCTCTGTGCTGAAAAAAGCGCTCAATAACCCGCTAAATGTAACCGATTTCATTTTATATAATGACATAAGAAATGAAATCCGCAACATGCAATCTTTCGATACGAAGCTGGAGGATGTCATTCTATTAAATCAGCGGCAGAACTGGATGATCAAGAATTCCGGACTCTACCGCCTGAATGAATACCAGAATTACGAGCAGCTCACGAACCTGATGAATATTCAAGGCACATCGTCCTGGGTGCTGAATCCCTCCTCCCTGTTCTACAGCGAAGAGAGTATTAACGTTACCGGCTGCAATTACAGCATCAGCCTGATTAAGAAGCTCCCTACCACCAAGCTCCAGAAATACGGGCTCGCCATGGCCAATATTCCCGCCTGCAGTCTCCAGGATTTCATCAACTCCGATGTGCAGCCGCTGGACAGCATTATTATGCTGGACGAATCCGGTCGGATTCTGCTCCATCCTGATCGTAACCTGATCGGCCAGCCCGCCGAAGCAGGGGGATTCACGGGCTTCCAGCGGATTGCCGCAGCAGCCGAGCCCTCAGGGCAATTCAAAACCGAAATCAACAAAGAAGATTATTCCATAACCTATATGCGCTCCCCGCTCAACGGATGGATCTACCTGTCGGTAACTTCCATTGAGAGTCTGACCCGTGAATCCGGCAAAATCGGCACCTATACGGTAGTTGTCTGTACGTTCATGCTGCTGCTGTCTGTGCTGCTGGCGTGGCTGGGCTCCCGGCGTATGTACACTCCGATCGAACGGCTGCTGAATCAGATGGGACAGCGCCGTCCGGGCCTGCGGGCAAGGCATACGGATGAATTCCAGCTCATCGGCGAGCAGGTGCATTCCCTGTTCCAATCCAAATCACAGCTGGAGAAAGAGGTCAGCCAGTACATCGGGCAGGTGCGGACCTTCTTCCTGATTCAGGCCTTTCAGGGCAATCTGAGGAAACGTGAGCTGCTGGAGGAACTGGAGCAATACGGGTACCGCAAGCAGGTGGAGGAATGGAAGACGATGGCTGTCATTACGCTGAGCATCGACTTCTCCGAGGAGAGCAGCTATGAGAAAAAGGATCTCAATCTGCTGTTATTCGCGGCGCATAATATGACCCAGGAATTGGTATCGGAGGATAACAGGCTAACCCCTGTGATGATGGGGCATGCCCTGGCGACCGTAATTGGCAGCAGTGACGGCAATACGGAATCTTTTCACCGTACGCTCTATGCCTTGACGGAGAAGCTGCAGCAGGAGATTAATAATTACCTGAAGCTGCAGGTCAGCATCGGGCTTAGTCTGCCGTTCCACTCTTTTGATAAAATGTCCATTGCCTACAGGGAAGGCCTGGAAGCCTTGAAGCACCGGATCACGCTCGGCAAAGGCATCATCATCCAGTACGAGAACATTAACTCCGGCAAACATTATCTCAATCTGAACTACCCTACCCATACCGAAAATGACCTGATGGATGCCATCAAGCTGGCGGACTGCGATAAGGCGAAGGAATTGCTGCATAAGCTGTTCAAGTGTATATTCGCGCTGGGGCTCTCACCGCAGGAATACCAGATTCCGCTGACGCGGCTGCTGAACAATACGCTCATTATGATGCAGGAATCGGGGATTACGCTGAATCAGATCTATCATGCCAACGGTTCATTGTTCGAAGAGCTGACGGATCTGCATATTGTTGCGGAGATTGAAGACTGGTTCTGGACCATCGTCATCCAGCCGGTCATCGCCATCTTCCACAGCAGGCAGAATGCCCAGTATCATAACATCTCCGAGAAGCTGATCGACATCGTCCAGCATGAGTATGACAAGGATCTAACGCTGGAGGAATGTGCTTCCCGGCTGCATTATAACGCCAACTATATCAGCAGTGTGTTCCGTAAGGAGACCCAGTATTACTTCAGTGACTACCTTACAATGTACCGCTTCAAAATGGCGAAGAAATGGCTGGAGGAAACCGATATGCCGGTGAAGGATATCGCCTCACGACTCAGATACAACAATTCGCAGAACTTCATCCGCTCCTTCCGCAAGCAGGAGGGGATGACTCCCGGCCAATACCGCGACAACTTCAGCTCGAGGCCTAAGGCTGTGCCCGATGATTATTAAAGGCAGGGCCCCCAGGCGCGGATTTGGGCTTACGTGATTTTTTTGACCGGATAAAGAACGTAATAAGTACGCCCAGAATCAGCAGGAGGCCGCCGCCAGCGATCGCAATATTCCTGATATCCGGCACGTATACAGCCAGACGCAGCGGCTCGGAATCCGCAAGTGAAATATGCCACGTCAAGGTATTGCCGTCTTGTTCCGCCGCATTATTAGGCCCGTACAGATCATAGGGAATCGTTAATTTGAAATCCACGGAGAAGGTCCCCATCAGCAGCCGCACAAGAGATTTAGGCACGCTTAAGCTGCCGATGCCATCAATAATTTCATCCGAATAGGCGTTCAGCTTAGGCTGGGCCACTACATCGTAACGGGTATACAGCCATCTGTCCGTCTGCCCGACCTCCGCCTCCACTATATCGAGACTGCTGCCGCTGGACTGCAGCTCCTCGATCGAAGCATAGGATTTCAGAAACTGATATTCTGTAGATTTACCGCTTGCCGTTTTGTTCAGCTCAATCCCTGCGGCCGCGAGCCTTGTGGTCAGGAGCTCCTCTATTTTACCGCTGACCAGCTTCTCCGCCCGGGAATCCAGCAGCAGACTGAAGGCCAGATCGAGAGAACCGTTCTTCTTCACCGTCATATGGGCCGTTCCCTGCGCGCAGCCTGTGAGCAGCAGCACAAGCATCATCATCATTAGTATAGTCTTAACTTTAAATCCGTTCAAACCCTGTTCTTTCAACCACTATCCCTCCATCCGCTGCCTGTTGCTATTGCTTAACCGAACCGGCTAGAGGCGAATCTCCTATCATCCGGAAGGTCACAGTTTAGCTTACCATATGCTCCTGTTGGGAGAAAAGCAAGATTAGCCTCAAGCTTATAAAAGCCCCCGGCCTGTGGTCATCCGTGGCTGGGGGCTTTTTGCGTGCAACAAGCAGTTATTTTTTCAAATGATAAGGCACAGTAGTGATAATTACATTTCTGCGGTACAGCAGGTGCGCGCGGATCAGGAGGCTGGATTGGTTATGCAGGATGTTATGCCAGCCTTTCTTCGGAATGAATTGCGGAACGATTACAGTAACCTGATAATTCGATTCGCTTGCTTTGCGCTGGACGGTATCGATGAACTTGGTCAGCGGATGAATGATACTGCGGTAAGGCGAATACAGCGTCACCAGCCGCACCTCGGGATGGAATTTCTTCCACTTCTCCTCGAATATCACGTCATCCTCCCGTTCAAACGGAATGTGTACCGCAATAATCTGTTCAGCGCCCAGTGATTTGGCATACCGCAGGGAATTCTCCACTACATGCGTAATTCCGGCCACCGGCAGAATAATGATATTCCCTTCAATTGCGAGCGGTGGCTCACCGCAGGTTGTAATCCGAAGCTGATCAGCCACCGATTCATAATGCTTGTGGATGCGGTAGAAGAACAGGATAATCAGCGGCAGGAAGACCAGCACCGGCCAGATTTGCGGGAATTTGGTCAAGAAGAACATAATAGTAACAATGAAGCTGATGAGTGCCCCGGTTGTGTTGATGATCAGCTTGGGCAGCCAGCCCTCCGGCTTCTGCCGGATCCATTTAACCATCATGCCGGTCTGTGAGAGCGTGAAGGGGATGAACACCCCTACCGCATACAGAGGAATCAGATGCTCGGTCCGCCCCTTAAAAGCAATGATCAGAATAATCGACAGGACACCGAGGCTGAGAATTCCGTTAGAGTAGCCCAGCCGGTCGCCGCGGACCGTGAACATCCGGGGAATGAATTTATCCTTGGCCAGATTCACGGCCAGCAGCGGAAACGCTGAATATCCGGTATTGGCGGCCAGGATCAGAATGAGTGCCGTGGTCCCCTGAACGAAGAAATACATGAAGTTCCGTCCGAAGACCTGCTCGGCAATATCGGAAACCACCGTAACCTCTTCCCGTGGAGCAATTCCGTAATAATAAGCCAGGAAGACAATCCCTGAGAATAACAGCGCCAGAAGTATGCCCATCGAAGCCAGTG
Source organism: Paenibacillus sp. FSL R5-0912 (assembly GCF_000758605.1). Lineage (NCBI taxonomy): Bacteria > Bacillati > Bacillota > Bacilli > Caryophanales > Paenibacillaceae > Paenibacillus > Paenibacillus sp. FSL R5-0912. The sequence goes on from NZ_CP009282.1 coordinate 6,607,819, forward strand.
TCTTGGCCGCATTGTTCGGAGCCGGCGCCTTGAAGTTAGGAATGGCATTCGATATGGCCTCCACACCTGTCAGCGCGGAGCTCCCTGAAGAGAATGCCTTTAGGAGGAGGAACAAGCTGACTCCGGCCACCGGCGTACCCAGGGAGGTATGAAGTTCAGCCGGTACATTGCCGGTCACAATGTTGAACAAGCCAAGCCCGATCATAATGAATAGTGCTAGGACGAACAGATAGACCGGATAAGCCAGGAAAGAGGCCGATTCCGTAACGCCCCGCAAATTCAGTGTCGTAATCAGGAGAACAAAGATGATGGCAATAATCACATTATAAGAATGAAGACTGGGAAAAGCAGAAGTAATGGCATCCGTTCCGGCCGATACACTTACTGCCACGGTCAATATGTAGTCCACCAGCAGGGAGCCGCCAGCCACAAGCCCCGGATATTTGCCTAGGTTCTCCTTGGATACCATATACGCTCCGCCGCCTTGGGGATAGGCAAAAATAATCTGCCTGTAGGAGAGAATCAGCGCCGTCAGCAGTACAAGTACTCCTGCTGCAATAGGAATCGAATACCAGAATGCGGCTGTACTGATCGTAATCAGAACCAGCAGAATCTGCTCGGGACCGTAAGCAACCGAAGACAAGGCATCCGAGGATAGAATGGCAAGAGCTTTGGTTTTGTTTAATTTCTGTTCACCCAGTTGCTCCGACTTCAGCGGCCGTCCAATCAGGAATCTTTTTACCGAAGACTTCATCAGCTCACCCGACTTTTTTTAGGTTTATATTACCCACAGAAAATAAAAAATAATCTGCGTCCCTTATTATACGCTTCTGCGGCAAAAACGGATGATTTTCTTATCACGCTTCCTCTTGGGCTTTCTCTTGGGCTTTCTCTTGAAGCTTTCCTTCGCTACAGCCAGTCCTCTTTAAGCAGCATTCGCAGCGTTTCTACGTGGTCTTTGCCAATTTCGGCTGCAATCTCCGCTTCAATGCTTTGCTTGATCTTCTGCATACTCCTGCAGACCTTAGCGCCACGCGGAGTGAGTACAATCTGCTTGTCACGGCTGTTCCCTTCCTTGGAGGCAGTATCTACATAGCCCTCAGTGAGCAAATTGTTGATCGTTTTTTGCGTCCCCTGGCGGGAAAATGCTGATCAGTCTGCTAATCTCCGAAATGGACAGCATGCTATGCAGCTCAAGCAGGGTGTTCAGCAGGCCATCTCCTCATGGCTTTGCCGAACACCCTTTTCCGGGATTAACGCTATGAATTATTTATTAGGTGCCTGCCCCGCAGCTGTACACTGCCGCCAGTAGAATAGAAGGTTGTGCATCCAGAAGGATACGCAGGTTCTTCAGGCTGCTGATTCACCCGGTACTGCCTTTGTCGGAGCCCTGCTCTATGAGATCAGCCGGCTTGCCCAGCGGCACAAACATGCCAAGCCCTCCTAATACCTTAATCCGCTTGCCCTTAAATTCCGTCTCAAATACCCTGACAATTCCATAATCGGATACCACAGTTCCTTCATTGATCATCCGTTCACCAAACAGTGATAGACCGAGTCCCATTAACGGATTGGCCCCGCTTGCTCTTTCCGATACCTTGTCCAGCACCCAGCTCTTATATCTTTCCTCGGAGGGCTTGGTTGCAGACATTACTCCGCACAGCACCAGAATCGCTGCTGCAGCATACACCAGCATCTTCTTCGCCTGCTTCTTCATAAGCTACAACCTCCGCCACTTTCCTAGCAGACTGTAGACTACCGGAATGAACACCAGAGTCAGCAGCGTCGAGGTACTGAGCCCGCCGATCACAGATATAGCCAGACCTTTGGAGATTACGCCTGAGCCTGACTGGGACAGGGCCAGCGGAATAAGGGCACACACCGTGGCCAGTGCCGTCATTACGATCGGACGAACGCGAACTACGCAGGCTTCCATCACAGCTTCAGTAATCGCCATGCCTGAACGGCGGTTGGTCTCAATTCTCTCCAGCATGACTACGGCATTGGTAACCACAATCCCGATGAGCATGAGCATGCCGATCATTCCGCTCATGGACAGAGATTCTCCGGCCAGATACAGCGCACCAAGTGAGCCAAATGGAACAAACAGCAGCGAAGACAGGATGACCACCGGAGTGATACATCCGCCGAACGTAATGAACAGAACTATAAATACCAGTACAACCGCAAGAAGCATTGCCGTTCCCAGGTCCTTGAAGCCGTCCTGCATCAGCTTCTGGCCGCCTCCAACTTCCCAGCTTACGCCGTCCGGCAGGGACAGGGCTGCCATATCTCCTTTCAGTTCCTTGGTCACAGTTCCGATTTCCTCACCGCTGCTCATGGCTGTCAGCTTCACAGCCAGTTTACCATTCTGATGCTGAATGGTAGCAGGAACCTCTATCACCTCAGCCTCCGCAAGATCTCCCAGCAACGCCGGACCGGACGCGGTAGCAACCTTTATACCCATCAGCGCTTCAGCACCCGCGACATCCTGATTGTAACGAAGAGTGGTCTGATAATGCTGATCCTCCAGATTCAATATGCCTATGGATACCGGCTGCAGCCGGTCTTTGACCTGCTGATAGATTAGCCCGGGACTTACACCTTTTTGCCGGGCGGTATCCTTAAGTGTCAATGTATACTCGTTCTGAAGCTGCGCTGCCGAGGTCGACTGATTCTTCAAATCAGACTTCTGCTCCATCATATCGTAAGCCTGCGCCGAGGCAGCAAGCAGATCGGTCATACTCTCTCCGGACAGAATCACCTCCACATTGCTGCCCGAAGGCGGTCCATCCTTCACAAGCTCATCTATGGTTACACTGGCTGCGGGATACCCGGTTTGCACCAGTGCCGGAAGGCTCTGCTCCAGTTCTTCACGGATACTCTGCATTTCACTTTCACTGCTAAGTCCTACTTGTAATTCAGCGGTATAATCTCCTGTTTTATTTTGCTGCAGCCTTTGAACATTTCCTGATGAGCCTACGAAGGCCTGGACGTATTCCACCTGCTCCATCTTCGTTAACTGCTCCTCCACTATCCGGGCCATAGCATCAGTCTGCTCCAGGGATGCAGTCACCGGGAGATCCAGCCGGATCTTAAGTGCCTGTGAAGCTTCAGAGGGTAAAAAGGATTTGCTTATCGACGACGCAAAAAAGACAGAACCGGCGAGCATTGCCAAGGCTACCAGTAGTACCATTGCCTTGTGAGCTACCGCCTGCTGCAGGAGCCGGGTATATCCTTTGCTGAGGCGGGTGGATTCGCTGTGCTCCGGCAGCTTCTTGAACAGGAGCGCTGCCAGGACAGGAATCAATACGAAGGCAATCAGGAGTGACAGCAGAATGGACACAACGACAGCCAGAGAGAAGGGACGGAAGAATTCCCCGACAATACCCTTCACAAAAGCCAGCGGCACAAATACTACAACGGTTGCTACAGTGGAGGCTGTAACCGCGCCGGCCACCTCTTTGACGGCATGCACCAGAATCTCCGTCCGGCTCTTGTCCGGTTCCTTGCGCAGCCAGCGGAAGATATTCTCTATGACCACTATGCTGTCATCGACAATACGGCCGACAGCCACAGCCATACCGCCCATCGTCATAATATTAAGCGAATAGCCCATACTGTCCAGCACGATAATTGTCCCCATAATGGACAGCGGTAAGGAAATTACCGCAATCAGCGTCGCTCTGATATTGCGGAGGAACAGGAGAATGACCACGATGGTAAACAGGGCACCAAATGCGCCTTCATGCAGAAGGGATTGGACCGATTCCGTCACATCCGCTCCCTGATCGACGATCGTATTGGATTCGAAGGAGACTGTGCTATGGAACGCCTCCAGCTGCTCCTTCACCTGATCCACCACTTCAGCTGTATTGCTGTCCTGGGTTTTGTATACATCCAGCAGTACGGCAGGCTGCCCGTTATAACGGGCAATATTGGCCGCCAGCTCCGTTTCGGTAATTGTGGCAATATCCCGCAGGCGCAGACCCGGTGTAGTTTTTGAGGGAAGCGGCGTATTCTGCAGCGCAGCAAGATCCGCCACCCGGCCCTCCAGATTCACCACAGCTTTGCCGTTCTGCTCGGCAAGAGTGCCCAGCGGCAGGATATATTCCGACTGCTTCAATCCTGTGCTGATATCGGACAGTATGATTCCGCTGGCGGCAGCCTTGGCTTCATCAACGCTGATGACAAGCTGCCGTTCCGACAAGCCGCTGGCATCCACCGAACTGACCCCATCCACCCGGCCAAGCTCCGGCAGAAGGGAAGCAGTAATCTGCTGCTGCAGTCCGGCAGCATCGGCAGAAGCCAGTGCTACCTGGTACACCGGTCTGGCATCAGTGGATATCCGCTTGTATGCCACTGATGCACCTTCAGGAAGTCCCAGCTTCGCTACGGCGCTTTCCACCTCCTGCTCCAGCTTATTCATATCGGTTCCAAATTCATAGGAAGCCTGAATAATGACACCGCCCGCAGACGTTTGGCTGGTTAAGGCATCATAGGGCTGCAAATTTCCTATTGTACTCTCAACAGGCATAGTAATATCACGTTCTATTTCTTCTGCTGAATGATTAAGATGCTTGACCTGTATCACAAGGGCTGGCATCTCCACATTCGGATATTTCTCCTGCTGTATGCCAAAGGCCGACAACACACCGGATACGACCAATGCCAGAGTGAGCATAATTACAGAAGAACGGTTTCTCAATATAAATCGCCACAAGCTATTCATGAAGATTTCTCTCCTTTCGGTTTGAAATCTATCTTAGAATGCTATTGTGTCCTGAGAATGTCCTGCTGCAGCATAACTGTCACAATCGTTCCTTCACCTGAGCGGCTCTGAACAGCAATGGTGCCTCCATGCAGCTCCACGATCTTGCGTACAATTGACAATCCCAGCCCGCTGCTCTTCACTGATCGGTCTCTGGACTTGTCCCCCATGTAGAACCGGTCAAAGATGCGGGGCAGATCCTCCTCACTGATCCCCTGTCCGTTATCGCGGAAGACTACGGTTACTTGTCCCGCCGCTTCCTCTGCGCTGACGGATATCTCCCCGCCGGACGGCGTATATTTCACGCTGTTGGACAGGAGATTATGCCAGACCTGCTCCAGCTGATGCTCATCACCAGCAATTCGTACGGGCTGCAGGTCAGACAGATTAATCTCCAGGGATTTGCCCAGCCACTGGGGCTGCAAAGAAAGGAATACCTTGCGTATCTGCTGGTCCAGCTCGTACTCCCGGACATTCAGCGGACTCTGCATACTCTCTAGTGCAGACAGATGCAGCAGCTTGCTGCTTAACTGGGCCAGCCTGCCGCTCTCCTCTTCAATAATATTCAAATAACGGCGGTTCTGCTCTTCAGGCAGCCGGTTATCGCGGATGGCCGCCGCGAAGCCTTTGATTGAAGTCAGCGGAGACTGAATTTCATGGGATACATTGGAGACAAACTCCTTGCGCAGCTGCTCCACCTGGCTGAGCTCAGCGCTCATCCTGTTGAAGCTCCGGGCCAGCTCCCCGATCTCGTCCTGCCGCTTGTCCGGCACCCGCTCCTCGAAATGACCCTCCGCAATGCGTGTAGTCATTACCGTAAGCCTTTTAATAGGCTTCACCAGCCAGTGAATGGCAATTACATACAGCATGCTGCCGATGAACAGCGCCAGGGCCAACGCCAGAATAAGTGAATTCTTAAGCCGCAGCAGCGCCCCTTTGTACAGGGGTTTCAGAAACAGGGCATATCTATGGCCGTTCATTTCAAAAGGCAGCCCAATGGTCCGTGTACTCTGGATACCCCGTTTGGAGAAATCAAACCGGTGAACGCCCCCGTTCAGCACCTTCTCCACATCTTCCGGGCTGGCAAAGCTCTCCGCCTTGGCTATACCCAGGAATCTCTCCGACCCGTCGCTCCCAAAAAGCACACCCTGTGAGCGCATCGTATAGATTTGCGGCAGCAGTTCATTCCAGTCACCAGTCCGGTTGGACTTATACAGCTCAATCATGGATTTGCCGGACTGGATCAGATCATCCTCCAGCTCATGAAATATCCGGTCTTCATTCACGTTATAGCTGACCACAAAGGCCACAGACAGGCTCACAGCCACCACAATGATAAAGGTTACGATTACGCGGACGTATAGCGTCTTAATCATCGGCGGCTCCTGTCAGCCTGTAGCCCAGGCCGCGGATCGAAGCAATTTCGAACGGCGGCGGGTCGCCTGCGAATTTTTTGCGGAGCTTCTTCACATGTGTATCAATCGTCCGGTCGCTGCCATCAAATTCAAGCCCCCATATATCACTGATCAGCTGCTCTCTGGAAAAGACTTGGCCCGGGCTGCTGACCAGCTTGAACAACAGTTGAAATTCCTTAAGCGGCAGCGTGACGTTTACACCGTTCCAGACTGCTTCCATAGTCCGTATATCCAGTTTTACGCCGCCAACAGAGGCCAGACCTGTCTCGTTGACCTTGGATCTGCGCAGAATGACCTTGACCCGCAGGATCAGCTCTCTAAGATCAAACGGCTTTACTACGTAATCATCCGTGCCCAGCTGAAATCCTTTCACCCGGTCCTCGCTTTCCCCCTTGGCCGTCACCATCAGCACCGGCATATCGTAACGCTCACGGATTTCCCTGCACAGCTCCCAGCCGTCTTTACCGGGCATCATAATATCGATAATGGCAAGCTGGAAGGAATGCCTCTCCATAAGGCCGGAGGCTTCGTTGCCGTCTGCTGCCTGAACTACTTTGTAACCCTCCATCGATAAATACAGCTCAATCAGTTCCCTGATATGGGCATCATCGTCAACAACCAGAATTGAAATCATCCGCTGCCCCTCTCCGCCTCTGCCTCTGCCTCCAGAAGCTAATCATTCACAATATTATAGTGGATTCCCGTTGTAGAATGCACCTAAGATATTATATTTGAACAATCCAGTCATTCCCTGCTGTATTCATCACAGACATATGGGTATAGTGCATAATATGATAAGCAAATATCATACGACTGAAGGAGCAGCTTTTGCATGAACACGAAACAAGAATTCGATAATCTCATGGCATTTGCCAATGATTTAATCAATGAGAATCTCGGTTTTTATTACGATATCAATTACGGCTACTTCCAGCCGGAGACTCATCCGATTGTGGACTTCATAAGGCTCATAGGCAGACGGATTCAGAGCCAGCTGATGCTGATGCCCGCGCTCTACGGTGAGATCGACCAGATGGAGCGGATTTTCTCGGACAACCTGTTCTTTGATGAGTGGGCAGAGGTTACAGAGGACAGACAGAGCTTCCACTTCCTGATGAGGCAGATCGACAACAGCAGCAGGATCATTAACCTGGCGCGTGACCTCGTCTTCCCCTCCCCCTGGATTCCCCGGAAATTACGCGACAGTCTGATCCGCATAGGGGAAGGCACCCTGAACGGCAGCTGGAGACAAGATATAGGCCATGAAGTCACACTGTGGCTTCCGATGGGCATCTGCTTCGTAGAAGGCTCCGGACATCATTCGGTGGCTGCGGGAATCATCAAGGGCGAAGGGGAGCTCTACCCCACTTCGGTATATGACATCAGTCCAATCTATGATCATGTGTATACCGACGGCAAGTATTACTACAGAACGCATGATCATTCCGTGATCTCCGAGGTTCACTTCGCAGAGTGTGCCGCTATCTTTGAAATCGGCCGGATTATGGCGGCGCAGAAGATTATTTTCTGAGGCCTGCGGCAAGTTACAAGGGCTGTGTTAAGCGCCAGGATTGGCTGCTTGTCACGGCCCTTTGTTTGTACGGGACGCCCCGCTTCCGGTGGATTCAAGAGCACTTCTGCTCCTTATTTGCCGCACACTTTTGAGACTACCCTCTTGCGGGAACACAAGGAACGATTGCGGGCATAGATAGCTGGACCGGGTGCTGCAGCGCAACTAGTCACTGATAATTCTCGAAGCCACTCAGGTGCGGTACCCGCCGGACGCGCCGTTGCGGACTCAGAAGCGCTTATTTCCCGTAAAAGGGCCTTTTCGCTCGGCTCGCGGACTCCTGAGTCCGCTGGCCCGAAGCAATGTGCCGAATCCGGAGGATAAGCGCACTGGAGTCCGCAACTTCCCACTCCTCCTCTTATCCTCCTACCTACCCAACCCTTCATCCGCGCACGGCTTAGACGCAAAAAAGCAGCCGCATTTGATCCATGGCTGCTTCAGAGCTCAACTTTACTACTTACTACTTACTACTTACTCCTTACTCTTACTCTCGCTCTTGCTCTTACTGTCCACCCCGCAGAGACAAAATGTTGTATAAACTACAGCTTCGAGCCAGTGAAACCCGGGTGCACAGGCGGATTGTTGTATGAAATACAGGAATTTTCCCGCTAATCCGTTTAATAGACGGGGATTGCTGCATTTCATACAACAATTTTCGATTATAGTCGATATGACGCGGGAAATGTTGTATTTGATGCAGGAATAAAGTTACTTTGTCACTTTGTCACTTTATCAATTGTCACTTGCCCCTTGTCACTTCGTTCTGCGCCGCCCCTACATCTCCCGGCCCAGCGCCGCCGGCCAGGACCGCAGCCGCTTCCCCTTACGTAGTAGCCCGCTTCACCAGCTGAAACTCCAGCTGCTGCTGCTCCGCTTCCGTGCCTTTGAGCCTGCCGAATATCAGCTGAAAGGCATTCTGCGCCTGTGCGGCAATCGGATTATAGATCGAGGTAATCCCCAGCGTATGAGCCAGCTCGGTATTATCGAATCCGACAACCGCCAGCTCCTCCGGCACCTTCACACCCATCCTCCGGGCCTCGTTCAGCACACCTGCCGCTACCAGATCATTGGCGCACAGAATGACATTCGGTCGCTCGCCCGGATTCAGCAGCAGCTCGCGGACCAGCTGTTCCCCCTGGCGGATAGAATAGATGCCGGTAGGCGACCAGTCGGGATTAACCGGCAGCGCGTATTTGCGGGCAATGTCTTGATACGCCTGCATCCGCCCGGAGGTATTCATGCTGGTCGGCCTGCCAAAAGCATTGGCGATCCGCGTATATCCCTGCTTAATCACATGCTCCAGCCCCAGCATATATCCGTCATATTGGTTCATGGCGACGCTCTGAATTTCCGGCCGCTCCATCCGCTGCCAGGACACCATCGGCCCGTACTTGCCATAGGAGCTGAGGAGCTCCAGATCGTTGACACAGGTGCTGATGACCAGCGCATCAACTCTTTTCCGCCGCATATCCTCGAAGGCCTGCAGCTCTTTGGCCGGATCACCTCCGGAAGTATAAATGATCGTCTGGTAGCCATACTGGCTGGCGGTCTCAACGAAGCTGTTCAGAAACGGCAGCATCACTTCGTTGATCCCTTCCGTAACCATACCGATCTGCTCCGTCTGCCCTTTGGATAAGGAAATAGCATTGCCGTTCGGCACGTAATCCTGCTCATCCATGATCTTCATGATGGTATCCCGCGTCGCCAGGCTCACATGGGGGGAATGATTCAGCACACGCGACACGGTGGCTTTGGAGAATCCCGACAGCTTGGCAATTTGATCAAGATTCGACATGAGGCTTCTCCTTATATAAATTGTTATCTCCCAAAAAAACACTTGACATGTAACGCGTTTCAACATTTAGCATTCCATTATAGGACATATTATTAGCTTACCATATCTGAATCCATAACTATAAAAAGGCGGGATATTGCATGAGTATTAAGTTTCCTGAAGGCTTTCTGTGGGGCGGCGCTGTAGCTGCCAACCAGCTTGAAGGCGCATATAATGAGGACGGCAAAGGCTGGTCGACCCAGGACGTCGCTCCGCAAGGGATCAAAGGTCCGATTACTGAAGTTCCGACTGAGGATAATATGAAGCTGGTCGGGATCGACTTTTACCACCGGTACAAAGAGGATGTGAAGCTTTTTGCCGAAATGGGCTTCAAAGTCTTCCGTACCTCCATTGCCTGGTCGCGGATTTTCCCGAACGGTGATGAGCTGGAGCCTAATGAGCAAGGCCTGCAGTTCTATGATGATCTGTTCGACGAATTGCATAAATACGGCATCGAGCCGCTCGTTACCCTCTCCCACTATGAAACTCCGCTGCATTTGTCCAAGCACTATAACGGCTGGGTTAACCGCGATTTAGTCGGCTTCTACGAAAGGTATGCGAGAACGGTATTCACCCGCTACAAGAACAAAGTGAAATATTGGCTGACCTTTAACGAGATCAACTCCATTCTGCATGAACCGTTCATGAGCGGTGGTATTTACACGCCGAAGGAGCAGCTCAGCAAGCAGGATCTGTATCAGGCAATCCATCACGAGCTAGTAGCCAGTGCGCTGGCCGTGAAGCTCAGTCACGAGATTAACCCGCAGGCCCAGATCGGCTGTATGATCCTTAGTATGCCGACTTATCCGCTCACTCCGAACCCGGATGATGTAATCGCAGCGATGAAGTCGGAGCATATGAACTATTTCTTCGGAGATGTTCATGCGAGAGGCGTATATCCGGGCTATATGAAGCGTTACTTCAGAGAGAACGGTATTGAAATCCATATGCAGCCTGGCGATGCCGAGATTCTGAAGCACACGGTAGACTTCATCTCCTTCAGCTATTATGTGAGCATCTGTGAAACGGGAGACAACAATAAGCGCAATCAGAACGAAGCTAACCTGTTCAGCGGTGCAGCCAATCCCTACCTGAAGGCTTCCGAATGGGGCTGGCAGATTGACCCGCAAGGTCTGCGTTATGTACTGAACATGTTCCATGACCGTTACCAGAAGCCATTGTTTATTGTAGAAAATGGTCTCGGCGCCAAGGACGAGCTGATCACCGGCGAAGACGGTGTGCCGACCGTCAATGACGACTACCGGATTGGGTATTTGAATGACCACCTGGTGCAGGTGGGTGAAGCAATCGAGGACGGCGTAGATGTCATGGGCTACACCTCATGGGGCTGTATTGACCTGGTCAGCGCTTCAACCGCACAGCTCAGCAAACGTTACGGCTTCATTTATGTTGACCGCCACGACGACAATACCGGCACACTTGAGCGCTACCGCAAAAAATCCTTCCACTGGTATAAGGACGTTATTGCGTCCAATGGAGAGAGTTTGCTGCGTTAAGCTCTTTCTCCCCAAAAAAGGCAGCCATTCCGGCTGTCTTTTTGGTTGGAATAGGCTACTTCATGGTAATTTCCATAAGGTTAGTCCATTCTCATTGTTGAGCATAATCGCCTCCGGCCTTCTTTCGGGTTCATATGAACATGATAGTGGTCCACACAGTCCGCTTCATAGGGCACGCAACTGAGACGCGTCCCGCTGTCCCTTCCTGTCCCTCCCCTCCGGAGCTAAGCTGAAAGTATATATTTCAGAGGAACAAAGGTTATAACCAGAAGCGGAAGGACCGGAGGGGAAATTTGGAACTGTAGGAGCGATAGCGTCCGCCTTTGTTTCCCGATTTCAACTGCAAACTGCAGTCTAGATCAAGAAATCAGGAAACAACAGCGGCCGGAAGTCCAAATGTTCACCGCAGAGACGCCGCAGCTTCCCGTTAGCACCTTAGCTTCAACGCCTATAGATATTCAGATAGCTCCTTTACCATTTTGCAACTAATTGCCAGAAAGGTTGGGATATACTAGCCACAGATGAATCATAAGGAGAGTAACTGGATGAACAAATTCATACCCGGCCTGAGCGGCCTTCTATTCTTAAGTATAATCACCTCCGGCTGCGGCACCCTGAAGACGCCAAGCGATCTGCTTCAGGCCCCGGCACAGGGCAATGCCGATGGCACATTAACCGGGATCGTGAAATTATATCTTCCCGCCAATTCGCATTTAACAGTGCCTGTCCATTCCGAATCCGGCAGCGCCATTCAATTGCAGGATCTCGACAAGGACGGACAGGATGAGCTGCTGGCCTTCTATAAGACAGACCAGACCGATTATGAAATCAATACCCTCCTGCTCTCGCACAAGGACGGGAAGTGGAGTAAACTCGCCACTCTGACCGGGGTAGGCAGTGAGCTGGATTACGTGGCGTTCACCGATGTTACCGCAGATGGAGCGGAGGATCTGCTGCTTGGTTATAGCGGCGGGGAAGGACTAAGTAAAGAGTTATCTGTCCACAGTCTGAACAGCGGCAAATTATCCGAGATTCTCAAGCAGCCCTATGATCAGGTAGTGGTTGGGGATCTGACCGGGGAAGGGCAAACCGACATTGCTGTACTCCAGGGAACCTATATCACAGATGCACAACCCGAGACGCACCTTCAGCTGCTCCGGCTCCAGGGCGGTACGCTGCAGACCTTATCCGATCAGAAGCTTGACGGGAACGTGATAGGCGCCCAGTTCGCCAAGGCATCTCCTACCCGCAGTGCCTTATTCATCGATGCCGCAGTGGGTGCGCACTCCTCTTACACTTCGCTGCTGACTTGGGAAAATAGCAAATTTACTGATATACTGGCATCAGATGATTATCAGCGTACTGCGCTGGCCGGGAGCAAGGATCTTGTACTCAAGCCGCTGGCACCGGCGCCTGACGGAATGCTCGGCAGCAATAACATGGCCATCAAGGATTACCCTCTGGACAGCACAGATATTAACGGTGACGGGATTGTCGAGATCGGCTTTCTCGTACCGCCTGCGGGCACCGAGAGTTACGCCCCGCTGGCCACTCCGTTCATCACCAAGTACTATCAATGGGATGGCGGAACCGGCCTGAAGTTCGTGGAAGAACAGTTTGACCGCTGGGGCTTCAACTTCCATATTCCTAAGAGCTGGGCTGGCCGTACCCTTCTGGAGACACCGGGAGAGTCACCGGCGCCATGGGAGAATATCCGCTTCAGCTACAAGAATGCCGAATCTACCCAGCAGGCTCCGCTTCTCGAGCTTAGACTGCTGGCTAAGAAGGATTGGGCTGCAGCAGAGACTAAGCTGAAGTCAGAGAATAGAGAATATAAGCTGCTGTATGAGCTGCACAATACCAATGATGATACGGCGCCAACGGTGTTCGTTGCGGTCATGCCCGCTGCCGGTGCAGCAGCCAAGCTGCAGGGCGCTTCCCTTCAGGAGTATAATCAGCTGAAGCTGACCCTTGAGGAAGCAGTGCAGCTGGCCGGCACACCGCAGAAGCCCCGGCAATAATAAGGAGGCTGTTCATGAAAGTGCTGATACTGGAAGATGAGAAGCCAATCCGGGATCTTCTGTGTGTGAATCTGAAACGTGCAGGCTTCGAAGTCGCTGAGGCTTCTACCGGTGAAGAGGCTCTGCGAAGCGCAGGGGAACGGAAGGATTTTGACATCGCCATTCTGGATCTGATGCTTCCCGGCATGAGCGGCTTCGAGGTATGCACCCGCCTCCGGGGACAGTTCCCCCGCCTCGGAATCATTATGCTCACAGCCAAAAGCCAGGAAGTAGACAAGGTCATGGGCCTTGAAGCCGGCGCAGACGACTACGTGGTCAAGCCGTTCAGTCCGGTTGAGCTGGTCGCCCGGGTGCGCTCCCTGTACCGCCGGATGTATCCGGGAGAAGCTCTGCCGCAGGAGAACAACCTGGAGCTTCCGCCTTTTACCCTTCTGCTCGATGAACGGAAGTTACTGAAGAACGGGCAGGATATCCCGCTGACCCCGACCGAATTCATGATCGTCAAGCTGCTGATGGAGCAGCCGAACAAGGCGATGAACCGGGACGATATTCTGACAGCCGTGTGGGGGCAATATTTCATGGGGGATCTAAAGATTGTAGATGTGAATATCAGCCGAATCCGCCAAAAAATCGGGCAGGAGTCCTCCGGGCCGCAGTTCCTCGAAACGGTGTGGGGATTCGGCTATATATGGAGGGGCTAACTTTGCTGAAGGGAATCAGGTCCAGGCTTATCGTCTATATTACCCTTATGCTGCTCCTGATCGTCCTGCTGCTGGAGGGAGTTTTTATTGCTGCCGTCCACTATTATTATCTGGGCAGCGCGATGGAAACGTTGAATTCCCGGGCCGCTACTTCAGCGACTTTTTTCAACAAGTATCTGGAGGGTTATACCCTGAATGAACGGGCACGTTATATTCTGGAGAATCTCTCTCCTGAAGAGAGCAGTAAGGTGGAAGTGCTGAGTCCGGCCGGGAACGTCATTATTAATTCCTTCGGCTTCTCAAGTCAGGAGAAGGTGAATACCCCTGATGTAAGAGCAGCGCTGACCAGCGGTAAAGGAAGCTTCCAGAGTCTTAAGCCGTTACAGGGTGAGCGGATTATAGCCGTCTCGATTGCACTCAAGGAGTCCGGAAGTACGATTGGTGTGCTGCGTTACTCTGTTTCTGCAGAGCCTTTATATGCCGTTATTATGAGAATTGTGCTGAATGCAGCCGTAGTCGGCCTGCTTGTGATTGGATTCGGATTCGTGATGAGTCTGCTGATCGCCAAAAGAATCGTGGGTCCGATCCAGCAGCTGACCGGGGTTGCGAAGGATATGGCCACCGGCAATTTCACCGTACGGGCGGCCAAACAATATGATGATGAGGTTGGTACGCTCGCGGTAACACTGAATTATATGTCCGAGGAAATTCTCAAAAGCGAGAAGATCAAATATGATTTCATCTCCTCTGTCACTCATGAGCTACGCACTCCGCTTACTTCGATCAAAGGCTGGGGCGAAACGCTGCTGGTGGGTGATTTGTCGGATAAACAAGAGACCCTGCAGGGTCTTGAGGTCATGACCGGGGAGACCGACAGGCTCATCGGACTGGTCGAGGATCTGCTGGACTTCTCCAAATTCCAGGCTGGTGAGATCAAGATCGTACGCCAGCCTTATGATCTCAGGGGACTGCTTGAGGATCTGCTGCTGCAGTTCAGATACCGGGGGCAGACCAAACAGATCCGCCTCTATCCCGAACTTCCTGATCAACCCCTGCCGGTAGACGGTGATTTCAACCGCCTGAAGCAGGTTTTTGTCAATTTGCTGGACAACGCCTTCAAATTCACTCCTGCCCAGGGAGCCATCCGCCTTACAGCAGTGTTACACGGGGAGCTCATCATCATCACCGTAGCCGACAACGGCGAAGGCATCGAGGCCGCAGACCTGGCACAGCTCGGTACCAAGTTCTTCAAAGGACGGTCCCGCCAGTCCGGAAGCGGCCTGGGCCTGGCCATCTGCAAGGAGATCATAGAGCTGCATGACGGGCGGCTGCGGATCGAGAGTGAATTCACCAAAGGTACCTCCGTGATCGTGGAGCTGCCGCTTTACCGGCTGGAGCAGCATCTTCCTCCGCCGGTGTATCTGTGAGCTTAGACCTCCCCGTGCGCAGGAATGCCAGTTGGAGGATTTTCGGGCATCATTTTCCTGCCCCGGCTATTTCAATTACAGGCTGCGTCTCAATCGAGACATTCCCTGCTACAGCTCTGGAGATCATACAGGACTCTTCTGCCATATGTGCCAGCCGCTCTGCCTTCTTCAGCTGGGCCGCTGTCGCATCTGCCTGGAGCACCAACCGCGGCTTGTGCACGATCCGTTCGTACATAAATACATTATTCGTGACATCTACCGTTGCCTCTGACTCCAGTGTCAGTTCCTGTGGTACAATATCTGAACGCTCGAGCATCGCCGCCAGCGTAATCAAATAACAGGTCGAGGCTGCCCCCAGCAGCATTTCGTCAGGATTCGTTCCGGTTCCCGGACCGCCCATCTCCTGCGGAATCGAGATGACCGTCCGGAGTCCGCCTGCTTCGATATGCCCCTCACTGTTACGCCCGCCATTCCATACTGCCTTCAGGTGAAAAGGATGCTTCATCTCCCTCAATCCTCTCTTGTTCATTGTAGCTGCTGAATCCAGTCTACCTCATTAACAGATATAATGCATGGGTCAGAGCTATCCCCAACACAATAAGTAAGGAGATTAATATTTATATCGCTTAATTATTAATTAGATGAGCGGAGCGCGGCAGACTCCTGCATTAATCCCCAAGCTGTTATAGTGCTGTTTGATGTTAATAATCGCATGCCCGCTTATGACCCGTGATACCAGATCCTCGACCGGTTTAGCGTCAACCTGTTTATGCTGAAGCAGCTGTTCGACGGTATGTTTAATTTCCTTCGGATATATATTACCAGCCACACTTGAGAGACCATTACATCCGCCTGTGACGAAATTGTCCACCAGCTTAACATCTCCTGCAGCAAACATGATGAAATCGTCCGGGTAAATTAGCGGCAGATGACGCTGCAAATCCCCTGTTTCTTTATAGCCTACAATGTTGGGGTATCGGTTAATTAACGAATGAAGCGAGTCTGGAGTCAAATCGAACCCGGTCCGGCCGGGATTATTGTACAGGGCCACCTGCTTGGTTGTATGGCTGAGCAGCTCCTCCACATAAGCAACTGCCTGCTGCTGCGTGGGCCGGATATACGGAGGGAACCCGATCAGAATTATATCAATTACAGAGGCCTCCAGCACCTTTACCAGACGTACAGCATCCCGTGTTCTTATAGCGGAAGCCCCGAAGACAAGCTCAATATCCTGAAAGCGCTGCTGGTCAAAATATTCAATGATCTGCAGTCTCTCCTCTATGCTCATGGAATGCTGCTCACCCGTACTTCCAGAGACAAGCAGTGATTCTATACCGTTCTGCTTCTGATACTCTACAATGGCTCTAAATCCGTCAACATTTAAGCTTTCATCCTCCCGGAAAGGAGTCGGTATAGCGACATTTATATTTTTCATGCATATTCCTTTCTGTGGCGAGCCAGACAGCTATGATCTGGACAGGAATTTGTCTTCCATTGCATCGAGGAGCGTGAACATCAGTTCATTGGAAGCTTTTACTTTCTCAAGCTGATTCACCATCTCAGACTGCGCTTGAACATACTCCTCCCGCTCCAGCTGCTCGGCGCAGTTCCCGATGATTTTCCGGATGCTGAGGTCATTAACCTCCAGATGAAACTGCAGGCCGGCTACATAATCCTCATATTCAAAACACTGATTGGCACAGCCCAAGCTGAACCCTAGCCTCTTGGCTCCGGCGGGCAGGCTGAAGGTATCCCCATGCCAGTGAAACGGTATAAACTGCTCCGGGAACGCTTTGAAGAAGGTAGACGTCTTGGCATCCCCGGTCAATCTCACTGGGAACCAGCCGATCTCGTTCCACTTGTTTTTATAGACTTCACCGCCGATTTGTTCGGCAATCAGCTGGGCTCCCAGGCAGATTCCAAGCGTCAGCTTACGCGAGCGGATGGCTGCATTAATAAAAGCTTTCTCCCCCTTCAACCAGGGGATCATTTCCTCATCATTGACTCCCATCGGTCCGCCCATGATTACGAGCATATCAAACTCATCAATAGACGGCAGAGCCTGCGCTTCATACAATAAGGTTGTTGTAAGCTCATACCCTCTGTTCCCGGCCCAAACTGCAATTTCCTCCGGCGCTTCAAAAGGGACATGCTGCAGGCAATGAATTCTCATCTCTCCACCTCATTCAATAAATTTTCTATTCCCTACACTCACACCATCTTCCTCTAATGTAAGTATGTTCTGCGTTGCTTGGTGGAGTCCTCCCTTAATAATAAACAATCCTATGTTTTTTCCTGCCCCAAAGTACCAAAAAGTCCTGACGAATCAAGGGCTGCTTGATCATCAGGACTGTCTTTCTTGTAGCAAAAGGTATGGCTTTCTTTTATTTTTCTTTTACGGCAGGTTCATAGATCAGACAGCGCAGCATCTTACTCGGATAGCGGAACTCAGCATTATATTTGCTGCCGTCTTCTAATAACACATCCACTGCTACCATCCCGCGTTTGTTGTTCACCTCAGTATCGGTCAGATAAGCTTTGACTATCTTTCTTTTCTCTCCCTGCTTGTCCTTCACGACCTGAGTAGCTTTATTGATCCAGCTGTTATCCTTTTTGAGGGCAGCTGCGGCTGCTGCGTCGATAGGCGTTCTTTTCAACGTCCCATTAATGGCTGTCGTATCTACTACAACCCCGGTTTCCGGATCGATCCGCACATCGTATTCCCAATATTCCTGGCCTTGTCCGCGCAAGGTACTAGACTTGTACGGAGCAGAGTGAACCGCCCAGGTGGAACGTATGCCATATCCCGGTTCCACTAATATAACCGTCGTTTTTAGCTTAGATACATCGGCATCGAACAATTTACGTACACTTTCAGCCGCCAGCGCCTCTACTTCAGACTTACTATATTTCTGCGGAAGGGAAGGCGCAGTCACATATCGTTTGGATAATACATAATTCATCCGGGCGTACCAGTCGATCAGTTGCAGATGCTCTTCATCGGTCCAGGTCTGCTCTGGATAGTAGTACGTATTGGTATCCATATCCAGATACAATGCCCCTTGCCCCGGCTCTAGGGGCATTGGCTTATAGGGCCGCACGCCATCATGCACATACTGATCTTGCAGCACCAGATTGCGTTTGATTTCCGAATCAGTCATTTGCCGGCCTGAAACATTGGGATCACCGGGCTTCTCTATATAGTCATAGATCTGCTGCATTTGCGTCTCGGACATCTGCTCAAGCAGATTATCATTCACGGTAGATACCGGCACAGGCGCCTCTACTTTCAACACAGGAACAGTACTTCCTGTCAGACTTAGCCGGACATTGTCCTGTGTTGCCATGCTGTTCTTAGAGACGACTGCAGAGTTCACCAGGCTGGGGACGAGAAATGCACTGGCTGCGAATACACCTCCAGAGACTAAGATGACAGCCACCGTAGCCGACCATTTCTTTGTTTTCAATTGTATTACCTCCATCGGATTAAGATATTAACTCTGTCTATACCTTAATCCCGGGATGTTATAGAGTAGAGGGTCAGTTGTTATGGAGTTGTAAAAAGATACGGATGCTTGTCCCCTGACCAACGACAGATTGCAGCTCAACCCTGGCCTCATGCGCCTCGGCAATCTGCCGGCACAAGGAGAGGCCGAGGCCAGCATTGCCGTAGGTCCGCGAACGTGCCGGGTCTGCGCGGTAGAACGGCTCGAACGCACGCTTACTCTGCTCTTCCGTCATGCCGCCTCCACTGTCTTGCACTTCCAGCACCCCTTCCCCGTTCTGCTGAAAAGCCAGCAGGCGGATGGTGCTCCTTGGCTGGGATGCAGGAATGGCATTCTCAATCAGATTTACCAGAAAGGATGCCAGAAGATCCGCATCTCCCCACACGGCGGGAATATAGCTGTCCATCTGCAGCAGTAATCCGTGCTCTGCTGCCTTCTGCTGCTCGGTCTGCGCTACCGCCTGGAACAGGGCTGCCACATTCACCTCTGCCTGCACCAGTGGCTGATGCCGCAGAACGGACAAATCAAGCAGCTTGAAGGCCAGATTCTTAAGACGGACAGTCTCAGTTAAAATATAGTGACCGGCCTTGATCTGATCCTCCTGGCCAATGTTCGCCGAGGTGAGAAGTTCAGCAAATCCCTGCATGCTGGTCAGCGGCGTCCGCAGTTCATGGGCAAGATTATCGACCATCCGCTGTTTATCCTCGGCCATGCCTGCGAGGTCCGTCATCCGCTGCTCCACCACAGCAGCCATCCGGTTAAAGTTGAAGGCCAGCTCCCCGAATTCATCCCTGCTGTTCAGCTCCACACGGTTAGAATAGTTACCTTCGGCAATCGTTTTGGTCGTCTCGGACAGCAGCTTGAGAGGCCTGGTCAGGTGCCGGATCAGAAGGTAGAGCAGCAGCACCAGCAATGGACCAGCGATCCAGTTAATCATCACGAAAAAGCGGTTAAGCTCCTGCTGCTGGGCATACAGCCCGCTAATGTCGCGCTTGTAAGTCAGCTCCAGATGCTGATAAGGAGCAGGGAGCGGCATAGCCAGCGTCATGACATGCTCTTCCTGCACAGCGCTCTTCCCTGCCTGATTGGGGTAGATAAGCTGTCCGTCCTCCCGCAACTCCAGTCCTATTCCCTGTTTGCGGTAGTGTTCCCCATACGACTTAGCCACACTGACCATAAGTGCAGGGGTGAGGGTTAGGCCACGTGTCCGGATCGAATCCAGATTCTCGTATATATTGTTGGTGATCAGCAGCTGTTCACTGGCCGCGCGCCTGGTTTCGCTATCCATATTCAGCTGCCAGCTTTTTTTCATCACCATTATCACACTTACATCAAGAGCGGCTATGAAGAGAACCAGGACAGCGAGGAGGATCTTATGCCAGAACCGCATGGCTAGACCTGAACTTCCAGCCGGTAGCCCAGCTTGAATACAGTTTTGATCCGTTCTTCCCAGCCGAGCTTTTTGCGCAGCTGGCGGATATGAACATCCACGGTGCGGGTGTCTCCGGCAAAGTTATAACCCCAGGCCAGCTCCAGCAGCTTTTCTCTCGAAAGGGCGATATTCCGGTTACGTATCAGTACTTCGAGCAGCTCAAATTCTCTGGTGGTCAAATCAACCTGCTGCTGATCTACCCGGACCTGCCGTTCCGGAAACCTGACTTCCACCGCATCGCAAATAAAGGCAGGGGCAGCTTGTTCATTCCTGCGCAGCACAACGTTAATCCGGGCCAGCAGCTCCAGGATTTCAAACGGTTTTATTATATAATCCTCCGCACCCAGCTCGAAGCCTCTGATGCGGTCGGAGAGTGCATTTTTGGCCGTAATCAGAATGACCGGAATCCGCAAATGAGCGATCTGCTGCATTACTTCAAACCCGTCAAGACCGGGAAGCATCACATCGAGCAGGATAAGATCCGTACGCTCCTGTTCCAGCATTCCGGCAACCTCTGAGCCGGTATACACTTTGGAATACGTGTGTCCAACCAGCTTAAGATTCATAGTTATCAAGTCGCTGATCGGCTGTTCATCTTCAACTACTAGTATATGAGCCATCTACTGAATATCCTCCTGATTCCTGTAATAGCAAAATGTTCCGTTAACTATTTAACCTTTATCATATCAGATTTCAGAGTGTACATGACATTTCACGGTGTACTATGGATTCTATTGTTATAAAAGTGGCGCCAAACACAACAAAAAAACCATTGTCGATTGCTCAACAATGGCTTCATGTGCTTGGCGGCGTCCTACTCTCCCAGGACCCTTCGGTCCAAGTACCATCGGCGCTGGAGGGCTTAACGGTCGTGTTCGGGATGGGTACGCGTGGAACCCCTCCGCTATCGCCACCAAACGGATTTTTTCCGGTCGTCTTACTCCCTGAAATTCTTCAGGAAAATAATCAACCTTCCAAAATGTGCGCTGCGAGAAAAAATCAGTCCCCAGAAAGGACATGCAGCTTAAGGTATATCAAGCTTGATCGCCTGAAAACTGAATCCGAAACGAATCTGCGTTGTTCGAAATTTGGATAAGCCCTCGACCGATTAGTATTGGTCAGCTCCATGCATTGCTGCACTTCCACCTCCAACCTATCTACCTCGTCGTCTTCAAGGGGTCTTACTAGTTGGGAAATCTCATCTTGAGGGGGGCTTCACGCTTAGATGCTTTCAGCGCTTATCCCGTCCGTACGTAGCTACTCAGCCATGCTCCTGGCGGAACAACTGATGCACCAGCGGTACGTCCATCCCGGTCCTCTCGTACTAAGGACAGCTCCTCTCAAATTTCCTGCGCCCACGACAGATAGGGACCGAACTGTCTCACGACGTTCTGAACCCAGCTCGCGTACCGCTTTAATGGGCGAACAGCCCAACCCTTGGGACCTACTTCAGCCCCAGGATGCGATGAGCCGACATCGAGGTGCCAAACCTCCCCGTCGATGTGGACTCTTGGGGGAGATAAGCCTGTTATCCCCAGGGTAGCTTTTATCCGTTGAGCGATGGCCCTTCCATGCGGTACCACCGGATCACTAAGTCCGACTTTCGTCCCTGCTCGACTTGTAGGTCTCGCAGTCAAGCTCCCTTATGCCTTTGCACTCTGCGAATGATTTCCAACCATTCTGAGGGAACCTTTGAACGCCTCCGTTACTCTTTAGGAGGCGACCGCCCCAGTCAAACTGCCCGCCTGACACGGTCCCCGTACCCGCTTAGGGTACTAGGTTAGAACCTAGATACGATCAGGGTGGTATCCCAACGGCGCCTCCGCAGAAGCTTGCGCTCCTGCCTCAACGGCTCCCACCTATCCTGTACAGATCGTACCCAAATTCAATATCAAGCTGCAGTAAAGCTCCATGGGGTCTTTCCGTCTTGTCGCGGGTAACCTGCATCTTCACAGGTATTAAAATTTCACCGGATCTCTCGTTGAGACAGCGCCCAAGTCGTTACGCCATTCGTGCGGGTCAGAATTTACCTGACAAGGAATTTCGCTACCTTAGGACCGTTATAGTTACGGCCGCCGTTTACTGGGGCTTCGGTTCACAGCTTCGGGTTGCCCCTAACCACTCCCCTTAACCTTCCAGCACCGGGCAGGCGTCAGCCCGTATACTTCGCCTTGCGGCTTCGCACAGACCTGTGTTTTTGCTAAACAGTCGCTTGGGCCTTTTCACTGCGGCCCCCTCGGGCTATTCACCCTACCGAGGCACCTCTTCTCCCGAAGTTACGAGGTCATTTTGCCGAGTTCCTTAACGAGAGTTCTTCCGCGCGCCTTAGAATTCTCTTCTCGCCTACCTGTGTCGGTTTGCGGTACGGGCACCTTCTCCTGGCTAGAGGCTTTTCTTGGCAGTGTGAGATCATGACCTTCGCTACTACAATTTTCGCTCCCCATCACAGCCCAGCCTTATTGATGTGCGGATTTGCCTACACATCAGCCTCACTGCTTAGACGGACATATCCATCAGTCCGCGTCACTACCCTCCTGCGTCACCCCATCGCTCATAGCGGATTACGGTGGTACAGTAATTTCAAACTGTTGTCCTTCGACTACGCCTTTCGGCCTCGCCTTAGGTCCCGACTTACCCTGAGCGGACGAGCCTTCCTCAGGAAACCTTGGGCTTTCGGCGGATCAGATTCTCACTGATCTTTTCGTTACTCATACCGGCATTCTCACTTGTATGCTGTCCAGCGTTCCTTACGGTACACCTTCAACCTACATACAACGCTCCCCTACCCCAGATACAAAGTATCTAGCCATAGCTTCGGTGGTGTGTTTAGCCCCGTTACATTTTCGGCGCAGAGTCACTCGACCAGTGAGCTATTACGCACTCTTTCAATGGTGGCTGCTTCTAAGCCAACATCCTGGTTGTCTGTGCAACTCCACATCCTTTCCCACTTAACACACACTTGGGGACCTTAGCTGATGGTCTGGGCTGTTTCCCTTTTGACAATGGATCTTAGCACTCACTGTCTGACTCCCGGCAAGAAGTTAATGGCATTCGGAGTTTGACTGAGCTTGGTAACCCTTGCGGGCCCCGCACCCAATCAGTGCTCTACCTCCACCACTCCATTCACCGAGGCTAGCCCTAAAGCTATTTCGGGGAGAACCAGCTATCTCCGAGTTCGATTGGAATTTCTCCGCTACCCCCACCTCATCCCCGCATTTTTCAACATGCGTGGGTTCGGGCCTCCAGTGCGTGTTACCGCACCTTCACCCTGGACAGGGGTAGATCACACGGTTTCGGGTCTACGTCCACATACTCATTCGCCCTATTCAGACTCGCTTTCGCTGCGGCTCCGTCTTCTCGACTTAACCTTGCATGTTAAACGTAACTCGCCGGTTCATTCTACAAAAGGCACGCCATCACCCAGTAATAGGGCTCTGACTTTTTGTAAGCACACGGTTTCAGGTTCTATTTCACTCCCCTTCCGGGGTGCTTTTCACCTTTCCCTCACGGTACTGTTTCACTATCGGTCGCCAGGTAGTATTTAGCCTTAGCAGATGGTCCTGCTGGATTCATACGGGGTTTCACGTGCCCCGCACTACTCGGGATCCGTCTCGGAGAGAACACAGTTTAGGTTACAGGGCTTTTACCTCTATCGCGGGCCTTTCCAGACCTCTTCGCCTACCATATTCCTTTGTAACTCCATGTGAGACGTCCCACAACCCCAAGGGGCAAGCCCCTTGGTTTAGGCTGTTCCGCGTTCGCTCGCCGCTACTGACGGAATCACTATTGTTTTCTCTTCCTCAGGGTACTTAGATGTTTCAGTTCCCCTGGTCTGCCTCTGCGTATCCTATGTATTCAGATACGAGTAACTGCGAATTACCACAGCTGGGTTTCCCCATTCGGACACCCCCGGATCAAAGCTTGCTTACAGCTCCCCGAGGCAGTTTCGTTGTTCGCCACGTCCTTCGTCGGCTCCTGGCGCCTAGGCATCCTCCGTGTGCTCTTATTAGCTTAACCGTCACTCCGGTGTTTCGCTTGCCTGCTCCTCTTGTTTTGAATGCTGCTCATGGATTACTCCATTCACCAACACATTCAAAGCCAAAGGTCGCTGCACAATCGAAAACCTTCGTTCTGCACTAATAACTATTTCAACTTGCTTACACAAGTTTCAGCTAAAAGATGTTCTAAAACGCAAATTCGTTTCGGTATCCAGTTTTCAAGGATCAAGGTGCTGAAATTTCGGGACAATCACGACTGTGATGTTCGAAAATTCAGACAGTTTAAAGATGAGAGCTTAAACTCTCAAAACTGACCAACGAGTGAGTAACAGGCCTAAACCTGAGTTTTGGAAGTAATACTTCCGATTTGAATGTTTCCGTTGCAGGAAACGATTCTCCATAGAAAGGAGGTGATCCAGCCGCACCTTCCGATACGGCTACCTTGTTACGACTTCACCCCAATCATCTACCCCACCTTCGGCGGCTGGCTCCCTTGCGGGTTACCCCACCGACTTCGGGTGTTGTAAACTCTCGTGGTGTGACGGGCGGTGTGTACAAGACCCGGGAACGTATTCACCGCGGCATGCTGATCCGCGATTACTAGCAATTCCGACTTCATGCAGGCGAGTTGCAGCCTGCAATCCGAACTGAGACCGGCTTTGCTGGGATTGGCTCCACCTCGCGGTTTCGCTTCCCGTTGTACCGGCCATTGTAGTACGTGTGTAGCCCAGGTCATAAGGGGCATGATGATTTGACGTCATCCCCACCTTCCTCCGGTTTGTCACCGGCAGTCACTCTAGAGTGCCCAGCCTTACCTGCTGGCAACTAAAGTCAAGGGTTGCGCTCGTTGCGGGACTTAACCCAACATCTCACGACACGAGCTGACGACAACCATGCACCACCTGTCTCCGATGCTCCGAAGAGGGGCACTATCTCTAATGCTTTCATCGGGATGTCAAGACCTGGTAAGGTTCTTCGCGTTGCTTCGAATTAAACCACATACTCCACTGCTTGTGCGGGTCCCCGTCAATTCCTTTGAGTTTCAGTCTTGCGACCGTACTCCCCAGGCGGAGTGCTTACTGTGTTAACTTCGGCACCAAGGGTATCGAAACCCCTAACACCTAGCACTCATCGTTTACGGCGTGGACTACCAGGGTATCTAATCCTGTTTGCTCCCCACGCTTTCGCGCCTCAGCGTCAGTTACAGCCCAGAAAGTCGCCTTCGCCACTGGTGTTCCTCCACATATCTACGCATTTCACCGCTACACGTGGAATTCCACTTTCCTCTTCTGTACTCAAGTCACCCAGTTTCCAGTGCGACCCCAGGTTGAGCCCAAGGTTTAAACACCAGACTTAAATGACCGCCTGCGCGCGCTTTACGCCCAATAATTCCGGACAACGCTTGCCCCCTACGTATTACCGCGGCTGCTGGCACGTAGTTAGCCGGGGCTTTCTTCTCAGGTACCGTCACTCCGGTAGCAGTTACTCTACCGGACGTTCTTCCCTGGCAACAGAGCTTTACGATCCGAAAACCTTCATCACTCACGCGGCATTGCTCCGTCAGGCTTTCGCCCATTGCGGAAGATTCCCTACTGCTGCCTCCCGTAGGAGTCTGGGCCGTGTCTCAGTCCCAGTGTGGCCGTTCACCCTCTCAGGTCGGCTACGCATCGTCGCCTTGGTGGGCCGTTACCCCACCAACTAGCTAATGCGCCGCAGGCCCATCCCCAAGTGGCAGATTGCTCCGCCTTTCATTCTCTCTTCAGGAGAGGAAAGAAATTATCCGGTATTAGCTACCGTTTCCGGTAGTTATCCCAGTCTTGAGGGCAGGTTGCCTACGTGTTACTCACCCGTCCGCCGCTAAATTCATTTGAAAGCAAGCTTTCAAATGAACTCCGCTCGACTTGCATGTATTAGGCATGCCGCCAGCGTTCGTCCTGAGCCAGGATCAAACTCTCCAAATTGGTTTTAGAAAGAGCGATTGCTCATTTTGAAACATCTGACGAGAATTTTCATTCTCTTTTTTGGATCTCGCCGAAGCGATCTCCAGGTACTCACTCGTTGTTCAGTTTTCAAAGATCAAGCTCGTTGTCAGCGACGACTACCGCGTCACCAGCAACTCTTATAATATATCACATCCAACCGATCAATGCAAGCTCTTTTTTCAACTTCTTTTCGAGCTCGGCGTTGATGTTTCGCGGCCAGAAATAGAATATATCATGTATAGATTCTTTTTGCAAGCAGTATTTTAAAGGGACATTCATATGTCGAGTGACTCCTACAATAGCAACTCTCTTTATAGTTCATATATTTATCGAATAGCTGAGATTGAAGCCTGAAAGATCCTGCAGTAAGCATATCTATTATATCTGTATCAAACTTTAACCCTACTATCCATCGAGCTTTGCCCCTGAAACAGGAACAGACCCTGTTCATCCCGGCATCTGCCGCTAGAACAAGGTCTGTTGCATAATGCGGAAGAACCCCCTGTATAATTACACCTGTGTATATACCCTAATCTAAACTCAACTTCTGTTGGAGTAATACAACCAGATCCTCCGCTGTATCCCAGACGAGTGGACGGATCTCTTGCAGGTGTACCTGAAGGTTGTTGGCGTCACAGCTCTTAACAGCCCAGATCACCGGAATGCCCCTCCCAAGCGCGTATCCCGCTGTATAATACACTTCAGGAGATTGACCCGTTATATCTGCGATAATCAGCTTGCTGTCCGCAACGGACTCCAAAGAATACGTTTCGCTGCTATATGCTATCAATCGGGGAAGATAACCGTACTGCTCGATTTTGGGCAAAAGCTTCTCCTGCCATTCCTTGCGCAATTCCTCTTCTTCCGGCAGGAGAACGACGCATGGCTTTAATTTCTTACCTCCGCTTGTTGCAGCGGCTTCGCTCCATCCTTGTGCGGTTAATTTAAAGGTTAAGCCTTCTCTTATAAGCAGCTGGTCGCTTCCAAGCTTATCGATGATATAGACCAGCTCTTGCAGGTTGGGAGAGTATGTCAGGTTATAGCTGCTGGAAAGGGGTTGAATAACCACAGGCTCCAACGGCCCTTCGGAATGTCTATACAAATGTTGCAGCAGCCTGTTTCCTTTATCCTCAATAGTCACAGGGATGGCCGGAGAATTCACAATAGAATCCAAATCTCCGGCATTAACACTGACCTTCTCTCCACGGTCTGTCATTTCCCGGATATACGCTGATACCAAATGGAGCATGTCGCGTTTCTGTTGGTGTGATAACGAAAGTATCGACTCATAGCTGTCTCTCAGCAGCTTATAGAACCCCCCGGGTGAACAGGAGCAGTCTTCATACCGATCATAATCGCGTTCAGCTGTAATCGGGACAATCTGATCGCAGAACAAACAGTGTTTTTTGAGCATGACAATTTACCACCTCTTATGAATAGCAATTCTTCTAACCTTACCAAGATTGCCTGGAAAAGTAGACAAGCAGATATTTCCTTTAGGCCGGGAATAACATTACAGGCTTCTGCTAAATCCTCCTAAAGTATAATAATCGGCCTTTGATTCCGTACCTTCTCCAGCACTTGATAAGACTTGCGTATAAGCATTATCTTTCCGAATCTCCTCTATTACAGGTGCTAGAATTACACAAAAAAATCCTGATAATCAAGGTTATCTTGACTATCAGGACTGAAATTTGCGTGCGTATCCAAGAGGCAAACGACGCCAAAGAATCTGCTTCCTAGCTACTGCCAATTACCTCCCCGAATTCACCTCTAACTCCGACCGGATGGGAATACCCATTGCGTGAATATGGTGCTATCGAAAGTTAGTTCTTCTATGTGTTACCTTCAATCAATTCAGTTTGCGGAAAGTGATCCTTCCAGTATTCTTTCATGGTTAAAAGTACTTCAAATTTCATTTTTAAAGTTATACCATAATCAATAAAATCAGTCTTCTTCCAGTATGAATAATTCATAAAAATATATTTCCAGAATTCTTTGATTTCACAATAGAAATCCATTGAGTTGTAGTCCAATATTTCTTTCCAAATAACGAATTGTTGTGTTGGATTCTTATCTTCAAAAATGGTTGATTCAGGGGTAAGCCCTCTATAGTCATAGCCATAAAACACATTGACTAACTTAATCTGACCATCAATATTATTGTTAAGTTCGTCTATATCTTCAGCAGGATCCATAACTCATTATGATTTCTTGATCCTACAATTTGTTCTCCATATCTATCAATAAAAGGGCTGGCAACAATAAACTCTGTTACGAATCCAACGTTGCCTGAGAATTTATCCTTAACATTCCATTCCGCTGCAATCTGGTCTGCATAGGTTTGATTTAAAACTGGATAGAAAATTGGCTGCTCAGGTAACCTTGGAGGAAATCCCCTTAGGTTTAGATCTAGGATCAATTTCATTTCCGCAAGACCGACAGGTCGAAATAGAGTCTTCATATTTATTATCCCCTCAGCTGATTTTCCGATAACCAAAAGTTATGCCATGAGTTTCCTAATCCAAAATCAGTTTTGACATTAGAGCCCATTTGATAATACTAAAAAAAAATTTAAAAAGTCCTGATAAATCAAGGGTTTCTTGACCATCAGGACTAAAATGTTTGTGCCGAATATCGTTACAAATCTATACCAAACTACGATCCAAACGGTGACAAGATGACTTACAACTCACAACATGAGCTGAGTCTA
Organism: Paenibacillus sp. FSL R5-0912; assembly: GCF_000758605.1. Lineage (NCBI taxonomy): Bacteria > Bacillati > Bacillota > Bacilli > Caryophanales > Paenibacillaceae > Paenibacillus > Paenibacillus sp. FSL R5-0912. The sequence goes on from NZ_CP009282.1 coordinate 6,636,706, forward strand.
CTTCCCGTGACTCCCCCGCTGCCGCATCCCCTCAAACAACAAAATCGTCGCCGCCATCGCTGCATTCAGCGATTCGGCGCGGCCGGCCATCGGGATGATAATGCTCTTGTCGACGAGGGCTGCCGTCTCCGGCGAGATTCCTTTGCCCTCGCTGCCGATCAGCAGCCACTGGCTGCCATGGAAGTCATGGGTGTAGCAGGAATCTTCACCTGTCAGCGAAGTGCTGACCAGCAGCGCTCCGCGTTCCCGCGCCTGAGGCAGAATCGTGCCGAGATCTCCCTCCACCACCGGGAGATGGAACATGGAGCCCATCGTGGAACGGATGGTCTTGGGATTGAAGAGATCGGCGCAGCCTTGGCCGAGGATGACTCCATCCGCACCTGCCGCATCGGCACTGCGGATGATGGTGCCCACGTTACCGGGGTCCTGGACCCCGTCCAGCACAACAACCAGACTATCCGGCTTCGCCAGAATAATCTCCACGCCTTGCTGCTCCTTGCGCACAACGGCAAATACCGGCTGCGGTGTATTCGTGCTGCTGCACTTCGCAATCACCGCTGCCGACACGCCAATTACCTCCATGCCCTGCACGGCTTGAAGCAGAGGCTTCAGTTCGGAAGGCATGCCCTTTTCCAGATCAAAGGCCAGGCATTCCACATCCGCTTCCGCCTGCAGCGCCTCCTGCACCAGATGAATGCCCTCCACAATATATTTCCCGGATTTGTCGCGGTGTTTCTTCTCCTGCAGCCCTGCCCATTCCTTCACCCGCGTATTCTGCGGCGACATAATTTCCATGAGGTCCTACCTTTCTGGTGCTTGCAGATTCCTGATCTTAAGTATGCTAAACCAATCGAGTGTTTTAACTGTAGTTAGTACAACTAAAATTAGCGGTTGGAGTAAGATTCCGCTATTTACGTGATTTTAGTTGTACCCTATTTGCATATAACGGATTAATTCAATTAAAATAACTGCCCAAAATACAATTAACCTTGCCTGTACCTGCACTCAACCATACAGCCCTATTGATAAGCCATTTCCAGCTTCGTCAGGTTGTCCTTGCGTCCGACAATGACGAGTACATCACCTTCAGTCAGACGGTCCTCCGCTCTGGGGGAAATATTCATTTCCTCACCCCGGCGGATGGCCATCACGTTACAGCCGTATTTAGCACGAATATTAAGCTCCTGCAGATTCTTACCGAGCATCGGCCCGGAGACCTTCATGTCCAGGATGCTGTAGTCCGGCGACAGCTCTATATAATCAAGGATGTTCGGCGAGGCCAGATGATGCGCCACCCGCATGCCCATATCCCGTTCGGGGTAAATTACCTTATCCGCTCCGATTTTACTTAATACCTTGCCGTGCAGCTCGCTTTTGGCCTTAACCAGAATTGCAGGCACGCCCAGATCCTTCAGGATCAGCGTGGTTAGAATACTGGCCTGAATATCCTCGCCAATCGCGACAACTACCACATCGAAGTTACGGATTCCGAGTGCACGCAGTGCCTCTTCATCGGTCGAATCCGCGGATACGGCATGAGTAACAATATTCGAAATTTCCTGGGTGCGTTGCTCATCCGTATCAATGGCCAGTACATCAAAGCCCATACCACTGAGCGCCTTGGCTACACTTGAGCCGAAACGTCCCATTCCGATGACGGCATATTGTTTTTTTGCCATAATTGTTGTACCTCCCGCCGCATTTTGCATCTCAAACAGTATAGCATACGTTGTCATAAACTTGAATTTTCAGCGCGGCCGCAGGGCACCTTATAACAAGGCTGCTCACAAACCAAAGCCCACGCTCCCGAAGCCAGTTTTGCAATGCCGACCCAGGGAGCGAATGCTAACTAACTTAAGGAGGCCGATATGCCAGTCACCATTGATTTGCGCCAGGCTATTGTACACAAGATTCACGGACAGACCGAAGAAGGCCTGCGGGAAGTGATCGAGAATTCCGTGGACGGACCGGAAGCCGCGCTTCCAGGACTCGGCGTTGTCTTCGAGATGATCTGGAAGGATCTCGATCCCGCCAAGCAGGACCGGGTGCTCTCCATGCTGCACAGACATCTGGAGAAGCTCACACCAGGATCCATCACCTCCTAAAGAGCTTCACTCCGCCAAAAACCTCCGCAATCCACTGTGCAGCTGCACTATGGAGGCGGAGGTTTTTTATAACAAACAATTGAATAAGCGGTCAGCTTATCCTACTTCAACTGTACATTTCAAGGCGCGGTTTCGAGGAACTTGGCCGTTGGATTCTTCTCCATTGCGGTCCGCATGGCGTATTCATTCTCGAACAGCACCACAAAATTGCCCTTCTTATCAGTAACCAGGGTGGAGTTAATCCGGAATTTGCTTGCGTCCGGCTTGTTGTCATCCACAATCCAGCGCGCGAACTGGTAGCTCATCCGCTGCAGCTGGACATCTACACCATACTCGCCCTTCATCCGGTACTCGAACACCTCGAACTGCAGCTGTCCGACGACACCCAGCAGGATATCATCGAAGTTCACGGTGCGGAACACCTGGATCATCCCCTCTTCGGTCAGCTGGTCAATACCCTTCTGGAACTGCTTCGATTTCAGCGCATTCTTAATGCTCACTTTGGAGAAAATCTCCGGCGAGAAGGTCGGCAGCTCATCGAATTCAATATCCCCTGCCTGACTCAGCGTGTCGCCAATCCGGAAGATACCCGGGTCAAACAGACCGATAATATCACCCGGATACGCCTCTTCAACAATATCTCTATCCTGGGCGAGGAACTGCTGCGGCTGGGACAGCTTGATGTCTTTACCAGCCCGCACATGCTTCACGCTCATCCCGCGCTCGAACTTGCCGGACACAATGCGCAGGAAGGCAATGCGGTCACGGTGAGCCGGGTTCATGTTAGCCTGGATTTTGAAGACATAGCCGGTAAATTTCTCATTTGTCGGTTCAACAGAGCCAGCTGTACTGCGGCGTGGTTCAGGCTTCGGTGCAAGATCAAGGAAATTATCCAGGAAGGTCTGCACGCCGAAGTTGTTGATCGCACTGCCGAAGAATACCGGGGTAATCTCGCCGCGGAGTACTTTCTCATAGTCAAAAGGATCGCCCGCTACATCCAGCAGCTCCAGATCTGCGCACAACTGGTCATGCAGGTACTCTCCGGCCATCTCGCGGATAATCGGGTCACGGTAGCTTTCCACTTTTTGTACTCTGATCACGGAATGATCGTCGCCCTGGAACAGCTCGACCTGATTCTTCATCCGGTCATATACGCCGCACAGCTCACGGCCCATGCCAATCGGCCAGTTCATTGGCACAGAGCGGATACCCAGTACATTCTCCAGCTCTTCCATCAGCTCAAATGGATTGCGGCCTTCACGGTCCAGCTTGTTGATGAAGGTGAAGATCGGAATGCCGCGTTTCGCACAAACCTGGAACAGCTTGATCGTCTGTGTTTCCACGCCCTTGGCAACGTCAATCAGCATGACCGCACTGTCAGCCGCAGTAAGCGTACGGTAAGTGTCTTCACTGAAATCCTGGTGACCCGGGGTATCCAGGATATTCACCCGGTGGTCCAGATAATCAAACTGCATGACGGAAGAAGTGACGGAGATCCCGCGCTGCTTCTCAATTTCCATCCAGTCACTTGTCGCATGCTTGCTTGCCTTACGGGCTTTGACTGTACCTGCTAAGCGGATAGCGCCCCCGAAGAGGAGCAGTTTCTCGGTCAGCGTTGTTTTACCCGCATCGGGGTGGGAAATAATCGCAAAGGTTCTGCGTTTGTCTACTTCACTCTGAAGCTTGTGGTCCGGTGCCTTATTCATTACACATATCCCTTCATATATATATTCATCCATGCTTCTGCTTCAATTACCGGATTTCATCAAATCGGTGCACTACTCATTCGTCCAGATCCTTTCACGTAGAATTCATCGTTACATCGTTGAAGTACGGTTTATAGGATATTTTATGGCGCCTTGCCTAGAAATTCTTTATTTTGAAAGCATCCTTTTTAGTATAGCAAAATCCGGCAAACATTATCTACAAAAAAGCTCCGCAAGTCAAATATCTTGCAATATTATGTACAGAAACTCCGGCTTTGGTGGATATTCGGCTGACTGGTCCGCCGGAAATCCGTTATTCCGCAAAAAGATCCCCCTGCAACGTATGCAGAGGGATCTCCAACAGTTCTCTTATTCAGGGCTTAGCGGTTAACCTGCCAAACCACATTGTCTTCATCCTGGCCGTTGACCGGCCACCAGTGGAAGCCTTCGCCAGCCAGCAGCTGATCGGCTTCGACCGGCCCCCAGGAGCCGGCAGGATAGGAAGCGAGATCGTTACTCTCTTCCTTCCATGCCTTGGCGATACGGTCCACGAAGGACCAAGCCGAGGACACTTCATCCCAGCGGGTGAAGTAAGTGGAATCGCCGCGCGCAGCATCATGCAGCAGGCGCTCATAAGCTTCCGGCGAGTTGATGCCGATCATGCAGCTCTGGCAGAAATCCATCGCCAGCGGCTGAATTTCCGATTCCGAGCCCGGCTTCTTGGCATTGATCTTCACGTAGATGCCTTCCATCGGATTCACACGGATGACGAGCAGGTTCGGCTCCAGATTATGCTTCTGGCCCAGATAAACGTTGGTCGGCATTCCCTTGAACTCGACAACCACTTCCGTGGTCTTCACAGGCAGACGTTTGCCGGTACGAATGTAGAAGGGAACCCCTGCCCAGCGGAAGTTGTCTACAAATACACGGGCTGCGAAATACGTCTCTGTATTCGATTCCGGGTCCACCTTGTCTTCCTGGCGGTAAGCCGGAAGGGTCTTGCCCTTGTAGAGCCCTTGCGTGTATTGACCGCGCACCACGTTCTCGCGAACCTCTTCCGCCGTAGCGTAAGGACGCAGCGAACGAAGCACCTTCACTTTCTCATCACGGATATCTTCAGCCAGCAGACGGCTTGGCGGTTCCATAGCGATCATTGTCAGCAGCTGAAGAATATGGTTCTGGCCCATATCACGCAGTGCTCCGGCATGATCGTAATACCCACCGCGCTCTTCAACACCCACGGTTTCCCCGAGTGTGATCTGAATGTTGGCGATATGCTTGTTGTTCCACAGCGGCTCGAAGAAAGCATTAGCGAACCGGATCACTTCAATATTCTGCACCATTTCCTTACCCAGGTAATGGTCAATCCGGTAAATCTCTTCTTCCTTGAACACCTGGCGGATTTGCTCATTCAGCTGTTCAGCGGACTCCAGATTGTAGCCGAATGGTTTCTCGATCACCAGACGGTTCCAGCCCCGGGTCTGCAGCATTCCGCCAGCCTTAAGGTTGAAGGAGACACTGCCGAACAGTTCAGGTGCGAGCGCCAGATAGAACAGGCGGTTGCCCGGAATATGGAACTTCTCTTCGAGCGCTTCCGTCTGGGCATTCAGCTCACGGAAACCGTCAATATTGTTGATGTCCAGAGACTTGTATTCAAAATGCTGTACGAACTCGTTCCATTCCGCAGCATCTCCTGCCTGGTAGCGGCAGAACTCGCGGATGGACTCCTTCACATCTTCCCGGAATTCATCCTGGGTACGGGGACGCCGAGCCACGCCAATTACCGCAAAATCATGTGTCAGCTTGCCTTCACGGTACAAACTGTAAATCGCCGGGAAAAGCTTACGCCGGGCTAGATCTCCGGTTGCCCCGAAGATAAAGAATACAGCACCGGGTGTATGCAGTGCATCAAGGGTTTGATTTTCAGCCATGGCTCCTCATCTCTCTGTATGTAATATAGTTGACATTCATTCTCAGCGGCGGTCATGATATAAAATACGCATGACGGCGTGATGTCATTTTATCATAATTGCACTAAGGATGCTATCACATTCCTGACAGTTTTTCTCGGGATTTCGTAATTTTCTATTACTCTTTCTTATGCTTTCACATGCTCCCGCTTATACTACCGATATTATACCGCCCCGCCAAAGGCTCCGCAACGTGGAGCCGCTGCGGAGTAAGCCTGGAAATCCCCGGCTTCAGTATTCGATCGTGATCAGCGGGAGTCCAAGGGTCATGCGGTTTCTATCCTCATTCCCGTCTCTGTGCACCGCCAGCTGGAGCGCGAGCTCATGTCCGCCGCTGCTGACGGTGCGCTGCAGGCCGGGCACACTATATGAACGGCTGGATGTAGTCGCATCTGCGTAATTCTCCTCCGCGTGAATGCCGGGGAGCTGCGCTGCAAGGTTCTGCTCTGTGGCCAGCAGCGCAGCCTGCGGTCCGCTCTGTTCCTTGGCCGGAGCCTGGAGCGAGATATTCCACGCTGCAGCGATACCCGCCTGAATCATCGCCTTTCCCGCGTCTCCGGCTGCTGCCGGAAGCTCGGGCGAGCCCAGAAGATCCGCCGTCTCGAAGGTAACGATGCAATAACTCCGTCCGCCGCCGAGCTCGCTCCAGAACAGGGAGATCTTCGTGCCTCCACTGAGTTCCCGATAGGCGCGGGAGGTCATATGGCCATCCTCATCCGTACGGCTGATTTCACCGAGTCCGAGCTTGGCAGCCAGCTTCTGTACCGCAGCTTCAGCCGGCAATCCGCTGCTGTATTCCCCCTGCCACTTCAGCACGAGCCGGAGCGGAGCTCCAGCAGCGGAAGCCTTACTGCCGAGAGAGGCCAGCAGAGCAAGGGAATCCTGAAGTTCCCCGGAAGCCGCTGATCCGGCACCGGCAACCTGGTTCAGACTGCTGCCGGAGAATCCGGCGTCCCCCCCGGCGTTGACCGTAGCTGATACTGTAGCGGATGCGCCAGCAGCACTACCTCCCAGGGCAGTTCCCGCGCTGCGGAAACCGCTGAGCAGCATCGCCACCACACATAACCCGGCCAGCAGCAGCATTCCCTTGCCTTGTCCTCTGTTCCCCATTCCGCATCTCCCTCTCAATCCGTTCTAGTAATCTACTAGACAGGATACCCAGCTTCAGAGAAAGATATACCCCGCTGAGAGAGACTCTCTGAGACTCCCGATCCGGTAGCTGCATAGTTCACTTGGAATGCAATGAGATTCCAATCACTTCCACAGGAGTATTTATTAGTTTATATTTCCATTAATAGAATTCGCATAATATAGATAGAAGAGGTACTCATACAGCATGCTTAAAAAATGGTATCACCGAAACAGCGCTGACTTCCGTCTTGTCAACGATCTGGTTGTCCCCATGCTTTTCCTCCAGATCCTCCAGCTTCTCTTTCAACTCGGCGACCAGGCGATTATCGGCAGGCTTGGCGTTGAAGAATTTGCCGCAGTGGGCATCGCCTCATCTTTTATTTTTCTAATCACCGGAACGATCGGCATTCTATGCGCGGCCTTCAACATCATCGGCGGAAGATTCTTCGGCAACAATGAGATCCCTAAGTTTGGCCAAGCTTTTAATACAAGCATGACAATGTCCATCATTATCGGCATCCTGTTCGAACTGCTGCTGTTAGGGACTGGCAAATGGATATTGGGCACGGTCTATGATCTGAATTTCTTACCTGCCACTCATTATTTGTATATCAGCGGAATGACTATGGGCATGAATATGGTTCTGTTTAATTTCTCAGCCTATTTCAAGAACATCAACCAAGCCAAGCTGTTAACCTTCAGTTTCGTGGCAGCAGGCATCGTTAATATATTCTTCGATTATGTGCTCGTCTTCAGCAAATGGGGCTTTCCTGAGCTGGGCATGAGCGGTGCCGCTGTTGGCTCTGTCGCAGGCTATGGTGCGAGCATTATAGTCTGCATCTATTTTTTCCGCAAAAGCAGGTTATTCAGCTTCTCCCTTCAGATCAGCCGCCCCATCGCCAAGCAGCTGCTGAAGCTCTATTTCCCGATGGCCCTTCAGGACCTTATTGAATACACTTTGTTTGCAATGGGCATCATGGCGATCATCTCCAGAATGGAGTCTGAATTCATCGCGTCATACACCGTTGTGACCACTTTGCTTGAGATCATTATGATTCCGATGTACTGCTTCGCAGGCAGCTGTATGACAATTACTGCCCAGGCCTACGGCAAGCAGCAAGAAGGGTACACCAAATACTCGCATTTGTCGCTCCAGCTAATGTTAATGATCAGCATTCCGCTAACCTTGATCCTGATCTCATTCTCCTATCCGCTGATCACCATCATCACAGACAATGCTATTGTCATCTCCTTTGTCCAGCATGTTCTTCCCCTGGCGCTTGCTCTTAATCTATTGAATGGTTTACAGATGATTATGCGCTCCACCCTGCAGGCGATTGATCTGGAGAAGTGGGTGCTTGTTTACTCGGGGGTGGTGTATGCAGTATCCCTGGTAATCATATATATATTTATCTCGAAGCTTGATTTAACCTGTGTTTATCTCGGGTTTGGGGTAAGTTATCTGCTCTTATCCTTAGGTTATGTATACAAACTGCAAGGACGCGAGCCTTACGCGCACGCAAAAACACTTTCAAGATAATCCCCGTCCTTCCCAGGCCAGGGCTAATTTCTCTTGAAAGTGCGTAATGGCTTCTATGGTCTATGGCTTTATTCCGCCAGTCCATTCTTATATGCGTAAATAGCTGCCTGGGTCCGGTCTTCGACGCCCAGCTTGGCAAGAACATTCGTGACATGGAATTTCACTGTCTTGATTCCAATAATTAATTGATCGGCAATATCCTGATTGGACTTTCCCTGGGCCAGCAGCTTCAGCACTTCCATCTCGCGTTCGGTAAGCTCCTTGTAGGCCGGAGACTCACCTCTGGCATTCGAGCGGAACCGGTTCATCATTTTGGAAGCCACTTGTGATTCCAGCACGGACTGTCCTCTTGCGGCAGCCCGGATTGCATCCGCGACTTCACTGGCCCGCGAGGTTTTGAGCAGATAGCTGAACGCGCCGGCTTCAATGACCGGGTACATTTTCTCATCATCCAAATAACTGGTCAGCACTATAACTTTGCAGTCCGGGTACAGCTTCAGCAGCTGTCTTGTTGTTTCGATCCCGTCCATGCCGTCCATCACCAGATCCATGAGCACCACATCCGGATTATATTCCTGTGCCAGCCGGATTCCTTCTTCGCCGCTTCCGGCTTCACCTACAACTTCAATCCCATCCTCGGTGCCAAGCACCGCAGCAAGTCCGATCCGGACCATTTCGTGATCGTCCACCAGCAGGACCTTGATCGCTTCCGCTTCCTCCATCTCCATGGTTACCCTTGCCCCCTATTCATTGACTACCGGTACGGTAATATCAATCCGCATTCCTTTGCCGGGAGCGGTGATGAACTGGATCGAGCCTCCGATCTCTGTTATCCGCTCCTGCATATTCGAAAGTCCGTAGGATGTCTGCTTGCCCTCATCCAGCTCAAAACCGATCCCGTCATCGCGCAGCGTCAAACGGACGGTATCACCGCGGCGGTGCAGGCGGATCTCCATCTTCTCCGCTTTGGCATGACGCAGCGTGTTCGAAATCGCCTCCTGCACAATGCGGAACAAATGATTCTCGACGCCTTTGAGCAGCTGCACGCCCTGATCCATCTCGAACACAATATCGATCGGAACCTTGATCTTCAGTTCCTTGATCAGCTCCTGCAGCCCTTGCTCCAGCCCCTTACCTTCCAGATATACCGGCCGCAGGTGCAGCAGCAGTGCCCGCATCTCCGACTGGGCTACGGCAGACATCTCCTCAATCAGCGCAATTTGCCGCTGCGCCTTGTCGAAATCCTTCTCCAGCGTCCGGCCTACAGCCGTTGCCGTCATCGAGATCGCGAACAGCTGCTGGGATACGGCATCATGCAGCTCGCGTGCCAGCCGCTGACGCTCCTCGATAATTGCCGTCACCCGGGCTTGCTCGGCAAGCTTGGCATTATTGGTGGAGAGCCGCTGCAGCGTATTCACCTGATTCTCCCATTTGCCGCCGATCCGTCCGAGCTGTTCCCCTAGCCGGCCCAGCTCATCATGGCCCAGATCCGGCATCACCGGGGTGAGATTGCCCTTCTCCCAGGCTACCAGCGTCGCCCGCAGCAGTTCCAGCTTGCGCTTGCTGCGGAAGCCCTGATAGAACCCGTACCCGATGCCGAAGGCCATTGGCAGCAGAATCAGCGTCATTGCCGTTCTCACGCCGACCTTCCAGTACTCAAACGGCTGTAATAATCCATATGTATACATAATGTATGTAATAACAAGCAGCATGATCAAAGAGAACAGAGCCCCCTCGCCCATACTGCGCGTTACCATGTTACTGCTTTTTTTGCCCATGCCCGGGAGCCCTCCCTTCCATCTCTCTGCTCATATGCTGTATGCATCAGGGAAACCGTATGTCCAGATCGCCCATCAGATATGAGATATTGAATTTCACTTTATGCTCGCTGCTGTCGTAGTTGGGTGACTTCCAGTTCAGCCGGTTCAGCATCCCCGTGTCCCGGTGACTGCCGGATTCGATAGAGCCGAACAGCACGAAGGCTTCGATCTCTACCCCGTAATCCTCGGACATCAGAATGTCTACATCGCCAAAAATGCCCTGGAACAGCATAATCGTCTCTTGTTCTTCCGCCATTGCCAGCGAAAGATCCACGTCCGCCTCACCCAGCACATGCCAGGCGCTGAGGCTGCGCATGACCCACGGCGAGAGATCCCAGTCGAATCTGGAAGAGAAGCTTTGCTTCTGCATAAACCCGGCCTTACGCTGCATTCTTTTGGATTTCACAAAGAACATGCCCAGCGAAATCAGGCAGATTCCAAGCACCAGCAGCAGATGGTCCAGCAGCAGCAGCACCGCGCCGATCCCCAGAAGCTTATACCCTTGCTTCACCTTGCCTGACGTTGTCCGGTAGATCCCCAGCAGCAGGAACAGGAGTGCGACCATGGAGAAGAAGCCGATCCATTTGCCAAAAATCATTAAGCAGCCGACACCAATCAGTCCGATGGCAATCAAACGGTTCCGTTTATCCATTCCGCACCTCCTCATCTATAACCGCTTCCCGCTACAAAAGCCATACCGGTATGGAGAATCCATACCGTATGGCTTTACCTTGTTCAGCATATCATACCTGCCTATTCTTTAGGAACAGGCATTATTCTTCTTTTTTATCAAGTGAAGGAGCTGCCGGAGCAGAATTCAGCTTGCTCTTGAGTGCTGCGAGCTGTTCTTCCACTTTGAGCTGCTTCTCAGGATCTACCGGCTTAGCATATGCGGTTGCCGAAGGGCTGTACGGAGCGCGCATAACATCTGCTTCCGCTTCTAGCTGCATGATCTTTTCTTCCATGCGGTGGAATCCAAGAGATGCACTTCCGCTTTCAATGGAATGTACACTGCTGATCTGGGACATTTGCTTCTTGGCTTTAGCCATTTGAGCGCGGGAGACCAGTTCATTACGTTTGTTGCGCAGCTTGTAGAACTCATCCTTCATATCATGAAGCTGCTGCACCAGTTCCTTGGCTTGAACTTCAGCCTGGGCGTGAAGCTCGCTGTATTCAACATGCTTTTGGTCGAAATAAATCTTCTCTTCCAGCAGCTTGCGGGTAACTTCCTCCTGGCCGTTCTTAAGCGCAAGTTCCGCTTGTGCCGCACGTTGTCCGGATACCTTAGCGGCTTCGTCCACACGCTGCTTCATACGGCGTTCATTGGCCATCTGCTTTGCTACCGTTACTTCAGCCTCATGAATCTCAGCCTCCATATCGCGCAGATATTGATTCAGCATTACGATTGGGTCCTCTACCTTATCCAACATGTCGTTTACCGACGCTTTAGTCATATCTTTAATCCGTTTGAATACTCCCATGATTTACACTTCTCCCTTCTCGTATTTAGACAGTTTTTGTTTGAGCTCTTCTACTTCTTTTTGCAGTGCCTTCTTCTCAATATCCTTCATCATGGCATCCAGACCGGAATCGGGAGCCGTGTAAGCGCCCGCTTTGTCATAGCCGGGATTATAGCCCGGCTGTCCGCCGTAAGGGCCATATCCTTGCTGTCCCTGCGGTCCGCGGCCATGCTCAGGTCTTCCTGAGTAAGGACCGCCATACGGGCCGCCCGGCGCACCGGGTCCAGGTCCGAAGGGATTGTACTGGGTAGGCTCCTTGGGAATTACCATTGCTGCGATAAGGTACACCAGGATAGTAGCTCCTCCGCTAAAAGGAATGCTGACCACCAGCAGAATTCTGAACAGTGTGGAGTCGATGCCGAGTGTCTCGGACAATCCGCCTGCCAGCCCTGTCATTACCCTGTCTCTGGTTGAACGGTACAATCGGGTCATAGTACTACTCCTTTCTGCCATCATTGTTCAGCTTCTCCTTCAGGCGGGCCATTTCTCTTTCGAGCACGGTCGCCACCGTCTCACCGGCCTGCACTGCATATTCCTGTCCCATCCGGCGCAAATCGCTCAGGCTTTTGGCTTCCAGCTCCCAATCGGTCATCTTGTCTTCCAGACGGCCGAACATTTTGGGGACATCACCGCCGCCATAAGCACTCGCTCTTTGATTCATTCGCTGCTGCAGCCGAAGTGATTCCATCCGTGCTGCATAGAATTGGCGTTTGCTGTATACCGTCTGATACTCAATTTTGAGTTCATTCAACTGGCTTTCAAGCTCAAAGAGTGATTGCTGGCTGGTTTCCAGCAGCCCGCTGTATTGCTCCAGCTTTTCCTCGTGGATAATTTTCTCCTGTAGTGCCAGTTTGGCGAGATGATCTTCACCGGCCTTGAGCGCGAGGAGTGCCTGCTCTTCACGTTTGTTTCTCATGGCGGTTGCCTGATTCACCTGCTGCTGCAATTGCTTCGTATGGGAAGCGTACTGCTGATACAGCCGCTCTGCCTCCCCTATTTCTTCACGGGTTGAATGTAGAAATTGATCAATCAGCTTCACGGGATCCTGACTCTGCTCCAGGCGTTCATTCAAGTTGGCTACGGTGATATCCCTCATTCTGCGAAAAACACTCATGATTTCCTGTTCCCTCCCTGCTTCTTATTAAGTAATTGTTCTACCTCTTAGTATGTTCTGCTCCGTTTACCCCGGAGTACCGAGATGCCCCACACTACCAGCGCTACACCGAGCAGCGGTCCGATAATCCAGGAAAGCTTGGAGATCAGGGACATGATACCGATGAACAATACTACCCAGCCGATAATTTTGTGTCCGCTCTTAATTCCGTAGTATCCGAGAGCAACCAGCAATACCGGGAACAGGATGCCAAAGATGCCGTGAATCAAATTAGGCAAAATCCCTAACAGCATTACCGCTCCAATTGCAATCAGCACAATCGCAAGTCCGTTACCTTTTCTTTGCATTTTTTCTCACCGCCTTTCGTTGATCTCTTTCTTATATCCTTATTCTAGGGTAAACCGCAGATTTTCAAAACAGACTGTGGACGGTTTTATGTACTGGACCTTAGTCGGGGACTTATGCACGACCGCAGACCGCGGGGTCTTAGCAGATATTCTGCTGGGGATCAGCTTTTGTACTGTCTCTTCCAAATATGCGGCATCATACTCCCTTGCAGGATCTCCCAGTGATGGCCATAATATTGAGATAACGCTTCATCCACACAAAGGAGTTACGCCCATGAAGACACTGCTGATCGTTGAAGATGACCGAAGCCTGAACAAGGGGATCGCCCTGTCCTTGGCTCAAAACGACTTAATTATAGAGCAGGCATATACTGTGGCGATGGCTGATCAGATTATCTCGTCAACCCAGATAGATCTCATTCTGCTGGATGTGAATCTTCCGGACGGAAGCGGACTCGATTACTGCGAGAGAATCCGCAGAACCTCACAAGTGCCGATTATATTTCTGACTGCCAACGACATGGAGCCGGATATTGTTACCGGCTTTGCGCTGGGAGCTGATGACTATATTACGAAGCCATTCAGTCTGATGGTTCTGCGGGCCCGGGTAATGGCCGTCCTGAGAAGGAGCGATGCGCCTGCCAGTGACAGGATCGTTATCGGACCGCTGGAATTTGATTTTGGCAAAATGGAATATTCCAAGAACAGCCGCCCCCTGCTGCTGAGCAAATCCGAACAGAAGCTGCTGCGCATACTGGTAGCGAATAGAGGCAACATTCTGACCCGAGAGCAGCTGATCGACAAAACGTGGAGCCAGGAGGCTGTCTTCGTGGATGAGAATGCATTGACTGTAGCGATCAAAAGATTACGGGCCAAAATTGAAGATGAACCCTCCTCACCCCAATATATTAAGACCGTTTATGGTTTAGGGTATACATGGACAGAAGGGCCGACTCTATGAAGGGACAAGAACGACTGCCGCATACCCGGCTGGTAAATCTGGGGTTTGCTGCGGCTTTTATCATTCTGGTACTGGCTTATGTGACTTGTATTCTATTACTGGATACCACTGGCTCATCCCTCCTCGGACTCTCCCTTCTGTTTATACTCTGCATGCTGATCCTTGGAGGGGCCTGGTCCTGGTCGCTCAGATATCTGGTCATTTCTTTTATGGAAAAGGTAGAAACATTGGTAGACAACGCTACTCTCGGGCGTGAGCCATACTATAATTATGAAGAAACCCTTCTCTCCTCCATAGAACATAAATTAATGCGGTACATAGAGATTGCCAGAGTGAACGGACAGAATATGGAAACGGAAAAGAACAAAATTAAAGAACTGATCTCCGATATCTCTCATCAGACCAAAACACCATTATCCAATATTATGATTTACAGCCAGCTGCTTGAGGAGAATCTGGTGCATGATGAGCATGCGCTCCCGCTTGTTCTCCAAGTTAAAAAGCAGTCGGAAAAGCTCGACTGGCTGATCCAATCCCTGGTCAAGCTGTCCCGACTGGAGACGGGCATGATTTCTTTGCACATGGAGTCTTCTCCTGTGATCCGCGCCGTTTCTGAAGCAGTTTCGCAGATTTTCATCCAGGCAGAGAGCAGCTGTATCACTATCAGTATAAGCTGTGAAGCTCACATCACCGCGTACCATGACTCCAAGTGGACAACCGAGGTGTTATTCAATCTGCTGGAGAACGCCGTGAAATATACAGAGCCGGGGGGCAGCATCCATATCACCGCTGAAGCGAATGAGATGTTTGTACGCCTGGATATCGCAGATACCGGCCGGGGAATCTCCCAGGAAGAGCTGCCCCGAATCTTCAAGCGGTTCTACCGGGGAAATAATGTGCGCGATATAGATGGCGTGGGAATAGGACTATTCCTGGCGCGGGAGATTATCACTGCACAAGGCGGACATATGAAGGCTGCATCTGTGCCCGGGCAAGGCACTGTGTTCTCGATCTTCCTGCCGCTATGCTGAATATGTCCATTCCGTCAGATTTCAGACACTCTCCTGTTAGATTTGTCTGATACCTTGAAGATGTGAATAAGAACATACGCACAGGAGGAATCTAACATGCCTATTCTGCGAATAGAGAATCTCAAGAAATATTATGGAAAAGGAGCGCAGACGGTCAAGGCTCTGGATAACGTATCTATGAATGTCGAGAAAGGGGAGTTCGTGGCAATCGTCGGCACGAGCGGCAGCGGAAAAAGTACACTGCTGCATATGCTCGGGGGTCTGGACCGCGCCACCGAAGGCAAGGTGTATGTCAACGGGCATGATATTTTTCAGATGAGTGATGAGAAGTTAACCATTTTCAGGCGCCGCTCTGTCGGATTCGTCTTCCAGAGCTATAATCTGGTGCCGATCCTGAATGTGCTCGCGAATATCGTCCTGCCCATTGAGCTTGACGGAGGCCAGATCGACCAGGAGTATCTGAACCTGATTATCACGAGTCTGGGACTGCAGGAGAAGATTCGCTATCTGCCTGCTGCACTCTCCGGCGGCCAGCAGCAGCGCGTGGCCATCGCAAGAGCGCTTGCGACCAAACCTTCCATTATCCTTGCTGATGAACCCACCGGCAACCTGGACAGCAAGACCAGCCAGGAGGTGCTTATCCTGCTGAAACAGCTCAGTGTCAAATTCGACCAGACTATTGTTATGATTACGCATAACGAAGCCATCGCCCAGATGGCGGACCGGATCATCCGCATTGAGGACGGCAGGATCGCCTCAGGATTAACGCAGGCACCCGGGGAGAGCCGGTTATGATCGCTACGAACAACCGGAAGACCGTATTCAACCTGGCGATGGCCAGCCTGCGGGCCAACCGGTTGCGAAATTTGGCGGCCATCTGCGCTATTGTGCTGACTACACTGCTTATTACTTCCATTTTCACTATGGCGCTGAGTATCAACCAATCTATGCAATATGCACAGATGAAAACAGCCGGAAGTGACTTCCACGGTGGTTTCAAATACCTTACTCCGGAAGAAGCCGCTACGCTGCGCAAGCATCCTTCAATTAAATTATATGACTACTCGCTTAGTTCCGGCAGGTTGGGGAATACAGAATTTAAGCATGATCCCGTTGAGGTGCTGCAGATTGATCAGGTCTATGCGGATCACAGCTTTATCGTGTTCACAGAGGGAGGATTGCCTACTGGAGAGAATGAGGTTGCCCTGAACACCTGGATTCTGGACAAGCTGGGGGTTCAGCCGGAGCTCGGCAAGGAAATCACGCTGCAGATAGATATTGGTGAGCGGATAATCAGCCAGAAGTTCACTCTGTCAGGCTATTATGAAGCGGACAAGGAGCTTGCGATGGCGGGACTGGCCTTTGTCTCGAAAGCTTTTACCGATAAAAACCTCTCAGACATCGATCCCGTACAATCAAGGGACAGCGGCTCCTACGTTAACACCTCAAATCTGAGTGTCATGTTCAGCAATTCCTTTCATATTGAGAGCAAGCTCAACAAGGTCCTGGCAGACACGGGAATTACGGCTCCTATCGGAATCAATTGGGCTTATTCCAGTGTATCTTTGGCGGAAAATGCAGTGAATATCATTCCATACGCCGCAGTTATCTTCATCATTATGCTTAGCGGCTACCTGCTTATTTATAATATTTTTTATATATCGGTGGTCCGTGATGTGAAGTTCTATGGCCTGCTGAAAATGATTGGCACCACCCCGAGACAACTGCGGAGAATCATCGCTATTCAAGCCAGGCTGCTATACCTCATTGCCCTGCCGTTCGGCCTTGGCTTCGGCTATCTAATCGGCAGATGGGTTACACCTCTGACCACTTCACTATCGGGGGAATTTAAAGGAAGTTCGCTTTCGTCCAGTCCATGGATTTTTGCAGGCGCAGCCCTCTTCTCCTTCCTGACCGTGTGGATCGCAGCGCATAAGCCTGGACGGCTGGCAGCGGACATCGCTCCCGTGGAAGCCGTTAAATTCTCAGGCGTTCAGAATGGCGGAGTGAAGACTCTAAGGTCCTCAAACCACGGCGCCAAGCTGCACCGGATGGCGTTCTCCAATCTGTTCCGGAGTAAAAAGAAGCTGAGCCTGATGTTATCTTCCCTCTTCTTAAGCATTCTGCTGTTTAACACGATATTCACCGTGATCTCCTCCATGGATGTCAATAAGTACCTCAGCGCCTATATTCATGGAGATTATATGATTCACAACAAGGGCATTATCCAGCCGGAGGGGGAACGCTCCGTCAATGAAACAGAGCTGTCCGAGGAACTGTGCGGTCAGCTGAGTCATATAGACGGGGTGAACAGTATCGATAAAGTCTATTATAGCCTGCTCACCGTTCCTCCGGATGATATCATCAGCGCTTCACTGAAGTCGTCATCCAATCCCCAGGGCATCCCTTCCCGGGTCCACACTCAGCTCTTCGGACTGGATTCAGGCTGGTACGATCTCGCAGAACAGGATGTGCTCGAAGGGGAATTCAACCGGGAGCAATTTGATTCCGGGGACTTCATACTGGTGACCCAGACTCTTACAGAGCCAGGCGCCTATGCAAGCTACTATCATCCCGGAGATAGGATCAGCTACCCCGGATTGAAGCAGAGCTACGAAGTGATGGCCGTGCTGAAATATGACGCTTTCTTCGCGGCAACCACCCAAACGTATTTCGGCAACGGCTACAATGCCTTCCTGCCTGCAGCCAAGCTCCGCCAAGCCACTTTGGAGAGCGGGACTCCAGCAGACATCCTCTCGCTTACCCTGCATGCAGATCCCGCCAAGCTTGATGAAACGGGACAATTGCTCAGGGAGGCTATCCGCCCGCTGGATGCTCTGCAGCTGAAATCCAGAGAGGATTACAGGCAGGAGTTAAGCGATAATATCCGTATCTTTGAGATTATCGGCTATGGCCTGAGTCTCGTAATCGCCCTTATAGGTCTGCTGAATTACATTAATTCTGTCCTTACCGGGGTGATCGCCCGCAGGCATGAATTTGCCGTGCTCGAGAGCATCGGGATGACTAAGAAACAGCTCAAACGGATGCTTGTTTACGAAGGCTTGTATACTGTACTGCTCACCGCTCTGCTTACCTCTACTATAGGCGTGCTGCTGACTTACGGGATCGCCAGGAATATTGCCGCGGGCATGGCCTATATGGAATTCCGCATGATGTGGCTGCCGTTCATTCTGGTCATCCCGGTACTGGCTGTCTTGTCTTATCTCATCACAATAAGTGCCTACAGACCGCTCGCACGCAGCCCGATCGTCGAACGGCTGCGTGAAATGGAATAAAGGCATGCTAAACGGGGCTGTCCCATAAGCCATGAAATGGCTGCTTGGGACGCCCCTTGTCTTTGGAGTCAGTTAAACGGTTGTGCTTGTGAGGACGCTCCGCGAACGGACCGTTGCTCCAATCGCTGTTGTGTCCAGATTTTTTGAATTCCCCTAAGCGGTGAAAATCCGGACACAAAGGCGACCGCTACCGCTTTTCCGCAATCAGTCCGTCCTCTCCGCTGGTTTCAGCGGAAAAACCATACTCGAAATCTTCATTGAAATCACAAAAAGAAATCGCCCTTTGGTAAAATGGAAGTACCAGCAACCATTTCAAAGGAGCGATTTCTTTGTACATTCAATATACCATGGACCAACTTTGCCTACCAATGGATTAAGAAGAAGATATCCCGAGCCATCACCTTGTTCGTGTCGTCAATACCGCCGTCAACCGCCTAGACGACGCTATCTTTGCCGCAGCGTACTGTGCGGGAGAACATCCCCTTCATGTGGCTGGCGGGTCGGCAGCATCCAGATTTCCGAACCCTCAACCGGTTCTGTTCCCACACATGAAAGAGATTCTCGAAACCGTGTTTACTGCCGTGTTGCAGTTCTTGGCCGAGGAAAAGCACGTCTCCCTAGATCATTATTTTGTAGACGGGACGAAGATTGAAGCGAATGCCAATCGGTACACCTTTGTTTTGGGGAAAGCCGTTGTTAAGCACAAAGCCAAATTGCAAGAGAAGGTGCATACCCTTTTTGCTACCATTGAGGCTGACGAACAGCGGGAAGAGCAAATTCAACAAGGCAGTGACCTAGCTGAACTCGGCGAAGGAACCGAATGGACCGGCGAGAAGTTAGAAACTGCCATTCAAAAGCTGGAAGCTCAGCTCCAGGAGAAATCGAAAGATAAACCACTGAAGAATAACCGGGGATTCCGGCGTTTCCTGCTTCGAGGGTTGTCAAAAGTGACGCTCGAAATCGGGTGGCTTTTGCTTGCCCATAACCTGCTAAAGCAGGCCACTACGGATCAAAAACGAAAACGAGTCAGTCTCCAATAACCCGGAGACTGACTCGTTTTTTTTCTTTTGCAGCTTTGAAGTGTCAAAAAACCGTCTCATACGTGAACAATATCTTCTTTTGGGATAGCCCCGTTTCAGCAGTTATTTGGCGAAGGCCCTCGACACCCAATCGCCCAGAATATCCTCATCGAGGAAGGGAGCCAGCGGCAGGAGTGCTGCCGCACCTTCTTTTTGGAAGATACGCTCAGCCAGTCCGTTCAGCGCCTCTTCACTGAGGAACGGAGCCAAGGGGAGCAGCGCTCCCGAGCCTTCCTGCTCAAAGACTGCCTCTGCCAGTTCATCCAGTAGCTCTTCTTCGAGGAACGGAGCCAGCGGGGGTAGCGCTCCCGGACCTTCTTTGGTAAAAGCGAGCTTGGCGCATTCCTCCAGCCCCTCCTCACTTACAAACGGGGCAAGCGCCACAAGTGCATGTTTTCCTCCTGCGGCATAAGCTTGCTTGGCAAGCTCGTCCAGCGTTTCCTCGCTCATAAACGGGGCCAGCTTCAGCAGCGGCTGAATCCCCTCCCGCTCAAACACCTCCACGGCGCATTTATCCAGCGTCTCTTCGCTTAAGAATGGCGCCAGTGCCAACAGATCGTCTACTGCCGCACCCACCTTCACATGCTCAAACGCTTCGCCGATCTGTTCATTTTGCAGCAGCGGGGCAAGGTCCGAAAGGTCTTGTGCCGTGCCTTCCCCCCGCTGGAAATAATCCCCCGTGGTCTGATCCAGCACACTTTCGATAATCCGGGAGCTGTGCCCCTGTCCTTCACCGAGGATCTCTCCGATCCCTACGCCAAAGATTTCTGCTAGCTCCGGAAGCTTGGAGATATCCGGCATACTTGCGCCTCTCTCCCAGTTGCTGACTGCCTGATAGCTGATCCCCAGCTTATCTGCGAGCCCCATTTGCGTAAGCCCGGCAGCTCCTCTCAATCTAACGATATTCCTGCCCACCTTCAACATGTCAAACATGCTTCCACCCCTTCGGCTAAGATGACCTCAGTGTACCGACCGCTGCTGTTTTTGTATATCAAGCGCTGCTTGAGTTGCCGCCCGCTGGGGCCTGCCACGGTAAATAGTTACCAGAACGACCGCTGCAATAATGATCACGGCTGCAATCAGTGTATTCAAGGTAAGCTGTTCACCGACCAGCAGCCAGCCAAGCAGTACCGCCACCACCGGATTGACGAAGGCATAGGTTGAGACGAGAGACGCGTCGGCATTCTTAAGCAGCCAGATGTAGGCCGTGTAGCCGATGATGGAGCCGAAGACGACCAGATAACCGAGTGCCAGATACGAGCGCATAGAAATGCCGGAGACATCAAGCCGGGACCAGTCCCCGGTGAAATAGGAGAAAATCATCAACAGCGCCCCTCCCGTCAGCATCTGTGCTGCCGTTGACATCAGCGGGGAATCCGGCATTGCAGCACTGCGTGAATACATCGACCCGACTGCCCAGCTTATGGAGGCTATTAATAAGGTAATAATACCGATCAGATCGGTGGCGGTCCCCGTATCTCCCTTCCCCGGCTGGAAGACCAGCACGGCAATACCCAGCAGCCCCAGTACAATCCCGGCGATGACACCGGTATTCGGACGTTTGCCGCCGCGGCCAAACCAGCCCATCAGCATCATCCAGACGGGAACCGCTGCAACGATCAGTGAAGCGATGGATGAAGATACTCTTTGCTCGGACCAGGCCACCACACCGTTGCCTCCAAGCAGCAGCAAGGCGCCGACAATCGCCGAAGACCGCCACTCGCGCCCGGCCGGACGCTTCGCTCCGCTTAATCTGGCAATACTATAGAGCACTGCACCGGCTGCAAAAAATCTCACTCCAGCCATCAGAAAAGGCGGCATCGTCTCAATCGCAATCTTCATGCCGACATAGGTGCCTCCCCAAAACAAATAAACGCACAATAGTGCAATACCAACCATGTACACCGGATTCACTTTCTTCTTCTGCGGCATACCGCTACACCCCCTTCAATCCGTCCTCATATATAGTAGATAAAATAAAAGTGGTCGAGGTTTCCTTAACGTCAGGAATACGGAGAATCTCGTCAAGCAGGAGCGTAAGCTCCTCCGGCGAGGTCACCCTTACCTTGAGCAGCATGCACCACTCTCCCGCCAGCCGCTGGCATTCGATGATGCTCACACCGGGGATTTGGATGCGGATAATCTGTTCTGCCGCCTCCTTAAAGCCCTGGCTGACCACCTTCACGGAGATCATGACCTTAATCTTCTGGTCCAGCTTGCTCCAGTCCACAATTCCCCTATATCCCTTGATCACTCCGCTTTTCTCCAGCTTGCCGACCCTTTGATGCACAGACGGCCGGGAGATATGCAGCAGCTTGCCGATCTCTTCATGAGACAGTCTCCCGTTCTCTTCCAGCAGCTTTAGAATTCTGACATCGAGTTCATCCACAAGACCGCCTCCTGGGCAAAATTATAGCATGATTTATATGAATAATGACTAATCGTTAGTGTTCATCAGTAGATTCAAACGTTTCGTAAGAAAAACAGGCAATAATATCGTTAATCGTTATAATAACGTCTCAAATCTATCAGGAGAATAACGAATCGTAGGTACGTTGGAACACGCCAAAAGCTCAAGCCATGGACCCTCAGCCGGAGAAGCCTGCTTAGGCCGCTGCTTGAGCGGGATGATGCTCGAGGATATCTGCTGCGGAGCTCCAGATTGGGGCGAAGGCGGAGAGAGCGTACAATAACCAACTGGCTGCATGAGTAAAACAAACGAGTTTGAAAAGGCTGGGTTGTATTGAATTGGGCTGAATCGAACCCAGTTTTCAACCCCAAACTATACTTAACCGGACTGACAGGACCCTATTTTACGAAAAGGACTGCTTTGTCCGGGCAAACGGACTCAGAATCCTCTATTTACTTCCGGGCACGCCAAAACAAGGGTCTTTGAGACATTCGGTGCGACCCCCTTATCCCGGAGTCCTCCGTATAAAATCAGTACTTGTCGTAGACATGCTCTTTATTTCGCTTTTTCTCTCGGCCAGAAGAAGCTGGAGCGGTCTTCTAGAGTCAGGACCCACTCCGCAAAGGTAGCTGGCGGCATGTTACGAAGGCTCGTATGCATTCTGCGATTGTTGTAAAAGTCCATGTACCGGTCCACCGCTTCATAGGCCTCTTCGAACGTGTCGAATGCCTCTTTGCGGAACAAATCCCGATCGATATTACTGTGGAACGATTCAATAAAAGCATTTAAATCCGGCGTTCGAGGCGGAATGCGTTCATGGGTCATTTCCCAGCTTTCACACATGTCGCCAAACAGGTGGCTGACGAACTGTGGTCCGTTGTCGGTGCGAATCACCGGACGTGCGCTGTCAGGGGCGCAGTGTTGCTCCATGGCGCGTCCCAGCGTCTGGCAGGCATGCTTCGCCTCACACGACGATCCCCGGTGGTAGCCGACGATGACACGGGTAAACACATCGATAATGCTCAGGACAAAGAAGTGCCTGTCACGGCCCACCACGTAACCGTACTTAATGTCCATCTGCCAGAGTTGGCCCGCTCCGGTAATGAACCGGTTCTCCGGCAGCTTCCGGGGATGCTTAAAGCGCTTCTGACGCTGGGGCTGCAGGATATCCAGCGCCTGACACAGCCGGTAGCTTTTCTTGTGATTGAGCTTCAACCGGTGCTGGTTCCACAAGCACTTGGCCAGCAGTTTGTACCCGTACACGTGCTCTTCTCCAGCGATTAATTCCAGCAGCCATTCCTGGATTTCCTCGTCGCTAATCTTCTCGCCAGACTCGGTCAAGGAGTAGCCTGGCTGGGGCCTTCCACGCCCCCCTTGAACGGCTGTTGGGGACAGTGACCTGCGTTTCTTACGGTCGTAGTACGTGGACTCCGCTAGCCCTATGAGACGCAGCACTAAGGCCGCTGTATTCCCCTGCTTAATGAACATGTCGGCTACCTCGATTTTTTCGGATAAGCAGGGGTTGGCTTTTTTAGCAGTTCACGGAGAATCTCAATCTCTAACTCCTTTTCGCCGAGCATCTTGACGGCCTTCTCGTATTTCTGCTCCACTTCCAGCAGGCGCTTCAGTTCCTCCACCTGCTCCTGGGGATACGGATGATCTTGTTCCCCATGGGCCCCTCGGTAGTCTCTCACCCACTGATTCACCGTCGCTGGGGTCACCCCATATTTCCGGGCAACCACCGCTGCCTTTATGCCAGACAACACCTCTTGCGCTGCCTTCTCTCTTGTTCCTGTTAGGTGTCCCATTGTGCTCCTCCTCCTCTTGTATTCAGTCTACATTTTTGTGGGGGAGGACTCCAACTTCTTTAGGGGGCTGTGGAGCATTTAGCGGAATCTGAGTCCGCGTAGGCTAAATAACAGGGTATTTTCGCTAAATAGGGGATTGTCAGTCCGGTTCCCGCAGGATATCGGTCTCCCCACAGTTGTGTACCCATGTCACAGATGAACTGGAGACGCAGACCTTCATTGCTCCGTCCGCAGTGACAGTGATCAGCAGTGACAGTGATCAGCAGCTACTTCTGTCCAGCGTCGGCGGCTTACGCATCCCCCGAACTACTTCTGTCCGGGCGCCAGCGGCAACTTTTTAACCGAGCACAGCAGCTACTCCCTGCCCGGCAAGCCGCCGCCGAATACCGTTCCTTCCGCAAGCCCCGACACGAACTGCTGCAGCCAGACATAATATTCAGCCGCATGCTTCAGCTTGTCCAGATCCTTGAGGCAGGCCAGCCGTTCCTCCTCCGGAGTGTCCTCCGCATCGATTAGCGCCTGCAGTTCAGGCACCACCGTCCCCATCGCCTCCTGCATCACATCAATCTCCCGCTGAAGCTTCAGCGTGAAGAAGTTCCGGAAGGCCTGGAAGAAATCAGTCTCCGCCGCATACAGCTCCTTCCGCTCACGCTTCTCCTCCAGCTTCGTAACCATCCGCGAAGCGATCAGGGAGCGGACACCGTAGCTCATATTGCTTTTGCTCATATTCATGACCTGCTTCATTTCCTCCAGCGTCATCGGCTTGTCCTCAAAGAACATAATTCCGTACAGCTGCCCGAAGGAATAATTCGCTCCATACAAATCCATCGTCTGCGCTATCGCATCAATCATCGGGCCGAGCAGCTGCTCCCGTGGCGAACGATGCGGGTTGTCCTCGCCAAATGCGGCCTGCTTCATCAGGGTAGCACCTCATTTTCGCATAGAATCTTCTCTCTACATTACACAAAACTGAAGCTTTGCGGCAGACTTACTACAAATTTTACACAAATTCCGAAGTATGTTTACTCCCGCTTGACCACAAGCCTCGCTCATGAGTGTACAATTTTTTTTGAACAGAGGAGCTGTCCTCTGCATTATACCGCACCAAACAATGTAGATGGAATGGGGTATTGGAACGAAAATGACACGTTCAAAGCTTATTAGCGGCCTTAAGCCCGTGCTATTCACGCTGCCGGCAATGGTCCCGTTCGCCCTGTTCTGGCTGGCACCGCTGCTGTATGTACTGTATCTCAGCTTCACGGAATGGGATTTCATGAGCCCGGAGAAAACCTTTGTCGGCCTGCAAAATTATACCGACCTGCTCAGCAATCCGGCTTTTTACCAAGCACTAAGAGTAACTGCGCTCTTCTGCGCGGGCAGTGTGCTGCCGATCATCCTGCTCGGACTGGGGCTTGCCCTGCTGATGAACCGCAAGCTGAAAGGCTCCGCACTCTATCAGGTGCTGCTGTTCTCGCCATGGGTCACACCTACAGTAGCCGTCTCTATCGTCTGGTCCTGGATTTATGAGCCTGATGTCGGCCTCGCCAATACGGTGCTGAGGTTCCTCGGCCTGGAGCCCATCGGCTGGCTGCAGGATCCCAAGTGGGCGCTGATTGGCGTGCTGCTCGTAACGATCTGGAAATCAGTAGGCTGGGCGATGATCTTCTATCTGGTGGCGCTGCGGAATGTGCCTTCCGATCTGCTGGAAGCCGGGGAGCTTGACGGGGCAAGTCCGGTGCAGAAGTTCCTCCGCATCACGCTGCCGCTGATCTCGCCGACCACACTGTTTCTGTTCGTGGTACAGCTCATCTCGGCGCTTCAGGCCTACGATCAGATTAATGTGCTGACGCAGGGAGGCCCGTCCGGCTCTACCCGCACCTTACTGTATCTGTATTATCAGTCCGCCTTCGAATCGTTCCAGATCGGAGAGGCTTCCACTGTAGCTGTCGTTCTGGTCTTCCTCTGCATGCTGCTGTCGGTGTTCTCCTTCAGCATCAGCAAGCGGACCACCCATTATCAATAGTAGTTATCTTTTCTTATCTTTCGTACAAGGAGGTCTCACCGCTTGCGTATGCTCACACGGCTCAGCGGACCGGCCCGCCAGATTTTTTTCGCCGCGCTTGCTCTGCTGATGGCCTTTCCGTTCTACTGGATGGTTACCAGCGCACTCAAAACCAATGATGAAATCTGGCGTTCCCCGCCCACGCTCTGGCCAGAGGTACCACTCTGGGGGAATTTCGCTGCAGCCTGGAATGAGGCCCCCTTCGCCAGATATATGGGCAACAGCATCTTCGTGGCTGTCTCCATCGTCATCCTGCAGACGATCAATTCCGGGATGATGGCGTATGCGCTGACGCATATGAAGTTCCGCCTGAAGGGTGTTTTTGCCGGAGTTATTCTGTTCGGTTACATGGTTCCGGCTACAGCCGTCTATCTGCCCGGATATCTGGTATTGTCCGAGCTGCATCTGCTGAACTCCTATGCCGGCCTGATTCTCTCTAATTGTGTAAGTATCTTCTCCATCTTCCTGATCAGACAAGCCTTCCTGCAGGTGTCGCATGAGCTGGTGGAGGCAGGTGAAGTGGATGGCGCTTCGCATATGCGGATTCTCTGGACGGTGCTGGTCCCGGTCACTCGGTCATCCTTCGCCGTACTGGCGCTGATTACCTTCATTGATCAGTACAACAATTATTTCTGGCCGATGCTGATTACGAAGGACCCGAGCCTGCAGCTGGTATCAGCCGGTCTGCGCAGCTTCTTCGTGGAAGGAGGTGCGTACGGACTGAAATGGCCGCTCATCATGGCCGCCAGCGCCTTCACAATTGCCCCGCTGCTGCTTGTCTTCCTGCTAGCGCAGAAAACGATTATGCAAAGTGTCAACATGACCGCAGGCTCCAGTAAAGGCTGAAATCTAACACTTCCAAACAAAGAGGAGAATGATGATGAACGTATTCAAAAGGTTGTCTGCAGTATCCATGATCGCCGGACTTTCCATACTCACCGCCTGTGGCGGTAATTCTGCTTCGGGAAATGCTACGGCGGCTAACGGTGCAGCTACAGTACCTGCTGCCAATGCTGCTCCAGCCTCAAGCGCTGCTCCGGTCTCAAACGAACCGGTAACCATTGAATTCTGGTATGGACTCGGCGGCAAGCTAGGTGAAAATATGGAATCGCTCATTCAGAAATTCAATGCCTCCCAGCATGAGGTCATCGTCAAGGGCATTGTGCAGGCAGATTATACAGAAACCGAACAGAAGCTTCAGGCAGCGATCGCTACCGGGCAGGTTCCGGCAGCCGTGCTCTCCTCCAATATAGACTGGGCCCGCAAAGGCTACTTCGCAGCGATGGATGAGCTGATTGCCGGGCAGCCGGATTTCAATCAGGCGGATTTCGTCCAGACCTTCCTGAGCCAGGGCCAGGTTGACGGCAAGCAGTACTTCCTTCCGATGTATGGAACGACGCAGGTGATGTACTACCGTAAGGATGCTTTTGAGAAAGCCGGCATTGATGCCAGCCAGATTAAGACCTGGGAAGACCTCGCTGCAGCTGCCAAGAAAATGACCGTCACAGAAGGCGGCAAAACCAGCTTCTACGGCTGGGAGCCAATGTGGGGCTCCGGCAATATGATTGACGCTGTCCTCAGTAAGGGCGGCAATATTCTCAGTGAGGATGGCAAGTCAGTGACGATCGACTCTCCTGAATGGATCGAGACCTGGGACTTCTTCCGCCAGTCGATTCATGAAGACAAGACTATGCGTATTCACTCCGGTGGACAAGGCTGGGAGTACTGGTACAAGACGATTGACGATGTAATGAAAGGCCAGGCGGCCGGATACACCGGCTCCAGCGGCGACCAGGGCGATCTCGACTTCAGCATCGTCTCCGCGATGGAGCAGCCGGGCTGGGCCGGAGTCGGCGAAGGCAAACCTGTAGCCCAGGCGATCATGGCCGGTATTCCTGCCAAGGCCGGAGATGCCGAGCAGCAGGCCGCTATGAAGTGGCTGGCCTACTTCACAAACTCCGAGAATACCGCCTTCTGGTCAATTAATACCGGATATATTTCCGTACGCCAGTCCGCACTCGAAGATCCGGCATTCGTCACCTTCAGTGAGACTAATCCGCAGATCAAAATCCCGTTACAGCAGGCATCCCACGCCTCCGCTCCTTTCCAGGACCCTACCGGCGGCAAAATCAACGATGCCCTGACGATCGCTGCGGACAAGGTGCAGATTGAGAATATTCCGGCGGCTGAAGCTCTTAAAGAAGCGCAGCAAACCGCCCAGGCGGCGCTGGATAAACTGAAATAACCGGCAATTCAGGCTCTAAACACTTCAGGCAATGAACTATCAGATACAGGAGGACAGCAGCATGCCTACGCTCATCACCCCGCACGGGGAGCATTCCATATCCGCCATCCTGTTCGACAAGGATGGCACCCTCCTGGAGTTCGTCTCCCTCTGGGGCAGCTGGGGCGAGTGTTTCCTCGCCCGGTTCTCCCGGCAGCTCCAGCAGCGCGGCCTTGAATTTCCGGCGCAGCACCTGGCCTCGCTGCTCGGGACCGTTCACGATGTTAACGGCAGAATTATTGATTATGACCGTAACGGCCCCTTGGCCATGGGCACCATGAGCGATCTCTATGCCATTCTGTCCTGGCAGGGTTATCTGCTTGGCTTATCCTGGGCAGAGTCGATGGAACTGACTGACCGCTGCCGC
This sequence comes from Paenibacillus sp. FSL R5-0912, assembly GCF_000758605.1. Taxonomy (NCBI): domain Bacteria; kingdom Bacillati; phylum Bacillota; class Bacilli; order Caryophanales; family Paenibacillaceae; genus Paenibacillus; species Paenibacillus sp. FSL R5-0912. The sequence continues at coordinate 6,665,257 of NZ_CP009282.1, forward strand.
CAGGAGGCGGATGCATTAATGGAGCAGAGCAAGCCAGTGCTCCCGCTCCCCGGCCTGCTGCATTTCCTTGACGAGTGCGCAGCCGAAGGAATTCCGCTGGCCGTAGTCACTGCCGATGAAACCGCAGCGGCGGAGAATCATCTCCGCTGGCTCGGCATCCGCGGGTATTTCAGCGCCGTGATCGGCACAGACCAGGTGGAGCGCGGCAAGCCCTTCCCCGACATGGCGCTGCTGGCCTGCGAACGGCTGGGGATACAGCCGGCCGAAGCTGCCGTGATCGGCGACACGAACGGCGATATGCGGATGGCCAAGGCTGCCGGGGCAGCTGTGGCCATCGGGATTGCCGGCAATGCGGCAGCCGGGACGGCAGCTGCTGCAGCTACGGCCAGAGTAGGTGCAGCCACCAGCCCGGCTGGCGCGAATGCAGCGGCAATAGACCGGGCTGCTGGCAGTAGCCGTGCGGCAGATACACGGCCTGTACGTACTCTTTTGCCGGATGCAGATTGTTTGGTGCAATCTTATGCGGAGCTTGGTATAGGAAGGATAGTTCGATGAGGGCCGAGGGGGCCTTAGCCTGGGTGTTTCTCGCAATGGCAATTGTGTTCGAGCTCTCCGGAACCCTCTCCATGAAACTATCCCACGGCTTCACCCGGCCCTGGCCCTCCGTGCTGATGTTCCTGTTCTACGGGATCAGCTTCACCTCGCTCAATGTTGCCCTTACCTCCATCAAAGTTGGAGTGGCTTATGCGGTATGGTCGGGGGCAGGCATCATCCTGATCTCCGTGGCGGGCGCGCTTTTTTTTGAAGAACGGCTGACCTTCTCCTCACTCTTGTGGGTGACCGTAATCGTAGCCGGCATTGTGGGCCTAAACATCAGTGCCAAAGGGCATTAGGAAGATATTCACACATCATCAAAGGAGGCTCACCCTGCGAATGAACACAAGCGGACATGGCGGACAACCGCCGCTGTTAACCTTCCAGATTATTACCGACACCCACGTCACGGCCGATCCGGCACATGAATACAATCTGAATTTCCAACGGGCACTGCAGGATTTGGCCGTACATGCGCAGGGCAGCAGCGGAATTATGCATATCGGGGATATCACGGATCATGGTTTCGTGGAGGAATATGCAGAGGTCCACCGTATTCTTCAGCTGCATCAGGCATCGCTGTCGGAGATCCGCTACACCTTGGGCAATCATGATGTGGGCCTCGGCCACTGGGAATCCCGCCTGGCGATGTACACCTCCCGTATGGGTATGCCTGGTCCCTATCATGACCATTGGACCGGCGGGTATCATTTCATCTTCCTTGGAACGGAGGAGGGTCTGCCCACGTTCTGTAATCTGTCGGACGAACAGCTTAAGTGGCTGGACCGTAAACTCGGAGAACGGGCACCGGACAATCAGCAGCCTGACGGGCAGATGGAGCTGGAGCTCGGTGCAGCCGCGCCGCCGGATCAGCCGGTCTTTCTCTTCCTGCATCAGCCGCTGAAGGATACGGTGGCCGGTTCACTGGAGTCACAGGAGTGGTATGGCGTTACTCAAGACAAAGAGCTGCGCTCCATTCTGGCGAAGTATCCACAGACGCTGCTCTTCACCGGACATACCCACTGGGAGCTGGAGGCCGGCAATACGATGTACCCCGGCAACGGGGAGATAGCTACCATGTTCAACGCCGCTTCTGTCGCCTACCTCTGGACGAATGCGGATGAGCACAAGACGGGCAGCCAGGGCTTCTATGTGGAGGTCTACGCTGACAAGGTGCTTGTACGGGGACGCGACTTCACTACGGGAACCTGGGTGGAAGCGGCGCAGTATGAAGTTGTTAACACTGTTAATGTACACCGTTAACTCGGAGTATACAGGTACATTGACAATAAGCTATAAAAAAGCAGCCTTCTCCCGTTAGTGGATTAGGCTGTTTGCGTATCCGCATTTATTTTCGGTACATGTCCTCGAGATAGATTCTCTCAAAAAATTTTCTAATCTGTTATTTTTGCAATCAAAACTCAGTAAATATACACTTTTTTCCATATATTTGGATTGAAATGGAACGAAGAAGAGCTATGATTTATTGTACAAATGGAAAAAGAAGGTGATAACCCAAGTTAAACATTGTATCTTTCTTGTACATTGGTTCCCCCAACAATTCAATATTTCAAAGGAGAAATAATGATGAGTATTAAACAGGCAGCAAGAGCAGTAGTTTTATCTGTGATGCTGTTATCTAATGCCTCTCTAGTTTATGGACAGTCTTCACAACCTTTTAAAATTGACCCTTCATTTATAAACACCAAAACGATAGACACCTCTCAGGGCTTTCAAAAGAAAACTAACTCTTTAGATATTCCCGTGTTGAATAAATCTAACACGCTTCCCTACGAAAACCCTAACGATGTTGTTGAAAGAACTAATAAAATATTTTTCAATTCTGATGAAGAATTCACAAAAGCCCGGAATGAGAACAAAACAACTATCTCCATCGAAGCTATTGCAGAAGATAAACAGTCAACGATTCAATTAAACGAAGAAGAATTTGAAAATCAACTTAACATTCTTTTTAAAAGCGAATTAACATATCAAAAAGTTAGTAACCGAACTTATCATATGGATGTTACTAAAGAACAACTGGATATTTTGAAGGGAATGAAGGAATTAAAGTTTGTCATTATTCAATCCAAAAGTGATAAAGGCTCATTTATTGCAGAATCCGCAGGGGAACAGATCATTACTCCTTATTTAAATGCAGCCAGTGAGATTCGGGAGTTACAAAAGCCCGCAGTGATTTCAAAGTAACCGGGGCCTTAGACGGCATGGAGACCACTTATACTAAAAGTGATGTTGTAATTGCTGTTGTCGACACTGGTATTGATGCCAATCATGTAGATTTAGATGGAGGCAAAGTAATAGGATGGTACGACTCCGTTAATGACAAATCCCAACCTTATGATGATCATGGGCATGGTACACACGTAGCAAGTATTGTAGCAGGTACAGGTGAAGGAGATCCTAATATTCAGACTGGTGTAGCCCCAGGTGCTGCTTTAGTAGGCGTTAAAGTTCTCGACAGTAGTGGCCACGGTTCTAACGCCGATATTATTGAAGGATTGTAATGGCTCTACAACAACATAAATTCCTATAATGTAAAAGCTGTTAATTTTAGTATAGGGACTCTAAAATCATATCAAGACGTATCCGATGTAATTACCTGGATCAAAAAAATTGAGAATGCAGGCGTTCCTGTATTCGTTGCGGCTGGAAATTCAGGTCATGGCTATAATGGTACGGTATTTTTAGGTAGATATTACGATACACTTAGCACATACGCCAAATATACATTTACATCCATAGCCAGTATAAAAGACCCTTATGAAGACGGTTGGGGTTTAAGCGTCTTTTCATCCAGAGGTACAGGTAGTACTGGTCCTTATCTTTCTGCACCAGGAGAGAGTATTAGGGCCGCTAAGGCAAACTCTGGAAGTGAATATATCACTATGAGCGGGACCTCTATGGCTACCCCTTTTGTAGCGGGAACCTACGCACTGATGTATGATGCAGCTTATTCAAGAGGAATATCAAGCTCTATTAGTTTTTCTGCATTTGACATGGGTACTCAGGGATATGATAAGTTGTACGGTAATGGTATATTAAATGCCTATGAGTCCATTAAAAATGCTGCCCAAGGACAAGGTAGTTTCAATACTTATCGTTCTTTGATTTCTGTACCCAATGGACATGTGGCTAAAGATTATATCGATGTATATGCAATTAAACAGAATGCAACAAATGCAGATCTTAATGCTACATTGTTGATCATAAACGAGAATAAAGAAAATCTGGATTTAGCAATATGGGAACCGGGGGCTGATCCATACCAAGGTGCTCCTGCAACCTATTACATCGGAGACAACACAGACCTCCCTCAAGAAAATATCAACATAAAGTCTCCTAAGCAGGGTACTTATTATTTGGGAGTGTTCGGGAAAGATCATAGTGCTGACCACACAATGTAAATAACTGGTAATAACATTACTCCTTGATTTTATTAAACGTAAAAATACTCATATTCCACAATGGTATGAAAAAATAATTTTCAAAAAAAAACAAAGCAGCCTCTTCCCATCGAATCATTAGTGGGGAAGGCTGCTTTGTGTATCGGTTATCTATTGCTTTCTCTAATGCATTCTATTCAAAAAGCAGGCAGCGCGATATCCGCGTAATTATCCTCAAGGAACTTCTTCACTTCCGGGCCGCTGATCGCCTTAGCCAGCTTCTGGATCGCCTCGGAATCCTTGTTGTCCTCACGGGCAACGAGCGTGATCGTAAATGCGGAATCCTCACCTTCGGTGATCAGCGCATCCTTCTTCGGGGTCAGGCCGAGCGGGCTGGCATAAGCAGGCGTCATCGCTACCAGATCTGCATCATCCAGCATACGCGCCAGCATCAGCAGATCAACCTCTTCGAACTTAAAGTTCTTGGTATTAGCGGTAATGTCCGCCTGGGTCGCCTGAATGCCTACGCCTTCCTTCAGCGTAATCAGTCCGGCATCAGCGAACATTTGCAGGGAGCGTCCGATATTCGAAGGATCATTCGCCATTACGAGGGTTGCTCCATCAGGCAGTTCATCAATGCTCTTATAGCGTTTGGAGTAACCGCCATAGATGGCATCATATACTGGCTGAACCGCAACGAGCTTCGCATCTTTGCTGGCATTGAACTGCTCCATGTATGGCACATGCTGGAAGAAGTTCGCGTCCACCTCTTTGTTCGCCAGCGCTTCGTTCGGCTGCACATTATCGGACAGCACCACAACCTCCATGTCCACGCCTTCTTCCTTCAGGATCGGCTTCACGATATCAAGGATATCCGTCATTGGCGGAATCAGCGAGGCTACCTTGATCTTCACAGATTCAGTGCTGGTGGCAGCCGGTGTCTCTTCTGCTTCTTTGTTGTTTCCGCAGCCCGCAAGGGCAAGTACCAATACGAGCAGTGTTAATCCGAAGGCAGCTTTCATTCTTGTTGCGGCTCTCTTAACCGTTCCGTTTCCTGCAATTATCGACTTCTTCATTATTATCTCCAGCCCCCATTGTTATATAGTTACTCAGCGTTTATCCAGCAGTCTTGCCAGTGTACTTCCTGTGAACTGAATCAATTGCACCAGCACAATCATGACGAGTATGGCGTAGATCATCACTTCTGTCTCGAACCGCTGATACCCGTAGCGGATCGCGAAATCGCCAACCCCGCCGCCGCCGACCACACCCATTACTGTTGAAAAAGAAATGAAGCTGATCGTAGAGGCAGTCAATCCCAGCACCAGTCCGGAACGGGCCTCCACATACAGAAACTTAAAGATCACTCCCAGTCTGGATGCCCCCATGGATAACGCCGCTTCTATCGTTCCTCTGGGAACCTCCAGCAGAGACTGCTCCACCAGCCGTGAATAATAGGCAATAGCGACGATAGACAGCGGCACCGTTGCCGCCAGCGTGCCAATCGCCGTTCCCACTACCAGGCGGGTGAACGGAATCAGAGCCACTACCAGCAGCAGGAACGGAAACGAACGCACCACATTTACGATGCTGTTCAGTATGAGCGACAAGCTTCTATTCTCATACAATTGGCCTTTGCGGCAAAAATACAGCAGTGTCCCCAGCGGAAGCCCCAGCAGCAGCGCAGACCCCACGGAGATTCCGACCATCACAAAGGTCTCTCCGATCGACTGCCACATCTGATCCTGATACTTCAGCATGCTCTCAAACATAGGGTTCCCCCGTTCTTCCCGTAATCCTCTCCCGGTAGGAGCCCAAATGGCTCCCCGGCGGAAGAAAGCCGACCTCATCCCGGGAAAAGAAATCAACCATCCGCCCGCTCTCCATTACAGATACCTCTGAGCAGATGCTCCGGACGACATCCAGCTCATGGGTAACTATAATGACAGTAACACCGAGCGAATCATTGATGTGGCGGAGTACACCCAGGATATCCGCCGTGGTGCCCGGATCAAGCGCGGAGGTCGGCTCATCGCACAGCAGCAGCTTCGGATTGTTCGCCAGCGCCCGGGCAATCGCTACCCGCTGGAGCTGGCCGCCGCTGAGCTGTGCCGGATACTGATTAGCTTTGTCTGCAAGCCCGACAAACTGCAGACATTCCAGCGCCCGCTTCATCCGTCCGGCACGCGGCACTCCGGCAAGCTCCAGCGGAATCGCCACATTGCGGCTGACGGTGGCATTGCCGACAAGATTGAACTGCTGAAAGATCATGCCGATTCTTTGCCGCTGCCGCCGCAGCTCCTTGTCCGGCAGCTCTGTAAGCAGCTTGCCGTCTACAGTAACCGTTCCCCTATCGGGCCGCTCCAGCAGATTAATCAGCCGCAGAAGTGTAGATTTGCCGGCACCGCTTGCCCCGATAATGCCGTGTATAGCACCCGTCTTCACTTCAAGCGATACATTGTCCACAGCAGTATAAGGGCCGGCCTTCAGAGCGAAGCTTTTGCTAACCTGACTCAGTGATAAAATATGAAGCCCTCCTCAATAGACTGCCTGACCTACAGCTCTCCACCTTCGGCTGTATTGTACTATAATTATTTAAAATCTGTTTTGTTAAAAATCTCTTTAAATAATAAGGCATTTCTTCCGCTGTGTCATCATTTTTCTCAAAATGATTGTTAAGCGCTCCGGAAGAGAAACCCATTATAAGGATGCCCCTGGTCCGTTTGGGATTATTCTTATATATAGCAAAAAAGGATGCGGCCCTAATAGGACCACATCCTTTTTTGCTATTTTACAAGTAAAATCTCCTCCGCTCAGCCAGAAACACGGCTTCATAGCGCTCTGCCTGCAGCTCAAGCAGTTCCGGTAGTCGGATCAGGTAGAGCAGCGCCGTTCTGTCCGCCTATTCCTTCACACTGCCGACATTCAAGCCCACTACAAAGTACTTCTGCATAAACGGATACACCAGCAGGATAGGCACAGAGGCCACGACTGTGATAGCTGCCCGTATAGAGAGTGGTGTCACCATCGCTCTTGCCGAATTCTGATCCATCCCCACCCCATTCTGTACGGTTGGGTTACCGTTGGAATTCATCGTTGAGGACAGCAGCTTCATCAGCTCATATTGCAGCGTACTGAGATTCTGTCTGGATGAGGTATAGATAAAGGCATCGAACCAGGAGTTCCACGCGCCGACAGCCACGAACAGGGCGATGGTCGCCAGCACCGGCTTGCAGAGCGGAAACACCACCCGCATGAATATTCTGAAATCCCCGGCGCCGTCTATCTTCGCCGATTCCAAGAGGCTCTCCGGAATGGTTCCGATATAGGTACGGATGACGATCATATTGAATGCGCTGATCATCGAAGGGAAAATATACACCCAGAAGCTGTTTAACAGGTGCAGATCCTTGATCAGGAAATAGTTCGGGATCAGACCGGCGCTGAAATACATCGTAAGCACAAAGATAACAGTAATCGGCTGACGGAATACATATTCCCTGCGGCTTAAGGTGTATGCAAGCATGGTGGTCAGAAAAATATTGAGTATCGTAGAAATCACTGTACGGGCTACTGAAACCAGGAAAGCGTCAAAAATAGTTCCCGTGGCAAAAATTGCCCTGTAATTCTGAAAAGTCCATTCTCTCGGCCATAAGTAAATACCGCCGCGGATTGTATCGTTCCCTTCATTAAACGAAACAGCTATCGTGTTGATGAATGGATATAATGTCACAACCACCAGACAGACCATAAAGAGCGTATTGAAGGAAGTGAACAGAATCGGCTCAAGCCTTCCGGTACCTAGACTCCTTTTCACCGTATAGCCTGCATTTGGCCCAGGGCTAATGTGTCGGTTATCCATCATTATAACAACCTCTCTTCCCCAAGCCGCTTGGAAATCCCATTAGCCATAAGCAGCAAGGTTACACTGACAACTGTTTTGAAAATCCCGCCCGCAGTGGCGAGTGAATAATTCCCTTGGGCAAGCCCGTATTTAAGCACGAAGATATCTATCGTCTCCGCCCAGTCCACTACCAGCCCGTTGCCGAGCAGATACTGCACTTCAAAGCCTGCTTCCAGGACATGTCCTATGGACATAATCATCAGAATTACAATCGTTGCTTTGATACCAGGCAGGGTTACAAACATCATCTTCTTGTAACGGTTCGCACCGTCAATTTCGGCAGCTTCATAAAGGGCAGGGTCAATGGAGGCAATGGCCGCCAGATAAATAATGGTATTCCATCCTACTTCCTTCCACACATGCGAAGCCCCTACGATTCCCCAGAAATACTTTCCTTCACTAAGCCATAGAATCGGCTCTTTAATCAGATGCAGCTTCATCAGAACGATATTTACAATCCCGTCGTTAATGGAGAGCGAGGTGGCCACAATGCCGGTAACGATAATCCATGACAGGAAGTGGGGCAGATAAGAGATTGTCTGCACAGTCCTTTTCCAGAAGACCTTCTTGATTTCATTCAGCAGCAGCGCAAGCACTATGGCTGTAACAAAACCGAGGATCAGATTGATAAGCCCCATCGCCAGCGTGTTGCGCAGTACACGAATAAAGTTATCATCTGTAAACAGAAACCTGAATTGCTTGAGTCCCACCCATTCCTGTTCACCGAAGGACTTCGCGGGCTTGTAATTCTGAAACGCCATGGTCCAGCCCCAAACGGGAACATAGGCAAAAAGAATAATGTAGAGCATCAAGGGCACAGACATCCAAATAAGCTGATTCTGGTTTCTGATCAAGCGCCAGGTAATCGGCTGTTTTTTCTTCTTTCGGTTCTTCGGATGCCGGACGACAGTATCTATTTCTAGGGTCTCATCCATATTCGTTGTCTCCTACTCCATGAAATTAATTTAGCAAGTGGAAGGCCCTGATCGGCCCTCCACCTTCTGATCCCGGAAACAGCGTTCCGTTATTTACTCCAGTTCTCAATTCTCCACTTAATCTGCTCATTGATCTTGTCTTCATATGCCTTCACATTAGCCTTTTCGATCTGTCCGGTGTAATCGGTCCATACGGAATCGAAATCTGCCGGGTCGGCAAGGATGGCTTTAGGCAGGAACTTGGTCTGCAGTTCATTCAGCTTGGTACTGGCTATTTTGGCATCCGATCCTTCAATTAAGTCGATGGACCAGGCAGGATAATAGACCGGATTGGCAGGAGGCTCACTGAAGAAGTCCACGTAAGAGTCAAAGCCATAGGCATCAAGCACTTCCTTGTCGAAAGGCTTCAGACCTGCTTTGTATTCTTCCGGCTGTGCAGCAGCATCCGTTGAGTTGCCGTCACTGAAGCTTCCTTCTGTTTTGGGCAGGTAATCAAACATCGCTTTGGCTTTGTTGGCCAGCTGCCAGGTGGCATCGGCTGCATTGTCACGCTGTTCCTGGGTTCTCATAAATCTGCCGTTCTCCACGATATAATCTTCGCCTTCCACACCCCAGGAGAACATTTTCTGCCAGTCTTCCTGGATCAGAGTGTCGAGCAGCTTGATGATCTGCACGGCATTTTTGGCATTGATACTGATACCGAAGCCGTTGTTAAGGTTAAGAACGGCAAGATCGCGGTAGTAGTCTTTGGTCGCCTCTTCGTATACGAGCGGAAGACCAACATAGGTGCGTTCAATTTTACCTTGGGTCGTCAGAGAATCCTCAGCAGCGTTGAAGTTCCAGTGCTGGTCGAACATCCCCAGTACGGTACCACTGGATATTTTCGCCATATACTGGTCATAGTTCTGTACAAAGGTCTCTTTATCGATCAGACCCTTCTGGTTGATTTCATTCAGCTTCTGGTAGTATTGCTTCGCATAATCTTTATTTGCAAACACTTCAGCTACGCCGTCATTGACAACCACACCGCCATCATTTGGATGGCCGATCAGATGCTGCGGCGCATTGAACAGACCCCAGTTTTTCCAGTCATAGTTCAGAATTTCGAACCCGATCGTCGGGCTTCCGTCGATTTTAGGATATTTCGCCTTATACTGCTCAATCAGGTCAAAGTATTGATCCAGTGTCTTCACCTGCGGATAATTGAATTCCTTGAGGACAGCTTTTTGAATCCAGAAGGCAGGTCCCGAATACCAGGAGCTGTTGACCTTACCATTGTATACACCGTAGTTAGGCAGGATATAAATATGGCCGTCGTTCGGGTCCTTCATCATGTTCCAGTATTCGGCATAATGCGCTTTCAAATTTGGCGCATGCTCCTCAATCAGGTCTTCCAGCGGAATATATGCCCCTGCTGCTGTAAGCTTGGTATTCCCGGTCATGAGGTCCGGGTAATCCTGGCCGGCAATCATGACGCCCAGCTTCTGGTTAATGTCACCTGCCAGGAATTCCATATCGAAGCTGGCTCCGGTTTCTTCCTTGATCTTCTTGTAAATCTTATTGTCCGGTGTCGGCTGTTGTCCAGCTGCGCCGATAAATACGCTTACCTTAAATGGTTCTATCTTTCCTCCTGTGTTAGCTGAAGCCGTTCCTGCCGCAGTTGTCTCTTCAGCTTTGCCCGCAGTATTGTTGTTGTTGCCCCCGCAGCCGGATAGCGTAAAGCTTAGGGATAACAGAACAATCAGGGAAAACTTGTACATCGCTTTCGACTTGCCCCCCATAAAGCACCTCCATAATGTGTTGGTCTTTAATTTGTAAGCACTTACATGTATGAATTATAGAGGTGATCCGCCGGCTAAAATACGACCGAATTAAAGGTATACCCCCATAAAAGTTTAGAACTTTGCATGGCGGTATTCATTCGGGCCCATGTGCATCTCCTTTTCAAACCGTTTCAAAAACTGACCGTAATTGACATAACCCACACGTTCAGCTATCTCCGAGAGCTTCAGCTTGCTGCCGCGCAGCAGAACCGCCGCCTCCTGAATCCGCAGATGATGCAGCTGCTCATTGAAGGTCATGCCGTTCTTCTTAATCAGCAATTGCCCCAGATAGACGGGATGCAGGAAGAAGACCTCTGCCAGCTTCTGAATGCTCAGACTCTCCTGAAAATGCGCACCGATATACTCATTAATCTCCTGCACAATGCCATGCGACTTTTGATTCTGCTCACGCATCAGGAGATCAATTGCCATTTCACCGCACATTAATAAGCGGCTGAGCAATTCATCCAGCGGGATCATGGCCTGCTGGATCTCCGCGATTCCAGACCCAGCCGTCACCTGCTCCCCGCCTCCGTCCTCCGCCCCGGGCGCGAGCTCGGTGATCCGGTACATGAGATGAATCACAATTTTCCGAACCACCTCCGGCGCCACCTGCTGTGCACGGAAGCTGCAGTCCGCTTCCTCCAGCGCTCTGCGGTAACCGTCCGCATCGAGCAGATTAACAGAATCAAGCAGGGCATCCATTAGCCGGATATGATCATAATGATAGCTGAAGGGATGGCCCTGTATCCCGCGGTAAGCCAGAATCCCGGCATACTCAGGATTATAGAAAAAATGCTGCAAAGCCTCTTTGGCGCTGCGGTAACTCTCAGCAATTCCCGGCAGGGAGTTCTCCGGAGCTCCAATGGCCATATAGATCTGTCTTCTGCCGTATTCCTGCCGGAGGAAATTCAGCCCCTCTTCTATTGCTCCGCCTTCAGGGCTATCTGCCGGCATACCGTATACAATCCCGAGAATGCCCGCCTCCAGATCCATCATCACCATGGCCGGATAGGCAGCCAACTGGGTAGCCGCCCTTCCCCGCAGCTCTGTATACAGCTCCGGGACAGTCTGAATCAGACAAAGATTCCAGAGCCCGACCCCCTGAAAGCCAGGCAGACGATCCAGCAGCTCCTGAAGCGCCGGGTCTGCTTTTTTCCCGTACAGCAGTCCTCTAATCAAGGCCACCGCCTCTTCTTCAGAGGCAATCTCATGAATCATTCTGCGGTTCGCTTCCTGTTCCAGCTCCTGATGAATTTCCCGCAATTCCTCAGCGGCCTCCTCCGGAAAGACCGGCTTCAGCAGATAATGGCTGATTCCGTAGCTGATGGCCGTACGGGCATATTCAAATTCACTGTAGCCGCTCAGAATCACGAACTTGGGTCTGCCGGCATCCTGCTCTTGCCAGGCCTCTATCATCTCCAAACCATTCATGAGCGGCATGTTCACATCTGTAATCACCAGGTCCGGCTCCAGCAGCTTCATCAGCCGCAGCCCCTCCCGGCCGTTGCCGCAGGTTCCGCACAGCTCGAAGCCGAGTTCCTCCCAATCGATCCACAGCTGCATGCCTTCGAGGGCGCTCGGCTCATCATCAACTAATAATACTTTGTATTTCACAGGTTACACCTCGCCTTCCAAGGGATGATTCAACTCCAGCAGCCTGAGCGGAATGCCGAAGGTGACCAAGGTCCCCAGACCCGGTGTGCTGGATATCTCGAAGCGCACCTGATCGGCATAATATAGTTCAAGCCTGCGGTAGACGTTGCGGATTCCGATATTGGTCCCGGAGGAGTCCTCCTTGCGGATGGCATACAGCAGCTCTTTAAGCTTATCCGGCTCTATGCCTTTGCCGTTATCCGATACGCTAATCTGCAGCCGGTTATCCAGCACTGCCGTGCTCACCCGGATAATGCCAAGCCCTTCAATCGTCTGCAATCCATGCTTACAGGAGTTCTCGACCAGCGGCTGCATGCTCAGCTTCGGAATTTTATATTTCAGTGACTGCTCATCAATCTCAAACACATAGTCGAATTTATCCCTGAACCTGAATTTCTCAATTTTGAGATACATCTCGATGAATGTGATCTCCTCCTGCACCGACACCAGGTCTTCCTTCCAGCTGAGCAGCCTGCGCAGCAGCTTCGACAGGCTTTTCACAATATCCGTAACATCGGAATATTTATTCTTGGTGCAGACCACCAGAATCGCATTCAGCGTATTGAACAGAAAATGGGGGTTCATCTGGCTCTGCAGGAAGTTCAGCTCCGCCCTGACGCGCTCCATCTCCAGATTCTTGCTCTGGATCTCCAGCTTATACACATCGTTGATCAGCGAGTGGATTCTGGAGGTCATCCGGTTGAAATTGTGAATTAAGCCGCCAATCTCATCCCGCCCCTCATCGATGGTGATCAGCTCAAACTTCTCGTTAGACACCTTTTGCATATGGCGGGACAGGCGTTTCACCCGGTAATTGTAAGAGCGCAGCATAATATAGATGAACCCGCTGGTCAGCAGCGTAAGCGTTGTTGCCAGCACAGCCGCGTACAGACGTATATCCAGAATCGCTTTAGAAATCCGCTCACCCTGGGTGATCCCGGCAATTCTCCAGCCTTTGAGATAGTTAGCCGTGCCTACAGGTACTATCTGAACATCCTCCTCTTGACCGCTACCCAGCTGATTGAATACAGGATAGGGCTCTTTGGTGAGCCGCTGATAGCCGCTGTCCGCTGACATGACAATCTTGTTCTGCTCATTGATGAGGTAGAGACTTAAGTAATCCTTCTCCCGGACAATAATGTCGTAGATCTCATTAAGATCCAGATCAATGCGCAGCACTTTCTCATACTTATTCAAGTTTCTGTAATTATCCATCGTTTGAACTACACTTAGCGTAGGGATTGACGATGCCAGATTCTTATTCTCACTCGTCCGGTAGGCGGTAACAAACACCTGGGTACTCGCATTCTTCGCCTGTCTATACCAATCGCTGGCCCACACCTTGTCATTCATGACCTGATAATTCCCGCCGGATACAATGGTGCGGTTGTCCGTGTAAATGCTAATCCGCTCCAACTGGTTGTTAACAGGCATGTAGCTGTTCATCCGGTCCCTCAGCTGTTCGTCGAACATACTATAGAATTCTATGGAGTCCGTGTAGGTGCGTTCCAGCATCTCGTACAGATTCTTATCCGTAGACAATGCATAACCGACGGAGACCCCCCCTTCGATGAAATCAAGAATATCCTTACGCGCCCGTTCCAGAGAAATCTCCAGATTCTGCTGTTCTCTGGATTTGATAAGATCCGTAATGCGGTCCAGAAATACAAGATTAAGCACCATGATAGGCAGGAGTACACCGACAATATAAATCAGGTAGAACTTGTAATTGAGCGGGATATCGTTAACAATCGTCGTGAATTTGAATCTTTTTCTCCACATGCCTTATGCACCCGGCTTTCTTATCATTATAAAATTTATAAGATCTCGGGGTCCCCGCAAAGTACCTGAGTAACCTTCGAAGCCAAAGCCCCACTTTGTGGGGTTATCTCATAGCTGCTTGTTCTTATTGGCATTCTTGTAGACTGAAGGTGAAGACCCAACCCTCCCCTTGAACTTGTCGATAAAATAATCCGTATTCGAAAAGCCCACCTGCAGTGCGATATCCGATATCTTGAGCTGGGTGCGCTTAAGCAGGCTCTTGGCCGCTTCAATTCGTTTCTCATTCAGATAATCGCTGAAGCTCCGGCCCGTTTCCTTACGGAACAGTTGGCCCAAATAAGCCGAATTCATATGAAACTGTTTGGCAATATCCTGAAGCTGCAGCTTACTCCGGAATTCAAGATCCACGTACTGAATGACATTATAGATCGTATCCCCCTCATTATCCGCCCGTAATTCAGCCAGATAAGCCGCTGCCTGCAGGCAGAGCTTGTCCACATACAGACTCAGCCTGTAATAATCGGCGAGTCCGCCCAGATCGCCATACTCCGTCCGCATCGCATTCATGATTCGGTCGGGATCTCCCTGCATTTCTGCGATGCTCCGGCATAAGGTCATCTCCAGATGGGCCACCTCGGCCTGGGCTGCATCAATCCTCAGCGGCTTGGCCGTAATGGCAGCGAATGCTTCCCTGACACAACTCTGAATCTGCCCAGTCTCGCCTGCCTTGACCTTCTCCAGCACACAGGTGAAGTGCCCTTCAGCTAATTCCAGGGACTGGCCCTTTGCTCCCAGGTCATTATAGTAGAAGATCCCCCCCTTCTCCCGGCGGCACTTCAATCCCCAGACCTCAAGGCTCTGTGTGTACAGTTCCTGGATAGAGCCCGCCCCTCTCCGCTTGCCGCTGATCAGTACGGCCACAGGTACGCCAAGCTTCTCCGACTGTGCCCTCTGCACCTGGGCGGCGGCTGCCTCAATGGCTTCGGAGGACATCCCCGCACACCGCACAATAAGACCCGGCCTGCCCGCTGGGTCCTGAAAGACATAGCCAAGCTCACCCGGGAATCCTTCCCCATCCCCTTCATTCAGGCTTATTGTGCTTGATACAGCAGCAGTAAGGATACACTGCAGCTCTGTCTCAGGCTGAAGATCCATCAGCCTATCCGCTGCGCGCTCCAGCTCTTCGCTCCATTCCCCCTGAATGAACCGGTTGATCAGATTATGGACCAGGAAGTTCTGCTTCTTGCGGTTCTCACTTCTGGAAGCGATTTCATTTTGGATGATGGCTTTGATCTTCAAGAGCAGCGTCCCGATCTCTTCATCATCGACCGGCTTCAGCAGATAGCCATCCACCTTCTGGCGCAGCGCAGTTCGGGCATAGTTGAAGTCGTCATATCCGCTCAGAATAACGAATCTGGGCGGGTGGTCCATCACTTCCTTCACGGCAGCAATCAGCTCGAGTCCGTTCATTACGGGAAGGTTGATATCCGTAAGCAGCAGGTCCGGCTTATGCTCCTGAATTAACCGGAGGGCCTCCACAGCGCTAAGCGCTTCGGCGCATACTTTGTAACCGGATTTCTCCCAGTCGACCATCGTCCTAAGTCCTTCAAGCACCCACGGTTCATCGTCAACAATCATGACTTTCAGCATGAGCCTCGCTCCAATCCCCGAATCTAAATTTTGTCAGTAAATGAATTACAAATAATGCTAACATACAAGTTCAATGATGTGAATTACAACTTAATCAGATACCGGAGTCATATAAAGTAACATTGATCATTTACTTTTTGCGGATATTCTCTATAATTAGGGTTAATTTTATTGATTATCCGGCATTATCTCACACAGGGAAGTGATATGCTTGACGGTAAACAGTCTTCTATCCTCCAATGAATTCAAGAAGCGCCTCTCCCGCTGCTACAATGAAGTGCATAGGGAACTGTATGGGGTAGGTGTCACACAGCTGAGAATTGATGCCGCCGGCGAATCGATGATCCTCTTTCTGGTGAAGCATCAGCGGGTAACTGCGCTGCGGGCACTGGAAGAGAACTATCCCGAGCTGAAGCAGTCGGTGGATGCTGCGCTCCATCAGGAGTTCAAGCGGATCTTCCGGAAGAAGCTAGCCGATGAGCTGGATTTGCCTGTCACCGGTGTACTCCGGGATTATGATCCGGGCACAGGGTGGGCCAGCACGATCATTATCAGTGAATAACAAGATCCCCCACAAAGTGGGGCTTTGGCTTCGATGAAGCGAAGCATGTACCTTCTTATCCTATAACCGGCTGCATCCGGATTGTATCCTGATGCGCTGACTACGCCTATGGCTCGCCAGATTTCTGTTTACAGACTGAAGGAAGCCGTTGATTAGAGGATCCCCTCTATTTCAGCGGCTTCTTTTCATTTCAAAGGAGCATACGCCATGAAAATTATTGTCGGCATTACCGGAGCCAGCGGCTCCATTTACGCCTACTCCCTGATCCGCAGCCTGCACCGGCTTGGGATCGAAACCTATGTCATCGCCACAGGTGCCGGAGAGAATGTGATGAAATACGAGTGTGGTGCGGATATGCAGGAATTGGCCGGATATGCCACTGTGCTGTCCAATACAGATCTGTTCGCTCCTGTAGCCAGCGGCTCCTTCAAGACAGATGGGATGGTGATTATTCCCTGTTCAATGAATACGCTGGGAGCTATCGCTAACGGCATGGGGGATACACTGCTTAGCCGGGCAGCCAGTGTGGTGCTCAAGGAGAAGCGGCGGCTGCTTATCGTTCCGCGCGAAACCCCGCTCCATCTGATTCATCTGGAGAATATGGTGCGGATTGCCCGGGCGGGAGCGGATATCATGCCCGCTTCGCCGGGCTTTTACAATCATCCGACCGAGATCTGGGAGCTGGTGAACTTCATGAATGCCCGTGTTCTAGACGCGCTGGGGATTGATCATCAGCTGATGAAGCGCTGGGGGGAAGCTTAGGAGGGCTGTGCTGGCCTTCTGCCGAAACAGGGAAGCCCGCAGCCTGTGTGGCATGGCTGCGGGCTTCCCTGTTTTTTTGAGATACAATATTGTAAGAAATAATCCTATTCTCCCAGCTCTGCCCGGATCTTCAGGAACACCTGATAGCTCCGCTCGGCAACCTCCGAAATCGCAATCGGGTGGAAGCCCGGCAGATCCGCGTACAGCAGATCATTCAGCGGTGCGGTCCAACTGGCGGGAAGCCGGGCTGCGCCCAGCTTCGCTCCCATAATGGAGCCGACTGTGGCACCGTTGCAGTCTGTATCCATCCCGGCAGAGACAGAGGTAACCACGGCTTTCTCGAAGTCATTGCCGCCGTATATAAGCGAAGCTGCAACGATAGCGGCGTTGTTATTGGTATGCACCGGGTCATAATGGCTGAACTCGTTCCATAGTGTGCTAACCAGCTCGCGCTCACTGCCTGCCTGCTGTGCGATCTCCATACCCCGCCGCACATCCCGGGTCAGCCTGCTGGTCTGCGGTATCTCGCTCAGCCCAATCTCTACAATCTCTTCATTATCCAGGCCCGCGAACGCAGCAGAGATCATTGCAGCATTGAACATTTCGCCGTAGATCCCGTTCTTCACATGGGAGAAGGAGGCATCCCGCCAGCCCAGCTCCGCCGCAAGCTCGGGGTTCCCGGCCGCGCCATAGGCCAAGGCGTCCGCACGGATGGCCGCCCCGATCCATTCCCGGTACGGATTCAGATGCATGCGCACCCGCTCCTGCCGCAGCGGCCAATCCTCCGGCTTCTCACCGTGCAGATGGGAGGTTTCGCCGGCAAAGTTCATATAGGCCTGTGTTTCTGCTGTACATACCTGGCTGTAGGTCAGATGCCCGTGCCACAGCTTGCCGATATCCCAGGAGTCCCAGTCCAGCCCCTTTTGCTCCAGCAGCATCAGGCCAAGGACGGTATAACGGATATCGTCGTCACTCTCCATGTAGCTGATCTTCTCGCGTGTACTGGTGAAGGACCAGTCGCTCAAGCCCAGGCCGTATTCAGCCTGTGCCGTAGAGTACTCAGGTGTATACCCTGTAATCGGCCAGGCATCGGCACCGCGGAACCACAGCTCGATGTTCTCCCAGCCGGTACGGCCGTCCTTTCCGTACAGATAATCCCAATACTCCAGCGGCTTGCCCAGCGCGCAGCCTACACTCCGGCCAAGCCAGGCTCCATAGAACCTGTCCCTCCACTCTTCCGGTGTCCAATTCACCGCAAGCTTACGCGGACCTCCGGGGCGCAGCCGTCTGATCGATGCCAGATCCGAAGGCTCCTCGTAAGGAAAGTCGGCGCCCACCGGAAGGGCCATCAGCTCCCGGTATACCTCCATGAGCTTGCCCTCATCACTTCCGGCAGCAGCCAGCTTCTCTGCCAGACTCCCTGGCTGGCAGCCTTCCTCTATCCGCTGCTGCAGCTCCAGCCGCACCGTCTCCTGCAGGCGTTCCCAGCCTGCCATCCGCTACAATTCTCCCGCCGCAGGCAGGGACCCGCGGTCTAACCGCTCCAGTGAATCAAACAGCAGCTTGATAAAAGCTTCACGGTCTACACCGAGCAGCACCTCTGTATTGGCAGGCTGCTCCGGCTTCTTGCGCCGGTCAGCTACAGTCATCCCCCGGGTCAGCTTCCCTTCGGTTTCCACTGTTACATGCAGATGCTCCGATTCGAAGAGCTCCGGATGCAGCAGCCAGGCAATCGCGCACGGGTCATGCAGCGCATTGCCGATATAACCCATCTTTTTGCCGTAGATCGAATAGAAATCCAGCAGCTCTCCGACCATTACGGATACGGGTCCACGGGTTTTCAGCTCCTGAATCTCCTCTTCAAATATCGCCGCCTTATCCGTTACATCCAGTCCGCTCATTACAATGGGAATTCCGGATTCAAAGACAATCCGTGCCGCCTCCGGGTCGACATATATGTTGAACTCCGCCGTCCGGGTCACATTGCCATAGGCGAGCCCGCCTCCCATCAGGGAGATCTTCTCAATTCTGTCCTTCACTTCCGGATAAGCAGTAATCAGGAGGGCGATGTTCGTCAGCGGGGCTGTAGGCACCAGGGTAATCTTCTCTTCAGAAGACCGTATAATATCCAGCATGAATTCTACCGCTCCCTGTTCCACCGGCTTGAAGCGGCTCGCCGGAAGCGCGGGGCCATCCATGCCGGACTCCCCATGTGCTGCTTCTCCGGTTACCAGCTTGCCGAGCAGCGGTGCCGCCGCTCCTTTGGCAACGGGAATATCGGCATTTACAAAGCTGAGCACCTTGAGTGCATTATCGGTGATTTTATCCAGAACCTGGTTGCCACCAACCGTGGTAATGCCCCGGATCTCCAGCTGCCCGGGATGAGCCAGCGCAAGCAGAATGGCAATCGCGTCATCATGCCCCGGATCGCAGTCGATTATGATAGGTGTTGGCATCGTTGTCGCTCCCTTGTAAGTTGATTTCTAATCTAAAACGAAATTGAAACTGCTCCTATTGTGGTTGATAGTAACTAGGCTGCCCTCATAGCCTCAACTATTTGGTCGTAGTAGTCTTAAGCTTCTTGTTCTTCTTCCGGGTCTCCGAGACCGCGTATATAATCAGCCCCACTACCGTCGCCACGTAAGGAAGCGTAGCGATCAGCTCCGCCGGAATCTTCAGCACCTGCAGGGCATTGGAGAGCGCATCGGCGGCGCCGAAGAGCAGCGAGGTCAGCGCTGTTCCTACGGTGGTGCTCCGGCCCATGGATTCTGCAGCAATCGCAATCCAGCCCCGGCCGGCCACCATATCACGGGTAAACAGCGACAAATAGCCCATCGACATGTAGGCTCCGCCCAGACTGGCGAAGAAGCCGCTGAGCAGCAGCGCCGTGTACTGGATCCGGACCACGCTGACTCCAACCGACTGGGCCGCATGCGGATTCTCGCCTACCGAGCGGATACGCAGCCCCAGCGGGGTGCGGTTCAGCAGATAATAGACCACAAGCACAGACAGAATCGAGAAGTAGGTCAGAATGTGGTGTCCCGACAGAATCGGACCTAGCACCGGAATATCCTTCAGCAGCGGAATCTGCACACTCGGCAGCACTTTACTCGCCAGGGAGGTCGATGAACCCTTGTCCCCGCTGAGCAGATACAGAATAAACACCGTTCCGCCTGAGGCGAACATATTAATCGCCACACCGCCTAGAATGATATGCGTCTTGAATTTCAAGGTGAAAAAGGCCAAAATCCCGGCAATCAGCGTTCCCGACAATACCGCACCCAGCAGCCCGACCCAGGCGCTATGCGTATAGGCGCTGACAATAACACCGGCCAGAGCCGAGACCAGCATAATCCCTTCCATCCCGATGTTGATGATTCCGGCACGGTTCGAGATGAGTGCTCCCAGTGCAGCGAACAGGATAGGTGTGGTCACACGCAGTACAGAGAAGGCAAAATCCGTCGTCAGAATGACATCCAGCAGACTGTTCATGCTTCCTTCGCCTCCTTCAGCAGCATGCGGTTCTTCCAGAACTTGAGGAACTGCTCAGCCGAAATCAGCAGGATAATCACAGCCTGAATGATCGAGATCATCTCGGAGGGTACGTCGGACAGCCGCGCCATCAGATCGGCTCCAATACGGATATAGGCCAGGAAGAGCGCAGAGACAATGACAGACAGCGGATTGTTCTTGGCCAGCATCGCCACCAGGGCACCATCGAGGCCGTAGCCCGGCAAAGACGTCCACTGAAAGCGGCTGTACATCCCGAGTACTTCCACCGAGCCGCCCATCCCGGCAATAAACCCGGCGATCAGATGCACGAGAATGATAACCTTGGCAGTCTTCATGCCAGAGTACCGGGCAAACTCCCGGTTGACGCCTGTCATCCGCAGCTCATAGCCCCATTTGGTCCGGTAGAGGAACAGATGGGCCAGTACAATCAGCACCAATACAATAATAAGTCCGGTATGAATCCGTGTGCCTGCAAAAAGCTTGCTCAGCTGCGCAGTTTTCTCGAATTTAAACGAGACGTTGGCGAAGGCCTTGGCATCCCGCAGATGATAGTTCAGCAGGTATAGCCCCACTCCGAACAGGATATTATTGAACATCAGCGAAGTCACCAGTTCATTGGCGTTCCACTTCGCTTTGAGAATTCCGGGAATGGCTGACAGCAGCGCCCCTGTGATAGAACCTGCTAATATCGCCACCAACGGATGCAGCCAACTGTTCAGGCTGAGATGAATCGCTAGTACAGAGGCCACGACACCGGAGAAATAAAAGATTCCCTCTGCCCCCAGGTTGAACATATTGGCCCGGAACAGCAGCGAGACGGCAAGGCCGGTGAACATCAGCGGAATGGCCATCTCAATGACATTGCCGATATGCCCCTTGGTGGAGAACGGCTCCAGCAGGAAAATGCCAATCGTCTTGAGCGGCTGGTCACTGACCAGCGAGATGATCAGGAATGCGATAATCAGCGCAATGACAATAACCGCTGCCGTCCGGACCGCCTCAAAGTATTTTGCTCTAAACATGATTTAATGCCCTCCCGGTCTGCTCTTTGTCCTGCCGGTTAATGCCCAGCATATAGAGTCCCAGCTCTTCCTCACTCACGGCAGAAGGATTATCGAAATACGCAACGATCTGCCCCTCGTACATCACAAGGAGACTGTCGCTCAGCTCCAGAATTTCATTCAGATCGGCAGATACCAGAACTATGGCGCATTTGTCCGAGCGCAGCTCCAGCAGCTTCTGATGGATGAATTGTGCAGCACCGATATCGACACCCCGTGTCGGCTGCTCGGCGATCAGCAGCTGCGGATTCGTAGAGCACTCTCTTGCAACGACTACCTTCTGCATATTCCCGCCCGACAGCATGCCGATCGGCTGCTGAGGACCGGAGCAGCGCACTTTGAATTCTTCCACCAGCGAAGACGCCAGAGCAGCAATTCTGGAGCTGTGGAGAAAAAGCCCCTTATTCATGTCCTTCGAACGGTACCGCGTAGAGATCAGGTTGTCGGCAATACTGGCTTCTCCGGCGGAGCCCTGCCGCATCCGGTCCTCCGGGATATAAGATACGCCCAGGCTGCGGATGCCCAGAATATCCAGCCCGCGGATATCCGTCCCTTTTACACTTACCGCCCCACTGCCGGAGACGCCGCGCAGACCGCCGGTCAGCGCTTCAATCAGCTGCGTCTGTCCGTTCCCCTCAACACCGGCAATGCCGACAATCTGTCCTTCACGGACCGAGAAGCTAATCTCTGCGAGGAGTGCTTTGCCCAGACTGTCGGATACACTCAGCCCATCCACCGTAAGCACCGGCTTGCCATGTGGGATAGTGCTCTTGTCGTACTTCAGTACAACATCCCGGCCGACCATCAGCCGTGATATTTCCTGCTCTGTCACCTCGCGGGTCTCGAAGACCCCTTCGCTTCTGCCGCCTCGCATGATGGTGATCCGGTCACATATTGCTTTGACCTCCTTCAGTTTGTGCGAGATGAACACAATCGTGTGCCCCTGCTCCTTCAGCTGCTGAAGCTCGCGGAACAGCTCCTCTGTCTCCTGCGGAGTCAGCACAGCGGTCGGCTCGTCGAGGATGAGGATTTTGGCCCCGCGAACCAGCGCCTTCAGAATTTCCACCTTCTGCTTCATGCCGACCGACAGATCCTCCACCTTAGCCCTGGCGTTTACCGAGAGGTTATATTTGCGCGCCGTTTCCTCCGTCAGACGCACCGCTTCGCCAGCATTGAAGCCCACACCTTTTCGCGGCTCCATGCCCAGCACCATATTTTCGGCCACAGTAAAAGAAGGCACCAGCATGAAATGCTGATGAACCATGCCGATGCCGCGGTCAATTGCGTCCTGCGGGGACTGCAGCTTCACTTGTTCTCCCCGGATATAGACCGCGCCTTCACTCGGCTCCTCCATGCCGAACATGATCTTCATCAGAGTCGATTTCCCGGCTCCGTTCTCACCCGCAATCGCATGGATTTCGCCCTCCCGCAGGGAGAATTCGACATCCTTATTGGCAACAACGCCGTTCGGGTATACTTTGGTGATTCCCCGCATTTCCAGCAGAGCATTTGCCATGGGTCATCAACGCCTTTCAACTTGGGTGGTCTGCAAAAATAGGCAGCTGGAGTTCTCCCCAAGGGAAGAGCCTCCAACTGCAGAGCTGCATAAGCCAATTTCATTATATAAAGCTATCTTTGATCAATCGTC
Source organism: Paenibacillus sp. FSL R5-0912 (assembly GCF_000758605.1). Taxonomy (NCBI): domain Bacteria; kingdom Bacillati; phylum Bacillota; class Bacilli; order Caryophanales; family Paenibacillaceae; genus Paenibacillus; species Paenibacillus sp. FSL R5-0912. The sequence goes on from NZ_CP009282.1 coordinate 6,688,551, forward strand.
TTAAGGCTTCACGGCATTGCGGATCGCTTCGACTTCAGAGGTTTCCATGCCCATTGCATTGTCGACCGTAATTTCCTTGTTAATCAGCTTCTGCTTCACTTCTTCCACCTTGGCCTGCAGATCTGCCGGGAATACGTCTTTGTATATGTCATTCTCTGCAATCCCTACGCCGTCTTCAACGAAACCGAGCACATCGCGTTTGCCCATCTCAAGCGTCCCGTCCTGCAGTTTTTTCACTGCGCCGAGGATAGCCATATCGATCTTTTTAATCGCGGAAGTGACAATCAGGTTTGCCTTCTCACTATCGGTATCTTTCAGCAGCATCGCCTGGTCGGAATCGACACCGATGGCATACTTTGTCTTTTCCTTGGCTGCATCAAAGATTCCCAGTCCCGTACCGCCGGCTACGTTGAAAATAATATCCACACCAGAATTGTACTGGATCAGCGATAATTCCTTGCCTTTGGCAGGGTTCACGAAATCTCCGGCATAGGATACCGCTACCTTCACATCAGGATCAACATACTGCGCCCCCTGGATGTAACCCACCAGAAAGGCATTAATGCCGGGAATATCCATCCCGCCCAGGAAGCCGATTACGTTCTCCGGGTTGGCGTTTGGCATATCAGACTGGGTAGCAAGTGCCGCTGCCGCCCCTGCCAGGAATGAGACCTCATTGGTCGAATAGGACATGTTGTACATATTTTCAGGTGCTTCCTCGATGTCCGTATCATAGTTGATGAATTTTTTATCCGGATTCGCCTCTGCTGTTGCATTGAACATTTCCGTGATTTCCGAGCCGCCCGAGATGACAACATCCCAATCTTCGGCAGCGATATCATTAAAAGTTGGTTCCCACTTCGTCTTGTCGGCGCCCATTTCAACCACTTTCGTTTCCGCGCCGAGCTCGTCCTTCACTTTTTGCAGGCCGCTGTTCGCCGCATCAAAAAACGACTTGTCGCCTAGCGTTCCCGGAATAAGCAGCACAACCTTGAGCTTGTCCCCTGCAGCCGCCTCTCCGCCTTCAGCATTCGTTCCGGAGTTGACCGTATTTCCATTACCTGACGTGTTGTTTCCGCATGCAGTGACCAGTACCATAACCGTCATCAGTAATAAAGCGAGTATATTCTTTTTCATTTTCTAAGTTCACACCCCTGTTTGTAATAGATCAACGCTCATAAAATAGCATAAAGTTCCAATTACACGTTTTGTCTGACGGATAGCATCGGGCAGCATGAATAAAAGACTGTTGAAATTCTGAAAACAAGCAATTTACTTTGAAAAACAAACATTACATGTTACATTTCTCAAAAAAACCGCATAAATCCGAACAAGATGGCCAGTCCAGTTGAGAATCTTCGGTTTAATTGATAAGATCATAACAAAAGAAAAGATAAATATTTATATATTTTCGGTCATCTTTTTGTACGATTCGGCTAAATGACGATAAATGGAGGCTCATCATGGACCGTGTTCTATATATTGTAAATGCAGAGCATGAAGCAAATACGTATATCCCCCCGCATCAGCATGAATGTTTCGAGCTTGTGTATTATATCCATGGTCATGGGACCTGCAGCATTGGACCGCGCAGCTATCATTTCCGGCCCTTCACCTTTGGCCTGATTCCGGCGGGTTTCAAGCATGACGAGAATCATCAGCCCAGCCCGGAGGTGCTGTTCGTCGGCTTCCACTGCGGCAATCCGATTATCAATACGCTATCCGGCGTTTTTGACGATGATAAGGAACATACCGTACTGCAGACCCTGCAGCGGATGAATGCAGAATTCAAGCGCAAGCGTGACGGGTTCGCCGAGCTGCTGAATCTGCAAATGAGCGAAATTACCGTGTATCTGCAGCGGCTGCTCGCCGCCTCGGATTTCCATTCCCCGGCAGAGGATCAGATGCAGTATGTGCTGAATTATATGAATGAGCATTACCGCCATAAGCTCTCCGTGTCCTCTCTGGCAGAAATGTCCGGTTATAGCTACGACCGCTTCCGGCATCTGTTCAAGGAAAGATTTGGACATTCCCCGCACCGTTATCTTGTACTGAAGCGCCTGGATTATGCCAAATCTCTGCTGCTGCATACCCAAATGCATATTTCCGAGGTCTCTTCCGCTGCCGGATTCGTCAATGATGCCCAATTCTGCAATATGTTCAAAAGAGAGAGCGGACTCTCCCCGCGAACCTTCCGCATCAGAAGTAAGGTCATGTAATATAACATTAGTCATTTACTTTTTGCTTTTTTTCACTATAATGGAACTTAAGCTTACGTGATGATGACTTATACCGGCTGATCCCGATTATATCCAGATCCGCTGCCCCAATATAAGGTTTGCCCCATTTCTGTTCACAGAATGAAGGAAGCCGCGATTTAGAGAATCTTTTTTCTCTATGTCTGCGGCTTCTTTTTTTATTCCCTTTTTTGGAAGGTGCGCGAGTCAAGGCCCGCTGAAGCTTACAACGGCGAGCAGTTCAACAATGAACGAGGTGAAGGAGGTGCAGCCTGGATGGCATTCATGAATATGCGGCAATTGCTGGAGCACTGGGAACGCAGCGGCAGACTGCTGAAGGTCCGCAAGGAGGTGGACCCCAAGTTTGAGCTTGGGGCCGTGATTAAGGCCGTGAAGGGCAGACAGCCTATGGTCTTCCAGAAGGTAAAAGGCTATTCCGTCCCGATGGCAGCCGGTCTTGGCGGCTCCAAAGAGCTGCTCGCCGAGAGTATGGGCATGCAGCCGGAAGACTTGCTGCCACGGCTGATCGAGGCCGTTGTTCATCCGTTGCCTACGAAGAACCAGGAGCAGGCTCCGGTACACGACAACGTCATTACGAGCCGGATTAATCTGCGGGAGCTGTTTCCGGTCTGCACCTATAACGCCTTGGACAGCGGAGCTTATTATGTCTCCGGGGTGATGGTCGTCAAAGGCGCGGACGGGCAGAAGCGCTACACCTCCATCCGGCGGATGCAGCTGCTGGACGGCAACCGGACCAGCATCCTGATCTCCTCCCCTGAATTATTCCAGCAGTACAGGGAATTCGAGGAACGCGGCGAGCCGATGGAGGCGGCATTCATGTTCGGCATCGTCCCGGCCGTCGTGCTGGCTTCCCAGGTCAGCACCCACCTGTTCCATGCCGATAAGCTGGAGGTCGCCTCTGCCCTGCTCGGCCAGCCGCTTGCGGTCGTCCGCTGCAAGACGATCGATCTTGAAGTCCTGGCAGAAGCCGAGGTTGTGTTCGAGGGCCGGATTCTTCCCCGGGTCCGCGAACCGGAGGGTCCGTTCGGCGAACTCGGCGGTTACTACGGCCCGCGCACCGAGCAGCCGGTCGTCGAATTCTCCGCTGTCACCTACCGGAACAATCCGGTCTGGCAGACCATCCTCCCGGCCAGCTACGAAGAGAAGCTGCCGATGGCCATTGCACGCGAGATTGCCCTGCTGGGCTCCGTCCGCCAGGTCGTCCCCGGTGTTACAGACGTTCATATCACTATGGGCGGCGTCGGGCGCTACCATGCGGTCATCCGTATCCGAAAGGTACAGGAGGGCGACGGCAAAACCGCCCTGCTCGCCGCCTTCGCCAGCGACAAGGACCTCAAGCATGTGGTCGTTGTCGACGAGGACGTCAACCTGCTGGACCCGCTTGATGTGGAGTGGGCGATCGCCACCCGTGTCCAGGCTGACCTGGACACCTTCATTGTCACTGGAACAAAGGGTTCTCCGCTTGAGCCCTCGCACAACCTGCGCGGCGTCACCGCCAAAATGGGCATCGACGCCACCTTCCCGCTGGCTGAAGCGGAGCATTACCGGCGGACCTCCATCCCCGGCCAGGAGGAAATTGAACTGGCGAGTTATTTATAGACGATGAAGCCGGATCCATGGATACACAATTTAGCTTAGCAGGAGGTGGATTATGCAAGCGATCGGATTGATCGAGACCCGGGGACTAACTCCGGCCCTTGAAGCACTGGATGCGATGTGCAAGGCAGCAAATGTGAAGCTGGTCGATTTCAAGCGTGTCGGCTCCGGACTTATAACGGTTATCGTCGAAGGCGATGTCGCCGCAGTCCAGGCGGCCGTGGAGGCCGGTATCGCCGCTTATCCCCGGACGGGGGGACAGCTGATTTCCTCCAACGTTATCCCCCGGCCGCACCCGGATCTGGCGCGGATGCTGCTGTAGATGGATTGAATTATAGAACTATATGCATGCACCTAGACTATAGCTAAAAGTCAGCAAATCAGCGGTGACCGGAGCAAGCCTTGGTTATACGGACGGGTAGCAAGGACTGCAAGAAACGGTTCTGCCGCTGTATGTATACAGCCATGAGATACGCTGGCTATACAACTACACGTGGCACTCCACCCAAGGACTAACGCGTTACTCTGCGGCCCGCGGCCCGGCAGCGAAGCGAGCTAACTTAAGTACATCTGTGAGTACTGTGAGTACTACTGCAAGTACATCTATGAGTGCTACCTTCTAGCCGCTACTGTAAGTACGTCTGTAAGTACTGTGAGTACTACTGTAAGCACATCTGTAAGTACTGGCCAAAAAGTTGTACGTTTTACAACTTAGATACCCCGATACTAGGGAACTTGTAAGGATTGTTGTATGAAATACAACAATTCCCCGCTTAGCAGCTTGAATACGGGAGGAATGTTGCCTTTTATACAACAATTACGGATTACGCTCGATTTCACGAGGAGAATGTTGTATTTCGTGTAGGATTTTCGTTAGTGTCTTTAAAGTTTAGCTTGTACTGCACGCTATTTAGGACTCTTCATATGATTAGTGGACGTTTTTCCGTTTGGCAGCACTTCTCTGCGTGTGAACAACACGATCCCAAGTTGTCTGAAAAATTGTCTGAAGGAAACCTATACTGCGCGCATTAATACCTAGTTTAGGAGGTGATTTCCCTTGTCCAATTTCATGAAGAGCATTGTTGCCGAGGTTTTGGAGCGAAATCACCCTGCTGCTGCTGCTCTCACTTCCGTTACTTCACCCGTTACCGTTACTTCACCTGTTCCCGTCCTTGCTGAAGCTCCGGCACCGGCACCTTCTTCTGCTCCCATTCCCGTTCCGGCTTCTGCTCCCTCTCCCGTTCCGGCTTCGACTTCTGCTTCTGCTTCAGTCGGCCCTTCCTGTTCAGCGGGCAACTGGTCGGACTGCCTGGACACTTGCAGCAGTCCCGTGGATTGCCCGAAACCACCGGGCGGGATCAAGCGGATCAATTACCAGAAGGAGCAGGCCGGGAAGCGGCTCGCATTGTTTGGTCTGCCCGGTGATCCCGGCTCGACAGGGTCACCGGGGTCACCGGGATCATCAAGGTCACCGGTATCACGAGAATCACTAGGATCACACCAATCACACGGATTGCCCGGCGCATCCCCTACTCCAGCCCGGTTACCGGCTGCGGATGCGGCTGCACAGCTCCGCACCTCACATCTTTTTCAAGAGCAGCAGGCAGCATACCCAAATACGGCACGATCCCCGGCAGTCAATGTGCCTGGGGATCATCGGAGCTTTGCCGAACGGTATCTGTCCCCTCTGCTCTTGCGCACCCTGCCTGCCGGGAGCGGGCAGGCTTCGATTCCAACCGGTACTCAGCATTCGGGCACGAATTCAACCGGAGATATTCCCTGCCGGTCCGGCGGTATCCCGGGGGCTGGCCCCACCCGGACGATGGATTCACTGGCAGTGTCATATGACCGGAACACTGCTTCACCAGACATTCCAGTCCCCCTCATCCGGGATGGAACTATGGATGCCTGGCTATTCCCGGTAATCAGCAGCAGGCTCCGCACGCTGCTAGGCACTGCCGGCCGCAGCTACAGCTCGGCAGGCATACTAAGCGTTCCTCTCTGCCATCCGGGCCAGCTGTTCGCCGCAGAAGAACTGCTGGGCAGTGACCCTGCTCTGGAAGCAGATATCCAGTGGGGCGCCAGCGGCGGGAGCTTTGAGCTGAGGCTGTTCAGCAACGATTCCTTCAAACTGGACCGCTTGCTGATAGAGCTCACCGGAATCCTGCAGCGGGATTCCACCCGCCGGGTTCGGGTATACACGAGCCTGCAGCCCGGTCCGCTGCTTCGGCGGCATCTGGCTGCAGGCCAGCAGGAGGCCATTGCCGTAATCGATGCCGCCTCGCGCTGGAGCAGCATCGGCCTCGCGGAACAGCTGCTCGGCAGCTGCCCGGATGCAGGCCTCAGCCTCCGCGCCGAGCGCAGCTACTGCATAATCAGCGGAACCCCCGCTCAGATGGCAAGCGTGCTGCCAGGGTTCACACGCTTTGCTGACTAGCAGCAACTCTGAAAAAGCAATCCTGCCCTGTCGCCCAAGCATCTCTAAAGACTAAGCCCATTAATAACAAAGGAGGTGCCGGTGATGCAGGCACTCGGATTAATTGAGACTCTTGGATATACCACCGCCGTCTCCGCCGCAGATGCAGCCTTGAAAGCGGCGGATGTGCAGCTGATTGCGGTTGAGAAGGTTATCGGTGTCGGCGGTTCACTCGGCGTAACCATTCATTTAAGCGGTGATGTCGCTGCAGTCGGCGCTGCGGTGGATGCTGGCAAAGCGGCAGCCCAGCGGATAGGCACAGTCATTTCCGCCCATGTCATCGCCAAGACCCATGAAGATGTAAACAGCAAAATACTGGCCAGATTCCTTCCGGGCCTGCCCGCAGACTCCAAGACGACAGACGCCGGAACTACATCAGACGGAGCCAAATCTGCCGCATCTGCCATACTTGCCGAAGCTGATCAAACCGACCAAACCGGAACTGCCGGAAGTGCCAGTACCACTGCTCCGGATCTGCCAGAAATTGAATAAGCATTAACAATCAACCTATCTATCTGTCTGTCTATCTGTCTACCTATCTACCAATCTACCAATCTACCTACCTACCTAACTAACTATCTGTTCGTCTATCTATCCGTCCGCCTGTCTATCTGTCTTATCCACTTACTGCGTGTCTCGTTTCCGGCAGGGCATTTTTGAATTACAACTAAATTATTGGAGGTTTTTTATAATGGGAGAATCACTTGGATTAATCGAAACTAAAGGTCTGGTAGGCGCAATTGAAGCAGCCGATGCCATGGTGAAGGCAGCAAACGTGGAAATCTGCGGGTATGAAAAAATAGGCTTTGGTCTGGTCACGGTTATGGTACGCGGGGACGTAGGCGCCGTAAAAGCCGCTACGGATGCGGGAGCCGCCGCTGCCAAACGGGTCGGTGAACTGGTATCCGTTCATGTCATTCCCCGTCCGCACAGTGAAGTAGAACGTGCCTTGCTCTCTAAGGGTATTGAATAAATACTCCCATGGACAGCCGGCATAGTACAGTTGCAGAGAATGCCCTGCTGGGATTGTCATACCGCTCCAGAACGGCAGCGCTGAATGAGGAATATCCCCGGGTGCTGGTGCTGCTGGCCGGCCATTTCATTGGTATGGAGGAAGGTTACGCTGCGCTGCGGAGCTTAAGTACGGAGAAACTCAGGCTACGCTTATGGGCAGAAGATCAGCTGCTCGGGACAAATAACGCCGGAGAACTTGCACGCCAAACCGGAGTAGATGACCTGATCCACCCGGGGCAGGCCGATAAACTCTCCCCTGCCGATGCCGACGCCTTGTTGATCCCTGTTCTGTCGCTGTCATTCCTGTCCCGGCTCGTTCAGTTGGATACCGGGCATCCCTTCGTGAGACTGATTGTTGAGAACCTGTGTGCCGGCAAGCCCGTGGGCGCGCTTACTCTTGGAGCGGAGCCGGAGCATTACCGCTGGAGCGAGCAGGGTTTATCTCAGGCCAGTCCGCTGCTGAAAGAGAAAATGCGCAGCATGGTGACCGCAATATCCGGCTATGGGATCAGACTACTGGCACCGTCCGATGCCTTAAGCTGGCTGTCTGCAGGTTCTGCCCCGCTGAGGAGGCAGGTACTGACGGAGGAGGATATCATCGCAGCAGCCAAGCTGGGCAGAACCTCCATCACTCTGAACAGCCCGGCAGTAATTACTCCCCTGGCCAGGGACACCGCCCGGCAATATGGAATTGAGCTTAATCATGCAGGATTTGAATAGAAGAGGTGACCATCACATGAAGCTGGGAATCATTACTGGACACGTTGTGGCTACGCGAAAAGATGAGAATCTCGTCGGAGCCAAGCTGCTGATCGTACAGCCCATTCTCCCTGACGGGACGCCTGCCGGACAGCTGATTATTGCTGTCGACACCGTTGGCGCAGGCATCGGGGAGACCATTATCTATGCAGTGGGCAGCGTCGCTTCGAGGGCGTCAACGCATCCAAATGCCCCTATAGATGCCGCAATTGTCGGAATCGTAGATAGTGTGGATTGTCCCAGAGCAGGAGGATTGTAGATGATGCTGACTACCGATATCAAAGATGCGATTCAGCGGCGACGGATGATTGATGTGCTGCTATCCGGCCAGCTCCATGCCGACCTGGTGCTGAAGGGCGGCTATATTATCAACGTAATCACCCGGGAGATCTACCCCGGGGATGTAGCAATTAAAGGTGACCGGATTCTGCTTGTCGGCGAGGCTGATAAACTGATCGGTCCCTCCACAGTAGTAGAGGATATGCGCGGCAAATTCATCAGTCCGGGCTTCATCGATTCACATATGCATTTTGAAAGTGCAATGCTGACGGTTACTGAGTTCTCCAAGCTGTCGATTCCAACCGGAACAACCACGCTGGTGGCTGATCCCCATGAGATTGGCAATGTACTGGGCGTTCCCGGAATGAAGGCCATGATTGAAGAAGCGAAGACCTTGCCGAACCGCGTGCTGTTCACCGTCCCGTGCCTTACACCCGATGTGCCCGGCCTCGAGACCGCAGGCGCAGATATCGGCTCCAAGGATATGCAGGAACTGCTGAATGACGACCATGTTCAGGGAATCGGTGAACTGCAGGGGTTCAGCAATGTCCATCCTGTATACCGCAACGCTCCTTACCTGATCGATGATCTGCTCGCTTCCGTCTCCTATGCCAAGGCTATCGGCAAAAGCATTGAGGGCAACGCCCCCGGCCTGTTCGGCCAGGAGCTGGCTGCCCATATCATCTGCGGCGGAGGCCATATCTCCTGCCACGAGACAACAACCAAGGAAGAAATGATGGAGAAGCTGCGCTACGGGGTCAGTGTATTCATGCGCGAAGGCTCCTCGCAGCGCAATATGGCGGAGTGCATCCGGGCAATCACCGAGGAAGGTATGGATTCCCGGCGGGCCATTCTGGTCTCCGACGACATGGTGCCGGAGGATCTGCTGAAGCACGGCCATATGAATGATATCATCCGCCGGACGATTGCCGTCGGTATTGATCCGGTTGAGGCGATTCAGATGGCCACGATCAATCCGGCCACCCATTTCGGCTTCCAGGATATCGGCGTGCTGGCCCCAGGCAAGAAGGCCGATATCGCGGTCATCAGCGACCTGACGAACATGACCATTGCCGAAGTCTATATCAGCGGAGCCAAGGTTGCCAGTGATGGCGAGCTGACGCGAGAGATCCCCTCCTATATCTATCCAGACTCTGTCAAAAAGTCTGTGAAGCGCAAGCCGGTTAAGCTTGCTGACCTTCAGCTCTCCGCTGAAGGTGCCCAAGGAACCGTCCGGGTCCGCGTCATCGAGGTCATCCCCGACCAGAATCTGACCGGCTCCGGCATCTACACCGCTGCCGTGAAGGATGGCGTTGTGCAGCCCTCTGTCGAGAACGATCTGCTGCCCTTGCTTGTCGTAGAACGGCATGGCCGCAGCGGTAAGATCGGCAAAACCTTCGTCCGCGGCATGAAGCTGAAGGCCGGGGCCATTGCAGAGAGCGTGGCCCATGACACCCATAATATTATCGTCACCGGCACCAATTACGCCGATATGGTGACTGCGGTCAACCGGGTTATCGCGATGGACGGCGGCATCGCCATGATCGAAGGCGGCAAGGTGGTCGGCGATCTGCCGCTGCGCATTGGCGGACTGATGACCGATGAGCTGACCGGCAAAGAGATGAGCGCAAGAATTGCCGAGCTGCACCGGCTGGCCCGCGAGGAGCTGGGCTGTACACTGCATGTGCCGTTCATGCATCTCTCCTTCCTGTCGCTGGTCACCAGCCCGGCCTGGAAAATCACCGACGTTGGCCTGATCGACGCCGATGCCTTCACCGTGCTGCCGCCGCTCGCCTGAGCCCGCAGCCCTTGCGTCTGCCGTCAGGCTGAGTCTGCATCCTGCCGCTGCGCACGTCAGCCTCGCCTAACATCCGGAGCCGGTCAGCCGGTCATCAGTTACGCAACTAACTAATTCCCCTGTGAAAGGAGCACCTCTTATGGGCATTCAAGTGATAGATCTTTCCCAGGAAATCTACCAGGGAATGCCGGTCTTTCCGCCGCATCAGAAGACGATGATCTTCCCCAATATGAGTCACGAAGAGAGCCGCCGCAGGCTCGGCTTCGAGTTTGCCACGAACAATCTGCTGATTAACGAGCACGGCCCTACCCACAGCGATGCGATTTACGAATATGATCCGCATGGGCCGACGATTGATGAGATGCCGCTGGAGTATTTTTACGGACCGGCTGTCTGCCTGGACCTCTCCCATATTTCACCGGACGCCTACATTACCCGGCCTGATCTGGAACAGGCACTGCGCAAAGACCACCTCCATCTGGATAAAGGCGATATCGTCCTGCTGTACACTGGGCATTATAACCGTGCCTACGGCACTGAAGAATGGCTGACCCGCTATACCGGCCTGGATTATGAAGCGGCGGGATGGCTGGCGAAGCAGGGGATCATTAACATCGGCATTGATGCACCCTCCATCGACAATCCGCTGGACCCGCTATTTTCCGGCCACCTGATCTGCCGTGAGTACCGGATGACCAATACCGAGAATCTCTGCAATCTGCATCTGATCGCCCAGAAGCGTTTCCTGTATTTCGGACTTCCGCTCCGGATCCGCCGAGGCACCGGCTCCCCCATCCGTGCAGTCGCGGTATTCATAGAATAAACAGATTAGGCAGGTGAATGTACCATGACCACCGACAAGGTAATTGAAGAAATCCTGGTACCGGCTTACGAGGGAAGAAGTGCACGCGTACGCAAAGGCCAGACGCTCTACATCATCGATACCGAGGGCAAGCAGGTGGGCGATTTCGTCTGCTATAATGCTGAGGACCCTGACGAGCATGTGTCCCCTGTGCATATGAGATCATCGCTCAGCAGTATAAGGCTCAAGCCCGGCGACGGCCTCTACAGCAACCGCCGCAGACCGCTGATGCAGCTTACGAAGGATACCGTAGGGAAGCATGATTTCTTTTTCCCGGCGTGCGACTATTACCGTTATAAGATCGACTTCGGGCTGGAGGAGCATCCGAATTGCCATGACAACCTGCAGAAGGCACTGCACAAATATCAGCTGGGTCACAAGGAGCTGCCCGATCCCATTAACTGGTTCATGAACAATGCGCTGGATGAGAATCTCGACTACGTCATCGAAGAGCCGCTCTCCCGGCCCGGCGATTACGTTGCACTCCTGGCGCTGACCGATGTGATCGTCGCCCTCTCCTCCTGCTCGCAGGATCTGGCCCCGGTCAACGGCTTCAAGGTAACCCCGCTGATGATGCAGATTACCGAACCTGCTGCAGCCGTATATCCGCCGCACCGTGAGGCTCCCTACCGCTGACCATCCGCTTTCCCGGGTAGCTTTTGTACACAAATCTTGCATTTGTTCACTGCCGGATTATCAAGCCTGTTCACTGTTGTAATCTTGTTCCACTGTCCCGTTCATGCTATGAAGCTTATAATTGTTCTATGAACAATATAGACAGGACGGTATCGCCAGAGTACACAGTGAGACAGGGGGCTTTATATGAGACTGAACAAGATTGGTAATAAAAGAGCACTGTACAGCAGATTATTAGCCAGCATTACGCTTTGCGTCTCCTTAACTTTTCTTGTCTCCACCATCATCTATTACAACTATTATATCGGCGTGGAAAAGAAGCAGGCTTTCCAGTCGGACCTCGGTAACCTCACGCAGACCAGCAGGGAAGTCGTTAACATGACCGATGCTGCGCAATCGCTTTCTTTTCAAATATACCGCAACAGTACGATCTCCAAAATCGTTTTCTACGATAAGCCTGATATCTATGATGTCACGGCAGCCATGTCCGAGCTGGGCAATTATTTAAGCTCCATGCCTTATATTGAGTCCATATATGTCTATAATCCCAAAAGCGGACAGCTGTATATTGCCTCTTCCCACGGGCAGAACGGTGTCTTTACTGAGCAAGAGCTGGTAGACACCTCTATTCTTAATATCCTGGGCCATTATCAGGACTACAAGGCCTTCACACCGATTCCCAGAGTGTATTCCAATGGTGCGCGGGAGAATGACCAGGTTCGTGCTTATACTTTTTTGTGTCTGGATGCCATCGGCTGGGACCGGGCCATCAACTCTGCGGTAATCGTCAACATCTCTGCCCCCTGGATCAATAAGGAGATTACCAGTCCGATTAATTCTGCCAGCGCCACTTACATTCTGGACGATCAGGGGGCTTTCCTGTCCGGCAACAGCCTGCAGCAGCAGGAGCTCTCCCCTGAGGAAGCCGGATGGATCGAACAACGGATCAAAGGACAGGAGGCGGGTTATTTCATCGGGTCCTTCGGAGGCGTGAACTCGCTGATTTCTTATACTGCACCGGATGACTTAAGCTGGCAGTATGTACGGATTACGCCCTACGACATCATTACAGAGCAGACCAACAACATCCGCAACACCACCCTGCTCATTGCAGCACTTGTTCTGGTGGCCGGCATAGGCCTCTCCTGGATCATGTCCAGAAGCCTCTATCTGCCGATTGACCGGATTGTCAGCGAGATGAACATTCTTGAAACGGAGAAACGTGACAGCATGTTCATGATCCGGCAAAATACACTGCGTGATCTCATTCTCGGCCTCAAGCCGTTGCAGTCTATTCAGCAGGTAGAGAAGCTGCGCCAGCTTGGAATTCATTTCACCTTCAATGATGATTTCCGCCTGATCCTGCTAAGGATTGATCACTACAAAGAGTTCAGGGAAGCCCGCTCTTCCTACCTGCTGGCCTCGAAGTTTGCCATTATGAATATCGCTTCGGAAATTTGTGGCCAGACGTACCGCGTCGAGACTGTTGATATGAACGATGACGGCATCCTTGTGCTGCTGAACATTATCGATCCCGTGGAGTATACGGATACCGGGCTGATTGAGGCGCTGCTCCGGCAGATCCAGCAGGCTTGCTCCGATTATCTGAAGCTAAGTCTTACGCTTACCTACAGTCATATTGACCGTAACGCTGGCCAGCTGCACCAGCTCTACAAGCAAGTCCGGGAAGCGTCGAATCACCGCCTGTTCTACGGACATGGCTGTATTATTAACGCCCAGCACATATGCGCTCTTGAGTCCAGCACTTATCACTATCCCACCGACAAGGAAAAGAAACTGGCCGACGCGCTGCTCAGCGGTAAACTGGAGGACGCCGCCGAGCAGTTCAACAGCATTATCCGGGAGACGGAAGCCTTCCCCTTCCAGACGGTGCAGTTAACAGTATCCAGACTCAGCGTGACGGTCAGGGAAATCGCGAATACTGTGCAGAAACGTAACCGTTTACAAAATGACGGAATCAGCGGACTGCCTTGCCTGGAATCCATTGAGACCATTGAGGAGCTGGAGGAAGCCTTCTCCACTCTCTTCACTGCATTGCGCGAACAGCTGGACGAGAAGAAGAACTCCAAGCAGCATGATCTGATCTGCCAGATTAATAACAAGATTAACGAGAATTACATGAAGCCGAACCTAAGCCTCAACCAGATTGCCGATGAGCTCGATATGTCGCCGATCTATATCAGCCGCCTTTACAAGCAGCAGACCATGAACAGTATCGTCGATGTCATGCTGGAGGTGCGGATGCGCGAGGTATGCGCCCTGCTGGAGAATACCGACCTGCCGGTAACTACCATTGCCGAGCGCTGCGGTTTCACCAGCAGCTCTTATCTGCACCGGATGTTCAAGCGCAGCTTCGGTACGACGCCTACGGATTACCGGCGTTCGAAGAATGCTTAGATAGTTGACTCATTAATGTTCCGGGAGTTCGGGGGGTTCGGGTTATGCTGGCATTTACGGCAGTTCTGCTGTAGCAGTACTATTTCCAGCTCCTGTTCCTGTTCCCGCTTCCCTCGCGATTAGCCGCTAGAATGAAGCAAAATGCTGCATTTCATACAACAATCCCCGCTTAGCTGGCGCATATTGAGCTGGAATGTTGTATTTTGTACAAGATTAGTCTCCAGTACACGAAGACCCCTCCCGCTTTGGTGGTTGTTCTCACGCTTTGGTGGTTGTTCTCAGCTTTGGTGGATGTTCTCACGCTTTGGTGGAACACCAAGCCAGTCTCTAGCTACGCAGAGAACTCCCTCCGCTTTGGCCAGTCTCCATATACACGGAGACTGGCTTTTCTGCTCTCCTCCCCCATGGAAGACGGTGTCTAACGCGGCTTTTGCTCTTTGAGTGCTGTGTGCAGGTCTGGCTACCGCTTAAACAGCGGAGAAAACGGAATGAATGTGGAGAAGCGGCAGCGTTCGCCTTTGTGTCCGGATTTTCACCGCTAAGGTAAAAATAATAAAATCCGGACACAACAGCGATCGGAACATCATTCCGTTTTCGGAGCGTTCACCTGGCGCGCCTCCGTTGCACCTGCACCAGCCCCCTGCACTCGCACCTGCACCAGCCCTGCACTCGCACCTGCACCAGCCCTGCACTCGCACCTGTACCCTCACCTACCATCTGCACAACAAAAAGCCCCAAAAGCCGTTAGGCTTCCAGGGCACTCCTCTACTTGATTCCTTTTTCAGCAGTATAAGCATTCCACTGCTTCGTCCACTCCGCCTGAATCTTTTCAAGACCCGCCTGTTTGGCCTTCTGCATGAAGGTTTCCAGCCCTTTGTCTACATCATCCACGAGCCCGGCTTCCAGCGGGAACAGATATTGCTTCTCCACCTGCTCAAGTGCGGCTTTCTCCGCCTGATAGGAGGTGTAATCCTCTGCAAAGCCCAGGAACAGGTCTGGCTTCTGGATCTTGTCTAGCTCGTCAAAGATCGCCTTGACCCCGTCGAAGCCCTTGTCGAACAGCATGAATTCCGGATTTCTCCACGCCCAGCCGTTCATACCCTCACGAGTGAAGCCATTGGAAGTGCTGGTACCGACCAGCTTATAGTAACCGTCTTCTACAGTGTAGTTTTTGCCTTCAATGCCGTATTGCGTCAGCTGGTTATACCGTTTGTCCAGGACCATCTTCTGATAGAAGGCCAGCGCTCTTTCCGGGTTTTTGCTGCTCTTTGGAATGGCAAATCCATTATGAATCGGATGTACCGGTGTAGCGTAGCCTGTAGTTAAGCCGAATGGAGAATAAGCCAGCTCCCAATCCGGATGTGTGGTGCTGATCTTCATTTTCATATCATTGAACCGGTTAGGGTTGTCTCCGAACATGGTGGCCGCTTTACCGGAAGTAACCGGGTCCTGCATCGTATCCTTAATATTTAGCACGTTCTTCGGAATGAAGCCTTTGTCGGCCCAGCGCTTCATCGTTTTAAGCTCTTCTTTTTGCTCATCGGAGCCCCAGTAGGAGTAGACCGTTGTAGGAGATTCATATTTCACGCCCATACCGTAAGGCAGAGCGCCGATCATCTTGTTCAGCTCCGTATAAATGTAGTGCAGGTTATTGCCCACATCACTGTTTAGGGACATTGGCATCATATCCGGCTCATTTTTGGTGATGCCGTCCATATAGGCCTCATAGCTGGCCAAGTCCTTCGGCTCCGGAAGATTATATTTCTTGCGCAGATCCTCGCGGTAGACGAAACCGTTGGTTACATATTCTTTAAAAGTGGCAGGAACCGTATAGATTTTACCGTCTACCTTAACATCCCCCCACATGCTTTCAGGAACGAATTTCTGCAGCTCGGGAGCCGCCTTAGGCAGAAGGTCATCCAATGCCAGGAAGGCACCGCGCTTCGCATAGGATTGATACTGGGTCCAGTCCGCAGTGAAAATCAGATCAATGGCCTGGCCGGAGGACAGCAGCAGCTTGTATTTCTGATCCCAGTCCGTCCAGCTTGTATAATTGAACTTCACGGTTGCATTCAGCTCTTCCTCAGCCATCTTGTTGATCTCGGCCTGGATTGCCGGAAGATCCTTCGGAGCGTCGCCCAGCATGTAGAATTGCAGCTCCACCTTCTTCGAGGTGTCAATGCCGGTATCTGCTGCGGCTGTGGCTGCAGCACCGTCTGTTGCATCCGCAGTGTTGGTTGTATTTCCGTCTGTTCCAGCGCTGTTGGTATTGCCATTGCTATTGCCCCCGCCGCATCCCGCAAGAAGCGATAGAGCGAGCACACCAGTCGTAAGCGTTACCAGAGATTTTCTGCCTACTTTCTTTCTCATTAATGAACCCTCCTAAAAGTTTGGTAAGCGGTACAACTACGCTTCAGCTTCAAGTACAGCTGCTTCGGAAGCGTACACTTGATTGTGTAAGCTACTCTTTCCGTTGGCTTCACAACACTTACTGCGAAGGCATAATCCCGGGCCGGGTAAGCTTACTTCCATCCGTTTTGACTCTATGTTAGCCGAAATAACAGACTCATGATAATGGTACGTTCTGTCAAACGGTTCTAACCTTTTACAGCTCCGATCGTCAGGCCTTTCACGAAATAGCGCTGAATGAACGGATACAGGAACAGAATCGGTCCGGTAACGACAATGGCCATGGCCATCTTGGTAGATTCCGTAGGCAAGTCGCTGCCCAGGCTGACACCGGTACCTGCGCCCATGTTGGCGATGAAGGACGCCGAGTTAATTACATTGTACAAATGGAACTGCAGCTGATACTTATGCGGATCATTGATGAACAGCGAAGAGGAGAACCAGTCATTCCAGTAGGCCAGGGCGAGAAACAGACCGACTGTAGCGATGCCTGGCATCGACAGCTGAAGCACAATTCTCCAGTAGATTTTGAAATCTCCGGCACCGTCAATCTTGGCCGATTCGAACAGCTCCTCCGGAACGGCGGAACGGATAAAGTTCTTCATCAGGATAATCAGGAACGGGGTCATCAGCCCCGGAAAAATCAGCGCACCATAGGAATCGGTCAGATGCAGATATTTAGTGATCATAATATACCAAGGCACCAGCCCTCCTCCGAACAGGGTCGTGAAGTAAATATAGAATGAAAAGGTATTGCGGTATCTGAAATCCTTGCGGGCAAGTACATAACCGGCCATTGTCATAAAAAATAATCCCAGCGTGGTCCCTGTCACCGTAGTGAACAGTGTCACCCCATACGCACGCAGCACCTCATCGGGAAATGTAAACACCGTCTTGTACCCTTCCAGCGAGAACTGCGCCGGTATCAAATGATAGCCATCCTTGATGATCGATTCATTGGCCGTCAGGGAGGCGGAAATAATCAGCAGGAACGGAATCAGACAGGCTAGGGAGCCCAATATGATAACTGTGTAGGCTACTCCCTGCAGCAGCCTGGTATAGTGATCGTCTTTGATTTGCATGTTCGTTTTCTCCTTCCGCATCATGTTCAGCACATTCTAGAACAAGGCATATTCGTCATTTATTTTACGGATAATGTAGTTTACCGTCATAATTAGGAAGAACCCGAACAAGGATTGGTACAGACCGGCCGCCGTTGCCATCCCGACATCAAAGGTAACCTTGAGCGAACGGAACACGTACGTATCCAGAATATCTGTCGTATTGTAGAGCACCCCGTTGTTGCCGATCAGCTGGTAAAAGAGGTCAAACTGCCCCTTCATGATGCTTCCGAGCGAGAACAGCAGCAGCACGACAAAGGTGGATTTCAGCATCGGCACCGTGATATACCAGATGCGCTGAAAAATATGCGCTCCGTCAATTTTAGCTGCTTCATAATATTCATCGCTGATCCCTGTGATGGCCGCCAGGTAGATGACCATGCTGTAGCCGAGATTTTTCCACAGATAGAACAGGATAATCAGGAAGATCCAGATCACCGGATTATTGTAGACATCTACCGGATTGGCTCCGAATTGCGATAGCAGCGTATTCAGGAAACCGTTATCATAATTGAACACGTTATAGACAATAACGCTCAAAATAACGAAGGATACGAAATACGGCAGGAACATAATCGATTGGGTCAGCTTCTTGAACCATTTCACCCGCAGCTCGCTGAGCAGTATGGCACACACAATGGCCAGTATGTTGCCAAGCAGGATGAAAGCCAGATTGTAGCCGATCGTATTGAGCGTCAACTTCACCAGCGTGCCGGACTTCCACAGAAATTCAAAGTTCTTCAGGCCCACAAAGGGAGCATTGAACAGCCCCGAATTGAAATCAAATTGGGTAAATGCATAATACACCCCGACCATCGGAAAATACGAATTGACCAGGAAGAACAGCAGCGTCGGCAGCAGCATCAGAAAAAGAACACGATTATGAACCAGCTCATGCAGAAATCCCTTTTTTCTTTTCTTCCGGGCGCCGGATTCAGTGTGTGGTGACAGCAGTCCGCCCTGTTCCTTCACAGGAAGCTCAATGGCGAGCAGCATACTATTCTTGCGCTTGCGGTGTCTCAAAGTCTTCACTCTCCTATGCCTATATATAAGTTGCGGCGTCACTAACCCCCGAAGCCCTCCTTCCGGAAGACCTGTTGGCTTCGTCCAATGTATGACCTGAGTATAGAAGACACCTCCAGAAGTTGAACAGTGAACCTTACAGCTATTCCTGTATTTTATTGCCAACCCCAGGGTGTACATTTCATACTTTTGTGCAGTAACCGCAGCTTGAACGCAAATAAGCCCCCGGATTACTCTCCTTCAGGAGAAGAATCCGGGGGAATGGTGTGCGTACTGCCTCGCTTATATCATCAGATAACCCTTAAAGCTCTACCGAACATGCCACGTCCGGCTTCTCCTTCACTCCCTGCCGGCGCCCGGCAAACTGCGATTCGGCCTGACTCAGCACCTTCCGTTTCCGCCAGCGCAGCAGCACCAGTCCTCCTCTTGCCGCTTCATCGGCAATCATACAGCAGTAGATCCCCAGCAGCCCCCAGCCGGACGAAATTCCGAGCCAGTAGGAGCCGCCTACGCCAATCAGCGTCATGGAGATCATCGAGACCACCATGGTATAGCGGGTGTCGCCAATCGCATTAAGCGAGTTGCCTATGGCCATATTCAGCATTTTGCACGGCTGCAGCAGCAGATTAAGCGCCAGCAAGGATACGCCGATAGCGACAATCTCCGGATCGGCAGTGAAGAACCCGAGCAGCGACCGGCCGAACAAATACAATAGCAGCACATTGGCGCTGACGATGGCCAGCCCGATGTATAGTGTCCGGTATGCAGCACGATAGGCCTCCTGCGTCTGCTTGGCACCGAAGAGATAGGCGATCTGAATCTGCCCGGCCATGGCGATGGCATAACCCAGCGTGAAGCAGAAGGACTCCAGCGTGTTCAGATAGGTACGCGCAGCCAGCTCCTTGGCACCCAGCAGGGCGAGAAAAGAATAAATCACCAGCTGCGACAATACCCAGGAGGAGGAGTTCAGTCCCAGCGGCCAGCTGATCCTGACGATCTCCGCGAATAATTTGCGGTGGAAGGTCCGGAAATCCGGCAGCCTGATTCTGCGCTCAAAAGCGCTGCTGAACATATACAGCAGTACAGCCACACCGATCAGCCTGCTGATCATCGTGGAGACCGCAATGCCGCTTAGCCCCATCTCCGGCAGGCCGAACATGCCGAAGATCAGAATATAATTGAGCAGGATATGAATAACATTCACAGCCACTCCCGTATACATCGGCCCGCGCGTATTGCCTGTATTGCGGATTGCAGAGCCTAGAGAGGCAGTCATTCCAACCATGAACAATCCGCCGCCCACATAAGTGAGATAGACATGAGATAGCGGAATCAAATCTCCTGAAATGTGAAGCATCCGGGCAACCGGATCGGCATACAGAAACAAGCTGACACTGAAGGCAACCCCCAGGATAGTGCTTACGGTAACTCCCATGATCGCAATCGTACGCGCCTCTTCATTGCGGCCGGAGCCGAGCCGCTGCGCAATCAGTATACCTGCACCTCCGGCGAACGTGGTAAACAGTGTTATCAAAGCGCCAAATAACTGATTCGAAATGCCTACCACGGCAACGGCATCATCAGAGATCCGGCTGACCATGATAGTGTCCACTGTCCCGAGCAGCGTTTGCAGAAATATTTCAATAAATATTGGCCAGGCCAGCATCCACAGTCCGCTCTTCCCACCCATGGGTTTCATGGAATAAACCCTCCTCTGCCAATATGCGGCTGCTATAACCTGTGTAATCAAGCCTTGCAATTCAAGCTTGCTCGAAATAAATTATAGATGATATACTCTGGAAAATGTACCATATCTCAAACCTAAACTTTCAATAATCAAACCATCCTGCTGGAGGCTACCTAATGAATCCGCTCCTATTCCGCATTCCTCCCCTGCCGCATTATATTGCAAGCGGCTTCAATCACTACCCGCCCGGCTATCAGCATCCGAACCGCCAGCATATCAAAGTATTCGATCTGCTCGTCGTCCGGCAAGGCTGCCTGTACATCGGTGAAGAGGAGCGGCGGTTTACGGTGAAGGCAGGAGATGCCTTAATCCTTCGCCCGGACTGCCACCACTTCGGAACCGAGGGCTGCCGGGAGGAGACAGCCTATTATTGGCTTCATTTCCAAACCTTCCATGACTGGCCCGCACTACCCGGTTCCGCGCTGGATTACGGCAGCCCGAATGAGCCGGTTGGCGGCCTGCCCGCTTCGTTCTTCAATATCAGCTTCTTTAACCTCGCGCTGTCGCAATTCGTCACTCTGCTGCAGGCGGCCAAGGTAGAAGAACTGTTAGCCCAGCTGGGGCAGCTGCAAGCCACTGCCCACCTGGAATCGGTCCGCTTCCGGCAGCAGACTCTCTTCCAGGACATTCTGCAGCTGCTTGCTGCTTCCGTGAAGCCGGAGCAGCACAGCTCCCAGTCCACTGTATGCGCCGAACAGGCCGCCTCCTTTCTCCGCGCCCATTACCGCGAAGAGATCACTACGGCGATGCTCGGAGACAGCCTTAACTTTCATCCGGTCTATATTGCCCGCTGCATGAACAAGGCGTATGGCTATTCACCGATGGAATATCTGCTCCGTTACCGGATCGAGCAGAGCAAGCTGCTGCTGATGCAGACCAGCTTCCCTATCGCCCGAATTGCCGAAGAGGTCGGCTTCAACCAGGCGCCTTACTTCAGCTCCACCTTCATGAAGCTGGAGGGACTGTCACCGCGGGAGTACCGCCAGCGCTTCTCATGAGAACAGGCCATCAGCGGTTTCCTCCGCTGATGGCCTGTTTCACTGGTTAAGAATGTATATATTTCGGGGTCTCCGCATAGTACCTGAGTAATCATCGAAGCCAAAGTCCCACTTTGCGGGGTTATTTTACTAATGCTTACTCTGTCTCCGGCACCGCCGCAGTCATCCAGAACTCCCATTCCAGCTGCTGGTCCGCAGGTATCCGGTATTCCGGATGCACCGGCGCGCCCCAGCTGTCATCACCGCCGACACCCATTTGCTGCGCGGCAATGGTGACAACCGTGTAGTGCACCTTGGGCAGCTCATAAGGATGCGCTGCCTGCTCCAGCTCGAACGCTGTGTATGGCGACAGCGTACATTCCAGCGGCTCTCCCGCAGCCGCCTGAATCTGCAGCCCGCGGCCGCGCTCGTCCGTAATGCGTACCTGGCGTACGCCGGTACGGTTGCCGGACTCCTGCGGCACCAGATAAGGTGACGGCAGCTCCGTCACCTTACGCCGGAAACGTCCCAGACGCGCTCCAGACGCGCGGTCACTGTAATTCTCTTCCGGCCCGCGGGCATACCAGTCCGACTCTCCATAATCGGCGGACATCCGGAAGGACACGGCCACAACCGGTACATCCGGCAAGCCGGCTGTTCCGGTATAGACCATACGGACCCGCAGTTTGCCGTCTGCGTAGACCGTATATTCAATACGGGTCTTCAGCTCCCGGCTGATGCTGAATTCATAGTCAAAGCTCACCGTGGCCCGGTCCTTCCCGGTCTCAAGCCTTACCGCCACACAGCTGCGGGCAAGACTGGCCGCGAGCCAGCCGCCTGCGTGGTAAGCAAGCGCAGTTCCCTTATCATTGTCCGTGGTTGCCCGCCAGAACAGCGGAGCAGGCGGAGTAGCAATCATCTCGCGCCCCCCGTAGCAGAGCGACACCAGCGAACCTGCCTGCTTGGAGAACAGGGCAGTGAATCCGCGGCCGGTTACGCCAATATTCACGTCTCCTTCGATCACCCTGAACGCTCCGGCCGCAGGCAGCATCACATCCTCCTGATCCGCTGTAGATTCAGCCGCTTCAACCCGGAAGATGTATTCCCCGAAAGCTGTCTCGAATCCCGCCTCAGCCCACAGCTCCGCTTCCTTCAGCAGCAGGCTTGCCGCCAGCGTGTACTCTCCCGGAGCTCCTGACACCTGCGGCAGCGCAAGCGGAATCCGCGCCTCTGCCTGCGGCGCAACTGCAATCTCCTGCTGCCCCTTGAAGATCTGCCGCCCTTCCCGGTACAGCCGGAACTCCAGCCGTAGCCGCTCCGTCCCCTCGAACAGATTACCGTTGATGATCTTCACTGCATCCCGTTCAGGCATAATCCGGATGTTCTGGTAGAGGAACTTCACCTCCTGCATCTTCGGCGTCACGGTCCGGTCGGCGTAGACAATCCCGTTGCCGCAGAAGCTGTAATCCGTCGGCCGGTCATCAAAGTCACCGCCATAGGCCAGATATTCTTCTCCGTATCTGTCTTTGGCCACCAGCGCCTGGTCGATATAATCCCAGATGAAACCGCCCTGATACTGCGGATACCGGCTCTCCAGCTCGATGTATTTATGGAGCCCTCCTACCGAGTTGCCCATAGCATGCATATACTCGCAGCTGATGTATGGCTTATCCGGCTGACCTTCCAGGTATTCTGCAATATCCGCAGGCTTGGCGTACATCCGGCTCTCCATATCACTGGTGTCATTGTATTTACGGTTATGGAACACCCCTTCATAGTGCACCAGCCGCCCCGGATCGGTCTTGCGGAAATAATGGGACACATTCAGAATCACCTCACCTGCATACGATTCATTGCCGCAGGACCAGATGAGGATGGACGGATGGTTCTTATCGCGCTCCAGCATCGACATTGCACGGTCCATTACAATATCCTGCCACTCCGGCTGATCACCGGGAATGTTCCAGGACGGCTCAACCGCGCCCATCTTTTGCCACGAGCCATGGGATTCCAGATTCATCTCGTCAATCACATAGACACCGTACTCATCGCACAGCTCATACCAGAGCGTCTGATTCGGATAATGGGAGGTCCGCACAGCATTGATATTATTCTGCTTCAGGATGATGATGTCCTTAATCATGTCCTCTCTGGAGATGTTCCGTCCTCTGCGGCTGTTGAACTCATGACGGTTGACCCCTTTGAATATAATCCGTTTACCGTTCAGCAGCATCAGCTTGTCCTTCAGTTCGAACACGCGGAACCCCGCCCGCTGCACAATCGCCTCCACCAGTTCTCCGCGGCCATCGAATACAGAGATACAGACGCTATAGAGATACGGATTCTCTGCGCTCCACACCGATACCGTACCTGCCTCCAGGGTAAACGCCGCCTTACCAGCCGCAACCTGCCCCCCGGTTTCCGCCACAACGACTCCGGCCGCATCCTTCAACCCGATTTTCACAAAAGCGTCCGCCGCCGTTGCCATGCTAAGCTCAGCAGTTAACGTTCCCTCCTGGAAGGCAGCATCCAGCCCCGCGTGAATCCGCAGATCCTGCACATGGAGCTCCGGCACCGTATACAGATACACCTCGCGGAAGATACCCGAGAACCGCCAGAAATCCTGATCCTCCAGCCAGCTGCCCGTGCAGCGCTGATAGACCTCAACGGCCAGCTTGTTCACCCCCTCCTGCAAATAAGAGGTCAACTCAAACTCTGCAGGTGTGAAGCTGTCTTCACTGTAGCCGACGAATTGTCCATTAAGCCAGACATAACAAGCCGCCTCTACGCCCTGAAAAGAAATAAAGACCGGTCCGTTCTCCATATTCGCCGGAACTTCAAAATACTTCACATAACTCCCCACCGTATTGCTCTCCTCCGGAATCGCCGGCGGCCGCACAGCATCAAGCCCGTCCCAGGGATACATCGTATTGGCATATTGCGGCTTGCCGTACCCCTGAAGCTGGATATGACCGGGCACCTGAATGTCCCCCCAGCCTCTGGCATCATAATCCGCCTTATAGAAATCCTGAATCCGGCTGGCCGCATTCACCGCGTAGCTGAATTTCCAGTCTCCGTTCAGGGAATGACGCAGCTCCATTGGGACTTGTCGCTCCGCTTCCTCCATGGTCTTGTAATAACGATGGTCCGAATGCGCTTCCAATCGGTTCACCTTAAAAACCGAAACATCGCATAACCATTCCAGACTGGGCTCGTTGCTGAACATTATATTTTCCTCCTTATTGGTCTCTCACAATGATTTTGTTCTCTTCCATGATTCCCTTACCTTCTGCGTCAGCAGTTCCAGCTTCATTTTACCCAAGACCTTCGCAGGTTCATAGTGCAGGATCACAACTAAGGTGCACATAGCTGACTTTGAGGCATTTGACCCTGGCCTCTTACTGCATCTTAAGCTTTTAGCAGCCGCTAATGGAATAGCATATTTACCGTTTTTACTGGATTATTTATCTGTGTATTAAGAGGAACACCCTCCCATCCGCCTTCACGCAAAAAGCCCCAGCTGAGCGGCACCGCCGTACAGCATGGAGCTTTTATAGTATCAGGTTCAGTCTTTCAGTCTTTTAGCCTTTTATCCTTTTAGCCTTTTACAACAGCATTAACCTCTTTATACTCGGCCAGGGTCAGCACTTCTCCAAAAATCCCGATATCCCGCAGACCGGAAATATGCATCTCCTCATCCTTGGAGGCGCAGCAGTCGCTGATACACTTGACCTTGTAAGTGTGGTACATCGCGTCGGATGCCGTAGAGCGGACACAGACGTTGGTCCATACCCCAGTAACTACAACCGTATCAATCCCCTCCTCACGGAGAAAAAGATCCATATCCGTATAGCTGAAGGCGCTGTGTCTTCTTTTCTGCACGATATAATCGCCCTTATCCGGCTGCGGAGTCAGCTCGGCAATGAAATCCGATCCCCAGGTACCTTTGATCGCGTGCACCGGTCTTACCCTGAAGTCAGCATCATTCTGCCGGTGCGCCTCCTGCACGAAGATCACCTGAATATCATTCTCGTGGCTGAATTCGATCAGCTCTTGAATTGCTGGCACGATTCCCGCACCGTTCGGACAAGTCAGCGCTCCATCCGGATGGATGAAGTCATTCAGCATATCAATAATTACTACCGCGTGTTTAGCCATTATGCTCACTTCCCTCTCTTGATTTCCACTTCGTATCCCATCAGCCTTCTGCGCATTCCCCAACCTCTCCGATGCTACCGCCCTAGTATTTAAGCAAACGCGGAAGCTCGCTGATCGTCTGCCGTTTAACGAACTCGCCATAGCCCGGTTTACCGACCACACCAAGCTCGTCATCGTAGACTAATGTGCCTCTGACAATGGTTTTATCCACCTTGCCTTTCAGCTTCATTCCGTGGAACGGGGTGTATTTCGGTTTGCAGTGCATTTTATCTTTGTCGAGCGTCCATTCCTTCTCCAGATCGACAATCGTGAAGTCGGCATCGGTGCCGATTTCAAGGGCGCCCTTCTTCGGATACAGGCCATAATGGATGGCCGGATTCGTACACAGCAGCTCCACCAGGCGGGACAGGCTGAGTCTGCCTTTGTTGTAGCCTTCACTAATCATAATCGGCACCAGCGTTTCTACACCCGGAATCCCCGGGAAGGAAGTCCAGACATCCATGCCCGGCGCATCCTTTTCCGTAGCAATCTCATAAGGAGCATGGTCGGTAGCCATGAAGTCAATCGTTCCGTCCACCAGCCCCTGCCATAGCGCTTCATTATCTTCCGGACGGCGCAGCGGAGGTGCTATTTTGGCAAAAGTCCCAAACTCCGTCATCGCATCCACCGCATTCAGTGTAAGGTAATGCGGACAGGACTCCGCGGTCACCTTCACCCCTTTAAGCTTCGCTTCCTTGATCAGCTGATTGCCTGCCGCCGTACTCATATGCACGATATGCAAGCGGGCTCCTGTTTCCTCCGAGAAGCTGATACCCAGCTGGATCGCCGCTTTTTCCGCCAGAATCTTGCGCGCTTCAGCCCATGCCGGATAATCCATCCGTCCTTCCTTCTTCAGCTTCTGGGTATAGTAATCGCAGATGGCATAGTTCTCGGCATGAATTCCGATTGGCATTCCAGTTTCGGCTACAGCATAGAAGGCTTCGAGCATCTCAGGGTCCGTCACACGCGGGTAAGATGGTACAGACGGTGTCATATATACTTTAAAAGCAACAACGCCCTCAGCAGCCTGCTCCTTCACAATATCCAGCACATCATTGCGTACATCCTCGCCGGTAATCCCGCCCCACATGGCGTAGTCGACGATTCCTTTACCTTCGAGCGCATTTAGCTTGTTATGCAGGTTCTCCACCGAACGTACAGACGGTACGCTGCAGCAAGGCATATCGACTATCATCGTTACCCCGCCGGCCGCAGCGCTGCTGGTCCCTGTAACGAAGTCCTCACGGTGTGTGAACCCCGGATCATTAAAGTGGGTATGCGAATCAATGACCCCAGGCAGCACCAGTTTGCCCTGTGCATCAATAATCGTATCGGCCTCCGCGTCAATATCCTTGGCAAACCCCACGATAACGCCATTGTTCACCAGAATGTCCGTCAGCACCTGTCTGTCGCCTTGCGGAATACTCGCATTTTTAATGATCAGTTCATAACCCATCAGTACACACCTCTTCTTTATGATTTGGTTGAATCCTCACTCTGGCCGGACGGGACAAGATCAGCTCCACGCTTCTGTACACAACAAAAAACCCAGGGTACAAAAGGCACATAATAGTAAACACTGCCTCACACGGATTCCTCCGCACAGTGAAAAGCAATTCCTATCACGTACCTCCTGTAGCCTGGGGCAATTTACGGTCGCCTGGTCGAAACGCTCAAACCAAATTATTGAGCTTATACAAGAGCAAGAGCTTATTTGATTAGTCCATCTGATAAACAAGCAGCCCCGGCATTATCATGTTAATTAATATAACGTAATATCCGGAATCGGCATCCTTAAGTACCTTTATCATATCATCAAGAGGCTTCCCGTCAAGATTATAAACCGCATTGTCAAGAAATAGTCAATTTATATGTCACTTAACATTACATGAGCAGTCTTTGCATTCCATTTTCCTGGATATCCCGTTCTTTCTGCTGCCCTTCTATATACTCTATAAGCAACTAAGGATAACCCGGGAACCCGGTCTCCGCAAGGATTTCAACCCAGTATAAGGCCTTACTCTATTTATAATTCATCTCATTCTTATACCGGCTTTGCTACAGTTTTAAGTACTGGCTGCAGCATTTCCAATCCTTCATTGCAGCGACAATAATCATACGGCCCTACGGCTCAAGATTAGGGTCTGGCAGCCTTCGCTTCATTCTCCAGTGAGGCAAAATAAGCGATTTTGTGATCAACCTTTTGCGCAAAGCTCTGAAAGAATTTAATCTTCTCATCAATATGCACTTTATGCTCCTGCAGCAGTCTGCGCTGATCGGGCAAAGCACTTACCCCTTCTTTGGAAAGCGCAATGAATTGTTTGATATCGGCAATCGCCATCCCTGTATCCTTAAGACAGCAGATTAACGAAATTAACTCCAGATCCTCATCGTCAAAACACCGGTTTCCGTTAGCATCTCTTGCCACAACCGGCAATACGCCCTCCCGTTCGTAGTAACGCAGCGTATATTGGCTTAGTCCGCTTTTTTGTGCTATGGTTTTGATGCTGTATCCCATTATTGCAGCTCCCTTCTGTCAGCTGGTATCGGTTTCACCTCTTAAGGTAACACCATTTGGTTTCTATGAAAAGCCGCTCTATAAATCTATTGACTTACACCTAACTCTAAGGTCTAAGCTTAACACTGTACCTTCATTTAAGGAGTGAATAATTAATGGTAAAAAGAATTAATGTTGCTAATGGTGCGCTTGAGGTTGCTGAAATCTCCCTGGGCTGTATGCGGATTGCAGATCTGTCGCCACAAGAGGCCGATATACATATTCACAGCGCCCTGGAGGCTGGTATAGACTTCTTCGACCATGCTGATATTTATGCCGGGGGTAAAGCTGAAGAAGTGTTCGGCAACGTTCTGACCGCCAATCCCGGCATGCGGGATCGTATGATGATTCAGGCCAAATGCGGTATCCGCAACGGCTTCTTCGACTTCTCCAAAGAGCATATTGTAACTTCGGTTGAGAACAGCTTGAAGCGGTTACAGACCGATTATGTCGATGTACTTCTCCTCCACCGCCCTGACACGCTGATGGAGCCTGAAGAAGTAGCCGAAGCCTTCGATGAGCTGGAAAGCAGAGGTTTGGTTAAACACTTTGGCGTTAGTAACCAGAATCCCCTGCAGATTGAATTGCTCAAAAAGAACGTCAAGCAGCCCCTGCTGTTCAACCAGCTTCAGCTTAGCATTATGGTTACCGGCATGATTGACTCCGGCTTCAATGTCAACATGACCAACGCCGGTTCTGTAGTCCATGACGGAGGCATCCTGGAATACAGCCGTCTGCATGACATGACCATCCAGCCTTGGTCCCCGTTCCAATACGGTTTCTTTGAAGGCGTATTCCTCGGCAATGAGAAGTTCCCGGAGGTGAATGAAGTCATTAACCGTCTGGCTGCGGAAAAAGGTGTAGCAGATACCGCCATCGCAATCGCCTGGCTACTGAGACATCCGGCTAAGATGCAGCCGATTGTCGGTACCACCAACACTAAGCGTCTGCTGGATATCGCCAAAGCTTCCGATATAACCCTCAGCCGCCAGGAATGGTATGAGATCTACCGCGCGGCAGGGAATGTGCTTCCTTAACCAAGAAGGCAAAATGAAAACACCGCCAGCTTTAGACGAAAGAGGTCGGGACTGCCCCCCGTTCGTGAGACAGGGATCAAAACACCCTGCAAGTTCAAGCAGCCAGTCGCCGGAAATCCACCGGTGACTGGTTATTTAGTTTCGCCTGAATCCGAATTGAGTTATAGTAAGTGATGTAGTCTCGAACGGTCTGTTCAACGATTGCCGTCGTTGTACACATGAGATCTTCGAGGTAGAACGTTTCAGACTTTAGGGTGGAATGAAACGATTCGATGGGGGCATTATCGGCGGGCGTTCCCTTGCGGGACATGCTCATGGTAATGCCTTTTCCTTTGACTGCAGTCTGGTACATCTGAGACGTATATACACTGCCCTGGTCGCTATGAAGCAGCATATTTGCCCGTTTTGGAAGTTGATTCAGTGTATGCAACACTAAAGATGTGTCTTGCTTGTCCGCTATACTGTAAGCTACAATCTCCCCATTGTATAGGTCCAGAATGCTCGAGAGATACAACATCTTCCCTCCAAACGGTAAATAGGTAATGTCCGTGACGAGCTTTTGCAGATGCCCCTCTGCATGAAATTGCCGCTTCAGCAGATTTTCTGCTGGATGTGCTGGCTGCCCCGGGGCCTTACGTTTCTTCCTCCTTACACGGCATTGTAGCCCTTCACGCTGCATAATCTGTTGAACTCGTTTGTGGTTTATGGGTTCTTCTGCCCGAAGGAGTGCGGTGATTTTCCGGTACCCATATCGGAATTTATGCTGTACGCAAAGCTGCCTTATCTTCTCCGCTATAGACTCTGAAGGCTCGGTTTCTACTGCGGCTTTCCAGCGGTAGTATGTGGCTCTTGCAATCCCAAGCCATGCGCAAGCCTCTTTCACCGTTACTTCTTCTCGAATGGACTCGATCCAGGTAATAACGACTTGCGGTTCCACCTCCTTTCCAGTTCCCTGTACTTTTTTAGCACGTCTAGTTGCTGCTTTAAGAAACGATTCTCCGCCTTTACTCTTTCCAGCTCCGTAGAGTGTTCTGGACCTTTTCCGTAGCTGTACTGTTTGCCCACGGGCTGCTCCAGACGATGCACTTCGCCTTTTCGATACCACCTCATCCATGTCTTTAACTGTGTGTTATTCCGTATCCCTAGCTCCTCCATAACCTCTCTGACCGGAACTCCTGCCAACCTCATCTCAATGGCTTTCATTTTGATTTCTACCGGGTAACTCACTCTCGTTGCCAACGCAAAAACACCTCCAAGATTATCTCCCTATCTTACGACAGGGTTTCATTTTCTTGTAGGTGTTTTGATTTGTCTCACGTTATGGGGTCAGTCCCGTCTAAAGCCAGGCGGTGTTTTTTTTAACTACCTCGCAATTGGGCTTGCCTTTTTACCCATCATATAAATTCCAATCCAGGCAAACATTAATACTATCTGAGCTAGAACGACCAACCACAGTACTTCCGTGTAGCCTCCTATAAGGCAAAATATAGTATTAACCAGGGGGAACCCCAAGAACGTAAACATGATCGGAAAATCTTTTTTGGGAGTGATTGAATAATTCACCTTCCGGTCCCAGAACTTTAGGAAAGCTAATGCTAAAACTCCGATTGTAATTACAGAAAGTGCAATCAAATTCACCCATTGCATATTTGAGGTTCTTTCGAAGAACGGCCCCATATAATTAAAGAAGTTAGATAAAGGTGAGAACATACAAGCCAATGACGCAATTGCCGCCAGAAACGGATAAATGTAACCAACGGATTTACTGTAGCCTTTCTTTTTATGCCACCATTCACCAATTAGAATAAAGACTGTCCAATATCCCGCTATATAAATCCATCCTGTAAAATTCATCACAGGTTCCCCATAGATTTGAGGTTCACCGGCCAGCGGATAATACGTCCATCTTGCAATGCTTCCTTCCATGGTCTGAAATATCTGTTTAACGGCCACCGGATCCAATGAAAAGTCAAACACCATAGCGCTTAATCCCGTAATAAAGGGTTTAGTCCAGGACGGTATATTTACAGACTTTAGAACACGCAAAGTTGAATAAATGATCAGAAACTCAATTATAGGGACAGTAATAGGTATATTAAATAACATTAAAATACTCCGCCCATAGGCGTAGAAACCTTCCCCAAGAGATGACGCAGTAATTTCAAAAACAGCTGCGTAAAAAAACACAAAACCTATAAATTGCATTAGAACCGTTTTAGGATGTTCTTCCTTATCAAGGATATAGAAAACCATTAGAACAGCAGCAATTAATACCATAATATCTTGAATAATCCATACAGGGACTACAGTTATATCTCCCATATTTTACCTCCATTTAATTTAATTTGAATCGAACGTTCAAATAAATTATAATATCACCATGTTAGTAAAACAACAGGCTGTTCGTTTGAATTATGTTAGTTATCATACAAATCACATTAGTTTTGTTCATTTTTTATTTTATATGGGGAGGATATTATGGCAGACAAAAAAGCAGATCACAGAGTGAGATATACAAAAATGGTTATAAAAGAAAGCTTGTTGAAGCTTTTGACAGAACGGTCTATCAATAAAGTTACAGTGACCGACATTTGCAGCGAAGCAAACATTAATCGCAACACCTTTTATTCACACTATGCTAATCAGTTTGAGCTTCTTTCAACGATCGAGAATGATCTTTACGAAGAAATTAAGCAACTTGGGATTAATTCTTCTGACGTTAAAACTCCTGAAAAGCTATCTTATGAATTATGTAAATATATAAAAGCGAATAAAACGATTTGTGAGGTTCTGTTCTCAGAGCATGGCGATAAAGAATTATTAGAAAGAATCCTTTATATCAGTCACGATTTAACCATTGAGCGATGGAAGCAGGAATTAAAATATTTTGATCCACAATTATTTGAGTCTTGGTATACGTTTGCCGCTCATGGCAGTATAGCCATTATAAAAAAGTGGGTGAGTAGTGGTTTGAAGGAAAGCCCCAGTAAAGTTGCAGCTTTTATTGATAAAGCCACAGAGGCAGTATCCAAAGCATTTTATTCCGAAGAATTATAAATTATTTAAAATGAAGCGGACGCTCATTTTTGAGGGCCGCTTCTCTGCTCTTCTGCTGAAGACCAGGCAAGGGGATGGGACTTATGTCTGCTCCTCCAGTATTTTGGGGTCAGTAATAAGAAAAGTGATTCAGCATACCGATAAGTTCGAGAGCCTGGAGGTCAGAACATGGTTTTGGAAACGAAGCAAAGATGCGGCTTTTATCTCGACTCCTATGACCTGATTTATCAAGCCATTGCCAATCAGGATGGTCATAAAGCTGAGGAAGCTGTCCGTCTCCAGAACCGGTATTCGCAAGCAAGCGACACTCTGGTTCATGATCGTAGGAATTATTTTTATCGCAGCGAATTTGCGTGCTCCCCTCACATCGGTGGGACCATTGCTGTTCAGTCGTAATCGGGCGGAGTGACCTTGTATGTTGGAACTGCAATTCTGAGGTTTGCTATTCCCCTATGTAATGTATTACTTCCGAGCCTGATCAAACGGGAGTTTCCGCAGCAAATGGGTACTATGGACAGTGGGATATTCTGTTTCCCTGAATCTATGCGGGGCGGTAGCTTCCGGTATTAGTGTTCCCTTAGCTGTGGGGGCAGGCATGAGGTATCGTTGGTCTAGGTGCGGCTAGAAATCAATTTGTTGGTTCTGATAAAGATTGCCTGGATCTTGATAGTTCTACGCATAACTGGAGTAAGAGAATACAGCTCAAATAAAAAGAAAAAAGAGCCCACCAGAGAATATCTCTGATGAACTCTTTTAGCAGATACCGGCGAGAGGACTCGAACCTCCACGGTTTCCCACTCGATTTTGAGTCGAGCGCGTCTGCCATTCCGCCACGCCGGCATATACATATTATTTACAATTGATTCTAAAATAAAATGGAGGTGCCACCCAGATTTGAACTGGGGATAAAGCTTTTGCAGAGCTTTGCCTTACCACTTGGCTATGGCACCAAAAAATGGAGCGGACGACGGGAATCGAACCCGCGACCCTCGCCTTGGCAAGGCGATGCTCTACCGCTGAGCCACGTCCGCATATAATGGCTGGGGATATAGGAATCGAACCTATGAATGACGGAGTCAAAGTCCGTTGCCTTACCGCTTGGCTAATCCCCAACATTTGATTTAATAAAATGGGGCGACTGATGGGTCTCGAACCCACGAATGCCGGAACCACAATCCGGTGCGTTAACCCCTTCGCCACAGTCGCCATATGAAGCTTATTTAATTGCAATGCCTTATAACTCTTATAAAAGAAATGGGGCGACCGATGGGTCTCGAACCCACGAATGCCGGAACCACAATCCGGTGCGTTAACCACTTCGCCACGATCGCCATATTAAATTTTATAGGATATTACTTGGCAGGGGCAGCAGGAATTGAACCCACACCAACGGTTTTGGAGACCGTTGTTCTACCTTTAAACTATGCCCCTAAAAATGGTGGAGGCTGATGGATTCGAACCACCGAACACGTACGTGAGCAGATTTACAGTCTGATGCGTTTGGCCACTTCGCTAAGCCTCCGAGGATGGTGCCGGCGAGAGGACTTGAACCCCCAACCTACTGATTACAAGTCAGTTGCTCTACCAATTGAGCTACACCGGCGTATTAAGTTGTAAGAAATATGGTGGCGCGGGAGGGAATCGAACCCCCGACACAAGGATTTTCAGTCCTTTGCTCTACCGACTGAGCTACCGAGCCGAACATTTTTTCATAAAGATGGCGGAACCGACGGGATTCGAACCCGCGATCTCCTGCGTGACAGGCAGGCATGTTAGGCCAACTACACCACGGTTCCAAATTGGTTGCGGGGGCAGGATTTGAACCTGCGGCCTTCGGGTTATGAGCCCGACGAGCTACCGGGCTGCTCCACCCCGCGTCAATGTTAAAGATCTATTCTATTAAAAGATAGATGGTGGAGGCTGAGGGGTTCGAACCCCCGACCCTCTGCTTGTAAGGCAGATGCTCTCCCAGCTGAGCTAAGCCTCCATATATGACTCGTATGAGATACTCTCCACTCCGTTACGAGATTGCGATGTATTCCTTACGATGCCTATGCTTCAACGAACCCAGGGAATTCTCATCCCATTAATCGAAGAAGAAATTGGTGACTCGTATGGGATTCGAACCCATGTTACCTCCGTGAAAGGGAGGTGTCTTAACCCCTTGACCAACGAGCCATGCTGTTAACTACTTGTAAAGTAAAGCTACGGAGAGAGAGGGATTCGAACCCTCGAGACGCTTGTGGCGCCTACACGATTTCCAATCGTGCTCCTTCGGCCAAACTCGGACACCTCTCCAAATGGCTCCCCGAACAGGACTCGAACCTGTGACAACTCGATTAACAGTCGAGTGCTCTACCAACTGAGCTATCAGGGAATATACATATCAAGCTTGATCGCCTGAAAACTGAATCCGAAACGAATCTGCGCTCTAAGAAATTTGGATAAGCCCTCGACCGATTAGTATTGGTCAGCTCCATGCATTGCTGCACTTCCACCTCCAACCTATCTACCTCGTCGTCTTCAAGGGGTCTTACTAGTTGGGAAATCTCATCTTGAGGGGGGCTTCACGCTTAGATGCTTTCAGCGCTTATCCCGTCCGTACGTAGCTACTCAGCCATGCTCCTGGCGGAACAACTGATGCACCAGCGGTACGTCCATCCCGGTCCTCTCGTACTAAGGACAGCTCCTCTCAAATTTCCTGCGCCCACGACAGATAGGGACCGAACTGTCTCACGACGTTCTGAACCCAGCTCGCGTACCGCTTTAATGGGCGAACAGCCCAACCCTTGGGACCTACTTCAGCCCCAGGATGCGATGAGCCGACATCGAGGTGCCAAACCTCCCCGTCGATGTGGACTCTTGGGGGAGATAAGCCTGTTATCCCCAGGGTAGCTTTTATCCGTTGAGCGATGGCCCTTCCATGCGGTACCACCGGATCACTAAGTCCGACTTTCGTCCCTGCTCGACTTGTAGGTCTCGCAGTCAAGCTCCCTTATGCCTTTGCACTCTGCGAATGATTTCCAACCATTCTGAGGGAACCTTTGAACGCCTCCGTTACTCTTTAGGAGGCGACCGCCCCAGTCAAACTGCCCGCCTGACACGGTCCCCGTACCCGCTTAGGGTACCAGGTTAGAACCTAGATACGATCAGGGTGGTATCCCAACGGCGCCTCCGCAGAAGCTTGCGCTCCTGCCTCACCGGCTCCCACCTATCCTGTACAGATCGTACCCAAATTCAATATCAAGCTGCAGTAAAGCTCCATGGGGTCTTTCCGTCTTGTCGCGGGTAACCTGCATCTTCACAGGTATTAAAATTTCACCGGATCTCTCGTTGAGACAGCGCCCAAGTCGTTACGCCATTCGTGCGGGTCAGAATTTACCTGACAAGGAATTTCGCTACCTTAGGACCGTTATAGTTACGGCCGCCGTTTACTGGGGCTTCGGTTCACAGCTTCGGGTTGCCCCTAACCACTCCCCTTAACCTTCCAGCACCGGGCAGGCGTCAGCCCGTATACTTCGCCTTGCGGCTTCGCACAGACCTGTGTTTTTGCTAAACAGTCGCTTGGGCCTTTTCACTGCGGCCCCCTCGGGCTATTCACCCTACCGAGGCACCTCTTCTCCCGAAGTTACGAGGTCATTTTGCCGAGTTCCTTAACGAGAGTTCTTCCGCGCGCCTTAGAATTCTCTTCTCGCCTACCTGTGTCGGTTTGCGGTACGGGCACCTTCTCCTGGCTAGAGGCTTTTCTTGGCAGTGTGAGATCATGACCTTCGCTACTACAATTTTCGCTCCCCATCACAGCCCAGCCTTAATGATGTGCGGATTTGCCTACACATCAGCCTCACTGCTTAGACGGACACATCCATCAGTCCGCGTCACTACCCTCCTGCGTCACCCCATCGCTCATAGCGGATTACGGTGGTACAGTAATTTCAAACTGTTGTCCTTCGACTACGCCTTTCGGCCTCGCCTTAGGTCCCGACTTACCCTGAGCGGACGAGCCTTCCTCAGGAAACCTTGGGCTTTCGGCGGATCAGATTCTCACTGATCTTTTCGTTACTCATACCGGCATTCTCACTTGTATGCTGTCCAGCGCTCCTTACGGTACACCTTCAACCTACATACAACGCTCCCCTACCCCAGATGCAAAGCATCTAGCCATAGCTTCGGTGGTGTGTTTAGCCCCGTTACATTTTCGGCGCAGAGTCACTCGACCAGTGAGCTATTACGCACTCTTTCAATGGTGGCTGCTTCTAAGCCAACATCCTGGTTGTCTGTGCAACTCCACATCCTTTCCCACTTAACACACACTTGGGGACCTTAGCTGATGGTCTGGGCTGTTTCCCTTTTGACAATGGATCTTAGCACTCACTGTCTGACTCCCGGCAAGAAGTTAATGGCATTCGGAGTTTGACTGAGCTTGGTAACCCTTGCGGGCCCCGCACCCAATCAGTGCTCTACCTCCACCACTCCATTCACCGAGGCTAGCCCTAAAGCTATTTCGGGGAGAACCAGCTATCTCCGAGTTCGATTGGAATTTCTCCGCTACCCCCACCTCATCCCCGCATTTTTCAACATGCGTGGGTTCGGGCCTCCAGTGCGTGTTACCGCACCTTCACCCTGGACAGGGGTAGATCACACGGTTTCGGGTCTACGTCCACATACTCATTCGCCCTATTCAGACTCGCTTTCGCTGCGGCTCCGTCTTCTCGACTTAACCTTGCATGTTAAACGTAACTCGCCGGTTCATTCTACAAAAGGCACGCCATCACCCAGTAATAGGGCTCTGACTTTTTGTAAGCACACGGTTTCAGGTTCTATTTCACTCCCCTTCCGGGGTGCTTTTCACCTTTCCCTCACGGTACTGTTTCACTATCGGTCGCCAGGTAGTATTTAGCCTTAGCAGATGGTCCTGCTGGATTCATACGGGGTTTCACGTGCCCCGCACTACTCGGGATCCGTCTCGGAGAGAACACAGTTTAGGCTACAGGGCTTTTACCTCTATCGCGGGCCTTTCCAGACCTCTTCGCCTACCATATTCCTTTGTAACTCCATGTGAGACGTCCCACAACCCCAAGGGGCAAGCCCCTTGGTTTAGGCTGTTCCGCGTTCGCTCGCCGCTACTGACGGAATCACTATTGTTTTCTCTTCCTCAGGGTACTTAGATGTTTCAGTTCCCCTGGTCTGCCTCTGCGTATCCTATGTATTCAGATACGAGTAACTGCGAATTACCACAGCTGGGTTTCCCCATTCGGACACCCCCGGATCAAAGCTTGCTTACAGCTCCCCGAGGCAGTTTCGTTGTTCGCCACGTCCTTCGTCGGCTCCTGGCGCCTAGGCATCCTCCGTGTGCTCTTATTAGCTTAACCAATCGCTCCGGTATTGGCTCATTCGCTCATCTTGTTTTAAACAGCGCTTCCGGATGAATCCGTCCGCTAGTCTGTTTAAAGCCAAAAGTCGCTCATAATCCAAAACCATCGCTCAGCATGACTAATAACTATTTCAACTTGCTTACACAAGTTTCAGCTAAAAGATGTTCTAAAACGCAAATTCGTTTCGGTATCCAGTTTTCAAGGATCAAGGTGCTGAAATTTCGGTACAATCACGACTGTGATGTTCGAAAATTCAGACAGTTTAAAGATGAGAGTTTGAGCTCTCAAAACTGACCAACGAGTGAGTGTTTGAACCCTAAGGTTCGTTGTGGAAGCTTACGCTTCCGATTTGAATGTCACCGTTGCAGGTGACGATTCTCCATAGAAAGGAGGTGATCCAGCCGCACCTTCCGATACGGCTACCTTGTTACGACTTCACCCCAATCATCTACCCCACCTTCGGCGGCTGGCTCCCTTGCGGGTTACCCCACCGACTTCGGGTGTTGTAAACTCTCGTGGTGTGACGGGCGGTGTGTACAAGACCCGGGAACGTATTCACCGCGGCATGCTGATCCGCGATTACTAGCAATTCCGACTTCATGCAGGCGAGTTGCAGCCTGCAATCCGAACTGAGACCGGCTTTGCTGGGATTGGCTCCACCTCGCGGTTTCGCTTCCCGTTGTACCGGCCATTGTAGTACGTGTGTAGCCCAGGTCATAAGGGGCATGATGATTTGACGTCATCCCCACCTTCCTCCGGTTTGTCACCGGCAGTCACTCTAGAGTGCCCAGCTCGACCTGCTGGCAACTAAAGTCAAGGGTTGCGCTCGTTGCGGGACTTAACCCAACATCTCACGACACGAGCTGACGACAACCATGCACCACCTGTCTCCGATGCTCCGAAGAGGGGCACTATCTCTAATGCTTTCATCGGGATGTCAAGACCTGGTAAGGTTCTTCGCGTTGCTTCGAATTAAACCACATACTCCACTGCTTGTGCGGGTCCCCGTCAATTCCTTTGAGTTTCAGTCTTGCGACCGTACTCCCCAGGCGGAGTGCTTACTGTGTTAACTTCGGCACCAAGGGTATCGAAACCCCTAACACCTAGCACTCATCGTTTACGGCGTGGACTACCAGGGTATCTAATCCTGTTTGCTCCCCACGCTTTCGCGCCTCAGCGTCAGTTACAGCCCAGAAAGTCGCCTTCGCCACTGGTGTTCCTCCACATATCTACGCATTTCACCGCTACACGTGGAATTCCACTTTCCTCTTCTGTACTCAAGTCACCCAGTTTCCAGTGCGACCCCAGGTTGAGCCCAAGGTTTAAACACCAGACTTAAATGACCGCCTGCGCGCGCTTTACGCCCAATAATTCCGGACAACGCTTGCCCCCTACGTATTACCGCGGCTGCTGGCACGTAGTTAGCCGGGGCTTTCTTCTCAGGTACCGTCACTCCGGTAGCAGTTACTCTACCGGACGTTCTTCCCTGGCAACAGAGCTTTACGATCCGAAAACCTTCATCACTCACGCGGCATTGCTCCGTCAGGCTTTCGCCCATTGCGGAAGATTCCCTACTGCTGCCTCCCGTAGGAGTCTGGGCCGTGTCTCAGTCCCAGTGTGGCCGTTCACCCTCTCAGGTCGGCTACGCATCGTCGCCTTGGTGAGCCGTTACCCCACCAACTAGCTAATGCGCCGCAGGCCCATCCCCAAGTGGCAGATTGCTCCGCCTTTCATTCTCTCTTCAGGAGAGGAAAGAAATTATCCGGTATTAGCTACCGTTTCCGGTAGTTATCCCAGTCTTGAGGGCAGGTTGCCTACGTGTTACTCACCCGTCCGCCGCTAAATTCATTTAAAAGCAAGCTTTCAAATGAACTCCGCTCGACTTGCATGTATTAGGCATGCCGCCAGCGTTCGTCCTGAGCCAGGATCAAACTCTCCAAATTGGTTTTAGAAAGAGCGATTGCTCATTTTGAAACATCTGACGAGAATTTTCATTCTCTTTTTTGGATCTCGCCGAAGCGATCTCCCACTCACTCGTTGTTCAGTTTTCAAAGATCAATGTCTCATCTTTTGTCGCCGTTATTTGTTTCAGCAGCGACCTTTATAATATATCACAGCGCCCTCGTTTTAGTCAACCTTTTTTTTGATTTCTTTTTTTGGCTGATTTACGACTGCTTTGCAGCGCATCGTTATGTCAGAGGGACGAGTTATAATTTATCACATAAGTTGCGTCCTAGTCAACCCTAAATATTCCCCTCATTATCTGCGCTCATGCAGCAAGGAACAAATAAAAAAAGAGAGTACACTACCTCTCTCCATCCTCCTGCTTACTTTTTCTATTATAGGTCTATTCATGTCCGTGGACAGCCACCTAACTAAAGGGTATACCGAATTGCATGTCCGTCCCCGGCCTCTACAGCCCAAGAAGTAATTTCTCTAATTAATGAACGCGATACAAGCTTGCGCAGAACAAGCGGTAGCTCTGCCTGGAGCTGGCTCAGTCCTGAATGCTGCAGAAGTTCCTTGATACTCCAAGCCTCCTTGCGGCTGCTCAGGATATGGAGCAGCATGGCGCAACAATCCGCCATTTTTGACATTAACGCAAACTCGCAGGCCAGCAAAATCAGTTCGACTCTCTGCTCCAGCGTTTCTGTACTTACTGTCAGTTCTTCATATAACTTATGAACCGGAGAATTCAAATTTTTGACCTGTCCCCACACTGCGGGCTCCGGAAAATATCCGGCCTCGCTCACTTCAATACGTGCCCAATGATACAGAGCGATCAGCACGCAGTTATAAGCATCCATAGTACAGCCTGCTTCAAGGTAACGTTTCGACTTCACATACATATGTAGGAACCGGGAGAATTCCATAAACAATACCCGCTCTTTCAGCGGACCTTGGAACTGAATGAGTTCCTTCCGCATCTCCGCCAATATTCCCTTAGGGTCCCAGATCACCTCACCGGACATTAAACTGGTAAGGAGTTCATTATTGTCCCCTGCCATCACAGCGCGTTCCAAAGCAGATAGACCCACATGCACGGATTGCGTCCGCCGGTCCCCGGCAATGGTGTGGGTTATAATTCGCTCTGTCTCCTGTTCCTCATGCAGCATGAGCACCATCATATCAAAGTCATGCAGCAGCGCGCTCTGAAATGTATCATTGCCTCTTTGCCGCAAAGCAACGGCTCCAAGAACATTCTCATCAAATGTCTCCCCACTTAATAGGGTCAAATTGGACAGTTCCATACTTCCCTCCATCAAATTTGGCGATTTTGCATCCAGTCAGTTATAATTCTCTTTACATAAATGATATTCTACATATTCATGTCAGTTCCTCCTGGATAACCGAACTATATTTCAGTTAGGAGATAATACTCATGAAATTTAAATCGGCCAAAATCAACGCTTTTCGTACATGGGGACTGCTTCTTACGATGCTGGGTATGGGCCTTATGATTATGGGAACCGCAGGCATTGTATTCTGGGGGTCTGCAGGCAAGGTTGTCGCTGCTATCGGTCTCGTCATTGGTCTAATCTCCATGATGGCCAGTCTGGCCATCTACTTCTGGGCGGGCATGCTCTCAACCAGTGCTGTCCAGGTGGAATGTCCCGAATGCCATAAGCTGACCAAAATGCTTGGCAAAACGGACCGCTGTATGTTCTGTCACACCATCCTCACGATGGACCCTGCACAAGCCACAATTACCGCTGAAGAACTTGAAGTCCAGCAATTGAAGCAATAATCGAATTCATATGTCTTTACAGAAATAATCTCCTGCCGAATACAAACAAAAACGGGTGTCGTCCTCTACTGGACGACACCCGTTTTATATTTAATCCCCCTAAGCATTATTCAACAATCGCTTTGAGTGCTTCCCACGCTTCCGGATTGGCAAAGCTCCGATTCCATGAGGCTACCCCGCCAAGGCCGAAGGACTGCGCCAGATCGACTCTGGCTGCCAGCGAAACTTTATCCTCAATCCATATTTTGCGCAGAGCACCCTCTTCTTTGTATTCCACATAATTCTGTCCTGCTTCCTTATCAAGAACCGGTGTCAGCTTCTTCTCGGCAAGTATCTCCTGAACCGCATTCATACTGACGGCCTTGGAACTTACTTTGTTTTCACCTTTCTCGGTCTTCTCGGTCCAGATACGAGTGTACAATGGCACCCCCAGAATCAGCTTCTCGGCAGGCACTTCATCCTCTTCAATAATCCGGCTTATAGAATTCCTCACCCACGGCAGGGAAGCTACAGAACCGGCAACCGGACTGGCCGCCCAATGCTCATCGTAAGCCATCACAATCAGGAAATCCGACACGGCTCCAAGCGCCCGGCGATCCAGGAACAAGGACCACATTTCACTGTTTGATTTCGGTGTTACAT
This sequence comes from Paenibacillus sp. FSL R5-0912, assembly GCF_000758605.1. NCBI lineage: Bacteria > Bacillati > Bacillota > Bacilli > Caryophanales > Paenibacillaceae > Paenibacillus > Paenibacillus sp. FSL R5-0912. Next base: position 6,730,534 of record NZ_CP009282.1, read on the forward strand.
CAATAGAGACAATCAGATTCCGGCTCTGTGCCATGGGCTTCAGTTCCCGCATGAACTGGGTTACATTAGGTCCGTCCTTGGTGTATACATTCTCAAAGTCGATATTAATACCGTCCAGGTTGTACAGATCCGCATACTTCAGCATTTGCACAATTGTATTCATCCGTCTGTCATACGTGGATAGTGCCTCCGTAGTCAGGTCTGCCTCAAAGCTGTTGCTGAGCAGTCCCCATACCTCCATGCCCTGGGTGTGAGCCCACTCTACATAGGCGCTGTCAGCCTGGCTGCGTACATTACCATTAACATCGATAATGCTGAACCAGGTTGGACTAACCACATTAATTCCTGGCAAATCAGCAAATTTCGCAGGATTCGGCTTGCGTTCGTAGACTGCCTCCCAGAACATATTAACGGGCTTTCCTTTCCAGCTGCGTTCGGCACGGGTAGGAGCCACAGGCTGCTGCACTACTGTCCTATTCCCGTCTGCTAGAATATCGTCCGCCTTGACGAAGCCTGTATATCCGCTCTCCAGCTGCACATACAGCCAGCCTTTGATGTCTGAATTCCAGATTCTCACTGTGGCTCCCGGCGGCATATCAGCAAGGATTGGCGCATGTACGGAGTCTCCGCTGCGGAGCGCTTTGGTCCGTCCGCCTTCCTTACCCTTCACTTTGCCTAACGGCACCGTTTCGCCGGCAGTCATTAACAGAACGGCACCGGTACTGCTATCCTCGTCTACCTCAAAGCCATATAAGTCCTCCAGTGTATCTGCCGGAAGATATGTCACCCCATCCTTCTCTTCAGGCGCAAGACGAAGCTGCAGGGGCTCATTGTTCAAACTTGCTGCTGTTGAATCCTCCTGCATATATAAAAGACTGCTGTCTGTCGACAGAATCACAGACTTGCTCTTTTCCTCGTAACGGATAGATGAATCTACGTATTCCTGTAATAGCGGCAGTGGTAATAGCAGGCTGTCCCCTGTACCTGAGGCTGAGTATCCGGTAAGCTCTCCCTTAACAAAAACAGGCTTCTCCAGCCCCTTCCAATCCGGATCCAGATGCTGACGGTTCGGTAATACATAATAAACAACCCAAAAGGCTGCGGCAGCTATAATGACAAGTCCCAATAAGCGGCGAAAAAGACTTCCACGCTTTTTGACGCGTCTTTGTCTCTGTCTTCTGTCCAATATATATCCTCCAAACAGTATGATAAATTTATAATCAGATAGCACTTCTGTTAAGTATACGACATCGCGGCCCTATTGGTTGCGCCAAACTGCTGGAAGCTTTGTATTTTTGTAACAGCTCCATAGAAAAAAGCGTGTACAATCCGCATTCGGATTCTACACGCCTGCAATTCCATATCTTAGTGCTGCTTCTCGTTGCAGCATTTGCAAACACCATACAGTTCCATACGTAATCCATGAATCTTAAAGCCTGTAGCCAATTCGGCACGCTCCTCTACCTCATGGAGAGAAGAATAGCTGAAATCCTCAATCTTACCGCATTCCTGGCAGATGACATGATAATGATCAGACACATTGGCATCGAAACGGCTGGAATTATCACCGTAGGTCAGCTCGCGGACCATACCCGCTTCTATAAACATCTTAAGATTGTTATACACCGTTGCCACACTCATACTGGGAAACTGAGGCTCAAGCGCTCGGTAAATATCGTCTGCCGTAGGATGATTCATCGCTTCCATCAGGTACGTAAGAATCGCATGACGCTGAGGCGTAATACGGACACCGGTTGTCTTCAGTTGCTCCAATGCATGCTGTACGCCACTACCCATCCATGCCACCGCCTTTAATTATACAACTTAATAATAACTCTAATGTAATTGTAAGACCGGGCTTTCAATGTTGTCAACGAAGTCCTTACATTATATTTATTATTATATAATAAAAATTACTTAATTCAATATTTGCTCACATTTAGATTGCTGTTTCCATCCACACGAAGCTTGAACTCACCCGTTCCGCTCTGGCCGGAGAGGTTTTTTTTGTCGATTACAAGTCCCGGCAGGTCCGTTACAATATCCCCGTACCCGCTTGAGCCCTCCACCGTATAATTACCCGTAAGCGGCAAGTAGAGATCGATATCTCCGACAGCACTGTAGATATCCCAGTCTCCGCCGAAGTCGTTCGAACGAATGTTGATTCTGCCATTCAAAGATTCGGCATGCAGCTTCGATCTGGCTCCGGCTACCTCCACATTGCCGTTCTTCGTGGACAGATCCAGCGCATCTCCGCTATCCGTTGCCGATATATTACCAACTGCCGATGAGAGCTTCAGAGCCCCGCTAACCTCCCAGGCCCCCATATCACCACCGCTTGTAGTCAGTTCAACACTCCCCTGTACGTTTCTGGCGCGTACTGCTCCATTGAGGGTTTTACCTTTTACATTGCCGTAAATACGGTGCAGAATAAGTTCCCCGTTCCCTGTCTCCAGAGAAATATCTGAAATAGCCTCCACGTTCTGCAGAGTAATACCGCCGTTCATCGTACGGACCCCCAGATCAAACCGGCGGTCCTCGGGGAGGGAAATGTCCAGATCTATCCGCGGCTGGCGTTTGCCGGATTCACCGTACGCCTTCCCCTGGGGAGTGATCTTGATCGTCGTGTCTTCTGTCACATCGACAAAAGACTGATCCGCTATGGATTCGGCAAGTACGCCGTCCAACTGATCCACCCAGACTGTTGCTGTAATCTCAATATCCTCCACTGGAGCCCGGTGGATCAGAATATCTCCGTTAATCGCATCAATGTTGATTCCAGACGTATTCAGTTCAACTGGAACAATAAGCGGAGCCTTCTCATAACGGCTTCCTTCAGCTTCTCCATAATCAACTGCCGCTACAGTCAAATTAAGACTAACCCGGTTCCACAGATGCAGATAATGCTCCTGCTCCGTTACGATAAATACGCATGCCGAGAGCAGGATAGCCGAGAACAGTCCGCGCAGGTCCATACGGGCTCTGGCAATAGTAGCATTCTGGCTGCGGCGGCGGGAAAAGAAGTGAATTAACAAATACTCCGCTCCCCATAATACCGGAATGACAGGCCACCATTTCAGCAGCAGCATCATATAATCTGTTCCTTCACGCCAATCCACGAGCAACAGAACTCCGACAGCAATCAGTACTGCGGATGCAGTGTATCTGCCCACACGCCGGCTCCGCCGTTCCTTGCTCAGACGTGCGCCTGAGTCCTTAGCAATCTCCCGTACACCCAGCAGCAGGCCCAGAATCATCAGCAGAACCGCTACGGTTGCACCAGCGGAGTTCTCAATGAACACTTGAAGCCAGGGCGGCTTCTGGCGGAAGAGGAAGAGCAGTGTCCCGCCAAAGAGCAGCAGCAGACCAAAGGAAACCCCCGGCTCGCTGATTCTCACCCGGCGCCCTGCATTCTTCGCAGAATCCTTCATATCCGATAGTTCAGGGTCATGCTCTTCAGGGAAGCGCAATATCCGGTCTGCAGACTGGAGCACATCGAACACATTATAGAAGTACAATGCCGGGATCAGGAGCGCCAGCAAAATTAGAAGCGGTACATTGATCTGCATCCCGATAGATGAGAAGTACAGTAGCGCTACAATATCCAGCAGAATAAGAAAAATAAACGAAATTCCTTTACGGAGCAGCCCGAGATACAGATGTCCCATGCCGGGAATAACTGCAGCCAGCAGGCCGGCTATAAATTTGCGTTTGCGGGGACGCCGCTTTTGGCGGGGAGGGATATAAGGGGCCTTAGGTTCTCCGCCAGCTTCAGCTTCCTGCAAATCAGCTTCCTTCTCTTCATCCTGCACGGGATTATTCTCATGATCATGTTGACCTGAATTCATCTCGGCACTCCTCCTTTCAGAACGTTTGCTCCGCTTCTCATTCAATCCTGCCGCTCCGGTGAAATTCTATCAGCTCCACACCCGGAGCTACCTCTTCAACACCTGCAGGAATAAACCCGTGTTTGGTGTAGAGCGTTACTGCCGGAATATTCAGCTTCCCCGTTGATACGATAAACTGTTCCATTTCCCCATAACGGGCAAAGATAAATTCTAACATTCTGCCCGCCACCCCTTGGCGAAAATGATCCGGACTTACCATCATGCGTGTAACGGTCAGCTTACCGGGAGCCTCTTCCATCACTGCAACAGCCCCCATGAGCTCCTCATTGTCGTCGAGACAGCCGTAGAAGTCCTCTTTAACCCGGCTCAGCATGTCTCTCGTCTCCAGCAGCGGCGGAATATCACGGAACCCTATGATCTCCGCTTCCAGGCGGTACGCCTTATGCTGAAGACTCCAGAGCTCATCCAGCGTTATCTCATCCTGCAGATCCAGCTTCACTATTGTATCCATCCGTACAGTCCCCTTATATACTGCAGAGGGCCTGCCGTTGCCGACAAGCCCTGTGCTCATGATTCTATGACTTATTACCCAATCTATTACCCAAAAGCAGTCCCTAGCTGTTCAATACGTCAGCGAGCAGTGTGTTAACAAGACCGGGGTTTGCTTTTCCTTTGCTTTCTTTCATAACCTGGCCCACGAGGAAGCCGATCGCTTGTTTCTTGCCGGCCTTGTAGTCTTCGACAGATTGCGGATTAGCAGCGATCACATCCTGGACAATTTTTTTGATTGCCCCTTCATCACTGATCTGGACCAGCCCCTGCTCTTCAACAATAACTGTCGGCAGCTTACCGCTTTCCAGCATTTCTTTGAAGACGGTCTTGGCAATTTTGCTGCTGATGGTTCCGCCTGCGATCAGGCCGATCATCTCACCCAGCCCCTGCGGCGTAATCTTCACCTGGGATAATTCCAGATTATTGCTATTTAAATATCCCAGCAGGTCTCCCATCATCCAGTTAGCGACAGCTTTGGCATCCTGGGTGTAGGCCAGACTGCCCTCAAAGAAATCAGCGAGCGGTTTGGATGAGGTAAGCACTCCGGCATCATAGGGAGTCAGGCCAAATTCTTCACTGTAACGGGCCTGCCGGGCATCCGGAAGCTCCGGAATGGTGGCACGGATCTGTTCCTTCCAAGACTCGCTAATATGCAGCACGATAAGATCCGGATCCGGGAAATAACGGTAGTCATGCGCTTCTTCTTTACCGCGCATAGACAAGGTCTTGCCTCCAGCTTCATCCCAGCGGCGGGTCTCCTGCACAACGATCCCCCCGTCGTCCAGAATCTCGCCTTGACGGAACTGCTCATACTCCAAACCTCGGAGTACGCCGCGGAAGGAGTTCATGTTCTTCAGCTCTGCCCGGATGCCGAATTCCTCCTGGCCTTCCGGCCGCAGGCTGATATTGGCATCGCAGCGCATCGAGCCCTCTTCCATCTTCACATCGGATACATCGCAGTACTGCATAATGGCGCGGATTTTCTCCAGATAAGCACGCGCCTCTTCGGGCGAACGCAGATCAGGCTCTGAGACAATCTCAATAAGCGGAGTACCCACCCGGTTGAAGTCAACCAATGAAGCAAATCCACCGTCCACATGAGTCAGCTTACCGGCATCTTCCTCCAGATGAAGACGGGTGATCCCGATCCGTTTGGTCTCTCCATTCACTTCAATATCAATCCAGCCGTTCAGGCCGATAGGCTGGTCAAATTGCGAAATCTGGTAGGCCTTCGGGGAATCGGGGTAAAAATAGTTTTTGCGGTCGAATTTGCTGACATCGCCAATCGTACAGTTAAGCGCCATTGCGGCTTTCATCGCGTACTCTACGGCCTGGCGGTTAAGAACCGGCAATACACCGGGGTGGCCGAGACAGACCGGACAGGTATGTGTATTGGGCGGAGCGCCGAATTCTGTGGAGCACCCGCAGAAGATTTTGGACTTGGTATGAAGCTCCACATGAACTTCCAGCCCAATGACCGTTTCATATTTAGACATAGATAATCTCATCCCTTAAAAGTTTTGTGGGCATATACTTCAAACTGGCAGCTACAATTGGGGGCGGGCCTTGTGATGCTCTGTATGTTGTTCAAAGGCATGCGCAACGCGCAGTACCGTACTCTCGTCAAACTCCTTGCCGATAATCTGCAAGCCGACAGGCAGGCCTTCCGCGAAGCCGCAAGGGATGCTGATGGCAGGAATACCGGCCAGACTGACAGGAATGGTAAGGATATCATTCAGATACATGGTTAGCGGATCTTCAGTCTGCGAGCCCAGCTTAAAGGCTGTCGTAGGCGCAGTCGGACCGATTACGACATCATATTTCTTGAACACTTCATCAAAATCCTGCTTAATCAGCGTGCGGACCTTCTGTGCCTTCAAATAGTAAGCATCATAATATCCGGAGCTCAGTGCATAGGTACCCAGCATAATCCGCCGCTTGACTTCAGGGCCGAAGCCTTGACTGCGGGAGTTATGGTACAGGTCAAGCAAACCTCCGCCATTGTCTACACGAACCCCATAGCGGACGCCGTCAAAACGGGCCAGGTTAGAGGAAGCCTCCGAAGAGGAGAGCAGATAATAAGCGGCTACGGCATATTCAGTATGCGGAAGAGAAACTTCTTCCCACACGGCGCCAAGACCTTCAAGTACTTTAAGCGCTGACAGCACAGATTCGCGGACCGATGCATCTACGCCTTCGCCGATGTATTCCTTCGGCACTGCAATACGCAAACCGGAGATATCGCCGGTCAGCGAGCTCAGGTAATCCGGAATGCTGACCTTGGCCGAGGTGGAATCCTGGGCGTCATAGCCTGCAATCGCCTGCAGTACATACGCGGAATCCTCAACGGTCCGGGTAATCGGGCCAATCTGATCCAGTGAGGAAGCAAATGCCACCAGACCGTAACGCGACACTAACCCGTACGTTGGCTTAAGGCCGACCACTCCGCAATAGGAAGCCGGCTGGCGGATCGAGCCCCCGGTGTCGGAGCCGAGGGTGAAGAACACTTCTCCGGCCGCAACCGCCGCTGCCGAACCACCACTCGAACCGCCGGGAACACGCTCCAAATCCCATGGATTACGCACAGCGCCGAAGCTGGAATTCTCATTCGAGCCGCCCATGGCGAACTCGTCCATGTTCAGCTTGCCGATCGTTACCGCATCGGCCTGGCGCAGCTTGGAAACTACCGTGGCATCGTAAACCGGCTGGAAATTGGTCAGGAACTGGCTGGCACAGGTGGTGCGCAGACCTTTGGTGACAATATTATCCTTGATTCCGGCAGGAAGTCCGAACAGCAGACCGCGCGCGGCTCCGGTAACCATCTTGTCGTCTAGTGCACGTGCTTGATCACGGGCACCCTCTTCATTCAGTGTCAAAAAAGCATGAACCTTACTGTCATGCTCCGCAATGGCAGAAAGCGACGCTTCCGTCAGCTCACTGACCGAGACCGCTTTACTGTGCAGCATGTTATGTACTTCAGGTAATCGATATTGAAACAGGCTCAACTTGCTTCCTCCTCTCAGGCTTTAGTTATTCCAGAACAGCGGGAACCTTGAAATGTCCTTCTTCATCTTCCGGCGCGTTAAGCAGTGCTGCCTCCTGGGACAGGCTCTCCTTCACCACATCGTCACGCATCACATTGCTGACCTGTAGCACATGAGTGGTCGGCTCTACATTCTCCGTGTCAAGCTCATTCAATTTCTCGGCATATTGTAAAATAGCATTCATTTGTTCGGTGAAGGTAGCCTCTTCTTCCGGGCTTAATTGCAGGCGGGCCAGCTTGGCCACATGCTGCACATCTTTGACGGTGATGCTCATAATGAATATCCCTCCTGTTTAAAGGGCTAAAGCGCCCGGATAACGTTTTTAATTATATTGTAGACGGCCTTACAATTCAATGCGCTTGTCGATGGAGGGCGATATATGAGGTGCAGGCCGGGTGGCGGTGGGTGCGAATAAGGCGGGAACGGTGTGCTGGGACGGTGCGGCGGAGCAGAGTGCCGAATAGCGGGATCGCGGGGAACATTGGAGTTGAAAAAGTATGGATCCGGGGATATGAGGGGCACTAATGCTCCTCATTTGCCTCCTACGGGTAACGCACAGGATAATCAGTGGGATTTTCCCCTTTGATTTTCCCGCAACGCTAACTATCAGCGGAATCAGTGGGGTTCCTGGAATATCATAATTTCCTAAATAACAAAACAAAAAGCCGGCTTTCGCCGGCTCTACTTAAATCCAAGCGCGAAGATTCACCTGTTTGATGAAATCCGCCTGGGACAAACTTTCTTTGGATGTTGTCTCCAGCTCTTCCGCTTCAACTTCCTCACCGTTCATCAGATGATGGAACAGCTTCTCGTTGTACGTCGATAGAGCATAATCTATCAAAGCTTCGTGCGTGGCTCTTTCAGCTTCTAGTACCAGCAATTGCTCTTCGGCCTCAATATCCTCTGCCGTAACATAGAAATTTCTATTGGCCTCGGGAACACGAATGACATAATCAAACGCATTATCTGGATTGCGGTCGTAAGCAATTAGGTAGCCGTAGTCTCCGATAGGAAGACTCTGCTCAAAAGCGTCCGCGACAATGACAATCTTCTCTCCTAAACGCAGCATCGTCCTACCTCCTGACCAAAATCTATCATGGTTCTGCTTGTTTCAACAGTCTACTAAAAAAAGATAGAGCTGTCCAGCCGCAGGAGAGTAGTCCGATGATTTTTCTGTGAAAATACGTCTGGCACTGCGATAAACGCACGGCCTACGCGGCGCACCCAGTCCAATTGTGTTCGGTTTTTCGATTACATTTGGCCTACGCGGCGCACCCAGTCCAATTGTGTTCGGTTTTTCGATTACATTTGGCCTACGCGGCGCACCCAGTCCAATTGTGTTCGGTTTTTCGATTACATTTGGCCTACGCGGCGCACCCAGTCCAATTGTGTTCGGTTTTTCGATTACATTTGGCCTACGCGGTGCACCCAGTCCAATTGTGTTCGGTTTTTCGATTACATTTGGCTTACGTGGCTTACCCAGTCCAATTGTGTTCGGTTTTTCGATTACATTCGGCTTAAGCGGCGTACCCAGTCCAATTGTGTTCGGTTTTTCGATTACATTTGGCCTACGCGGTGCACCCAGTCCAATTGTGTTCGGTTTTTCGATTACATTTGGCTTACGTGGCTTACCCAGTCCAATTGTGTTCGGTTTTCCGTTAAAATATGTTAAATAAATGAAAAGACGATGTTCTGTTTTTTAGCCACGCTGCTCATTTTCATGCTGGAGTTGTGCCTTGAAAGACATGTTTGTTTTCGCAGAAAATACTCTGAAAATTCTTGAAAACGTGCTATTCTATTGCAATTTTATCAATTCGGCAATTTATTCCTACGAATGAGCAGCGAAGCTCCTGCAATACAAGCAACGATTAACAGCACTGCTGAGATCATCGGCCCGCCGGTTACGCTGCCTTCTGCAAGCAAGCCGGCAGACATTCCGGGCAGAGCGGCAGGCAACCAGGCAGTCCTGGAAGGCAGCAGGCTGTGGGCGAGACTCATCCCCGCAGCCAGCAGGAGAGCAAACCCGGCAGCAGCAGGTCCGCGCAGCCAGGCGCTGAAGAGCAGCGTAAGTGACACCGCACACAGCAGCCAGAGTGCATAGAGTCCGGAAGCCGCCGCAACTGTGCCCCAGGCCAAGCTCCCCATAAGCTGCACTGTATAATAAGCCGCCCCCGCTACCCCCAGTACCAGTGCAATTACCAGCACTGTAAAATTTGCCGCCCATTTGGCAACAACGATCGATACCGGTGAAACAGGTCTGGCCATCAGCAGCTCGGCTGTCCCGCTGCTCCGCTCGCCGGCCAGGCTGTTCATTGTCCCCAGCGTCAGAATCAGGATGCCAATCGTGCCGTATTGGCCCAGAGCCTGGGCCATTACCGCAGCAGCACCAGGCATCTCGTAGCTGTCCATAAACCCTGCCGGGACATTTGATGAGGCTGCCAGTATATCAGCCATATAAAAGGTGACTAGCGGCTGCATGATGCCTAGAATAATGAACACTACAGGTATCCAGATCAGCTTATAGCTGCGCACTGCCTCCAGCATCTCTCTCGAATACAGGGCCCAGAGCTTGCTCATGTTCCCACCACTTTCATAAACAGATCCTCCAGCGTTGAAGAACCTGCTTCAAATTGCAGCAGCGGAATATCCAGCCCTGCTGCTTCCTGCAGAATCATCCGGCGCGCGAGCCCGACATCGCTTACGTTAAAGACTGCCCTGCCGTCCGAAATACTTGCTTCTTCAATAAAGGCTTTGTGCCTAAGCTCCTCCAGCCACCGGACAGCCTTGTCTTCCTTCGCTATGGTTATTCTGATAACCGGAAGACTGTACTCCGCCCGGAGACGGGCCAAGGTCCCCTGCACAGCTATAGCTCCCCGGTTCATTAATATGACGTCATCACATATCTCTTCCGCATCATGCAGCACATGGGTGGAGAAAATCACAGTTGTCTCTTCCCGGATGTCCCGCAGCAGCTCCATCACTTCCCGGCGCCCTATAGGATCAAGCGCGGAGACAGGCTCATCAAGCAATAGCAGACGCGGGCGGTGCACTAAGGCCTGGGCCAGCCCCAGGCGCTGCTTCATACCGCCGGAATATCCGCCGATCCGGCGGCGCGCTGCAGAACTAAGCCCCACGCGCTCCAGCACTGCGCCCGACACCGCCGCAGCTTCTTTGGCGGCCATGCCGCTAAGCTTGGCGGCAAAGATCATATATTCGAGACCGCTCATCCAGCTGTAAAAAGCCGGAGACTGCGGCAGATAACCAAGCTGCCGGCGGTAATCCGTTCCGGGAGGAGCGCCGCCAAAGGAGATGCTCCCGCCGGTAGGCGGCAGAAGACCGGCAAGCATGCGCAGTGTAGTGGTTTTGCCGGCTCCATTGGGTCCCAGTAAAGCGACACAACGCCCGGCTTCGGCCCCGAAGCTGATGCCGTCCACGGAGGGATGTCCGCCAAAGCTTTTGCGGAGATTCGTAACTTCAAGCAGCGGCATCAGAGTTCTTTCCTTCCCAGTGTGAAATAAGCTATACTTCCTAGCAGGTTGCCAAATACCAGGAGCAGCACCCACATCCATTTGGGCCCGCGAACCTTATCTGTCCTGGCCAGCGAGATCAGACCCACAACCGCCAGCAGAACCTGCAGCGCCAGCAGCGGCGCAATCAACCCCCAATCCACTTTATCCATCTGTACACCCTCCATACTCCAGTTTGCTATTCTGAGACCGCCTTCCCTGTCCGCCTTCAGCGCTTCTGCCCGGCCTTCCGCCTGCCCGGGAGAACTACAAACAGCAGATAACACAAAGCCGGTGACGGGAAACCGGTAAGGCCCCAAATTCCCCAGAACCAGGCCATTCTGCCCTTCCCTCTGCCCTGAGCATTACGGAACAGCCAAGTCCCCTGCAGCATCAGTACAGCAGCTATACAAAGCCACAGCCACAAAGGCGCCTTCTGCAATTCACTCACTCTTCAGCATCCTCCCGTCCCAGCCTGATCCGTGCTACTCCCAGACTGCCAAGTGCTGCCAGCGGAAATAGCGCCTGCAAGCCCCAAAACAGTGCCGGGGCAGAGTTTAGAATAGACAGCACTACGCTGAGCAGGAGTAGAGCCACCAGAGAGAATATCAGCAGTTCCTTGCGCTGCCGCTTCACTCGGCGGATTGCTTCTGCCGCAATAAGCTGCTCCAGCTCCGGCAAGGAGGGAGGCGCCACATCGTCGTAATGCTGATCCAGAATCTCCAGTTCTGCTGACAGCTTATTCAGCAGCTCTTCATCACTGTTAAACCTCATCCTCGTCCAGCTCCTTTCGCAGTTGATTCAATCCGGCTGCTACCCTTGATTTGGCCGTGCCGGAAGGGATCTGCAGCATCTGGCCGATTTCATCATAGCCGTATCCGTAATAATGCTTCAGCAGTACAGCCATTCTGTGGGCAGTAGACAGGCGGGATAAGGCATCAAGCACTTCACTCCACTCCATATTCCGGCTCTCAAACCTCCAGCGGATACTGCGGCTCCCCTGCTCCTCAGTCTGCTCCTTCTGCCACTTCAACTCACGCTTCCACCGCCGCTTGCGGTCGATGTAGAGCCGGCTGGCAATCGTTATCAGCCATGAAGAAAATGCAGAGGTTCCATTGTAACTCCCCATCTTCTCCAAGCATCTGACCATTGTATCCTGAGCCAGCTCTTCCGCAAGTGAAGGGTCCATTGTAGCTTTAATCAGATACTTGTACAGGAAGGGATAATGCTCCCGCAGCAGCATAGCTGTTGCCTTGGCATCCCCCTGCTGCGCCAGTCTGATCTTCTCCAGCGTCCCGTCGCCCATAGTCCCTCCTCTTTCTCTTCCTCACCTCTGTAATACGATTATGTATTGTAGATCGTTCATTCAGGGTCAGAATTATTCTGCAATTCCCACAGCCTGCGCCTCCATGGCTGGACGGCTCCCTTGCCTCTGGGGAAGCGCCAGAATAGAGAGATCTTATTATCCCCATTCTCTGCAGCATACTCTACGGAATTCTGCTCCGCCACACCTTCCCCGTCTAGTCTCAATTCCCCATAGTCCAGTTGGTGATGCATATCTTCCTTCATCTGCTTCCTCCCATGAAATTAAAGACATATAGACAAAAAAAAGAACGCAAACCGGGATTATTCCACAGTCTGCGTGCTTCGCGAGGTAAATGTTACATTTAATTAACATTATTGTAGCAACTCTGTATCTTTTTGTCCATGTCTAATTTCCCGAATTATGTCATAACCGGCATAAACACGTCGTTACATAGGAACGTATGGGTTATTTAGCTTCTCAAACCCGATAGAGGTGCGCGGACCATGTCCTGGAAATACCCTCACTTCTTCATCCAGCCGGTACAGCTTACCGCGGATCGAATCAAACAGATCACGTTCTCTGCCGCCGGGAAGATCGGTGCGTCCTACTCCCATTTTGAACAATACATCACCGGAGAACAGATCATTTCCGCACAGGAAGCTGACACTCCCCGGAGAGTGTCCAGGCGTATGCAGCACCCGGAAGGTTAAACCGAGCAGCTTCAGAATCTGGCCTTCCGCCAAATCGTATTCAGCCGGATCTGTACTGACCGGAGGAGATGATTCGGGCCACATCAGCGAGCCGTTCAGCTTGGGACTGCCCAGCCACTCACTCTCCAGAGCATGTATATACACTGGGGATTTCTTGGCCTTACGGACCTCATCCAGTCCGGCAATATGATCAAAGTGGGCGTGAGTCAGCAGGATAGCCTCTATTTCCATACCTTCAGCAGCACGGAGAAGGGCAGCCGGATTGGCACCGGGATCAATAATCACACCTTTGGCAGGGTCGGCTCCTGTCAGCAGATAAGCGTTCGTCTGAAGTGGTCCAAGATTATAAGACCTTATATTAAGCATCGGCATTAGAATCCGGAGATCAGACTGCGCAGCTCTTTGGCAATAACCGCGTGTGATTCCGTTCCTTCTCCGTAGGCTTGGCCCATGGCTTTGCGCACTTCGGTGATTTTGCCCTCATAATCCGCAGCCTCGCGGTCCGGGTTCTCCTGTTTGAACTCTCTCATCAGTGACTGTACATGCTCCGGACGCGGTCCCCAATGGCCCAGCACATAGCCGCCGGTATCGGCAAAAATCACGATTGGAACCGAACGTCCACCCATGGTCAGGAAGTTATCCATAACATCCTGATTCTCTTCCAGAATCAGCACTTCAGTCTTAATGCCTGCCGTCTCCAGGATGCGGAACACCACAGGGACATTACGAACCACATCTCCGCACCAGTCAGCAGCCAGAATCAGTACCCGCAGATCATCCCGGTGATTCAGGCTCTCGAAATATTCCCGGTCACTCTCATCTGCCCAGGCAAACTTCTCATACCAGGATTCAAAAGCCTGCTGGTTCTTCGTCATGCCTTCCACGAACTGGCGGGGCGTCAATCCCTGACCAAATTTAGAAGCAACATTCTGTTTCATACTGCACTACCCTTCTTCTTGGATTTGTACCACTTGAACAGGAAATACAGAACAATAACCGCAAGTGCGGCAAGAATGATTTCATGCGTATACTTAGCTGCGACTTCATCAATAGTCTGCCATTTATCGCCGAGAGTATATCCGAGATATACAAACAGTGCACTCCATGGAATAACAGCCAGCGTGGTCAGCATAGTGAACTTACCCAGCGGCATGCGCGAAATACCAGCGGGAACAGAGATCGCATGACGGACAACCGGGATAAAACGGGCGGTGAAGATTACGCCGGTCCCGTATTTCTGGAACCATTCTTCAGAATGGTCAATATGCTTCTTTTTGATAAAAATATACTTGCCGTACTTCTCCAGCACCGGTCTGCCGCCATAACGGCCGATCCAATACACAAAAATCTGGGCGACTACCCCGCCAATTGTACCAAACAAAACCGCGCCAAAAAAATTAATATCTCCCTGCGAGACCAGATAGCCGCCAAAAGCCAATACAATCTCACTTGGTATGACTTCAATCATCAGGCCAATCATTATTCCGAAGTAACCCAAACTCTGAATCCATTCAAATAATTGCGAAATCAGTTCAGATATAAAATGCAACTGCAGCTCTCCTTCCGTGTGTTGCGTAATCAGCCTGGCATTCTGCAGGCAGAATCCTAAGCCTCGTCCGCTCTATGTATCCAGCTTCTCTTAGCCTATTCTAGCATATGCGGGCTTACGACTTCTACTTATGGAAAATGGACATTCGGTTCTCTGCTATAGAAAAGCAGGTATTCCAGCATTGACAAAGTGTGGAATAAAGATCTATTATGCATTTAGATAATTACCTAAATATTGAAAGGGGCTGCGGAGTTGAATGAATCCTTCAAGGCGCTGGCCGATCCGACCCGGAGGCAGATTCTCCGCCTGCTGCGGGAAAAGGATAGGACGGCCGGGGAAATTGCCGATTTTTTCAATATGTCCAAACCCAGCATCTCCCATCATCTAAATGCATTGAAGCATGCGGGACTGGTGCAGGACGAACGGAAAGGCCAGTTTATTCTCTATTCGCTGGACTCCACCGTGCTCGAAGAGGTGCTGGGCTGGTTCCTGGAATTGACGGGTACGGGTAAGGCCGGTACGGAGAGTAAAGCAGTTGCGGATGAACCGGCTGAAGATTCGTTAGGCTTAAAAGGCGCAGGTTCAAAGGGGACCAGGGGACGGGAGCGATATTTTGACACGGAGGGTGAATCAAGATGAAGGATTTCCAATGGAAATGGCAGGACACACTGATTGTAATTCTGGGATTGTTCTCGCTCGGCTATGCACTGTTGAATTACGGCAAGCTGCCGGATCAGCTTCCTGCCCAGTTCAGCATTACAGGCAAGGTTAACACTTACTGGAGCAAGGGCTCCCTCATTGCTTTTTTCTCCTTCATGGGACTGATCTTCCCAATAGCCATGCAGTTTATGCGTACAATTGATCCCAAAAGAGAGAACTACACTAAGTTTCAAAGCGCTTATAAAATGATCCGCCTGGCAGTGGGCATCATATGCGATGCTGCACTTGTGCTGTCGGTCACACAAGGTCTGGATGAGCAATTTGCCGCCGGGAAGTGGGCTACTGTGAGTATTGGGCTGCTGTTTATAGTGATTGGAAACTTCATGCCGCAGATCAGGGATAATTATTTCACGGGTGTCCGAACACCCTGGACGCTGGCTAACCCTGCGGTGTGGCGGAAGACCCACCGTCTGTCCGGAATGATGTGGGTGATTGGCGGACTGCTGATTGCACTGGGGGCTTTTATGCCAAAAGTGCTGTCGGTCAGCATGATCATCACTGCCCTGGTTATCGCCATTATCGTGCCTTATGTGTATTCGTGGCTGATCTCGCGGAAGATCAAGGTCTGAAGCTGGCCGCCGCACTGCACCGAGATTCGGAAGAACGCTACTGGAGATGCACATCTAATGAATTCAGCCGACTGAGTGCCTGCTTAGTGCTTCAGTGTTCAGCCGGTCACTAACTTCTTCGGCTCATCCTGTATGGCTAGCGCCTGCAGAGCTCTCAGCCGAAGGTAAACCCCTTCGGCTTGTTCATTGATCCCGAAGCCGCGGTCATTATGCCGCCGGCCTGCGCTATGCTCCCTGCCGGCAAGCAGGCTGTATTGCCGCAGCAGTTCCAGTCCGGCAGCTGCGCTGTCTGCAGCCCTCTGCCTGTTCCCTTCCGCCAATCCGCGTTCGGCCATTTTAAGCATCCCTTCAATCGCCGCCAGTCTTTTGGCGGCGTTAAATATGTCGGCCTTCAGGCTGCGGCGGACCCAGTACAAGGCCTCTCCCGGATCGCGGCCTTGCAGATAACGCTCTGCAAGTTCCCAGTGCAGAGCAGCATCTCCGGGGGAGAATTGCATACTGCTCTGCAGCAGGTCCATTCCCTGCTCCTCTGGAAGCAGCCGTGATAATGCGGCCGCCGTCTGCGGCTCTCTTGGATTCCACGCCAGCGATTGCCGCAGCAGCACAGTTTGTGCGGCAGGATCAGTGCTTGTACGGGCAGCCTGCTTATACAAAGCAGCCCCCCTCATCGCCTGATAGGATAGGATGCTTAGCATGAAGGTCAAGGCGCA
Organism: Paenibacillus sp. FSL R5-0912; assembly: GCF_000758605.1. NCBI lineage: Bacteria > Bacillati > Bacillota > Bacilli > Caryophanales > Paenibacillaceae > Paenibacillus > Paenibacillus sp. FSL R5-0912. The sequence continues at coordinate 6,747,048 of NZ_CP009282.1, forward strand.
GAGAACAGCGATTCCTGCATACGGCCATGATCGACGCAGCCGTGTAAGGATGGCGGTACCCTCCGCAACTTGCCGAGCTATGGTTTCTGCAAGAGCCCATGCAGGCAGCAGCAGGAGCAGCATCCATATCAATCCGTAGCTCCAGTCAAAATCAACTGCGCTATGCAGGATGATGACAAGCAGAGGCGGAAGCAGCCTAGGTGACGCCTTGAAGACGAGCCAGCCTGCGGCCAGCAGCAGCAGGAGGACAGCAGCCAGACCGGCTGTCCCCAGATTGAGCAGGATGTCGAGATAACCGCTGTGCACCTGGCTGCCTACATAGGGGCGGGACTGGGCGGCGAGGTACGAATGCCGCCAGGTCTCGCCCCCGCGCCCCAGCCAGGGCGCCTCTGCCGCGAGCTTCCAGGCATCGCGGTAGAAGAGTCCGCGCGCGGCGGCCGTCGGGGACGGCCCCGTGATCCGCGCGCGTACCTGCAGCAGGACGGCGCTGGCGGCCGCCGTCCAGGCCACCGCCGCCAGCGCCAGCATGGCGGCGCGGTGCCAGCCCGCCGCGCGGCAGCTGCGGCGGTGCAGCCATAGGCCGGCCAGCAGCGCGCCGGCCCAGAGCCCGGCCAGCAGCAGCAGGCCGGGCAAGGGCTCTGCCGCCAGCCCGGTACGGGCCAGCTGGCGGTACAGGAGCGCCGCGGCGGCCACAGGCGCGGCGCCGGCAAGCAGAAGCGGCGCGGACAGCTGCCGCTTCCAGAGCAGGGCTGCGGCGCCGGCGGAGGCCGCAGCCAGCCATGCGCCGCGCGACTCGCTGAGCAGCAGCGCGGCGGCGTACGGGAACAGCGGCAGCAGGCGCGCCGCTGTCCGCCGTAGCTCTGCGGACCAGCCCAGTGCACGGCCCACTCTGCCAGCTATAGCGGTCTCACCCGCTCTGCTTCCCGCTCCACCCTCCGCTTCACCGCTGGCTATGTTCTCCTGCTCCGCTCTGCTTACCGCTCCACCCCCCCCTTCACCACTAGCTATGTTCTCCTGCTCCGCTCTGCTTATCGCTCCACCCCCCCCTTCACCGCTGGCTATGTTCTCCTGCTCAGCCCGGTTTACTGCTCCACGGGATGCTTCCACCTCTCCCTCTGCGCAATCTTCTCCACTCACGGTTCCCGAAGGACCGGTCAGCCTGAAGCCATAAGCAGCAGCAAATAGCCGCTCCAGCAGAAACACAGCCATCACCGCGCCAAAGGCATTCGGATACTGAAGCAGTCCGGCCAGCCGGGCACCGGTAGCACTGACCTCAGGTGACTGGCTGTAGGCTACCGCGTAAGGAACCGGCAGGCCACCGCATACCGCCAATAAGGCAGACAGGCTGATCACTAGACCCAGTAGATGCCAGACCGCTGCAAGAAGAGTTCCTCCCCGGCGGTTTCCCGCCACAAGTACAGCGAAGAGAGCAAAACTGGTGTAAAATCCCCAGCGCAGCAATTCATTCAATGTTCCCTGCGAGGATAGGGGGCCACGGAATGCATGAATAGCGTAAAGAATACAGATAACAATGCAGCAGCCCGGCAACAACCATACAATCGCCCTCAACCTCGTAACTCTACTCATACTGCCATCCAACATACGGCCACTCCCGGACACTGCCTCATCTGCAGCCTGCGTTACAGCAATCTTCCCGGCATTATCTGTCACCAACTGCCCACTTCCGGCTAATCTCTCAGTTTTAGCTATATCTCCCTTTACGTCCCCTCCAGGTAGCGCCCGCACGGTCTCCGTTTTCCCCGCCGGCACCCCCTGCGGCTTTAGCCGCTTTTCCCATCCGGAGGCGGCATACAGGACAACTCCTCCTAGGGTGAGAACTCCGCACAGCGCAAACCATACGGTCAGGAAGAGATACATTTCCTTGGCAAAAAAGAATCCTCGCAGCACACAGGCCGCACCGCCCGCTGCTATCAACGCCAAACTGCAAGCCAGAGTGACCGCCATTCCTCTGTACTGCTGAAACCGATTTATCCGCATTTCTAAATCCCCTATTCCTATTGTTGCTTACAGTCTTCCCATATCTATAGCAATGCAAAAGAAAGTCGCTATATGAACCACACTTAAGTCTAAGATTGGGGAAATAAACGCTTAAGAGCTGGTAGTCAAGCGGGATTATTCGAAATGTTGTAAGTATTACAACTTTGATTCAGGTATAGCCGGGAGTTTGTACAACAATTCCCGATTAGAGGCGGCATAATGAAAGAATTGTTGTATTTGATGCAAGATTCTAATTCAGGGCATCACAGATGGCCCTACAAAAGTACGAAAACAGCACTAAAATAGCACTAACAATACGAATTCACTACAGATGCGCTACAGCAGCATCACAATATCACAGTTAGCACTACATCAGCACTACATCAGCACTCCATCAGCGTCTACAGCAGCACCACAGCTGCACTCCATTAACACCACAGCAGCACCTTAATAGCGGCCGAAGCTTCCAATAGCAATCCCAAGTGGAAACGGCTTTGCTGTCTTTTGAACGGTAACGGTTCAGCGAGAAATAGAAGGATAAGTTATCAAGTGCAACTTATAATTTCTTATATTTGCACAAAAACAGCCGCCCCCCGCAGGAAGCAGCCGTTCTGTCACACTTTGAACTATTAAGCTGATTAATTAAGCTCCGCATTTCCCACGGGCAGCAGATCAGAGCAGACGCGCTCCAGATAAGGCTTGGCACCGAGAAAATCGCGGAACGCGGTGTACTCGCGCCATTTGGCGGCGTTGTCGCCGCTGTCGCTCCGCACGGCACGGATTAGAATGTTCTTCGGTGTATGCTCCATGTCGATGAATTCCAGCAGCTGGCTGCGGTAACCCATCAGATCGAGCAGCTTGGCCCGGATTGCATCCGTGGCCAGTGCCGAGAAGCGTTCCTTCAGGATTCCGTGTGACAGCAGCGGACTCAGCACATCGCTCTGCACCTGGGCGAACAGCTCATGCTGGCAGCAAGGCACCGAGAGGATGACCGATGCGCCCCAGCGTACTGCCTTCTCGAGAGCGGCATCTGTCGCTGTATCACAGGCATGCAGGGTAACAACCATATCCACCTGGTCCAGTTCATTATAGTCAGCGATATCACCGACCAGGAACCGGAGGCGGTCGTAGCCCAGCTTGGCAGCGAGGGCACCACAGTGCGCAATGACATCCGCCTTCAGATCAAGACCGACTATTTTCAGCTCCCGCTGCTCACGGACGGCCAGATAGTGGTACAACGCAAAGGTCAAATAGGATTTGCCGCAGCCAAAATCAACAATCGTCAGCGGACGGCCTGCCGGAAGATCACTGAGCACATCCTGGACCATCTCCAGGAACCGGTTGATCTGGCGGAACTTATCATATTTCTTAGCCAGCACTTTGCCTTCGCTGTTCATGATGCCAAGCTCCACGAGAAACGGCACCGGTTCTCCTTCGTCCAGAACATATTGCTTCCGGCGGTTATGCGCCAGGTCCGGTGCCTCCTGTTTGCTGGCAGACTTGGTCAGAATGGACACCTTGTATTTTTTGCTGATCAGCACCTGGTAGTCGGCACTGGCGGTACAGAGCAGGCCTTGGCGGAAGGTCTCTCTCAGCAGAGTCAGCATTTCTTCAGCGGCATCCTCTGCCGGAATATTGCGGTGTTCGACCTTGGGGCCGATATAGTAGGCGAACTGATAGTGCAGCTTGCCCTTTAATTCAACAGGTTTGATCTGCACTTTGCTGTAGGTGACCCCACCCTTGCTGCGCAGCTGGCTTAGCGTAGCCGTAATCAGCGTACGGCCGGTAATCACTTGATCGATCAATGCTTTCAAAGATTCCACTGGGTACATCTCACTTTCGAATTTATAAATGGAGCACGCTGTCTCCTGAATATCGTTATATTATAGCATTAACCGTAAGCTTGCTCCATTCTTCCCCGCCTTGCTGCACTTCCTCCAGAGGAAGTCCCCCCTGGGCCAACAGCTCCGGACTCAACAGCAGCAGCCGTCCGTACAGCTCCCTGCCCTCCGCCGCAACATCCTCCCCTTGCTCCCATAGCCGGTACAGGCTGTTCTCCGCTTTGGCGTAATGTCCCAGGGATTCCTGGTAGGCCATCAGCAGCCGCTCTGTTTTGGCCGGGAGGCGGTAAGGCTCTACTTCCTCTAATAGCTCCTTGATATCGCCCGTCATGTTCAGCAGCTCACGGTCGGCACCATGCAGATCCGCATACAAAAACAGATGCAAGGACCGCATCTCCCTGAAGAGGGCTTGATCCTGATCCCCTTTTGCCGCGTAAATACCGCCTTCCTCCTTCAGCAGCCGGGCTACCCCTTGCAGCTTATCGGACTCCAGCACACCGCCGAGACGAAACATATCAATAATGTCCTCTACGGACAGCGAATTGAGCAGACGGGAATTTATGCGGAAATGCCGCATCAGCAGCTCGTCCACTTCCCACAGGGCTTCTGTTGTTTTTTTATCCTGCTTCAAGGTCATTACCTTGGCAACCATTGCCGTCATATCCTCGATCATGCGTACGATATAATCTCTCCGGAACATGCTTGCTCACCCTTTCGCCTTTGAAATCATCTTAAACCATTCCACCCGCCTGCGCCACCTGGCATAACCCCTGTCCTTCAGCCAACACTTGTTATCACTGCTACTGATTGTTCTTGACATAAAACTGGGGCTCAAATACAATACAAACAACCAATCTGGAATCCAGATCATACTGTTACACAGATCGATTATAGGAGGAAACGTGATGTCACAACCCGCCGACCCCGGGCAAAGCCCGCCGGAAGCAGTTGCTTCAAGCTATTCTCAACTGGAAGAAAACGTGCAGCCTTTGAAGGTCACCCCGGAACAGGATAAGCTGCTGGAAAGCGCCTTGCGGATTAAGATCATGCATACGCTGGCGGGGGAACCCCTCACGTCCAAGCAGGTTGCAAGGAAGCTGAACAAGACACCGGGGAACATCCACTACCACATCGTCAAGCTCTATGAGGGCGGGCTTCTGGAGCTTGTCCGCACCGAAGTGGCGGGAGGTATCATCCAGAAATTCTACCGCTCCAAGGGGACGATGTTCCGCTCGGAACAGCTTAGCGGCTTCCACTTCCGCAAAGAAGACCAGGTGGAGCATTTCATCACCAGACTTACCCTCTCTCCTCCGGAGCTTGCGAAATTCCATCAGGAGATGCTGAAGCTGATCACTGCCTGGGAATCTAAGGTTACTGCCGGCGACGAGTATGGTGTTGAAATCGTGATGGGCCGCCTGCAGTCTGCAGAGCCTGTTCCGGAGCCGAATACAGATGCGGAGGTACAGGAGTAGATGAATACCGCCGCTCCTTCCGGACAGGAAAGGCGCAATCCGCTGCAGGGTTTCGCTGCTCCTTTTGTCCGTTCACGCGCCTTTCCCTATCTGTGGCTGGGACATTTAATTTCATTCCTCGGCAGCTCGGTGACGATGGTCATCCTGCCCGTCCTCGTCTATTCACTGACCGGATCAACCACCACGATGGGTCTGGTCATGGCCGCTTACATGCTGCCGAATGTGATCATGCTTCCGGTATCCGGACATATCGTGGACCGTTACGACCGTGTGCGGATTATGATGCTGGCGGATATTGCCCGCTTTGCCGTGATGATGATCACGGCAGTCTTGGCCCTGACCGGAATACTCAGTATCCCGCTGCTCTATATCCTGGTAGCCTTCTATGGTCTGCTCGATGGTCTATTCCAGCCTGCCTATGCTGCAGTCCGGGCCACAGTATTCACTCCGGACATACGCGTGGCTGCGAATTCTCTGACCCAAATCACTACCCAGTCCGTACGCCTGATCGGCCCCGCACTGGGCGGTCTGCTGATCACTCACCTGTCCGCAGGTGTCGGCTTCGGACTGGATGCATTCACTTATCTGATCTCCCTAGTATGCCTTGTCTACCTGCGCAGGGTGCTGATTGTCAAATTGCAGCCCGGACCCGCCGCAGATTCCGCGGCCTCTGTTCTGCCGGATACTGAAGCCCCGGATACTCCTAACTGGAAAGAGGATTTCATCGAGGGAATCTCCGTTCTGCGCAGCCACCCTTGGCTGTGGATTACGATTCTGGCCTTCTGCTTCATCAACATCTGCTACGCGGGGATCAGCAGCGTCCTTCTTCCCTGGCTCTTCAAGGTCCATCACGGCTGGCCTCCTTATGTCTACGGGCTTGCCGTTACCTTCTCCGGAGTAGGCGCAATTATCGCCGGCTTGCTGTTCGGACTGCGGCCGAAATGGAAGAACCGCGGCATTATGGCTTATGGCGGTGCTATGCTGGGGGGTGTGGCTCTGCTGCTCATGCCGTTTGCGGGTACTCCGGCTGCAGCCATCGGTTTCTTTGCCCTTGAAGGCTTCGGGCTGATGATCTTCGGACTGATCTGGGAGATCAGCCTGCAGGAGCTGGTCCCGAAGGAAGCCTTCGGACGGGTAGCCAGTCTCGATTTATTCGGTTCCTTCGCCCTGCTGCCGGTCGGTTACATCTTTGTCGGCTGGCTGGCCGACCTGATTGGCGGGGTTCCGACCATAATTATTTTCTCTACTCTGGGACTGACCTGTGTCGCTCTCGTGCTCAGTGTTCCGGCTATCCGTAAATTTCAATAAAAGCCGCTGCGCGGCCAATACAAAGAGGCAGCACTCCGCCATCCGGCGGGTGCTGCCTCTTTGTATGCTATAAGAATTACTTCTGCACAGGCGTGTGTACGAAATCCTTAATAATCTGCGACAAATGCTCCGGGGCCTCAAACATGCTCATATGGCCCACTCCTGATATTGTCACCTTGGTAATATTCGGATTGTCCGAGGTGAAGGTCCGTTCTGGAGTCACCTTCGAATCCTCCGCTCCGGCTACCAGCAGCACCGGCAGCGCGGTTGCCGAGATGACATCCCTGCGGTCCGGACGCTCACGCATGGCCATGGCTGCCCCTGCGGCACCTTGCGGAGGGGTCTTATAGCCTATCTCCTTGGCGCGTTCCAGAAGCTGCGGTGCTGCACCAGGAGCAAAGAGCCCAGGCACCAGCTGGTCTACAAAAGCAAAGATGCCTTCATTCTGGATAGTACTCACGCTTTTCAGCCGGTTCTCCCTCGCTTCCTCACTGTCCGGATAGCCGGAGGAATGAATCAATCCGAAGCCCTTCAGCCTGGAGGCATGGCGCTGGGCAAACGACAAAGTAATGTAGCCTCCCAGGGAATGTCCAAGCAAATAACACTCAGGAATCTCCAGGGCATTCAGCAGTGAAAGAACATCATCGGCCATCTGTTCGATCGTGTAGGCTCCGAGCGGAGCATCTGAAGATCCGTGCCCGCGCAAATCAGGGGCAATGACCCGGTAATTGGCGATTAAGCCAGGAATCACCTTCTCAAAGTATTCCGAGCTCCCGCAGAATCCATGCAGCAGAACAATGACATCACCTTTACCTTGATCACTGTAACAAATGTTGCTTCCTTCGCATCGAACATTTTCCATGGCTGCTTCCTTCTTTCTATGTAGTATCCGGTTGAAGACCGCGGCTTGTCTTTATTATTAAGCTAGATCAGGTACCTTTGAAACGCTCTCAGCCCGTGAGCCCGAAACCCTGGGCGGCAGCACGGGCAATCTGGTCGGCCATAACGATTACCCGGTGAAGCGGTGTGGTCTGCAGCGTACGATAAGGCCGGGGACTGTTCACATCGACAATCGCTGCCAGACTGTAGTTTCCGACTGCGGGCAGCAGCAGTCCGACAGACTGTGCCGGACGAAGCGGCTCCGCAGCCGCAAAGTAATACCCTAGAGCAGCAGGCGGCCCCAGGCAGGCATCCACAGCGATAATAATCTGCCCTTCCGGAATCTCTGCTATCCGCTGGATCAGATTATCTGCATCGCAGGGTGCCGGCAGCGTACCGGTAACATGGGGGAACCCATATTCCAGCAGACGGCTGCCTGTCAGCGGCCCCAGAGCATCACCAGTGGAGCGGTCCGTTCCGATGCACAGAAAGGTCAGCTGCTCTGCCGGATGCAAGGCGGCGATCTCCCGGAAGAAAGAAGCCAGCCCGTCAGCATCCATTTTGCGGCGTTTCCTACTCTCTTCTTCTCTGATTGCCAAAGACTTCTCTCCCCCTCTTTCTATTGCCTGCGAATTATTCCCTCTAATTTAACATGTTTTCTGTGATCCAGACAAAAAAATGGTCTTTCCCTATCCAAACATGATAAAATACTTGAACTGTGCAAGATGGACTTAAGAATGCAATGGAGCATACCTTAAGTTCATTCTATATCACTTAGAGAGGACTGTTATACCCCATGGATTTATCGAAACCAAGCCAGGAAAATGTTGAGTATATGATCGAGGGTATCAAGAACAAGCTGAAAATGGCCAGCGCTGCGGCTATGCAGGCCTCGGCTTTTTCGGTGGAGCATTATGAGGATATTCAGGATATTTATGAGGTTGCCATGGGCAGCGACAGGCTCAGCATCTCACAGGTGGAGGCGATTGTCTCCGAACTTGGACGCTTACGCAAGAAATAAACCGGCCAGCCGGCATGATAAAAGCCCTTCTCTCCGACCCGTCCGTAGGAATGGACCGGGAAGCTGAAGGGCTTTTGTGCGTTGATGCTCGGTTTAGGAAGGTCTGCACCTGTCATTTACGGCAGATCAATCAGGATGAACTCTGCATCTCCGCCATTGCTTGTCCCTTTAATGGTCAGATCACAGCTCTTGCGGATACGCGCCGCATCTCCCTGCTGAAGCTGAAACACGCCGTCTGAGCAGCTAATCTCCAGATTCCCGGAAATCAGATAAATATGAGTGCGCCGCTCCTCTTGCTGCGGGTAATGCAGCTCCCGGTTCGTCTGCAGAAGGGACAAATAGACCGTAACATCCTCGCCCAGCTTAAGCGCTCCCTTGTCCGCTGATCCGGAAGCAACCGGAAGCAGGTTGTTCAGCTTAAGCTCGTCCGGAAAGAATCTCGCGTCCCACCTCGGCGTCATTCCCGGACGGTCCGGCAGCAGCCAGATTTGCAAGAAACGCACATTCGAGCTTAGGGACGGGTTCGTCTCCGAATGATTGATGCCTGTACCCGCGCTCATCATCTGTACACTGCCGGCCTGCAGATCCGCATGATTTCCAAGATCATCCTGATGCTTCAGGACTCCGGAAACTACATAAGTAATAATCTCCAGATCATGATGCGGATGCTCATGCATGCCTTGCTCCGGCTTCAATTCATTGTCGTTATGGGCCAGCAGTGCGCCAAAGTGGGCATTGCTGGGGTCATCGTAATCTCCAAATGAAAAGCTGAATTCACTGTGTATCCATTCTCTAGTCGAAGTATGACGCTCTGCTGCTGTGACTACTTTAATCATAAACTTTGCACCTCCATAGATGTTGGAACCTTCTCCATATCTTAACCAGGGGATAAATGCTCCTTATATGAGATGTGTATAGGCACTGTGATTTAGTATCTCTTACCCCCTTCCTTTCTTCATCAATCAAGCGTTTGTAAAGCCGTAAATATAGCCGTTTATATATAGAAAAGATCCTCTATTGCCTGGATTCTTCCCTATACTCCGTCAATCTTTCCCATGCTCACCAACTGTTTCAGTATATACCCCTACGTTTATATACGAAGTAAGATACTTCAGGCTATCCTGAATTTGAATGACGGCAGGCAGCATAGCTGCCGGAGTTCAAATCATAATAATCTAATGAGGAGTGATTGGTGATGAACAAGGCAGAAACGGAATATCCAGTAGAAAGCGGCGGCACATTTTTCAAGGGAATTTTCATAGGTGGTCTGCTTGGGGCTGCGGCGGCACTGTTGTTCGCACCGAAACCGGGCCGTGAAATGCGCAGTGATTTGTCGGACAAGCTCTCGATTGCCACTGACAAAACCAAAGAGGTTGCAGGAGCCGTAACAGACAAGACCAAAACACTGGCAACTACAGTCAGCGAAAAAGCGACTGATCTGGCAGGTACAGTATCTGCTAAAGCCTCCGACATCTTCACAACGGTCAGCGACAGCAAACAACAAATTGCTGCTACATTGTCGGAAACAGGCAAGAAGATTGGTGAAACCGTAAGCGAAGCCTCGAAGGATGTGGCCGGTGATGTTAAAGACGCTTCCAAGGATGTCTCGAATGAAGCTAAAGAGGCTTCCAAAGACATAGCTGATGAAGCTAAGGATGCTAAAGAGGAAGTTAAATCCTCTTACAAGTCCACTTATTAAAAAACGGCGATATACGGCCTATTTGAGGCAGTACAAGAGAGCAGCCAGCTCGCCGTAGCTGGCTGCTCTCTATTTATGCATGCCTTTTTTGGGCGTATAAGTCCACACTAAGCCCGAAATGAATTATACCCTCATACACTCAATAAAGCCTGTTCCAGGCTATAGAAAGCAGGTACGCCTTATGGGAGAAGCGGACAGCAGAACTAATGCTTATGAGGTTGATGAGCATCCCTTCGAGCTGCGGCATGAGGTCAAACGCTTGAATGCACGGCTCGACAAAATCGCAGATTCACTCGAAAAATCCGAATTCAAGGATATCCTGGAAAATTATACGGACCCCAAGAAGCGGATCATTACCAATCTGATGGCTGGCGTATCCAGAGGCCTGGGGCTTTCCCTTGGTACGTTCGTGATCCTCGGTTTACTGGGCTATATTCTTAGTTTGTTTCTTGATGTGCCAGTTATCGGGGAATATCTTGGAGAAATCAAAAAATATATTGATGCCAACAGCTAGATAGATCTCCCGCTCACCCCTCCTGCAGCCTACTCCCGCCAGAATAGCCTGCAGGAGGGGTGTTGCACGTTGAACCGCGGGGAATTAATCCTGCCCATAGCAAAACAAGCCCTATCCCCGGCGGGGAAGGGCTTGTCCTGCTATTCAATATATTGGCATACCACTTAGCTTAATAAGAAGAATTAGCCATAATCTGCTTCAGCTTCTCGGTAGCACGCTTCTGTATGCGGGAAACACTCATCTGCGATACCCCGAGCTTCTGGGCGATGGCACGCTGTGACTGGCCATCCTGGAATGCCAGCAGCAGTACCTGCTGCTCCTGCTCCTTCAGCTGTCCCAGAGCCTGCTGGAGATCCATGCGTTTCTCCACAGTCTCATAGTCATTGGCGTCAGAGCTGATCAATTCGCCGAGTGTAGCACCCGTCTCTTCCTGTGAGAGCGGTGAATCGAGCGAGACATAATGATAACATTCCCTGCCGGCCAGTACTTCCACAGTTTCTTCCACAGTAAGATCCAGATAATGGGCAATTTCTTCCACCGCAGGGGAACGTTCCAATCGAATGGTAAGTTCATCAATGGCCTGCTGCACAAGTGCGCCTTTTTCTTTGATCCGTCTTGGAACCTGTATGTACCAGGATTTATCACGCAGGAAATTCTTCATATGTCCGATCATGCTTTTCATCGCATAGGGCTCAAAAGGTATACCCAGGCTAATATCATATTGCTGCAACAGCCGGATTAGCGCCATTTGTCCCACTTGATACAGATCTTCATAGAGATCTGGACGGTTACGGGCAATTTTGCCGGCTGCCATCTTCACCATAGGCTCGTATTTACGGATGAGCACTGTAGCTATTTCATTGTCTTTCGTCTGCTGGTATTCCCAGATCAGGCTTACTGCTTCATTCATGGACTCTGGGGGAGTCACTTTGTCGTTCATACTTTCTCCTCGCTGTAATTAAGCCGCTTAGTCAGGGTAACGACTGTCCCTTTCCCTGCTTCGCTGACGACGCTAACGTCATCCATAAGCGCCTGCATTAAATAAAATCCCAGTCCGCCCACCTGAACATCATTCAGCTCCTTGTCATGCAGCGTCATACGTTCATCAGACGAATCCAACCCGTCAAAGCTCTCCCCCTCATCTTTGACAGTAATGGACAAAGCACTTGATCCTACTTCAAAGATTACATCAACCAAACCGTCTTCCTGCCCGTAAGCATAAAGCACGGAGTTGTTACAGGCTTCCGAGACTGCTACCTTCATATCCTCAATATCTTCATAAGTGAAACCCATCTTAGAGGCAATGCCATATAAATTAAGTCTGACGATATCGACATATTCTGCACTGGCGGGTAACTGAAGAACTACTTTTTGCACGTCATCACTCATCCTTAGTTCGATCCTTTCCTAGTGGGAATTCTCTTGGGGGGCAAAAAACTTGGAAATGCCGGTCATATCAAACAACTTCTGTATTTGTGGAGGAACTTCCTCAACGGCAAATTTAACTTCCATTCCGTGTCTTGCTTTGAGAATCGACAACAAAATCCCGATGCCTGTGCTGTCAATATATCTCAAGTCCTTAAGATTAATCACGAGATCAAGCCCTGTATCTCCTACCAGCGGTTCCATGACCAGACGGAAATCAGGAGCTACAGACAAATCGAGCTCTCCAATCAGATAAACGGTGCATACTGTGCCTTCTGTTTCGGTTTTTGCGTGGAACTTTTCACTTTTATGTGTATTCATAGACAACTCTCCTGATAAATGTTTTCTTTACCAATAACCCTAATGGTACTCTGTTGAAACAACTATTGGGACTTAACGGCTGTGGTAATTACTGGATCTTGCATTAAAAAGTGAGGTGTTCCGCTGGGCAGCGGGGTTATCCTTGACAGAATACCTGGAAATAATCTGCTTGATGCTGCTAAGCTTGAGCGGTTTGCTGATATAGCCATCCATTCCGGCAGCGGTACATCGATTCTGGATGCCCTCCATGACATTCGCAGTCATGGCAATAATAATTGTCTTGTCCGGGGAACCGCCGCTGTCCTCGCGAATCCTGGAGGTCGCTGTAAGCCCGTCCATCACCGGCATCTGCAGATCCATGAATATAAAATCGTAAGCAGAGTTCCGGGCCATCTCTACAGCCTGGCTCCCATCCTCGGCAACCTCGGCATTATAGCCCAGCTTGTCCAGCATGCTTACCATCAGGCGTTGGTTGATCGGATGGTCATCCACGACAAGCACCTTGCTGCGCCAATGCCGGTCAACCACTTTCCCCGCACTCTGCTCCTCCTGGCAGTTGTCTGCCAGTTCATCCTCCGGGACAGCTACCTTTATCGTGAATACGAATGTAGCTCCCTTCTCTTCCATCGATTCCACACGGATATCTCCGCCCATCATCCCAACAAGCGACTTACAGATAGCGAGCCCCAGGCCCGTCCCTCCGTATTTGCGGGTCATGGATGAATCAAGCTGAGAGAAGGGCTGGAACAGCCGGTCACATTTCTCCGGTGAAATTCCAATGCCTGTATCTTTCACTGTAAATTCCACTACCAATTTATTATCCGCTGTAGGCACGCTGGACGCAACCAAATATACGCCGCCCTGGTTGGTAAACTTGACCGCATTGGCCACCAGATTAATTAATACCTGGCGCAAACGGGCCATATCCCCGTAAATAAGCTTGGGCAGCTTCTGATCGATGAAATAGGCCAGCTCCAGATTCTTTTTGCCTGCTTCCGCAGAAAATAAGCTGAACACCTCCTGGATGGTGGTTTGTAGCTCAAACAACTGCTCTTCCATTTCCATTTTGCCTGATTCCATCTTGGTGAAATCAAGGATATCGTTAATGACTGTAATCAGGGTATCTGCACTTTTGCGGATGATCTCCGTATATTCCTTCTGCTCAGGAGCAAGCTCCGTCTCCATCAGAAGATCGATCATACCCACTACCCCGTTCATTGGCGTACGGATCTCATGGCTCATCATCGCGAGGAATTCGGTCTTGGCATTAGCGGCAATCTCCGCCTCTTCCTTGGCTTTGACCAGCTCCCCGTTAATCCGCTCGAGTTCCTGCGTCTTCTGCTGCAGCAGCATAGACTGAAGCTGCTGCTTCTTGCTGGTCAGATACATGTTAACAAAGCCTTCGATCTTGGACTTGAGAATCTGTGGAATAAATGGTTTGACCATATAATCAATGGCACCGGCAGAATAACCCGCGAACAGATGCTCCGCCTCCTTGCTGTTGGCAGAGATAAAAATGATCGGAATATCCTTGGTTTTCTCTCTGGCTTTGATTAATTTGGCGGTTTCGATTCCGTCCATACCCGGCATCTGAACGTCCAGTACGATAACTGCAAATTCATATCTTAATAAGCACCGCAGTGCTTCTTCACCAGAATTGGCTTTGACAAGCTTGTAATGCTGACTCTCAAGCACTGCTTCCAGTGCCAGCAGATTCTCGGGACGGTCGTCAACCAGCAGTATATGAATCGGTTCCTGAACCCCCATAGGCCCTCCTTACCCGCTACTTATTCTTGCGGTATATTTTTTCCACCCTGTCCAAAGCTTCGTAGCTGTCACTGTATTTCGTGAAATGAATGGATTCCTTGGAACCAAGGACCAGCACTCCGAACCGGCTGAGACTTTCGTGGAATAAGCCATGAACATGATCGCGGAGCTCATCGTTGAAATAGATCATTACGTTGCGGCAGAAAATAACATTAAATTCATTAAATGAAGTATCTGTCGCCAGATTATGCTCGGCAAAAATAATATTCTTGCGCAAGTAAGGCTGCAGAATCACTGAATTATACTTCGCAGTGTAGTATTCCGAGAACGCGCGTGTACCGCCCGCCTCCAGATAATTCTTGGTATATTGCTTCATCTTCCCGATCTCATACACGCCTTCTTTGGCCTGCTGCAGGGAACGGGCGTTCATATCCGTTGCATAAATCCGCGCCTTGTCGTAAAGCCCTTCCTCATGCAGCATAATAGCCATGGAATATACCTCTTCGCCTGTGGAACAGCCGGCATGCCAGATCCGGATATACGGATAGGTCCGCAGCAGGGGGACCACCTTCTGCCGGAAGGTCAGGAAGAGTCCCGGATCGCGGAACATTTCCGTTACAGGGATCGAAAGACTGTATACAAACCGTTCAAAGCAGGCACGGTCATGCAGCACTTTCTCCTGCAGGGCGGATATGCTGGGCACATTCTCGGCATGGACATGATGCCAGATGCGCCGTTTCAATGAAGGCAGCGCATAATTCCTGAAGTCATATCCATATAGACGGTGTACCCCGCTAAGAAGCAGCTCAATTTCAATCTGTTCAAGCTCCTGTTTGCTCCCTGCCTGAATAGCCTGCTCCTCATATCCGCGTTCCATAGCTGTCATTGTTATCAATACTCCCTTGCCTAAGCCTTATTTACGGACTCGTTCCAAATGGTACTGTATAGCTATTACCCCGAAATCGCCCTTACGAATACAACCAGACACGCATTAATGAAAGAAGCTGATCTGTACTGATCGGTTTCTTCATATAATCGGAGGCTCCGGCCTCAATACACTTCGCCCGGTCCTCCTTCATCGCCTTGGCCGTAAGTGCAATAATCGGCAATTTCTGGTACTGCGGCATTTGCCGGATACGCCGCATCGCTTCGTAGCCGTCCATTTCCGGCATCATCATATCCATCAGCACCAGATCAAAATCCGTATGCTCCACCAGCATATCAATGGCCTCCCGCCCATTCTCGGCGAACTTCACTTCCATATGATATCCTTCAAGAACACTGGAGAGGGCAAAGACGTTTCGGATGTCATCATCGACGAGCAATATTTTTTTGCCGTCGAACAATTCTTCTTTATTGTGCAGCTTTTGCAGAATTTTACGCTTATCCTCCGGAAGATTAGCCTCTACCCGGTGCAGGAACAGCGTAGTTTCATCCAGCAGCCGTTCCGGCGAGCGGACATCCTTGATAATGATCGATTCCGCATATTTACGCAGCTGCGTCTCTTCTTTGCTGTCCAGATCTTTACCCGTATAAATAATGATCGGCAGATCATTCAACTCTTCATCATCCCGGATCTGATCCAGCAGCTCGAATCCGGTCATATCCTCCAGCATAAGATCGAGGACCATACAGTCATACCTCTGCTTGCGCAGCTCGCCCAGGGCTTCATGGCCGGTGGAAACCGCAGTAATGGCTACATCATCATGCCCGATAAGCTCCATGATGGACCGGCGCTGGATATCATCATCTTCTACAATGAGCAGATGCTTAAGCGTGCTGGCGGTGTAGTTCTCAATTTGCGAGAATGCCCGGTCCAGCGCTTCGCGAGAAGAAGGCTTTCTTAAGTAGGCCATCGCGCCCATCATGAGGCCCTGCTTAATCTCGTCGTTCACGGAGATCACGTGCACAGGAATATGCCGGGTCTGGGAAGCACCCTTGAGTTCCCTGAGTATTGACCAGCCGTCCATGACCGGCAGCTGGATATCGAGAATAATCGCGTCAGGCAGATAGGTCTTGGCCATCTGCAGGCCGGTATCTCCCTGAAGAGCCACCAGTCCCTTGAAGCCGCGGCCGCGGGCCATGCCGAGCAGTATTTTGGCAAAGCTCTCGTCATCTTCGATAATGAGCAGAACCTTGTCGCCGGCAGTAAGCGATTCGCGGTCGTCTTCAACAATAACCGGCACGAGGGGCGTAGGTGCCACATTGCCGGTTTCATTCCATGTACGTTCGTCCCGGTACTCTTCAAGCGTCGCCGCATCCCGTGCGGCGGCGGCTTCTGCCACTCCCGGCAGCAGGCTGTAATTCCCTTTGACCGGCAGATACAAGGTGAAGATGCTTCCTTGTCCTTCGCGCGATTCCAGTCCAATTGCCCCGCCCATCAGACGGGCAAGCTCGCGGCTGATCGACAGCCCGAGACCTGTGCCCCCATACTTGCGGCTAGTTGTCCCGTCGACCTGCTGGAAGGCCTCAAAGACTATATCCATCTTGTCGGACGGGATGCCGATTCCGCTGTCCTTGACAGACATTGCAATGTATTCATATTCATGCGGCAGATAGGAAGGCAGCTGCTTGGTATCCGCCCGGCTGACAGAGAACTCCACATGTCCTTCACTGGTGAATTTGAACGCATTAGACAAGAGATTGCGGAGCACCTGCTTCAGTCTGTGGCTGTCCGTGAACACATGGTCCGGCAGTGGCTCCTCGAAGGATAAGCGCAGCGACAGCCCCTTCTGACTGGCCAGCGGCGCAAAGTTCTGCTTCACGAAGATCTTTAGCTCTGTAAGCGGAATCTCTTCGTAATTAAGCTCCATTTTGCCGGCATCCACCTTGGACAGATCGAGAATCTCATCTATCATCTTGAGCAGGTCCGCACCTGACATATAGATGGTATGGGCGAATTCCACCTGCTTGTCGCTCAGATTCCCTTCTTTATTCTCCGTAAGAAGCTGGGACAGGATTAACAGGCTGTTCAGCGGCGTCCGCAGCTCATGAGACATATTCGCCAGGAACTCGGATTTGTATTTGCTGGTCACCGCAAGCTGCATCGCCTGCTTCTCAAGCTGGACGCGGGCATGCTCAATCTCATCCTTCTTCTCTTCAACCTCCTGCACCTGCTCCTGCAGAGCACTGGTCTTGGCGAGCAGCTCCGTATTATAATGCTCCAGTTCTCCCTGCTGCCGCTGCAGCAGCTCCTCGGAACGCTTCAGCGCATCCGTCTGTTCCTCCAGATTCTCGTTGGAACGGCGGAGTTCTTCCTGCTGGGTCTGCAGTTCCTCTGACTGGCATTGCAGCTCTTCGGTAAGCGCCTGCGATTCCCGCAGCAGCTCTTCAACGTCAAGCCTGCGGCTGATATTATTCAGAATGATGCCCAGATTATTCGAAAGCTGATGAAGCAGCTCATTCTGCAGCACCGAGAAAGGAGTAAAGGAAGCGAATTCCACTACCCCCATTAGCTCATCTTCAAATAAAAGCGGATGAATAGAAATGTAACTCGGATGTGATTCCCCGAATCCGGAGGAGACGGAAATATAGTTATCCGGCGCCTCTGTCAGATTGATCGGCAGCTTGTCCAAGGCGCTTTGTCCGACCAGCCCCTGACCGATTTCGAAGCTCTCCTTCGGTGTGACGCCTTCCTCACCGGCATAGAAAGCGCTGCTGACCAGCAGGTTCGGATTGTTCTGATCCTTCAAATATACAGCACCGTACTGGGCTCCCAGCACAGGCGTGAACTCACTGATAAAGGTCTGTGACACCTGTTCCAGTGAGCTGACGCCACGCAGCAGCTCCGTTACCCGGGCTATGTTCGCGTTCAGCCAAGCCTGGTCACTCTGCGCCTGGGCATAGGACTTTTCAAGCTGCTGCTTCTGCTCAATATCCTCAGCCATCTCCTGGAACACGCGGGCTACATCACCAATCTCATCTTTGGATTTGACCTTGATCCGCCGGATCGCCCGCATCTTGCCGTTGCCGAAGCTGGTAATCATCATGGATACTACACTTAGACCGCGCGTAATACTCGGGATGACCCATAGGATCACCCCGAGCCCCAGCAGCAGTCCCACAATCATAATCAGGGTCACTATCTGAATCGAACGTTCGGATGCCTCCTTGGCTATGGCGGTCTCATCAGTCATCCGGAAGGCATTATAATCGGAAAGTGCATTCAGACTGTTCAGTACCTCGTTCTGGATATCTTGTCCTTCTGCATTACGGTAAGTATTAGCATTCTGGAAGTAGCCGGCAGTCAGCATCTCCAGCACTTTACTCTGATAATTCTTATACGCAGAATAAGAAGCCTCAATCTGCGATAACAGCTGCAATTCTTCTGTGGTATTCATGGAGTCCTGCATATTCTTCAGATGCTCCTCAGCTTTGAGCACCTTGCTGTTAATTTCCGCCTTCTGGGCATCCACAGAAAGTGTGTCCGCGTTAAGCATCGAGGTGGTTAAGATCCGCGCCATATCATTCACTTCACCGCGAAGCCCTGAAGAGGAGCGGCCTTTGCTGTACCTCTCCTGGAAGCTGTCAAGCTGTCCGCTCATATAATGAAGCCGGTCATACCCGATCATGGTAAGAGCCAGCATAATGGCCAGCATGGCACTGAAGCCGATTAGCAGTTTTGCCTTTATTTTCATTCCCTATCTTTTCCTTTCTTCAGCGAAATCCATACCAGACACTTATCGTCATCGCGTTCCTGATTCACAGGCTCATTCAGGAAAGCAGTGCGCATAACCTCTTCCTGCCAGTCGTGGCCTGCATTCAAATGCCCGACCATGAATTCGAGCTGCTCGGCCTGCTCTCCCTGGGCCATCTCCAGCAAGCCGTCTGTAAACAGCACCAGATGGCCTTCTTCCTCATAGCTGAGGCTCTGCGGCTGGATATCAATCCGGTCAAACAGCCCGACCGGGTGGCAGTTGCTCTCCAGCAGAACGGGAGTTTTAGCCTCTCCTTCGAAGAGCAGCGCCGGCGGGTGCCCGGCATTCACATAATCAATCCGCTTCATCCGTGTATCAATAACGAGATAAATTGCCGTGAAGTAATACTGGACCAGCTGCTTCTCAATGTAGAGCTGATTGAAGCGTCTGTTAAGTTCTTGAATAACCTTCTCCGGCTCAACATAGGTAGTCACGGTATCCTTCAATACCGAGGCCAGGAACATACAGAACAGCGATGAAGAGATCCCGTGTCCCATCATATCCAGCAGAATGACAGCATAACGCCCGTCACCCAGCGGATACCAGGCGTATAAATCACCGGCCAGCTCAAAGGACGGCTGAAAAATGGCATGCACCTCAAACGTTTCATCGGTAAGCGGCAAGCTGAGTACTGCATTCTGCACTAAAGCAGCAAGCTTCAACTCATCCTGGATGCGCTGATCCCGCTCCTTATGCCAATCTTTCTCGCGTTTCAGCCGCAGGGCCAGACGGATGCGGGCCATCAGCTCTACCTTATTAATCGGTTTCGTAACATAATCTACGGCACCTGCATCCAGTGCTTCTGCAAGCTTCTTGGAATCTCCCACAGCGGTGACCATAATAATGGGAATGTCCTTCAGATGCTCATATTGCTGAACCACACGGCAGGCCTCAATCCCGTCCATCTCCGGCATCATCATATCCAGCAGTATCAAATCCACATCCGACTGCTTAGGTTGCTTCTCATCCGCGCCAGAACCCACGCCAAGCAGCTTCAACATATCTTTAGCGGACGAAGCCGTTATAAAATTCCGGTAATCTTCTTTTTTCAGGATTTCACGGATAATGATTACATTGGTCGGATTATCATCTACAATTAAAATTCTCAAGCTTCCTCACCTCACACGAATAGTATTAGGACCGTAAATCCTGTAATTCTATCACTCTATCATACGATATTTGAACAGCCTGTTTCCATATAGCAAGATATTGGAAGAGAATCAGGCCCTCGTCTTCAACAAAGTAACCTCCAGTCCCACTGCTTGCAGTGGGGCTGGAGGTTACGCTATTGGACTATAGAGGTCACAGAAGGCTGACCGGCAATTATTTCGGATTTCTTTTGGCGATAACGAGAACTTTGCCTAAATCGAGCTCCTTCTCGTAAAAAGCCGCTTCCGCGCTACTAAAGCCGAGCGAAGTAATCTTAAACCGGAGAGCATCGCCGCGTGAACGGAAAAGGTTAGCAATCGCACCAAATAACCCTTCTTCGCTGAGCCCGACCTCATTCACGTCTGCAGCATCCACGATACGGCCTTCACGGTTTTCATCGTGACTGATCACGTAGAGGTCATCTCTTGTATAGCCGGTGCTACGCAGCCGATTCACTTCTTCTATCGCCTGAACACCATTCTCCAGCAACTTGGCATATGCCTGTGTACCGATTGAATCCATGAAATCACTCTCCTTGTATTGTTTAAGAGGGCAACGCAGGTAAAAGATGACTGAGCATTCATTAACCTTAATTGCCGCTCTTGAAACAGCCTCAGAAAGAATTTCCGTCAAATAAATCAATACCCTCCCATTCTCCGGTGTTCATATTACGGTAGACTTTGAGCGCTGCACTTCCTCTAATATATACATCGCCGTCCTCGGCTTCAAAATCCGGTGCCCCCAATGTCTCCTGCAGGCTGGCAGTCACCGGATTCAGTTCCTGACCGTTAAGATTCAGGCCGAACTGTTCTGCCTGGGAAGGTGAAGCATGCACATAGAGGACAAAGCCCTCACAAACACCGGCGGAGACGTCAGCGTATTGATATTCCAGGCAATCTCCCCAAGGGTCCGGAGTAATCTGAGGCGGGATACCTTTGGTCTGCAGCAGCGCTTCCTCCGGCATATACAGGGTGACCCCGGCCAGAGACTCGAAACTGCTTATGTAGGGAACTGTATTGACACTATGCTCAAAGGCGAGCATTACCGGCGGTTGTTGCACGGTTGCCGAAGAAGCGGCAGGGACAGTCTCAGCTTGCGGCGGAATGGTGATAAAGGGAGAAAGCAGACTAAGCAAAAGAATAACGATTTTCATGTAAACTCCCGCCTCTCATAAGCTGAATTGCCCTTGGCCTGAACCCTGCGCTACTTAACCTGATTAATGGCGGAACTTCTGCCAGATGGCGGCTGCAGCATCCACGCCCTTAAGCGCTGTTGCTATTTTACCCTTGGACTTGCTTTCGTTTACCGCTTCATAGGATTGAATAGTTCTTTCTTCGGACGGAGTAAGCGGAACTTCTGCAATAGATACGGATTTGGCCTTATCCTTCAGTTCACGTGATTTGCGGAATTTCTCAATGACGGTTACCGATACCTGCTTCACGGTCAGTGTCAGTTCATTCATCACATCACCGAGGTTCTTCACAGAATCGACAATAGGATCAATCTTCTGAATTTTGCCCTGAACATCGGCAGTGATATCATTGGCATGTCTGACCGTTGTTTTCACTTCATACGTAAGCTCATCAATGGTCTTTTGTACTTCCTGCAGAGTCTGACTGACCTTGTCGAGGGATTCCTTCGCTGATTTCAAGGTTTTAATTAAGAAGAATACGAGGACTGCGAATGCAACAGCAACTAGTGCTACGCTAAGTTCAATGATCATTTCCATAACCCCTTCCGAATGTCTTATAATGTCGTTTGGCTCTGTCTGATACTGCATAGTTACCCTTACGGAATTAGGCCGAAACAAATTGTCAAGCGCCTTAAAGACCATCCCCTTCTGTTTGTTTCAAAATGATAGGCACCGTTTAAACAATGACTACATCACCACACAGAAAGGATGACATCTCATGTTAAGATGGTCAGTAATTCTGCTGGTAGTTGCTCTGATTGCCGGTATCTTCGGTTTCTTCAATATCGTGGCGGCCGCTGTAGGCATTGCCAAAGTATTGTTCTACATCTTCCTTATTCTCTTCGTTGTTTCGCTCTTTATGGGACGAAGAGGACGATCAATGTAGTCATTCATTCCGCTAACCCCAACCCAAGCAATGCTGTAGAGCCCGAGGCTTCCACGAGAAGCCCGGGCTTATTTCCATATCTGCACATTATTCCCCTTGATATATCCTATTCACCCTTCAGAAAGTATAGGCCTTTCCTCTCAGGATGTCACTTGTCCTCAGAATCAGAAATACAAGGCTCCCTGGAATAAAACAAAAAATATTTAATCCCGATGTTTGGTTCATTACATACACTTTATGTTTACATGCTTATTAGCACAGCACGAACATGTTAAAGTACACTACTAAACCAAAATCAGGAGGAATCATCGATGAAAAAATTAGCCAGCTTAACAGTAGCAATGGGTCTTATGGCTTCCATAGCAGCAACCGCTTCAGCTGCTGAAGTAACAGGTACCACTACCACTACTCCTACTTCTGATGCAGCAGTGTCTGTAACCGGAAGTACATACATGGAGCCATTCGACACTGTAATCACACCAGCAGACATCAAACTAGCGACTCCTCAGATTATCCTAACCAAGATCACTGCTTTCCACCTTTCCGTGGGCAGCATGGCTCCTATCGGCTGGCTGGGTGCGCAGACTGTCGACACTACAGGTGTAATCATGACCGATACTTGGGGCAATGAGTGGAGAGAAGTATATACTTGGCTGGGCAAAGCTTGGCTCAAGGTTCCTGCATCCGCTTATATAATTACTCCATAAATACTTAACGATAAGCGAAGTCATAACAGCTGATGTGCTACCTTTGCTATGACTTCGCAGTTGGTTATACTCAAGAGGCCCATGGACCTTAGTCCTGACGGCCTTTTTGCTGTGTTTAAACGGAAAAGGGGTTATCCTTTCAGTAGAAGAATCTACTGAAAGGATAACCCCACAAAACATCCGCCCTAGTTCGTTTACCCGTCACAAACTTGTACTACTGCCGCTTCATGCTCTCTATATCTATTGTTATATTAGCGGATGACCGAGCCTCCATAAAGGAAACGATTCATCCAAGAAGCGCTTAATTTGTCTACTCTTACACCGCCGGAAGATACGGAATACGTCTGTAATAACTGCCCGTCCCCCAAATACATCGCTACATGCGTAATTCTTGCTGCAGACTTGTCGATCCCCGCATAGGCGGAAGCCGAGCTTCCTTTATAATCCATGAAGAACATCAAATCACCGCGTTTCAACCCAGAAATGTCCGTTACTACATTACTATTCTGCTTCACCCAGTCTCCCTGCTGACGGGAGTCGGCAGGCAGCTTCAGATTTGCTGCATCCATGAAGATCTGGCGGATGAAATCCGAGCAGTCGAACGTGCTGGTATCACTCCGGCTGGACCCGTACTCATACGGTGTACCGAGGTAGCCCATGCCTGCCGCAATTACACTTTCAATCACAGCAGCCTGCGGCGGAGCCGTAGGTACTGGCGTTGGCGTAGGTGTTGGCACCGGTGTCGGTATAGGTGTCGGAGCAGGTGCCGCCGTTGCTTCAATGTATTGATCCGCAGAGCTTGTATATCCGGTTGTACCGTTAGCTGTTCTTACTTTGTACCAATAGCTATTGGTTTCTTCCATGATTGTTACCTGGTCATTCTTGTATAGGTATCCCAGCACTTTACCGCTTGTGGAAGGTGTCTCCCGAAGACGGACTGTGGACTGGATGACTGCTGTTTGTACTGCAGGTGTAGCCACCGGAGCCGTAATCACACTGATGTATTGGTCTCCCGCACTGGTATAACCGATCTCGCCGTCTGAAGTTCTGACTTTGTACCAATAGCTGTTAGTCTCTTCCAGGATCGTTACCTGTTCTCCCTTACTGAGGTACTTCAATACCTTACCGCTGGTAGAAGGAGTCGTGCGCAGGCGGACCGAGGATTGAATTACACCTGTCTGTACCGCTGGCGCAGCCAAAGACGAAATGTCAGAAGCCGATGCAGCGAAGGACTGCTGAGGACTTAACACTCCCAAGGATAATGCCAGTGTTGCTGAGACCAATAACGATGCTGCCAGTTTCTTATGTGATACGATCATAGCGTTCCCCCGCTTAGCGTATTGAGAATTCAACAACGGCGCGCGCTACGTTTGTTGCTTTCTGCCCTCATTATAGGCTTACCCGGGATTTGGAACATGCTCCAAATTTCACAAATAACCTTTCCATCTTATGGTAACATCCAGGTCTATAGTCTCGATTTCTCCTTGGATTTGGTGGAAATTACAGCTAACTAGGAGAAATTAAGGAATGTTAATCTTTGGGTTCAACGTGAACCTGCACATTCATGATGTTATGCAGCTTGCTCATCCGCTCTTCGATGGAGTCACTGATGGCATGGCCCTCCATTACCGTCATCTGTGCATTCACTTGTACCACTACATCAACCAGCACATGATTGCCATGAACCCGGGCTTTCAAATCCTTAATGCCCTCCACACCCGGTGTCCGGGCAATGGTGCTGCGCAGATCAAGCAGTTTATCTTCGTCAAAGCCGTCAGTCAGCCGGTAAGTGGAGTCGCGGAATATATCCCAGGCCGTCTTGGAGATCAGCAGTCCTACCGCAACAGCAGCAGCTGAATCGATCCAAGGAAGGCCGAACTGGGCTCCGACAATTCCTACAGCAGCTCCGATACTAACCATGGCATCCGAGAAATTATCCTTGGCTGCAGCCATCAGCGCGTTGTTGTTAATCTGCTTCGCCAAACGCTTGTTATATATATATACCCCCATCATGGCTACGGCACACACCAGGGCAACTCCCGCCGACCAGAGCTGCGGCGTTGCCTTCGCCCCTTCAAACAAGGATCGCACTGCTTCCACAATAACCTGGATGCCGACCATCGCCATGATAAAAGAAGCCATTAGCGCAGCAACCGTCTCGGCCCGGAAATGCCCGTAGGTATGATCTGAATCCGGCGGCTTCCGTGAGATGCGCAGACCAATCAGCACGGCCAGTGAAGCAACAATATCGGTCAGATTGTTAAAGCCGTCTGCCAGGAGAGCGCTGGAAGCGAACAAGTAGCCGCAGACCAGCTTGAAAGCAGACAAGACCAGATAAGCGACAATACTGACCAGTGCGCCTTTTTCTCCTTTGCGTATATCTTCATAAATATCGGCCATCCCTGCTACCCCCTGTCAATCTCCATCCTTGTCACATAAATACAGGAAAACTTTCTTTGAGTTATTCTTGCCCTTGTGGCAGCATTTAAAAACAATTAGAATAAGGAAAAGGACTTGCTGCCTAAGGGGGTTAACATAATGAGCGAGAACAATGATAAACCAAAAATTAATTTGGCCGAGGCGATCCGCCAGAAGCTTGAACAGAAGAAACAGCATGCTTCAGGTAAACCGGGTTCAACTTTTCAAGCCGGTTCCGCGAAACCGCTGAAAAGCCAGAACAATAAGAAGCCAAACAATCAGCGCCGTCGTACAGGCGGATCCTAGGCTTCTTACACTCTTATATGTGAACATAAACGGCTGCGTTATCCCTTCCGGGACGACGCAGCCGTTTTCGTATGAACTCATTACCGTTCATCCTACCACTATCTAGTTCTTAAGCCTCTACAGGATACATGCGTGCACGCATTTCCTTAATTTCCGGATTCTCCAGATATTCATCATAGCTCATCGAGCGGTCGATGACACCAGCCGGTGTAATTTCAATAATGCGGTTGGCGATTGTCTGGATAAACTGATGGTCATGGGAAGTGAACAGGATAGTGCCGTCAAAGTCGATCAGGCCGTTATTGAGCGCTGTGATCGATTCCAGATCCAAGTGGTTGGTTGGCTCATCGAACACGAGCACATTCGCCCCGTTCAGCATCATCTTGGCCAGCATGCAGCGGACCTTCTCGCCCCCGGACAGTACGCTCGCCTTCTTCAGCGCTTCTTCACCGGCAAATAGCATCCGGCCCAGGAATCCGCGCAGGAAAGTTTCATCCTGATCCTTGGAATACTGACGCAGCCATTCTACCAGATTCATGTTCACACCGTCGAAATAACTCGAGTTATCCTTAGGGAAATAAGCCTGGGTTGTTGTAACGCCCCAGGTATATTCACCGGCATCCGCTTCCTTCTCGCCCATTAGGACATCGAACAGCAGTGATTTCGGCTGGGAGTATGGACCTACAAAAGCAATTTTATCGCCCTTGTTCACGACAAAGCTGACTTCATCCAGCAGCTGCTCACCGTCAACCGACTTGCTCAGTCCGCTGACCGTAAGCAGCTGTTTGCCGGCTTCACGTTCAGGCTTGAAGTTCAGGAACGGATATTTACGGTTGGAGGGACGGATATCGTCCAGTGTAATCTTCTCCAGCTGCTTCTTACGGGAAGTAGCCTGTTTCGATTTGGAAGCATTAGCCGAGAAGCGCTGGATAAAAGCTTGCAGCTCCTTCATCTTGTCTTCCTTCTTCTTGTTCGAGTCGCGCTGCAGGGCCTGGGCCAGTTGGCTGGACTCGTACCAGAAGTCATAGTTGCCGACGTACATCTGGATTTTGCCGAAATCGATATCTGCAATATGCGTGCAGACCTTGTTCAGGAAGTGACGGTCATGGGATACCACGATAACGGTGCCTTCGTAGTCCATAAGGAAGTTCTCCAGCCAGCCGATGGATTCAAGATCCAAATGGTTGGTAGGCTCATCGAGCAGCAGGTTGTTCGGACGTCCGAACAGGGCTTGCGCCAGGAGTACCCGGACCTTTTCGTTGCCGCTGAGTTCGGCCATTTTCTTGTCATGCATTTCGCGCATAATACCAAGTCCGATCAGCATCGCAGCAGCATCCGGCTCTGCATCCCAGCCGTTCAGTTCAGCGAATTCGCCTTCCAGCTCACCGGCGCGAAGTCCGTCAGCTTCCGTGAAGTCGCTCTTGGCATACAGGGAATCCTTCTCCTTCATGATCTCATAAAGGCGGGTATGGCCCATAATTACCGTTTCCAGTACCAGGAATTCGTCATACTCGAAATGGTTCTGTTTCAGTATAGCCAGACGTTCACCGGGTGTAATATGCACATCGCCGATGTTGGCTTCGATCTCTCCGGACAGGATCTTTAGAAAGGTCGATTTGCCGGCGCCGTTCGCGCCAATCAGACCATAGCAGTTGCCGGGTGTGAATTTTATGTTTACGTCCTCAAATAGTGCGCGTTTTCCGTAGCGGAGTGTTACGCCGCTTGTGCTAATCATTAAGCATTACCATCCTTTTCACTTAGGGTTCCGGCTCATTATAGCATAAAATCAAGGCAAATGGCCCGTAATTGTAGCCCTTTAAGGGGCATCTTTGCCCTTTTCCAGGCAAATATCTTATCAAGTGGAAACAACTTTGCCGTCCTTTTAAGGAAGGCACCGTTTCAGCGAGAAATAGAAGGATAAGTTATTGTGTGAAACATATAATTTCTTATATTTTTAAGTAGAAGGGTTATGCGGGCCTCCTACCGGTCAGCCGCCGGCAGTTATTGTCCGGGCGGGCGCTCTTCGGGATGCACTACCAGTGTTTCCCCATAACCTAATGTACGGATACGTTCCTCGCTGATCCCTTGTGCAACACGCGCCAGCTCCATTCGGTCCAGCGCTTCGCGCGCGGTGTCATCAGCCAGCCGGAACGTCCCGAAATGCATCGGAATCATGATCTCTGCCCCTACATCCAGAAATGCCTGCACAGCCTCCTCGGGATTCACATGCTGGGAGTTCATGAACCACTCCGGCTCATAGGCCCCGATGGGCATCAGTGCGACATGCAGCTTAAAGCGGCTGCCAATCTCCTTGAAGCCCGGGAAGAAGCCGCTGTCTCCGGCAAAATACAGATTCGGCGGAAGCTTGCGCTGCCCCTTGCCCTCATCACCCTCCGGATGCTTCCGCGGGTCCGCCGGCTGCAGCACATAACCGCCCCAGTGCGAAGAATTCGTATCAAACGGTGTCCGCCGGGTCCAGTGCTGGGTCGGGACAAAGGTCAGCTTGACGGCACCGAGCGTAAGCTCCTGCCACCACTGCATCTCCAGGCAGTCCGTGAATCCTTTGCGGAGCATTTTGCGCTTGAGTCCTTCCGGGACCACAAGGGTCGTCGTACCTGCCCGGTACAATTTGCGGATGGAAGCGATGTGCAGATGATCATAATGCGAATGGGAAATCAGAATAAGGTCTATCGGCGGCATATCGCCAAGGGGTATGCCCGGCTGCCCGATCCGCTTCTCAAACCCCAGTCTGCGCGCCCAGATCGGGTCCGTAATGATATTAAGCCCTTCATATTGCAGAAAAAAAGTGGAGTGCCCGATCCACGTAATCGTTGTTTCCAGCCGGTTCCCGGCCAGATAACTCAGCTGCGGCGGATGATTCGGCACCTTATAGGTGTAATCCTTCTTCTTCCTGCGGCGTTCCTCGCGCCATTGACGGAATTCCTTAAGCGTTTTATCGGTACTTACATTATCGATGTTGTTGTAGCGTATTTTAGCCATGGTTGAAACCACTCCTTATAACCGCTCTGCCGGATCTCTCTGGTGCGGCAAATCAGATACTCTTAACTATAGGGTTCCACAGAGCTATTTGCAAAATCACAGAGGTGTGCAGGTGTGCGTACATGAGTGTACCGATGTGTAATGCCACCCCTTACAAATGTTACCCATTTGGCCCAAACGGAAACGTCAGTGTGAAATAGAGGAGTAACAAATCTGCCGCTGACAGCGGTTATGAATCAGCAAATCTGGAGGCAACAGCGGCCACAAGTCCAAATGTACACCGCAGTAATGACTGGGCTGGAAGTTATTAACTTATGTATATCTTATCTATTCTAATATTTTAAATTTTAGCGGGTTTAGACCTATGCCCTTTTGTGTTCCACCGCTGAAATGATGTAAAATGCGGGTAAAGCGCACGGTGCTTATGCCACTTATCAAAGAGGAGCTGACGTATGAAGATTACCTTTATTGAACCGACTCCGAGTCCAAATACGATGAAGCTTCACCTGGACGAAACCCTTACACCCGGCATCCGCCGGACCTACACGCCGGAAAGCCGGCGCTCTGCCCCTTCCTGGGCGCAGGATATGCTGGAAATCCCGGGCGTCACCAGTATCTATCACGCTGCCGATTTCGCCGCCCTGGAACGCAAGGGCAGTGCTGATTGGGCCGCTATTCTCCGCGAGGTCCAGAACCGCTTCGGCGCGGACGGCCTCGCCGCCGATTTCAGCCTGGAGGATGAGAACGCCGGCGCCCATTTCGGGGAAGCCCAGGTGTTCGTGCAGATGTTCCGCGCGATCCCGATTCAGATCCGCGTCAAGACCGGCGCGAAGGAGGAGCGCATCGCGTTGTCGAGCCGCTTCACGCAGGCGGTGACCGATGTGGCCAGCGCCGTGCTGATCAAGGAGCGCAAGCTCACCGATTACGGCGTACGCTACGGCGAGCCGCCGGACATTGCGCGCGAGGTCGAGCAGGAGCTGGAGGCGGCGTATCCGCAGGAACGCCTCGACTCCCTCGTGCAGCAGGCGATCGCGCACGGGGCTGCCGGCGAGTTCGTCGAGCAGCGGCACAAGAAGGAGCAGGCCGAGCTGCTGCGAGACCTGCATGATGAGGACTGGCGCGTACGCTACGCCGCGCTGGAGGATCTGGCGCCGAGCGAGCAGCTCCTGCCGGAGCTGCGCACGGCGCTGCATGACCCCAAGCTGCATATCCGCAGATTGGCGGTCGTGTACCTTGGCGACATCCGCACGCCAGGGGCGATGGAGCTGCTCTATGAGGCGATGCAGGACAGCGCCCCCGCCGTCCGGCGCACCGCCGGCGACACGCTGTCCGACATCGGCGACCCGGCAGCGACGCCGGTGATGACGGCGTCGCTGAGTGACGCCAGCAAGCTGGTGCGCTGGCGGGCGGCACGCTTCCTGTATGAGGTAGGGACAGCCGAAGCCCAGGAGGCGCTGACGGTTGCAGCCGATGATCCTGAATTCGAGGTAGGGCTGCAGGCTAAGATGGCGCTGGAGCGGATTCTGTCCGGCGAAGAGGCCGCGGGCACCGTCTGGCAGCAGATGTCGGAGCGCCGGCGGACCTGACGTCAACCTGCCGTATTTTGTCATTGCCTGCGAGGCAAAGTTGCATTATACTGATTCCTGTTGTTCATATCGTTACAAGATAGCCTCATCATACCTAGGATGAGGTAGAGGTCGCGGATATAAAGAGTACGCGCGTGGAGATGCCTAAGAGCCATCTATGATACGTGCCGAAAGGAATATCCGCCGAAATCCGGGCTGCTGCTCTTAGTTTAGCAGCGCGGATTGGGGCCGTCAGCCGAAAGGCGCGGAACTGTCACCGTGTACTTGCCTGCCAGGAAACTGCGGGAATTGCACCGTGTTGCGCTATCTTAACAGGGAGTATGATGCGGAGCCTATAATCAGGAAACCGCAGCGTCCGTCTGCGGTTTTTTTGTGTGCATAACGCTAAGCAGAAAACACAGGGCCAAGCAGGCTGCAGCAACTCCCCGCTGTGAACCGAACCAACAACTTAAAGGGAGTGTCCTATTCATGCAAGCGAAGCAAGAGAAGCAGCCGGCTGCACAGGCGGGTAACGCCAATACTCCGGGCCTGCGCAAAACATTCAAAGCAAGACATCTGACCATGATCGCCCTGGGCGGTTCCATCGGAACCGGGCTGTTCTTGGCCAGCGGCGGTGCGATCGCCTCCTCAGGTCCGGGCGGAGCACTGCTTGCCTATACCGCAGTCGGCATTATGGTCTATTTCCTGATGACCAGCCTCGGTGAGCTGGCTACCTATTTGCCGGATTCCGGTTCTTTCAGCACGTACGGAACCCGGTTTGTCAGCCCCGCCTTCGGCTTCGCCATCGGCTGGAACTT
This sequence comes from Paenibacillus sp. FSL R5-0912, assembly GCF_000758605.1. Classification (NCBI taxonomy): domain Bacteria; kingdom Bacillati; phylum Bacillota; class Bacilli; order Caryophanales; family Paenibacillaceae; genus Paenibacillus; species Paenibacillus sp. FSL R5-0912. Next base: position 6,778,031 of record NZ_CP009282.1, read on the forward strand.
CTGGTACAACTGGGCGGTAACGATAGCAGCGGAACTATCGGCTGCTACCGTCATTATTAAATACTGGTTCCCGGACAGCCCTTCCATGCTCTGGAGCCTGTTGTTCCTGCTGATCATGTTCGGCCTGAACTTCCTCTCCTCGCGCGGTTATGGCGAGTCGGAATATTGGTTTGCCATCATTAAAATCATCACCGTCATTGTCTTCCTCGTTGTCGGTGTCCTTATGATCTTCGGTATTATGGGCGGTAAAGCGGTGGGATTCAGCAACTTCCAGCTGGGAGGCAGTTCGTTCCATGGCGGCTTCTTCGCCTTCGTCGGCGTCTTCATGGCCGCCGGATTCTCCTTCCAGGGGACAGAGCTGGTCGGGGTCGCTGCGGGAGAGAGTGAGAATCCCCGCAAGAATGTACCGGTGGCCATCCGCCAGGTATTCTGGCGCATCCTTATCTTCTATATTTTCGCCATTCTCGTAATCGGTCTGCTCATTCCTTATACCAATCCCGATCTGCTCCGCGGCGGGATCGATGATATCGGTGTCAGCCCGTTCACGATCGTCTTTAACAAAGCCGGACTGGCAATTGCGGCTTCCGTAATGAACGCCGTCATCCTCAGCTCCGTGCTGTCTGCCGGTAATTCCGGGATGTACGCCTCTACACGTGTCCTGTACGCCATGGCGAAGGACGGCATGGCTCCTCGTGCCCTTGGCAAGCTGAACCGCAGAGGCGTGCCTGTAGGCGCACTGCTCGTGACCACAGCTGTCGGCATGCTGGCCTTCCTCGCCTCCTTCTTCGGAGACGGCGCGGTTTACAACTGGCTGCTGAACGCCTCCGGGATGTGCGGCTTCATCAACTGGCTCGGGATTGCCGTCTGTCATTACCGCTTCCGCCGCGCCTTCGTCAAGCAGGGGCATTCGCTGGATGAACTGCCTTACCGGGCGAAATGGTTCCCGTTTGGTCCGCTGTTTGCCTTCGCCCTCTGCATGGTGGCCGTATTCGGCCAGAACATGGGCGCCTTCACCGGATCCAAGATCGACTGGTACGGCATTCTGGTCTCTTATGTCAGCGTACCTCTGTTCCTCCTGATCTGGCTGGGCTACGGCTGGTTCCGCAAGAGCAGCATTGTCCCGCTGGACAAATGTGATCTGAGCACTCACGCAGAGTAACTCTTTGCAGGTCATATATTCAAGCGCCAAGCCTATATACAACAATTGGAAACGGCTACGCCGTCCTTTAAAGGACGGCGTATTTCAGCGAGAAATAGAAGGTTAAGTTAACATGTGAGCCATATAATTTCTTATATTTTGAACAAAATCACCCTTACGGGTGAAGCAAGCTGAGGGCTTGTGCGGCTTATGCGACCTGTCTCGCATCCTTGGAAATCAAGGGCACTAATGCTCCTCATTCCCTCCTTTGGCCAACGTGTGGCGGAATTAGTGGGATTTATCCCTTTGAATTTTCACCAGACTACTTCTGGCGGATTCAGTGCAAAGACCGGTTTCGACCACATCATCGTGGTCTGAACCGGTCTTTTTTTGCGTCAGGAGATTAAGTTAAGTATGCTTTTGTACTGAAGAACGTCCCCTTGGAGCTGTTGGTTATGCCCAGGTTGTGATTGTCTCAACCGGCAGGCGGTAGGAAGGGTAACCTTCTTTGGCTGCTTTCCCTATCGAGATCAGCATGACCGGCTGGAACCGGTCTTTGTCCAGGCCAAAAGCTTCAGCAATCTTGTCCTTCTCATAACCGGCCATCGGGTTGGTGTCATATCCATGGGCCCGGGCAACAAGCATCAGCTGCATCGAAATAAGCCCCGAGTCAATCAGATTCACATCACGCAGCTCGGATGCAGATATTCCCGCATAATAAGGCTTCACTTGTTGCAGCTGTATATCCTTGACGTCGCTCGGCATGTAACCAAGCTCCACCGATTTTCCGAAAATCTCGTCTATATATTCAACATTCTTTGCATCGTAAAATACCGCAATAACTGCCGAGGAAGTCAGAGCTTGCGTTTGGTTGAAGGAGGCCAGCGGTGCAAGTTTTTCTTTGCCTTCCGCACTGTCAATAACAAGGAAACGCCATGGCTGCATGTTAATGGCAGACGGTGCACGGGAGGCTTCCGCCAGAATCTCGGTCATTTCCTCCCGGCTGATTTTCACTTCAGGATCATAGGCCTTCACGGAACGGCGCTCCAGAACGATTTCATTGAAATCGTTGGTTGTATGGTATTTCCCGGTCATTGTACTCATGTTGATTTCTCTCCTTTATTTATAGGTTTATCTTCACTACAAGAATTCTAAACTATGAAGTATACTTTATAGCAAGAGGGAAAAACGGGGGGATTTAACATGAAGATTAGTGAAGTCGCAAAAATTGTTGACCTGCCTATATCAACCATCCGGTACTATGAGAAAATGGGCATTATCACGGATGAATATATCCTCAGGGAAGAGAACAATTACCGGAATTATGATGTAGAGATCATTCGTCACTTGGGTGTTGTGAAAAATTGTTTAGCTGTCGGTTTTTCAATTAATGATATCAGATCCATGATCTCTAAAAATGGAATCTCCAAAGAAGAACAAACACGTATTATCAAAGCTAAAATAGCAGATATTGAAGCTGCAAAAAAAAACCTTGAGGATTCCAAGCAATCTCTTTATGACCTTCTTGAACAGGATATAACGTGCGAGGACGGGTTCGGAAAGTACTCTTGAGCGCTTCCGGCGTTTATCCGGAATTACAACAAGCAGGGATGTCCCGCAGCCTATCGGCGCGGCAGACATCCCTGTTTGTTTGCTGTCCTGATGTAATTTTTATTTTGGGGGCAAGCTAACACATATTCACAATCTGTAATCTAAGGAGACAGCCATGAAAAAAATTTGGATCACCGCTCTGCTGGCGCTTCTCTTCACCCTTAACAGCCCGGTGAGTTCAGCCGCTCCTGAGTATGCTAAATGGGGTATCGTAGCTGTGAAAGCAGCGCAGCAGAAATACAATGCCGAGGTTATTGATTATAAGCATGTAGGCCGTACTCAAATAAAGCCAACGCTTGCGGAGGAGAAATTCAAGCTGTGGATCCGGAGCAAAGACGGCCGGGAATTCGGCATATTCGTTATGGTCCGCTTTGACCCGTCAGACGATCAGCTTCAAACCATTCTTTTCTCGGAGACGGATCAATGGAGATAAAGCTATACTGTATCCCTTTCAGTACTCTTATTTCCAAGTCACATACACCTTAAGGTCCCCTGTATTCTCAAAAGGTGAACTGTTGAATGCCAGATTATCCAGCCCTATTTCATAGAGGACCTGCAGGTCCTGCCTCAGCAGCTTCTCACTGCCCCGGTATCGGAATAGCAGTGAGAACTGGCCTGAATCCGCCGCCTGCTGCGCAAGCTTTTTCAAGTCTGCCGCCGAAGCGATCACTTGATCCTCCTCATACAGCCTGTAATCCAGAACCTCCTGCAGCTTCTTGTATCCGTCTGTCCCCTGTCCGCCCCGGCTGACCAGCTGTGACAGTGTCTGGGCATAACCGGTTGAAGCAGCCGGATACGTCTTGGTCCAGCTGTGGTCACGGCGCATCTGGGCATCCGTTCTCATGTAATACACCGTACTGATCCCGCCCTCCGGACTAGGCTCCGGATCATCCCAGGTCGTATCGAGATGATACCAGAGTCCATCCAGATGCACGAGATTCCAGGCATGCGACTGGGCAACGCCCCCCTCGGGCCTCGCCGTACCCTCCACAATTCTATTCGGGATACCCGCTCCCAGCAGCAGCTTATAGGTCAGCAGGGAATACCCCTGACATACCGCACTGCCCGTCTGAAGTCCTTCATACGCCGTATATTTACTGTATGAATTATCATATTGCAAATGCAGCACCACCCAGTCGTGGATGACTTTGACTTTCTGATGGCTGCTCATCCCCGGTGTAATTAATTCCTGCAGAACAGCCTTCACCTGCTTGTTAACATATGCTGTCTGCTGCAGCGTCTCCCGGTACTCCACCTGAACCGTCACATTGGCAGAGCGTGTGCTCCCCCGGTAAGAAAACGCATAGCTGTCAATAATATAATAGAGGTACGGATCGCTCCCCATCGCCTGATCGATGGCCGTCTGCACCTGGCTCTTCAGCTTATTGGTCTTGCCCTGATAAGTGAAGGTAATTGTCTCCCTGCGGTTGCTCATCGCCCCGGTCAGCTTCTGTGTCATCTCATTGACAGAATGCAGCACCACAGAATCAGCAGCAGCATAGGCATGCTCATACCCCCAGTATGTTGCGGGAGGGATAGCAGCAAAAACCAGCATGCCGCAAATCACGGTCTTCATCAGCGATATACGTCTCTTCCCCATAGCCTTCAAGTGCCTCCTGCAATCTATATAATGGATGATTAGCCGTTTACTCTATAGTAAATGCCGGAAATCCCCTGTATACAACTCCAACCCCCGAAACCTTTGAACCTGAACCTGAGATACCTGCTATATTCCTTATTATCGGCCCGGCACACCCGGCGCATAAGTACCCGCCCCATAAATATTATCATGACAAGCACTGGTGGGCGGGTGAGTGGGTGGGGGGCTGGCGGCGGAGTGTGCCGGGGCAGGCAGAATGCTCAGGAGGTATGCGGGCGTGAAAATGGATCATTAAAAAGCCGCTGCCTCCCGGTCCATCTCCGGGAAGCAGCGGCTTCGTCTGCACTTATCTATGAATTGTATCCGGCGGCAAAAGCCTACACTTAAGCGTTCGCGTCACGTTCACTGCTTACAGCCTAGATCGTCACAAGATATGTCACGCCTGCCTTAACCTCAATGGCGGTATCTACTACCTGCGCGCTGCCGTCAGGAAGCAGCAGCTTCAGCGATTGCGCATAGCTGAGACGCAGCCTCCCATCGTACTTCGCTGTGATCCGGGCGGATATCAGCATTCCATCCTGCCAGTCCATGTCAACCACATAGCCGCCGCGTGCCTTCAGGCCGCTAATCCGGCCGTTCTTCCAGGCTCCGGGCAGCGCCGGAAGCAGCGCAAGGTCACCCAGATGACTCTGCAGCAGCATTTCCGCAATCCCCGCGGCAGCGCCGAAATTACCGTCAATCTGAAACGGCGGATGCGCGTCGAACAGATTCGGATAGACCGAACGGGTTAACAGCGTACGGACAAAGCCATAAGCCGACTCGCCGTCCTCCAGCCGGGCATACAGATTAATCAGCCAGGCGCAGCTCCAGCCGGTGTGACCGCCGCCGGAAGCGATCCGCTTCTGAAGCGATATACGGCTCGCCTCCAGCAGCTCCGGTGTATCCCGTTTGTTGATCCGGTTGCCCGGATAGAGACTGTATAAGTGCGACACATGACGGTGTCCCGGCTCGGATTCAGTGAAGTCATAGATCCACTCCTGCAACCGCCCGTCCTCAGCAATCTTCAGCGGTGACAGACGGGAGAGCGTCTTCTCCAATTCAGCCTGGAACTCCGGGTCCACGCCGAGAATCCGTGCAGCCTGCAGGCAGTGCTGCATTAATTCATTGATCAGGCTCATATCCATAGCCGAGCCCATGGATATGCTGCTGGCTCTGCCGTCTTCTGTTACAAAACGGTTCTCCGGTGAAGTAGACGGGCTAGTCACCAGTTGGCCGTCCGGCCCTTCCACCAGCCAGTCCAGGCAGAATAGCGCCGCTCCCTTCATCAACGGATATGCCGTCGTCTCCAGATAAACGGCATCCGGCGTAAATTCGTAATGCTCCCACAGGTGGCGGGATAACCAGACGCCGCCCATTGGCCAGAAGGCCCAGCTAGCATCTCCGCCGGAAGGGTTAGATGCTTTCCACAAATCGACATTGTGATGCGCTACCCACCCGCGTGCCCCGTAATGAATGGCAGCCGTTCTGGCCCCTGTCTCACTGAGCTCCTTGATCAGCTCAATTAACGGCTCATGAAATTCACTGAGATTACAGACCTCTGCCAGCCAGTAATTCATCTGCGTATTAATATTGGTCGTATAATTGCTGTTCCATGGCGGCTGTACATGATTATTCCAGATGCCCTGCAGATTGGCGGCCTGCGTTCCGGCCCGCGAGCTGCCCATCAGCAGATAGCGGCCATATTGGAACAGCAGCGCTTCCAGTGCCGGGTCCTCCTGGCCGTTCTTATAGGCGGCCAGACGTTCATCGGTCGGCAGGTTGTCCGCTTCATGACCGCCCAGATCCAGATCCATGCGGCGGAATACCGCCTGATGATCTGCTGTATGCCGTCTCCGCAGCTCCTCATAGGACTTGTCCGCAGCAGCGGTCAGCCTGCTTGCACACACCTCCGCAGGGCTTACAATAACTGCGGCCCCCTTCGCCGCTCCGGCTTTCTTATGGCTTGCTCTGGAACGCACCTCTTCATAATCTGTGCCGGCCGCAAGCAGCAGCAGTACACGATCAGCGCCGGATATGACAAGCCTGCCATCCGAATGCCGGATGCTTCCCCCGGTTACCTGCACCTGCAAGTGCAGCTCGAAGGCAATTCCGAGACCATCCTCATAGCGAACCGCCACCGGATGATCCTGATGATAATTGTCGGAAATATGCGACGGGGAGCGGCCTTGGAGCACCAGCTCTTGCGCGCCTCCCGGGCTGACCGTATGCTTCAGCTGGCTGCTGAGAGCAAGCTCAAGCTGAAGTCCGCCCGGCTGCTCACTTGTGAGGTGAACGACACCTACCTTGTCCGGAGCACTGATAAAGACTTCCCGGGTAAATGCCCCCTGCTCATTCTGATACCTCACCTTGGCAATCCCGCTGTCCAGATCCAGTTCACGTTCATATGACGTGCAGTTCTCTACGCCAGCCTGCTCCAGCAGCAGATCACCCAGCGGCATATACGCCTGGGCATTCACTCCAAGCATATGCGCGTTGACCATATCCTCAGCTTCACCATATTTGCCGGAGGATACCAGCTCCCGTACCTTCTTCAAATACCGCAGGGCTTCATAGTTGTTCGTGTCCCGCGGAAATCCCGACCACAGGGTATCTTCATTCCACTGGATCTGTTCTTTGGAGGTTCCGCCAAACACCATGGCGCCCAAGTTCCCGTTCCCGAGCGGCAGCGCTTCTTCCCAGACTGCCGCCGGCTGGCCGTACTTTAATTTCCACGGGTGATGCCTGTTGTTATCCATTCTATTCTCGCCCTCCGTCATAGTATCTGAGTACGGCAAAAGGCCCTGACCTAAGTCGGGCCTTCGCTGTATGGAATGACCTACATCCAATTATTGATTAGAATGTTTTACCAGTCCACAGGGTTACTCTCTTTTTCACGAGCTCTGTGAATTCTTTTTCCATATCCTGAGCGCCTGCTTTGTCCAGCTCTGCCAGGAAGGCGTCATACACTTTATCGAAGTCTGCCGGTTTCGACAGGATGGCTTCAGGAATACGTTTGCGGATGATATCCTGTGTCTTCTTGAAGATTACCTGATATTTGCCGTCAGTTGGAACCGGCAGGTTGTACAGGGCGCCTGTTTCTTTGATCGGGAATTCATCTTCTTTAGGGAACAGATCTTTCCATGTAGTAGCCTTGTATCCTGCAAGTGATTCCTTCTCAGCATCGGAGTAAGAAGCTACGATCTGTTCCGGGAAGCTTGTAGTGTAGTAGTTGTCAGTGGAATCCTTCACACCATCACCGTAACGTGCACCAAAGATAAGGTACTGGCCAATCCCGGTTTTTTTCTGGGTGTTTGCGGTATCGTTAGCTAATCCGTCGCTGATTTCAGGAAGAACTTCGCGTTTACCATCTGCATTTACAGTGTAGTGCGTGCCTTCAATACCCCAGGCTCTAAGAATCTGACCTTCATCGGAAGACATCCAGTCCAGCCATTTGATGATCCGGACAGGGTCTTTGGCTGCAGTAGTGATCGCAAGACCGTAGCCGTCGATACCTGTCTGCATGAAGGAATGATCTTTATACTCATCGGATAGGGTTACAGGGAAGTGACCGTAAGTATATTCGTCTTTACCGGCTGCTTTCAGAGCATTCTCACCATCGGAATATTCCCATTCCTGCGAGATCAGGCCGAGTACACGGCCGCTGGCGACTTTAGCTTTGTATTGATCGTCTTTTTGTACGAAGGTATCCTTATCAAGCAGACCCTGAGCGTACATTCCGTTCAACCAGCGGAAATATTCTTTTTCAGCCGGACGTTTGTAGTGCAGCTGTGCTTCATAGGTTTCAGGATCTACATAATACTCGCCATCATCCGGTGCACCTGTTGTAGTGAAAGCCGGGTTTGTAACTGTGATCATGATTTTCCAGTCATCAGCGTTCAGCGTCAGCGGAATGGTAGGCTGACCGTCGGTTTCCGGATGCAGAGCCACATAATCCTTAAGCACTTTCTCATAATCTGCCAGTGTTTTGACTTCAGGATAGCCTAGCTCCTTCAATACGCGGTGTTGAATTTCAAATCCGCCTGTAGCATCGAAGGCTTGTTGGCCTACACCCATATTCGTAGGAATCTGATAGATCGCTTGGTCATCCAGGCTATATTTCAGACGGCCCATGTTTTCGCCGTAGACCTTCTTGAGGTTCGGAGCATATTTATCAATCAGTTCCGTCATATCAATAACCAGGCCGGCATCCACCAGGGTGCTCAGATTTCCTTTGGCGAAGATCAGATCAGGTACGTCGCCGCTGGCAGCCATCATCGGGATTTTTTGGTCGCCGCCGCCGCTGCCTACATCAAATTCAGCGTCAATAGTTACACCTGTTTTTTCAGTAATGGCTTTACCGACTTCATCCTGCATTTTGTTCCAGTTCGGACTGGCGTCACCGCCGAAGAATGAGATCGTAAACGGAGAGGTATCTAATGCGGTATCATCTGCTGCTGTATTAGTTGCTGCAGGTGTATTTCCTGTGTTGTTAGAAGTCGTGTTATTGGCCGCATTATTGTTATTGCCTCCACAACCGGCGATCAGCATAGAGCTCATAAGCATGAGTGTAAAGATTGTTTTGGTACTCTTGCGATTCATTGTATATCCCCCTTATTAGTATGTTTCATCTATGCATATCAGGACAGACCTGAATATACCATTGTTAACGCTTGCAAAACTACTATAAATATAAATTCCACTATTTAACAATAACCCTGGAGTTGGATAGCCGCCTGATCCTGCACTGAACCAGGCAGCTGTTCCATTTCAATCTATTAGCAGGCTTACGCTTTAACTGCACCTAGCGTCATACCGCCAACGAAGTACTTTTGCAGGAACGGATATACAACCAGAATAGGTACAGTTACGACAATCGTAATCGCCATCTTGATCGATTCAGGTGAAATCTGCGCCATCTGCCGCGCCATATCGTTGGCATTCACCATGCCGCTGCCCTGATTGGTAGACGACAATACCTTCATAAGTTCATACTGCAGTGTAGTCAAATGCGGCTTGTTACCGTTATACAGATACGTTGTGAACCATTCATTCCATTGGCCAACGGCCAGGAACAGCGCGATGGTTGCCAGTACCGGTTTACAAAGCGGCAGGATGATCTTATAGAAAATCATAAAGTCATTCGCCCCGTCCAGCTTGGCAGATTCCTGAAGAGCAAAGGGAAGCCCATCCATAAAGGAACGGATAATGAAGACGTTAAATGCAGAAACCATACCCGGAAGGATGTAAATCCAGAACGTTCCGATCAGATTCAAATCTTTCATCAGAATGTACATAGGCACCATACCGCCGGAGAAATACATCGTCATGGCCAGGAAAGTTGAGATGAATTTTCTCGCTCTGAATTCCGGGCGGCTGAGCGTAAAGGCCAGCATGGAAGCACTGATCAGACCCAGAAGTGTACCTGAAAGGGTACGCAGAATGGATATCTTGAAGCCCTGAATCAGGCCGGTATAGCTGAAGATCCGCTGATAATTCTCAAGCGTCCAGGCTCTCGGGAAGATATAGATGCCGCCCCGAACGGTATCTGTAGATTCATTGAAAGAAATCGCCAGTACGTTCAGGAAGGGATACAACGTCACAATCATGATTAAGGTAAGAGCAGTGTACAGAAAGATGTCGAATGCACGTTCACCTTTCGTCATTTGAAATGCTTTGCCACCCATTTATGGTCCCCTCCTTACATAATGCTTTCTTTAGTGAATTTCTTCATCAGACCGTTAGCCGTGAACAGCAGGATTACACTGACTACTGAGGTGAACATGCTTATTGCAGTACCATAAGAGAACCGCATGATCTGAATACCATACTTAAGCGCATACAAATCCAGCACTTCCGAATAATCGGTGACCAGGTTGTTCTGCAGCTGGAACTGTTTCTCGAAGCCGATACCGATCAGGTGGCCGATATTCATAATGAGCAGCACCATCACGGTTGAACGGATACCCGGCAAAGTAATATTGAACACTTGCTTAATTCTTCCCGCACCATCCACTTTTGCCGCTTCGTACAGCTCTTTATCAATCCCTGTAATCGCTGCCAAATAGATGATTGCACCCCAGCCTGTTTCTTTCCATATATCGGATGCAGTTAAAATCCCCCAGAAATATTTACCTTGGGCCATGAACTGGATCGGCTCATCAGTGATATGAAGCCACATCAGCAAATCGTTCACGATTCCGCCGTCGATTGCGAGTGTCTTGTAGACAATCCCGCCTACAACGACCCAGGAGACAAAGTGAGGCAGATAAGATACCGTTTGAACCGTTCTCTTGAAAATACTCCCCCGCAGCTCATTGAGCATAACGGCAAACGTAATTGGAACCACGAAGCCAAAGATCAGTCCGAGTACGCTCATTGACAGGGTATTTCTTAATACGAGATAGAAACGTTCGTCATGGAACAACTCCTTGAAGTTATCCAGTCCGACCCACTTCTGTTCGCCGAATGACTTAGCCGGCTTATAATTTTGGAATGCCATCAACCATCCCCATATGGGCACATAGCTGAAAATAAATACCCAGATCACGAATGGAAGAGACATCAGATATAAGTACTTTTGCTGCAGTACGCTTTTCCAAAATCCACTATTCCGTTTCGCAGGTGGGCGGGGGGTTACGCTTTCATTTGCTGTAACACCGTTTTCAGTGAGCGCTTTCACGATCATTATTCCCCCTTCGTTCTTATAGTCTTATCTTACCGCAGCACTCCGGGAGAGAATACCCAACAGATTTCACGTAAAATCCTGTCTAAATTAGAGATTCTCCCAGGCCGCGCTGCTTAAGACTTGAACTCGCTTTCAACGGGAATAGAAAACGCTATCTCGGTACCTTCTCCTGATCGGCTTGTAATTCTCAGACCATGCTCCTCTCCGTAATATAGAGTCAGCCTCTGATGCACATTGCGCAGGCCGATCCGTCCCCGTTCCTCTTCCTCCACTTTGCTAATCACATCTACGATCTCGGACAGCCTTTCCTCTATCATGCCGATGCCGTCATCTGTCACAAGCACCTGAACCTCCTGATTCTCATCCAGGGTTATACTGACGCTGACATGAACGGTACCTTGCTTATTCTCCAGCCCGTGGACTACGGAATTCTCTACGAGCGGCTGGATAATGAGCGGCGGGATCATAACTTCAGCTGTTCTAGGGTCAAACTTAATCTCATACTCCAGCCTGTCCTCATACCGGAATTTCTGGATCTCCAGATAAGAACGGATCATCTCTACTTCTTCCTTGATCGGTGCCCGTTCGCGGCCTACTTCGAGGTTCTTGCGCATAAGCTTACCAAGCAGTCTGACGATGTTCGCAATCTCCTTCTCGCCCTTAAGATGCGCATTCATGCGGATCGATTCCAGTGCGTTGAATAGGAAATGCGGATGGATCTGGCTCGCCATCATCTTTAATTTGATCTCCCGCTGGGCGATCTCCAGAGCGCTGTTCTTCTCATTGCTCTCAATAACCTGGGTGATCAGCCGGTTAATACTTGCCACCATGTAATTGAATTGCCGCGACAGCTGGCCGATCTCATCCGTGCCGTCAATCCGGGAGACGATATTCAGATTGCCAAGGGCTACCTGATTCAGCTGGCGGCTCAGGCGCAGCAGACGGTTGGTGGTCAGCAGGGAGATGGTGTATACAAACACAAGGGCAACCAGCAGCACCCCAATAACGATCAGGAGGCCCAGCTTACTGACATTATTGGCATCGCTCAGAATGCTTTTCGTTTCAAATATAGAGATAATCTTCAGCTTGCTGCTGCTCAGCTCAGGAGACATTTCATCAATAATGACGTAAGAATCCTTGCCCTTCACCCTGGTTTTGAGCACACCCTTGGACTGCAATTGCACATCGACGCCAATGTCAAAATCATCGACTGTGCTGCCTACAAGCTGCGGATCATTGGCCGACACAATATAACCCTGCTCATCGATGATTAACGTATCAAACGGCTCCTGGTAGAGCATCTGATTCAGTTCGTCCTGAGAAACCTGTACCATCAGTATTCCGGATTTACCGGATTCCCGGTAGTATACCTGACGGATCAGGCTGAGCTTGTTGATCGTTCCTTTGGGGCTGTTGAAATATTTTTCCTTGTCGGAAATGTACATCCAGTAAATCTCTCCGCTCTGCATGGCCTTCTTGTACCAGGCTCTGGACTCCAGCTCCGGAGTCAATGGTGCAATCGACATATCATCCACCAGGCTCGGATTATCAATGAAAAAACGGATATTGGAAATTTCTCGGTACCGCAGAACAAATACTCGGATATCCGTGTAACTCAAATAAGCCTTTGTAAGCGCCAGTGCATCCGGGTAATGCGTAGTGACCAGCCGCTCAAGCTCCTCGTCAAAATAGAGCAGATTAGAAATATCCGTAGGAACACGCAGCTTGCTGGACAATTGGCTTTTGATCTTCTCCACGTTGTTGGTGGCCTGATCAATCGCTCTGTTCAAGGCTCCCTCACGAAAATAGCTTGTAAGAATAATACCAACAATCAGCACAGGTATCATGACGACAATAATGTAGAAAAAAATCAGCTTATATTTCAGCTTCATATTATTGATCATTCGCACCAGCTTCTTAATAACACTTCCCCCTTCCGTTCAATGGAAAACAGGCTGCTCCCTTATCCTCTGCAGATAGGGAACAGCCTGTATATCATAAGCCTCACGCTGAACGTTCGGCAAGTTCACAGTTCTAACCGCCCATACTGCTCGCGGGCCTGCCCGGCAGCCGGGGTATTAATTCTCTTTGCGGTAGGCCGACGGAGACACTCCGACATATTTGCGGAACTTGGCATTAAAATAATCGGAGTTCATATAACCGACCCGTTCTGCAACCTCATAGACCTTCATGCCTTGGGTCAGGAACTGCTTGGCTTTCTCAATTCTGACTTTATCCAGATACGTGTTGAAGTGTTCTCCCACCTGATTCTTGAACATCTTGCCCAGATACGCGCTATTATAGTTGAAAATTTCGGAAAGCGAGCCCAGCTTCAAATTCTCATTATAGCGGCGCTGGATCAGGTCCGTGATCCGCTTGATTTCATCTCCGCGCCCGCCGCTGCCGATCAGCCCGGAAATTTGCTCCATATAAGCTGATACCAGCTGCTCCACATCATGCAGGTTAGCGCTGCTGTACATTTCACCCATAGGCGAGGCTTGACCGGCAATCAGTGCACGGATGTCCGGATTCGCTGCCTCCAGGCGGGCAATGGTACTGCTGACAATCCGCATCAGGTTATCCTTGATATAAGCTTCTTCGCGCCGGGCATGAACCAGCTGGCGGACAATTTGCCCTATAAGCCCGCGGGCCACCTCACCGCTTCCGGCCTCAACAGCAAGCAGCAGCTGTACCTCCACATCCCGCTCCGGGTCCGGCTCCTCCTCGAATTCTCCCGTCCTCTTCACGGGTTCATTCCAGTTATCCGGCTTCCCGCTTAGCAGCGTGTCCTTCTGCCCGAAAAAAGACTCGTCCAGCCGGCTACGTGCTGTGGCGAACGACAGGAACGCCTCTTCCGGGCTGCCTGCTGCACCGCCTGCTGCCGCCTGAAACTCCAGTCCTTCCTTCGCTGTAATCGAATGCAGCTCCTGCCATAGCGACTCCCGGGCACTGTCATTTGCAAGCGGTTCCTTCAAAAGAATCCCCATATACGGGGGAAGCGTGAAGAATAAGCCGCGCTCTTCCTCTTCCAGCCAATGCCGCTCCATCAGGCTCTTCACCTGTTCCTCACGGCTGTCTCCTCCTTTGTTAAGCCCTTTCAATTCCAGCAATATCACTTCGCAGCTGCATCCTTCGAGACCCAGCTGAGCCGCAGCCTCTGCGGGGGCCTCTCCGCCTTCCTTCGGCTGCAGCAGCTCGCGCAGCAGCACTTCGGTGGTCTTTGCCGGCTCCCCTGACTGCCATTCGATTATCTGTTCTTCCAGGCTTATCTTCTCACGCAGCTCCTGCAGGTAGGTGATCAATTCCTCCTCATCGACCGGCTTAAGCAAATAACCGTCGATATGGTAGGCAATCGCCCGTTTGGCATATTCAAAGTCAGCATAGCCGCTAAGAATCAGCACATGGCAGTTAGGGCTCTCTTTGCGGAGCTCGGAGATCAGTTCCAGACCGTCCATCCCGGGCATGCGGATATCTGCAATCACAAGGCCGGGCGCGAGCGCCTTGAACTTATCCAGTGCTTCGTATCCGTTCGCCGCCGTCGCCACTACGGTATAGCCCTCTTCTTCCCAGGGAATCAGCGTCCGCATCCCTTCTCTTAGCTTGGGCTCATCATCTACAATCAGTACTTTGATCAATATGGGTTCACCCCCTTATTTAAAAAGAAAACAGCTGCCACCCTGAAAGGAATGGCAGACATTAAGTGCTGGATATAAAACTTTATTAATTGAATAGAGCTATCTCCAATGGAGATTCCGGCGTAACTGCACACTCTCATCTTCTTATTGTCTTTAAATACTCAAAATTATACAGGTGGTTATTTAACTCTTTATGTGATTGTTTATATTTTACACTAAATTATTTACGATACAAAGCCAGCTTCTCATTCAGCCCGCGGGTCTGGCTGTACACTTCCTGGTACAAGGCGAAGATGCCGTCGTAGATTGCAGCCTGCTCTGCATTAGGAGTGTAGGTTTCAGCCGGACGGATGAAGGCTTCCGCGCACGCTCCCAGCGATTCAAACCAGCCGGCACCGTAAGCAGCCAGCATCGCCGCGCCCATCGCCGGACCTTGCTCACTCTCCAGCTTGATGATCGAAGCGCCGAAGATATCAGCCTGCATCTGCAGCCAGGCTTCATTCTTGGCGCCGCCGCCGATCGCCACCACCTCGGTGATCTCTTTGCCGGATTCGCGTACAATCTCAATCGATTCACGCAGCGAGAAGGTGATGCCTTCCAGCACAGCGCGTGTAAAGTAGGGCAGTGTATGGCCGGAATCCATGCCGATGAAGCTGCCGCGGATGTTCGCATCCGGATGCGGTGTACGTTCTCCGCTGATATACGGTGTGAACAAGAGGCCGCTGCTGCCGGCCGGGATATCATTAACGCCGTGAAGCAATTCGTCGAAGCTCTTCTCGGCGGCAAAGGTCTCCTTGAACCAGGTCAGACTGTGGCCCGCCGCCAGGGTAACGCCCATGATATAGAAGGCATCCTGCTCACTGTGATTGAAGAAATGGACTTTGCC
Source organism: Paenibacillus sp. FSL R5-0912 (assembly GCF_000758605.1). NCBI lineage: Bacteria > Bacillati > Bacillota > Bacilli > Caryophanales > Paenibacillaceae > Paenibacillus > Paenibacillus sp. FSL R5-0912. The sequence goes on from NZ_CP009282.1 coordinate 6,793,625, forward strand.
TTCGAGGTTAAGATCCTTGTTGCTCTCATAAGACAACACGACTCCGGAAGTCCCGATGCTGCACATCGTCCGGCCTTCACCCAGAATTCCGGCACCGAGTGCGCCGCAGGCATTGTCTGCACCACCGGCGAACACCTTGGTAGAAGGCAGCAATCCGGAAGCTTCGGCAATCTCCGGAAGCAGCGTTCCGGTCTGCTCGAAGGATTCCACAAGTCTAGGGCAGATAGAGAGCGGCAGACCGAAGGCTTCGGCAATCTCCGGGCTCCACTCCTTGGAGCCTACGTCGAGCAGCAGGGTTCCGGCTGCGTCTGAATAATCCATAGCATAGTCACCGGTCAGGCGGTAACGCACATAATCCTTCGGCAGCAGGAACAGCTCAGCCTGCGACATTACCTCTGGCTCGTTCTCTTGAACCCATAGAATCTTCGGAAGCGTGAAGCCTTCCAGCGCGCGGTTTCTGGCAATTTCGATCAGCTTGCCGCCAAGCGTCTTCTCAATCTTGCGGCACTGGGCTGTTGTGCGTGTATCGTTCCACAGGATCGCCGGACGCAGAGCCTTGCCTTCGCCGTCAACCAGCACCAGTCCATGCATTTGACCGGAGAAGCTGATTCCATCGACTTGCGAAGAATCTACACCGGATACCTCCATCAGCCGTTTCAGGCTGACGATCGTTCCTTTAACCCAGTCCTCGGGATTCTGCTCACTCCAGTTCGGCTGGGGTCTGCTAAGCGGGTAAGCCTCAGAGTGCTCGAACGCTACTTTGCCCTGGGGATCTACCAGTACAGTCTTCACTGCGCTGGTTCCGAGATCGACACCGATTACATATTTCATAGTTATCCTCCTAAAAGTTATATGAAGCATTACTTCTATTGGAACATCTCCGCAATATAACTCGCCTCGTAAGCATAATCTTAAGTTTTGCGAGCTTCTGCTTCCTGAATTCACTTCAAGCAAAACTCGCTTCGTAAGCATCTGCTTAATTATATGAAGCATTAACCCTCTTACTGAAGCCTGTGCATTGCACAAAATACATCCATAGAGCCATTCTCCGCCGTGCACATCTTTTCTCCACCAATAAAAGGGGGCTGCCGAAGAATGCTCTCTTCAGCAACCCCCGTTGCGTTTATCCTCTGATGAATCTGCGGCAGTCACCGCAGACCCGGTACAGTCTTATTCAGCAGTCAGGATGTACTGGTTAAGTGTAGCTCTCAGCAATTCCTGGCGTCCGGACTTGTTCGGACGCGGGTTCTCGTTGTTCAGCGCATAGTCAGCAAGCGAAGCAAGTGTCGCTTTGCCGGATACGATGTCAGCGCCAATGCCTTCATTGAAGCTGCTGTAACGCTCAGCAATGAAGTTCTCGAATACGCCGTCTTCCAGCAGCTTCGCAGCTACCTTCAGGCCCTTAGCGTAGATGTCCATACCGGAGATGTGTGCCAGGAACAGATCCTCAGGCTCGAAGGAAGGACGGCGTACTTTGGAGTCAAAGTTGATTCCGCCTTTGCCCAGACCATCGTTCTTCAGTACTTCGTACAGAGTCAGAGTAGAATCGTAGATGCTTGCAGGGAATTCATCGGTATCCCAGCCGAGCAATGGATCGCCCTGGTTCGCATCAAGCGATCCCAGCATGCCGTTGATACGGGCTACGTGCAGCTCATGCTCGAAGGTATGGCCGGCCAGTGTAGCATGGTTAGCTTCAAGGTTCAGCTTGAAGTGCTTATCCAGGTTGTACTTCTGCAGGAATGCGATACAGGTTGCTGCATCGAAGTCATATTGGTGTTTGGTAGGCTCTTTCGGTTTAGGCTCGATCAGGAACTGGCCTTCGAAGCCGATTTCCTTAGCATAATCAACAGCCATGCTGAACAGACGGGCAATGTTGTCTTGCTCAAGGCTCATATTTGTATTCAGCAGTGTTTCGTAGCCTTCACGGCCGCCCCAGAATACATAGTTGTCAGCGCCCAGACGTTTACCCACTTCCAGACCTTTCTTCACCTGTGCAGCAGCGTGTGCGAACACATCAGCGTTGCAAGTGGAGCCTGCACCGTGCATGTAGCGCGGGTTGGTGAACATATTGGCCGTGTTCCACAGCAATTTTTTGCCGGAAGCCTTCATGCCTTGTTCAAGGATATCTACGATTGTATCGATGTTGCTGTAGAACTCACGCAAGGACGCGCCTTCTGGAGCGATGTCCACATCATGGAAGCAGTAGTACTGCAGATCCATCTTCTCCATGAACTCAAATGCTGCTTCTGCACGGGCCTTGGCCTTGTCCAGTGTGCTCAGCTTGTCCCAAGCGCGGACTGCTGTTTCAGCGCCGAAGGGATCGGAACCGCCAGCGGTTAATGTATGCCAATATGCCATTGCAAATTTCAAGTGCTCTTCCATAGTTTTGCCGGCAACGATTTCTTTAGGGTTGTAGAATTTGAATGCGTAAGGGTTAGTGGAACGGCTTCCCTCGTAAGAGATCTTGCTCACTGTTTCAAAATAAGCCATTTGTAAAATCCTCCTCGATATTTTGCTTCGCCCGCAAGCGTTTACAGCAACATCTTAACACATCTTTCGGACTTTGTATATTGGTTAAACAAAGTTTTTGAGAATTTTTATTTTGTCTGTTTTTTATCCTGTCCCGGCAGAGCAGCCACTCTCTTCTCCCTTTATTTTCACTATATGATGCTGAACATAAAGTACCCTCCGGCAGTGCAGCCTATGCGTATAACTGTAATTCCCCCGCCTCCCCCGGACGTTAATCTAGTTGCTTTTTGCCGCTCTTCATTCTAGACTAAATGGCATACCTTCTCCGCGTAAACGCTGCCTCAAGGCTTATTGCATTACGTATGCGGGAAAACCGAAACCTATAAGCTCTGCCCTGATTGAGTGCCTTCCTCATTTATGTGCCGTACTCAGCAGGCCGGATCGTCTTATATTTCAAAAAAGGAAGTGTGCTTCTTGAAAGTTACCGGTGATCAGGCGCTGGTCAAAAAAATTAACAAATCGATTATTTTACATACGATCCGCATGCAGTCCCCCGTCTCCCGGGCCAAGGTGTCCGAGATGACAGGTCTTAACAAAGCTACGGTCTCCAATCTAGTCGCCGAGCTCTGCGGGCAGGAGCTGGTTACCGAAGCCGGTCCCGGAGAATCCAGCGGGGGACGCAAACCGCTTATGCTGCATTTCAACGAAATGGCCGGAAGCGTTATCGGGATCGAACTGCGTGTTAAACAGCTTAAGGCCGTGCTCTGCAATCTGGGAGGCGGCATTCTTCATGAACGGGATTGTGCGCTGGCAGCCCACGACTTCCCTTATGTACTGGGGCAGATGCAGCAGATGATCTCGGAGCTGATTGCCGAGGCGCCTCCTTCACCCTATGGCCTCGTCGGCATCGGAGTCGGCGTGCCGGGAATGGTGGATGAACACGGAGTCGTGCTGTTTGCGCCCAACCTTGGCTGGGAAATGGTCGATCTGCGGTCGATTCTGGAAAGCGCCTTCGCGGTTCCGGTCACCATTGACAATGAAGCCAATGCCGGGGCACAAGGGGAGCTGAACTTCGGGGCGGCGCGGGATGTGCGCCATCTGCTGTACATCAGTGCAGGCTCGGGGATCGGGTCCGGAATCATCATCGGCGGAGAGTTGTATAAGGGCGCACGCGGATACGCCGGGGAGACCGGGCATATGACGATTGAGGCGGAAGGCAAGCCCTGCAGCTGCGGCAGCCGGGGCTGCTGGGAGCTCTATGCTTCGGAGAAAACGTACGATAATCCCGGCCTTTCCCTGCCTGCCCGTACCACGACCGAACTGGTGGCGTATGCGCTGGAGGGGCAGCCGGATACCCTGCAGCACTTTAGCTCCATCGGGGAATATCTGGGCATCGGGGTCACTAATCTGATCAACAGCTTCAATCCGGAGCTGATTGTCATTGGGGGAGCTCTGTCTGAAGCTGAACCGTGGCTGGGCGAGCCGCTGCGCCGGGTAGTAGCCGAGCGTACGCTTCCTTACCACAAGCAGCAGCTTGAGATCACCTTCTCCAGGCTGGGCAGCCGCGGAACGATGATTGGCGCAGGCTTTTCTGCAGTCATGCACTTTCTCGGCAATATCCGGGTAACCCTATAGAAGGATGATTTCAGCGTAAAACATATAAGCTCTTATATTTTCGTAAAATTGCCGCATTTGCAGCAGCATTTCCTGCACTAAAAGGAATAGCAATCCTATATAATAAGGATATACGTGTGACATTTGTCACCATACCCCTTTTTCTGAAATGGAGAGAGCGTCCATGACCTATGTTGATACGTCAGATATTTCAGCGAAGATGTTCATCACCGTGCTGCTGCTGCTGCTTGTTATCGCCCCACTCATCAGCCTTGGCGTCCTGCGCCTGTTCCAATCGAGGAAGAAATCCGGATTCATGCTTATTAGCAGCGGTATTGCCGTATATGCTGTTTTTCAAATTGTCATGTCGTTTACTCATACTTAGCCTAGCGGCCTCCAAACGGGGTTCATGCTTGCAAGACAGCGGTATCCTGTATCTCCTTCATGTATCTGTTTTAGCAGGAAATACAAAAAGCAGCCTGGATTCAATGACTGCTTTTTGATATATCCGTTGTTCCCCGGGTGCGCAGTACACACTCAAACCGCTCAACCCTGGATATTTTTCTCCCAGACTGTGAATCTCAAACCCTGCCTTGCTATAAAAGCCCACCGCATCCTGATCCGTATCTGCCCTGATCAGCTCTACCTGCTCCCATCCGGCAATTTCTGCGATCATATTGCTGCCAAGTGTCCGTCCGCGCCAACTCTTCTGTACAGCCAGATGTCTGATCTCCACCTCATGTGCAGCAGCGCAGCTGATTCCGGTGATTCCGGCCAATTCCCCGTTAACTCTCTGGTCATCCGGCCACATACATTCTGCAAGCAGGCTCTTCACCGCATCGCTGTCCCAGTAATTCTTTAAGCTGATTAACAATTTCCCTTCTCCTCTAAGTTCAGGACAACGAAAAAACCGCCTCCGGAGGGAAGCGGCTAATATATTCTCCTTAAGTCCGGCCAGCTATTCCTTAAATCGTAGCCAAAGCCTTGTCGAACTTGGTTTTGTTCATGCCGACGATTTTGAACTCACCGATAACCGTAATAGGAACAGCTCTCATGCCCATATCCCATACCTGCTGCGCATAATCATCGTTCTGCTCGATGTTGCGCTCTTCGTAGGCTACACCTTTATCGTTCAGGAAGCTCTTCACCTGACGGCAATGCGGACAATTGGTTGAAGTGTAAACAATTACATTCTCCATAGTATGATCTCCTCCTAATTTGTAAGTATAAGAATCTGTGATCTATTGTAGCACCGGAGTGCCTTCTATTCCAAATGGAATCTTACAGAATAACCGCGCTGTGCTCCAGGCTCTCGATATATTTCTCGGCATCCATCGCCGCCATACAGCCGCTGCCTGCAGCCGTAATCGCTTGTCTGTAACGGGTATCCTGCACGTCACCGCAAGCAAACACGCCGGGAATATTCGTCTCAGAGGTTCCGAGATTTGACACAATGTAGCCGCTAGCATCCGTAGTGATTTGTCCGCCCAGGAAAGAAGTATTGGGATGATGGCCGACAGCTACGAATACACCGCTGGCTTCAATGAATTCTTCTTCACCGGTCTCATTGTTAATCACCTTCAGGCCAGTCACACCTTTGTCTCCGGCAATAACTTCAACAGGCGTACGGTTGAGTCCCCAGGTAACTTTGGCATTGTCGCGTACACGATCCTGCATAATCTTGGAGGCCCGCAGCTCTTCGCGACGGTGCACCAGGGTTACTTTTGACGCGAATCTTGTCAGGAAGCCCGCTTCCTCCAGCGCCGAATCGCCGCCGCCGACAACCACGATTTCTTTGCCGCGGAAGAAGAATCCGTCACAGGTTGCGCAAGTGCTGACACCGCGTCCGATATTATCCTGCTCCCCGGGAATCCCGAGATATTTCGCTGTAGCGCCGGTGGAAATAATCAATGTATCTGTAACCAGTGTGCCCATGCCTTCAACATTCAGCTTGAACGGACGTTCGCCCAGCTCTACACTGTTCACCCAGCCGGTAACGAACTGTGCTCCGAAACGTTCAGCCTGCTTGCGCATATTGTCCATCAGATCCGGACCCAAAATGCCTTCCGGGAATCCTGGGAAGTTCTCGATCTCTGTTGTAGTTGTAAGCTGTCCGCCTGGCTGCGGACCTTCGATAACGAGCGGGTTCAGGTTCGCCCGGGCCAAGTATATGGCAGCCGTCAATCCGGCCGGTCCAGTACCTACAATAATTGATTTGTACATGATTATATCCTCCTTGAGATGGACGGCAAAGACGCCATTTCTTAATTAAAATTATTATAATGTAGTATTTATTATGATCATCTCAAGGGAAGTTGTCAATATGCCAGACACGGTGAAAACGCACCTATTTTGTGAACAATTCAATTTTAAGCAATTAAATATTTGGCAGGGCCGGATAAACGGTCTTTCTGGCTTTTTTTAGCGCAACAGACGCAGTCCGTTAAGGATTACAAGAATGGTGCTGCCCTCATGGCCCACCACGCCAAACGGCAACGCAATCCCCTGTACAAAGTTGCTGATCATCAGTGTGGCGATTACGGCCACAGCAAAAATCATATTCTGCTTCACAATCCGCTGCGTACGGCGGGCCAGGGCAATCGTAGAAGCAATCTCCTCGATATTATCGTTCATCAGCACCACATCGGCAATCTCCAGCGCGGCTCCGCTGCCTTTCATGCCCATTCCCATACCTACTGTTGCTGTAGCCAGCGCAGGCGCATCATTAACACCGTCACCCACCATAATCACATGGCCGTATTGTTCACGAAGTGCTTTGATATGCGATACCTTATCTTCTGGCAAAAGACCGGCGAATACCAGGTCCACTCCGGTCTTCCCGGCAATCACCTGTGCGGTGGCCTCACGGTCCCCGGTAAGCATCGCTACCTTAATGCCCAGCTCCTGCAGCTTACGTACGGCTGTCTCCGCCTGGGAACGTACGGTATCCTGCAGCGCAATCATTCCGGCAATGGTATCACCGGCGAGAATCAGCGATACTGTCTTCCCTTCCTGCTCCAGCTCGCTGCGCAACGCTCTCCAGTATTCCGAATCCCCCTGCGGTGCAGTACCGTGCACTTCATCCAGCAGATTGGACTTGCCGATCCGCCACAGGCGGCCGTTAATGGTCCCCTCAATGCCCCAGCCGGTAACCGATTTGCTCTCTTCGATGGTGAGCAGCTCTACCTGCTCGGCTTCAGCAAGCGCAACAATGGCTTCCGCGAGCGGATGGCCGGACAGCTTCTCAATCGAAGCACTGACGGCCAGCAGCTCTTCACGTCCATACCCTTCTCCGGCGATGAAATCCGTGACCTGCGGAACCCCTTCCGTCAATGTGCCTGTTTTGTCAAAAGCAACTACAGAGGTGCGTGCCATATTTTCCAGATGGACACCGCCTTTGAAGAGAATCCCTTTGCGCGCACTCTTCGAGATGGCCGACAGCATGGCCGGCATAATGGAGGATACGAGTGCACACGGAGAAGCCACTACCAGGAAGACCATTGCTTTATAGAAGGTATTGCTCCAGCTCCAGTCCAGCAGAAACGGCGGCAAAGTGATCAACAAGGCCGTTGCGGCTACTACTACGCGGGCATAGACGGATTCCAGCCGTTTGATAAAACGCTGCGAATCCGGCACCTCATTCTCTGCTTCTTCAACCATCCGGATGATCTTGGCGAACAAGGTATTCTCTGCCGATTTGGTAACTTCAATATATAGCGGGCCTTCGCCATTGACTGTACCGGCGAAAACTTCACTTCCGGCTGCCTTATCTACGGGAAGCGATTCTCCGGTAATGGACGCCTGATTGACGGAGGATTCCCCACGGCATACCTTGCCGTCAGCTGGGATAAGCTCCCCGGGACGGACCAGCAGCAGATCTCCGATGGCCAGCAGATCAATCGCCACCTCATTCATTGCCCCCTGCTCAATGCGTACTGCCGTGGCAGGTTTGAGCGCCAGCAGCGAGGAGATATCCTTCTTACTGCGCTCCATCGTGTAACTCTCCAGCGCCCCGCTCAGCGCAAAGATGAAGATTAGCATCGCGCCTTCATTCCAGTAACCGATGGAAGCTGCGCCGAGAGCCGCGGCAATCATCAGCAGATTGACATCCAGATCGCGTTCCTTGACCAGCGTCTCCACGCCTTCCTTCGCCTTGATCCAGCCGCCTATTGAATAGGAGATCACATAGAGAATAACGGATATCGTCTCAGACCAGCCGCTGGCGGCCCAGGCGATCAGCATCATCAGCCCGCTTCCGAGCGCTGCCTGCATTTCGGCATTTGAGATCATAGCCAGCGGATCGAAGCGGCGCGGCTCCGGCGTCCGCGGCTGCTTAGCGCCTCCTTGACGCGCGATCGATTTAGGCATTTCTTTCGAGGTTGAATGCATGATAAATCACCTTCCTGATTGTATTTGTATAAGAGCACACTTGAGAATGAGAGCCAGAATGAGAACCATTATGACCCGACTGAGAATGAGAGCAGAATGAGAACCATTATGACTCGACTGAGAATGAGAGCAGAATGAGAACCATTATGACCCGACTGAGAATGAGAGCCATTATTAAGACCCTTAAAATGACACATGCTGCCCCGGCTTAGCCGGGACAGCATGTTAAATGAGAATGATAATCATTGTTGCGATAATGCAACTATATTTCCTCTGTGCAACTTATAGCTATACTATATCACGCCCAGCGGAAAAGTAAACCCACAAACAAGCCTGTTATTTCGGGAGGGTTGGCCTCCACCTTGGGCAAAGCCCGCACGCCTGTTGGGGGATGTTAGAGAAGTTGAGAGAAGTTGAGAGAAGTTGAGAGAAGTTGAGAGAAGTTGAGAGAAGTTGAGAGGGGTTGGGAGGAGTTTGCGGAAATTATGGAGGCTGCAGAGAATGGCGTTGGTAGTGCGAGCGAAAGGTGTGTGGAGTTTGCATAAGCCGGCTGCTGTGTTCTGTTATGAGAGTCCGCCCATATGATGCTATATAGAGTGAACTTAAGTATCTGACTTGCTGCATGGGCGGAACCTTCGGGTAACAAGGGGTTCACCCATCGGCTGGCCATCACTCTTAGGTTCAGCTTATATAAGTGGAAAAACGTATCTTAATTCGGACGAATGGAGTGATTTCAAGCAAGCAATTGGAAAAAAGGCATTTAATTCGGTTCATTTACCTTCATGTAGCTCATACGCAGCGATTTAAGTGCTGTTTATCCAACTGCTGTTTTAGCAGACGCTCTTCGTTCATCAGCAAGTGGAGAAAATCCAACTATTTCCGGCCGCCGCAGCATCCCGTGACGGAGAATTTGAGGATAATTGCTTTTTCGAGGGATAAAAATATGCCCCGCCATAATTCTAATGGTGCAGCTGGCGGGACACTTTTGAGTATGCATTAAGCTCTGCCTACAACTATAGTAGAACCTCCACTTTCACCGAGCTACGATCCGGATAGACAGGCACTACCGTACCTGCCAGCAATTCACCGTCAACACGGATTTCCTTGACGCCTGTGCAGACACTGCTCTCGTTCTTCACAGTAATCTCATACAAGCAGCCGCGGAATCTCCGGTAAACAGAGAAGCCCTCCCAGGAAGACGGGATGCACGGGTTAACCGACAGTCCGCCAATAACGGGCTTAATGCCCATAATATACTGCGTAGCGGCTATATACATCCACGCAGCAGTTCCGGTCAGCCAGGATACATTCGCCAGCCCGAATCTGTCGGATTCCGGTCCGAACAGGTTGGAGGCATAGACATAAGGTTCCGCTTTATAGCGCCATAATCCGGCTTGTTCCATCGCAATATTAGGAATCAGCTGGCGGTAATATTTGTAGGCTTGATCTCCTCTGCCCAGCATGCATTCTGCAATAATCGCCCAGGTGTTGGCGTGGCAAAAGACGGCCCCGTTCTCTCCTGTCCCCTTGTTGTAATTGGTCAGCGGATCTGCGGGATCGGGGAAGTTGGTAATGGACGGGTGCAGCTTCTTAATGCCAAGCTCCGTATCCAGAATGTCGCGAACACTGTCCATGGCCTGGAGCGCTTTATCAGGCTCTCCCATGCCGGACAGGGTCGCCCAGGTCTGGGCGTTAAGCCAAATCTGGGCTTCGTCATGCTCAGCGGTGCCCAGATAACGCCCGTCATCCATGACTGCCCGCCGGAACCATTGGCCGTCCCAGCCGAGCGTGTTCACCAGCCGCTTCTGCTCCTCGTACAGCCTGTCATAGTCCGCCGCATGCTCCAGATGACCGGCTGCTGCCGCCAGATCCTTCATACGAAGCAGCACGGTTCCGAACTGCATCGCCGTCCAGATGCTCTCTCCTCTGCCCTCGCGGCATACGCGGAACAGCTGGTCATTCCAGTCCGAGCGGAGCATCAGCGGGAAGCCGTTCGGCCCCAGCCGGGAGACGGTGAAGTCTACCGCACGCTTCAAATGATCATACAGCGGCGCTTCACCGCCATCATAGAAAGGCAGACTCTCCTGCAGGAATCCGGTATCGCCGGTCTCTGCGAGAATATCCCATACAGCCAGCGCCGTCCACAGGTGGTCATCCGAGTGAATACTGGTCACCGGGTCCCAGCCCTCATTCGGGAAAAAGTAATGATTCACATGCCCGTCCTGATACTGCTGCCCAAGCAGCAGGCGGACCTTGTCTTTGGCCGCCTCCGGATCTAATGGAGCTACGGCCAATATATCCTGAGCTGTGTCCCGGTAGCCTACTCCCCGGAATGTTCCCGTAGCATAGAACGAAATATTGCGCGAGAAAAGAAAGTTCCGCTGCGACTGATACGGATTCCAGATGTTGATCATGCGCTGTGCATCTTTATCCGGCAATTCACAGTTCCAGGCCCCCAGATAGCTGTCCCAGTTCTCCTTAAGCGCCGCAAAGGAACGGGTGACGAAATCCGCCTCCCGGGAATGGCCGATGGCCTGTTCGATCTCAGCCTCAGTCATCGCCGTCCCCAGGAAGAAGTTCACGGTACGGGTCTCGCCGGGCTGCAGCCTCACTTGAACCTGAAGCGCTCCGCAAGGATCTCCGCCCAGTATTGTCGAGCCGGTGCATCCACCCTGCTCAATCGCAGCCGGATTGGATTCGCTGCGGTAGCTGCCGATAAACTCTTCACGATCCCCGTCATAACCGGCTAGCGGCGCATCCGACATCATATAGACCAGCGGCGTCTCATCCGGCTTGGGCTGATTCTCAACTCCGTACTTGTAGATAAGAGCTTCCTTGGCATGATACTGCACCGACACCTGATGTTTGTTGTAGCATTGCCATTGCAGCTCGCGCATGAATTCCATCATGCCAAACTCGGCGTAGGCATACACATTCAGTTCTTTGACCTCGGTACTATTATTAGTCAGCGTCAAATTCCAGATCAGCGAGTTCTCGTAAGGTCCGACAAAGTAAACGGTCTTTGCCGAAACTTCATCCTGCGCGGCTTCAAAGCGGGTATACCCCATGCCGTGGCTGCTCTTCCATTCCTGCGGCTTCTGAAAAGCCGGCTCATAGGTAGGGCACCAGTAGCTGCCCGTTCCGGCATCCTGCAGGTAAATATAAGGGCCTGAGCGGTCGGTCGGCAGATGAAAGAAACGGTAGCGTGTAATCCGCCAGATCTGCGGAGATTTATAAAAGGCTAATCCGCCGCCCGCATGGGACAGCATGGTATGGAAGGTGCCGTTGGATAAATAGTTCAGCCATGGGGTCGGCATATCATGGCGCTTGAACTCTACCTCCTTCGCGTCATCGCGGAAGGTGAAATACTGGTCCAGCTCCTGCTCGCGGGCAAACGCGCTGCCCCCGGCTGCCGGTTTTACAGCCTTGTTACTCTGTGTGCGGCCGGAGTCGCCTGCCGGAGTGATTGTTCCCGGTTGGTTCGTCATTAGTCTGGCTCCTCTTCATATAGGATTACTTATTGCTTAATCTTATTCCTCACTTAGGCTCAACCTCATCCATCGTCATTCGGAACTCCAAATCATTCATATACGTGCCATCCGGGTTCAGGAAAACCATGCCAAAAGAGATATCCTCCCGGTCTCCCCGGACGATGGCAACCAGCCGGTTGACTCCTCTTCTCAAAATGATCTCCCGCTCCGGCTGAGTCACATGCTGACCGTTCATATAGATCTCGTAAGCACATTCTGAGTTCAACCGCAGCCTGCCGGTTCGGATATCCGCAGGTTCCCCGCTGCCGGAGACGAGCGCAGGCAGATGCACGAAACAGCTCAGAAACAGCGGACGGCCCTCAGGTGCCGGGATCAGCAGCGTTCCGTCTTCGCGCCGTTCTTTTTTCTTCATCCAGCCATACAGGCCTTCACCCAGATTGTTCAGGGAGAATTCCGGGTCGGTATAGTAATCCTTCATGGCCTGATAATCGGTATACGGCGGACAGAACAGCGTCATCGCGGCTTCCACCGCCCACTGCGCATCTCCTTTATCCAGCTGCAGCAGCTCATCCGCGAAGTCGGCCTCCAGATTGCCCAGCAGGCGGGTGTACAGCCTCAGGCTTTTGTCACTGCCCGGGTCGGTGAGCAACTGCGAGCAGATAATCTCACCCTCGCCGACTGCCTGGCGGATCACAAAAGCCCCGGGAGCACAGGCCTTGCTGCGGTTCAGCTCGACCAGCGCCAGCCTGCTGTATTCCGCCGTATGCTGTCCGGCGAAGTAATCCTTCCAGGCTGTGCCTTCCACGCTGGTGCACAGCACCTCCGCGCCTTGCACCTCCAGCCTGTGACCGGCCAGCTCCCGGTTGACCACGTCCCGGGGCGAGAGATGCACCTTGTCGAACCCGAACAGGTCGACAGGGCTGATCCCGCGGACGGCGGCGTGCGTATAGTCCGCCGCCAGATGATAGGTCCCGTGCGGCGCAATACGCACGGGGCGGTCCAGCAGGCGGGCAAGCGCCTCCTGCCCGCCGGGTTCTGCCGGCAGCACCAGCACTGTGCTGCCGGCACTTGCCGCCTGCCGGACGGCTTCCGCCGCGCCCGGTCCGTGCAGCAATCCGGCCTCCACCACCAGGAGGCCGGGGTTCAGGCTGGACAAGCCTGCGGCGCTGTCCAGCCTCTGGCCCTTCAGGCGGAGCTTGCAGAGCAAGGCCTCCGCCGCCCCGCCGCTGCGGACCCACACCGCAGCGGGCTCCGGTACAGCGGCCGCGTGGACCGCGCGGCCCGCGTACTGGAGCAGGCTCCGCAGCAGCAGGCAGGCTTGGGGAATCCGTTGGAGATGATCCATAATCTCCAGCTGATTCGCCAGGAACATGCCCGCGCCGCTCCGGTACTCCAGCAGCGGCGACCACAGATCGCCGCCATCTCCAAAGTCACCCGCGCTGCATTCCAGCAGCAGGGTGAAATCGCCGGTCACCGGCTTCTCGAACGCTGCCCGGATAATCGGCAGCGGCCCGTCCTCGCGCAGCCCCTCATGCCAGTACATGAGGTCCTCTGCTCCAAGGCCCCGGAGCACCGGATGCCCATAGTCGCCTGCATGGGCACGGATGAATTCCCTGCGGCTGAGCGTCAGGCTGCCGGGAGAGAGGTGAAGCTGTTCCAGCAGCAGCAATCTGCCGCCCCGCTGCACGTAGCTTCTCAGCTTCCGGTCCAGCGCCCCGTCCTTGTCCTGCATGCGGCTGCCGACAATCAGCAGCGTCCCGCCCCCAAGCTGCTCTACCGCTTCCGCTTCTGACCGGACCAGGCCGGGCACCAGGGTGCGGATCGCCTCATAGTCCCGGTCAGAGCCTAGATAAGCAGCGGGAAGCGCTACTTCTACCGGCTCAGTCTTGCAGCTCCCGGACAACAGCCGGTAGCTTAACAGAAGCTCATGCTTCAGCTCCATGCCATGGAACAGCCGGGCAGACAGCACCGCTTCCGCTTCTGCTACTCCTGCTGATGCTCCTGCCCCATCTCCTACTCTTACTTCTGCCACATCTCCTGCTCTTGCTCCTTCCCCATCTCCTACTCTTACTTCTGCCCCATCTCCTGCTCTTGCTCCTACGCCTACGCCTTCATCCCCTCCCAATCCTGCTCCTTCACCATTGACCGGTTCCGGCATCCATTCCAGCCGGATGCTCCGGCGGGCGGCAGGCTCGTGGCGGAAACGGAACGTCTCGCTATGAACCACATGTCCGCTTTGCCGGACCGTGCATTCAATAGTTACTTCCTGTTCTGCCAGCGTATCGTTGTAGACATCGAAGCTGCGGCGGACCGGCGCATCATCGAAGAAGCAGCGGTTATATTCGGCGGCAATCAATGTTACCGGCTTGAAGGCTTCAGCCATAATGGCAAAAGCGGGATTGGCCTTGAATGCCGGATATTCCCCCGGCAGCAGCCCGTTGTTCAGGGAAAGGGAGTAAGCCGGAATTACCGCAGGCTTAGGGCCTGGTGTGTTCAGGTCGGCAGGCGGCAGCTGAATATTCCGTTCCGGCATCGCCCGCATGAAATAATGGGCGAAGTTGAAGGTAGAGATGCCAGAGACCCCTTGGCGGCGTGCATACTCCACGAACAGCCTTTCCTTCTGGGCTAAGCCGGCAGCACTTGCATCTGAGTCACGGTATGCGTCCAGTCCGATATACATGCTGCTGTTCTGCGGGCAGATGTACCACCAGCCGCCATGCTCGCCGAAGGTGAGCGGAACGCTGCGGTCCCACTGCGCGATCGTGCCGTCAATGTTGTAATGGCGGCTCTCCACCTCTGTCCCTTGCTTGGTGACCAACCGGTTATCCCCTTCCACCATAATCGGGCGGGTGGAATCAAGGGCTCTCATCAGCTCCATCAGACCCGGGATATGCTGTTTGTAGGTATCCCGGCCGTCCACCCAGCGCATCTCGTTCTGCACGCTCCACAGAATGACGGATGGGTGATTCTTATCCCGCTGTACCAGCCGCTGCACATGCGCCCGGCAATTGGAGATGAAATCGGGGTGGGCCGCATCCATAGTTTTACCGGACCCGTAGATGGCTGTCTCATCGACAATCAGCATTCCTTCCTCATCGGCAATCCGCAGATAATCAGCCGGATACGGCTCGGCATGCAGCCGGATGCTGTTGATGCCCGCCTGTCTGCACATTCGGTACCAATTGCGGATATAGTCTTCTGTCTGCTGCGCCGCACCCTGGAAATGCCAGGAATCGCCCCGCAGGTTAACAGGAATCCCGTTCAGCATGAACTGCGGGCCTTCGCACCAGAACTCCCGGAAGCCGAATACATCGGTCCGCCGGTCAAGGACCTCCCCATCTGCCTGAAGCTCCAGCTCCAGTTCATATAGGAACGGATGCTCCGGACTCCACAGCTCGGCACCCTGCCAAGGCAGTGCAAATGATGCTCCGCCCCACTCCCGGCTGCCGGTGTTCCAGCATAATTGCCGTCCTTCTACGGCCTGCGCAGGCAGAACATTTACTCCTGCTTCCGCTTCAAGCACCGGCAGCGGCTCTGCACCCTTCGCAGTCAGGGTACCGGATTTCCGTTCCCTGACTTTCAGGAACACCTGCAGCGCTTCCATCGCAGGACCACCCGGCTCTGTGCTCATTAGTGCCTCCACTTCCAGCATGCCCTGCCGGACAGAGGTACGGATTGTGAGATCCTCCAGCGATATTGGCGGGTAGCCTTGGAGGAAGATATCCTGCCATATTCCCCTTGCGATCCTGCCGAACCACGAACCGGCAAGTCCGGTGATTCTCTCCTCCCCGGACGGAATTACCGCCATGTCGAAGCTTCCGCATACTACATGTAACTGCTGCTCCCGGCCGGGCTTCACCATCCGGGTGATATCCAGCCGCAAAGGCAGATACCCGTCCTCCCAGACGGCAATCCGCTCGCGGTCCAGATACACCGCTGCCTTCTGCAAGATTCCATCGAAGCGCAGCACAATCCGCTGCCCCAGCATAGTCTCCGGCACCTGAAAAGAACGGTGCAGCACCCCAGCCTCGGCCGCATCCCATTCTCCCGGGTAGCCGTACACATCAAACGGCACGAAGTTATGGTCCGGTACTTCTCCAAATTTGCTGCCCGAAGGCGTCTTATAGCTGTGGCGCCAGCTCGAAGGCACCTGTATCTTGCGCGCCTCATATTGCAGCCTCTCAGGAAGACTGCGGCAGCGCGGCTGATCGTAGAGCGGCATGAAATCCCATTCGCCGTTCAGGCATATGGATGTGCGCAGCATATTCATTCTCCTTTTCCCCTTTGCGGGAGCGTGATCGTTAGGACAGGCGTAAGCTTTTTCCAGATGTCCTGATCCGGCCCTACATTCTTCCACTTGATAAAATGCGGCTCCATAACCTCTCCCCACTGCTCCGGACGCAGATTCGTTGTGAGTTTCCCCGTATAGGGAGCGGGCTCCACGGTTGCGGGCAGCTCGGAATAAAAGAACAGCAGGTTCTCATGAAGACCGATGATCCCGTATTTGTCACCGTCTCCCGGGCGCTCCTCCTGATATTGATAATGGTAATAGACATAGCTTGAGACCTGCTCCGGCTTGAGTACTGCCAGCCTGCCGTAGGGAGCCCCCGGAGTTTGATTACGCTTCCAATGCTGCCCGGACACCGGCTGCTGATAATGAAAAATGTCCATCATCGGCACCCACAGCCGCGGGTAATCCCCGCCCGGCCAGACCTTGAGCATCTCCACTGCGGGCGGGAACAGCTGCTCCGGCTGAGCCTCTTTGCCGCTGCATTCGTAATATAGAAATAGCCACTGGCCGTCTTGAAAGATGCTTAGCCAAGAAATACCCAGCCAGTCCATACGTTCATTAAGCCATTCCACCTGTGAGCCCAAAAAAGCAGCCGGGTCGCAGCCCTCTCTGCATTCGGCTCTATATAAATATCGCTGCATAGATTCCCTCCAACCGTGTGTCATCTTCCTCTTAAGATTAACGCAAACGGCGGAACAGTTCCTTGACGATCATGCCCTTCTTTAGCATAATAACGACATGACAAATAAACTCTATGCACGGGATTTAGGACTCGAGCCTGGCTTCACTTTCCGCATTCAGAAATGCCCGCTGACTCAGGATTATTATGTTCACTGCCATGATTTCTCGGAGCTGGTGGTCATCCTGGAGGGAAGCGCGATTCATATTATCGAAGGAAAGGAGTACCCCGTATCGGCGGGTCAGGTGTTTTTTATCCACAGCGATATTTCACATGGGTACAAAAATGTGCAGAATATTGAGTACATCAATGTGATGTTCCATCCCGATCAGCTGCTGCAGCTGCCTGAGCTGAAGCTCCTGCCGGGGTTTCAGGCGCTGTTCTATCTGGAGCCGTTCTTCCGCAAAGAGATGTACTTCAAAGGCATGCTCTCCTTGCAGCCCGCGCAGCTGGAAGAGGCTACTGTTCTGCTGGACCGGATTCTGGAGGAGTATGACCGGCAGTCTGACGGCTACCGGCTGATGATCCGCACGTATTTCACCGCACTTGTCGGCACACTATCACGATATTACCGGCAGAATGGCGGCGGAACGGAGAACAGGGCGCTGCAGATCGGTGAGGCGGTTACCTATATTGAAGAGCATTTCCTCCAGCCTATTTCACTTCAGTCTCTGGCAGATCTGGCTTATATGTCGAAGCGCCAATTTCTCCGCGTGTTCACCCGGAATTACCATACGACACCTATGGATTATGTCATCCGCAAACGGCTGGAGTATTCCTGCACACTGCTGCGCAATGCCGGATTAACCATCTCACAGGTGGCCATGGACAGCGGGTTCCGGGATCATAATTATTATTCCAGACAATTCAAAAAAGTGTTCCTGTGCACGCCCTCCGAGTACCGGATGCATAAGGCCGGAATGTAGCGGCAGACAAGCGGGAACCTGCTGTTTTCTCCATATTGGCAACCGGGGGATTGTTGCGGGTTTGGCTGATTGTACTTTGTGCAATAGAACTCCTTTAGAATTGTGAAAAATGATATTCTATTGCATTTCATACAGTTGATTATGGGAAAAGGGGCAAAAAACAGCGAAAACCTGAAATTCTGCTGTACAATGTACAATAGATTCAATTTCCAGGCTGATTTAATGTTCTTCTATTGTACAAAGTGCAATAGAACCTCCATTTCCCTTCCATGGGGACAAGTACAAAGAAAGGCGGCAAGGGGAAACTCCCCTGCCGCCTTTTAAAGCTATATGCCCGCCCATTGGCCTGTGAAATATACATCTTATCCGCCCTTGATCCCCCGGCAAGAGCCGCCCGGGCCCGGGTCCGGGTCTAGCCCTGCCGCTCGCCTTGCGGAGGGCCGCTCCGCTCCTTGCGGTACTCTCCCGGGGTTACGCCCTCCAGCTTCTTGAAGACGCGGATGAAGGACATCGGATACAAATACCCCACCCGCTCGGCGATATTCTGGACAGGCTCGGAGGTCTCTGTCAGCAGGCGCTTGGCCTCGTCCATCCGCAGCCGGGCCAGATAATCGACGAAATTCTCGCCGATTTCTTCCTTGAATATCCGGCTCAGCGCTTTGGTATTCATCGCGAAGCTGTCAGCGGCATGGGTCAGGGAGAAATCGGGATCGGCGTAATGCAGGGCAATATACTCACGCACCTTGTTGGCCAGCGTATACTGCTCCCGGTTCATCCGCAGGCCGCGGAGCGCCTCCTCTATCTCCTCCAGTGAAGCCAGGAGCTCCCCGCGTAGCTCCTCTATCCATTCGAAGGATTCCGGAGATTGCGGAATTCCGCGCAGCCGCCCGTTATTCCATATCCCCTTCATCTCTGGCGGCAGCTCCTGCATCTCCCTGGAGAGGCCAGCCTCCAGCAGCTGCAGCAGGCGGACAATGTCCTCCTTGGAGTAATTGCCGCCTGCCAGCAGCCCGAAGATCCGCTCCATCAGCGGCCTCCACTCGTCGTTCCCCAGCCGGTACAGCTGGGGAACGGCACCGATAGACTGCACCAGCACATCCATTCCTTCCGCCTGGGGCGGGAGACTGCCTTCTGCCGGTGCAACATAGACGCGGTCGGGACCGCCAGTGAGTTTGCGTTCCAGCGCACCTGCGGCCTTGCGGTAAGCATCCGATAAGCCGCTGAGACCGGCCGCCGGCCCGCTGATGCCAAAGGTTGCCGTGAATTTGAGATGCTGCTTCACCCAGGAGCGGGCACTCTCTGCAATCATCAGCGGCTTCTCGGCACCATCAGCCGTTGCTCCGGCGGCGGAACGGCGGAAGAGCAGCCCGAGACGCCCCGGTCCAATCCACTCTGTCCAGAGCGGTTCCCCTTCTTTCTCGGCGATCTCCTGAATCACACTGCGGAGGGTGAATTTGAACAACGCCTGATCACGAGCAGAGTAGTCTGCAGCAAAGGCCTCATAGAAATCAATCTCAGCAATTCCCACAACCGCGCCTGCAAATTCACCTTTCATTCCAATCCGCTCCGATTCTCGGCTCCATATTTCTGCCGACACCTGGCCGCTGTGCTCCAGCAGCTCTTTGAACAACTGATTCCGCCTGTGCAGGATTCCCTCCGCCTGCTGCTTCTCATAGCTGTTCGTCTGCTCAATCAGACTCTCCAGCGCATGGCCGATGAAAGAAAATTCATCATCCCCCTTGCTCTGCGGCTTCCAGCCGGAGGAACGGTCCGCACCGAACGTGTAAATCCGGCTCATCACCTGTTCAATCGGACGGTAATTCCGATGGCTGATATACGTCATGGCCGCAATCCCGCCGAAGATCGCCGCAAAGCCCAGAATCGCCCAGACATTAGAGAAGGCTGACAGCAGCGAGAAGGCTTCTGCACGCGCCAATCCAACCTTAATTGTCCAGCCTGTATAGGAAGACATGCGGTTTACCGCCTGATCCTGAGCCTGTGGGTCTGAGCAGGTATCAGCCCCTGCAAAAGCGCGCCCACCGGCGTCCTTCAGGCAGATCTCCGTATTCGCCATGTTCATATCCTGAATCAGCGCCTGCAGAGACTGCTTCCGCACGTTAATGACAATCAATCCCTGCTCACCGGAGAAATAAGGTACCTGCTCCACCAGCGAAATGACTGATTTCGGCTGATCCTCGCCGGAGAAAAGCTGCAGGTCACGGATTCCGCTCCAGGCATAGCTGCCTGCCCCCCTCATCGCTGTCTCAATAAAGCTGCGGTCCCCGAAATCCGGCAGACTGGACGAGAAATGCTGCATCAGCACTTTGCCGTCGGCCGCACGGTATAAATAGACCGAATCGATCATCGGCAGCGGCGACATGAAATCCAGCAGCACCTCCGTTACCCCGTAATCATGATAAGGATCAAGCTGCCCCGGGCGGTCAAAATAACTGCTCACCTGATCATCCAGCAGCAGGCTTTTGATCGTTGTAGTCTCCAGGTTGCGGAGAGTGGTGTCCACGATCTGCAGTACATTTTCTGCGTATACACCGTTTGCCTTGGCCGTCTGCCTCTCCATCGCTTCATTTAGGGTCAGGAAAAACAGGATAATCAAGCAAAATACCACGGCAAACAGGATCGGCAGGTAGGAAAGAATCAGTCGGTACAGCCATTTCTTATGCATCGGTGTCATCCCCTGTAAGTCCAGATGTGGGCTATCGCTTAAGTGATATTGGCTACGGGGCCGGATTCATAATTGTAGTCTGTCAGTAACCCAGTTCCGTGCTTGCATTGCGGGAGATCAGCCCGAAGTACCCCGCTTCTCCAATCGCCCCTGCTGCGGTATCCAGATAACTAAATACCTGTACTCCGTCAGCCTTCAGGATCAGGCGCACACCCCCGGACTCTTGAAAAGCGCCAAGCTGAACGCGGCTCTGCTCCCCGAAGGTTATGGCTGTATTCGGAATAGCCGGCCCGCCCAGACTGGTCAGGCCGTCAATCTTGCCGTAGATCACCGTCCGCACCCCTTCGTTGAAGCGGTGCAGCTCAATACCCGATGTCCCTATAACCACCAGGTACATACTACCGGTACTATAGCTCAGTTCCTTGCTCTGATTATTCAGCATCAAGGCATACCAATTGGACGAGACCGCGCTGTCATTGATCTTCATATTGAAATCCAGCAGCTCATTCTGGTACTTGCGGTTCTGGTAGATGGCATGGCCACCGGGAGCCCTCAGCGTAAGGCTATCTGCCCCGGTCTCCTTCAGCCCGTTGGCGGTTGCCGATACATACCAGCCCTCCGGGTCCTGCAGTTCCGCCATCAGAGTATGATCGTAGGTGCTGGCCTCATTCCACACCTTAACCTCATATTGTCCCTGCGTCACGGTGCCAAGATAACCGGCCGACAGCGTCAGGGTTGCCGATCCGGTCTGATGCGCCGTTAACAGGCCGTTTCCGCTGACACTGACGATGGAAGGATCGCTACTTGTATACGTGACCTCCTCCAGCTCCTCGCGGTTGCCGAACAATGTCTCGCCGTAAGGCTGCAGCTGCATGTCCGCGCCTTCATGAACATACGCCACATTGCCGTCATGTCCTTCCAGACGGACAGCGGCTAAGGTGTCTCCCACGAATACATCCGTAGTGATTGTCCGCAGGATGGAGCCGTTAATGATGCTTACGATAAGCTTCGTCTGCCCCTGGCTGAGTCCGGTCACCTCACCAGTGGCATTAACGGAGGCCACGGCCGGATCGAGGCTGTTGTAATAGAAGCTGCTGGTTTCCTTGCCTTGCGGCCTGTCTTTGCCGTCCATGGCCTGAATGGAGACCTGTTCACTGCCTCCTGCAGTCAGCTTGACCGGGGCCAGACTCCAGCGGCTGACCTGCCCTTCCGCTGCAGAGGCATATTCCGGCCGAAGCCCGGCCTGGTCAATGATCGGCATGGCCGCCTGAGGCCACTGGGCGTCCGGCTGGACTGTATTGTCGGCAAACAGAACCTTGCGGCCATTGTTGGTATAGCCGTCCGTTGTTGTGTAGTTGTTCACGAAATCCACGTCATGGATCGTCGGCACATACGCCATCGCCCAGCGGAGCGGTGAATGCCACAGCGGCGTATCCTTCAGGTCGATCACATTATGCTCAAATTTCCAGTAGGCGGAGCCTTCATCCGTATAGAGGGCGGAGTTGCCGTCCATCTGGTTGCGGATGTAATTGCCGCTGACCAGATTTTTCTCAGCCGCTGTGGCCCCGGTAGGTCCAAGACTGTAGATGGCTCCTCCATCACGCAAGCCCATTCCCATGAGATCATAGATCAGATTATTCTGAATCTTCACGTTCCGGGTAGCGGCATCGAACAACTTATCCCAGCCATAGCCGATATGCGTTCCGCTGTAGGGCAGATTGTACATTTCATTATGACTGATGTCCATATCTACCGGATATCCCGCAGATACGGCAGATGCCGATTTGTAGTCGATGCCGATATCATGAATCACATTGTTCAGCACATCATTATTCTTCATCAGCAGCCTGTGGTCTGCCGGATGGTAGATATTCCGGTCCCCAGAGTTCGGCTGCCCCACATTCAGCGCACTGCCTGAGATATCATAGAAGCGGTTGCCTTCAATCCGGCTGTTCTGAACGCCGTTCTGCATCCGCACCGCTGTAATGCCGAGCTTGGTGAACTCATTATTGCGGAAATTCACGGTATTGGTCAGCTCCAGCATCACCGCAGCATCGGTCAGCTCATCGGAGATGGACGGATAACGCAGATGGTTATTCTGCGAATCGGAATGTCCCGCTGCCGTACTCGGACGGTTCCAGGTGGTATACATAAACTTCAGGCCTTCAAAATTCAGATTGCGCACCGGTTCATCAGCCGATATCCCGTAAACGGTAGCAAGCTGCTCCAGCACCGGAACTACAACGTCAGCCGTGGACAGATCCTCCCAGGCGCGAGGCTTGTAGTACAGCATGCCTTCTACCCGGTTGTAGTACCATTCTCCAGGCTCATCCAGCAGCTCAAAAGCATTCTCGTAGTACACAGGTACTGTTGCCGAAGTTAATCCCCGGTTGAAGACTGCGCTCCGGCCCGGCTCCTGGAGGCCGATCTGCGCTTTGCCGCCGGATGAAGTTATAGACTCCACCTTGATCCGGGAATTCGTCCACAGCTCGTTGAATACCATTTCCATATCGCTAGTATTGCCCCATCCGGCCAGCTCCGTATTATCAGAGGTATAGCCGGTTGCAGTCTTCACCGGATTCACGAGCCCCGCGGCGCTCCGCGCCCGGACCGCCCGGATGCCGTCTATGAACAGCTGGCGTGTCGTAAGGCCGGTTCCGGCATTCGCCCGGTAGATGCCTTTGGCGCTGTCGAACACCGTCCAGCCAGTGACAGGCCGCCCGCCGCTGATGGCTGCCTGCTCCCCGGGGTAGCTGCGGTAAGTGACAAAATACCCGTTCGTCCCTGAATCCTCCGGTGTGAATTCCAGCGGCTCTGACAGAGTATAGGTCCCTTCCCGCAGATTGACGATGATGTCAGAGTCCATATCCTCATTCAGCAGGCGGACCGCTTCCTGTGCCCGGGCAACCGTCCGGAAGGGAGCAGCTTCCGTGCCGTTATTGCTGTCGTCCCCGCCAGGGGCGACATACAGCTCTTGGCCGGTTGTACGTCCAGTCACAATAACGGAAGTCTCAGCGCGCACGCTGCCCGTCTCATCCGTGACGAACACGGTAGTTGTTCCGGCGCTTACCCCCGTCAGCTCTCCGTAGCGGTCCACCGCAGCAATACTCCCGTCCTCCGTTCCCCACCGGATGCCTGTATCGGTATTGTCCTGTGGGGTTACCGAGGCATGTAACAGCACACGGGAGCCTGCGGGCACCGTCCGCTCCAGCGGAGCCAGCATGATGGCCGTGATCGGATCTTCATACACAGCTACCGTAGCCGTTACCGCCGGAAGCCCCTCATTCGGCTGTGCCGTCACCGTAGTGACTCCCTGACGGATGCCTGTCACAATACCGTTGCCATCCACCGCTGCCACCTCTGCATTGCCGGTAGACCAGACAGCGCTCTGATCCGTAGCATCCGCAGGTGTGAACTGGAGCGGCAATGGCAGCTTGGCGCCTCTGCGCAGCTCGTAAGCCGCCTGGGAGAAGGCTGCACTTATCGCCTTCTTGTATCCGCTTACAATAAAATTGTCAAAGCCTATCTTGCCGATGCTGTCCTTGTAAAATCCCATATAGAAGGAGGTTAATGCTCCTCCCTCGGCCATCGGCTCATTCGTTAGTAGACGGCTGCCGTCAATGGACAGATCGAAGCTGTGGCTGCCGCCGTCGAGCGCCAGGCGCAGATCATACCATACGCCGGCCGAAATTGGCAGCACTGAGGTCCATGATCCGGCACCTTTCTTCATATAGCTGAATGCGCCATTGTTAATTGCGAATTTCACTAGCGGAACAGAACCGCTCTGCGGGGTAGGCAGGTAGATCACCGCTCCCGTCTGCTCTGCTCGGAACGAATAACTTAACATGCTTCTGTACGTAACATCCGTAACGGATCTGCTTATATTGTAGCTGCTTGCCGTTTTGGCTGCCTGATGAAGCTCCAGCAGCTTGCCGGCATAGCCTTCCCAGGCCTGCACAGCCACGCTCACCCCCTGCGGCGGCGTCTTGATCGACCAGCCGGCCGGCTTCGCACCGGGACTATAAGATTCAAAGGTCTCCTCCAGCTTATAATTACTATCCGCCCGGGCCACAGAACCAAGGTCTGCCGGGAGCAGGCCCATCAGCAGAATCATAATGATAGCGTATACAAAATATGATTTTGGACTTGATTTTCTCATAATAGCCACCTTTCCGTATGGAAGCAAGTATAGCGGTTCTAGTACAACATTAGAGCTACAGAAGTGAATTCATTCAACCATGCAGCAATTTATGAAGTTTAATTTGAAGTGAACATTCAATGATATCAATGATAGTTGTATAATGTGCAATTAAAAACAGTCAAAAGGAAGGCTTGCCCTCTTATAGCTGTAGTCTGTACAACTAAATCTGCCCGAATGGGTGAAGCCAAGGTGCAAATGGCAGTTTAATTGTATGAAATACAACTAAACAGATATTCGGTGGTACATCAGACGATTTAGTTGTACAAAGTGCAATTAAGAGTAAGCATACGTCAGTCATTACATTAATCGGCTTGAACTGCGTTGTTACGGTGCGTAAGGATCAACGCTGAGCTGAACCGGCGGCTGATTGCCCGCCGCCAGCACAATGTCCCGCGCCCGGGCCCAAGGCTCCCGCGGCACCTCACGGTCATCCGTCTCGAAGTCATCGATCCGCACCGTATCCAGCAGCCTGCGGACATCACCAGCTTCCGCTGCTTCGTCCAGACATATCACCGCCCAGCCCGCTTCCAGGCGGGGCTGCGCCAGAACGGTGCTGTCCCCGGAATAGAGGACCTGGCGGAGCCTGATCCTCCCTTCCTCCCGCACCACCGTAACAGGCAGCCCGGCGCGCGCCTCCGCCCCGGCACAAATACCCCTCAGCGCTGTGATCGCCACCGCACAGCCCGGATAATGCAGCACCAGCCATTCCTTGTCCCCGGCTGTATTCATTACACGCGCTATTTCTCCGTCATAGCGGTGGATGACCCATTCATCCGCAATCTCGGCTGCCCGGTTATGCAGCCGGGTCATGCTGCGGACCACCAGCAGGGCATTGCCCTGCTGGGCCGAACGTGTCTCCACCTCCGGGTACAGCGGTTCCGCAAACAGCGCAGGCATCAGATAGGCCGTGCGGTAATCCTCCGCCGGATGTGTCCGCACCGATGCGGAATCATCCACATACCAGCGCAGATAGGACACCTGCTGATCCTTCACGCTGAAGCTGACCGGGAAGCTCTGCCAGCCCAGCCCCCAGGTGGGATGCTGGTAGCTTCCGGGCATGACCGGGAAGCGGTTGATGCTGCCCAGACGGGTATGCTGTCCGATCCAGGTATAGGAACGGGCAGCATCGAAGATCCGCTCCTCAAGAACCCTGGGCACAGGCTGCGCAGACGGAGAGTCTACTCCCTGAAGGAAATCATCTTCGAACAGGAGCAGCGTTGCCACATCATTGAGTGAAAACTTCTCTTCTACCAGACGGCCCAGCCCCGTCACACCGGCAATCGGCCACAGCAGGCTCTGCCGCTTCGTCTCTCCCCGGAAGTTGTAGCTGCGGATGGACGGAACCAGTTCCCCGCCGTCATGGAAGACAAGAATGTTCTTCAGTGCCTCCATCCGCTCTGACAGCCGTCCGGCGAGCTCCCGGTCATGCTCCTGCAGAACAGAACCGGCAATCCTCAGCGCATTCATCATCACCCCTTGATAGACCAGGCTGATGTTCTCCCCCCAGCCCCAGCCCCGGCGGACCGTATATTCTTCCCATCTGCGGAAGTAAGCGATTGCGGTCTGCAGAGACTCAGGCTCACCCAGGAAGTGTGCGATGGCCAGCAGCATGGCGCCGTCGCTCATCGTCTTGTTCGGGTAGAACAGCTCCGGCGTCCGGCATTCCTGAGAGAACCAGGCCGCCGCATGGCTGAACATCCGCTGGATCACCTCCAGGTGACTGTCCGGGAATACACCGGGATCACAGAGACGTACAACGACAAGCGGCATGAGGATAAAAAACGCCGCATTGGAATCCTGAATCATGCTCTCCTCCCGGTACCAGAGAAACCCTCCGTAATCCGGATGCTCCGGGTCTGTAAACTGCAGCCCGGCAATCGCTTCAAGCATCTCCAGTCCGGCCTGTTCATCCAGCCGACCCAGCAATGTGCCGTAAGCATAATACCCAGCCGAGAACCGGGCTTCGTGGCAGTACGGCAGCTTGGAGACCTGCCGGGTATGACCCGGCCAGTCGTAACGGACCAGCCCCTCCTCGACCACAATATCCTCCGAGGCAGCCGCATAGCTCTGCTCCAGAATCTCTCTGACCTGATTATTCAACTCCGTCCGCCCCCTATGCTGGAATTCACATTTATTCAGCCGCGCTTAGCTGCTTGCCCATCTCATAAATATCCTTCAGCATGATGGCATCCGCTTTATTATCCTGATACCAGGTTGCATAGAACTCATCGACCTTGGTTCCGCCGGCCTTCTCCCAGACTCCCTTGGCTTCCTCAATGAACTGGTCCACCGAAGCCGGATCGGAGCTGACGATGGCCTGCATGGCCCGGTCGAGGATTGTTTTATTCGCATTGGTGTTGATCTGGGTCAGATCCTGCGGCAGCAGCGGCAGGAAGGCCTTTTGCGTAATACCGACGATCGGACGGTCCGGGTTCATGTACAGCTTCTCGGCCATTTCATAGATTGCGATGAAATCCTGCTCAGCCGTTGTAGGGTTCACCTTGTTCTTCAGCCCATAATTCTTGCCGATCAGCGGAGTGAGCATGCCCATATCGCGGTTGTACTCCAGCTCCTTTTTGTTCTTCTCCGGATCGATCACCTCAGCGCGGCCGTCGGCTGTCTTGTTGTAATGCACGCCCTCGATACCGTTCTGAATCGTAGTGGTGTATTCACTTGTAACCATGAAATCAATCATCTTCATGACGGATTCCGGATCTTTGGCCGCGGCATTCACCATGCCGGTCATCTGAATCGGAGTGGTCAGCGTCGGGCTGAACTGCCCGAATTCCGTTGTCGGCAGGGCAATCGGAATGACCTCGGCTTCAGGGACATTCTTTTTCAGCGTCTCATACGTACTGACATCGGCCCCGTTGCCCCCGTATATCCCCAGCTTGCCGGAGATCCAGTCCTGCTTCTGCTTCTCGCCGTTCTTGTCGGTGACGAAATCCTTATCCGCCACACCCGCCGCATACAGCTCCTTCTGGAAGGAGATCGCCGCCTTGATCCGGTCCCAGTCATGCACAACCTTGTCATTCTCCAGTACCCAAGGGTATTGATCCTCGCCGAACAGCGTAAACCCGGTGCCGAACATGTTGTTCAGAATAATTCCGGCTACGAAGCTGAGCCCGGTCCCCTGCGTATCCGCTTTGCCGTTGCCGTCCGGGTCCTGTTCAGTGAACGCTTTCGCCACCTTCAGCAGCTCCTCCGGGGTAGTGGGAACCTGCAGGTCCAGCTTTTTCAGCCAGTCATTGCGGATAAACAGGTAATGCTGCGGACCGAACTGGATCGGACGTCCCACCGTGTACAGCTTGCCGTCCGCCATCGTGCCTGCCTTGCGGAGCGCCGGATACTTCTCCAGCATCGCCTTATATTCCGTACTGCTACCCGCAATCAGGTCATCCAGCGGAAGGAGCTGCTTCTGGTTGTAGAGCTGTCCCTGGTAAGCGGTATCAAATTCAAAGATCAGGTCGGGGGCCGACTTCGATGCGAACAGCACATTGAACTTCTGCAGGGATTCGAAACGCGGCACCGTAACGTATTTCACATTAACCGGCCCGTTCTCATTGACCCATTTTGTCCAGCGGTTGTCGCTCATCGTCCCCTCTTCTGCAGGTACCGTGCCGCGGTCATACAAAGAGACGGTGATCGACCCGCGTTTCTCAGGTGTTCCTTCCTTGTTCGAGTCTCCGCCCTGGGAAGCAGCATTATTGCCGCCGCAGCCTGTGACAGCGATAGCGAGCATCAGGGATGCTGCACCGGCAGCAGTTGTTTTTCTAAGCCAAATGGGTTTGGACATATGGATGTGACCCTCCTATAATGATGTTCTTGTACTTACGGATATGAGCAGCGATGATCAGCCTTTGATGGCACCGATGGTTACGCCTTTGACAAAATACCGCTGCAACAGCGGATACACAATCAGCATCGGAATGACCATAACCATAATCCCGGCGGCCTTGATGCCCTCCGGTGTAATATTGACGACCTCCTGCGAGTTCATGGTATTCAGCTCCTGCAGGACGGCCTGGCTCTTCACCATCTGCTGGATCAGAACCGTCAGATTGATTTTCTCCGGACTGTTCATGTAGATCATTACGTTGAAGAACGAGTTCCAGTAATACACGCCGTAAAAGAGTCCGATCGTCGCCAGCACAGGCAGGGACAGCGGAAGAATAATCCCCGCCAGCAGCCGCCATTCACCGGAGCCGTCAATTCTGGCCGCTTCCACCAGCTCCTCCGGAATGTTCTCGAAAAAGGAACGCATGATCATCATATTATAAGTGCTTACCAGAGCCGGCAGCCAAAGTGCCGCGTAAGAATCGACCAGTCCGAGACTGCTGACCACGAGATAGGTCGGGATCAGGCCGCCCGTAAACAGCATCGTGAACACAATCGCCAGGGTCAGCGTGCGTCTTCCGTAGAAATCACGGCGGGACAAGGGATAGGCGGCAAAGATAGTGAACAGCATGCTGGCCGCCACACCAACCAGGGTAATCAGGAGACTGTTGCCAAAGGCACGCACTACCGGCGTTCCCTCGAAGAGCATGGTATAAGAGCTAAGTGTGAACTCCACCGGCCATAGGGTGACAAAACCGGAGAGCACCGCGTCCTTGCCGCTGAGGGACAGGGAGGCGAGATGGAGCAGCGGCAGCAGACAGAGAATGCCTGCGAGCGTCAGCAGCAGATAATTGAAGCCGTAGAATACTTTTTCACCTTTTGTACTTTGCATAGTGTCCTCCTGTTACCACAAGCCTTTATTGAAGCGCCGGGCAATGGCGTTGGATATCAGCACCAGGGTCAGCGCTACGAGGGAATCGAACATTCCCAGTGCAGCCGTCAGGCTGAACTGCCCTCCCTGTAGTCCAATCGCGTAGATGTACGTACTTATAACCTCGGAGATCCCCGATACAATCGAGTTCTGGAGCACATATACATGGTCGAAGCCTACCTCCATCACCCGTCCCATGGCGAGAATCAGCATAATGACAATGGTCGGGCTGATCCCGGGCAGTGTGATGTTGCGGATCTGCTTCCATTTGCCCGCTCCGTCCATGCTCGCCGCTTCATAGAGGCTGGGGTCAATGGAAGTCAGTGCAGCCAGATAGATAATCGCATTGAAGCCCGCATCCTTCCAGATTCCCGAGCCGAGGAAGATGGATACCCAGGACCACTCTTTGAAGAGGAACGGAAACGGCTTGCCGGACAGCTTCTCGACCAGCACATTGGCCACCCCGGTCTGGGCAAAGATCGTCACTACCAGTCCGCCGACAATGACCCAGGAGAAGAAATAGGGCAGATACACCAGCGTCTGGACTGATTTTTTGAAAAACTTGTTCCGGACTTCATTCAGCATAATCGCCAGGGCAATCGGAAACGGAAAGCTGACCAGCACTGACAATATACTGAGCACAAGCGTATTGCGGATAATCTGCACCGATTGCGCCTGGGTGAACAGATTGGTGAAATTGTCCATGCCGACCCACTGGCTGCCCCATACCCCCTCATAGAAGGTATAATTTTTGAAGGCAATGACCAGTCCCAGCATGGGCGTGTATTTGAAAATGATATAGAACGCGATGACCGGAACGAACATGACCCACAGCGGCAGATTGTTCTTGAACCGGCGGGTCTGCCAGAAGCGCTTGCTTCCCGTCTTCCGCAGAGTATCCATCCGCAGCACCGCTTCGCTTGCTCTATTCGCTTTCATCTCGGTGCCTCCTTTCGCTTGCCTGTTTTTGCTTCTGAACATGTTGCTGTTGAGCTGAAATGGCCGTTTCATGTCCTCACCATAGCCGCTTCGGCAGGTTACGGCAATATTCAGTTTACCTGTTAATCGCCGCTGAACCCTTATGCAGCCTGGAGTTACAGGATTCCGCCCAGCTCCCGGGCCAAATTCTCCCCCATCCGGATATGTCCGTCATCCCCGGGATGAATCAGATCACAGGACAACCCGCTAAGGTCATCCAGCACCCGGCTTCCTTCAATCAGGCTCAGCTTAGGGTGTGACAGGCGCTGTACGTGACTGCGCAGAATCCCGTTAAACCGGATATCCTTGTCCGCAATCCCGCTGGCCGGGAAATTCGCAAAGTTGGGATAAATCGTAATAACCGCCACCGGCTTCTCCGGATGCCTGCTAACCAGCCGGTCCAGCAGATAGCCGCTCCGCTCACGGAATTCGTCCGCCGGCATATGATCGCGCATATTTACGCCCAGCTCCAGCGTCATGAAAGACCAGTCCTGCTGCTCTGCAAGAAAATCACTCATCTCCCGTTCGCACTGGCAGGAGCCGCTCATGCCCAGATTCAGCACATCGGCAGCCAGCCTTCTTGCCGCTTGGCCGATGTACGGCAGGCTGCTGTTCTCACCATTGGTAATGGATGAGCCGTAAGCAATCCAGCGCTTCCGGGGAGTCTCTCCTTCCTCCGGCGGGCGGAGCGGATGGCCGAAGGTCTCAATGCCGCAGACCACGCAGGCATACCGTCCGAAGCATATGCGCCACACCTCCGGTGCAAAGCCCGTTCCCATCAGCAGCTTGCGGTCAGCCATCGCCAGCCGCGGCGGCTCGCTTAACTGAAGCGTGCGGATGGTCCCTGCCTGAAGCTCATGCCTGGAATGGAACAGTCCGCCCTTGAATACGGTCACACAGCCATCCGCCTCCGGCAAAGACAGGGTTACCCGGATGTTCGGGGCGGCTGTAACGAAACGAAGCTCACAGCCGCCCGCTTCCCCGGCGATGAACCGGCCCCGCTCATTCAGCTGCTCTCTGACGCTGCGGGGAATACGGCGCAGATACACGCCGTACCCGCCGGCCTCCTCCAGTTCAGCAACGTTATGGAAGGCAATCCGGTCCAGTCCCGGCAACCCTATGACCTTGCGCTTGGCGGAATCAACCATGCTTCATCGCCTCCACCAGCAGCAGTAGCGTCATGGATTGCCCGTAGGGCATCGGACAGACCGGAATCTCGCGGTAGTCCTGAAGCGTAGCTCCCATACCCGTTCCGTACGATACTCCCTGTACTATCCCTTCTTCATCAATCTGGCCCAGCACATAGTGAAGAGCTGCCAGGGCAGGCTTGCGGCAGCTCTCATCCAGCAGCCCCTGCCGCACTGCCTTCAGCATGCCGTAAGCAAAAGCGGCGGTAGCCGAGGTCTCCAGATAGGAGCCGCTGTCGTCCAGCAAGGTATGCCACGCGCCTTCCGGCGTCTGCAGCTCAAGCAGCTTGCGTACCTGCCGCTCCAGCGAGGACAGCAGGAAGCTGCTCACACCCGGCGGCAGCTCCACCATCTCCAGATAATCCACCAGCCCCGCCGTATACCAGGAGTTGCCGCGTGCCCACAAGGCCCGGGCAAAGTGATGGCCCCCCTCGAAGGTCCACCCGTGGAAGAATAGCCCTGTTGCTGGATCGGTCAGGTATTTGAGATGGACGAGAAACTGGCGGATACTCTCCTGTATGCACTCCTCCTCCTTCAGTACAATCCCCATCCGGGCTACGAACAGCACCGTCATATACAGCGTGTCGTCCCAGAGCTGTCCGGTATTCGGGCTGCCCGTAACCTCGTGCTGAATGCCTGCTTCCTCTGTGCGGGGCATGTCATTCAGCACATAATCCAGCCATTCCCGGCACAGCTTCAGATAATCTGCGCGTCCGGTCTCCTCCGCCAGATAGCTTAAGGTAAGCATCGGGCACATCGTATTGACGTTTTTTACGGGAATGCCCCCGTCAAGCTTGCTGTCGAACCATCCGGTCAGATAATGCAGAATCTCTTCATCTGCGGTTTCCCGGTAATAGCTGTATAAGGCGAAGAGCCCCACTCCCTGCGGCCATTCCCAATTGTCCATAGAGATAATGCCGATGGGAGCGGTCTCCTGAATGGAGCCTTTCATATCCTTCATCCGCTCAATCACACGGGCGATCTGCTTTTCGAGTGTTGTACGTGATACTGCTTCCATAATGCTCCTCCTTCTTAATGTCCTGCCTAGAGCCTAGAGCCTGTGGCCGGCTGATTAGCCCTGTTCGCAACCTCAGTGTAGTCAAGCGCCGGAATGCCGTCCATTAACAAGAATCTTGCTAATCGCTTTCACTTCTGGCATTGTTCATAATGGAGCTGTATTCGTCATTCGGAGGAACACATGCTCACGACCAAATTCTTTATAGATTGAACCTAGAGATTTAATAATGGGGGAAGCGGATCAAGTAGAAACGGATGCCGTCTTTTTAAAGAACGGCATCCGTTTCCGCGGGAAAGATAAGGAATATTTATTATGCGAAGCATATGATTCTTAACTTTTAAGAGATCCGCAGACTGGCAACGTCCCGAAGGCCAAGTCCTTCACGGATTCAGTAACAAATTCCAAATTATAAATTTCCAGTTCAATCTACATAGAGAGAAATCAGGGGAGGCTAACAGGTAATGAAAATCAAGTTTGATCTTTTTCCGGGCGGTGTTACTAAAGCGCTAACATTAAGCTGGGATGATGGAAGAATCCACGACAGGCGGCTTGTGGAGATTCATAACCGGCACGGGCTGAAGGGCTCATTCCATTTGAATTCAGGATTCTTCGGCAATGAGGGCTACATCACGGAAGAGGAAGTGGCTTCCCTCTATGAGGGGCATGAGATTTCAGCACATACGAGCACTCATCCCTTTCTCTCCATGACCCCGCGTGAGGGCATCGCCGAAGAGATTCTACAAGACCGCAGACATCTGGAAGCCCTCGCCGGCTATCCCGTAAGGGGCATGTCCTATCCGTTCGGGGATTACAGTGATCAGGTGCTGAGCGTTCTGCCGGCGCTGGGGATCGAATATTCACGTACTGTAAAGTCCCATGGCAGCTTCAGCCTGCCGGACAACCTGCTGGCTTGGCATCCCACCTGCCATCACCGCGATATGCTGGCGCTGGGCAAACAGTTCCTGGAGGAGCAGCCCCGGTTCTCCCATATGCAACTGCTATATGTATGGGGACACAGCTATGAATTCAACGACAATGATAACTGGGAGGAGCTTGAGCAGTTCGCCGCCATGATGGGCGGCCATGAAGAGATCTGGTACGCCACCAATATCGAGATTGCCGACTACTTGTCCGCTGTACAAGGACTGCGCTTCTCCGCTTCCCGGGAGATGGTCTATAATCCGTCGGCAGTGGATGTATGGATCACCGCCGGGGACGAGGCATGCCGGATATCCGGAGGAGCTACTGTGCGTCTGGGTTAGGAATTGCTGTGGGTTTGTTAGGGGGCTGTGAATGGCTCATAATCATTCGACCGGTGGCGCTCCGGGGGGCGGGCACAGACACGGTTGCAGGCGCGGTAAGGAGAAATGTTGTACAAATTGCAACTTTGATTCATGAATCCCTGGGTGTTTGAGAGGATTGTTGTACGAAATACAAGAATTCTCTCGCTGAGCGGCTTTGGGGATGAGAAATGCTGTATTTCATACAACAATCCATAGTTTTAGCTCATTTAATATGGATAATGTTGTATTCAGTACAGGACAAATAGCTCCGTCTGAAACTGGCCTTGCCGATCCCGTGGGACCTGTAAATCCGGGATGCGCCCGTGATGCGTTTCCCACGTCCGTGCTGTAATATCCGTTGCGAGAGTTTGCTTCTTCTGGATATTCGACACTCAGGTGATTTTTGATTTCTTCACAGAGCATGAGTCTATTTTTTCTTTCAGAAAACGTTGGAGACTATTTTCGAGTAGATCACTGAACGGGTTTTGTTGTATACTGGTCATTGAGTAGGGCTTCTTTTTCTTGGTGACTTCGCAATCCCAAGGATACCCTACTTTTTTGTCGTTTACTAGACTCCCCGATCCTTACACATACTATTTCACGCCATCGTTTGGACTGAAGCAGAAGCTGATTTGAGCTTAATTCTCAGGAAAGCGAGATTCCTTTATTACCTAAGTGACCTTTATCCCCTTCTATCTGTGAGCATAATAAAACCCGATTCCAACACAGCCTGGATGGCTGGTGGAATCGGGTTATTATTATAGTAGATGCGCTTAGGCACTGAGGGTCTGCGGTAATTGTATTGATGTCGGCTGGCGGCAAGCAGTATGAATATAGTGAGATGCACCGTTGGGATTGAGGCGCAAGCAGCAGAGGCCTGATTATAGGCGCGTTACAGTGGCGGTGCTTATGGCGTTAGCAGCAGTTTGAGTAAGGTGACAGCATGGATGGATTGGGATCAACCGGTCTAACCGGCTGCTACTGCCATCCTCCGGCGGCAGCATCTATATTGTCCTGCCGGGCGATCCACGTCAGGCAGGCCGCCCGGAGCAGCGCTTCGGTCCGCTGGGCCGCGCTGCAGAAGATCCCGCTCAGGCCGATCTGATACAGATCGGCCAGCGCGTACGCCGCCGGTGCCCCCGCGGCGAGCACCGCCGCCGCCGGCTTCACCCGGCGCACGGCGGCTAACACCTCAGCCGCCGCCTTGGCGAAGCCCTCGGCGGCGCTCTCCTTCAGCGCGGCTTCACCGGCCGCGCCGTCCAGCACCAGGAAATCGGCGATGCGCGCGATTTCCCCCGCGGCAGCGCGCCCCACCTCGGGGAGCAGGAGCGCCCCGATGCGGCACGCTGCCGCGTAAGCGTGGCCGAGGGTCTGCTCGGCCACGCCCTCAATGAATTCGCGCTGTGCTGCGAATTCGGCTGCGCTGGCGGGGTACGGCGCCAGCAGGTCCACGCGGCTGTCGCCGCCCAGCCGCTGGCTCTCCGCCACCGCGGCGAACAGCGCTTCAAGCTGCGCATCCTGCAGCGCGGCCAGTCTTGCCGGGCGGGCGGCAAGCTCCGGCGCATAGGGCAGAGCAACTGCGGCCCAGACACCGTCCGCCGACTCCAGAAGCGCGGCAGCGGCAGCCCGCAGCCGATAATAAATCCGCTGCAGGATACGCTCAGCCTGCCCCTCATCCCCGCAGGACATCCAGCTCGAATAGAGTGCCGCAAGCTCCGGCTCCAGCAACCATTCCTCGCTGCGGATCAGACAGGGACCCGCAGGGTAAATGCCGGGCTCCTCCCGAAGAAGGGACCGGTCACCCAGTCCGTCGCGCAGCACCAGAAAAGCTGGGCGTTCGCCCGGACGGCGGAAATAGGTCCGGCTCATGTTCCCATTACTCTTACGCCGCTCCCCGTCGGGAAGAAATTCCGCTGCAGCGGAAGCAACAGATGCAGACTGGCTCATCTCCATGCCAATAGTCCGGTCGCCGGGATTATACTTGAACGGGCGCTCCTCATTATTTTGATTCTGATCCTGCAGACGTTCACCTTTCATCATCGCACCCACCTTTTTAACTTTGGATTGCTGCCGGCTCTGCTCCCCTTAAGGCGATGCCCCCGGCATTTTACGATGCTTCAATCTATAAATACTGGCAAAGGCCCTGAAATATGCAAACGGTATCAAATGATTACGGCGGCGAAGGATGAACTTGGGGATACGCGCAACTTGAACTCTTCAGCATGGGTATCCTATAGTTATTAACTATCCGGTATTTAGAAGTCGGATATTTGTTCAGCAAATGCACTTTCTACAACAGATTTCGCAATATTAATGCGCTAAAATTGGTTCTAATGTATTTCATACAATGGATTTCCGGCTCATGCCGCAGAAACGCCATTCTCAAGGGATTCTACTGTACGAACTGCAACAGATGCCTTTTTCCGGGTGATCCAGCCGATATCTGCTGTAAAAAATGCAATAGAAGCCCCACTTCTCCCGCTTCTCCCACTCTCACCTTCTCCCCCAGACTCAATCCATCCCCACTTCTAAAAAAACCACCATCTCATGCAAGTGTTCTGCATAAAACAGTGGTCTATAATTTTATTCCTTTACCATACAATGCTGCCAGGCATATGCCTGCTAGATCCCGCCAGAGGCGCCTGGCTCGCAACAATCCGCTGCTTCTGCCTATCCGTGTTACGACTGCTGGCTGGCAGCGATCGCCTGCTCCAGATCGTAGAGGATATCGTCGATCGACTCCGTACCGATGGACAAGCGCAGCAGCTCCGGAGTAACCCCGGCCGTAATCTGCTCTTCGTCTGACAGCTGCTGATGTGTAGTGCTTGCCGGATGGATGATCAGCGACTTGGAATCGCCCACATTAGCCAGATGGGAGAACAGCTTCACATTCTCAATCAGCTTGACGCCTGCCGCCGCTCCGCCCTTGATTCCAAAGGTAAGGATGGCACCCTGGCCTTTGGGCAGGTATTTCTGTGCCAACTCATACGAAGGGTGACTCTGCAGACCGGCATAGCTTACCCACTCCACGGAATCGTGAGCCTCCAGATACTGGGCCACCTTAAGCGCATTCTGGCTATGGCGTTCCAGACGCAAATGCAGTGTTTCGAGTCCCTGCAGCAGCAGCCATGAGTTGAAAGGCGAGATCGCTGCACCCAGGTCACGAAGGAGCTGTACGCGAGCTTTGATGATATAAGCAATAGGTCCTACAGCTTCAGTGTAGACTACCCCATGATAGCTTGGGTCGGGTTCAGTAAGGCCGGGGAATCTGCCGCTGGCCTTCCAGTCAAACTTGCCGCCGTCCACAATAATTCCGCCGATCGAGGTGCCATGGCCCCCGATGAATTTGGTTGCCGAGTGCACCACAATATCCGCCCCGTGTTCAATCGGACGCAGCAGATAAGGGCTTGGGAAGGTATTGTCGACAATCAGCGGAATTCCATGCTCATGGGCGATGGCTGCTACAGCTTCAATATCAAGCACATTCCCTTGCGGATTACCAATGGTTTCGGCGTAGAGCGCTTTGGTTTTGTCCGTTATCGCTGCCCGGAAGTTCTCCGGATTATCCGAATCGACAAAATGCACCTTAATTCCCAGCTTGGGCAGCGTCGTCGAGAACAGATTATAGGTCCCGCCATACAGGCTGGCGGCGGATACAATTTCATCCCCTGCGCCGGCGATATTTAGAATAGAGAAGGAAATAGCCGCTGCTCCGGAAGCCGTCGCAAGCGCACCGGCCCCGCCCTCCAGCGCCGCAAGACGCTGTTCAAACACATCGGTGGTCGGGTTCATCAGCCGGGTGTAAATATTGCCGAATTCCTTGAGCGCGAACAGATTGGCAGCATGCTCTGCATCACGGAATCCGTAGGATGTGGTCTGATACAACGGTACAGCACGGGCTAAAGTTGTTGGATCAATCTCCTGGCCTGCATGAACGGTTAAGGTTTCGAATGACAGCTTGCGTTCTTCTGACATGGGTATTTCCTCCTCTAAATAGATAATGGCAAACGTTAACAATCAAGAATTGTACCTATTCTCTCACAAACCATGTCATTTGAAAAGTTAAAATTCTCATTAATTCACTATGTTTTATTAAGTTTCCATCTTTCAAAAAAAAGACCCGCTGCATGCAGAGGGCGCGGGTGTCGAATATAAAGAAATCTATGTCCATGGTGTAGGAGATACTCATATCCTAAGCAGCTTCAAGTGTCGTAGCTGACCAGATAATGATGGAGCTCCGTATTATAGCAGCCGATGCTGTGTTCAATCAGTCTGCCTTCCCCATCGTAGGAGTTACGCAGTCGCTTGAGGACATGCGTTCCCGGCGGAAGCTCCAGCAGCAGGCAGACCTCAGGAGGTGCAGGTTCGACAAAGAAGCGGTCCTTGAAGTTCTCCAGCACGATGTCGTTCTCTTCCAGCGAGTCATACAGGGATTGGATATCGGTATCCATTCCTCTGGCTCCTCCGCCGGGAAGTGCGGCTGCCGTCAGGAAATGCATCAGATGAATATAAGGCTGTCCATTCAGAATATATAGACGTTCAATCCGCTGGCAATACGGCCCGTAGCGGGCGTATTCTTCCGTTCCGGCCTCGTTTGCGATGCGTTCGGAAGCCAGCAGCCTTTTTTCCAGCTTATGACCCTCTTCTACGAGCAGCTCCGTGAACCGTTTACCCTTGGAGAGCTTCTGATAGGAGGTATTGCGCGTCACAATCGTTCCGATGCCGCTTTTCTTCTGCACATAGCCTTCCTGGGACAGCTCCTGGACTGCGCCGCGGATCGTCATTTTGCTGACGCCGAATTCCTTTTCCAGCTGCGGCTCGGAGGGGATGATACTCCCCAGAGGATATACCCCGTGCAGAATCCGGTCTTTGAGGATTTTTTGGATCTGCTGATATAAGGGGCCTTGCTTGCGTTTCAGAGACACGCTTGGGTTCACTACCTTTCAACATCTAAGGTATGGCCACACAGCGCCCGGAGCACCTCACTCTCGGTAAAAAGCGCTGTATCGCCTTGGGTGGTATGGGCCAGCATCGCCGCCGCCGCTGCCATATCCACCGTCTGCTGCTGCGGGTACTGCTGCAATTCACCGTGGATGACACCACTGGTAAAGGCATCGCCGGCACCGATCCGGTCATACACCGGGAAGGTAAGCTTGCGGGAGAACCGGAACATCCCTTGATGATAGATATAGCCTGTCAGAGAATGCGTATTGTCAGCGTTAATCTCACGGTGGGTTCCCGCTGCCGTTCCGATTCCGAAGCGCTCCGCCACTTCGGGAATCGCTTGCTTCAACTGTGTTATTCTATCATATTCTCCCGTTCCGATGCCAAGGATAAACTGCGCATCCTTCTCATTCATCATCACCGTATCGGCCAGCGTAAGCAGTTCCTCATAGTGCGGGCGGGCCTTAGCATAGCCATCCGCTCCCCATAGCGCCGGACGGTAATTGCAGTCGAAGACCACCTTGCCTCCGGCCCTCTTCACTTCCGCAGCCAGCTGCTTCATCTGCCGGCGCACGCCTTCATTCATCGCCAGCGTAATGCCGCATAAATGCAGGACGTCCACACGGGAGGCAAGCGCCGCCATATCATAATGGTCTGCCTCCGCAGTATTAAAGCTGCTGCCCAGCCGGTCTGTGTAGGTCACTCTGCCGGGGCGTGCTCCAAACCCATTCTCCAGAAAATACATCCCCAGGTGCTTGCCGCCCCGGCTGATCAGCGACGTGTCCACCCCAAGCTTGCGGAGATAGGCGATCGCCGCTTCACCTACCGGAGTTTCCGGCAGGGTGGTAATGAGTGCACCGTTGTGGCCGTATCTGGAGAGGGCCGCCGTTACATTCACCCCGCTGCCGGAAAAAGAATACTCCAGCCTGCTGCCCTGGGCCAGCGTCTCAACCCCCGGGACCTGCAGCCGCATCATCACTTCGCCAAAGGCTGCAATTCTAGGCATACTGGTCCACCAGCGATTTCATCGTACCCAGCAGTCTGCGGACATCCTGTACGTTCGTACTCCCGGTCTGCGGATCAATAATCGAGGAATAGACATGCGGGATCACCTGCGGCACGCCTGCCTGAAGCGCAATCTCCAGGATAGGTCCAAAGTTATCCAGGTCGATTCCGCCCGTTGGCTCCAGGGCAAATCCCGCTTCCCCGCAGGCCTTGGCCACCGCGCGGTATTCCTCCTCCAGCTTCAGTCCCTGCATCGGATAATATTTGAGCGCATTGCCGCCCATGTCACGCACCAGTGCAATGGCAGCATGAACAGGAACAATAGCCTGCGCCCCGGCCCCGGAACTGATCGGGCCAGTCGATATATTTACATATCCCGGCTGCCCGCAGGGAGAGACCAGGCTGTTAATCCAGCTATCCTTCGCTCCCAGGTTGGCGCGGGTTGCCCCCACTGCCGGAAACACCTGATTGATATGGCTGCCCGCATAGCTTAAGGCAATCTCCGCCACAACGGACGCCTGGCGGTTGTCTCCAGCCCCGAGTCCGATCGATACGGCATCCTCAATAGATTGGCCATATTCCGTCATGGCAGCGGCCGCTTCCTGTGCGGTGGCATAGTTTTTGGAGAGCACGCCCACCAGCACATGCCCGTCCGCTGCTTCATACACATCCTTAGCATTGCCGATGCTGCCGGCCAGCACATTAAGTGCGGCTCTGTTCTTATAGAAGCGCTGCTCAATCTTGCCCATTATTGTTTACCTCCCATAATTTCAATGATTCTGCTGACGATGACCTGAAGATCATCCCCTTGCAGCGGCCTTGGATCGATATCGAAATAGCCCTGCTTCACGCCATAGTCCCGGGTATACACCGCAATCGTGCCTTCACGTAGCCGGTCATTGACCGTCTTCGCATCCATTCCCGCCGCAGAGGCATCAATCTGGACCCGTCCACGAAAAATCGCTCTGCCCGCTTCATCCTGCACGATGCGGACGGAAACTCCGGGAAGGGCGGCCAGCGGCTGAAGAGCCTCCAGCGCCTGCTTTTCCAGCCCGCTGTTGTCAGCTTTATCCTGGTATTCCTCCAGTGCCTGCAGCAGTCCGAAGATGGTCTCCTTGCCGACCTTCATGCTGCGGCCGATGCCGTGCAGTTGTACCTTCAGCCATTCGATATACTTTGTTTTGCCGGCGACAATGCCTGAGGTCGGGCCTTCCACCGCCTTCGAGCCGCTGTAAATGGCCAAATCGGAATACCGGACATATTTGGACAGGTCCTCTTCCGCTGCCGCATCCACAATCAGCGGCACCCCTCTGCGCTGTGCAACCTCCCAGGCTTCCTCCACGGAGATCATATTCTTCTGGACGGCGTGATGGGATTTGACGTAGAGAATGGCTGCGGTACGCTCACCGATCGCCTGTTCGATATGCTCCTTGCGCCCTTCGTTGGCATATCCTGCTTCCACCACCCGGCCCCCGCCGAGGAATACCATGGTTTCGACCGGCGCTCCATATTGCACATTATGGCCCTTGAGCATAATGATCTCATTCTTCAGCACCGGCTCCTGGTGTAGGCGGAGGCTAAGCCTCGGGTCTCCGGTCGTCACAATAGCTGCTACCGACAACGCAATGCCGCTGGATGCCGAGTTTACGACAACCGCCCCTTCCGCCCCAAGCAGCCGGGCAATGTACGCCCCGGATTTGTCCACAAGGTCCGCAATTTCCGCGTACTGCTGCCCGCCCTGCTTCATTGCCTCCATGACTGAATCCGTCGGCGCGGAGACCCCAAGAATGCTCATTCTTCCGCTGGCATTAATTACACGCTTCAATCCATATCTAGCCTGTAATGAGTGATCCATTGACATAGACTCCTTTAGCCTCAATATAGTGGTGTGCGGCCCGGACATCGCCTTCCGAGTCCGTAAGCTGCTTCTCGCCTGCTTGCAGGGCAAATAAGGTCAGGTTCGCCTGCTGCCCAACTCTGATCCGGGCGAGCTCCGGCTTGCCCAGCCATTCCGCTGCGCTGGTAGTGACCGCACGGATGACCTCCTCCAGACTGTAGCCGAGATAGAGGAATTTCGTCAGCAGGTTCGACATGCTGTATACCGGCCCGTTCAGACGGTTACCCCGGTAAATATCCGTACTGATCGTATTCAGCGCGATGCCTGCCGCCTTCGCCTGTTCAGCCACCCGGAAGGAGAAGCTCGCCGTGCCATGCCCCACATCCAGATGAACGCCCCGGGCAACTGCATCCAGCAGCCCTTGCAGCGGCGCACCGTCTTCCTCAAACAGATTATTGGGTTTGCCGTTAAGATAATGAGTGATCACATCACCCCGCTGCAGCAGCTCCAGCACTCCGGAGACCGCCGGCGGAGCGGAGCCGATATGCACCATCAGCGGAAGCCCCGTCTCCTCCGACAGTGTGCGTGCCAGCTTAAGCGGCTGTATGCCGCTGTCCTTGACGACACTCTGGCTGATGCGGGCTTTCAGACCGACAATGAATCCGGGATAGGCGGCTGCCGCCTCCAGAACCTTGGTCCGGTCGATCCATTCCAGCTGCGACAGCTCATCGGTCCGCTCCAGCCCGATTCTCGAGATATTCAGCAAAGCGAACACCTGGGTGGCCGCCTCCAGACTCCGGGTATAGAAGTCTCCGATCCGGTCTGCACCGCAGCTTCCGGCATCCACCAGAGCAGTTACCCCCTGCTTCACTCCAATTTCGTCAATCTCATCGCCGTAAGGATGCAGCTCCGGTACAGCATGCACATGCAGATCAATCCATCCGCTTGATACAAATAACCCGGAACCGTCCAGCAGGGTTTCTCCTTCAGCCTGGCCTGGCGGTGTAATGGCGGTGATGATCCCGTCACGGATGGAAATATCAACCATCTGCCCGTCAACAAGCTGCAAATTGCGCAGCACATTCTCTGTGCCCACTCCTCCATCTCCTTCTCTAACCTGGATATACAAGCGCCCTCTAAAAAATGGTTAATGACATGAAACCTTTACATCCTTATATTTAACAAGTAGAAACGGCTTTGCCGTCCTTATAAAGGATGGCACCGTTTCAGCGAGAAATAGAAGGATCATTTATAACGTGAAGATATAAATTCTTATATTTCAAGTAGAAACGGCTTTGCCGTCCTGAAGAAGACGGTGCCGGTTCTGGCGGAAATATAAGGATGCTAGGTCCAGGGAAAAGTATCGACCCTTTTATTTTAAGAAACCTGAGACGCTACTCCATTCTAAAGATTATAATGTTATAATGTTTATATTAGCATAGATGCAATCCGGAAGAGAACAGTGATTTATAATTCAAATATTTCTATAAAGATTTCTGTAAAGATTTCTAATCTGAATAATTTTAACACTGGAGGGTCCGCTTCATGGTAAATCAAGCAATCAAGCCATCCTTACTCAACCGCTTCCGGCTCAGCTGGAATCATTTCAAATCAAGGCTGCTGCTGAAATATGCATTTTCCTACATTCTCATGTTCCTGGTTCCTCTGACAGGTGTAACTATCTTTGTCTATGAAAACGCCGTCAAGGGCCTGCGTATGGAAATTGAACAATCCAATGTCAATCAGCTGAATCAGGTGAAGAGCACGATAGACGACCGTATGAATGAGCTTCAGGAAATAGCGGGAAGAATCGCCTATGACAAGCATCTGACTCCTTATATGGTGCGGCATCCCTACTACAGCCTGGAGGCCATTCAGGCACTGGCAAATTATAAGGCCAGCAGCAGCATTGCAGAGGATTTGTTTCTCTATTTCCATGAAGATTCCAACATTTATTCTTACCGGGGCCTGGCTGATCTTCATGTCACCTTCAGTACCCTCTATCAGTTCGAGCGCTGGAGCCCGGAGGACTTGCGGCAGGACTTGAATGAGACCCGGCAGCCGATGGTCCGTCCCGCCGAGAATGTGACGGTTAATTCCCGCATGGAGCCGATGCTCGCCATGCTTGTTCCCGTGAAACCGAATGACCCGTTCCCTTACGGGACAGTCGTCTATTTGATGAAGGAATCCAATCTTACGGGAGTCATGGATTCGATTCTGAGCGATTTCTCGGGAAGCAGCTATATTTTCGGCCCCTCCGGCGAGGTGCTGACCGCGAACAGTCACGGCGCCAGCCTTCCCCAGAACGAGCTTAAGAATATATCCGCACTTGAGCCGGGGATTCATAATCTGGTGCTGGACGGGGAACAGTACTCCGTCGTTTCTGTACAGTCGGAAGAAAATGGCTGGACCTACGTGACCACGATGCCCAGCTTCCAATTCTTCAGCCGTGTCGCCCATGTCCAGACCCTGATCCTGATCGTCTTCTGTATTGCAGTCATTACCGGCATAGCTGCCGCACTGCTGCTGGCCAAACGGCAGTATCATCCGATCCGGGACCTGATGGAATTCGCCAAGCTGCGAGGCAGTGGTAATGACACTTCCAAGCTTCGGAATGAATGGGAGTCGATCCGGCAGACACTTCATGATTACAGTGCCAGAATTGATCTTCAGGAGCCGTTCGTCCGCAATCAGTGCATGTTGCTGCTGCTCAAGCACGGCAAGCCGGATGATCCCGAAATTGAGCAGATGATCCTCAGTGCAGGCTTCAGGCATCCGCAGGGACAAGGCCTCTATTTCTCGGCCATTCTGTCTTGGGATGACGCCCCTGGCGGCAATTCCTGGCAGGAGCGCCATGTGCTGCAGGAGATGCTCAGCAATATCTGTCTGCCGGGACCGGGTGCTCAGATCTTCGGGATTGAATTCTCGGTCAAGGACCAGTTCGCCCTGATTATTTCACTCCCCGGCGATGAAGACCTGCCGGTTCAGAGCCGGATGGAGCAGGTTATTGAAGCGGTTCAAGCCGTGATCCGCGAGCATTCGCAGCTCTCTCTGAGTATCGGTGTCGGCATGGCCTACCGGGATTTGGCCCGGCTTAACCAGTCCTTCATCGAAGCTGCCGCAGCT
Organism: Paenibacillus sp. FSL R5-0912; assembly: GCF_000758605.1. NCBI lineage: Bacteria > Bacillati > Bacillota > Bacilli > Caryophanales > Paenibacillaceae > Paenibacillus > Paenibacillus sp. FSL R5-0912. The sequence continues at coordinate 6,838,514 of NZ_CP009282.1, forward strand.
CTGGAGCACCGGATGATCCGGCGCAGTGGACAGGTCACCTACTTCGAGCAACTGGCCGAGCTGAGTCTGCCTGCTGCCGAGAGCTTCTGGATTCCGCGCAAATCCATGCTGAAGCTGGAGCAGAGCCTGAAGCAGGGCAACGAATCCGTAGCCGTCCAGATGATTGCCGACACCATTGACACGATTAAGGATGAACCGCTTCAGGTTCACCTGCTGCGCTGTATCTGCTTTGATCTGCTGAACGCTTTTCTGCGCACCGCCTCCGAGCTTGGCATGGACGAGGTGTTCGCCAATATGCCGGAGCTGACCTCCTTCGAGACGCTGGAGGAGCTGGAGAGCCGCCTGCTCGCTCTCGCCGCTGCCATCTGCGCGCAGGTCGAGCGGAATACGGAGACCAACGAGTCTTCTTTAATGGACGATATTCTGGCTTATGTGGACCAGCAGTTCGCAGACTACACCCTCAGCCTGGAGCATGTGGCACTCAAATTTGCCATTTCAACCTCTTATTTAAGCCGGAGCTTCAAAGAGAAGACCGGCAGCAATTTCTCACAATATATCTGGCAGCGGCGTGTGGATGAGGTCATCCGGCTGTTGGTGAATACCAGCGCTCCGCTCAAGGAAATCATTGAGCAGGTGGGCTATCTGGATGCACCGAATTTCATCCGCAAGTTCAAAAAAGAAACCGGTCTGACGCCGGGGCAGTACCGCAAGGAACATACCTTGAAGGGGACTGCTGCGAAAAGACCGGTTTAAGCGGGCGGAGCTTCCGCCCGACCTGTCTGAATAGACTAAGCTTAAAGATTGTGGCATACAGCCAATCCTTCACCCTGTGAATAGTCGCACTTCCGGGCGGAGCTTCTTTGACCCCTGTGAACAGCAGACTTCCGGGCAGCGGCTGCTGCGCAGGAATTCCCTGGTGTCATCCACTTTTCGCGGCAGAAATCGGGTAACTTTGTATAAAATCCTGCACATAATGCAACATTGCCCTCATCCTATCCACCCGAACCCGGAATTGTTGCACAAAACGCAGGATTGTACCTATCTTAGACGGTTTAGCAGGGATATTCTTGCATTCTGTGTAACAATCCGCCCGTCCACCTGGCTATCTATGAACCGAAGCTGCAAAACGTGCAACATTTATGTCCATAGTGCCTATGATGTCTATGACGCCTATTAAGCAGTTCCATTCTGCCGGGAACGAGTCATGCGCCCGCTTCGCGCCAGCACATTATGTTCGGTTTTTCTGTGAAAATACTTCTGGCACAACCTGCGATAAACGCAAGGCCTACGTGGCGCACCCAGTCCAATTGTGTTCGGTTTTTCGATTACATTCGGCCTACGTGGCACACCCAGTCCAATTGTGTTCGGTTTTTCGATTACATTCGGCCTACGCGGCGCGTCCAGTCCAATTGTGTTCGGTTTTTCGATTACATTCGGCCTACGCGGCGCTCCCAGTCCAATTGTGTTCGGTTTTTCGATTACATTCGGCCTACGTGGCGCACCCAGTCCAATTGTGTTCGGTTTTTCGATTACATTCGGCCTACGCGGCGCTCCCAGTCCAATTGTGTTCGGTTTTCCGATTACATTCGGCCTACGCGGCGCTCCCAGTCCAATTGTGTTCGGTTTTCCGATTACATTTGGCTTACGTGGCGTACCCAGTCCAATTGTGTTCGGTTTTCCGATTACATTTGGCCTACGCGGTGCACCCAGTCCAATTGTGTTCGGTTTTCCGATTACATTCGGCCTACGCGGGGCGTCCAGTCCAATTGTGTTCGGTTTTCCGATTACATTTGGCTTACGCGGTGCACCCAGTCCAATTGTGTTCGGTTTTCCGATTACATTTGGCTTACGTGGCGTACCAGTCCAATTGTGTTCGGTTTTCCGTTAAAATATGTTAAATAAATAAAAAGACGATGTTCTGTTTTTCCATTCCACTTTTTTAAATCTGACGCTGAACAGTTACTTAGCTTCCTTAAGAATATGCTCTACCAGCTCATCCAGCGGCACGGTCGCGAGCGCAATCGCCGTGTCCGTTACCCCGTAATAAATGTAGAGCAGCCCGTCCTTGACCACGTTGCCGGTCGGGAAGATTACATTCGGAATCTGGAACCCGAATTTCTCATAGTAGGTCTCCGGCTCCATAATGAAATTATGCGTGCGGGCAATGATCTTCTCCGGCTGCTCCAGATCTAGCAGCATCGCTCCCACACGGTAGACAATATCCTCATCGACGCCGTGATAGAGCACCAGCCAGCCCTTGTCTGTACGGATTGGAGGCGTGGAGCCGCCGATCTTCCGCGACTCCCAAGACAGATTCCCGGCGGTGGCGAGCAGCTTGGGCTCCTCCCAGTTCACCAGATCCTCGGAGTAGGTAATCCACATGGCCGCCTTCTCGGTTCCGTAGGCTTCGCCCACATATTCCTCAGGACGGCGCAGCAGCACGAATTTTCCATTTATTTTCTCAGGAAACAGAATGTTGTCCCGGTCATTGATATCCAGTGGCGTCGTGTCCGCCACAAACTCCCAGTCCAGCAGATTGTCCGACTTCAGGATGGAGGAACGGGTCAGCCAGTGGCCCTCCTCTTCTCCCCAGCCATCCGGGTAGGTTGGAATAGAGCGCTCCGGGACGCCTGCCCCGGTAGGATAATAGCTCATGGCGCAGGGGCGCAGGGCGTAGTTCAAATAGAAGGTCCCGTCGATTTTGACAATCCGCGGGTCCTGCACGCTACCATACGGGAAACCGAGCATATCGGGCGTCACAATCGGCTCATCCTTCACATGGGTAAAGTTCACCCCGTCCTCGCTCGTAAGGAGGCCCAGGTAATTCTTGCACGGGGTCAGGGAACCGGCGGTGCGCTCAATCATATAGAATTTGCCGTTGTCGATGATGACCGCAGGATTGAAGACCGTAACCTTGCGCCATTCATAGCCGCCAGGGACGACTATAGGATTATTCGGATGTCTAGTGATTTGCATGTCTATTCCTCCTGCGAATAAGTTTCGTGATATAGTTTGACCGTCTGGACCTCATAGGGCCGGAAGGAGAGCGAAATCACGCCGCCGGAAGTCACCACGGAGCCTGTATCGCTCTCCAGCAGATTAACCTGCGAAGCGCGGATGTCTCCGTCCCTCCAGTCCAGTTCAGCCGTCTCTCTGCTGCCTGCGGATTCATACAGCCGGACAATAACTCCGCTGCCGTCCTCTGCACGCTTGATCGTATCCAGCATGACATGACGGCTCTGGAAAGCGAGCCAGGCATGAGTGCTTGGATAACGGCCTGCATGCGGCTCCTCGCTGACCACCTGCAAGGGGGCATTCAGCTCTGCCGCTTCGCGCACAACCCCAGCCTGACGCCATTCCCCGCCGTGCGGATACAGGGAATACGTAAATTCATGCTCACCCTGGTCCGCATAGCGGTCAGGCCAGCGCGGGGAGCGCAGCAGCGACAGGCGCAGCACCCCGTCATGAATGTCATAGCCGTATTTGCAGTCGTTCAGCAGACTGACGCCATAGCCGCCCTCGGACAGATCCGCCCAGCGATGGCCGCAGACCTCGAATTGCGCCTGCTCCCAACTGGTGTTGCGGTGCGTCGGACGCTCCAGTGACCCGAACGGAATTTCATACGTAGCCTTCGCGGCCACAATGTCGACCGGAAAAGCGACCTTCAGCAGCTTATGCTCCTCCCTCCAGCTGACCCGGGTCTGGAAGTCCACCCTGCGGCCTTGCATGGGCAGCGTAATCTCCTGCTCAATCAGGGATTCATTCAGCTGCCAGCGGAATTTCAGCACCGTCAGCACAGGGCCGCTGGTGACAACCTGCCGGTCCAGCAGCTTCGCCTTGCCCGCAGGCTGCTGTTCATAACGCGGGTCAAGATCCCAGGCATCCCACAACGGGGGAGTGTCATGATAGAACTGTAGCTGATTGCCGGTCTGGCCGGGCTGCAGCAGCTCCCGGCCTGCGCTTTTGTCAACCCAGCGGCTGATTTCACCGTCTTCGTTAAAGGTAAGAATGTAATGGTCCGTCTCCCATTGTTCGGGGAAACTATCTCGCGCAGTTAAGGGAGCAGCCTCCTGCCCGTGCCACCCGCCGACAGCATCTGCCTCCAGATCAGGGCGTATACCGGCAGGCGCAGCAGCCTCCCGCAGCCAGAAGGTCCGGCAGCCGAAGGCAGGGACCCTGCGGACCCGAACAGCCAGGATATAGCCGGCTCCGGCTGTGTTCCAGCATTCGCTCTCCAGCTGGCCGTCCTCATCGAACGCTTGCAGTGCCATCAGGCTGCAGCCTCCCTCCAGCCGGATCACCTCCGTCCGTTCCCAGCCCAGACTGTTGAAGACCACATAGGGACGGCCCTCACCCGCAGTATTCACTTCGCCTGCCAAGGCACGGAGCGAGGTATCCAGCACCTGCTGGCCCAGGCGGAAGATCTCCGCGTACTCCTCCCGCGAGGTGGTGTACACCTCGGGAATGGAGGTGCCGGGAATGATGTCATGGAACTGGTTGAGCAGCAGCAGCTTCCAGCCCTCGGCCAGCTCCTCCTGCGGCTTCACCAACTGCTTCCGCTCCTGCGCCGGTTGTACAGGCTCCGGATGATTATTCTTCTGCGCGAGCACACTCCAGATCTCCGCTTGACGGTATAAGACCTCCGCCTTGCGGTTGCTGCGCTTATTGAACGCATGGGTCGTGAAGGTGCCCCGGTGAAGCTCCAGATAGAGGTCGCCATGCCATGCCGGAAGCTCCGGCTGGCGCGAGCCGACTCCTGAGAAGAATGCCTCCGCCGTAGAGAATCGGCTGACCGGCTGGCCCGGCGCGAGATCGGTGCGGGCCACATATTCCAGCATCTCGTGGGTAACCCCGCCTCCGCCGTCGCCGTGGCCGTAGAGCAGCATCAGCTCCTCATGCTCTACCTTCAGGTCATAGGCCTGCCAGTGCTCCTGAACATCCTTCGGATGGGTATGCTCGTTCACCCCGTGGTTCTGATAGGCCACGATCTTCGTTCCGTCAATGCCGACCCAGTGGAACAGCGTATGCGGGAACGGGTTGGTATCATTCCAGCCGAGCTTGGTCGTCATGAAGTACTCAATTCCGGCCTGCTTCAAGAGCTGCGGCAGAGAAGCACAATAGCCGAAGGTATCCGGCAGCCATTCAATCGTGGAATGCTTGCCGAATTCCTCCATATAGAAGCCCTGGCCGTAGAGCATCTGCCGTACCAGTGATTCTCCGCCGGGGATGTTCAGATCCGGCTCCACCCACATGCCGCCGACCAGCTCCCAGCGCCCTTCGGCAATCCGTTCCTTAATCCGCCCGTACAGCTGCGGATAGTGCTCCTTGGCGAAGGCATACAGCTGGGGCTGGCTCTGGGAGTAACGGAACTCCGGATATTTATCCATCAGAGCGCAGACCGTGGAGAAGGTCCGGCTGACCTTGCGGACCGTCTCCCGGACCGGCCACAGCCAGGCGATATCGATATGCGACTGGCCCACCATGTGCATCGTCCCCGGGTGCAGCCCCGCAGAGCGTTCCGCCGCCGCTTCCGTCCGCAACTGCTGCTCCGCTGCAGTGACGGCATCGCCGTCAACGAGCAGCTCCTCCTTCATATAGAGCGTGTCCATCACCCGCTCCAACGCCTTCAGGCTGCGGATGCGGCGCATATCCCCCTCCGGCAGCAGCAGGGCTGCTTCATGCACGATTTTCACTGTATGCAGCAGGCTGAACACCGACGGGTTCACCCGCACCAGCGTGATTTCAATCTCTGTAAGCGGCGGCTTGATCACCGCCTGGCGGTTCAGCGGGTCCTCCGGCTCAGGCACCGGATCATACAGCTCAATCTCCAGCTGAAGCTCTCCTCCCGCAGTACCGGGCGGCAGCGGAATGAACCAGTGATTGCTGTCCAGGCCATGGTAGGGTGCTCCATTAATCTTCAAAAGGCCTTCCCCGCGCCCCAGATAGAGCAGCGCGGCTTCTTCCGGCGCCCAGTCTCCCGGAACCGTGATCTCCCGCTGAAGGAAATACGTGGTTCCATAACCGCCGTCCAGCCGTGAAATGCTGTAATTCAGGTGAAGCTCCTCTTCATGTTCATAGTTCCCCGGAGTAAGATAGCGGGACCTCTGCATACTCCATTCCGCAAGCTCTATCTTCTCTGCCCACTGCCGCTTGGCCAGCCACAAGGTGAACCGGTTCATACGCTTCATGGCTCAGCTCTCCTCCCTCACATGGAGCGGTGCCGTCAAGTACTCTACGGAGTGCGGACCTGCCATCACCGCGAATTCTCCCGCTTCCACGATCCGCGTTAAATCCGCAGATACATACTCCAGCTGCTCCCGGCCCACGCTGAACGTCACCGTCTGCGTGTCTCCCGGCTGGAGGCTGATCTTGCGGAAGCCCTTGAGCTGCTTCTCGGGACGGGTAATGGAGGAGGCCAGATCGGAAATATACAGCTGGACCACCTCGCTCCCCGCCCGGTCTCCGGAATTGGTCACATCCACGGAGACAAGCGCCTGCCCGTCCGCAGATATCACGGAAGGCTCCACCTTCAGGTTACTGTATGCAAATTCGCTGTAGCTGAGGCCGTAGCCGAACGGATACTCGGCATGGAAGTCCGTCTCCAGATACCGTTTGCCTCTGGTCCGCCGTTTATAGTAATAGACCGGAAGCTGACCCACATGCTTCGGAATACTGATCGTCAGCCGCCCGGAAGGGTTCACCTCGCCGAAGAGAATATCGGCAATGGCATGCCCGCCTTCCTGGCCCGGATACCAGGCCTCCAGAATGGCATCAGCATGCTCTACAATCCATGGCTCGGCAATCGGACGCCCGTTGATGTAGACCACAATCAGCGGCTTGCCCAGCTTATGAATCTCCTGTGCCAGCTCAAGCTGTACGCCCATCAGATTCAGCGTGGCCCGGTCGATGCCCTCGCCGCATTCCATATCGCTCCAGGAATGCTCAGTCACGACTGAAGCACCGGTAAGCAGATCGATTGTGCCTTCCCCGAAATCTCTGGCACTGGAGCCGCCAATCGCCAGCACAACGGCATCAGCCTCTGCGGCACAGGCCAGCGCATGGGCGAAGCCTTCCCGGGAATCGCCCTTAATCCGGCAGCCGTGTGCATACAGCACCTTGTCCGCACTGCCGCCCAACGCCTGCCGGATTCCCTCAAGCACAGTGACAATCGCGCCTTTGGGCTGCGGCGAGGTATAGTCGCCCAGCTGGTTATACGGCGCATCCGCATTGGGTCCGATTACCGCAAGCTTCGGAATCTGCTTGCTCAGCGGCAGCGTTCCGTTCTCGTTCTTCAGTAGAATGATGCTCTCTCCGGCGATCCGCCGCGCCAGCTCCCGGTGCTCCGGCTTGCCGATCGTCTGCCCGGCCTGCTCAGGATCGGCGTAGGGACGGTCGAACAGCCCGAGCTTGAACTTCAGCTCCAGAATCCGGGCGGCCGCGCGGTCCAGATCGGACTCCTGCAGCCGTCCATGCTCGATAGCGGCCGCGATGTGCTTCTCGAACATTTCGCCCGACATCTCCATATCGATGCCGGCGAGGAGCGCCTGGGCCACTGCCGTCTCCCCGCTACCCGCGGTGTTATGCCCGCTTGTCAGCATCCCCAGCGCTCCGCAATCCGTGATCACGAAGCCCTCGAAGCCCCACTGCTCTCGCAGCACATCCTGCAGCAGATAACGATTCGTCGTGCAGGGCACGCCGTCAATCTCGTTATAGGCTGTCATAATGGACAGCGCTCCGGCCTCCACCGCTTTGCGGAAGGGCAGCAGATCGACTTCATGCAGCTCCCGGAGTCCCATATGCACAGGCGCTGAATTCCGCCCGCCTTCCGAGCTGCCATAGGCGGCGAAATGCTTCAGGGTCGCCATCACGGAATCCTCCGCATCCAGCCGTTCTCCCTGCAATCCCTTCACCGCCTCCACGCCCATCACGGCGATGAGATAAGGATCTTCACCAAACGTCTCCTCCGTACGCCCCCAGCGCGGATCACGCACTACATCCAGCACCGGCGAATAGGTGGCCGCTCCGCCCTGGCTGCGGGTCTCCAGTGCCACTGCCCGGCACATCTCCCGGTACAGCTCCGGATTCCACATGCTGCCCAGAGCCAGCGGAACCGGAAATACGGTCGCGCCGATCGCCATATGTCCGTGTGAGCACTCCTCCCCGAACAGAATGGGAATCCCCAGCCGGCTCTCCTTCATCGCGTAGGCCTGAATGGCATTCACCGCCTCTGCTCCTTGCTTCGGGGACAGGCCCGTCTCCAGGGTAACGCCGGTCCACGGGTCTGCACGCAGCGTTCCATACAAGGAACCGACACCTCCGGCTGCAACCTGGCGCTTGAAAGCTTCTGTCATACCTGTAGTTCCGTCAGGGTGCTTCTCATAGCACTGCCAGCCGAAAGGCTGGACTAATTGTCCAGCCTTCTCTCCAAGGGTCATGCGCTGCAGCAGGTCCTGTACCCGATCGGTCACAGGGCGCGCTTTATCCTTATAGATCATTTTTACAGCACCTTTCTGCATTTAGACATTCATACCGCTCTTTAGCGGCACAACAGCGGATGAAATTTAGTTGGTTTTCCAGCGGTCATAAGCAGCCTGGTTGATCTCGGCTACACGCTCTCCGCCCATTTTCTTAACCGTCGCCACATAATTATCCCACCCCGTAAGCGGCTCGGCTCCGGTAATGAACTTCGCTTCCATCTGCTTCACATACGTGCTCAGATCCGAATTCAGGCTGCTGATCTCGGTCTGTTCTTCCACGGTGAGGAACAGGGCCGGGAACGGAATCCGTGCGCCTTTATCCAGTAGCTTCTGCTTGGTCTCCTGTTCTACCCAGAGGTCAAAGTCTGTCTTCAGTCCCTTGTTGATATCATCCATGGACAGAGTTGGCGCAGGAATACCGTAGTTAGGCGTCAGCGTGGCCCGGTAATCTTCCATTTCCTTGCCGTCTGGTACAGGCAGGTATTGCTTGACCCGGTTGTCTTTGTCGGTGTATTCCCAGAGAACACCCTCCGGCCCTTTATTGAAGTACAAGGCACCTTCATAGGAGTAGAGATAATCTACCCAGCGCAGTGAGGCCTCCGGCTCCGGATTGCTGTTCGTAATGGCAAAAGCGCCGGTTGTAATCCCTCTGTTCTTGGCAATCGCCGGCGCATCCACCGATTCGCTGCGGACTGGCGCAAACATCGGATCAGACGTCGAAGGCTCTCCGCCCTTGGTCATATAAGCATGCCAGTCGGAGAAGAGAGCGACGCGGTTGTTCTGCGCTTTGGCCTTCTTCTGCTCCGCTGTCTGCGAGAAGCTCTCATGATCCAGCAGCTCCTCGGACCACAGGCGGTTCATATAAGTCAGATACTCCTTGTAGCCTTCTTCCAGCGGTGTATAATGCACCTTATCCGCATCGTCTACATAAATTTCCTCCTCATAGATTCCGAAGGCTCCCAGCAGCCAGGTACGGATATCGCGGAGGTTCGCAGCGGCTGTCGTAACTGAGGAAATCGGAAGTTCATCAGCAATGCCATTGCCGTTCGGATCTTCCTCCTTCACACGCTTCAGATAGGTATACAGCTCCTCTGTTGTTTCGGGAAGCTTGTCAATATTGAGCGCCTTCAGGAAATCCCCGTTATACCACATCGGGTTGCGGTACCAGTGCTGGCTGAATTCCACCACCGGCAAGGAATAGATATGCCCGTCCGGGGCTGTGATCGATTTGCGGACATCCGGGTACTCCTCCAGCAGCGCTTTGAAGTTCGGGGCATACTCTTCGATCAGGTCCTCCAGAGGGATCAGGATACCCTGCTCTCCATAATTCATCTGTTCTGCAGTCGTCAGACCCGCTGCGTAGAAGATATCCGGGTAATCCCCGCTGGCAAACACCAGGTTCTTCTTCGTCTCGAAGCTGTCCTTCGGCGCGTTCTTATATTCCATAGTAATGCCGGACATCTCCTGCATCTGCTGGAGCACCGCCATATTCTCCCAGTTCTGAATTCCTACATCCGGCGCTGTGAGCGTCAGTGTTACGGGCTGATTCACAATCGGAAAGCCTTCCTTGTTCACAGTAACTTCGCCGCTGCTGTTATTCTTGGCCCCTTCGTTTGAATTGCCGCAGCCTGCCAGCAACGTCAGGATCATAGCCGAAGACAGCAGAAGCTTCCATGGTTTACGTGTGGTTTGCATTGATAATTCCTCCCTTATGTTCATTACATTTTAACCGCTTAGCCTTTAACTGAGCCAATCATGACGCCTTGAACAAAATAACGCTGCAGGAACGGATAGACAGCCACGATGGGTAGCGTAGAGACGACAATAACTCCATATTTGATCAGCGATGCCGTTTCTGCCTTATTATTCATGGCGATCGCCACCTCGCCGTTGATCGCAGCGCCCGTGGTTTCGGCCGACATTTCCTGAAGGACAAGGATCTGGCGCAGCACCATCTGCAGCGGATACTTGGCTTCATCATTCAAATAGATCAGGGACGGGAAATAGCTGTTCCAGTGGCCTACCCCGTAGAACAGGGCCATAACGGCAATAATCGGTGCGGACAGCGGCAAAATAATACGGATGAACAGCCCCAGGTTCGTAGAGCCGTCAATGTGCGCCGCCTCCTGCAATTCCTTCGGGATGGTCGTCTGGAAAAAGGTGCGGGCTACGACGATGTTCCAGACCGAAGCGGCCACCGGCAGAATCAATGCGCCCATACTGTTGATGAGGCCCAGGTTCTTGACCAGCAGATACGTCGGCACGAGTCCGCCGCTGAAGAACATCGTGAACAGAATGATACCCATAAACAGCTGGCGTCCGACAAAGTCAGATCTGCTGAGCGCATAGGAGGCCGGCAGCGTAACCGCGAGATTGAGCAGGGTGCCCGCCACCGTGTAAATAATGGTATTCAAGTAACCATTCCATATCTTAGGGTTCTCAAAAACAAGCTTGTAGCCGTCCAGTGTCACGTTCTTCGGGAACAGCCACATGGCTCCCGAATTGACATCCTGCGGCGAACTGATCGAAGCGCTGAGAATATAGACCAGCGGATAGAGAACAACCAGCAGGGCAAGGCACAGATAAATATAGGTGCTGATCAGAAACAGCTTGTCTCCCCTTGACTCTTTCATAGCAGTAACCAAAGACTTCAACTCCTTTCTACCAGAGACTGTTCTCACTGGTGCGTTTGGCAATCCGGTTGACGGTAACCAGCAGAATTACGTTGACCACCGAGTTGAACAATCCGACAGCCGTAGAGAAGCTGTATTGGGCGTTCACTAGCCCGGCGCGGTATACATAAGTGGATATGACATCGGAAGCTTCCATATTGAGCGAATTCTGCAGCAGCAGAATTTTCTCGAAGCCAAGGCCCAGAATATTCCCCATATTCAGGATCAGCATGATCGTAATCGTGGGGATAATCGTCGGCAGGTTGATATGCAGCACCCGTTTGATCCGGCTTGCTCCATCCACAATGGCCGCTTCATGCAGCTGGGGATCTACGCCTGACAGAGCCGCGAGATAAATAATCGTTCCCCACCCGGTGCTCTGCCAGACGCCCGAGAAGACATACACGGTCTTGAACCAGGCCGGATCGGTCAGAAACTGCGCAGGCTCGAAGCCCAGGAATTCGATGGCCCGGACAATCATTCCGCTGGAGGGCGACAGGAAGGTAATAATCATCCCTGCCATAACAACGACGGAAATGAAATGCGGCGCATAGGTTACCGTCTGGACTGATTTTTTGAACGGGCCGTTGCGGACCTCATTGAAGGCCAGCGCCAGAATGATCGGCAGCGGAAACCCGATGGCCAGTTCATAGAAGCTGATACTGAATGTGTTCCAGAGCAGATCCCAGAAGAAATAGGAATTGAAGAACCGTTCAAAATGGTCAAAGCCTACCCATTCGCTGCCCGTAATTCCCTTCGAGGGTACGAAATTCTTAAACGCAATCTGAATACCGTACATCGGACCGTAATGAAAAACGAGGAAATACAGTAATGCGGGAAGCATGAACAGATAGAGCTCCCAATTTTGCCAGATTCTTTTGCCAAGGGACTTGTTCTTCAATGAAGGACTTCCGGATACTTCAGCATTACTCCCCTTCATTCTCCCACTCCTCTCTATGTTAGTTTTCATGACATTAAATCATGCAGCCGCTTCGCATTCTCGCTAATCACCTTCCTGCTAACGCTTACAACACCAAGTGTAGTGAAACTAAGCTGACATCGTAAATATGTAGGATGTGCATTGTCATGTTAAGGGAGTGTAAAACCGCGCCGCTGCAGGACTTTCCGGAATTGCCTGCTGTAGTTGCCCACGGTTAGCCTGCTGCCGCAAATATGTGAATTATGAACCTCTCTCCCCCCTGCAAAAGTTACATATTGTGATCCCCGGGCAGGTATGCAAACATTTGCTACGAATGCCAAGACTAAATATCCGACTGATGATATAGGAGGTTACTGTCATGACCCGTACAACCGCACACCTGATCTCCCACACCCACTGGGACCGGGAATGGTACATGCCTTACGAGCGTCACCACGTTCTGCTGGCGAAGCTGATGAATGAGCTCCTGGAAACTCTGGAGAAGGATGAACGCTACCGTTATTTCCACCTGGACGGACAGACCATTATTATTGAAGACTATCTTCAGATTCATCCGGAGAAAAGAGAGCAGCTGGAGAGATTCATCCTCGAAGGCCGTATTGTCATCGGCCCCTGGTATGTGCTCCAGGATGAATTCCTGACCAGCTCGGAGGCCAATGTCCGCAATCTGCTGATCGGCCATCAGGACGCGGCCAAATATGGCGTCATCTCCAAGCTGGGTTATTTCCCGGATTCCTTCGGCAATATGGGACAAGCCCCGCAGCTGCTCCGGCAGGCAGACATTGAGACTGCGGTGTTCGGGCGCGGAGTGAAGCCGACGGGCTTCGACAATATGGTCGGCGAGTTGAACAGCTCAAGCTATGAATCGCCTTACTCCGAGATGTTCTGGGAATCACCCGACGGCTCAAGCGTGCTGGGGCTGCTGTTTGCGAACTGGTACAGCAACGGCAACGAGGTGCCGGTAGATGCGGGTGAAGCCAAGGCCTTCTGGGACAAAAAAATCGCCGATGCCGGCAAATATGCCTCCACCCCCGAGCTGCTGTTCATGAACGGCTGTGATCATCAGCCGGTACAGCGTGATCTCGCCGATGCGCTGGAGACCGCGAGGAAGCTCTACCCGGACACGGATTTCGTCCATTCCAGCTTCGAGCAGTACTTGGAGGCGCTGGGTCCTTCGCTGCCTGAAGATCTGGTCACCGTACACGGAGAGCTGCGCAGCCAGCATACGGACGGCTGGGGGACGCTGGTGAACACCGCTTCCGCCCGCGTCTATCTGAAGCAGCTGAATCATCAGGGCCAGACCCTGCTGGAGAAGGGCGCCGAGCCGCTGGCTGCCCTGGCTTATCTGCTCAGCGGGCAGGCTTATCCCCACGCCCTGCTGACCTACGCCTGGAAGACGCTGATGCAGAATCATCCGCATGACAGCATCTGCGGCTGTAGCGTGGATGAGGTTCACCGCGAGATGGTTACACGCTTCGAGAAGAGCAGGCATGTCGGCGAGGCTATTATGGAGGAGAGCCTGAAGGCGATCTCCGGTCAGATTGGAACTATGGGCGTAGCCGCCTGGGGAGAATCTGCCATTCCCGTGACGGTCTTCAATACAACCGGCTGGGAACGCAGTGGTACGGTTAGTGTGGAGGTAGCGGTAGCCAAACGGTACTTCAAGGGAGGCCCGAATCCTGCGGCGATTGCCGAAGCGCTGGATCAGTTACCGCTTGAGCTTGCGCGCGGGCGGCTGCTGGGTGCGGACGGACGGGTCCTGGCCTGCAAGGCCGAGGATCTCGGCACCCGGTTCGGCTATGAGCTGCCGGACGATCAGTTCCGCAAGCCTTATATGGCGCGTATGGTCCGGCTGACCTTCGAAGCTGTGCAGATTCCGCCGCTTGGCTATACCACTTATGCCTGGGTGGAGTCACCGGGTAGCGCATCCGCTGGAGCTGCCGGGGCTGCTGCCAGCCCGCTTAGGCTCACCGAGACGGGGATGGAGAACGGATTCCTGGCCATCCAGATCCGGGAAGACGGCTCGTATGATGTGAAGGACAAGCACACCGGCAAAGTCTTCGCCGGACTAGGGGTTTACGAGAATTACGGGGATATCGGAAATGAGTATGTGTTCCGCCAGCCGGAGGGCGATGCTGCTCTGACTACCAAGGGACTGGACGCCCGCATCACGCTTGCCGAGCACGAGCCTTACCGCGTCACCTATGAAATCGTGCATGAATGGACCGTTCCGGCTTCCGCCGATGCCTCCTTCGAGGAGGAGAAGCGCCGGATGGTTCCGTTCCGCCAGCGCAAGGCGGGACGCTCTTCAGCCCAGGTCCCGCTGCGGATCGTAACCCGGATCAGTCTGGAGGCTAATGGGACCGGCATTCAGGTCTCTGCCACGTTCAATAACCAGGCCAAGGACCACAGGCTGCGCGTCCTCTTCCCTACGGATCTTGCCGCCTCCACACTCTTGGCGGATTCCATCTTCGAAGCGGCGGAGCGCGCCATTGAACCGGCTGCCGACTGGATCAATCCGAGCAATGCCCAGCACCAGCAGGCTTACGTCAGTGTGTCGGACGGCAGCGCGGGTCTTGTGGTCGCCAACAAAGGGCTGAACGAATACGAGGTCCTGCGTGACGGAAGCAATACCATTGCCGTAACCCTGCTACGCAGTGTGTCGGAGCTGGGGGACTGGGGCGTGTTCCCTACGCCGGAAGCCCAGTGCCTGGGTGAGCAGACCGCTCAATTCGCGGTTCGCCCTTATGCCGGAGATGCCGGGTGGCCGGAGGCCTTCGCCTGGGCCTACCAGTATCAGGTGCCTTGGTTCACTGTACAGACCGGCTGGCAGCAGGGCTCCCTGCCTGCCGAGTATCAGCCGCTGGAGTGGCAGGGCCGCACAATGGCCCTCTCCGCCTTCAAGCTGTCGGAAGAACATGAGGATATTATCCTGCGGTGGTACAATCTGGCGCATCAGGAGCAGGATTTTGCGCTCGTGCCGCATTTTCCCGTAGAGGCTGTACATGCCAGTGATATTCTGGAGCGGCGGAAACAGACAGCCATATTAGATGAAGGAATTCTGCGCAGCACCGCCGGCAAAGCCCAAATTGTAACTTATGCCCTGCAAACGGTACAACCCTAAATTCACTATGCCTGAGGAGGAATTAACGATGAACCTGCCAGCTTCCATTACCACCTATCTGAATGAGGCCGACGAACGGCTCAAGCATCACCCGAAACTGCAGCAATTGTTCCGCAATTGCTTCCCGAATACGCTGGAGACGACCACCAAGCTGCTGGAGGACGGCACCACCTTCGTGTTCACCGGAGATATTCCGGCCATGTGGCTGCGCGATTCGACGGAGCAGGTGCGCCACTACATTCCTTTTGCCAAAAACGATCCGGAATTGCAGCGCATTCTCCGCGGCCTGATCGCCCGCCAGATGTTCTATGTCAATATTGATCCGTACACCAACGCCTTCAACGAAACGGCCAGCGACAAGCATTACCGGGATACGGACGACTGCAATCTGAATCCGTGGATGTGGGAGCGCAAGTATGAGCTGGACTCCCTCTGCTTCGTTGTACAGCTGGCGTATATGTACTGGAAGGAAGCAGAGCAGCGCGATATCTTCGATGCTGCCTGCTACCAGGCGCTGACCTCCATTGTGAATGTTATCGAAACCGAGCAATATCACGGGGAGAAGTCGCCATACCATTTCATCCGGCAGACGCTTCAGGATACGGAAACTTTGCACAATAACGGACGCGGCATGCCTGTCAACTATACCGGCATGAGCTGGTCCGGCTTCCGGCCAAGCGATGACAGCTGCGAATTCGGCTACAACATTCCCTCCAATATGTTCGCCGTAGTCATTCTGGGTTATATCCGCGAGATTGCAAGCGAGGTCTACATGGACGAAAGACTGGCGGCACGGGCGGCGAAGCTGCGCAAGGAGATCGACTTCGGCATCCGTACCTACGGAATCGTGACTCACCCAAAATACGGCAGAATCTACGCCTATGAAACGGACGGATTCGGCAATTATTCCCTGATGGACGATGCGGGCACACCTGGACTGATGTCCATTCCTTATATTGGTTATGTTGGCGTAGAGGATGAGATTTATCAGAACACACGCCGTTTCGCCCTCAGCTTCGACAATCCCTTCTACTTCGAGGGCAAGCACGCCAAGGGCATTGGCAGTCCGCATACGCCGGGCGGTTATGTGTGGCACATGGCACTGTCCATGCAGGCGCTGACGGCAGACAACGATGAGGAGATCAAGGAGCTGATCGACATGCTGATCCGCACTGATGCGGATACCGGCTACATGCACGAAGGCTTCCACCCGGATGATCCAGCCGACTTCTCCCGCGAGTGGTTCGCCTGGTCCAATAGCCTGTTCGCCACGCTGATCGGCAAAGCGATGGATAAAGGGCTGTTCTAGGAAAGATGAATCGGCTTTGCCGTCCTTTTATGAGAGGCGGGTAGGCGGGTAGGCTTCTGTACAGCCGACTTCCGGAGATCCATTTCTCATACTTAGCTGATCTGCCAGACCACTAATGTATTTGCTTCGCAGAACCGGCAGCAGCCTCCTTGAATTCAAGGGGGCTGCTGCCGGTTTGTTGAGATGAAAATGCAGTGGGAGCAAGGCACGGAGCTGGTGAAACCTGGTGCACTAACGGCTAATGCGCCTCATTCACGCCTATCGGCTACTTTCAGCTAATTCAGGTGCACTAGTGCTCCTCAGTTCCGCCTGCCGGGTACTTCGCCCCCCTCATTTTACCCGTACTCGCTATTCCCTGAACAAAATCACCCCGAGGGGTGATTCAGGCTGGAGCCTATCATTGGAGCATTTCCGTAATTGGAACTTGGCGGATTCTTCCTGACGCCTCTGCCCGTAAGGTGGACTGAGATTCCGTTATGTTGGCAAATCTGATGAAATGGTAGGACGATCGGACTGAGATTCCGTTAAGCATCCGGATATCCGTCATTTTGGCCTCAAATGAACGATATAAGCGATTCTCAGTCCGTCTCATCCTTATTTATGGTTTTTTGGGCGAAATAACGACTTCTCAGTCCGCTTCACTCACCGGGTCCAATGATTTACGCATCCGGTGAATTCAGATGTACTTGTGCTCCCCATTCCCTCATCCCCCCCGCTTTCGGCGGACTCTGAGGGATGTATCTCTTTCCGAATTATATTTGTACAAAAACGGCAGCGCCCCTTGAAATCAAGGAGGGCGCTGCCGTATGTAGAGCGTTTCTTATTCTATTTAGTAGCTGCTCTGACTTTGTTCACCTTTGGCAATGGCTACGCCGCCGCTTGTCCCGATCCGGGTAGCGCCTGCTCCGACCATTACGAGGGCATCTTCCGCACTGCGCACACCGCCGGATGCCTTAACGCCGATATCAGGGCCGACAGTCGCCCGCATGAGTGCGATATCTTCCTTCGTTGCGCCTCCCGTGGAGAAGCCGGTCGAAGTCTTCACAAAGTCGGCTCCCGCTTCTACAGCGAGCTTACAGGCGCGGACCTTCTCTCCATCGGACAGCAGGCAGGTTTCAATGATGACTTTGGTTAGTGCTTTACCGCGGGCAGCTTCAACCACTGCGGCGATATCACGTTTCACCAGCTCGTCATTGCCGTCTTTCAATGCGCCGATATTAATAACCATATCTACTTCGCCAGCACCGTTAGCAATCGCATCGGTGGTTTCAAAGGCTTTGGTTTCCGGTGTGGACGATCCCAGCGGGAACCCGATTACTGTACATACTTTTACTTCCGGCGTATCCTTCAGCACGGCATAGGCCGTGGACACCCAGGCCGGGTTCACACAGACCGAAGCGAATTTGTATGCTTTGGCTTCCTCAGCCAGCTTGATAATATCGTCTTTACGGGCATCCGCCTTCAGCAGCGTATGATCAATAATCCCGGATATTGTAGTTTCACTCATTATTAATTCCTCCATGTAATCGGTAGTAGATGTTCGCATTCCTTGTAATCATACCAATAGTCGAACACTTTGGAAAGCCGGAGAGCGAGCACCTGCTACTGCGCCCGATCAACACTCGAATCGCCGCCTATACCTTCACCTGCCGGATAGCCTCCCGCAAGTCGCCCGTGTTCGCGCTGATCATCATCGAAGCCTCGTACACTTCTTTGATCTTCTCCAGTTGAAGACCTGTAAGCTCACGGATCTGCCTTGTCTGCTCCGAGACACCTCCGGCAATGGAGGCCATGCTGCCCACCGTTGCAGCAACCTCCTCCGAGCCTGCAGACAGCTGCTCTGCCGTCGCGGAGACATCGATGATCTGTCCGGCCACCTCACGAAAAGCGGCCGAGGCTTCCAGCAGCGCAGCTTCTGCTTCAGCAGACATCCGCACACCTTCACTGACTTCATGGGAAGCGTCCGTCATTTGCGTACCGATGCTTGCCGAGGCATTGCCGATATGAATCAGTAAATCGGCTACCCGCTCGACAGAAGCCGCAGAGCCCTCTGCCAGCTTGCGTACCTCTCCGGCTACGACAGTGAAGCCCCGCCCGTGTTCTCCCGCGCGCGCTGCCTCAATCGAGGCATTCAGCGCAAGCAGCTTCGTCTGATCGGCGAACTGCCTGATCGAAGCCAGCGCCCCCTCAATTTCATTCGTATAGCCTTGCAGCAACAGCACGATATCCAGAGTATCGCTGGTAGATACGGAAATCGACTTCATCTGCTGATTTGTGTAGTTCATGGCGTTCTGGGAGGACTCCACCATATCCAGAGCCTTGACCGCGAATTCGGAGACAGCGGCCGAAGCGGCCGAAATACGTGAAATGCCCTGCGCCATCTCATCCATTGCCATAGCGCTGCTCTGCGCCCCTTCCGTCTGTGAATGGGCACCGGCGTAGATGTCGCCTATTCTCCCATTGACAGCCTCACTCATCTTCAGCACATCATCGGCATTCCTGGCGAATGTCTCGGAGGAGCCGTAGAGAGAATCGGATGCCGTGGACACACCAGACACCATCCCTCTCACTCTGGAATTCAAATCTCCTGACATCTGAAGCATCGCCAGATAAGCCGTTCCAATCTCATCCCGGGACTTGACCGGACGGCCATTCAGAATCCGCGCGGCCTCAGCCAAGTCGCCCCTGGCCATGGTGCCCGCACTCTCCGTGATCGTCCCCAGAGGACGCAAGGACCGGGACACAAACCAGGCCAGCACCGCCAAAGCGGCCAGGGATAAGGCGAGAATAATACCATAGAGAGGCAGACTTTGGATCAGGACATCACGGGTCAGGCTGCTAAGGACAGCGACATCGGTATCAATGCCCAGCGCCCCGATCAGAGTCCCGTCAGCCCCTTTCACCGGCACAAATGCCGAGATATAATCCCCATATTGAGGATTCATGATCAGCGGCGTACTCGCATTCTCTCCGGCAAGGACCGCCTGAACTGCAACCGCCGGCATATCTGTACTTTCATTAATCTGTGAAGCCAGCGGGTCCCCCTCCGGTCTGCCGTCAATCATCAGCTGCGGCTGATTAGCTTCATCGATCCTGACAAAGTATACATAACGGGCACCGATCGACACCCGGAACTGATCCAGTTCATTGCGGAGCGACCAATACAGGTCCGATTCCCGGGGATCGGCCAGGAATTCGCTGTAACGGCCGGCATCCATCTGCGTAACATAATGGCTGGCAATACTCATGTTGTAACTGCTGATCGTCCCTTTCACCGCTGTTCCGGTGTTCGCCCGCTGAATGGCAATGTTCCCTGCTGTGATACATAGAATGACTACAGTCATGATGCAGAGGATACGAGCAATAAGTCTTGTTCGGATAAAAGAAAACATGAAGGCCTTCCCTTTCGCGCACGGCAATTGCGTTGTTAAAGTAGGGTCATTCCTGAACATGCAATGACAAATGTCCCTCTACCGGAAAATTTCGACAACTTTTTCGAAAATCCTTTTTCCTGCCGCAAAAGATACTACATAAAAAGAGACCGCCTTTGAAGCCATAAACAGCTCCAAAGACAGCCTCAATACATTTACCCTTCAATGCCCGCCCGACAAGCTCAGGCCGATCCGCTTCACCAGCCGGGCACTTTCTTCATTTAATCCGGTAATCGTTACCTTTTTGCCGAGTGCCGCGTATTTGTCCAGCGTTTTGGCAATAGCCCCCACCGCCGACTGATCCCACACATGAGAATGGGAGAAGTCGATAATCACCTGCTGCGGATCACTCTCATACATAAATTCATGCACGAAATGACTGGTTGTACCGAAGAACAGCTGGCCGGATACTTTGTAGGTAGTTACAGATGCTGCCGTATGGACACTGAGCTTTATTGAAGCCATTTTCCAGGCAAAAGACAAAGCGCTCAGCAGAACACCGAACAGTACACCGATCGACAGATTATCTGTCACTACCACAGTAACTACCGTAACGATCATGACCAGTGCGTCGCTGAGCGGCACCTTGGCTAATGTCTTCAACGAACCCCACTCGAAGGTGCTGATGCAGACCATGATCATAACACCGACCAAGGCGCCCATCGGAATCTGCTTAACCACATCGCCCAGAACGAGAATCAGGAACAAAAGAAAGATCCCCGATACAAAAGTAGACAGCCGTGTACGTCCGCCCGATTTCATATTAACCATCGACTGGCCGATCATTGCACAGCCTGCCATCCCGCCGAAGAAGCCGGTAACGATATTGGCCAGGCCTTGTCCCTTCGCTTCCCGGTTCTTGTTACTGCCGGTGCCGGTAATATCATCAATCAGCGTTGCGGTCATCAGGGATTCCAGCAATCCGACAACAGCTAGCGATAGTGAATAGGGCAGAATGATCAGCAGTGTATCCAGCGTGAAGGGAAGATCCGGCAGATGGAACACCGGCAGAGCCGAAGTAATGGTGCCCATATCGCCTACGGTCCTCACATCCAGATTAAGAACAATACTGAGTATGGAAACTGCGATAATCGCTACAAGTGCCGAAGGGACAGCCTTCGTGATCCGCGGAACCGTATAAATGATAATCAGTGTAAGTGCCACCAGTGCATACATCATCCAGCCCTGTCCTTCAAAATGCACAAGCTGGGCCATGAAAATAAGAATGGCTAATGCGTTGACGAAGCCGGTCATTACCGGCTGCGGCAGGAACGTGATGAATCTGCCAAGCTTCAGCATCCCCATTAGAATCTGAAAGATTCCCGCCAGTACGGTAGCCGCGAACAGGTACTCAATTCCGTGTGAAATCACCAGGCTGCCGACCAATAGTGCCATCGCCCCGGTTGCCGCGGAGATCATGCCCGGTCTTCCGCCGGCAAATGCCGTCACAATAGCAATACAGAAAGATGCGTACAATCCAACCATCGGGCTTACACCGGCGAGGATGGAGAAAGCAATCGCTTCAGGGATTAAGGCAATCGCCACGGTCATACCCGACAGAATGTCGCTCCGTGTGTTGGAGAACCAACCGTTGTTGTATAAGCTTAACTGCTTCAAATTGTGCTGCTCCTCCTGTGTCTTGTTATAAGGTTATAGGCTCTAACCATAGAGCCTGGGTCAGGTGCAACGCCAATACTTGTTATTGTACCTGACCCTCCTTAACCTCCACAAAAGTGCAAACTATTCTTGTAAGCGCTAATTACAGCGTCATTCTCATTAATTCTTCTATTTCCGTATAAATTCTAGATATTTAGATTAACGGTACAGTCCGGAGGCTTTCACTTCATTGAAGAAGGTGTTGAACTCTTCAATATTAAGCTGCTGCGCCGCATCCGATAAGGCGGTTGCCGGATCGGGATGCACTTCCACCATGATGCCGTCGGCTCCGGCGGCAAGTGCGGCTTTGGCACATGGGATCAGGATATCCTTGCGTCCGGTGGAATGGGTCACATCGACCAGCACCGGCAGATGGCATTCCTGCTTGAGAATCGGTACTGCCGAAATATCCAGCGTATTGCGGGTCGCTTTCTCATAGGTACGGATGCCGCGTTCAATCAGTATGATCTCCATGTTACCCCGGGACATAATGTATTCTGCCGCATGGACGAATTCGTCCAGTGTCGCCGACAAACCGCGCTTCAGCAATACCGGCTTGTTCACTTCCCCTACCGCTTTGAGCAGTTCGAAGTTATGCATATTCCGTGCACCGACCTGAATAACATCGACATAATCAAGAGCCTCCTCAATATGACGAGGGTCTACAATTTCACTGATGGTCAGAAGCCCGTATTCATTCGCCGCTTCACGCAGAATTCTCAGGCCATCCATCCCGAGTCCCTGGAAATCATACGGGGAGGTACGGGGCTTGAAGGCTCCGCCGCGCATCACCTTCACGCCTGCCTTCTGCAGGGCAGCGGCAACTGTACGGGTCTGCAGCTCACTCTCCACCGAGCAGGGTCCGGCAACCATCAGCGAAGATAATCCGCCGACGGTTACATTACCCGGAAGGGTAATTACTGTATCTTCAGCGTGATTTTTGCGGGCTACCAGCAGGGATTTCTTATGCTCCGTGCTTTGCAGATCCAGTGAAGCAGAGAAAATCTGCTTGAACAGGGTACGGATCGTGCCGCTGGTGAACGGTCCCTTGTTGCTTGCGACCAGCTTATCCAGCATGGCTTTCTCGCGTTCAGGATCGAACTTCGGCACGCCCTGCTTCTCTTTGAGTGCTCCAATTTCCTGCACGATTCCCGCACGCTCCGAGATCAGCTCCAGCAGTTGTCCGTTAATTTCATCAAGCCTTGCTCTCAGCTTATCCAATTCCACATTACTCATTTCCTGACACTCCCTTTTGTAGTTAATAGTTAATCCTATGAACGAACGCAAAAAGGCCCCCCGTCGCAAGGGACGAGGAGCCGTGGTACCACCCTTATTTAGAGATGAATCCTGCTGACGCGTCAGCATCCGGTAAGCTGTTACCTCATCCCGGACCGGATTAACTCTGTCTTACACCCGTTAACGCTGGAAGCGGGCCTCCCTACTCATACCTGCTGCAGCAGTGTACTTCAGGAGCCGACTCGGAAGTGAACTTCGGCACTAAGCGTCAAATGAGGGTGCTCTCAGTCTCCGGCACACCTTCCCTGTTAAGATCTGCTATAAAGTGCTTACTCTCTTCGTCATTGTCATTTAATGGTATATCGATGCGTCTTATGCACCGGTTTCTGCTATCTTAATCAAAATGACTTCCACATGCAAGATGTCGGAGTGACGTATTGCAGCTTTAACGCAAAAATGTGAATGGGTGATGAACAAACGGAAGACTGCCTGCAAATTAAAAGAATTTCCCGATAACATTCACTATAGTCTCGCTTCTCAGCGGCTTGCTGATATACTCGTCCATTCCCGCTTCAATGCATAATTCCCGGTCGCCTTTCAGCGCATTAGCCGTTACGGCAATAATGACCGGCTGCGAGTCTGCCGGCTGCGTCTGCCTGATTCTCAATGTGGCCTCCAGGCCGTTCATGCCGGGCATCTGCACATCCATGAAGATCAGGTCATAGCTGCGCTGAGAGACCATCTCGACTACCTGCAGCCCGTCTTCCGCAACATCGACGGCGAACCCGCGCTTCTCCAGAATTTTGCGCAGCACAATCTGATTAATAACATTGTCTTCAGCCACCAGGATGCGCAAAGAACGGCTGAGCTGCTGCGGACTCAGCAGGCCCGGCTCCGCCCCCTCAGCAGTCAGAGCCTGCTTCTCGGTCCGGAGCACCACTGTAAATACAAAAGTTGCCCCCTGCCCGGTCTGCGGCTCCAGCTGAATCCTGCCTCCCATCATTTCAACCAGCTGCTTGCTGATCGCCAGCCCCAGGCCACTTCCTTCATGTTTGCGGCTCATGGAATGATCCAGCTGGTAGAACGGCTCGAACAATTGGCTGCGGGCATCCTCCGGAATGCCTATTCCTGTATCCGCCACTGTAAATTGCAGCGTTACCCCATCAGCAGCCTCTTCTCCCCTTATCCTTTGCACGCCTACCTTTATCCCGCCCGTGTAAGTGAACTTCACTGCATTGCCGACCAGATTGATCAGGATCTGCTTCAAGCGTTCTCCGTCCCCGATCAGATCAGCGGGCACCTCCGGTCCCACCTCCACCTGGATGGTTAGGCCCTTATTCTCCGCTTTAAGCTGCAGCAGCTCCAGAGCAGACTCTATGCAGTGCTGAAGGACAAACGGTTCTTCATGCAATGAGGTTTTGCCAGCCTCTATCTTGGATAGATCCAGAATATCGTTAATGATATTCAGCAGGGATTCCCCGCTCTGGCGGATGATTTCCAGGTACTCCCGTTGCTGAGAATCCGGATCACTGAGGTCCAGCAGCAGATCGGTCATCCCGATCACCCCGTTCATCGGCGTGCGGATTTCATGGCTCATCATAGCCAGGAACTCGCTTTTGGCCCGGTTCGTATTCTCGGCGGTTTCTTTGGCGATCAGCAGCTTCTTCTGCTCGGTAATATCCTTGACGATTATATAAAAGCCCACCGTCTCCTTGTTGATTATGATAGGGGCAAGGGTTGTCAGCACCTCCACGGAATGCCCGTCCTTATGCCAGATGAGGTCGATGCTCCGTTCCATGGAACCCTTCTTCTGGCAGAAGCTGATCACGTCGTGAAGATGGTGGTTCCCGATAATCCGGCCGACACTCATTCCCACCAGCTCAGGAATGGTGTAGCCTGTCAGCTGCACGGCCTTCTCATTCCCATTGATGATGTTCCCTTCCAGATCCAGGGAAATAATCGCATCATGGTTATATTTCTTCAGCGAGGTATACCGCTCTACCGATTCCTGCAGCTTCTGCTCCATAATCTTACGCTGTGTCACATCACGGCCTACGGCAAGCACGCTCCAGCTCCCGCTGTCTTCCACAATCCGCAGCGTGAATTCAATCCAGAGATACCGCCCGTCCTTATGAAGAATCCGCAGCTGCACACTCTGAAGCTCAGCCGCCTGCGGAGCGCTCATAAATTCCATATCCTCGGGGTAAACCAGTCCGCGGATATCACAGCCGATCAATTCCTCAGGCTTATACCCGAGTACTTCTACAATCGAAGGAGAACAGTATCTGCAGATACCATCCGGGGTTGCATAATATACAATGTCTCGAATATTGGCTGCGATCAGGCGGTACAGCTCATCTGGCGGTGCAGGAAGTTCATCCATGGACTTAGCTTCCGGGTGCCGCAATCCGGCCAGATGAACGATATAATACAAGCCCATTCCCGTAGAGGGCTCGCTAATCAGAGAAACATGCAGCAGTACTGCAACTACAGAGCCGTCTGCATGCCGGAAATTTAGCTCACATTCAAAAAAGGGAGCCTCTCCCGCTTTTAGGGTGCCCATCTTTTGCCTATGTATCTCCAGGGAATCTTCATACAGAAACTCCGTGAGGCCATGTCCCAGCAATCGTTCTTCCGTGTATCCAAGTAACAGGGTTACCGCCGGATTCACACTAGTCCATTCTTCGGAAATGGAGAGAAATGCAACTCCGGCAGTCCCCTTTTTGAATGCCTGTTCGAATGGAGAAGAGATCTCCGTATGTTGTCTTAGCATAAATTCCACCGCCCGTTCGTGGAGTAATACATGCATTATTAGTTCAAATCTGTAATATAAATATCTTGCATATCCGGGCGAAAGTCAAATGATTCTGTCGGATTATATTAACCCGCGAACCAGCCTTCAGACAGAGTTCTCCCCAGTTCCCGCCTTTGTTCAATCCATTCCTGCATTACATTATCCTTTTAGAGCCCACCGTCCAGCAGCCTCTTCACCGTTTCAGTGAAGGCTTTTACCTGAAAAGGTTTGGTAATGTATGAAGCAAAACCCTTATTCCTGGCTTTTTCAATATCCGATAATTGAGCAAACGCACTGGTTCCCAGTACCGGAATGTGGCAAGTAGCCTCATCCTGCTGCAATATTTCCAGAGCTTCATATCCGTTAAGGCCGGGCAGCCCGATATCCAGGATGATCAGATCCGGCAGTTCTTCACGGGCCATACTTAGCCCGAGCTCTGCCGTTTCGGCTTTCAGCAGCAATATGGAGGGCAGGTTTCTTTTGAAGATATGATGCATTAGGGCCATGTTGAGTTGATTATCTTCCACATATAATACTGTCTGCTTGTACTCCTCCATTCGGCATATCCTCCTAAAAAGTCCCAGCACAACAGCCCCTAAACAGGCAGAAAATAAAAAAGCCGAAGAAAGGGACAATTCCCCCTTCTCCGGCTCATGTTCGGCTCATTCGCATGTCCGACTCATTTCCGCCTTATTTATAGTTAAACTTAATGAAAAGTATAAGCTATCACACTGGTATCCTTGTCGAAATCCCAATCCACGTATATATCCGACAGTTCCTTGCCAAGCATCGGGGCAATCGTGGTGGTATCCTCCAAATATCGTTTTTCCATCTTACGTTTGGTAGTCTTAAGCGTATTCTCATAACCAAGGCTAATCAGTTCCTTCTCCAGCGGGATCAGGATACCCTCACGTTTGATAATCAGGACGCGCGGGCCAAGCCACCAGGAGTCGGTATAGACCGGTTCCTTCTGAACCTTTCTGCTAACTTCATTTATCTGGGCATGGACTTCTTGACGCCCGGCATAATCGTCAATGACCATAACGTCATTCTTAATGAGCGCAACGATCATTCCAGACGCATTATGTATACCCCAGTCATAGAAAATCTCGCCAACCTCCATAGCCGTCATTTCCTTCAGGTAGGCCGCAAGCTCGGGCAGCAGAGACTTCATCAGAAGCTCTCTCGTATAGCGAAACGCCTGTTCTTCTTCCTTATTTAACAAAAATTTCTCCACAGGTCCGATAAAATTACGAATATGCAGCGCTATACATTGCTTTCCGATAGAGGCGTGTATGGATTCAGGCCCTTTCCCAAAGCGTTCCCGCAGTAATCTTCCTGTGAAACTGGAAAGTTGGCTAGTAAGTTCTGTAGTGCTCATTCAATTTCCTCCAGCATAATATTCTTGTGTCTGTGTTATAGGTATGGGGAGACGCTCCGCCTGCTGAAAAAACGGTTCGTCACTTTAGTATAATCTCAACCGGGGGACTTCGTATATATATAAATACATAAAAGTTAGAAAGGGCAACCAGTGCTCCCGGTATATGGTATGCAGGGCACAACATTAGTATTGCTGCTTATCTGCTTATCTCCTCATATCACAAACTTACACTCATATACTTACATTTTGTAAGTCGTTATGGTATAGTAGAGTATATCCTTGCTGTAACGGACAAGCTTAAGCTTTAAACATACTAAATATTCTGGATAATAAGGGGTCTGTACCAATGAACAATCAAGGGAATGATCAAGCGAAGCAAGCGGCTGAACCGGAGTTCGAGTTCGGTATTTATACACTCGGGGATATCGTAACCGATTGCCAAACGGGGCAGCGGATTAGCCCCCGCCAGCGGCTCCATGAAGTGATTGCTGCCGCGAAGCTTGCCGATGAAGCGGGTCTGGATGTATTCGGCGTAGGTGAACATCACCGGCTGGATTTCGTCATCTCCTCAGTACCGGTTGTGCTGGCAGCTATTGCCCAGGTTACAGAGCGGATTAAGCTTACCAGTGCAACCACTGTACTGAGTACGATTGATCCGGTTCGTGTCTTCGAGGATTTCGCCACTCTGGATCTGCTGTCGGACGGCCGGGCGGAGATTATCGCCGGGCGCGGCGCATTCCTGGAATCCTTCCCGCTGTTCGGCTATGAGCTGGAGGATTACAAACAGCTGTTCAGCGAGAATCTCGACCTGCTGCTCACGCTGAACCAGCATGAGGTCATGAACTGGGAAGGCAAGTTCCGCTCCCCGCTGCATAACGCCGAGATTGCCCCGCGTCCGCTGCAGCAGAAGCTTCCGCTCTGGGTGGGCATCGGCGGTTCGGCCGAAAGTGCCCAGAAGGCCGGAGAGCTGGGTGTAGGTATGGCCATCGCTATTCTGAGCGGCAGCCCGGAGCCTTTCCAGAATCTGGCCCACACCTACCGCCGCTCCGGCGCAGCAGCAGGGCACAGACCGGAAGACTTGAAGATTGCCATCACAAGCCACGGTTACATAGCCAAGACCTCCCGGCAGGCATTGGATGAGTACTATCCTTATTACTACAGCTACCGCAATGCGATTAGCCCGAAGCCCGGCCAGGAATACCGTGTCTCACGCGAAGAATTCGGCCGGTTCACCTCTCCGGACAATACCTTGGCCGTGGGCAGCCCGCAGCAGATTATTGAGAAGATCCTCTATCAGCATGAGCTGTTCGGCCATCACCGCTTCATGACCCAGCTGGATATCGGCGGCCTTCCCTATGCCAAGGTGGCAGAAGCCATTGAGCTGCTGGCAACAGAAGTAGCTCCGGTTGTGCGGCGCGAGCTCGCCAAGAAGCGCAGCGGCATCTCTTCCCCCCAATAATAAACAGAACCAAAAAGGTTGCCGCCCGGTGATAGGGCGGCAACCTTTTTGTGCGGAAATTAAAGAGTATATGTATCAGAATATATCCGGCAGATGTATCCGGCACACCTGCTGCAGCGCTTCATAACTGTCATTGAACTCAAGCTGCCGGAGAATATCCAGGTAACCCAATAACTGCTGGGTATCGTCTTTATGCTTCAGACAGAGCAGCGTGATCTCATGGTACACCAATGTGACAATTTTATCGTACAGCAGATTCGTCTTATCCGCTAAGGGCAGCGCTTTTTTAAGGAAGAACAGGCTTTGCTCGTAATTATGCTCTTTCAGGCAAATTTTCGCGATATTCTGCATCAGATGCTGCTGGATGGTCCGGCTCTCGGCAAAGTCATGGTATTTATCAAACTCATCTGCAGCCCTTAGTCCAAAAAAGATCGCGTCTCCGCTGCTTAACGTAAACAGGAAATTATTCAGCAGCTTGAACTCATACAGATACCATATATCCGCACCCATCAGATAAGGCTTGATCTCCCCGGCTAATTCGCTTAACTGCCTGATCTCATCCTCCCGCTGATATTGAATCAGAAAACCCTGGCCCAGCAGATACAAATGATAATAAGCCTCCGTGCGCGTCACCCCGTACAAGAAACGGCATTCATGGCTGATCGTTCTAACTTTGTCGAATTCATAACGGTTCGCCGCCTCCACCAGACTTAAGTGAAGCGTACGTTTCTCCGGCTGTGCATAGCCATTCTGCAGGAACAGCAGCTCTTCAAGGGACATTTCCAGCTTGTCCAGCAGGAGGATCAGCTTGTCATATCCGGGATAATATTTACCGCCCTCAAAGCGTGACAAGTTGGAACGGCTCATAATCCCATCCGCCAGAATCGACTGGTTGATTCCTTTGGAGGAACGGATTTGCCTGATTGTAGAGCCCAGAAACATGATATCACCCCTCCGCTCTGCCGTGTGAGTATACAGCACAATTTTCCGGTCTGATTTTCATTGTATGCTACACTCGGCACAAATCAAAATATAAAAAGCAGGGGAAGGATTATCATGGGCTTTCATTTGTCACGGAAACTAAACCGTAGAGTATGGAACATTCTGGCCGGCACCTTTTTCACGAGAACTGCACTATTTATGAGCGTCCCTTATCTGGCCATCTTTCTGACGAGCCAAAAACATCTCTCCATCTTCCTGGCCGGCTGTGTTCTCAGTATCAATCCGCTGGTGAATGTGCTCTTCAGCGGCTTCGGAGGGGCGCTTGCGGACCGGCTGCCTCTGCACAAAATCATCGCCGTTGTCCCCATAATCTGGGGAAGCCTATTCATTCTGTTCTATTATGCGGACGGCTTCCCGGCCTTCCTGCTGCTTAACGGCCTTAACGGATTATGCTACTCCATCTTCGAGCCTGCCAGTAAAAAAGTACTGTCCACCGAAACGCTCCCGGAGAACCGGCTGCTCGTCTTCAATCTGCGGTATACGGCGATAAATCTGGGCTGTTTTCTCGGCCCGCTGTTAAGCCTGATGTTCAATATGAAGCTGACTCTCTTTCCTTATGTTATTCTGGGCGTGCTTTATATTCTGTATGGCGTCTCCACACAATTCTTCTTCCGGCACGGGGGCCGCATCCACGCTTCTATTGCATCCCGGGGTATCGGCAGCCTTAAGAATCTTGGTGCAATTCGCAAGGACTATGTATTCCTCCTCCTGCTGGCTGGAATGAGCTTCTCCTTCTTCGGGTATTCTCAGCTGAACGGAACCGTATCCCAATATTTAAACGCCACTTCTGCCTTGGCCGACGGTGCCCGGATGTATTCGGTGATCCTGTCGCTCAATGCGGTTGTTATTCTGGCTGCGCAATTTGCCGTGCTGCGCTGGATCTCGAAGTGGAATCCTTTCCACGTGGTACTCGCCAGTAATCTGCTGATTGCCGCAAGCTTTCTGTTCTTTGTGTTGCCCGTCTCCCCGTTGATGCCGCTGCTGTTCATTATAGTGTTCAGTCTGGGGGAGCTGCTGATTGGTGCGCGGTTCGATGCCTTAGTGGATGAGCTGTCTCCGGAGAGTAATAAGGGACTCTATTTCGGCTGCTCGGAGTTTGTTAAGATCGGAACCACTTTCGGCCCTATGCTCGGGGCGGGTCTGCTAGGGCTGTACGGGGTAGAATCGCCTGTTCCGGTGTTCGGACTGATCGGCGGGATTACTGCTGCCGGGGCTGCTCTGATCGGAGGCGCAAGGTTCCAGCATCTGCGGAAGACCCGCTCACCAGAATTAATGGATGAAGAACCGGCTGCCCTAATCCGTTAATAATTATCTGAACTATTATGAAATATACTTATTATCTTTCCGGCGATTTGTGGAAGGGGCAAAATATGATCAATACACTTCAGCTCTACCGCAGCTCTGGGCATGCCATACACCACGCAGGTAGCCTCTGATTCGGCTATCGTGACGGACTGGAACGCAGCCTGCTTGGCCCGCTGCATCGCCTGTGCACCATCAGCTCCCATACCGGTCATAATGACGTAACCCTTTTTCAGCCCCTTCAGCCGTGTGACGGAATCGAACATAACCTCTACAGAGGGGCGGTGCCCATTCACCGTATTGTGCTCACTAATCACAATACGGTACGATCCGGCGCCGGTATTCTCTATTTCCATATGCTTGCCTCCGGGTGCAATATAGACATTTCCGGGCTCCAGGATTTGATGATGCGTTGCCTCCACCACATGCAGAGCGGCATGCTGATCCAGCCGCTGAGCAAGTGAAGCCGTGAATTTAACCGGCATATGTTGAACGACAACAACGGGAACCGCAA
Source organism: Paenibacillus sp. FSL R5-0912 (assembly GCF_000758605.1). Classification (NCBI taxonomy): domain Bacteria; kingdom Bacillati; phylum Bacillota; class Bacilli; order Caryophanales; family Paenibacillaceae; genus Paenibacillus; species Paenibacillus sp. FSL R5-0912. The sequence continues at coordinate 6,869,811 of NZ_CP009282.1, forward strand.
GATCCTCCGGCAAGGAGGTAAGCAGCGTCTCAAGCGCCTTAGGTCCTCCGGTTGAGGTGCCCACTGCGCATATCCCGCTGATCATTGGGGATGTTCGTTTTCTTTCACGCTGAACCGAAGCCGCAGGCCCCGCCGTTTGGGCCGGCAGAGCACGCCGTTTGGGCGGCTCCCCTCCCCACTTTGTGACCGATTGATGAGAGGATGCCGCTGCCTGCAGCATCACCAGCAGTTCGTTCTGCTTGTTCCCGAGTTCTGCCGAGATGGAACCGGAGGGTTTAGCAATAAAGTCAACTGCCCCCAGCATCAAAGCCTGAATGGTAGCGTCGGCACCTTCCCGGGTGAGCGAGCTAACCATAATCACCGGAGTAGGCCTAAGCTTCATTATTTCCCCCAGCGCCTTCAGCCCGTCCATGATGGGCATCTCAACATCCATAGTCACCACATCCGGCTGAAGGGCCAGCACCTGCTGTACGGCCTCTAATCCGTTTCTGGCAACGCCGGCCACTTCAAAACCGGAAAACTCCTTAATCATTTCCGTCAGAAGCCTTCTCATAAAGGCAGAATCATCTACGATCAGTACGCGCTTATTCATTTCTTCGCCTCCTTGCTCCCTAATCCTGTAAATGAAACCTAACTGCCCGCTTCTTCAAATAAGTGCTCCAGTTTCAGCACACTGACAAGTCCATTGTCCGATTTGCCAATCCCCTCGAAGAACGTGCCGTTCAGGGTTCCCAGCCGTTCCGGCGGTGCTTGCATATCATGGATGCGCACCACCTTATTCACGTGATCCACGAGCACACCCACCTTCTCATCCTGGCGGTTGATTACTATTATCCGTGTACGTTTGGTCAACGGAATGTCTTCGAATCCAAAGCGTTTGCGTAAACTGATCACCGGTACGATCTTGCCCCTCAGGTTAATGACCCCTTCAACAAAAGCAGGAGTATGTGGAAGACGGGTGATTTCCTGCACACGGATAATTTCATGAATATCCTGGATCGGAATGGCATACTGTTCCTGGCCCATCCCAAATTCGACATATTGATTTGCTGTATCCAGCGTCATCTAGCTTCACCTGTCTTTCTCGGATTAAGACATCCGAAACGCTGCCAGCGACTCGTTCAGCTGAGCTGTGGAATCCACCAGATCATGCGAGGAGGCCGCAGTCTCTTCTGCACAGGCACAGACTTCCTGGCTGGCAGCCGCAATGCTCTGTACTGACCGTAGCACGTCGTCCGCCTGGGCTGCCTGTTCTTCGCTGGCCGCAGCAATTTCGGTGATTAACTGGGCCGTTTCACCCACAATCCCTTTAATCTTGTCAAAGGCGGCTGCCGCATCCAAGGAGGATTGCACTCCCAAACCTACTGCCGATACACTTTTTACCGTATTTTCCTGCATAGTCTCAATAATCTGAGAGATTTGCCGGGTAGCTTCCCCGCTCCGTTCCGCCAGCTTACGGACTTCGTCGGCCACTACTGCAAAACCTCTGCCGTGTTCACCGGCTCTGGCTGCTTCAATCGCAGCATTCAGTGCCAGCAGATTGGTCTGCTCCGCAATATCATCAATCAGATCGAGGATATTCCCGATTTTCTTGGAATCTTCCTGCAGCTTGTTCATCTGTTCGCTTGCCGCATTCATCTCATTGATCGAGGCATCGACTATACGCATATTCTCTGTAGAAATACCTACAGTCTGTTGATACATCGTGGATGCCCTTTCCGCATTCTGCGCTACTGAAGTAACGGCCATCGACAGTTCAGACACCAGCATCGTCATCGTCTGGGCATCATTAGCCTGATGTGTACTGCTTCTTACTACTTCTTCTGTGTTCATCGAAATTTCCCGCGAGGCTGTAGAGACTGTATGTGACAGAGTTACCGACTTTTCGATCAGTCCCTTAATTTTGCCAGTCATATTATTAATTGCGAGTGCCACCTGTCCAATTTCATCCTTGCTCTTGAGGTTAAGCGGTTCAACTGTAAGGTCGCCTGCAGTCAATCTTTCCATAACTATCTGAATCATCTTAAAAGCCGAACCAATTTTCCGGATATAGAGGAAACCCATGATGAAGGAAGCCATTAGCAGGGCTACGCTGACTGCAGCTACCTTTATGAAGGAAAGGTGAATTGATTCTTCAGAGCCCTTAACCTCGTTCACCATAAATGCCTCGACGATGCCTGATGCCGAATCGAGCTTGTCGCGTGCTTCCGTAAACTGATCCACCCGCAGCAGCTCATTTGTTACCTTTCTTTCCCCGGGAGACTGCAGCAGCTGGTCAATGATTCCAGTCCACTCCACGAACAGCATTCTGGCCTCTCCAAGCTCCCTCAAGATATCACTTCCGGCTTCACTTCTCAGGTCAAGAATCCGCCGGTCATTATAGGTCTTCAGGATATCTTCAGCCCTTCCTATTCTTTCGGCTACCTGGGCAATGTTCTCCCGGTAATCCGCAACGGCCTTCTCGTCTCCGGTAGCCAGATGTAGCTGTACCGCAGAATAAGCCTGATACATATCCCTGTCGGCATTGAGCATATATGAGGTCAAATTATAGCCGTGATCGTAGAATACGCGTTTCAAATTATTATCGGATGAAATTACCAGGTTAAGCGATAAATACGAAGTTAGAGCCATAGCTAGAATCGGAATCAGCAGGATGGACAGCAGCTTGGTTTTCACAGACATCTTCAGCTTTTTCATTTTTGTTCCCCGCATTCGATTTAGAATAATGAACCGATATCAAAAATCAATGCAACTCTGCCGTCTCCCAGAATAGTTGCTCCCGTAACGCATTTGGTTCTTCCCATGTATTTGCCGATGGACTTTACCACAATATCCGCATTCCCGTTCAACTCATCCACTAATAAGGCGATGCGTTTCTCGGCCATGCCGATAATGACAACCTGGTGATACACTTTTTCCTGATAGGGTTTGTCCCAGCCCAGCACATCCTGCATACTTGTCAACGGAAGGACTTCCCCCCGCAGGTTGATAATCGGCTGTCTCCGGATGTAACCGATCTCCTCCGGCTTCAGCCGGATAATCCCCAGAATATTAGACATAGGCAGAATAAAACTTGTGCCGTTGACTTTGATCTGCAGCCCCGGAATAATTGCCAGCGTCAGCGGCAGACGGATCAGAAACTCCGTTCCCTTGCCCACCTCACTCCGGATGTCGATTACACCATTCAATTTCTCAATATGATCGCGGACGATATCCATTCCGACACCACGCCCGGAGATGTCACTGACTACAGCCGCCATAGAGAATCCAGGCTTGAAAATTAAATGAACAGCCTCGCGCTCTGTTAGTACAGCTGCTTCCTCTTCACTAAGGATCTGCTTCTTCACTGCGCTCCGCCTGATCACCTCAGGATCAATTCCGCCTCCGTCATCCTTCACCCGGATTACCACCTGATTACCCTCGTGGCAAGCTTGTACGGTTAATATCCCTTTCGGGGGTTTCCCGTTGCGTAACCGTTCTTCTTCGGATTCGATTCCATGATCCACTCCGTTTCGGAGCAAATGTATAAGCGGATCCGTTATTTCTTCAATGACGGTCCGGTCCATTTCTGTCTCTCCGCCAAGCAGCTGCAGATCAACCTCTTTCCCCAACTGCTTCGATAAGTCCCTTACGATCCGGGGCAGACGGCTGAACAATTGCTCTGCAGGCAGCATTCGGATCTTCATTACCTGCTCCTGCAATTCATGTATAACCCGCCCCAGGTGATCGGTCTGCCCAACCAGCTTCGGGAGAGCCTCGTCGGTGCGGTAACGCTGATTCAGATTCTGGCCGGCCTGCTTGATCCCAACCTGGTCAATCAGAAGTTCTCCCACTAGATTCATCAGATGCTCAAGGCGTTCTACATCTACCCGGATGGAACGGGCTCTTTTACGATCCTGCGTCTGAGCACTATCGGGAACCTGTGAATTCGCGGTCAGCTGCACTGTAGCGGTAGCACCAGACGATTCATCCTCCTGCTCCATCAGAACAGCCTGTATATGGACATACGCTACCTCAACCAGAGAGGCAATCTTCCTGTGAAGCTCCTCAACCTGCAGATGCGTAATGAGGAGGAATTCCAGCTTGGCGAAGGAGGTCTCATCCGCTTCCGCAGCACTGTCATCTATCGGAGGATTCTGCTTCACAATCTCTGCAAGATCGGCAATGCGCTGTTGGATGATTGAAGCCCGGGCCGCCCTCATCAGACAATCCTGTTCCAGAATGACCTCTACAGCCAGTATCGATTTCCCTTGTTCTTTGCCCTCAAGACAATGATAACGTTCATCCAGATTCAGAGCGGATTGCAGCGGCTTCTCCTGAATCTCGCTATATGCAGGGTCCGCTGATACAGGTAGCTGTGCCACCGGGCCGTTATTGCGGAAATGAACGATACGCCCGATAATCCCCGAAATCTCCGTCCCGGCAGAGCCAGAAGCAATGTCATCTTTTAATTGTCTGATCGTATCCAAACTATCAATGAGGAGAACAATTAATTCATTTTCCAGCTTCAACTGCCCGTTACGGATTAAATCCAGCAGAGATTCCATCTCATGTGTTACATTTTTAACCGGATCAAAGCCCATGGCCGCAGAAGAACCCTTCAAAGTATGTGCTGCGCGGAATAAGGACTGGATGGTTCCACTGTCGCAATCACCCTGTTCAAGAAGAAGTAGTTTTTCCTCCATAATCTGAATTTGTTCGTCTGCTTCCTCCATAAAAACATCCATAAACTGGTTCATATCCAAACAAGACCACCACATTCCCAGGGAAACCATCCCTTATTTCCTTTACAATCTAGTTTTATCAAACAAATCTAGACATAATGTGATGTAAATATAATAAAATCTGAATAAGATATGATAGAATCATAGATATGAGTCCTTTTCTTGGAGGTAATCCAACTATGGTAAAGCCTAAAATCCTTGTGGTAGACGATGACCGCGATATATTAATTCTTCTGAAAAAACGTCTGGAGATTGAGGGCTACGAGGTAGTTACTGTTTCCGAGGGACAGGAAGTGCTTAGGCAGGTCAAACTGTATGATTTCGCATTAATTGTTCTTGATATTATCATGCCTTCCATGAATGGACTTGATATCTGTAAGGCCATCCGTGATCATGTTAACGCTCCCATTCTGCTGCTCAGCGCAAAAGACCGGGAGATTGACAAAGTGGTCGGACTGGAGCTTGGTGCAGATGATTACATTACCAAACCCTTCAGCATTGATGAGTTAACGGCACGGATTAAGTCCCATCTCCGGAGGGAAATGCGGCTAGCCAAGCCTGCCGTTTCGAACCAGAGGGTATTCCAGTTTGAGGATCTAACCATTAACGGTGAAACGTATGAGGTATCTATAAAGGGTGAACCCGTTCATTTATCGGGCAAAGAACTGGAGATTCTGCTCCACCTGGTCCGCAATAAGAATCTTGTACTAAGCAGAGAGCAGATTTATACTGCAGTATGGGGTTATGAAGACAATGGGGATATCAACACAGTAACCGTCTATCTTAAAAACATCCGTAAAAAAATCGATCCCGATCACCGTCTGATCAAGACGATTTGGGGGATCGGGTATAAATTTGTCGTCTGAATTACCGCACTATCCACACCTAAGGGCTGGCCCTCTGTTCTTTCTAACGAGGCCGGCCCTTTTCACTAATCTATCCACGTTTCCCGGATTTCCAGAATTTCATTGTATACCTCACTGAAAGCCTGAACCACTGCCGGATCGAAATGCATCCCGCTTTGCCACAGGATCTCTGCAAAAGCCTCCTCCTTGCTCCACGCCTCTTTATAGACCCGTTTGGAGGTGAGTGCATCAAAAACGTCGCAAACTGCTGTAATCCGCCCTTCTACAGGAATTTCTTCCCCGCGTAAGGCCTGCGGATATCCGCTGCCGTCCCACTTCTCATGATGAGTCAGCGCTATTCTCTCAGCCAGCAGCAGAATCTCATTCCGGCTGCCTGACAGCAACTCCGCTCCCTTAGTTGTGTGTTCTTTCATGATCTCAAATTCTTCCGGAGTTAATCGTCCAGGCTTATGCAGAATACGGTCAGGAATCGCCAGCTTGCCTATATCATGCAGAGCGGCTGCCAGCTTAAGCTTGTGGCAATAGCTTTCTTCGTACTCCAACTTCTTGGCAAGCACAAAGACATAATTGCTGATTCTGAGTAAATGCCGACCTGTTTCATTGTCCTTCTGCTTCATAGCCTGAAGCAGCCGCTGAACATACTCCTGCTGAAGCTCCTCAAGCTGAAATACATGCTGCTGCAGCAGTTCCTCTATTTGAAAAGTTTGTTCCGCCTGCATCCTGCGCTGAAGGTTCTCCTGAAGTACATGCTGCACCTTAAGCACGACTTCCACTGGATCAAACGGCTTAGTCAAAAAATCACGCACGCCAAGCCGCAGGCTGCGGTGAAGATACTCTGAATCCTGATAGGCCGTAATGACAATTACGGAAGAGATCAACGGCGAATGTCTTGCCTCCAGCAGTTCCAAAATATCAAAACCGCTGATGACCGGCATATTCAAATCAAGCAGCAGTACATCCGGATCCTCCTGCTCAATAACCTGAAGAGCCTGCGCAGGATCATGAATGACAAAAATATTCTGATATCCTTCGATCGTGAACAATTTTTCTAGTAATAATGTATTAGTCCTGACATCGTCAATGATCATAATTTTTCCGTGCTTGTAGATCTCCCGTTGGTTCTTATCTGCCACCAGCATTGACAACCCTCCGCTCTCTCGCAACCATTTCGTTAGCCTTCCTCCCCCAGAGGAATCAAAATCTTAAACACACTGCCTTCACCGAATACACTGGTGACCTGAATCTCGCCATCCATCATTCCCAGCAGCCTGCGGGATACCGTAAGACCGATACCCGTACCTTCAATTTGCTTCCCTTGGGGGATCCTGTGAAACGGCTCGAATATATGGATCAGATCCTCTTCGCGTATTCCGACACCTGTATCTTTAACCACAATCACAAGCTTACGGGCTTCCGCATGATGCACACTGACGGTGACCATGCCGTTCGGGTTATTATATTTAATTGAATTAGACAATATATTTAGCAGCACCTGCTTCATACGGATACGGTCACAGCGTATAAGCTCTTCATACATGGATAACGCCTCATTGCGGAAGCCGATACTTTGCTGACTGCAGATCGGTTGCATCCAGGTGAAGCATTCCTCCAGAACATCACCTAAACGAAGGTCCTCTATAGACAACGCCATCCGTCCGGATTCTATCCGGGTCAAATCGAGGATTTCACTGATCAGCTGCAGCAGATGTTTGCCGGCCTTAATAATTTCTCTCACGTTCTCCTGCTGGGATGCGGACAGCGGATCGGAAGACTCATATTCAAGCAGCTGTGCAAATCCAAGAATCGCATTCATTGGTGTGCGCAGTTCATGACTCATGCTGGACAGAAACTCGGATTTCGCCTTATTGGCCGTCTCTGCAAGCTCCTTCGAGCTGAATAAGGACTCCTCCATATACTTCCTTTCCGTGATATCACGGGAGATTACACAGACTTTACGCACGGGCTCGTTCTTCCGCTTGATAGGGGTAATCAGTGCCTGCATCCAAACAGTCCCCCTGCTGCTAGCCATCTCATACTCCATACCGACCGTTTCCTGGGTTGCCAGTACTTCGCTTAATATGCTCATGAACCGGAGAGTGGTCTGCGGGTCTAGAAGCGCATCAATATGCTTCCCTTCAAAGCTTTTGGCCATCGCATAATCATACCTTCTGTCGATGGACCAGACCTTCTCGATTACACCTGTCTCGTTAATCTCTGCAATCATATCGTCTATGGATTGAATCATAGCATTCATGTTAGCTTCGCGGTCTTCAAGCGCATCCTTCGCTTCCGAGCTTGACTTATAGGCTTCCCCAAGCCTGCTGCCAACCTGGGACAATATTTCAGCGGTTTCCCTGATCTCAGTGACATGGATCTCCGGAATCTCTTGATGATACCGCCCTTGTCCAATCTCCATGGCTATTCGATTGATTTCCATGAGAGGCTCTGATATTCTTCCGCTCATGACCCGGCTCCGCCAGTTCAGGATGGCAAAATAAATAATATAGAACAAAAACAGCCCCAGAATCATATACATTCCGATCTCAAACAGCTCATGATTCAGGTGGTTGGTTACAGCAAATATATTCGTTTCAGCGGCCAGAATTATGAATTTCCATCCGGTGTTCTCCATGGTTGACCAGGCAAGCATCTGCTTCTGCCCGTCTATTCTCACTTCGCTTAAACCCTGCTTATCTGCCGCAATATCAACGGCTATCGCCTGAAGGTCTTTATGGGCAAACAGATTGAATTCATCCGGCTTGAAGGTATCCTGCTTGACCGCCTCCTGGTAATTATGTGAAGTAAGCTCCTGAATGCCAAACAATTGTTCCGCCCGGTCCGGCATAGCAAGAATGGTTCCGTTATTGCTCACCAGCAAGCCGAGCCCCTTCCAGGGGATATCCATAGTCTGAATTTCTTCCCTGAATGTGTTAATCGTAACATCGATACCCGCTACCCCCTCGAGCACATTCCCCCTGTATACAGGAGCAATCGAGGAGGCCATCCAGCCGTTTCCTGCAGGATCCAGATAGGCATCTGTCCAGACCGCCTTCCGTTCCGGATTATGCTCAGCGTCCGCTTCATAATAGAAATTAAACTCAGAAATATTCATTTGGGATTGATATTGAGTCATCACATCGAAATAGGGATAGATGATATTTAAGGAGTCATAGGTGTTAAAATATACAGCGGCCGCAAGGGGCTCCCTGGCAACGATAGACTTCATAAACGGCTGCAGCGGCAGCAGCCGTTCCACCTTGTTTTTTTGCTGAGCCCCAACCTTGTTTATTCCGCTGTAAAAAATGGCCGCTCCGCCGCTAGTAGTGTCTGCCTTGGAATAATAGGCCCCCTCCGGGCTCATTACCAGCCGCTCCAGGTTTTCTTCCGAAGCCGGAATCTCCTGATTCAGCGCATGGGCGATAGAATCGCTGTATAACACTGTAAGAGATGAAATTCTCCGGGTCTCACTATCAATAATTGCAGATTCCTGTGAAGCCACAATCCGAATTTCGTTTAACACTTCATTCTTCATACTGAGTGTCTGTCGTTCCCTTGACCATTCATTCGTCACAAAGTAGATTCCGATAAAAACTAATTCCACCAGCACTAACGGAATAACTGAAGTTCTAATATAAGATTTCCATATCCATTGAAATAAGGAGATCGGTTTCTCTCTCTTCATGCTGTACCCCGTTTCCTAGCGCTCGCTTGGTTTCACCAAAATATCCAGATGTCTTATATAATATTCAAGCAGATCCCGGCACAAGATAATGCCCTCTGCATTTTTCAGCACTACATGCCCTTCCAGCTCCCGCCCAATTTCTGAGATGAAGGGAAAGCCATATCCTCCTCCACTGCCTTTCATAGAATGGCCGATTACCATTATTTTCTCAAAATCCTCAACCTGCAATGCCTCGGAGATCATAACCAGATCCACCCTGCGGCGTTCCATATAACCGGGAATCAGTTCGGCAATATCCTCGTCGACCCATACCTTAATCGGTGTCTGATCCATAGAGATGACCTGCCCCCCCCGTTAACTCTTCTCCTCCATACCGCCGGATCATTTGAAATAATGGCTCTATAAAAATCGGTTTCTCCAGGAAATCTGTACATCCGGCCTCTGAAGAGGCTCTGCGGTGCTCCTCAAAGGCATGAGCGGTCAGAGCAATAACCGGCGTGGGCTTGAGCTGTTCGTCCGCTTCCCAATTCCGGATTGCCCGGGTCGCTTCGTAACCGTCCATCACAGGCATTTGAATATCCATGAAGACTATATGGTAATAACCTTCAGTAAACATCTTCACTGCTTCTGCACCATTCACAGCCACATCTACGCTACAGTTGTTTTTTCTCATAAATGCCAAGAATAGATTCTGGTTGTCGATATTGTCTTCCGCCAGCAGCAACCGCAGATTCCGCCCAAAGAGTGCAGTGGAATCCTCAGCAGATTCCAGTTTCAGAGGAAGCCTCACTTCAAAGGATGTTCCTTCTCCCGGCTTGCTCTGATACGATATCCTTCCACCCAGCAGTTCTGTCAGCTTACGCGAGTAGGCCAGCCCAATCCCGAGTCCTCCATATTTCCGGGTAGAGGAGGGATCGATCTGGAAGAACGGCTGGAAGATCTCTTCTGCGGCCTCCTCGGGAATCCCAATTCCTGTATCTGTAATACGGATCATAAGCAGCACCTTGGACGGCTCCCGGAGCGGACGGACAACCACTGATATTTCCACGGATCCCTGCGGCGTAAACTTCACGGCATTATCCAGAAGCGTTCTAATGATTTGCACAGCCCTCCGGGAATCCCCGATCACCGGCACATTGGGCAGCAGTCCTGTTTTCAAATGGAATTCCAGTGATTTGTGCTTCATATTTTCCCGGTATTTCTCAGATAGAGTAATTATCAGTTCATGGAGGTTGAAAGGCCGCTCCTCAATATGCACTTCACCATTCTCCATAGCGGAATAGTCCAGTACACGTTCAATTAGGAATAAAAGATGCTCTGAAGAGTGTCTTAAGGTTTGAACCTCTTCCCGGCCAAGGCCGTTCTCATCCTGTAATTGCACGATCCCGAGAATTGAATTCAGCGGAGTGCGGAACTCATGGCTGATCAACGCCAGGAATTGATCCTTTGCATCATTGGTAGATTCCAGCACCTCTTTGTTCAGGAGCAGCTGGCGCTCATTATCCTTTTGAGCCGTGATGTTAGTTAAAGTTAGCATCACCAGCTCCTTAAGCCTGCTGATCACAATTCGGTAACTGCGCTTCTCTTCGTTAATTTGAAGCTCTACTTCCAGCTCTTTGGCATGATCTCCTGACATGATTCCAAGAATAATTTCTTTGTAGGCATCCAGATGTGAAATGAAGGAACGGTCTACATTCTCATAAATTTCGCGTGCTGCTTCGTTCATCATCACAGGCTGCAGCTCAAGCTGCTCAGTACGCAATACCATCACTGCGTCTTTTAATGACCTAAGCACCTGTTCCAACATGGTCCTTGCCTGCTGCTCACTCTGCATTAACTGCTGCCTTTCGGTCACATCCGTCTGAATTCCGATGAAATGGGTTACTTTCCCGCCCTCGTCCTTAAGTGGGGTAATGACAAGCTCATTCCAGAACGGTTCGTGATTCTTGCGGTAATTCAGAATCTCGAGCTGTACCCGCGAGTGCTGATTCAGGGCATTGCGGATGTCCGCAATATGCTCAAGACTCGTATCCTTACCCTGCAAAAAGTTACAGTTGCGGCCCAGCACTTCCTCCAGCGTGTAACCGGTGATCTGTGTAAATGCCTGGTTCACATAAATAATCGGCCGGTGGGGCAAGGCCTCTGCAATAATAACTCCAGTTCCCACATCATGCACGGCCCGTTCATAGAGATTCTTCTCTGCAACAGAATGGCGTAAGGCTATTTCAGTCTCCTGATACTCCTTGATCAATTGCAAGCGCTTTCCTGTGGACAGATAGATTGCGATGCTAGCTACAAGAAAGAGCATAATAGCAAAACTCGTCTGCTTCGGGTCTCCAGTAAAGAACAAAAACAATATCAGCTCAGACAAGATCAAGGCCATATAGACTCTTAACCTGCCGAGGGAAGTGATGGTCTGACTGATAACAAAATACATCATCAGGATCGTAATCAGAAGCATGGAATCGTAATGATACTGCATCAAGGAAATAAAGGCGGCTGAAGATATAAACCAAAGGTAGGCAAATAACAGCGGTTCAGAAGTCGCCTTGATTCTCTTCGAGAGGAAAGAACCCGCCATCAGCAGGGTTCCGATTATCAAAACAGTCACTTCAACGGCATCCGGGCTGGGGTCAGCCGGATTCATCCAGTGTGCCAGCCGTCCCATGACCAGGACACATATTAATGACAAGCCGGTGTACAAGCGCAACATCTTCAATTGATTCATGAACAGCTCTCCCCACCAGTTAACCGCCTTGTGCGCACTCATTATTCACCCAGACTGATATGCGCCATAATCGTCAATTCACTTGCAAATATCGGAATGCTGATAAAGGTACTGCTAGTGCGCAGGCTGCCTTTTCCTTCATGGAGGACCGGAGGCGTGATATTCGTATTCATATGTAGCTCATTGAACGCCGAACAGCAGGAAGCGCCTACCCAGTTGCCGAACTCTGCAAACGCACTCCAACCCATGTCATCAATGACCTCTATAGGAAAACCGCACATAGTGCTCACAATGCTCCTCAGGACCTCATCGTCCATGCTGAGTATGATCTCACCACGGACATCGCCTGTCATCCCTACCATAACCGATACTTTATCCGTATTTACAAAAGCCAGCTGTTCAGAAGGCGAACCTGCACGAAACACATAACCCAAGTGGGTGACCAGCACTTTTTGTATCCCTGCAATAACGATGTCTAGATATCCGGACTGTATATGCATATTATCGGCATCTCCTCTCTCTTTTTACAATTGATTTTCTACGGCCTGTAATAACCGGTCTGCCTGAAACGGTTTGACCACAAAATCCTTCGCCCCGGCCTTCATGGCCTCCATAACCATAACGGTCTGTCCCATGGCACTGCACATAATAATCTTGGCCTTGGGATCAATCGCGATAATATTTTTTACGGCCGTTACCCCATCCATATCCGGCATAGTAATATCCATAGTTACTACATCCGGCCTCGTCTGCTGGTACACTCTGATGGCTTCCGTTCCATTAACTGCTTCTCCCACAATTTCATGGCCCTTGGACTCCAGTGCTGAGCGCACCATCAGCCGCATGAAGGCCGCATCATCGGTAATCAATATTTTCGCCATATCAGCACTCCCTATCTGTTTTAGTTTCTATAGGGATGATTCTATATTGCATTCCTAATAGGAACATGACGAAATTATGAAAAAAAAATAAAAAAAAGCCTCAGCGAAAGCTGAGGCCCTCTGTCTATTTATGCGAATGATGGCTTGTTATTATCAACTTTGCCGCTGACCAGCTTCTTGTACTCGTCGTCTCCGCCCTCCAGAGAAGGCGCTAAATATACATTAAGCGCGGATGGAGAGAGCTTGGTGCCGGATTTGCGTCTGGAACGGCCTTTGCCTCCCGCACTGTTACCGTTACCGCCCGCAGACCGGCGGACGCTACTAGAGACACTAACTGCATTCTTCATATTCTTCATCCTGTCAGTCCCCTTCCACTAGATGATTGACGGTACGGAACAAATCACGGTTATAGGCAACCACTGCTGTAAGATCCTCTGCCGATAATCCCCCGCTTCCGGAGAAATGTACAGAAATCACGTGGTTCTCCCCTAAAGGATAGCATAGGATATATACCTCCGCAACTTCCGTACGCTGTAAGAAAGTCCATTCCTTAGCCAAATAAGCATCCAGCACACCCGGTTTTCCGCTTCCGTCTTCGGAGGTCGAGAACGGATAGATATGCCCGCGGCCTACATTGCCGCCCACCTGTTTCAGGCCTTCCCCCTCTTCGGCCCGCCACATGGCGGCTCCGATCACCCGGCAATCCTCCGGAGGTATGAATGAATTACGGACGGCTTCGCTAAGCGCCTGATAGTTCTCACCCGGCTGGGGAGGCGTCACATTATTATTATATTGCCAAAAGAAGTGAAGGATACTTTCTTTTCGCCTAAGCTCTGCTCTAAGTTGCTGGAGCTCAACAGCCGGATCATGGTACATCCCCTGTCCCTGAATGCTGTCGATAATCTTGCCGCAGCTGACATCCACCGCCGCTGTAACATTCTCATGCTGCCACTCGTATTCCAGCGGCGTCAGCCCCGACAGATCGGACAACAGGTGGTACTCTTCCACGTTCTCCCCCGGAATCAGATCGCTGCGCGAAGGTACCTGATCCGGCAGCAGGCAGAAGACCCGGCCACGCCGTAATCTGGACCAGAACAAACCCATTTCAAACTGGGTGTTATCACGGGTTACATAATAATATTTACCCCTGATCCGGGCCACATCATCAGGCGAGAACACGAATACGGCAAAGTCACTGATATCCAGATTCCGCTCCAGCGCCTCCATCGTATATTCATTCGGCCGGAAAGCAGCAGCATACCAAGGATGAACTTCTGCAGTCCGCTTCAGCTGCTCGTGGATGGCCCTGGCGTAGCGGATGGATTCTCTGGAGGATCCAATGAATAATCTAGGTCTGATCACGGCGGCACTCCTTTATCTGTTTCCCCAATATGTAATAATTATACAGACATTTCCCCCTAAGGAATAGGGCTGCCAGTTATATTAAACAGCGAGATCCCGTAGTGTGAATTGTCGTTGTTATATGTATAAACGAATCATAATTATTCTTAATTTTAATTAATTATTGTTCTCCGGCCGATGAAACGGGTAATAGAAATTTATCTATCCGGGAAAAGAGGCTTTATATGAAAAGAATATTACATACCGCCGTACTGGCAGCCTGTCTGTTGACACCATATGCGCTGCCGTCTTCTGCTGCCCACGCTGCAGATACCTACACAGCCAAAGTATACGCGAACTCCCTGAATGTTCGCAGTGAGCCTGCCGCAAGCGCAGCCATTACCGGCTCTCTGGCGGGAGGAGACGTCGTTACAGTCACGGAGGAGCAGCATGGCTGGCTCAAAGTGAGGGCCGGATCTGTATCCGGATGGGTCGCCGGGTATTATCTGAAGCGGACCAGCAGAGCTGCCTCTGCTGGAACCTCATCCGCCTCATCCGCCAGCACCTCCGTTAAGACCTCCTCCACCTCCAGCGGAACGGCTGTTGTCACCGCCTCTTCCCTGCGTATCCGGGGAGGCCCGGGAATAAGCTATGAGGTAGTCGGTTCTTTGCAGTCCGGGAATGCCGTTACCATTCTGCTCCGCCAGGACGGATGGTCAAGAATCCGTACAGCCGGAGGAGCTACCGGCTGGGTATCCACCCAGTACCTTGCCGGGGGAAGCGTCCCGAACTTAAGCACTGCCAGTTCAAATGCCCAGAACACCAGTGTAATAAGGAAATCCGGCAGCATCCGCGGCAAGCTGATTGTCGTCGATCCCGGTCATGGGGGCAGTGACCCCGGTATGCTCGGCACGACCTATGACACGATGGAGAAGGATCTTACCCTGCAGACCTCCCTATATCTCCGGGATTACCTGACCGCCAAAGGGGCCCGGGTAGAGCTGACCCGTACCCGTGGAGACCAGAAGCCAACGCTCTCCCGGCGGGTACAGCTCGGGCAGCAGCTAGGGGCGGATGCTTTTGTAAGCATCCATTATAATTCC
The DNA here is from genome assembly GCF_000758605.1 of Paenibacillus sp. FSL R5-0912. Lineage (NCBI taxonomy): Bacteria > Bacillati > Bacillota > Bacilli > Caryophanales > Paenibacillaceae > Paenibacillus > Paenibacillus sp. FSL R5-0912. The sequence continues at coordinate 6,885,136 of NZ_CP009282.1, forward strand.
TCCCCGAAGAATGTCTCCGGCACGCTGACCTTCTTCTATTCGGAGCAGAATGATCTCCGGCTGGCCCGGGCGATTGAAACCCGGCTTGGCGCAGGAATCGGCCTCCGGAGCAACGGCCTCTCCTTCGGCAACTATCATATTCTGAGGGAAAATCCGCTTCCCGCAGCCCTTATAGAGCTTGGGTTCCTCAGCAATCCATACGACGAGTCGATTGTCCGCAAAGCCGCTTATCAGCGGAAGGCTGCACAGGCTATCGCCGAGGGGCTGGCTGATTATTATCAATACTGAAAGGAAGTCATCTGAAATTAGATAGTGATTTCCCGGATATTGAGTTCTTTTATTTTGCTGAGGTCGATATATTCATCGTTAATGCGGATGAGCGGAGTTTCGATATCATGCGGATTCAGATAGACGATCTCACCGACCCGGCCATCGGTTAATACTACCTCACGGCCAACAGTCCGCTTCACAATGTTCTCCAGAAAAACCGAAACAATATGCGGGTCCAGTGCGCCAAAGCTGCCTCTTCTCATCTGATCAACAATCATATGGAACGGCATAGCCTCATGATAGGGGCGTTTACTGGACATAGCATGAAAAATATCGGCAACCGCAATAATTTTGCTATAGGAATCAATCTGCTCTTCCTTCAGTCCAAGGGGATATCCCTTGCCGTCATTTCGCTCATGATGCTGCAGTGCCGCCAGTGTGATGCGCGAGTTGGCTCCGGTGGTTTCTTTCAGCATCTCATAGCCGTAGATCGTGTGCTTCTTGACCAGGCTGAACTCTTCTTCTGTCAGCTTGCCGGGCTTGTTCAGAATCTCGGTAGGAATCTTCAGTTTGCCTACATCATGCAGAGTAGCCGCCGTGGACAGCACGGACAGGTCTGCTTCGTTCATATTTAACCATCTGCCGATCAGGGTGGACAGTACACCCACTCCAACGTTGTGCTGGTATGTATAATCATCCTTGCCTTGAACCGAACTGAATAAAGCAAAAATATCAGGATTCCGGGAAATCTCCTGAATAACTGGAACGACATCCTTTCGGATATCCGCTAACGGAATTTTCCGTGAAATCCGGTAAGATTCAAGCATCTCCTTCGAGCTATCCACTACACTGTTGACCATTTGCTGATAAGGGGGTGCCTGCTCTGCTTCATCCATAAATATAATGTCAATTACATCAATTCTTTGTTTGCGGATGAGCTCCAGGTGTTCAACATTCAATTTGCTCTTGGCAGGAATAACTGTAACTCCGTATGCATTAATCAGGTCATTCTTAATCGTTCTTCCCAGATAGTTGTCCATACCTTCCAGCCCTCCCAGATAACCGAAACAATATATAAATTGCCCATATAGCTATTATCGGTTTAACGCTGGAAAATGTTGAAAGGTAATTGGGCCTTCCATTAGCCCTCCTCCTCTTGCTTACGGTACTCCCGCGGTGTCACTCCGGTCGATTTCTTGAAGACACGGCTGAAATATTTCTCATCTTCATACCCCACCAGCTCCGCAATCTGCGATAGCCGTAGATTCGTATTCTGCAGCAGCGTCTTCGCCTTATCCATTCTGAGGCCGGTTAAATAATCCGACAGATTCTCCCCGGTGATCTGCTTGAATTTGCGCGACACGTTCTCCCTGCTGATGAAAAAGCGCTCCGCGATATGCTGCAGCGTCATATCCTGCGCATAGTTCCGGTTCAGGTACTCTCTGATCTCCAGCACAAGTCTGCTGCCCTGAGCCTGCGAGCTGCCTTTGGACAGGCGCTGCAGCAGAGCCTTAAGCTGACTCTCCCAGTTCTCCACCGAGAACAGCCCCTGCGAGTCATAACATAATTCTAGGCTGATCTCCTCCTCCGGCCGCCAGCGCTTCAGAACAGCACAGATCTCCTCCTGCTGATGGAGGAAGCTGCTCTCCGTAAGCAGCGGTAAGCCGGCAAGCTCACGGGCCCACTCCTCCACAACCCGCTCCATCCGCTCCAGATCACCCGACAATACCGCGATTCTAAGCTTGTCCAGCTCCATATCCAGGGCGTAGTCTTCTTCAGGCCCACTCTCCCCCCCATCTGCTCTACAGAGATGTATCCGTCCATCACGCTGAAGAAGATTCCGTTCCTCCAGCCCTTGGCGTGCCTGGGCAAAAGCAGGCTGCAGCCCCTCCGGCAACGGGTTCAGCAGGCTGAGCCCAATATCCACCTGGACGCCATACGCCTGGCGGATCGATTCATTCACTCCGTTCAGTACCGTCTCCGCCTGTTGAACAGCATTCCACAACAGAATCACAAGCTCCCCCCCGCTCTGCCAGCTGCGGAAGGCATAGCCGCTGTAGTCTGGTGCCATAACCTCATTGCAGACATTGGCCAGCACAAAAGCCGTCAGCGCCACATCGCCATGAAATCTCTGCAGCAGACGGCAGTCTGCACCTTGCATCGAGATGACAGCCACTCTGCAGGAGGCTGCTCCAATCGGCATCCCCAGCTCTTCGCTGAGCGCCAGCTTCAGCTCCTGAAAGGAGGCATGCCCGTAGACCAGATCGGACAGCACCTTGTCCCAGTAGAGCGGACGCAGCACGTTCAGCTGCATATTCTGGCGCTGCGACTGCTTCCGCACCGCCTCCTCCTCCATCCACAGCTTAAAGGCATGCTCCGCCGAGGCAATCAGCTGCTTGCTGTTCAGCGGCTTCAGCAGATAATCAGTCCCGCCGTAGACAATGGCCGGCTTCACATAATTGAAATCCTGATACCCGCTGATGACAATGGTCTTCGTATTCGGATAATGCTTATGCAGCCATTCCAGCAGCTCGGCTCCGTCCATCAGCGGCATCCGCATATCCGTGAATACGATCGCCGGCTGATGCTCCTGCATCACCCGGGTCGCTTCCTGACCATTGGTAGCCTCATATATCGCGGAGATATTATATTTGTCCCAAGGAACAAAATAACGGATGGCCTCCCGCACATGCTTCTCATCATCTACAATCAGCACCTTCATTTCCAGCCGCTCCTTTCGGTTATGTCTGCACCCTTCTTCATTTATCACTCTATAATCAATAATTCATCGCGTTAAACATTCATACTGTAACTGTCTCTCCGGGAAGATGGCTTTATTCGCCTGGCCCCTCCAGCGGAATAATCAGGGTAACCGTAACCCCTTGACCCTCTTCATTATGCAGCTGCATCTCCGCCTCGCTGCCGAACTGCAGCCGCAGGCGGGCCAGCACATTATACAGGCCGATCTCTTCGTTCTCAGGCCGGCCGCTGCTTCTAAGTCCGGCTGTAATCTCCTCCAGCCGTTCCGGGCTAATCCCCTTGCCGTTATCCTTGACGGCAAGAACCAGCCGCGACTGCCCTTCCAGCGTGCAGTCTATCCGGATGACGGCTTCGCGGATTCCGTCCGCGAAGCCGTGCTTGAAGATATTCTCCACGATCGGCTGGAGAATCATCTTGGGCAGGACCGTCTCCAGCGCTGCTTCCGCCGCATGAATCTCCAGGCGCAGATTCTCTTCGCCGAACCGCTCCGTCTGCAGAATCACATAATTCTGCACATGCTCGATTTCATCGCGCAGCGGCACCTGCGTCCGCTCCGTATTCATGGAATAGCGCATCATGCTGCCCAGGGAATAGATGAGATCATACACCTTCGGCGCATTATAGCGCAAGGACAAGCTGGCGATGGACTGCAGGGCATTGTAGAGAAAATGCGGATTGACCTGAGCCTGCAGCGCCTTCAGCTGATTCGTCTTGTTCGCCAGCTCCAGGCGGTATTCCTTAACGATCAGGTCATTGATGGTCCGGGTCATGCCGGTGATCTTGCGGGTCAGCAGGCCGAATTCATCCTCCCGTTCGGCATCCATATGCGCATCCAGCTGGCCGATCTGCACCTTCTGGGTGAAGTTGATCAGCTTCTTAATCGGCCGGGTAAAGCCGATGGAGATGAGGACCGCGCTGATTCCCCCGATCAGGAGAAACAGCAGCCCGATCCCCATATTGAACCGGGTGATGATCCTCGCATCACCATACAGATCCTCGTAAGGCACCAGCTTGATGATGCTGCCGCTGAAGAGTGGGTCCTTGATATGCTTGTACATGACAATACCCTGGAAGCCGTCCTTTTTCCAGGTGAAATGCCCGCTGTCACTGTCTTCGGGAAGACGGCTCCATCCGGTCTCAACCGTTTTACCCACCCAGTCCGGATCAGAAGTGAACAAGGCCTTTCCCTGCTCATTCAGCACATACAGACGCTCCGTGTCCGAATTGTACATCGATTTGACGATGCCCTCCAGCTCTTCAAGGCTGTAATCAATCGACAGATCGGCCAATACACTGTCGCTGGGCGTGCGGTAGATGGGAAAATGCGCAGTGAAGACCGGAACGCTCCCCGGCTTCAGATTGGGGAAGCCGGACTTCACGCCGTATTGATGATCCATATGCGTCACTTCGATGTATGGCCGGTAGGTCCCCTCGGGATGCTCCGCCTTGGCATAATCTGCATTCTCTTCCCGGCGGAACAGTCCGCCCAGCAGCAGATTGGACTGCCGGGCCGCTCTGACGTAGAGATGGATCTGGAAGGTATTCCGGTCGGAGAGGAACAGATTGTACAGCTGGGTGGAGATCACGGCGCGGGTATCCGGCACAATCGTTCCATCAGGTACATGTTCATTGCTTTTGGCGGTAAGTAGTAGGGTATAGAAAGAACTGGGAACATTAATCCCGCTGTACAGCGACATCGCCTGCTGATTCATCCCGCTGAAGTAACTGCTGAGATTCGCTTCCCCCAGCGTCAGCAGCTTCGTATTCTGCTTCACGGACTGCTCCGTAACCGACTGCTTGGTATAGAGATAGGAGAAGGTAACGGATATGCCTGACGGAATCACTGACGCCAGCAGCACTAAGGCCATCAGCCGCGTCCGGATACTGTTTCTGAACATGGGGGAACCTCCTGTAAGTTTTGCGGAAGAACCGCTTCTCTGATATAACCTTGCAGCAAAACTCGCTCCGGAAGCAACACGGCTGCAATATAATCCACTTTTCTCATCATCAAATTGAGTGTTGGCGATGGCCCGGGCTTTCTATAATGAAGCTGTGAACACGTTGAAATATTATACAAAGGAGATTCCATATGAGAAAAGCTCTGCGCTTGCAACGAGGCTGGGGACAGCAAATCGTATTTCTCGGCCCCTGTCTGCTCTTTTTCCTGACCATTGTAGTCACTCCATTCTTCCTCGGCTTCTACTACTCTTCCACCGACTGGAACGGGCTCGATCTGGACAAAGCGGTCTGGACCGGCGCGGCCAACTGGAGACGGATTTTTACGAACGACGATAAGTTCTGGGAGTCTCTGCTCTTTACGCTCCGCTTCACCGTAATCTCCGTAGTGGCCGCCAATGTACTGGCGCTGCTGCTTGCCTTCATTCTGATGACGACGCTGAAGACGAAGAAGCTGCTGCGCACCATCTTTTTCATGCCCAATGTGATCGGCGGTATTCTGCTCGGCTACATCTGGCAGTTCATCTTCACCAAAGGCTTCGCCACGATCGGCGAGCTTACCGGGATTTCGTTCTTCCAGCTGCCTTGGCTGGGTACGCCCAGCACTGGATTCTGGGGTCTGGTCATTGTATTCGTCTGGCAGACTGCCGGGTATATGATGGTCATTTATATCGCGGCGCTGGCAGGTATCCCGAAGGATCTGGTCGAAGCGGCCAAAATTGACGGCGCCCGTGCCCCGCAGCTGTTCAAGAGTGTCTATGTCCCGCTGATTATGCCGGCGATTACGATCTGCCTGTTCCTGACAACCTCTAACGCGTTCAAGATGTTCGATCTCAACCTGTCATTGACCAAAGGCGGACCGGGGACCTCGACCCAGTCACTGGCCTATAACATTTATGCGGAAGCGCTGATCAACAACCGTTATGGCCTCGGTACGGCCAAAGCGCTGCTCTTCTTCGCGGCTGTTTCACTGATCACGGTCACACAGGTCTGGCTTACCAAAAGAAAAGAGGTGTCGGCGTAATGAACAGCAGCAGATACCGGCCCAGAAACTTCGTTCTAGAGATCATCTCCATACTTCTGGCTATTATATTCTTATCCCCCTTCTACCTGGTGCTAAGCAATTCGGTTAAAGGGCTTAAGGACATCCTGATCGACGCCGCTTCCTGGCCGCAGGTGTTCCACTGGGATAATTACTCGAAGGTCTGGAATGCCATTGACTTCCCGCAAGCCTTCTTCAGCTCCCTGCAAATCACTGTCTTAAGCGTAATCTTCATTGTCCTGTTCAGTTCGATGGCCGCTTATCAGATTGTACGGAAGCCGACACGCTTCAATTCCTTCGTCTTCCTGCTGCTGGTCTCGGCGATGATCATTCCGTTCCAGTCGCTGATGTTGCAATTAGTCCGTGTGACCAGTATTCTGGAACTTCGCGGAGAATTATACGGGATCGTGGCCTGCTATCTCGGCTTCGGAATGCCGCTGTCGGTGTTTCTGTTCCACGGATTCATTAAGACAGTGCCTTTTGAGCTGGAGGAAGCGGCGCGGGTGGACGGCTCCAATCCGTACGGCGTATTCTTCAAAATTGTGTTCCCGCTGCTCATGCCGATTATTGTAACGGTCATTATCCTTAACACGCTGTGGATCTGGAATGACTATCTGCTGCCGGTGCTCGTCATCGGGGGAAATAAGGATCTGACGACCCTGCCGGTTGCAGTGACCAAGTTCTTCGGGCAGTACACCAAGAAGTGGGATCTGGCCCTTGCGGGTCTCGTGATGGCGATTACGCCTATCCTCATATTCTTCCTGTCCCTGCAGCGTTATATTGTCGAAGGTGTAACCACAGGCTCCATTAAGGGATGATCGCGAGATCCCCTTGCAACAATATCCACTTTTTCGAGCAAAATATTAAGTGTAAGTCCACTCTCATTTGGATTACGATCTAGTTGCAGGAAACACAGACCAGGGAGGTTATTCTATGAAAAGAAAGTTCGCGTTCGTTATCGCAACCGTTTGCACACTTATTATCGCAGGTTGCGGGAATAGCGGCAATACGAATTCCGCAGGCAATGGAAACGCAACCAATGCTCCTAATGCGTCAACCGAAACCACAGCACCGGAAGCAACCAAGGCACCTGCCAAGGATGTTACGATCAAAATGTTCCAGTTCAAGGTTGAAATTGCCGAGCAGCTGAACGCACTCGCCGAAGAATATGAGAAAGAAACCGGTGTGAAGGTCGAAGTGGAAACGCATGGCGGCGGTGAAGACTACGGCGCGTTGCTCAAAGCGGAGATTGCTTCCGGCTCTGAACCGGAAATTTTCAATAACGGCGGTTATACTGCCCTCGTACCTTATATGGACCGCGCCACTGATTTGAGCAATGAGCCTTGGGCCGCCAATCTGATCCCAACCGCCAAAACGCCGGCAACCGTGGACGGCAAGCTCTATGGTATGCCAATGAACGTAGAAGGCTATGGACTAATCTACAACAAGGATCTGTTCGCCAAAGCCGGCATTACGGAAGAGCCTAAGACCCTCCCGCAATTGAAAGATGCGGCAGCCAAGCTGAAATCCGCCGGCATCACACCGTTTGAAGCCACTAATGAGTGGTGGTCGATGGGGATTCACCTTGTGAACGTAGGTCTGGCCCACCAGCCTGATCCGAAGCAGTTCATTGATGATGTCAAAGCCGGTACGCAGACGATCAAAGGTAACGCCGTATTCGAGCAGTGGCTGGATCTGGTGGATGTGATCTTCGACAATGCCCAGGATAACAAGATGACTACCGACTATGCTACCCAGGTTGCGGAATTCGCATCCGGCAAAGCCGCGATGATGCTACAGGGTAACTGGACGCAAGGCGATATCGACAAAATCGATCCTGCCCTGAATCTGGGCCTCCTCCCGCTTCCGATCAGCGACGAAGAAGGCACTATCCTTGTAGGCGTACCTAACAACTATGTGGTGAACAGCAAATCCGAGCATCCGGAAGAAGCTAAAGCCTTCCTGAACTGGCTCGTCTCTTCCGAAACCGGCCAGAAGTATCTGACCAAGGAATTCAAGTTCATCCCGGCTGAAACTAACGTTGCTGCCGACGCAGCAGATATCGGCCAGGTTGCCGTTGCCGTGCAGGAGAAATCCGCTACCGCCCTCGGCTGGAACTGGGATATGTTCCCTGACGGTGTAACCCAGGGCTTCGGCGCTGCGATGCAGGAATATCTCGGCGGACAGCTTGACCGTGATAAGCTGCTGGAGAGTCTGGATAAGGCTGTGCAGGATATTGTGAAGCAATAGGAACTAATAAAAAGCAAGAGGTGCCTCAAAGCCAAAATGGCTTGGGTGCCTCTTTTTTATATTTGTTTTAGAGCAGGATTTACGTTGGCACTTTAGAGCACGCTCCGCAAACGGAACGTTGTTCCAATCGCTCTTGTATCCAGATTTTATTTATTCCCCTTTACGGTGAAAATCCGGATACAAAGGCGACCGCTCCGCTTTTCCACAATCATTCCGTCCGCTCCGCTGTTTAAGAGGGGGAGTTTCTACAATCTTAAAGACCACTTCCATCGAAATGAAAGGGATTTATCCCCTTCATTTCCCTCAAATACCCGCCCACAGCGAATTCAAAGGGATTTATCCCCTTCATTTCCTCCAAATACCCGCCTACAGCGAATTCAAAGGGATTTATCCCTTTCATTTCCTCATCCCTCGCCACTTCCCCGAATTCAGTAGCACTTCTACGCAAAAATAACAAAAGGCCCTCCCAAGCCATCGTTCATGGCTTTGGGACGACCCTTTTGAAGGAAGATTCACAGCGTAAAACATTAATGACCTTACAGCAGTTACACAAACATCTCAACAATCAGGAACAAATTTAGTGACACTACCAGAGCCGAGATAATCCAGCCGAGGAGGGTGGTGATCCGGTGGTTCACCAGCCCCTTCATGATTGTGCGGTCGCTTGTGAAGATCACGAGCGGAATGAGGGCAAAGGCAATCCCGAAGGACAAGACGACCTGGCTCATCACCAGTGCACTAGTAGCGTTAATCCCGAAGGCGATGATGGTCAGCGGTGGAATGATTGTAATCGCCCGCCGCAGGTAGAGATTGATCTTTTTATTAATGAAGCCTTGCATGACCACATCACCAGCCATTGTACCGACCGACGAGCTCGACAGACCTGCGATCAGGAGGCCGAGGCCGAAGGAGATGGCGGTAACCGGTCCTGCCAGATTGCGGAACTGCTCGAAGGCGACATCCAAATCCTCAACGACCAGACCATTCTTGAAGAACAACGCCGCAGCTACAACCACCATGGCCATATTCACGGCACCGGCAATCAGCATGGCAATCAGAATATCGATGAATTCCAGCCGGAAGATCTGTTTCTTCTCCCGCTCATCGATCCCGACGACCCGGCTCTGGGTCAGCGAGGAATGCAGATAAATCGCATGCGGCATAACCGTCGCGCCGAGAATTCCGGCAGCCAGCAGGATGCTGTCCACACCTTCGAATCTTGGAGTGAACATTCCGGCAACTACACTGCCCGCATCGGGCTTCGCCATAATGACCTGGAATGCAAAAGCCAGAACAACAATCATCACCATCCCGGCAATTCCGGCCTCCAGGGTACGGTAGCCGCGCCGCTGGAGCTCCAGAATAGCGAAAGATCCTACTGCGGTAATCAGCGCAGCGGGCAGCATCGGTATACCGAACAGCAAGTATAGTCCAAGGGCTGCCCCGATAAATTCCGCCAGGTCAGTAGCGATAATAACCAGTTCACTCTGAATCCACAGGAAGATGGACACGCCCCTCGGGAATTTCTCCCGGGCTACCTCAGGCAGATTCTTACCGGTGGCAATGCCAAGCTTGGCGGATAAGGATTGTATAAGGACAGCCATCAGATTCGAGGCAAAGATAACCCATAATAACAAATATCCGTATTTCGAGCCTGCAGTAATATTAGTGGCGAAATTGCCGGGGTCCAGATACGCTACAGAAGCGATAAAAGCCGGGCCCAAGAAAGGAAGGAGTCTCTTCAGTCCTTTGACATCTCCATTCAGCACCGATTGTGCCGAATGTTTATTAGTATGTCCTTTTAGTATAGGGGATGATTCTACTGCTGTATTTTGCTCCATCATTTTCTATCCCTCCTCTTGCCCGGAAAAAGTTGTCTATATACACGAAAGTTTCCCTGATGCAACATTTGATTTGTTTTCATTATAATCTGCTAATTGAGAAATGTAAATGTATTTTCATTGGATTTTTCATCCGGAATGGCATCCTGATTAATACACACGATATCCGCCCAGATGCTCAAAAATATATTATGTGCAAACCTGCGGCAAAGTGATGCTCCAGCCTAAGAAGTCATTACCCCGCCCGCTGCTTCGCAAACTAAAATGCATCTGTCACAGCGTACAAAAAAACGGACGAGCTTCAGGAGTTAATCCTGACTCTCGCCCGCCGGGCATTCCAGTGTGATCCACACTGCTTAAGAGGTAATACTTTGGATATCAGCGCGCATCTGTTCATTCAGCAGCTTCAGTTCATTCAGCTCTTGCTGCAGCTTCTCCACATCCGCCTGCTTCCGCGAGTGGCCTCCATGTCCATGTTTGCCGCGCATGCCGGGCATTCCGAACATCATGAGAATCATCATCAGCGGACAGATCAATGTAACCAGCCAGGACCAATTCATGGTTATTCCTCCTCCGGGATTCAAGGTACTGCCATCAGTATAGCCGCCGTTTGTGGAGAAACTGTGTTGAAGCTTATTTTTCTGCTTTCCCTTTCCAGGTGTCCTTCAGCGGAACAATTCTGTTGAATACCAGCCTGTGATCAGAACTGTGCTTGCTGTCGATACAGAAATAACCGTGACGCAGGAATTGAAATTTGTCCCCGGGCTGTGGTTTATCCGCAAGCGGCTCCAGCAAGCAATCCTTTAGCAAAGTGGCAGAATCCGGGTTGATGTACGCTTCCCAGGTCTCCCCTTCCTCCTTCGGCCCTTCATTGTCTACAAGCAACTTCTCGTACAGATACACATCACTTTTGACCGCATGCTCAGCGGACACCCAATGGATGGTTCCTTTTACCTTCCGCCCGTCAAAACCGCTCCCGCTTCTCGTATCCGGATCATAGGTGCAGCGCAGCTCGACAATCTCACCAGTTTCCTTATCCTTAATCACTTCATTGCAGCGGATGAAATACCCACCCTTCAGCCGTACTTCACCGCCAAGCGTCAGTCTGCGGAAGCCCTTGGAAGGTATCTCCATGAAGTCCTCCCGCTCGATATAGAGTGTGCCGGAGAATGGAACGTCTCTTGTGCCGAGCGCGGGATTCTCACTGTTGTACTCAATGTTAAGAGATTCAGAAGCCCCGGCTTCGTAATTGGCAAGCACAACCTTCAGCGGATTCAGCACGGCCATGATAGCCGGCACCTTCGCTTTAAGATCCTGTCTTACGCAGTGCTCCAGCAGCGAGAAATCGACCATTGCCGTATTGCGGACCATCCCGATCTCCCGGACAAAATCCTTGATGCTCTCCGGCGTGAATCCGCGTCTGCGCAGTCCACGGAGCGTAGGCAGACGCGGATCATCCCAGCCGTCCACATACTTCCCGGCAACCAGCGCCCGGAGATACCGTTTGCTCGTGACCACTCCCGTCAGATTCACCCGGCCGAATTCCCTTTGCTTAGGGGGTTCAGGAATATTCAGCTCCTTAAGCACCCACTCATACAGCGGCCGGTGATCCTTGAACTCAATGGAGCAGAGTGAATGCGTTACCCCTTCAATGGCATCCTGAATCGGATGAGCAAAATCATACATCGGATAGATGCACCAGTCCTCCCCCGTGCGGTAGTGCTCTGCATGAATGATCCGGTAGAGTACCGGGTCGCGCAGATTGATGTTGGGCGAAGACATGTCGATTCTGGCCCGCAGCACCTTTGCACCGTTAGGATATTCTCCATTACGCATCCCCCGGAACAGCCGCAGATTCTCGTCCGGCGACCGGTCCCGGTACGGACTGTCCTTACCAGGTTCGGTTAATGTCCCCCTGTAGGACGTTACTTCCTCCGGAGTCAGGTCGCAGACATAAGCTTTCCCCTTAAGAATCAGTTCCTCTGCGCTGCGGCAGATTTCCTCCGAATAATCAGAGCCATAATAGATATGCTCTCCCGGGCTGCAGCCCAGCCATTCCATGTCCTCGGTAATAGCTTTTACATACTCCATATCCTCCTTCAGCGGGTTGGTATCATCGAAGCGCAGATGGAATCTGCCGCCATTCTTACGGGCAATCTCAACATTCGTGTGGATGGCAAAAGCACTGCCGATATGCAGATACCCATTGGGCTCCGGCGGAAATCTTGTGCAGATCTCCCTGCTGTAGACTCCGCCCTCCACGTCTTCTCTGATCAGCTTATCCATATAATTCTCCGGCACGGCCGGTTCACTCTCATTCACATTAACGTCAGTCATTCTGATCTCCTCCTGTATATTGGTGATACCTGCCCTCACGGGACAACAAAAAAGAACCTCACCTCCAAGACTGTAGTCTTGGGGACGAGATTCTCGCGGTACCACCCCAGGTTTATTAATATGTCGCCATATTAATCTCATCAAGTACGGCACTGCCGGCAGGCAGGACTTATACTCTAGCTCTGTAACAGGAGCTCCTGTTGTACCATCCCCGGCCATAGCCGGTTCCGGTGCACCGCTCAGAGGCTTGTTTCGGTCCAGCCTTCCCTGCTCCTTCGCACCACCCGGAGCTCTCTGTGAGGGAATGAATAGACGTACTCTTCTCGTCATCGCGTTTGATCATTTGATCCAGAATAACAAATCACAGGCTGGGTGTAAAGTGTAGCAATGTCCGTTGGCGGCAGCAGCCTGCGGGACAACCTTACCCCTGGCTCAGCGCCGCCAAAAGCTCCAAGGCTTCCTCATGCTCCGGCTCAATCAGAAGTGATCTGCGCGTATAATCCAGCGCTGCTTCGTCATCCTCCTGCTCGTAGCTGCAAATAGCCAGGCAGTACAATACAGTAATTACCGGCTCCTCCTCACTGGATGCAAGCGAATGTTCCAGGAAGCGGCGGGACTCCCCGTACTGCTCCATCTCGAACAGCAGCAGACCGCAGTCGAGCGCCAGATCATATTTCTGCGGCATCGGATAGAAGCCTTTCCACATCAGATTAATCCCGCGCTGCAGGTCCAGCAGCTCATCATCACTGGCATCCGGCAGCAGAGCGGAGATACGCTCCGCACTCTGGATGAACAGCTCGGCATCATAGCCGCCCAGCCGCCAGAAGGCCAGGATCTGCTGCATGCCGATCGTATCGTAATTTTTGTCGATCCACACCTTCAGGCTGAAGAAATCATCCGGGCCGAACCGCTCTACAAACCGCCGGTAGGCCAGACGGGTATGGGGATGGAGCATCGGCTCTTCAAGCATCAGAATGCAGCCGACATTCAGATTCTTATAATGATGCTGTGTGAACTGGGACTTGGCGCCCTTCCGTTCAAAATAATGCACCAGCGCATGATAATTTGCCGTGAGTGAAATGCTGCCGTGATGAATCAGCTTCGGCGGCTCGGCGAATTCCCAGTTCTCCAGCCGGTGGTCGCCCTTATCTGCGGTAAGCAGCAGGAAGCTCCCCTGGGAGAGAGCCCCGAGACGTTCCATACAGGAAATGGCCGCCGCCGGGAACAGGATATGCGAATCCTCCAGCTTGTCCAGATAGAATGAAATCACTTCATGGTACTTGTATGAAGGATCCTCATAGCCTTCGGCCCGCTTGTAATGATATTCCGGCACCAGATCCCGCAGTACTTCGGACGTGCTCATCGAGCCGGACTGCTCGGGATATTTTAACGAAACCTCACATTCATAAATCTTGCCTTCATCAATATAGAGCAGTTCCTGCTGAATACTATCGAAGAAGTAGTTGGCGATCACCATCAGCGGCTGCTGCAGTCCGCCGGGCTTAATCACTATTCCGCTCTGCGTCAGGGACAGCTCTGTATCCTGCACCGCATCAAAGCGGGCGAAATCAAGAATCCCCTGCTCCACAAAAGGCTTCAGACCTTCATGCTTCTGCCAGCCCTCAATATTCTTCCAGGGCAGATCGCTCATGACGTAGCGGAAAGGAGGCAGCAGCACTCCGGCATACTGGATCAGCTCACATAGCTGCTGCAGAACATGGAACGCCAGGCGTCCGACACCTGCGCCAAGCTCCAGAATAATAACCGGTTCTGTAGTATGCCCCTTCTCCGCACGGTCCTGCAGAAATCCGAAGATCATCTCCGCATACGCTGTTCCGATCATCGGATTGCTTGTAATGTACTGTGGGACCTGGTCATTCGCCCAAGCCTGCAGCCCGAGCTGCTCATAATACCTGCGCTGCAGTTCCCATATTGGCGCTTCACTGAAGCGGTATCGTTCTTGTCCGTCTATTGTCATTAGTTCAAACCCTGCTCTCTGATTATCGTACGGAAATTTGTCCGGTAGTCAAATATTATCACATTTCGCTCAGCCCTTCACAACTCATAAGTGGCATACTGGCGCATATATTTCTTGGAGTGCTGTACGATCCAGAAAGGAGCTTAAGCCATGAACCCTGCCGAACCCGGTTCTTCTAGCAAGCCCGTTATCCCCCAGCCTATCCGCAGTGACGGTGCAGGCAATGTTGACCTCGGCCCCCGCGATATTCTGCGCGACCGGGAGAATCCCGATATGTTCGTCCCGCCCTCTACAGATAACGGGCTGATCCCCAATCTGAAGTTCTCCTTCTCCGACGCCCATATGCAGCTGAACTTCGGCGGCTGGTCCCGGGAGGTTACCGTCAGAGAGCTGCCAATTGCCACCACCCTTGCCGGGGTGAATATGAGCCTGACGCCGGGCGGAGTACGCGAGCTGCACTGGCACCAGCAGGCGGAATGGTCCTATATGCTGCTCGGCAGCGCCCGGATTACCGCCGTGGATCAGAATGGCCGGAACTTCATTGCCGATGTCGGCCCGGGCGATCTGTGGTATTTCCCTCCGGGCATCCCGCATTCAATCCAGGGGCTGGCGGAGGGATGTGAATTCCTGCTTGTTTTTGACGATGGAGGCTTCTCAGATCTGAACACCCTGTCGATCTCCGACTGGTTTGCCCATACGCCGCCAGAGGTCCTGTCCGCCAACTTCGGCGTACCTGAATCTGCATTTGAGTGTATTCCGAAGGAACAAGTGTATATTTATCAGGATCAGGTGCCCGGCCCCCTTGAGAGTCAGAGAGTCGAGTCGCCTTACGGGGAAATTCCGCTGAGCTTCAAGCATCAGCTGCTGGCCCAGCCGCCGCTTCGGACGCCCGGGGGCAGTGTGCGGATTGTCGACTCCAGCTATTTCCCCATCTCCCGGAACATTGCCGCCGCGCTGGTGGAGATTGAGCCCGGCGGCATGCGGGAGCTGCACTGGCATCCGAATAATGACGAGTGGCAGTATTATCTGACCGGGCAAGGCCGGATGACGGTCTTTGGCGGGGACGGCGCAGCGCGTACATTTAACGTCAGAGCCGGAGATGTCGGCTATGTGCCTTTTGCCCAGGGACATTATATACAGAATACCGGGACAGACACGCTCTGGTTCCTGGAAATGTTCCGCAGCGACCGGTTCGCCGATGTCTCCCTGAACCAGTGGATGGCGCTTACCCCCCATGAACTGGTCAGCAGCAATCTGAATGTGGGGCCGGAGCTGATAGATGCCCTGCGCAAAGTGAAATGGCCTGTCGTGAAATACCCGGATCAGGATCAGGATCAGGATCAGGATCAGGATCAGGATCAGGATCAGGATCAGGGGCACGAGCATGGGCATGGGCTTGGGAAGCAGAAGGAGTAGCGCGTGGTTTTGCTCAGTTTGAGACCGGATTGGGCAGGTCAGTCTGCCCTATGGCCTTATCTTTACCCCAACCAGGCGGCTGAAGTGATAATCTTTAAGGTCAGCTGTATAGATCGGCCTTAATGTTGTACATTCTGCAATATCTTAATGATCATCCTATAATTAATGGGTAACTCCAATTGTTCGAACTGTATCTCTTTCTAGAACAACATAAAAAGCGGTCAGACACCCCGTCTGCACCGCTTTTTGTACTTAATTCGTTTGTATTTCGTTCCCGTATAGGAAATAGATTGTCTTTTTGCTAATGTCTGACTTCTCCTTCAGGACTAGATTAGAACAGCTTCAGTTGCAGATACAAACCTAACAATGTGATAAATAGCGTCGGAATTGTCAGAATAATTCCTGTTTTGAAATAAGTGCCCCAAGAGATCTTTACACCTTTGCCTGATAGCACATGCAGCCACAGCAGAGTAGCGAGCGAGCCGATCGGCGTAATCTTCGGACCCAAATCGGAACCGATGACATTCGCGTAGATCAGAGCCTCTTTAATGAGACCTGTCGCCTGTGCGTTATCAATGGCCAGCGCCCCAATCAGCACAGTCGGCAGATTATTCATCACTGAGGAGAGGATCGCGGCGAGGAAGCCCATCCCCATCGTTGCTGCGAACAATCCGTGTTCCGCAACCTCACTGATCATCTCTGCAAGCACATCGGTCAGTCCGGCATTGCGCAAGCCATACACCACGACATACATACCAATGGAGAAAAAGACAATCGCCCACGGCGCGCCCTTGACCACTTCCATCGTCTTGACGTAAGGACTCCGGCGGGCCATGAGCAGGAAGCAAACCGCGATTACACCTGCCACGACAGAAACCGGAATGTTCAGAAATTCACTGACAAAATATCCGGCCAGCAGAAGCGCCAGCACGCCCCAGGATAACCGGAACATCCGCTTGTCCTTAATCGCCTCCTCCGGGAGCTTCATCCCGGCAGTGTCGTACACTTTGGGTATACTTCTGCGGAAGAACAAGTATAAGACCAGAATACTGGCGGCGAGCGAGAACAGCGTAGGCAGCAGCATACGTCCTGCATATTCCGTGAAGCTGATGCCGAAGAAATCGGCCGATACAATATTGACCAGATTGCTGACGATCAGCGGCAGCGAAGTCGTGTCGGCGATAAACCCGCTGGCGATAATGAAGGGAAACACTTTTTTCTCATCAAAATTCAGCGCCCGGACCATCGCCAGTACAATCGGTGTCAGGATCAGCGCTGCCCCGTCATTGGCAAACAACGCAGCTACCACTGCACCCAGCAAGATAACATAGATGAACATCAGTGTACCGTTGCCGCGTGCCGCCGCTGCCATATGCAGTGCCGCCCATTCAAAGAATCCAACACGGTCGAGTATCAAAGAAATCAGAATAATAGCTACAAAGGCCAGCGTGGCATTCCACACAATCAGCGTCACATCGCGGACATCCCCGAAGCTGACCACGCCTGCCGCCAGGGCCAGCAGCGCTCCGCCGCAGGCTGACCAGCCAATGGATAACTTCCGCGGCTGCCAGATCACAAACATTAAAGTAATAACAAAAATAAGGCTGGCTAGGACAACCATAATCCCGCCCTCCGTTTGACCCGCAGCAACATTTCCCGCAGCACTCCCCAATCCGATATATTTATATATAAGAGTAACGCCAGCCTATCCTCCAGACGTTCTCATCGATCTAGTGTTGTATCAGTCGCAGCAGGCAGTAACCTCTGTCTTATTCAGTGACGCCAGCAGAGTATGTGAATCCGGCAGTCCATGCAGGACGGCCGTGATATGCGGCTTGCCCTCCACATTCAGGGAGTAATGCACCCACTGCCCGCGTTTGCTCTCCTTCACCATCCCCTTATCCTTCAGTTTACGCAGATGCTGGCTGATTGCCGGCTGCGAGATCTCAAAGAGTTCGACGAACTCACAGACACACCATTCCCGCTCCTGCAGCAGTCCAAGCATCATCAGGCGGGTCTTGTCTCCCAGAAGCTTCAGGTCATCAGCCACCTCGTTAAGCTTATCCATCGCGGTTCAGCCTCCTCATTATATAAGCCAATTCTTATATACTAAAACAGTCCTATCAAAAGGACAAGAGGTAATATTTCAATTCTATAGTTACCCTGTTTTCAGGAATTTTTTTAACAGTTAGCTGTCAGAATTCCCCCACTTCTCTAAGTGGCGGGATGAGTGTCAGCGGTCTTTCTCATAGACAAATACAACCTAAAATATTACAATAAAAGTATTCAGTAGTATTATGAAATAGGTTGTGATATCCGTGGAATTAGACACAAATAATCATTCAGTATTCTCTCTTCATTATCATCTTATTCTAGTCGTGAAGTACCGCAGAAAAGTAATAGACGATGACATTTCGAATCGGTTACAAGAGATATTTGAGTCCATTCAGCCTAATTACAATATCACCCTGCAGGAATGGAAGCATGACAAGGATCATGTTCACATTCTAATGAAAGCTCACCCCAATAGCGATATTTCTAAATTTCTGAACGCTTATAAGAGTGCATCCTCCCGTCTAATTAAGAAAGAATTTCCTGTAATTCGTCAACAGCTGTGGAAGGAATATTTCTGGTCCAGAAGTTATTGTCTCCTGACGACTGGCGGTGCGCCGATTGAAGTCATCCGGAAGTACATCGAATCTCAAGGTCAGAAATGAGGTGGGCAGGTGTTAAAGGCTTATAAGTATCGAATCCATCCCACCTATGAGCAAGAGCAGTACTTCACTAAAGTATTCGGCGCTGTTCGCTTCATCTACAATCGAATGCTTGCAGATAAGATTGAACATTACAAGCAAACGGAAACGATGCTCCAAACGACACCTGCGCCCTACAAAAAGGATTTTGCCTGGCTGAAAGAAGTGGATAGTCTAGCCTTAGCCAATGCCCAGCTTCACTTAGAGAAGGCGTATCAGAATTTCTTCCGTGAACCGAACGCGGGATTTCCAAAATTCAAGAGCAAGAAGAAGAATAGCCATAGCTTCACAACCAATAACCAGAAGGGAACCATTGCCATTACAGAGGGAAGGATCAAAATCCCCAAACTAAAAACGAAAATCAAAATCAAGCTGCACCGTCCATTCGAGGGACGTATTAAATCATGCACCATTTCCAAAACACCCACGGGAAAATATTACGCTTCCGTATTGGTGGAAACGGATATCATCCCATTGCCCCCACTCGAGACGAAGATCGGTGTGGATCTGGGGTTGAAAGACTTTGCGATTCCTTCACATGGCGAAATCATACCGAATCCGAAGTACTTGCGGAAGTCTGAACAACGATTAGCCAAGCTGCAAAAGGACTTGTCACGAAAGAAGAAAGGGAGCCGTAACCGGTATAAAGCAAGGCTGAAGGTCGCCAGACTGCATGAAAAAATAGCGAATCAACGGAAAGACTTTTTGCACAAAACGTCCACCCAAATGATAAACGAAAACCAAGTGATCGTGATGGAGGACTTGCGTGTAAAGAACATGATGCAGAATCATAAGTTAGCCAAAGCCATATCCGAAGTGTCTTGGAGCCTGTTCAGAGACATGCTGACCTACAAAGCGAAATGGTACGGCAGAGAATTAATCATTGCTCCCAAACACTTTGCAAGCAGTCAATTGTGTTCCTGCTGTGGCTACAAAAATGCAGAAGTAAAGAACCTAGCCGTACGGGAGTGGTCCTGTCCTGCCTGTCATACAGAGCATGACAGAGACCGGAATGCGGCACTGAATCTTCTACAACTAGCCATGTAAATGGCCCTTAGCGGGTTAGGAACTAGCCTATAAGCTTGGGTAAACTTGGAGCAGTAGCTCTATTGACCAAGAAGCACCCACCTCTTAGGTGGTGTGTAGTTCACTACGCTTAAGTACTAACCTTCTCTGCCGGTTCATATGCTAGATTATGGGGAACGCAGCAGCTTCTTGGAGAGGAGATGCAGGTCCGAAGAGCCATCCTTGCCAGTGGATTGGAGGCCGGACCACCATGAGTACAGATCAGCTCATCGCATTGCTCGTTCTCATCATTATGATCGTACAGCTTGCTGTCAAAAAGGATAAATCCTGAGGACAGCAAACAGCCAAGCGGATCCGGGTTCATCCCGGTCCGCTTGGCTTTGTTTGGCTGGGCCGCTGATCCGGCCGGTTATTTCACATAAATGCGAATCTGACGCCATCCGTACGCTACCCCGTACCCGGTATCCGCTGCCGCTGCCATTCCGTTATCATCCAAGCGGCAGTAGCTTCCGGAATAAATTTCACTTACTAAAGTTGAGAAACATTATAAAGTATAGTAGAATGGGTACATGAAGAAGGGGGCGGATTAATATGTCCGAAGAGAAACAATTGATGGAAATAGGAATAAGCACGTTTTTGGAGACTACGCCTGATCCGGTAACCGGCAAGGCCATTAGCCATGCGGAGAGACTGCGCGAAGCCGTAGAAGAAATTGTGCTCGCTGACCAGGTGGGCCTGGACGTATATGGCATAGGTGAGCATCACCGGGCCGATTATGCAGGCAGTGCTCCGGCTGTGGTTCTTGCCGCAGCGGCAGCTACGACCAAGCGAATCAGACTGACCAGCGCTGTCAGCGTCTTGTCTTCAGATGATCCGGTCCGGGTGTACCAGGATTTTGCCACTCTGGATGGACTTTCGAATGGCCGGGCAGAGATTATGGCGGGCCGTGGCTCATTCATTGAGTCCTTCCCGCTGTTTGGCTATAGCCTGGATGATTATGATGAATTGTTCGAGGAGAATCTGGAACTGCTGCTGGCGATCCGCGCTTCCGAGAAGGTCACCTGGCGCGGCGGCCATCGCCCGGCGATTAATAACCTTGCCGTCTATCCCCGCGCCGTCCAGGATCCGCTTCCCGTCTGGGTCGCCAGCGGCGGCAATCCTGAATCCGCCGTGCGGGCCGGAACGCTTGGTCTTCCGATCGCTTTCGCGATCATTGGCGGCATGCCGGAACGCTTTGCTCCTCTCGTCGCCTTATACAAGGAGGCGGCTGTCCGCGCCGGACATAATCCAGACAAGCTGCAGATTGCCACGCACTCCCACGGCTTCGTAGGTGAAACTAACGAACAGGCAGCCGCCTTGTTCTACCCGTCCACCGCAGCCCAGATGAATGTCATCGGACGCGAACGGGGCTGGGGCGGAACCTATAACCGTGCGGCCTTTGACGATGCCCGCAGCCTGCGCGGCGCACTCTATGTCGGCGACGCTGAATATGTAGCCGAGAAGATCCTCCTGCTGCGCAAGAATCTTGGCGTGACCCGCTTCTTCCTGCATGTGAATGTAGGCACCATGCCGCACCGCGAGGTGCTGCGCGCCATTGAGCTATTGGGCACCAAGGTTGCCCCTATCGTGCATGAGGAATTAGCCCGTACCGGGGGTTAAATAACTGATATTGTGACCCTAATACGCCAAAAACACTTCAGCGCTTAAACGGCTCTTGAAGTGTTTTTGGCGTATTCTTATACCTGTTAAATTAAAAGAAGCGGTATTACAGCGGACTTAGCAATTCATGCATCGCCGCTGCCACATCTGCCGCATTCGTAATCGGCAGGAAGTGATAGCCGTTGCCGATTATTTTCACATCCGCATCAGGGTGGGCAACCTTGAAAAGCTGCATTTTCTCCAGACTAAATTCATCCATACTCTCTTCTGCCAACAGCAATATCAAAGGAATATCAGCCGTTTGCTTCAGGCAATAATCGGTGGCAGTTACTTCCTTGCTCAGACGATTTAAGGCCTGTTCACGGCTATGGTGCATATAGGAATCACCCTGCAGGTAGAAGTTATTCATTAAATAGTCCTTGAATACTTGTCGTTCAGATTCAGCAAGCTTGTCCATCGCCAGGATGGTTTCATCCACTGCCTGCTCAAGCTCCTCCAGACTATCAATGACAGGTAACGTAATCTCCCCCTCATCCTCTTCCCTGTCCGCAAGGAAATAATATCCGCCATCGAGCAAAGTAAGTGACTTCACATAAGCAGGATACTCCGCATAAAAGGCCTCACATATCCATGCGCCGATAGAATTGCCTACGAGATGCGCTTCCGAAATCTGTAACTCATCCAAAATATCCTTAATCTCCTGCACAAAAGCTCCAATATCAGCATCGGCCCGATCCTCACGGTTATGACCCGGCAGGTCAATGGCGATGATCCGAACAGTCTCCATTTGTGCAGCCAGAGGAGCATATATTTCCTTTCGTTCACCCAGCGCCGGGAGCACCACTAGCGTTTGACCGTTGTTCTCCGCATTGTAGACCATATACTGTTCCATTGTTCTTCCTCCAGCCCTGCGATACTCCCTTACTGCACCAGCGCCTCAATCACTGGATAAGAAATCAGACTCCGGTCTCTATAGGTTGCAGGAATCACATCACTTTGTGAGCTTAGAATTCCATTTTGCAGGAGTACGGCTTTGAAGCCTCTCTCCAGAGCCCCGTTATAGGTGAACAGTACGCAGTGCTCAGCGGCATATCCCGAGAGAATCAGCAGATCAATGCCCTGCTCCAGCACAATCTGCTCCAGGTCCGTCTTCCAAAAAGCATTCGAATATTCCTTCGTCACTCTAAGATCTGTCTCCTTAATTTCGATTCCGGGAATGATATTGAACTTCGCTTCCTCTGAAGGCTGCATACCCTCAATGTCCTGAACATGAATCACGGTATGATCTTTGGAACGCAGCAGTTCTGCAGCATAGTTAATATACTCGCAGGCCTTATCGATTACTTTCTGTTCCACCTTGCCCAAATGCACCTCTTGCAGATCAATAATCAGCAAACCGATTTTCATCCATTCTTCCTCCCTGTGAGCTAAATAAAAGAAACTTCACATCATCCTTTCAATTGTACAATATGCTCTGACTCATCCGATATTTATTTTTTGACAGCTCCAGTTGCCATCACCATGAACGGACAGCGGAAGCCGCACCACCGATACGCTTACGCCCTGCGAAGCCATTGCAAGCGCCGTTTCAGCGAGAGATAGAAGGATAACTTATCATGTGAAACATAAAATTTGTATATTTACAAAAAAACTCCCGATAATGTTATCCATTATCAGGAGTACGCCTGTTGATTAGCCAAAATAAGTAGCAAAGAAATCGCTCATTCCGTAAATCTTCTACACCTCTGCAGATCTCCGCAATGTGGCGGCCTCAAGAAAAAGTCTACTACGTTTCCATAACCATAATTTAGCTAATCAACAGAACTCAATTTGGGATGAATCTGAGTGGGTTTATTCTTTGACGCCGCCAAGCGCTACGCCCGCGATAATGTAACGGGACAACAGGAAGTAGACTACGAACAGCGGTAAAGCTGTCAGCGCCAGCCCCATATAGATCGAGCCGAACGACGTCTTGTATATATCCCCGCGCAGCAAGCTGACCATGATCGGCATCGTATACTTCTCTTTCTGGGTAAGCAGGATGAGCGGCATGAACAGGTTGTTCCAGTTGCCCACGAAGGCGAAGATCGCCTGTGTCGCCACAGCCGGAGCCATCAGCGGCAGGATAATCCGGTTAAAGGTTTTGAACTCACTCGAGCCGTCTACCCGCGCAGCTTCAACGATCTCTATCGACAGCGTGGCCAGCAGATACTGGCGCATAAAGAATACCACCGCCGGTGCGGCAATTGCCGGAAGAATCAGCGGAAGGAAGCTATTGGTCCAATGAATTTTATACATGAACTGATAGAATCCGATGGCACTGGCCTGGGAAGGAATCATCATTACACACAAAATAAAGGTAAAGAATGCCCCGCGCAGCTTCCAGCTATAAGTCACAAGACCATAAGCCGTCAGGGAGGAGAAATAGACCGTTAAGAGAGTAGCTGAAGAAGAGATAACAAATGAGTTGATAAACCCCTGAATCGGATCGAAGCTCTTTTCAAGCAGCAACTTCAGATTGTCCATCATATGGGACGAAGGAAACAATGAGATACCGCTTTGAATTTCTGCTGAAGAACGGGTGGCGTTTACAAACATGATCCAAAACGGAAGGACGCTGAGCACCGCCAGACAGATACAGACGATATAGATAATCGTCTTGTTTATCTTCCGGGTGACGTTTCCGCCTTTTTGATTATTGTCCATGTGCTACGCCCCCCTTTTGGCTGCTCTTGGTGGATTTCCGATGCATTTTTTCGATTTTTTTAAGTCTTGCCGCGTCACGGTCACGCATTAGATAGAACACAAATGCAGACAATATCCCTGAAATCAAGAACATAATCATGCTCGCAGCAGCAGCACGATTGTACAAATAGCTTCCCTTAAAGGCTTGCCCATAAATGAACATGGACGTGGTAAGCGTAGAGTCATCCGGTCCGCCCGCAAGGAAGAGCTGTGGAATATCAAACATGGTCAAACCACCGACCATCGATGTAATCAGTGTGAATAGTAGAATTGTACGTAAACTTGGCAGCGTGATCTTGAAGAACGTCTGAACTCCGTTTGCACCGTCAATCGATGCAGACTCGAAGAGCGCGGGATTGATACCCATAACACCTGCGATCAGAATGATCATGGTGTTCCCGTACCACATCCAGAACTGGATGAACGCCACAATGCCCCGCGCTGTCGTCTTATCCTGAAGGAAGTAGATCGGAGCGTCGGACCAACCCATCATTTCAAAGAAACTGTTTACTGGACCCATTGGATAGCCAAACAGAGTACTGAAAAGCAAGGCGATTGTACCCGCAGTAATAATATTAGGCATATACAGCAGAACCTTGAAGAAACCTTGTCCTTTTATTTTGAGACGCTGGTTCGTAAACCATGCAGTAAGCAAGAGTGCAAGAAGAATTTGGGGAACGAAGTTGACAATCCAGAGTATCCCGGTGTTAATCAGAGATTTTCGGAAAGAGGCGTTACTAAGGATCAAATCTTTGAAATTCTGAAAAGGATTATCCAAAATATGTATTGGTTTTGGTATTAATCCCTGCAAATCGGTGAACCCGATGAATGCGGTGTATAAAATAGGATACAGCGAGAAGATCAGAAATGCCAAAACAAACGGAAACGTAAAAATATAGCCAAATTTAGAGTAGTTCACACCATTGCGGCGCATGCTCTCACCCCTTTAGTTGATATGAAGGGGCGGGATGACTCCCCCGCCCCTTCGATTGCTTTTTATTCGCTATCGATATTCAGTTGATCTTTGACTTGCTGTTTGAAGGTTTCGATCGCTTTAGCACGGTCTTTGTTGCCTGCAGTATATTCGCGTACTTGATCACGCCAGAGCTTGTTGATCGTTTCGTCGAATGCAGTCAAGTTCTTACCGGAAGCGTTGGCATTAGCTGGAACAAAGATATCGAAAATGTTCTGTCCGCCAACCAATTCCAAATCACCTTTAGATTTATCCATAACAACGGAGGAAGCAACACTGTCCTTCGCACCTTGCTCGCCAGCTTTCATTGTTCCGTTAGCCCAGGAGTACTGGAGTCCGGTTTCAGAGGTGTCGAGTGTTACCCACTTGATAAAGTCGGCAACGGCTTGTTTTTTGGCTTCGTCCTTGACTACATCTTTGTTAGCGATCAACCAAGTGCCTCCCCAGAAGAAGCCTGTTGGTGATTCAGTAACTGCCCAGTCACCCTTTGTTTCTACTGCATGTTCGCTTAACGTATAGTTAATGAGCCACGCAGGACCGAAGAAGCCGAAGACCGGTTTTGCACCAGTACCGTTCATATCAGCGAACCAGGCTTCTTGCCAGTCTGTCGTATCGTTGTAATAGTCGTTGTCTTTCAGCTTCTTGGAAAGATCGAGGAACTCTTCGCGCTTCGGATCAATATGCAGCTTGCCATCGACAATCCAGCCTTTATCAGAACTGTTCTCGACCGCGTGCCAGAGATCCCCATCTCCAGAAACTGCGGCATATCCTTTAGCTTTCAGCTTTTCTGCTGCACTGAAGAACTTATCCCAGCCTGGACCAATTTCATTCTTGATCGTAGCCGGGTCATCTGTTCCAAATACATCCTTGGCAAGCGAGCGGCGATAGATAAAGGCTCCGCCTGTCGCCTGATAGCCAAGACCTTTCAGCTGGCCGTCTTTGCTGCCGATATCAACAGAATATTGAGCGATACCTGCGTCCTTAACCATTTGATCAGTAAGGCCCAGGTCAGCATAATTGGCGGCAAAAGTGGATGCATCGCCTTGTGTATATTTGAGTACGAATGCCCCTTCAGTAGCGTAAATATCTGGTGCATCTTTTCCGCCAGCGGCCAGCGCCTGGTCAAGAGCAGGCTGATAGGCTCCATCTGTAGTTGCAACAATCGTAGTTTTGAATTCCACATTCGCTTCAGGATGTAGCTCCATGTACTTCTTGGTCATGTTTGGAATCTCGTCCGTGAAGCTCCAGAGATTGATAGTAACTTTCTCACCAGATCCTGCTGCTGGAGCAGTTGTAGCCTCTGTAGCAGTATTAGCTGCTGGAGCAGTTGTTGCGTTTGCGCCGGATGAGCTTGAATTATTATTGCCTCCACACGCTGCCAGAGCAGATGACATCAAAACCAGTGTAGAGATCCCCGCTAGAACACGCTTCATACTTTTCATACTTTGCCTCCCCTTTTATATTCAATCCTCGGTTTTATGTAACCGCATTCATATTATATTGCCAGACGCTCTCAGACATAAGGACCCCTCATTGGGAAAAATACCACTATTTTTGGGTCCTGTCCCAAAAAGACATAAAAAAAGACACCCGGGCATTGCTGCCTTAGTGTCCCGATTATAAAAATCTTAATTGAAGGACTACAGCCTGTTGTCCGGAGATGCCTTCATCTGTAGTATTCTTTTCAAAAGCAATCCGTCACTAGGGTAATACACTCCATAACGCGCAAAGATTCTTGGATATAAATTAACTATTATTGTTCTCAGATTTATAATCATAAATAGCAACGGAAGATAATAATTACCTTCACTGCCAATTCCAAGCGTCAAGTAGATAATCCCCATTACAACAATCTGTAACATTACTCCGCCGAGAGCAAAAATATAAATATTGTTCCCGGGATATTCACACTCCAAATCTGTCTCCAGTCTCCTATGAGCGCTACCAGTACCCCCGCTTTATTTGACGGCTCGATCATGGATAATATTCAAAAGCATGCGTCTCCCTCTTTGCTCACAGTTCTATTTCCATGACCGCTTTATTTAGAGTATTCACCCTATATATTTGAACTACGTACCTGCTTCATCTATCCGGTTAACCACCTCGATTACTTCTTCCTCCAGAGCAAGTTTAATATGCACTTCTTCATTTAGAAACGAATTTTCGCTTATAATAAGAGAAGAAGGAATACCGAAAAAGCAGGAGCGTGTACAATGAATTTAAAAGAAAAGTTGATAGCAATCACAGAAAATGGCTACCAGGCACCTCCCGACACTTTCCAGTTGGCACAAGAAATGATACATAACATCGGTTCTGTGGATGCTGAGCTGCGTGATGATCTGATTTATACGACCTTATCCCATTGGATTCCCGGTCATTCTCTAACTGCATACGAGCTGGAACAACTTCTGCCTGTTATTTTGGATACACAGCACTTGCACTTTAAGCTTGGCGAAAATAATACAGACTCGGTCTTCACCCGTTCTTTCTCAATGCTGGTCATACCGCTCATCCTTATGAGACACCGTGAATCCCCCTTTCTCTCAAGTGAACAAATTCATCAGATCAAAGAGAAAGTATTGTACAGTATAAAAGAAGAACGGGATTACCGCGGGTATGACGAGGAAAAAGGCTGGGCTCATGCCATCGCTCATGGGGCAGATGCCTTGGACGATCTGGCTCAATGTTCCGAACTGGATAACAAAGACCTCTTAACCATCCTCAAATTGGTTTACGACAAGATCACCATCACAGACCGGATTTACTCCGATGGTGAGGATGAGCGAATGGTAAGACCCGTCATTAGTATTCTAAACAGAAAAATACTTAGTCAGACTTATGTAGAGCAATGGATTCAAAGTTTTGCTGATATAGAGAAAAATCCGGAATTCCTTCCTGCCTTTAAGCAAAAAAATAATATAAAAAACTTTTTGAAAAGTTTATACTTCCGTGTTAAATTTTACAAAACAGATGCCAATCTATGCCCGACTATTGAGCAAACCTTATATAAAATAGAAACCGTGTATTATTCTTAATTAAAATCGCAGATCAATGAAACTGTATGGCCTGTAGCGCGATTAAGTTAGACGAAGTACGACACCTCAGTGGCTAAATCTTCAATTTCATTTAAATAATTCTGTAAGTAAGATTTATAGTTACAAAACGAAAATCCCGCCTTGTTTTGCTCATAAAACGGTCTGGATAATTCCGGCTTAAAGATCACCTCACTAAATTCTTTTTGAAGTTGTTCACAATCCATTCCGGGATTAGATTTTTCCAGTTCGATACTTCACATCATTAACTCTTCCTTTAGAAAGCTGAATTAATTCTTTCTGGATTTGAGATATCTGTTCCGTATTCCATTGATCAATGATGCGTTCAAATATCCACCAAATCCATTCTCTATCGTCACTATTATGTATAAATACATTTTTTATATATGGAATAAGCGGATCGCCAATTTCTCTTAACAACCGCGAGACCTTGTCAGCACCCGGCCAATTCAAATCCTGGATCCAAATAAGCAGTTCCGGCAATATACTCTTCACACGGGGATATCCTATATTTAGGATTACTTCAGCAGCTCCATCCCAATGCCCTTTCGAGAGAGGCTGTAATAATAGATGGAGTTCATCATCATTAACATACTGCAGCTTTTTTATTGCATTCTCTCTCCCTTCCACAGGTGTATCCCAATCCAGCTTTTGAATTAAAATATTTATGTCCTCCAAGTAACGTCACCCACTTTGCATTTATCATATCTCAAACGGAAACCGCAGTATGGACTACAAGACGACTCTTCAAGTTCCCTCCTGTTGTAACTACGGCTTCTCCAACCGCACAATCCCCTTGCTCACTGCGGATCTTGATGCACTCTTCCAAATTTCTTTTCCCCACTCCTAATCCAGTATTTTCTTCATAACGATTTGTCTCACGTACATCTCTCACGCCTTCCGAGCAGTGGGCGAGTAAAATACGTCACTATGCATATGCTGAATTTTGTCCCAGTTACCAGTATTGGTCGTGTCTGGAGAGCGGTGCTCCAGGATGGCTTGATATAGTACGGTTTTCTCTTCCAAATGGGCAACATGCTGTTTGGCTTCTTCGAGCTTAGCGAGCGCCGCTTCTCTATGCTTCATCATGAGTGCGGCGCGTTGCGGAATGGTCGAATCTCCTTCGAGACAGAGATCTACGTACATTTTTATGACTAAGTCGCCTTGACTTCGTGTAACACGAAGGCTATTATCATTTGAACATTAGGAGGAATTACAATGCAAACCGTAACCTTAAACAATGGTGTGAAAATGCCGGTCATCGGCTTTGGTGTCTACCAAGTTCCGAATGCTGAAGAATGTGAGAATGCGGTATATGAAGCCCTGATGGCCGGTTACCGCCTGATCGACACTGCCGCCGGTTATCTGAACGAGGAAGCGGTCGGACGCGCGCTCAAGCGCAGCGGTGTGCCGCGTGAGGAGCTGTTCATCACGACCAAGCTTTGGGTTCAGGATGCCGGTTACGAGAGTGCCAAGCTGGCGTTTGCCAAATCCTTAAAAAAGCTGCAGCTCGACTATCTCGATCTATACCTTATTCACCAGCCGTTCGGCGATTATTACGGCGCTTGGCGTGCAATGGAAGACCTGTACCGCGAAGGCAAGATCAAGGCGATCGGTGTCAGCAATTTCCTGCCCGACCGTCTGATGGACCTCATCGTGCATAACGAAATTGTGCCCGCGGTCAACCAGGTTGAAACACATCCGTTCTACCATCAAATTGAGAGTGCCGCTTTTATGAAAGAGCAGGGAGTACAGCACCAGTCGTGGGCCCCGTTTGCTGAAGGACTTAACAACCTGTTCGGCAATGAAATACTGACCTCCATCGCAGACAAACATAACAAGTCCGTAGCCCAGGTCGTGCTTCGCTGGCTTGTTCAGCGTGGAGTTGTGGCTATTCCAAAATCGGTGCGCAAAGAGCGGATCGCCGAAAACTTCAACATTTTTGATTTTGAACTGAGCGCCGACGATATCGAACAAATTTCCACTCTCGATAAGCAGCAAAGTCTTTTCTTATCGTACCGCGATCCGGAAGTCGCCAAGATGATGGGCAACTGGAGAGTCGATCTGTAATAAGCAATATAACGTTAGGGCTCGGAAAATAATATTTAACTAGCCACAGTTATTAAAACAGCGGTAGCCATGGACGAGAAATAAAGTCCTAGACTACCGCTGTTTTCGGTCCTTGACGCCGCACCCAAGGAGGCGGCCGCCTCCTGCGTTGATCGAACTCGATCTCGCTTCCTTGCAAAGTGTTGGCGTCATGGCAACGGAAACTCAAATAAAATCATGCTCGAACTGTAGGAGTCAACGGTCATCTGACCGTTTGGTAAACGAGACCTATGGCTCCAGAATCAAATGTCTTATTTTCGATAAGGTTGAGATTGATTTTTTCCTTTAGACCTTGGAATAACGGTAACCCGCTGCCGATCAGGACGGGAGAAACTGTGATTTTATACTCATCGATCAAATCAAGCTGCATTAGGTAATGGGCTAACCTAGGACTGCCGAGAATGACCATATCCTTGCCGGCCTGTTGCTTAAGGTTCCTGATCTCTTCCTCGACATTTTCTTTCACCAATCTGGAATTGTTCCATTCGACTTTCTCCAGGGTCGTAGAAAAAACGATTTTGGTTGTCTTTTCGATCCACTCGGCATGGTTCAGCTCATATTGCGAAGAGGATGGATCCGAAGGCACTGATGGCCAATAACTGTACATCATCTGATAAGTCCCCCGCCCCCAAATAACAGTGTCGGCAGTACTGAGAATTTCTTTTGCGTGGTTCTCCAAATCAGCATCGTAGGAAATCCAGCCAATATCCATTTCCCCCTTCGGTCCTTCCACAAAACCGTCAAGCGATGCGTGCAGAAATAGAACAAGTTTTCTCATTTTCAATTCTCCTTTGTTCATCAGGGATATCTGCATTATTAATCAACTACATTTTAGCTTTTAAAATTAACTACATTTTAGCATAATTTAACTCGTGTTGTTTTTCTTATGGATTGTTGACTTTGAGTCGGCTTCCCCTTATATTATGATTAACTTAAGTTAATTTATTTACTACGGTAAATCTAATTTCCGGAGGTCTTCTCATGATCAATAGGCTGGCTAAGGGTCTTGAAACTGTAACGTTTAAGCTTTGGTTGCTCTTTCTATTAATGTCTCAATCTATTTATGCCATTATGCAGAGCTATTCGATTCCACGAATATGCCAAGAGGCTGGCGGTCTCCAGATCTTTGATATGAATCCTTTGGGGTATACTTATGAATATGCGCATAAATTTCTATTACAGTTATCTGAAGAAGGTTATACCCTCTATCTGCATGTGCAGTTACCCCTCGATATTTTGTTTCCTATCCTAAATGGCTTGACTGGATTATCTACTTTCATTTTGCTGCTTCGTCTATATAATAAGGTGAAGAATACATCTGCATCATCTATATATTCCTCTTTTTCAAAAGCCGCATTAGCCCTTCCGCTGGTTGCCATGTTATTTGATTACCTGGAGAACATCATGATCTTCATGATGCTTTCGTACAAAGCGGCAGTTCCAATAATCCTTGTTTATGCAGCAAGTACTTTTACAATTATCAAAAGCATATCAACTTTAGTATTTTATATTGTGGTTATCGCTATCTTACTAGTAAACGGTGCAGCCTGGATTAGAAGCAGGTCCAAGAAGGAGCAAACGGATGGAGAATTTCGGGATTAGAGAAAAAAAGGCGGCTCTTCTGAGGGTTTCTATTCTGGAGGAGATGCTTCGTCTGCTGACAATGAAAAGTATTAATGATTTAACCCTGGAAGAACTGTGTTCTAACATTAATACAACTAAAGTAACTTTTTTCAAAAACTTTAGCTACAAAGAGCAGGTACTAGATTACTTCATATGTAAGTGGCTTTATGATAGAAGCTTTGATATCCACCGCAAAAGGCATCCAGGTGAAGCAGGATTGTATAAAGTATTTCAATCGATTTGTGATGATACGGTTCCCGGCAAAAAAATCATGATATCACTCATTCAATATTATAGTAAGCTTACCGAAAAACCACCCGCTATCGAGCCTTCACAGTACGAGTATTATCTGTTTAATAAGGAAGCATTTGACCAACAGGTAGAGCCGCTGAGCCTGCAGCAGGTTTTTAACTACCATCTTTCGGAGATAAAAACGATACCTCCTTCTCAGTACAATGAATTAGTAAGTCAATTATTCGCTTTAATGTATGGAGTGCCCATTCAAACGCACATTATGGAACTTGATAATATGTACCCCTTCTATGAGGCAGGTATCAAGAGGATTATAGGGGAATCGTCTTAAAAACAAAGACCGCCGGCTTTGCTGTCACAGGTTTTTTTAACATTCCGAACGGATATGAGTGATGGATTCCAACCTACAAAATTCACTTGTGATGCATATCATCTCCAAATTTATCCATTACACTTATGCTCTTGGTTAAAGTACTTCTATTCAGGAGGTTTTGTGAACATGGAGAATATCCGTGTAATTGAGATTCCACCTCTGACAGTCGTTAATTCGGGAAGCATATCAGATACGGAGGATTTCGAAGCGTTTGACCAATGGTGGTCTTCTGTCGATGTGAAGCATTACATTACGCCCCGTGACTTTATGTGGTATAACATCAAAAAGGGTTACTTGGAATGGTTTTTTGCGCTTCCGGTAGGATACAAAGATACAGGTGGATACGAAGTAGTCGATTTCCCTGGGGGATTATATGCAGTTGCAACTTCGAAAGACGCAGAGGAAGCGGCCATCCAGGAAACTAAAGCATCCATTCGCTCGTGGGTTGAGACAAGCCAGTGCTTCGAAATATCAACAAGTGACAATGATTCAGCTGAACGTTACGTTATGACCCATGTTGTTACACCCAAAATATTCAAAGAGAATATGGGCTATCATCTATCTGATATATTCGTGCCGATTGTAGCGAAATGACAACACAGGCCACGTATTGCTTTCACTAAACGTCTGGTAACCTTCGTTCCCATGATCTCAACCAATCGCAAAAAAAGTCCCGATGATTTAAGATATCATCGGGACTTTTTGGTGGGTATTCAATGGGCCTATTCAACTTCTAGGACCAACTATTTTGTAAAGACACTAACTTAATGGTCTGAGTTCTTACATTATTCTTCAGGTACCAACTTTAATTGTTGTTCGTTGAAATAAAGTTCTAGACTGCCGCTGCTGTTTCAGCCTGTTATTGAACTAACATTCTCCAGTTAGCGTAACGGTTAGTTAATCGAACTCTCAGGTAACATTTGATTTCGACGGAAAGTGATTGTTCCTAATGTTAAATCAACAGAAACTCTACTACTTCAGCCTTCAGCGTTTCGTGAAATTGCACGCGATCAAAGCCAGGCGGGTCTTGCGAGGGGGGGAAAGCTGGTGAAAGCATCTCAGCTGGGAAAGGAGTCAGGAAGGAATAATGTCCGGCATTCTCTACCGTCCGATAGCGAATCATTTGCGGTTCAGCAACACTATTCATGATGATCTGTGCGTGAAAAGGAGGTGTGTAAGGGTCTTGCTCGGCATCCAACATGAGAATGGGGAGCCGAACGTTGCTTAATGCTCCCTCATTACGGAACCAAACGGACGCCGGGGCTAGTAAAATCAGGGACCGGATGCGTGAATCATAAGGAACATCGATCTGCTGCGGCTTCCCATCCGGGCTCTCAGTAGGGAAGGAGGTCGGGATGCCGCCAGCTGCTGCAAGCGCGGTGTACCCCCCCATGGAATGCCCGATGACCGAATGGCCTCCCGGCTGGAGAAGCCCCTTAAACCTCTCATCTTCAAAAAACCAGTCGGCTGCCATGCGAAGGTGCCGGGGGCGATAGGTGAGGTTTTGGACAGTACCTTCCAAACTATTATCGTTGCGGTTATTGAATGGATGTTCGAGCAGGCCAACGATAAAGCCGCTGCGCGCCAAATGCCGAGCGAGCGACCGGTACACAAGCGGTGAACCGCCTGTACCGTGTGAAATGAGGACCATCCTAAATTCCCCATCCAACGGCGCTGCATCTCTGGCCACCTCCAACGAGTACGGCCCCATCCTATCAGTCTGTTCCGGTGCATCTGTCGGATACATCACGATCATGGGAACGGTCACCCTCAATGCGTTGTCGGTAATTTGTACCTCGCAGCAACCTGCATATACTTCAACAATGTCTTCTATTTTGTTCATCCTGATCTCTTCCTCTCCTTGAGCTACATACTCCTAATATGGCGAGCCAACGGGAATATATATGTCTACTACCGAATCCTCGTTCATCGGTCCTAGATATCGATGGTCATAACGCACAAACTCCGGGTATTTCGTACGAACGCTGCCTGACTGGGGTAACCATGTTTCATAAATGTACTGGACCGTATCGTTGAGTCTCGATAATGTCCCCTTATGAGTAAAAACCGCATAAGTTACCACTGGGAGCAGCTTAGCGACCATTCCCAAGGGAACTGCACTCTCCTCGCTAGCCACCTCGACACAAGCGATATACGTGATTTCCCATTGCCTACCTGTAAGTTCAATGACCGCATAAAATATGTCTTCCGTATCCGGCTTTCGCTCAATTTCAAACAAACGCTGCCTAAAGCTCCGCCATAGCTTTCCGACCTCGTCCGAATTGACACCCGGTATTGACATGCCGACCAGATTCAGCTTATTCAGGCAAACAAAAGCTGGCACTAGGGAAACGCTCTTATTCAAATGCTGTAGCCCCACTTCATCCAAAGGAAGCTTCTCCATTGCCCGGAACAGCGTGTCTTTCATGTCCCTTTGCTTTCGAAATTGTCCAGGCGAGATGGAGAACATTTTCCAAAAGGCTCGGGCGAAGGATTCCTGAGACTCGAATTGGTACAATATGGCAATATCTATGATCCTTTGATTGGTATAAAATAAATCGTATGCTGCTTGTGTCAATCTCCGCTTGCGTATGTACTCCGAGACGGAGTTTCTCGTAACCGATAGGAAGATCCGGTGAAAATGGTACGGCGAATAGCCCGCAGCCTCCATAACCTTGTTGCTTAAGCTCTCTTCGGTCAGATGATCCTCAATATAGGTAATGGCCTTGATTACCAAATCCTTATAATCCACTTGAATACCTCCATATCGATATACTCACTTTACGACAGATGGAACGCTCTGTTTTGATATTTTTTGCGGAATTTCACTTTACTCAACAGCTAACACTACTTTCCAAGCATAGATAGTTTCCTGTTCAGTCACACTCTTCGGTTCGCAAAAAGAGCGACCTCTGGCAATTGCTCAGTCTCGCTGGTTTTACACAAATTTGCCCGTCCCTCGGTTAATGATGCATCGTTAGTCTAAAACTTTATTTTTTAGTCTATCATTAAATATTCCCACTAATATATTTAGTAGAATTAGTATTTACAAAATAGTTTTTTATAGAACAAAAAAAGCGGCACAAAAAGAGGGATGCACCTTTCGTACACCTTGCTCTTCTTGTGCCGCATGGCTAGAAGCGATACCGTTACCGTCCATAATGGTTGACGACCGTAACTACTCCCATTTGAAATTTTTATAAAACCAGTTACTAACATTAATGTCTCTGAACAATCACCATGACGCCAATTCCCTCATTTATTCAACAGTAACACTCTTAGCCAAGTTTCTTGGCTTATCAACATCATGACCCAGAGCCAATGAGGCGTAGTAAGCCAGCAACTGCAGCGACACTACGGACAGTGCAGAGGTCAGCAGCGGCAGGGTCTGAGGAATCACGAACACCTGGTCAACGGATCTGAGCAGATCGTTTTTGTGTTCTTCATGAGTGATGGCCAGGACATGTGCGCCGCGGGCCTTCACTTCTTTGATGTTGCTGACAGTCTTCTCAAGCACGGATTCCTGGGTTGCCAAGGCAATGACAGGAACGCCTTCTTCGATCAGCGCCAGTGTACCATGCTTCAGTTCACCCGCAGCATAAGCTTCGGAGTGAATGTAGGAGATTTCTTTCAGCTTCAGCGATCCTTCTTGGGCGACTGCGTAATCTACGCCGCGGCCGATGAAGAAGAGGTGCTTATGCTCAGCGATTTGCTCGGCGTAAGCTTTAATCGCGTCTTTCTGAGCCAGGATTACTTCTACTTGCTCCGGCAGGGACTGCATAGCTGCCAGAATCTTAGCCACTTCTGGTTCAGACTGGGTGCCGCGTACTTCAGCCAGGTACAGACCCAGCAACGTGAATGCGATCAACTGGGAAGTATAAGCTTTGGTCGAAGCTACAGCGATTTCTGGACCAGCCAGGGTTACGAGTACACTGTTTGCTTCCCGGGCAATGGAACTGCCTACCACGTTAGTGATTGCCAGAACATGGGCTCCGTTGGCTTGCCCTTCACGAAGAGCGGCCAGTGTATCTGCAGTTTCACCGGATTGGCTGACTACGATAACCAGTGTTTCCGGAGTCACGATTGGCGCACGGTAACGGTATTCGGAAGCAATGTCATTCTCTACCGGAATACGCACCAGGGACTCAATCAGGTTACGTCCTACGAGACCTGCGTTATAAGCAGTACCGCAAGCGACGATCTGAATGTTGCGGATGTTCTTAATTTGTTCTTCAGTCAGGTTAAGCTCAGGTAAAATGACTTTGTTGCCTGCAGCATTCATGCGTCCGCGCATTGTATCGCGGTAAGCCTTTGGCTGCTCGTGGATTTCTTTCAGCATGAAGTGCTCATAACCGCCTTTTTCTGCGGTAACAGCATCCCAATCGACAGTAATCATTTCCCGAGAAATAAAGTTGCCTTCAATCGTCATGAGTTCGACAGCATCCCGTGTCAATACAGCCATTTCGCCGTCGTTCAGAATATATACGTTGCGGGTATATTCCAGCAGAGCAGGAATATCAGACCCGATAAAGTTCTCGCCTTCTCCAAGACCGATAATCAGCGGGCTGGCCTGACGTACAGCTACCAGTTTATCCGGTTCATATTCAGTCAGAACACCCAGCGCGAACGCACCGCGCATATAAGTGATCGCTTTTTGCACAGCCTTCACGATATCCCCATTGTATTCACGCGCAATCAGATGGGAGATAACTTCGGTATCTGTTTCGGAAGAGAAATTAGCTCCTCCAGCAATCAGTTCTTCCTTGAGATCCAGATAGTTCTCAACAATCCCGTTATGAACTACGGAGAATTTGTGGGTGTTATCTGTGTGCGGATGAGAGTTCTCATCGGATGGCTTGCCGTGTGTTGCCCAGCGGGTGTGGCCAATTCCTGCGCTTCCTGTCAGCGGAGTTGCTTCGAGACGGGATTCCAGGTTCGCCATACGGCCCTGTGCTTTTACAACCTGCAGACCTTCCTTAGTGAATACGGCAATACCTGCGGAATCATACCCGCGATACTCCAGCTTCTTCAAACCCTCGACCAAGATCCCCTGCGAATTCTGATTACCAATATATCCTACAATACCACACATTATATTTTCCTCCGTCCAATTTTTCGTAGTAAGGGCGGCCATGAGGAAAGAAACGTGCCGTGCGGCATGTTTTGAAGAAAAGCAAATATGTTGTTGTCATTTACAGATCAACAAAATAACCTGTCACTTGCATCTATAGTCACGAAAATGCACAGTCTTCTCCTCTGCCGTGGCAGAACCATCTGCGTTTCCTGCATGCGCATACCCATGATTTGTACATTTCAATTGGCACCCACAGGAGCGTTGTGTGAGAGGTCGCCCTCGCATTTTCCGCTTCCATTTACGGCTCTGGTGCATCACCGGGAGGTCCCCGCCGAACATTTCGAACACCTCCACCTCGTCAGCTTACATCTGCCGTGATCCGTTCAGGCCGTTCTGCCCTTAATGGCAGCTTCCAGTCTTCCCTTCTCCCCCGCGCAAGATCAAGCTCTGGCGCTTGCATTGCTCCAACCTTACTATCCCCGCTTTCCTTCTGGAATGACACTTAGTCTATTATATGCACCTTACATCGTTTTGGCAATGATGCGGCAAAGAAAACCTTTTTCATCCATTTCAATTGAAAACATCGTCCACATTAAAGGTTCAGCCGGTGAACGAATATTACTCCTCCGTCCCACCGGCTGCCCATTTTGCTTTATTAGTGTAATTACACCAGCTCGCGCTGCACCACTTCAACAATCTGTCCTACAAAAAGATCAAGCTCAGCCTTATCCGGTCCTTCCGCCATTACACGGATCAGCGGCTCGGTTCCCGAAGGACGCACCAATACACGCCCGTTGTCGCCTAGCTTGCCTTCCACTTCTATGATCGCAGCTTCAATTGCCGGATTGTTCGGATAATTGGTTTTGTCCTGCACACGCACATTTACCAGTACCTGCGGATATTTGGTCATCATGGACTTCAGTGTGCTAAGCTTTTTGCCGGAACTCTTCATGGTATTGACCAGTTGAATCGCCGTCAGAATACCGTCACCTGTCGTATTGTAGTCCAGGAAGATTACATGGCCGGATTGTTCTCCGCCCAGGTTATAACCGCCACGGCGCATTTCTTCCATGACATACCGGTCGCCGACAGCAGTCTTCGCCGTATTCAGCGATAATTTCTCTGTCGCTTTGTAGAATCCGATATTGCTCATTACTGTAGATACAATTGTACCGTCTTTCAGCTTCCCTGCACGATTCATGGCATCCCCGCAAATGCAGAGGATAAAGTCACCGTCAACCTCATCGCCGTTCTCATCGATAGCAATCAGGCGGTCGGCATCGCCGTCAAATGCGAGTCCCAGGTCCGCCCCGTGACGCAGTACTTCCGCACGCAGGGTCTCCGGATGCGTGGAACCGAATCCATCATTAATGTTAAGCCCGTCCGGCTCTGCACCGATGGAGATTACTTCGGCTCCCAGCTCTCTGAACAGCCGTGGTGCCAGCTCATAAGCAGCGCCGTGCGCACAGTCCAGTACTACCTTAATGCCCTTGAAGTTCTGGTCGATCGTCGTTTTCAAATATTCCAGATACAGATATTTGGCATCATTATCTACCTGGAGCGTACCGAGACCCGATCCGACCGGACGCGGCAGCTCATCCTGCTCGGCATCCATCAGTTCTTCAATACGCAGCTCTGTTTCATCAGTCAATTTGAAGCCGTCTCCGCCAAAAAACTTAATCCCGTTATCTTCCACGGGGTTATGCGAAGCTGAAATCATGACGCCGGCATCCGCCTTGAGCAATCTTGTAATATAAGCAACCGCAGGTGTAGATACTACACCCAGGCGGACTACATCCGCACCAATGGACAATAACCCGGCAATCAGTGCCGATTCCAGGAGCGGACCAGAAATCCGTGTATCCATCCCAATTACGACCTTAGGCTTTTCCACATTTCCTGCCAGTACATATCCACCGCAGCGTCCAATGCTGTAGGCCATCTCCGCTGTTAATTCACGGTTTGCGACACCGCGTACGCCATCTGTTCCGAAATACTTACCCATCTTTTTTCTCCTTCTAATACGCTGCTTCAGCTTAATAAATTATAGTATGATTGATTCTTTATTCCGTGTATATGAGATGCCTAATAAATAGACGTGTTCTTGAACAAAAAGTTACGTCCCCCCCGTACTTCCGGCGTTATTCCCGCCTGCTGCCGGTGTAGCCGTGTTCTCCGCAGGAGTGTGTGACAGAGTCGGGGTCGGCTCTGCAGACTCGTCAGTATGGGTAGGAGACGGCTCTAAGGGCGTCTCCTCAACGGCAGCCGGCTCAGCACTGGGCTCCGTAGTAGGAACTGCCGTGCTGTTGTCAGCACCGGCAGAAGGCTCCGGTGTAGCTGGAGCCAGCAGTTCTACCTTTGCAGTAAGCTGCGGACCGTCATTCTGCAGTGCTATGAACCGGGGAAGGGAGATTTGCAGCGGAATATCATGAATTCCAGCCGTAAGCCCGCCCACATCAGCAACCACACTGACATTATCCTGGTCCAGCTGGTCCAGAAGGGTGGGCGCACCCGATACCGTCAGATCCATGGAGGTGCTCACAGGATCTAATATAAGGGCCGTCAGCCCGGTAGCTACACCCTCCAGCTTTATAGGCACAGCGGAGATCGTCCGCTGGGCGATCTCCGCTGTTGAGACCGATACATTCATGGCCGCCGGTTCGATCTTACCGGTCCCTTCTGGCGGCTTCAGCTCCAGCTTCAGCTGTTCTGTACCGGCAGCTGTAATGGAGCTTAGATTAAGAACCGCCTCATAGGAGGATAGGTTCTGCAATGTCTCCGCACTGCCATATACAGTCACCATATCCTGTTCAGGCGTAACCCGGGACAGGACCAGTGAACCGGGCAGACTGCCGGTATAGCTGATATCCAGCGGCAGTGTTTTGGATGGAAGCGTAATAGGCAGTTCTACACCTACTGTTGAAGGTTCGATCATAGCATCCTTCAGCTCGTTTCCTTCACTGTCATAAGCATAGAGCTTCAGCTTCTTCTCACTGAACGGCTCATTCTCGCCATCCAGCTCAATATCCCCCTGTACCTTCGCTACCCGTCCGAGTTCACTGGCCGGAAGGGTCACCTCTGCCGATACCGGGTCAACCACCGGAGCCCCCACCTGATAACCTGCTGCAGGCTCCCCCGTGATATTCAGGGTTACCGGAAAAGACTTGGTCGTCCGCAGCTCAATATGCACATTCACCTGATTCGGCACCATATCATCCAAGGTTACACCACTCGGCGTCGAATACATTAAGGGAAGCGTATTGTCGCCGGGTTTCACATCACTAAGATCCAGCCACACCCGGTAGGCATCGGAGAACTTGTAGGTAAGATCGGACCTCTTGCCCCTTACCTCCATCCTTACGCTATCTACATCCTTGGTCAGTACATAAGCATCACTGTCGAAGCCTTCAATCTCCACTTTGACATTCTCGATCGTCTTCGATTCGGTATTAACCGTAGTCTGATTCGCCGGTGCCGTATCTACATGTACAATGGTCCAGAGAATAATACTGAGGGCAAGCGCAAGAATTTTGTTGAAGTTATTATTCTTCATCCATTTATCCATTGTTCTTAGTCCCCCTCCATTTCCAGAAAGCGGAACCTTTATCCTTTAGGAGTGAGCTTGCACTCAGCTCTTGATGCAGCTTCGAGATCAGCGACTCTTCCTTAATATCCCGGACGATTTGTCCGTTGATGGCCAGAGAGATCTGTCCGGTCTCCTCGGAGACGACAACAGATACGGAGTCTGCCACTTCACTAATACCGAT
The DNA here is from genome assembly GCF_000758605.1 of Paenibacillus sp. FSL R5-0912. Taxonomy (NCBI): domain Bacteria; kingdom Bacillati; phylum Bacillota; class Bacilli; order Caryophanales; family Paenibacillaceae; genus Paenibacillus; species Paenibacillus sp. FSL R5-0912. Next base: position 6,926,393 of record NZ_CP009282.1, read on the forward strand.
GGCGGCACGATGCCTTGTTCCGAGCTCCTTGCTGATGAATGGATTCTCTGACAATGGCAGGTAACAGGCGGCCGCAGCAATCTGGCTCCCCTGCATAATCAGCGCCCCGTCGTGCAGCGGTGTATTGGGAATGAAGATATTAATCAGCAGCTCAGAGCTGACTTCCGAACGCATGGCGATCCCGGATTCCGTATATTCATTAAGCCCTGTGGCCCGTTCAAATACGATTAATGCCCCGATTTTGCGCACAGCTAAATAATTCACAGCTTTTATAACTTCCCCAATTAATTTACTGATCTCTTCATCATTCTCGGCAGTCCGCCCGAAGAATTTCCCCCGGCCGAGCTGTTCCAGCCCCCTGCGCAGTTCCGGCTGAAAAATAATAAAGATCGCAAATACCCCAAACGTAAACATCTGGTTCATCAGCCATTTGAGCGTGTACAAATCCAATAGGGTACTGCCCCCCCAGATTACAACCAGGACCAGAATTCCCTTCAGGAGCTGAACGGCCCGCGTACCGCGCACCATATTCAGTACTTTGTAGATGATGTAGCTGACAATCAGAATATCAATTATATCTTTAATGGACTCTTTCCATGTAAGGTCGGTAAAATAGCTCATGGCCGAAAACCCCCGTCATTTCAAAATTAGCTGGGTTTATGTAAATTGTATGTTAGCACTTTATCATATCTAGGTTATAACGTTCTGCCTCCGGTTGCAAGTTTAGGGCTGAAGCAAATTGCAAAACTGGTGTTTTCAGGCAACAAAAAAGCGCCATCTTTCCGGAAAAAGAGGCGCAAATGAGTTTTCTGCTACAAGCGACCAACATTAGCTATCGGTAGGCAACTTCAGAGAACATGTTCGTCACTTTATACCAGAGCCAGCTTACCGCTTGGTCTATGCTTTTGACTTGCCCGGAAATATGGGCGGTTGAAGCCTGATACAGCGAGCCGTCGATCACCGTCACATTGCCGTTGACTTCCCCATAAACTTGAGTTTTACCGTTCTCCACCGTCAGATTGCCGGAAATGACTTTGCCGGAAGGTACGATAACCGTATCCCCTTGGATAACAACCTGATCGAGGTCAGTCCCTCTGACTACAAGCTGTCTATCCTGATTCCAAAAAGTTACAGAGCTCATCAGCATCACGAAGATAAACACAGAGGCTGCCGTAAGCGCCGGATGTCGTTTGATCCAGGTGATAAAAGCTCTTTCCTTCTTGGGTTTCGGTAATGAATTCATAATCCGGCCTACAAGATCCTCCGAGGCAACAGGGGTCTGGTGCATCAGGGAAAACATCAGCATATCGGTCTGTTCCAGTTCCTTGAACTTCGCACGGCAATCCGTACAGGATAGAAGATGCTCCTTCAATTCCCTCTGCTGCAGTTCGGGCAAGTCGTCATCCAGGTAGTCGTGCATCATAGAGACGGCCAGTTTGCATTCCATAGGAGCCAATCCTTTCATGAGTGCTTATTTAATTCTTTCAAGACATAGGAGCAGGACGCATAAGACTTGCTTAACTTACATACGTCACTGCCATGCAGGAGTTTCATAAAAAATAATCTATTTTTACAATTTAGGGCCTAATTTTTTACGTAAAAACTCACGTCCGCGATGCACACGGGTCTTGATCGTCGTCACAGGCATATCCAGCACATCACTGATTTCCTGAAGCGATAAATCCTGCAGATAGCGCAGTATCATCACCGATCTGTATTTCACGGGCAGACTGTCGATGGCTTCATAGATGAGGCCCTGAGTCTCTGAGAGCAGCAGTTCTGTCTCCGGTGTCACATTATCGCTCGGAATCATCGAATACCCGTCAATTCCCTCTTGATCGTTCATCTCGGCATCTAATGAATACGTTGGGCGCCGCTTGCGCAGCCGGTCAATACAAAGGTTCGTACCGATACGGTAGATCCACGTTGAGAACTTCTGTTTATCATCATAACGGTCCAAATTCCGGTACACGCGCAAAAACGTTTCCTGAACAATATCTTCCGCCTCATGGCGGTTATTCAGCATACGGTAAGCCAAATGATATATTTTGTCTTTATATAGTTCCACAAGCTCGGCAAATGCCCTTTGGTCGCCCTTCAAGGCGAGCTTTGTCAATCTGCCTTCCAGATTCTCCACCTGTTAACTCCCCCAGACTTGCCGCCCTTGGTATCTCAGTTTCCGAAAATCCACGGTACAAGCATATAAATCGTAATTCAAGTTCTTGCAAAAATCAAGGTTTGTATTGTTACCTTCTATATATTGTGATTGGAAAAGAGGACAGGCGGGCTGATTAGTCGCGGACTGCGCAGAACATTTGGACTTCCGGTCGCTGTTATTGGCAGATTTCCTGATTGGAACCGCAATCTGCGGTCGAAATCTGCCAATAAAGGCGAACGCTGCCGCTCCTCCAGTTCCAAATTTCCGCTCCGCCGTCTCCATCAGCCAGGGGGGACCTCTTTTTTGTTGCCCAAAGTATATCTCAGGCAACAATGGGGTAGGGCAAAGTGCGCGAAGCTGCACTGTGTTTAAGCAGCTTCTACTACTGGCACTTGGATTCGGCTGGATTTATGACTCCCGGCCTCCCTTATACAAACAAACCCCCCGTCCAGCCTCTAATGCAGAGGCGACGGGGGGTTTGGGAAGCGGCTGCGCCGGCTTCACATCAAAACCTGCAAAGCGGCTTCGCCGACTTTAAGATCAAGATCGCTAGATCAAGACCGAACAAGCAAGAGCTCAAGCAAAGGCATCAGCCGGTATTCCGGAGACCGGCGGCAATACCGTTGATGGTAAGCAGTACCTCGCGCAGCAGCTCAGCGTCATCGCCCTCCACATCGCGCAGGGCGCGAAGCTCGGCAAGGAGCTGAACCTGCAGGTAGCTGAGCGGATCAACATACGGGTTACGCAGGCGGATCGATTCCTGAATAACCGGAACATTATCCAGAATGTCCTGCTGACCGGTAATCTTCAGGATCAGCTCGGAGGTCAGCTTGAATTCGGCTTCAATCTGGCCGAAGATCCGCTGACGCGCCTCTTCGTTTTTGCCCATGCCGGCATATTCCTTGGCGATTACGAGATCCGCCTTGGCAATAGCCATCTGCAGGGTATCGATCAAGGTCGTGAAGAAAGAGAAGTTGGCATACATATGCTGCATGATCTTCAAATTCTCTTCTTTATCCTCATAGAAGCTCTGCAGTCCTGTTCCGGCCGCATACCATGCAGGCAGCAGATAACGGCTCTGCGTCCAGGCGAATACCCAAGGGATGGCACGCAGATCCTCGAAGCGTTCACTGTTCTTACGCTTCGAAGGACGTGAACCGATATTCAGTTCCCCAACCTCCGGCAGCGGGGTTGATTCTTTGAAGTACGTCAGGAAATCTGGATCACGGAAGATCAGATCCTGATATTTGTTCAGGGAGACTTCAGAGATGCGCGCAATAATCTCATCCCATTTCGCTTCATACAGATCCGCCTGTGGCGATCTGGCATGAATGGCTGCCGTAACCAGAGCAGATGTCGCCTGCTCCAGACTGCGGTAAGCAATGCCTTTCATCGAATACCGGGAAGAGATCACCTCCCCCTGCTCGGTAATCTTGATACCGCCGCCAATGGTGGAAGCCGGCTGGGCCAGAATACTCCGGTTCAGCGGCATACCGCCACGTCCGAGGGCTCCGCCGCGTCCGTGGAAGAATTTCAGCTTAATGCCGAATTCATCGGCTGTCGCTGTAATCTGCTTCAGGGCAACGCGCAGCTCCCAGTTCGCCGTAACCACGCCACCGTCCTTATTACTGTCCGAATAACCAAGCATGATTTCCTGCAGGTCATTCATCGCAGTAACGGCATCGCGGTAGATCGGCATGCTGAGCAGCGTATGCATAATCTGCGGTGCCTCATGAAGGTCGTCAATGGTTTCAAACAGCGGTACCGCCTGCAAAGTACAAACCACCGTACCGTCGTTGTCTTTGCGGAACAGTCCCACTTCTTTGGAGAATACCATGACTTCAAGAATATCACTGGCTGCCTCCGCCATACTGATCAGATAGCTTGTGATACACTGTTTGCCGTATTCCTCCTGGGCCTGGAAGATTGTCCGGTATACCGCAAGGCACTCCTCCGTACCTTCACTATAAGACTGGTAAGGAGATGTCAGCGGACGCGGATCATTCAGCAGCTTTTCGAGCAGCTCAATCTTTTGTTTCTCCTCAAGCTTGGAGTAGTCCGGTGTAACATTCATTTTGGCCAGAATCTCCGTCATCGCATTCTCATGCTCCTGGCTGTGCTGGCGGACGTCCAGGGTTGACGTATGGAAGCCGAACAGCTCCACCTGGCGGATTAGCTTCTTAATGTAGGTGTCTGCTACATAATCAGCATAGTGATGCCGCAGGCTGCGATCAATCACGTTCAAATCATCTATAAATTGCTCTGGTGAGGAGTAGCGCACAGGCGTGCCTTTTTTCTCATCGTCCAGAACATTCTGTGTCTTGGAGATCATATAGCTGAGCTTAATCCGGTATGGTTCATTATCATTACGCCAGGCATCAACCCGGTTAAGATTGATAATATTACGGTCCTTCTCAATGGACTCCAGCAGCTCCGGCGTCACATTGACGATGCTTGTACTAAAGCTTAGGTACTGCATCAATTCGCGCATAATCCGCTGATACTCACGAATGGCCAGTTTGCGCTGCAGACGCAGCGTCTGCATAGTTACGGCTGCTGTCACGGAAGGGTTACCGTCGCGGTCGCCGCCAATCCATGAACCGAAACGAAGATAAGTTGGCACATGCCAGTTCTGGCCAGGATAGTACTTACTCAAACATCGCTCAAGTTCTTGATAGACATCCGGCAGCACTTCAAAAATCGTCTCATGGAAATAGTACATGCCATTGCGCACTTCATCGAGCACAGTAGGCTTACGGTCGCGCAACTCATCCGTCTGCCACAGTGTAATCACTTCATTCAGCAGCTTCTCACGGAGCTGTTCGCGTTCGCGGAACGTCAGAGTCGGATTATCCAGTCCCATGACATCATCGGAGATCCGTTTGTGGATATCGAGGATCGCACGGCGCATAGCTTCCGTAGGGTGAGCCGTCATAACTAGTTCCAGAGACAGGCCGTTCATAATCTCATGAACATCCTCGTGGGAGAAATCCCGCTCGCGGAGCTCCTGAATCGCGCTTTCAATCGACCCTGGCTGTACGGTCTCCCCGGCAGAACGTTCATAATCGCGCTTACGGCGAATCCGGTGATTCTGCTCGGCTATGTTCACTAATTGAAAATAAATGGCGAAAGCCCGTATCACCTGATGCCGGTTCTCCGTATCCAGTGAACTAATTAGCTCTTTAAATTCATTGTGCAGTTCAGGCAAAAACAATGAGCGCAGCGATTTACTGGTTTCACGGATCTTCTCCACGATATCCAGCAGTTCGTTGCCACCTTGGTGTACCAAGACTTCGCCCAGAATATTCCCCAAGAACCGTACGTCCCGCCGCAGCAGATTATTGGAGTTGCTTTTGCTAACGGTAGTCGTAAGTTCGGTCATTCTGCTCCCCCCATCCTCTTCCGGATCAATGCTCTTAACATTGTCTATTTAAAAGCTTTCCTCATATCATACAATAAAACTGCCCGGAAATCTTCAACTTTATTGCGCGGTAAAGCGATACAGCAATTAAGATTATACACCAATCCAGTTATTTATGCAGTCAGAATTAATTATGTATCTCTTCCTATATATATTGTCTGTTTTATGTAGTTAATATGTAATATTACATGACATAAAATAGAAAAAAAGCCGACTCCTCAGAGCCAGCTGTCAATTATAAGTCATGTTTCATTTCATGGTATTCCCTGGCCGGTTATTGAATGCCAATTCAAATAATCCTGTAGCAGACAGTCCGGCAATCCCTCCTGCCCAGAGGCGAAGGGTAATACCGAGATCTGTAAAAGGGTACGCTGCCGCTCCAACCAGTAACCCTATGCCTAATCCTACAAACGGGATAACGCCCCGCGGCAGACGGGTATTATTTTTGATCAGCTGCACCAAAGCCAGAATAACTACGGCCAGTATTGAAGCAAAAGCTAACACATTGTCAAACAGTTCACTGTTAATCATCAGTTCGCTCCCTTCTGGTGGCTACTTGTAATATTCACTGTTCTTGTCGCCGGATTGTAGCCGACCTGTGCTCCTAGCGCTTCTGCGATCACACGAACGGGAGCATAAGTAACACCATTCTCCAGCATCCCTTCTACAATCTTCACTCCGTTCACTTTTACCGTTGCTGTAATTTCACTCTTCACAGTTTGTTCCTCCTTGAGCTTGATGCGTTCATACACTGCCGCCACTGCTGCCGTAGCAGGCTCCGCTCCTGTCCGAAGTGCTGCCAGCGTCATTCCAAAGCTCAGCTGAAAATGCGGATAATCCTTGAAACTGGTCCAGTCCCCGCCCCATTCAAACCCGATTGCCTTGGCCTGCTGCACCACTTCCAGCCAATCGGCCGTGCAGTCATTGTCCCCGTCCTTGTTCGTATCCCAAGAAACACTTGAGCCATTCGGGAGCAGCAGTGCAAAATCCACCGCCAGTCCATAATTGTGATAGCTATATCCGCCGCGTGCATTAGTGACAATCGTTCCCGGCTTGGTTCGTCCCTGGGCATAGAGCGCATCCTGCTCGGCAGTCGTCCGCAGTCCCTGGGTAATCAGGATGGGAACACCGCAAGCATAGCAGCGTTCAATCAGCGTTGTAGCTGCGGCGAGTACGGCGGGATGGAGTCCGGATAGACGGGCAGCGGATCTATTTAAAACCTGAGTCAGAGTCAGCATGCGGATCCCTCCCTTTCCTGATCCCGGACAGTACCAAGAACAAATCCTGGCATTTGGTGTACATTAACAGCGTCAGAATGACCAGTCCTACAGTAGTGCACGTCTGGGCAATGGCCCAGGCTTCCGATTGCAGCGAGCTCAGCACAGCGTCCGAACCGGAAGTACTGAATCTGATCCAGAAGGCAACCGCCATGTTAACGGTATACGCCCCCAGAAAAAAGAACACTGCCAGCATAAACAGACTGACCACGCGTACCTGGAACCTTTTGCGGAAATACAAAAAAAGCGCAGCTATCAGCAGCAGCGCACAGATAAAGGATATGGAATACGCTATGAACAACACAATATCAATGATGCTCATCCTCTGCCCCCCGATCATAGATTAGGAACTCGGCGAACCCGTTGTTCCTGATTTCATCTTGAATTTCTTTGGAGACATTCTTGTACCTTCGGATAGAGAGCGATACTCTCATTCCCGCTTGCGTCAGCTTCCGTTCTCTATCCCGGTGCAGGGGAGATAGTCGCTTGATCCAGTGGCTCAGCACGTTATCCCCCCCTGTCTTCTTCATTAATACCATCTGAATTCTTGTTGCCCGCTGAATGGTCGATCTTCAATCGCTGCAGCACTTCAAGTGTCGGTGCCATGAAGTCAGACCGCTCTTTGTCGAGGATATTCTGCAGCCTGTCCCTGTCTTCCTCAGCACGCTCCAGCAGTTCACGCGGCACCAGATTCCCCTTCACAATCGACCGCAAAAGCACAAGAAAAATCATCAGCAGAATCAAAGCGATGATGTAGGCCAGCCCATACTTATCTGCCAAAGGCAGCAGCTTCTCCAAATTCGCAACATCGTTGCTGTCCATTGCTTCACTCCCTTCTGTGTTGGTCATTGATGAAATTGCCCCCGAATGGGTCCGGGGGCAAAATAAAAACGCCTTGTTCGGCGCCTGCTAATCTTTTTGTGATGTGGCAAGAATTTCATCCAGTTCTTCGGCTGTGATATATTTTGGGCTGTACGTCTGCAGTTTAGTCTCTGTGACTTTGCCCATAACCCACATGTTAAGCAAAAACGGATACATTCGTAATCTTCTCCTCCATCTCATAAGCAAGCCCATTACAGGCCAAAATCCAGCAGCGCCAGAATTGCAGCCTCGTTCGCCTCGGTACGCTGCTGTAGCGTAGCTATTTCTTATGAGAGCGGCTTTTTAATAGATTGTTTCCACTGGGGTCCCCGAGTCCTCGCTGGGAGTAGGACAACTAATCTCTAGCTTTTTAGTTTCTGGATTGACTCGTTAGTTGTTGTTACATTCTGCAAAGTCCTGGCTGTACTTGTTCTACTCCCTTAACCCCATGCTTCCCACGTAAAGGGTACGCTTATTGTGCTGCTCCAACCATCAATAAATCCACCGAACCCACTACTATTAGTGTAAACATACCCCCCCATAGTTTGGGATGTGAATAAATATACGTTCCCTATGCCAACCTTCCTCCAAAAACAGTATGTCACTCCATCCTGCGGCACATTCCATACTATAGACATACTATCAGTAGTCTTCAGTCTGATAAATTCAGGTTTGAACGCCAAACCGCCTACAGAAACATAACCCATTTCCCCCCCTGGAGTACTGTTACTTATATCTTTTGCGGGGTAAACAGTATTTAGTACGGTACCTGAACCTGAAGCATATAGTTTAGGTTGCATCGTGCCAACTACATTAAAGATATCAACACCACTACGAATATTACTTGCTATGAAGTTGCCATTTGCTATTACTGTAGACGCAATACCTGTTCCAAATCCACTATTAGTCACATAAGCCCCTGTAGGAAAACCCACAGATAATTGTCCCGCTCCGTTTGTCCAAATAGTTGTTGCCGATTGGTCATTAGCTCTATTAGGCATCGTCCCCACCGTCCCAGCAATAGTAGTTCCAGCCAACACATTTGCCGCTGGAACTGTAACGGCGGCAACCGTCCCGCCAGAAGTATATCCCGCCGGAATTGATTGAGCTACATTGCTAGGCGTACGATTAACAGCTCCGTTGTTCGGCATTGTCCCAGCAGTCCCCGCGATAGTTGTCCCAGTTAACACATTAGCTGCCGGCACAGATACACCAGCCACCGTAATATCGGCATCATAAATTCCTGCTGCCTTCACAACAGCCGAAGCTCCCGGCGTCACCGTCCCTCCCGTTTGCACCGCCAGCGTACCGGTTACATCCCCTGCATCCGTTGCCGCCGTTTTTCCCGCGCGAATATCTCCGGCCACTGCATTCCCGGAGCCACCCGCGCTATCTGCCAAAAAATCCGTTCCAACCTTGCGGAACATATAGGGTTTGCCTGCAAGCAGTTTCCCGGCGGCGTAGGCGATACCTTTTTGATCTTTCAATGGGATAGCTCCAAGACCGTTCACATTGAGGGTCGGTCCTGCTGTATTTACCAGATTGGGCACAATTGTAATACCGAATCCTTCCGGCAAACTCGCTGGTGCAGGGGTCAAATTTACAGTATAAGCTGCACCAGTACCTGCCGTTATTGAATACGCAGGCTGCCGCACGTAGTCCACAGTAGGGGATTTCCCATTCAACTGCCCCTGAATCCCCGCTGTCACCCCATCCAAATACCCGAACTCCGCATTAGTCACAACACCCGTCCCGATCTTCGTAGCATCAATCGCCGCAGCAGCATTAACGTCCGCATTCACAATCACCCCCGGAGCAATCGCCGTTACGCCATCCCCCGTACTGGTTACATCCCCGGTATGATTGGGATGCACATAATTATTCGCCCCGGCAGCCACACCATCCAGCTTCGCCTTATCCGCTGCAGCCATCAGCCCGGCGGCGGACGCAGTAGCGGCGGCGGTGGATGCCTTGGCATTCCATGCTGTGCGATCAGCAGCCGTGATATGCTTGACCGCATCTGCGGCATGATCCTGTACAGCCTTGACGGCTGTGTCCAGAATATCCATATTGCCGTTCAAATCCGTAATATCCACGATATCTGTGCCATCCGGCTTTTTCAGTCCCAAATTCCCTGTTGTTTTCATCGCTCACACTCCTATTCATATACTCTTAATTCGTTCCAGGTCTTGCCATGTGCACCACTCCAGGTAAGCGTCTTGACGGAGTCCCACCAGGTATAGCTGTACACGAAGCTATAATCCAGATGCGCCGGCTTAATCTCTTCCATGATCTGAATCAGACCGGCCATATTGGCCGGGATGCCCAGCGTACCGACGAAACGCACCTCGAAGCTGTACGCTCCGGGCACCTCCACCACCTCAACATCCCCGCCGGAAAAAGCAGATGCCGTCCTCCGGATCATCTCCGGCGTGGTCGTTCCGTTCCCCCGCAGCTTGGCCTTGATCATCTCCCGGCGGGTTGCGTAAGACTTCCCCGTATCCGAAGTCAGCGCCAGCATCCGCTCCCAGCGGGACAGACTCCACGTTGCAGACTCCAGAGTCTTCTGTGCATCGCTGTCAGCCATCGCATAGGCAAGCTCGCCACATTCCGCACCGGCGCTCGCCTGCAGCTGCTCCATCTCGGGTACGCTCTGATAATACTCCGGCAGGTATTTCATCAGATCAGGGACCTGAACTTCCGGCCCTTCCCCCGACACACCCTCTTCGGAATACTTCAGAAGGCCATATATACTGTCTCCATAAGCCACAGCTACACCCCCTTAAGCTGATTCCAGGTTAGCGGACCTCTGGGCAAATAATCATGGGTATGCGCAGCCGGTGGAAATACGGATGGCTTGCCGTCCACACCGGACCAAGGGACACTATCCGCAGCCTGCGCATAATCGACCTTGCCGTTGTTATTGGTATCATAGATGCTCTTCAGCATGTCGCCGGTGCTTTGGGCGGCAACCAGCAGCAAATTGCTGCTGCCATTCCCAATGTAGAGCTTGCCTGTATCGGTGCAGTAGCCCAATTCGCCTGCGGCAAGCGTACCCAGTGCACTTTCCAGGCCGCGGCGGATTTGAATCAATGTCTTCAGTGCCATGGTCACCGCCCCCTAGAATGTTCCGCCATCTATACTGCCCACCGTCAGCCGGTTGCCGTTGCCCGCATCATAGACAATGCTGCTTCCATCCACATTGGCCGCAACACCTGCCGCATCTACAGTAATACCTTTGCCGGCGGTTACAGCAATCGCATCTGCACTTACCGTAATCCCGTTTCCCGCTCCGACATTCAGCGTTACCGCATCGGCCTGTCCGCCGCCGGTGAGCCCGCTGCCCGCTGTAATGGTCTGCAGTGCTCCCCCCGTCCGCACCCAGGCGGTCCCGTTCCAGCTGTAAATTTTCTGCTCATCATCCACATAAGCCGTCCAGCCGACAACCGGAACATAATACACCCAGACAGCAGACTGGTACTCGGCAACCTGATTGGTTTTCCCTGCCCATACACCCGTAGCTCCAGCCGGGATGATGTAACGTTCACCTTCGACCGGGCTGGCCGGCGGAGCGCTGAGGTTCTGATCCTTGACCGAGGCCTGAGGCTCGATATTATGCTTGGCCAGCTCAATCTCATTTTTGATTTTTTGTGCAGACCACAGATCCGTAATTGCCGTTCCCGTATCATTGATTAACCGGTGCTTAGCGGCATCGTCGATATGGGTTTTGATCTCAGCAGCCGTCTTGGTATTAGTGCCGTCCGACACCTTGTTGGGATGTCCCGCAGTGATATCCGCTTTGAGCACTTTGGCATAGGTAGTGCCATCTGCGATATCATCCACGGTTCCGGTCAGATCTGTTAATTTCTGCGCATTCACCCGGCGCCAGGCCGCCCCGTCATCGAAGTACAAATAACCGCTGTTACTTCCGCTGCTCACATAATACAGCCGGCCCACAGACGCTGCCGCAGGGCGAGAGGCTTCCGGACCGGACAACGCCCGACCGACCATGGAATTGGATGTACCGTCTCCGATGTATATTTCCTTCGTGTCTGTACAGAAGCCCATTTCACCGGCCTTCAGCGTCCCGTAAGTGGATAGCTCTGCCCGCGTACCGCGTTTCACTTGAATAGTTTGTGCCATTTTACACCTCTCTTTTGAAAGATCCGCCGTCAATCAGCCCGGCCTTTTTATAACGATCCAGCTCACTCTGCGTGGCTGTCAGCCCTGTCTGCAGCTGATTCACATCATCCGCTTCCACCGTATCTCCCGGCGTTTCGTAAGTCACGTACACTTCAGGCACATCGGCATAAATCTTAATCATCCGCCGCCAAGGTGCCTCGTCAGGAAAAGACACCGAGTAATTCCGCACCTCTGTCCCGCTATAGCGTGAACCTGTATAAACAGATAAGGTCTGATTATTAATGTTATCGTGGGCAAGCAGGCCGCTGTATACACCGCCTGCCAGAAGAAGCTTCTCTTCGACGACATAGCTACTGCCGTTTGCTTTTTTGTTCAGCTTGTCCTGAAAGACGTCAATCTGCTCCGGATATCCCATAGCTACACCTCCAGTACGACATTGCCGAATAGCGGCACTTCAGTCTCGTTTAGAGTCACATTTCCCGTCCCGCCGTTCAGCTTGAGTCCGCTATAATCCATAACACCCTCGGTATCCAGCAGCAGCGAACCAACTACGGATTGACTGATATAGGTGGCATCAAAAGCCTTCTCTTTGCGGTATTTCTCCAGAATCGCTGTAAAAGCTTTAATGACCGGCTGCAGCGCATAACCGGCTGCCAGCGTAACCCTGGCTGTGACGTTAATGGTTTTGCCTGTGGCGGATTCCACCGTCACTACGGCTCCGACCGGAGCTTGTCCTTCGCCAAGACCCGGAGCAGGATCAATGTATTGTTGAACCTGGGAGACCAGCAGCGCGGAAGCAGGCTTATGCTCCGCGTTCACAATGACCACTTTTACCGTCTTCGGCCCGGCCCACAGCGGAAAAACCCGCGCTCCCCCTACGCCCGGGGTGTCCAACGCCCATTCCATATAATGATATTTATTGCCGCTCGTCGAAGGCCGTCTAGCCGAGTCGAAGTACCGCTGGCGCAGCGCCTCATCTGACTCCGCATCCGTACCGGGAACGAGCAGTGCCGTAATCTCCCCGCGTGCCAGCCCGGAAATATAATCGATGGGCAGCAGCGTACCCGAGTACTGATTCCCCTCTGCACCGGCGGTCTCACTTTCAAGACGGTACGTTCCGGGCGACAGCTTCTCCGCTGCGCTATAGTGGTGCAAGCCCAGGGAAAACCGGCTGCCAAGAGGAACATCCAGCAGCTCCCCTCCGCTTGTATAGAACTTGCCGCTCAGCTGCGCTTTCCCTGCGGGATGACGGGTAATCCCCGTCCAGGCAATGCTGCGTTCCAGATACTCACCACCCGCTGTATCGGGGAAATACAGGTTATTGCTGACCTCAAGCTCAATATACATCTGGGCCATTTCAGCCGCCGCCGGAGCGAGTGCATCATAAATAATGCTTCCCTCGCGCTTGTCCATCCCTTCCGGAACCCGGTCCAGCATACGTTCGAGCAGGGCCTCATAGGTTTGATCTTCATACACCGGCAATCTCCTCCTTTCTCAGTTCAAAATTGCCGTAAACCGTGACCGCAGTGCAGCTGAAGCTCACCGTATCCCCGTTAAAAAGAATGTCCACATCCTCAAGCTGTTGAATCCGCTCATCCTGCAGCAGCGCCTCACTTACGATTCTGCGCAGCTCCGGCCGGGCCAGCAGCCTGTCTTGTCCAAGTACGAGACTCCATTCCGTTCCGTAGTTTGGACTATAGATCAAATGCTCGAAGCGGGCGGTCTGCAGCACTTTAACCGCTGCCTGTTTCACTGCCTCAAGTCCATCCATACGTCCGGCTATCCGCTTGTGCTCAAAGTCCATCCGGTACGTCAGACTTGGACTGACTCCGGAATACAGAGCATTTCCTGCTTCAAGAGCTGCCGTAACCGGACCCGATCTGCCAATGGCCGGGATCATAGGTCCACCAGCCGATCCAGGACGATATAGCTCTGTCCGCCCTGCATACGCACAAGCAGCACGCGGTCTCCCGCTGCCAAGGCCCGGCGGAGCAAGATCTCTCTGCCCTCAAACACTGCCTTGCTCTCCATCACGGACTCTGGCACAACCAGCGCCGGTCCCGTCAGAATGAACCGCTGCTCCACCTGGATCTGCAACGGCTGTACCCCGACTACTGTCCCATAAGAAAAAGCCACCGGATTCGTATTCGATACGGCCCCGAGGCTTGCTTGTTTAATAATATCGAGCATGTCTTCTACACCACCTTAATGTCTAGGGACATCGTATGCTCCCCGCCTGAAATCTTATGGCTGCATTGATCGACCAGAAACAGCTGTGTCTGAAACTCATCCAGCAGTACATAAATGAAATTCCCGGCCCGGACCCGCATATCGCCAATGGCCTGCACAGATAGGCTAAGCTTCTCGCGGTTATGCAGCTTCAGCAGATTACCTGCCTTTTCCTGGATTTGTGCGGCATTCGCTTTATCATCTGCCTTCTGGTACAGGTGAAGAATCCCCCAGCGTTCCACATTTTCCTTATCCGTCTCCGGATAGAACTCCCGTTTGCCGGTTTCCTCATTGTCTTGATAGAGCAGGATCGTATTGTACGTATCATCGTCAATGCTTCTTTTCAGCGAATAATCATACAGATAATGACCGGCACCAAGGATCACATTCAGCAGCATTGCCTGAGGCGCACGCAGGGTCAGCTTTCCGAAATCATCATAAAAAGCCATCAGCTGGCCCATATACTGCAGTTCACTGCCCACAGCTCCCATAATTATATCCAGCAGCTTTTTATTATCCTCGATCAGGGAAGGAATCGTGTACTTCGCCGGGTCCATTACTCCGAGCCGGAGGCCATAGTCTTTGGCGATTTTGCTGATCAGCTCACTTGCTGTAATATCCTGCAGCACATAACTGCCGTTGCCCAGCAGATAACGGATCTGATCATACGCCGTCAGCTTCATTTCCTGATTCGCTCCCGTATCGATGCTGAAGACGAACCCGTAGAACACATCCATCCCGTCTTTCCTGAACTGCACAATATCCCCGTTGCTGATGCCGAACTTAGCATGCTGATAAATGCCGCTATCCACCAGTGTGAGCTCGAGGGTGGCAGGCTTGCCGGTACGGGTGGTTTTCCAGGAGATGTCAGTGGCAATCCCGGAAACATCCCAGATCGTGCCTTCTTTATTGATTACTATTAATTCCATCGCCATGGCCTCCTACGACAGCTTAATCACTCTGCCGGGTTTGAGCTTCTTCAGTTCGCTGTCAGAGATACTGTTAAGCTTTTGCAGAGTTTGATATTTGCTGCCTTCACCCAGTTGTTTTTGGGCAATGGACCAGAGGGTATCACCGGCTTTGATGGTATAAGTGGAGGCTGCTGTTTTTTCGCTTGCCCGCTTCTGCTGCGTCTTCACTTCACCCTTGCTGTCAACCTTCATGGCTAACGCCTGATAGAACACATATTTTTTCAAGCCGATCGTATACTCGATATCCCCGGAAGAGCCCGCACTCAGCTTCCAGGAGAAGCTTTCAATGCTGACAGCCATATTGATGCCAATGTCCCCGGTAAAAGTCTGCTGCGCCTGTGCATTCGCCTGCTTCAGCCAATCTGGAGTCTGCGTATCCTGCACATTCACCGCCTTCAGCCCTGAGAAAACAAACCGGACCGGCCTGCGGCTCAGCATCCATTTGCGGATCAGCTCCACATATTCATAAGGCTTCAGCAGCTTGCCGGCATTCTCTCCCGAATACACCACAAACGGATAATACTGTGCCGGAAAAATACTCTCAATGGTGATCTCCGTCAGCTTCGGATAAGCAATAGCATTGATCTCGCCAAAATCTATGACCGTATAGCTCTTGCTGTCGCCATTCTCTTTGATCTCGAGGGTCTCAGGATTAACCGGAAGCCGGATCACCTCTTCATAGTTATTGAAGCTAAGATAGAACCCATACTCCTCCATGTTACGTATACACCCCCTGGGCCGTAGAGACAAACTCCTCTTTCAGCTTTTGTCCGATCTTCGTGATGATGGAGTCAATATCGCCGGAGTTATTAATATTACCCGTTGTTACCTGAACTGTTGGTGTCAGCTCTACAAAATTCTGAATCGACTGAATCTCGGCCAGCTCGCGCAGCATGTCCAGATCATCGCTGGAGATATCGACCTTATCATTAATGGAGCCTACTTCACCCACTTTGTTGATGTTGTTGATGTTAGCTGCAGCAGTTTGAGCAGGATTCTTGGTTTTATCATCTTTGGGCTTGGCCGAATCCAGCTTGGTATTGAATTTTGCGGGGAGAGCTGCTGCCTTGTTCTCATATTCCGCTACTGTTTTGGCGGTATCGACAAATTCTTTCTTTGGGGTATTGTGTACATCCTTAGTTGATGTAGGCTCTACCAGGGTACCTTGAGCATTCTTGACCATATCACTGAAGACATGCGGATTCTCTGCTTCAAGAAAGTTGGGTTTGAAATCGGCCAAAAATTCAAAACCGGGGAATTTGCTTAACCACCCTGCCACACTTTGAATCCCCTTAAGCACAAAGTTTATTCCTTCTGCTATGGCCTTTACGAACCCGCCTGCAAAGCTTTCAACACCTAACGCCATTTGGTAAATGAAGCCCAGGAAGTTCGTGGCCAGGTCATAAAATAGCTTTTGCACAGCATACGTCGGATCAATAAACAAGTTACGGAAGAAGTCTGCAAATGAAACAAAGTTATTGTACAGACCGATAACAAAATTCTCTATAGTCGCCCTCAGCCAGCCAAAAGCTCCCCCGATAAAAGCCACTACCTCGTTTATGGACACACCTGCTTGTTGAAGAATATAAATAAGCAGCGCTACAGCAGCAACAATTAAAAGGATCGGCCCCATGCCTACAAGCCACGCGGCAGCAAGATTATATAACTGCACAATCATCGCAGCTATGAAGACAAGGGCAATGGCCGCAAGGATAGGCCCTACAACATCCCAGTTCTCCTGGAACGCAGTAAACATATACAAGATGCCGTCTACCACCTCTCCAATCACCGTAGCTATTACCAGGAATGCATTCGCGATCAGATTTAGTGCAGTAGACATTCCTTCAGACTGAAATGCATTATTCAAGGTATCCAGAACCGGACGTAACGCAACGATGGCTTTTTGACCCATCATTTCAACTGCGCTATCCATGTTTCCCTGCAGCTTGTTCCATTTCCCCTTATCTTCCTCCGTCGCGTTAGCAGCTATCGCTTTCGTACCCAGAGACTTCACCTTATCGAACACACCGCCAAGGTCCAGTGAACCCAAGGAGTCCTTCGTTTTGGAGAGGAATCCCGGCTCCGCTGCTTTCCGTGCCTTCTCTGCTGCCTTTTGTTCCTTTTCCGCTGCAGCTTCCTTCTTCTTGTTCTGCATATAACCTATAGCTTTGTCCCCAACGTAAGTGATAAGTTCGAATCCGCCTACGTCCAGGGCCTTCATTATTTTTTGGACTTCACCCATGAATCCGCTTTTGGCATTCCGGACATCGTTATGATCCGGATCGTCATCGTTAGAACTGCCTGCAGAGCGGCGGGGTCTGGAAGAGTCTCCTTCATCCGCCAGCCGTCTGGCCGCTTCCTGAGACTGCATGAACCCTTCCATGAAAGACTTGTTTTTCTCTTCATACACCCGCTCCAGTATCTGCTGCAGATCACCCAGCGAGTGGCTGGCCCGGTTGAAATTCTGATTCAGCCGGTCCCACTGTGAGTTCACATTTTGCCAGACGGTTAATGCTGTTACGGGAACCAATGCTGTACTCGTAATTTCCATTCATTCACCCCCTTCATCTCTTCTTCCCCTTGCTCCGGGCGCGCTCCCGCTTCTCCTTGTCCACGCGCACAGCAATCATGGCATAGATCGCCGCGCGTTCGCGGACGGAGAGCTTCATCAGCTCATGCGGCAGAATATGCAGCTCGTGGAGGGCGTAGTAGGCCAGATTGGCCTCACCATCGCCCTCGTTGATTAGTTTTTTACGTCATCTACCAGCTCGTTCATATCTGTAGCGAAGCCGTTCAGGGCCTGTACCCGCTCACCAAGCGCGGCGAACTCACCGGGCAGCAGCATTTTGCGCAGCAGTGATTCGGCCCCCATCACCCCATAAGAACGCTGCAGCTCGGTGTTCTTCAGATCCGGATGCACAACGCTTGCCGTCATCAGCTTGGCCATATACTCATTCGGATCAATCTCGGTGGTGTAGGTGCCGTTCTTTCCTTTGACCTTGCGGGTTGCGGCTTTGCGGCATTCCTGGTTCTCATCCTCATTCATGCTGCGCAGCTTCCAGACGGCAGCTTTACCTTCCTTATCCTTGAAACGTAGCGAGACCACAAACTCCTCTGTTGTATCACATGCTGCATTTTGCGCAAAAAACAAGCTTAATTCACTCATGTTGTTCCTCCCGGATTCTTAGTATTGGATTAATTAGAGACAGAGAAAAGACCCGCCGCAAAATAACCCCACAACGTGGGGCTTGGCTTCGATAATTATTCAGGTACTTTGCGGGGACCCCGAAACAAATAAATAAATTTAAAACACACGCCCGGGTCTTCCAGCTCCTGTCTGGGCGATGAATCTGCTTATCTGTTATTGGCCGGAATTTGCCGGGGCACTGAAGGGCTGAACCAACTCCACATCCTCAAAGGTAAAGCTGACCTCTTCCTCCAGCGCATCCGACTCCGTATCCAGCGAAGCCATAATGACACTGTCCAGATTGACATCCTTCAGCATGATGCGCTGCGCGCCAACTGTAGAGGACGGGTCTTCATTCGTCACAATAATACTGAAATACTGGTCAATCCCCGTCTTCATGTATTCCAGCATCATTTGCCGGAAACGGCTGGTCATATAGAAAATCGTCATCGTACCGCTGCCCGACCATCCGGTTGCCTTATGCTGCACCCCGCGGCGTCCAAGCGTTTTCACTTCCGCCTTCTGTTTCTCCACTGTAGCCTCCAGCGTTTTTACATAGAACATTTCTTCCGTCTGTCCGTTAATTGTCGCATAGGCCCGGCCCTCCTGGCCGGATAGCGTATCGCTGGCTTTCAAGAATGTCATCTTAAACCACCTTCACTTTCATATATACTTTTTCTACGGAATCCACCGGCTTCACAGCCACATCCAGCACAACACTGTCACTGTCCGCTCCGGGGGTAACTACAATATCGCTCTGTGCATTGAAGTTCTCAATCGCCCCCAGGTTCTGCAGATCATTCATATAGGTGACGCACTGCGACCAGAACAGCGCACGCCCGTCTTCATTATTCGGCAATTTACCGATGAAGTAATTCTCAAAAATACGCTTCAAATCACCGGAGATTCCATCCAGTACGCGCAGTACACGATTTTTGGAGAATGCCTTACCCTTATCTGGTGAAAATGAAGTAAAGGTGTTGATATCCTGCTCTACCACAGCACGGCCGCCATTATACGTAAAGAGCAGTTCACCGTCTGTAAGCGCGGCTACGGTCTCGGAATGGCTGAAGCGCACATCCGCATCAACAGCGTCATCGTAGGCCTGATAGGTCAGGGATTCGTTCACCGCAGCGGCGGCAGTAGCACCGGCTACCCAAGCCACGGCATGTGCTTTATCCACCACAGTTCCGTCACTCAGCACCACACCGTTTGCCACACTGATAATACCCTCGTGGTCAGCCGTAGCATAATCGGACAATACTGCCTGCACCTTCTTGCCTTCCGTATTACGCAGACGCTTCACATAAGCGCTATATAGCGCCTTGAGCGTGTTATCCTCGGATACCAGCCCCACAGTCTGGAAGTCCTGAACCTCCAGCTCCGCCAGGAAGTCGCTATGTTCTGCATTCGTTACCGTACCATTAGCACCGCCTACAAGCGGCATCCCGGCTGTTAGCGTCAGCGCACCGGGTCCATTCGGCTTAAATTCTACATAGTCGTTCGCAGTCAGCCCGGCAGCCGTAGCTACTGTCTGCTTGTCCACCTCTGTATTCTCAAGCAAAGTCCGCACATCGAACTGAGCGTTGTCGTCGATATTCTTCTCGATAACAATCTTGAGTGCATTGCCGCGTTCCCCGCCATACAATGCAGTAACTTGAACCCCATTATTGGTCACAGCTGCCTTTACACCCTGATTCAAACGATAGAGCAGCAACGTGCCTGCCCGTTTCAGTACCTCTCTTACCGGCAGCAACTCAGCACCCGTCAGATCATACCCAAGCTTCTTCTGGAAATCATCCTGTGCGGTGAGCTTAAGAATTACTCCGGCTTGTCCCCAAGGCAGCGTAAGCGCCAGGGCCGCCGTACCGCGTTCCCCCATTTTACCTGACACGCTTCCGTTCGAAGCCACATTTACGTATACTCCCGGACGCACCTTGTTTTGTGTTG
The DNA here is from genome assembly GCF_000758605.1 of Paenibacillus sp. FSL R5-0912. Taxonomy (NCBI): domain Bacteria; kingdom Bacillati; phylum Bacillota; class Bacilli; order Caryophanales; family Paenibacillaceae; genus Paenibacillus; species Paenibacillus sp. FSL R5-0912. The sequence goes on from NZ_CP009282.1 coordinate 6,946,590, forward strand.
TCCATGTTCCTCCAGCCATTAGATAACCTCCTTATTTAGATAAAGCATCATTAATTGCTTAACCTCTTCCAGGCTGTAGCTCCCGCTCTCATGCAGAACTACATCCAGTACATCTTTTTCCTTCGGCGAAAATAAGACAGAACCCATAATCTGCTGTTTGCCAAAAGCATTCTGCTCTTCCCCGCCTCGCTTCAGCTCACTTGCATTCATTTCCTTTGAATTCATTTCAGCCGTGCTCCTTCTGTGAAGTGACCCATCAGTTCTGCCTCGCCCTCCGGCTGCTTCTGCTTCTGGAGATAGAGCATATAGTCTACTGTGAACAGCGGCCCATGTCCCTCTGCTCCTGCCTCCCATGACTGGCGCATTACACGAAAAGCTGGATTGCCGCTTTCCCTGTCCGCCAACGCTTCACACAAGCCGTCCGCCATGCTCTCTGCATCCAGCGGACTTCCCTGCTCGTAGCGGATACCGAAACGGTACACCGCCATGTATCTGCCTTCACGCTGCCGGTCGTAGGTTGCTGAGATGAGCCCCGTTTTGAAGTAGGCTGACTGCGGCTTGTCCCCTTCCACATAGACAGGTACATCGGGATAATACTCTGCCAACGCATCTGTGATGTTCTCCCGCACTTGTTGTACAGTCATGATTTCAATCCTCTCAAGATTAGTTGTGATAATCCCTCCCCCCTTCCTGGAAATCACAACGGATACTATCCTGACAAGAATAATATCCGTCTTGTATTAGGCCTCTGCTGAAGGAACTTTCACCACGCTTATGCCTCAGCCCCCAAGGGAGCCGATATTTTGTAGAGCATTCATGCTCCCGCGGTGTCCTTCTGCTTCATTTGCCATGTTATAAATATAGACCCTTTGAATCTCTGCGCAGACGCTATTATAGAGGAGAATGGACTAACTTCCGGAGACCCTTGGGATGAAAAAAGGAGGTGCCAGTTGTGCCGCAAAAAAAGCCGCATCACCCATTGGGCAATACGGCTTCGTGTACTACTTATTATCTAAAATAACCGAATCTCCAGGCTATTTCCGTGAGAAGGTTCAGCTTCAGCGGGCAGTCTACTATTTCTCCTTGCGGGGCCCTGATGTTTTCTCTAGCGAAGTTAATGACAACAACTGCAGATCTGCGAGCGCCAGCGCCATTTTATAGAACGCCTTCGACCTTATTTTCACATAAGTGTCCTTGCTCACCGGGGGATCGAATACATGATTATAGATCGTGTAGTCGTAGCTCTCCTCTCTGCGCAAGTAACGTTCCCGCACAAGCTGCTGTTCTCTAAGTGTAAGTCTCTCTACTACGGAATCTATCATTGCACAGTATGCTCTTCTTGCCGCAGGCACATCCACATTATGAGTTGCTATAGCCGCCGTCTGATCCGTAACCGTATTAGTCGCGCCGTGGAACCTTTCCGTATAAGAGTACGTAATCCCGGCCTCTTTAGCCTCGAAAGTTACGGTCTTAAATATACGGTATTTCTCCAGCATATTTTCTATAGTGACCTGAGTAAGACGGCGGTCAAGCTCGGGCAGCGAAGCTAGAATCATCATGTTAACCACTCCTTTTGATGTCATACAGATTTGAGAACTTTATTGCGGACCTTTCCAGCCAAATGTGGTAAAATTCTATTTGTTCGTATGTTGTTCGTGTTTTTCATTAATATACCACTTATCTACCAATTCCGTAAAATGCCATTTAGACCCGTTTTAGAGTATAAACAAGCTATATTCATTATTTATCTTACCTTTTGGCAATATTGTCCGCTTTATTGTTTACCTATTGGCATAAATAGCTTATATTAATAGCAACAGCTTATTAGGTGATAAGGAGTGGTTAATGATGGCAGAGGAATTCGGGAACTATCTGAAACAGCTTCGGGAAGAAAAGGGACTGACAATCAATCAGTTGGCATCCCTTGCCGGGATTAGCGGAGCACAAATTTCGCGGATAGAGAATGGACTGCGTGGTGTCCCTAAGCCGGCTACACTGCGTAAGATCGCTGAAGCGACCGATGTCTCTTATGAGGAGCTTATGGGCCATGCCGGTCATTTAACCGAATCACAGAGCAGTACTGTAGGGTCAGTGCCCGCATGGGCTACGAGTAAGGATAAACGGGATTTCCGTCAAATGCTTGAGGATGATGGCGAGCTGATGTTCGACGGAATCCCACTGAACAAGGAGGATAAGCAGCGGATCAAGGATGTATTAACAGGCCTATTCTGGGAGGCCAAGCAGATGAACAAAAGAACTAAGCCCAAGCACGATTCAGGTACGAAGGAATAGCCAGGCAATCATACAACTATTAACATGCTGCGGGTGAAGAATATGGATGAGCTAATCAAGCGTCTGGTCAAAAAATATAATACCAACAACCCCTTCGAGCTGGCCGGAGCCCTCGGCATTCACATCAGGTTTATGGATCTAGGCGAAGGCACCAAGGGCTTGTATTACCGTAAGTTGAGAAGAAGGTTTATCGTCATTCATAATGAGCTGCCTCTGGAGTGGCAGCGGTTTGTATGTGCGCATGAATTGGCTCATGACCGTCTGCATAAAGGGGTCAACCGTTTTTTTCTGGAGGAAAACTCTTTTTTCTCACCGGGGAAGCTGGAGCGTCAGGCCAATATATTCGCAGTGAAGCTGCTATCCGCTGGCACTTCTATCGAGCAGGATGAATCTTTACAGAGCTATTATGCAAGGATCGGCATCCCGGCAGAGGTTGTCTTTTTTTTAGACGATTAAAGGAACATATGTTCCTTTAATAACGCAACAAAAAACTCTTACCGAAGTAAGAGTTCATTGCCAGCTATTAGCTGTGTTATCGGGATGACACGATTTGAACATGCGACCCCCTGGTCCCAAACCAGGTGCTCTACCAAGCTGAGCTACATCCCGAAACTATGAAATTTAATATGGAGCGGGTGATGGGAATCGAACCCACGCTATCAGCTTGGAAGGCTGAAGTTCTACCATTGAACTACACCCGCAAAGGTGAAATATCGGGATGACACGATTTGAACATGCGACCCCCTGGTCCCAAACCAGGTGCTCTACCAAGCTGAGCTACATCCCGTTAATATAAAGCCTATTACTCAAAATAATAATGGCGCGCCCTGAGAGATTCGAACTCCCGACCTTTTGATTCGTAGTCAAACGCTCTATCCAGCTGAGCTAAGGGCGCAAAAAATATGGAGCGGACGACGGGAATCGAACCCGCGACCCTCGCCTTGGCAAGGCGATGCTCTACCGCTGAGCCACGTCCGCAAATTAGTGGTGCGCGTGAAGGGACTTGAACCCCCACGTCTTACGACGCCAGATCCTAAGTCTGGTGCGTCTGCCATTCCGCCACACGCGCATAAAACTAATAAAAGTGAGCCATGAAGGACTCGAACCTTCGACACCCTGATTAAAAGTCAGGTGCTCTACCAACTGAGCTAATGGCTCGCAATTGGCAGGGGATATAGGATTCGAACCTATGATGACGGAGTCAGAGTCCGTTGCCTTACCACTTGGCGAATCCCCTACAATAGATACCTATATAATGCCCACAATCTCCCACAAATATCAAGAAAATTATGGTGGAGGCTGAGGGGTTCGAACCCCCGACCCTCTGCTTGTAAGGCAGATGCTCTCCCAGCTGAGCTAAGCCTCCATATGTATGGCGCTCCAAAGGGGTGAAACTCAGGGAATTATCATCCCATAAAAATTGGTGACCCGTATGGGATTCGAACCCATGTTACCTCCGTGAAAGGGAGGTGTCTTAACCCCTTGACCAACGGGCCTTAGTAAAGTAAATCTGTGGAGCTCTCAACCGGATTCGAACCGGTGACCTCTTCCTTACCATGGAAGCACTCTACCTGCTGAGCTATGAGAGCATGGCTCCCCGAACAGGACTCGAACCTGTGACAACTCGATTAACAGTCGAGTGCTCTACCAACTGAGCTATCAGGGAATATTGTCCGCTTGGCGGCGTCCTACTCTCCCAGGACCCTTCGGTCCAAGTACCATCGGCGCTGGAGGGCTTAACGGTCGTGTTCGGGATGGGTACGCGTGGAACCCCTCCGCTATCGCCACCAAACGGGCATTTACAGCGTAAATGCTTCAGGAATTGATTCCTGAAAACTGAATCCGAAACGAATCTGCGCTCTAAGAAATTTGGATAAGCCCTCGACCGATTAGTATTGGTCAGCTCCATGCATTGCTGCACTTCCACCTCCAACCTATCTACCTCGTCGTCTTCAAGGGGTCTTACTAGTTGGGAAATCTCATCTTGAGGGGGGCTTCACGCTTAGATGCTTTCAGCGCTTATCCCGTCCGTACGTAGCTACTCAGCCATGCTCCTGGCGGAACAACTGATGCACCAGCGGTACGTCCATCCCGGTCCTCTCGTACTAAGGACAGCTCCTCTCAAATTTCCTGCGCCCACGACAGATAGGGACCGAACTGTCTCACGACGTTCTGAACCCAGCTCGCGTACCGCTTTAATGGGCGAACAGCCCAACCCTTGGGACCTACTTCAGCCCCAGGATGCGATGAGCCGACATCGAGGTGCCAAACCTCCCCGTCGATGTGGACTCTTGGGGGAGATAAGCCTGTTATCCCCAGGGTAGCTTTTATCCGTTGAGCGATGGCCCTTCCATGCGGTACCACCGGATCACTAAGTCCGACTTTCGTCCCTGCTCGACTTGTAGGTCTCGCAGTCAAGCTCCCTTATGCCTTTGCACTCTGCGAATGATTTCCAACCATTCTGAGGGAACCTTTGAACGCCTCCGTTACTCTTTAGGAGGCGACCGCCCCAGTCAAACTGCCCGCCTGACACGGTCCCCGTACCCGCTTAGGGCACTAGGTTAGAACCTAGATACGATCAGGGTGGTATCCCAACGGCGCCTCCGCAGAAGCTTGCGCTCCTGCCTCAACGGCTCCCACCTATCCTGTACAGATCGTACCCAAATTCAATATCAAGCTGCAGTAAAGCTCCATGGGGTCTTTCCGTCTTGTCGCGGGTAACCTGCATCTTCACAGGTATTAAAATTTCACCGGATCTCTCGTTGAGACAGCGCCCAAGTCGTTACGCCATTCGTGCGGGTCAGAATTTACCTGACAAGGAATTTCGCTACCTTAGGACCGTTATAGTTACGGCCGCCGTTTACTGGGGCTTCGGTTCACAGCTTCGGGTTGCCCCTAACCACTCCCCTTAACCTTCCAGCACCGGGCAGGCGTCAGCCCGTATACTTCGCCTTGCGGCTTCGCACAGACCTGTGTTTTTGCTAAACAGTCGCTTGGGCCTTTTCACTGCGGCCCCCTCGGGCTATTCACCCTACCGAGGCACCTCTTCTCCCGAAGTTACGAGGTCATTTTGCCGAGTTCCTTAACGAGAGTTCTTCCGCGCGCCTTAGAATTCTCTTCTCGCCTACCTGTGTCGGTTTGCGGTACGGGCACCTTCTCCTGGCTAGAGGCTTTTCTTGGCAGTGTGAGATCATGACCTTCGCTACTATAATTTTCGCTCCCCATCACAGCCCAGCCTTAATGATGTGCGGATTTGCCTACACATCAGCCTCACTGCTTAGACGGACACATCCATCAGTCCGCGTCACTACCCTCCTGCGTCACCCCATCGCTCATAGCGGATTACGGTGGTACAGTAATTTCAAACTGTTGTCCTTCGACTACGCCTTTCGGCCTCGCCTTAGGTCCCGACTTACCCTGAGCGGACGAGCCTTCCTCAGGAAACCTTGGGCTTTCGGCGGATCAGATTCTCACTGATCTTTTCGTTACTCATACCGGCATTCTCACTTGTATGCTGTCCAGCGCTCCTTACGGTACACCTTCAACCCACATACAACGCTCCCCTACCCCAGATGCAAAGCATCTAGCCATAGCTTCGGTGGTGTGTTTAGCCCCGTTACATTTTCGGCGCAGAGTCACTCGACCAGTGAGCTATTACGCACTCTTTCAATGGTGGCTGCTTCTAAGCCAACATCCTGGTTGTCTGTGCAACTCCACATCCTTTCCCACTTAACACACACTTGGGGACCTTAGCTGATGGTCTGGGCTGTTTCCCTTTTGACAATGGATCTTAGCACTCACTGTCTGACTCCCGGCAAGAAGTTAATGGCATTCGGAGTTTGACTGAGCTTGGTAACCCTTGCGGGCCCCGCACCCAATCAGTGCTCTACCTCCACCACTCCATTCACCGAGGCTAGCCCTAAAGCTATTTCGGGGAGAACCAGCTATCTCCGAGTTCGATTGGAATTTCTCCGCTACCCCCACCTCATCCCCGCATTTTTCAACATGCGTGGGTTCGGGCCTCCAGTGCGTGTTACCGCACCTTCACCCTGGACAGGGGTAGATCACACGGTTTCGGGTCTACGTCCACATACTCATTCGCCCTATTCAGACTCGCTTTCGCTGCGGCTCCGTCTTCTCGACTTAACCTTGCATGTTAAACGTAACTCGCCGGTTCATTCTACAAAAGGCACGCCATCACCCAGTAATAGGGCTCTGACTTTTTGTAAGCACACGGTTTCAGGTTCTATTTCACTCCCCTTCCGGGGTGCTTTTCACCTTTCCCTCACGGTACTGTTTCACTATCGGTCGCCAGGTAGTATTTAGCCTTAGCAGATGGTCCTGCTGGATTCATACGGGGTTTCACGTGCCCCGCACTACTCGGGATCCGTCTCGGAGAGAACACAGTTTAGGCTACAGGGCTTTTACCTCTATCGCGGGCCTTTCCAGACCTCTTCACCTACCATATTCCTTTGTAACTCCATGTGAGACGTCCCACAACCCCAAGGGGCAAGCCCCTTGGTTTAGGCTGTTCCGCGTTCGCTCGCCGCTACTGACGGAATCACTATTGTTTTCTCTTCCTCAGGGTACTTAGATGTTTCAGTTCCCCTGGTCTGCCTCTACATTTCCTATGTATTCAGAAATGAGTAACTGCGAATTACCACAGCTGGGTTTCCCCATTCGGACACCCCCGGATCAAAGCTTGCTTACAGCTCCCCGAGGCAGTTTCGTTGTTCGCCACGTCCTTCGTCGGCTCCTGGCGCCTAGGCATCCTCCGTGTGCTCTTATTAGCTTAACCAATCGCTCCGGTATTGGCTCATTCGCTCCTCTTGTTTTAAACAGCGCTTCCGGATGAATCCGTCCGCTAGTCTGTTTAAAGCCAAAAGTCGCTCATAATCCAAAACCATCGCTCAGCATGACTAATAACTATTTCAACTTGCTTACACAAGTTTCAGCTAAAAGATGTTCTAAAACGCAAATTCGTTTCGGTATCCAGTTTTCAAGGATCAAGGTGCTGTTATTATGAAACAATCACGACTGTGATGTTCGGAATAACAGACAATGTGCATATAATCTTGTAAAGAAGTATTGGTGGAGCCAAGCGGGATCGAACCGCTGACCTCCTGCTTGCAAGGCAGGCGCTCTCCCAGCTGAGCTATGGCCCCATAAAGGTATTCAATTCTAAATGTTATATGGTGGGCCTTGGTGGACTCGAACCACCGACCTCACCCTTATCAGAGGTGCGCTCTAACCAACTGAGCTAAAAGCCCATATAACAGATAACATTGTGAATCAACCAATAAATTGATTGTTCGCTTGGCGGCGTCCTACTCTCCCAGGACCCTTCGGTCCAAGTACCATCGGCGCTGGAGGGCTTAACGGTCGTGTTCGGGATGGGTACGTGTGGAACCCCTCCGCTATCGCCACCAAACGCATACGAAAGAGACTTGCTCTTTCAAAACTGAACACGAGTGAGTGTCCGAACCCTAAGGTTCGTTGTGGAAGCTTTAGCTTCCGATTTGAATGTTTCCGTTGCAGGAAACGATTCTCCATAGAAAGGAGGTGATCCAGCCGCACCTTCCGATACGGCTACCTTGTTACGACTTCACCCCAATCATCTACCCCACCTTCGGCGGCTGGCTCCCTTGCGGGTTACCCCACCGACTTCGGGTGTTGTAAACTCTCGTGGTGTGACGGGCGGTGTGTACAAGACCCGGGAACGTATTCACCGCGGCATGCTGATCCGCGATTACTAGCAATTCCGACTTCATGCAGGCGAGTTGCAGCCTGCAATCCGAACTGAGACCGGCTTTGCTGGGATTGGCTCCACCTCGCGGTTTCGCTTCCCGTTGTACCGGCCATTGTAGTACGTGTGTAGCCCAGGTCATAAGGGGCATGATGATTTGACGTCATCCCCACCTTCCTCCGGTTTGTCACCGGCAGTCACTCTAGAGTGCCCAGCTTAACCTGCTGGCAACTAAAGTCAAGGGTTGCGCTCGTTGCGGGACTTAACCCAACATCTCACGACACGAGCTGACGACAACCATGCACCACCTGTCTCCGATGCTCCGAAGAGGGGCACTATCTCTAATGCTTTCATCGGGATGTCAAGACCTGGTAAGGTTCTTCGCGTTGCTTCGAATTAAACCACATACTCCACTGCTTGTGCGGGTCCCCGTCAATTCCTTTGAGTTTCAGTCTTGCGACCGTACTCCCCAGGCGGAGTGCTTACTGTGTTAACTTCGGCACCAAGGGTATCGAAACCCCTAACACCTAGCACTCATCGTTTACGGCGTGGACTACCAGGGTATCTAATCCTGTTTGCTCCCCACGCTTTCGCGCCTCAGCGTCAGTTACAGCCCAGAAAGTCGCCTTCGCCACTGGTGTTCCTCCACATATCTACGCATTTCACCGCTACACGTGGAATTCCACTTTCCTCTTCTGTACTCAAGTCACCCAGTTTCCAGTGCGACCCCAGGTTGAGCCCAAGGTTTAAACACCAGACTTAAATGACCGCCTGCGCGCGCTTTACGCCCAATAATTCCGGACAACGCTTGCCCCCTACGTATTACCGCGGCTGCTGGCACGTAGTTAGCCGGGGCTTTCTTCTCAGGTACCGTCACTCCGGTAGCAGTTACTCTACCGGACGTTCTTCCCTGGCAACAGAGCTTTACGATCCGAAAACCTTCATCACTCACGCGGCATTGCTCCGTCAGGCTTTCGCCCATTGCGGAAGATTCCCTACTGCTGCCTCCCGTAGGAGTCTGGGCCGTGTCTCAGTCCCAGTGTGGCCGTTCACCCTCTCAGGTCGGCTACGCATCGTCGCCTTGGTGAGCCGTTACCCCACCAACTAGCTAATGCGCCGCAGGCCCATCCCCAAGTGGCAGATTGCTCCGCCTTTCATTCTCTCTTCAGGAGAGGAAAGAAATTATCCGGTATTAGCTACCGTTTCCGGTAGTTATCCCAGTCTTGAGGGCAGGTTGCCTACGTGTTACTCACCCGTCCGCCGCTAAATTCATTTGAAAGCAAGCTTTCAAATGAACTCCGCTCGACTTGCATGTATTAGGCATGCCGCCAGCGTTCGTCCTGAGCCAGGATCAAACTCTCCAAATTGGTTTTAGAAAGAGCGATTGCTCATTTTGAAACATCTGACGAGAATTTTCATTCTCACGATGAAGTTTCTAAAGCGTACAAGACGCTGTGAAACTCATCATTTTTGGAAGTCACTTTCGTGATTCCCCACTCACTCGTTGTTCAGTTTTCAAAGATCAATGTCTCATTTTAACTCTTCACCGCATCTCAGCGGCGACCTTTATAATATATCATAGTGTTTCGTTGTTTGGCAAGCTTTTTTTTGAAAAAGTTATTTTTCATTATTTCCTGCCTGTAGCACCCTTTTAAACATTCAAAAGGAGCGCGAGATATAATGTATCATGCCGGCTCCCTTTTAGTCAAGCTATTAGGTTAATTTTATTTGTTCTGGTCTTATAGCACTTTAGTATTCAATGTTTGAACTGTGAGGAACGTCCTCCCCACGCGTACTTGGACAACTCCTTCTGTGGAGCAAAACGTGCATACATACGGAATACCGTTTTATATCGATTGGCAATAGCGTGTCTGATATTCTGATCTAAACGCTGATCGCTCAAGTCCAGAAGCATTTCATCCAGCTCTTTGCGCAAAACATAGTCCAGCTCCTTGCATTCCTTCTCATTGAACAACATCCCGAGCATATGCTTGGCCTCCTTCATGAAATTCATAGCTATCAACAACCATCAAATGCCATGTCCTCTACTGTAGAAAATAGACCATTCGATGTGGGAAGCTCCAATTGTACTGCTTACACTAGATTAACCGGAGCATAGGATCTATAACCATAATTATAAAAAATTCCATTATGGTCTCGTTATATCCAAATTCCGACTATGGGACCAATTTATTTGGCTTTTAATGTTATGCTCAATTCCCATAAATTTTATGATAAAAGTGAAAATGTAATTGTACTCTCAATGATTGCGGCAACGAACAGCAGAATAACAATCCATACCGAAGCGGTAAAAGTCTGCCTCATGAACGCCGGCCAATGGTCCCCTTCCCTCTCATTCCTCTTTCCTGCCCGAAATAGGGCAGACAACGCTTTGCCTCCGAATTTCAGACCAAAGGCACAGGCAATAATGATTGCCGGAATTTCGATAATCCCGTGCGGCAGCAATCCTTTTACAATCAGGGTGAACAGGTCCTGTCCCTGTATTGCGGACAGATGAATCAGATAACCAATGACCGCACCGTTAATCAGCAGGAAGAACACCGGCAATATTCCAAACAGTGCCCCTAGAAATATAATGACTACACTTTTGATGCTGTTGTTCAGAAAGATAAATACAAAAAAGCTCCATTGCGGATTAGAGGATTCTCTAAGGTTCCCGCTGATTTCGCTGATTCCTTTCAATTGCTCATTCAGCAGCTGCTGCAGACTTCCCGTACCGATCCAGCCAATTACTCCGCCGGCTATGAATAACAAGGCTGCTGTCAGCAGCGCTTTGCGGATCGTTCCCAGATCTTTGATAAACGTATTAAAAGATAACATGTGTACCTCCTGATATGATATCGCGCTTTAGAAGCATTTGCTGCAGGTTTTATATCTGCGGTCATAAGCGCCCTGTACGAGCATACATTTAGAACAAACAAGCATTTCGCATGGGAGAGGAGCGCTGACATTATGAATTCTTTTTATGTATTCAGCGGCAAAAAGATAAAACGGTTCATTTATATCTTTGCTGCTGCGCTTCTTACCGCCGGTGTCGTCTATGTCGAAAGGGGTAATATTACTGTTTTCTCTGAAGCAGCCCCTTCCGCCATTTACAGCGTGCCGACGGAAAAGAAGCTGATTGCCTTAACCTTTGATATTAGCTGGGGGGAGAAGAGACCGGAACCGATCCTGAAGGTGCTGGAAGACAAAAAGGTGGATAAGGCTACCTTCTTTCTATCCTCCCCTTGGAGTAAGACCCATCCAGAGATTGTCACCAGCATCAAAGACGCCGGATACGAGATTGGCAGCCACGGCCACAAGCATGTGAACTACAGTACACTGAGCAATGAAGAAATCCGTACGCAAATTACTACAGCCCATACGGTCTTGACCGAGTTAACAGGTACACAGCCCAACCTCATCAGAATGCCTAACGGCGATTTTGACAAAAGAGTGCTGCAGGTTGCCTCTGATCTTGGGTATAAGGTAATTCAATGGGATACAGATTCGCTGGACTGGAAGAACATCGGTGTGGATAATATCGTGAACCGTGTGACGAGCAAGGCCCATCCCGGAGATATCGTATTGCTGCATGCCAGCGACTCCTGTAAGCAGACTCATGAAGCATTGCCGCAAATTATTGATAAACTGCGCAGCCAAGGATATGAATTCGTTACAGTCTCTGAACTAATTAGCCAAAGCAGTGCCGAAGGCAAGGAAGTCCGCGACTCCGCTTGGCTGGATAATGGGTTAGAAGACGCTGCCGGGATGTAACTATAGACCAGTTCTAAACGCGCCGCTATAGGTTATGTGCTATGAATTAGTGGCGCGGAGAAATGAGCTTGGAAATATCCGGAGTAGGTGTATTTAGTTTCGGGTAGCTCAGGTCAAGCCCCTCCAGCGTTTTCACCACAATGGCCAGCGCCAGATAATTGCGGTACCAGCGGTGATTCGCCGGAATCCAGTACCATGGAGCTTTCTCTATACCGGTTTCCTCAAAAACATCTTCATAGGCTTGTTGATAATCATCCCAGAATTCGCGTTCCTGCAGATCGCTGGCGTCGAACTTCCAATGTTTCGCCGGATCATCAAGCCGCTCCTGGATCTTCTCCAGCTGCTTCTCCTTGGAGATGTGCAAAAAGAGCTTGATTACCGTTGTCCCCTCTTCCGCCAGCATTTCTTCAAACTGGCGGATGTAGCGGAAACGCCGCTTGGCATCCTCTTTCTTCAGACTGCCATGCACACGCGGTACCAGCACATCCTCATAATGCGAACGGTTAAACGCAGCAATATAGCCATTGGGCGGTGTCTTCATATGGACTCTCCACAGGAAATCGTGAGCTTCCTCCTCCAGAGAGGGCTTCTTGAAGCTGGTAACGATGAAGCCTTGCGGGTTAATACCGGAGAAAATATGCTTAACGGTTCCGTCCTTCCCGCTGGAATCCATTCCTTGAAGAATAACGAGCAGGGAATGCTTCTTTTGTGCAAAAAGGATATCCTGGAGCTCTGCCAGCCGTTTCTTCAGCTTCTCCATTTTGGCTTCCGCTTCTTCTTTAGATTTGAATTCGCCGCGTTCGTCCGGATCGAGGTCTTTCAGGCGTGTTTCACTTGTGTCTTTTATCATATAACGCTTGATGTTCATATATTCCCTCCTCCACTCTATTCTTTAAGATTAACCTCATCAACTTGATTCTAACCGTTCCGTATAAGCAATGCCAAAACCCCGCCACCCTGAGTGTATTCAGGGAAGCGGGGTTTTGGTTTATGGACATTTAAATTGAGGCTGGTTTCAAAATCCGGTGCAGCATCAAAATCTGGAACGCATTGCAAGCGACCAGCGGCACCAGAATAAAAATGGTGGCGCTATCTACGCCAATCCGGAGTACACCGATAATCTCAACAATGGTGATGGCGGTCATAAAGAAAAAGGTTGGAATCCAGGCCGAAGCGTTGGTACCCCGCATTTTGAACCAGGAAACAATAATTGCGGTAAGCAGAATCCCGAGACCCAGAATCAGGTCGGATGCAACACTCCGGTCCCCGCTCAAAAATGTACGCAGGAAAACCAGTTCAAGCAGCGCAAGCACTGCTAGCACCAGTTGTATGTACCGCCATGCCTTGCGCGGGAACACGCCGGTGCCCATGTAATTAAGAATCAGATAAGCGAAGAACCCAAGCTGTGCATATACACTGACGAGCACTCCGTAGCCAAAAAGGATCAGGGAGTAAAGTAAAAGGTCGGCGGTGCTCTTGAAATCGATTCCGCCATTGACTATCTGCAGGGCAAGACCGGCAATCACGGCTCCTCCTGCTCCGATCAAAAGCGTGGTCCAGAATAAATAAAACCATTTTCTTAAGTTCAGCGCTTCCACCTCCCTGTGTCAGATTTATTTTACCAAGGTTACCGTCAAAAAACCATTACACTCCAACATAAATGTGTGCCCCCGCGGCATACTACAGTCAGTAACTCTATAAAGGAGGGCAGCGCCAATGAAATGGAGGACTTTGTGGTCTGGAGGCTTGGCACTCGGCTTGGTTATGGCCTTAACGGCCTGCGGAGGCGAACAGAGCAGCAGTTCTTCTTCCGGACAGGGCGGATATAAGGAAATGAAGACGATGGTTGTAGATATATTGAAAAGCGATGAGGGGAAAAAGGCAGTTGAGGAGGCCCTTTCTACCCCCAGCTCGGGTGAAGGCAGCACAAGCGGGCTGAGCATGAAAATGATGCCGATGCAAACAACCGAGCAGATCCGGATCGCGGTTAAAGACACCATCACAGCTCCTGAGTACCAGAAGGAAATCGAAAAAATCATGACGGACCCGCAGTTTGCCGGGGAGTTCGCCAAAGCGATTAATACGCAGAGCAAGGAATTGCATCTTCAATTAATTAAGGACCCCACTTATCAAAAGTCTGTCGAAGAAATTATGAAATCGCCTGAAATGATGAAAATGTTCCTCGACCTTACTAAGACTTCCGATTACCGCAAGCAATCCATGACCATTATGCAGGAGGCCATGCAGAATCCGCTCTTCCGTATGGAAGTGCTCGATCTGCTCAAAACTGTAGTACAGGAAGAGCTGCAGCCTAAGGTACAGAAAAAGGATGCCGAAAAAGGCGGCGGGGGCGGAGAGGAACAGGAAAGCGGGGGCGACAGTCAGAAGCAGGAAGGCGGAGATGATTCCGGCTCCTAAAATAACATACATTATTTTCAAAAAAGGCCATGTCCCATATAGGACAGGCCTTTTTGTGTGCAAACAAATTACGCAGAGCTTAATGTTCGTACTTGGCGATCAGCTTATCTGCAACTTCTGCAAACAATCCTGCAGTTGGCGTATCCGCCTTGTACACCGATGGTGAGAAATCAGGCTCAGAGATATGGTTATCAGGTGCACCCAGCGGCACCTGGGCCAGCAGCTCTGTATGCAGTGTTTCGGCCAGGCGGGCACCTCCCCCGCGTCCGAAGATATAATCCTTCTTGCCGCAGGAGGAACATTCATAATACGCCATATTCTCGATGACCCCAAGAATCTCATGATCGGTCTGCAGAGCCATAGAGCCCGCTCTTGCTGCCACAAAGGCCGCCGTTGCATGAGGGGTGGTTACAATAATCTCCTTACTGTGCGGCAGCATCTGATGCACGTCAAGCGCCACATCGCCCGTTCCCGGAGGCAGGTCCAGCAGCAGGTAATCCAGTTCACCCCAGCCTACATCGCTGAAGAACTGGCGCAGCATTTTGCCAAGCATGGGCCCTCTCCAGATGACCGGACTATTCTCACGGATGAAGAAGCCCATCGACATGACCTTCACTCCGAATCGTTCCACCGGAATAATCGTACCTTCTTCCACGACTGGTCCTTCTTCAATCCCCATCATGTCAGGGATACTGAAGCCGTAAATGTCAGCATCGATCAGACCGACCTTTTTGCCTTTTCTGGCTAGTGCTACGGCCAGGTTCACTGTCACCGTTGACTTTCCCACTCCGCCCTTGCCGCTGGCGATCGCGATGAAGTTCACACCCGAATTCTCGTTGATCAGCTCATGCCCCTCAAGGCCCGCTGCGTGGCCTTTCAGCTTCTCGCCTTGTTCTGATTCCTGCTCGTCTTCTGCACTCTCTCCACGGAGTATAGCTCGTTCATAATCGGTGGCATCACGCAGACGGATATGAATATTATCTGCTCCGCCCGCAGTAAGCAGATCGCGAACCTGCTGCTCCAGCTCCATACGCTGCTTCTCCTCGGAGTCAAGACACACGACAGATAGCGAGATCCGGTCTTCTTTAATCATGATATCGCGGATCAGCTGTAATTCGACAAGGCTTTTTCCGGATTCCGGGTCTGTGAGCGGCTGCAAAAGTTCCTGAATTTGTTCCCTAGTCAGCATGGAAAGCACCTCTGTTCCTTACCGGATGGGTAAGCTCCGGTATTTTCGTCTATTATAGCATTACCCTCCGGCGGAAGAGTAGTCCCACCCTATGGCTGCTCAGAGGTATACCGCAAGATCCCCCGGTAGATACTGGTTGCCACCTTCCGTTGATACACATCGTCTCCAAGCAGAACGGATTCCTCAGGATGGGATAGGAATCCTACCTCAACTAAGACAGCCGGCATCTTTAATACTTTTAACAAATAAATGGTATTCGCAGTCTTGGCCACACGGTCTGTATTCTCAAGGGTAGCCTTCAGCTCATCCTGTACCGATCCGGCCAACGCCTTGTTGCCCTCATTGCTTGGATAATAGAAGGTCTGGGCTCCGCTCCAGCGGTTCGAAGGAATACTGTTCATATGTACGCTGACAAACAGATCGGCGCCTTTCTCCTCGATACTTCTGACCCGCTGCTTCAGATCCTCCGTCTTGCGTCTGGCATACCCCTTGGTGCTGTCCTGGGCCAGATCATAATCCCCTTCCCGGGTCATCACCACAATAGCTCCCGCCTGCTGAAGATAATCGCGTAAATAGAGGGACACCGATAAGTTGATATCCTTCTCAATCAGCCCCTCCCGGCTCACTGCGCCGCCATCCGGCCCCCCGTGGCCTGCATCAATGGCAATTACCTTGCCGGAGAGCGGCAGACTCCAATAATTGATCGTCTTGGCAGTCGGCATATCATAAGCAATGATACCGATCATCACAGCGAGTAATGCAGCGCCAAGGATGCTTTTTTTGATGCTGCTCCAAGAGATCCAGACCGAGACTTTATGCTGTTGTCGGCCAGACATAACAAAGACCCCCTCGTCCCGATAGATTCTACTCATCTATATGGGACAAGAGGGCCAAATAGTACTGGCTGTTTAAGCTTGGACCGAAACTTCCGGAGACATGCCTTCAATCAGAATCTGCGCCACTTCGGGGCGCGTGAATTCTGGAGGCGGACATTGTCCGTCGCGAAGAAGTGCCCGTACCTTGGTTCCGGAAAGCGTCAAATGCTGATCACCCGGATGCGGGCAGGTTTTGCTGGAAGCCATATTGCCGCATTTCAGACAGAAGAAGCTGTGCTCGAAGAATAATGGTGTAATGCCAAGTTCCTCGGCGGTAAAGTTCGCGAAGATCTCCTGCGCTTCGTAAGTGCCGTAGTAGTCACCCACACCGGCATGATCACGGCCGACAATAAAATGTGTGCAGCCGTAATTCTTGCGCACCATCGCATGGAATATCGCTTCACGCGGTCCGGCATAACGCATTGCCGCCGGGAATACGCCCAGGAATGTGCGGTTCTCCGGATAATAATTCTCCAGGAGCGCAAGATAACTCTTCATCCGCACATTGGCCGGCACATCGTCAGACTTGGTTTCACCCACAAGAGGATTCAGGAAAAGAGCGTCTACAACCTCCATAGCACACTTCTGAATGTACTCATGAGCGCGGTGTACCGGATTGCGTGTCTGGAAGCCCACAACGGTTCTCCAGCCTTTGTCCGCGAAGATCTGACGGGTCTCGGCGGGGTCGAAATAGAACTCACCGAATTTCTCAGGCTGCGGCCGGTTCAGTACAGTTATAGGACCGCCTACATAAGTTGCCGGACGGGCGAGCAGTTTGCTTACGCCAGGATGCTCAGGATCGGTTGTCTTGAACACATTCTGCGCTTCAAGCTGCTGATCCACTACATAAATACTCTCAATATCAAGCAGTCCGTAGACTACACCGTCTTCTTCACTAATCAGTGATACCCTGTCACCCACTGTAAGGGATGCCGCCTGCTTGTCATCTACAGCGAGTGTGATAGGAATGCTCCATACGGTTCCATCTGCCAGACGCATGCTTGTGACCACAGAATGGTAGTCCGCTTCATTCAAGAAGCCAGTGAGCGGCGAAAATGCACCTACACCAATCAAATCCAAATCAGATAAAGTCCATGTATTGAGAGAAATTGATTTATTGGCTGAGGCCTGCTGCAGCAGTTGTTCTCTCTCCGTACCCTGTGCTATACGCTGAACCAGCGCTCCTCCATGAGGAAGTATTGAAGTCATCCTTGTTCTCTCCTCCTGTGTGCAATGCTAGTGTGTTATTTATGCAATCCACATTCTGTTTTGTCTGATCCGGACCATCTTCCGGCACGCGGATCTTCACCAGGCATAACTGCCCGGGTGCATTGCTCACAGCCAATACTAGGGAAGTTACGGTCATGAAGCGGGTTATAGACTACATCATTCTCGCGGATATAATTCCATACATCCTCTGTGGTCCAGCTTGCAATCGGATTAAACTTTACAAGGCCAAATTTGTTATCATACTCCACCTTTTTAGAGTTGGCGCGGGTTGGCGCCTGGTCACGGCGGATTCCGGTAATCCAAGCGTCGTATTGCGAAAGAATACGCGTGAGCGGCTCAACCTTACGGATGGCGCAGCATTGATTCGGGTCAGTGTTCCAAAGCGCCTCACCATATTGCAGTGCCTGCTCTTCTACTGTAATCTGCGGCGATACACGGACGAACTCCATTCCGTACTTGTCGGCCATAACATCTCTTGTCTCATAGGTTTCCTTGAAGTGATAATCGGTATCGAGATAGAACACATCTGTCGACGGGCTTACCTTCTGGATCATATCCACCAGCACTACATCCTCGGCACCAAAGCTGCAGGCAAAGGTTATGTTAGGAAAAGTCTCTACCGCCCAGCGGATAATCTCTTCAGGAGTGGCATTCTCCAATTCTTCAGCTTTAACTTTGATTAAATCCTCTTTCTCAAGCAGATTCATCTAATCTTCCTCCATCCGGGTATAGCCAAGATCGAATCCTCAGAGAGATTAATCCCGACTAATTCTATATGGTATAGTATATCCGTTTCAGTGGCGAAGTCAATGGGTTTTGTTCATTTTGGAATAAAGTATGCGGGGAATTAATATTTGTATGTTAATGAAACGTAAAAAAGCTCCCGGCCATAAAGGCCAGGAGCTTGAGTTCCTTGATAACAAGGGACAGATCTTAACGTTTCGAGAACTGTGGAGCACGACGAGCGGCTTTGAGGCCGTATTTCTTACGTTCCTTCATACGTGGGTCACGAGTCAGGAAGCCTGCTTTCTTCAGCGCACCGCGATATTCAGGGTCAACTTTGAGCAATGCACGGGAGATCCCGTGACGGATTGCGCCAGCTTGACCGGAAATGCCGCCACCATGTGCAAGAACGATTACATCGTAGTTGCCAAGTGTTTCAGTCAGGTTCAAAGGTTGTCTTACGATCATCTTCAGTGTTTCAACACCGAAATATTCGTCCATCTCGCGTTTGTTAATGACAATGCGTCCTTCACCCGGTACAAGGCGAACACGTGCTACCGAATGTTTACGACGACCTGTCCCATAGTATTGTACTTGTGCCATGAAACTGTCCTCCTCTATTCTTATCCGCGAAGTTCGTAAACTTCAGGTTTTTGTGCTGCATGTGGATGTTCAGCGCCTGCATATACTTTGAGTCTCAGCTTCATGTGGTCCCCTTGACGAGTCTTAGGAATCATGCCATGAACTGCGAATTCAATCATACGCTCAGGTTTGGTCTTGATCAGGTCTTCTGCAACAGTAACCTTCAAGCCGCCTGGGTGCATCGAGTGACGGTAGTATTTCTTGTTTTGCATTTTCTTACCGGTCAGGTGAATCTTCTCAGCGTTGATAACAATTACGAAATCTCCAGTATCAACATGTGGAGTGAATTGCGGTTTGTGTTTGCCACGGATCAGAGCAGCGGCTTCGCTTGCCAAACGACCAAGTGTTTTGCCTTCGGCATCAATGATGTGCCAATTGCGTTCAACTTCGTTTGGCTTCGCCATATAGGTGGTACGCATGAATGTTTCCTCCTTGTTCTCGTACGAAAATCATCTGTCTCGTATATCTTGTTTCTCATTGGATTACAATTATGTGAGTTAAGAAAAACTTGTTTGTTGGCATTTCCTTGATCGGGGCTGTGGGATAGCCATCAAGAAAACACAACTTTTATATTACAGTATAAACATGACAAGTGCAAGTGATTTTTAACTTTTCAAGCTCTATTTTTCAGAAAAAAATAGTGTGCATGTCGTTTAAATCTCATTCTCGTCATATTCTACACTCCACAGTGCCAGACCTTTCGAAACGGCCGTAGGTCCGGCAGCCGCACGGTCACATGCCGCAAGAATTGCAGGGACTATGTCCGCGCTGATTTTACCTTCCCCCACTTGCATCAGCGTACCCATAATAATGCGTACCATATGCTGTAGAAATCCACTGCCTGTAATATACGTATGAATAACTCCCTGATCGGATGATCCCGGCCGGCACATGCTGCGGTCCACTTCAAGATACGCTTCAAATATTGTCCGCACATGCGATGTCTTGGTAGACTTCCTTGATGCGAACGAAGTGTAATCATGAGTACCCAGCAGCCCTGCCAGTCCCTGCTCCATCGACTGAATGTCCAGCTTCACCGGATGATGATGCTGCCAACGCCGCTGGAACGGGTCCGGGAACCGGTTGCCGTTAATCGTGTACCGGTAGGTTTTACGCTTCGCTCCTCTACGCGAGTGGAATGAGAGCGGAACCTCCCAGGCCTCGGTAACCACGATATCCTGCGGAAGCCTGGCGTTCAGAGCCAGACACCAGCGTTCCAGCGGGATCTGGGAAGAGGTTATGAAATTAAAAGGTTGGCCATAAGCGTGCACACCCGCATCTGTCCGTCCTGAGCCCGTTATCTTGAGCGTCTCACCGGTCAGATGAAGAATAGCATGCTCCAGCTTGTCCTGAATCGTATTGCCCTGAGGCTGGGTCTGAAAGCCATCATAGTGGGTACCGTCATAATTGACTTTCATCAATAGATTGCGCATTTCATTCTCCTGTTAGTCCATAGGTTTTTCTGTGTCATAAAAAAAGAGCCCCGGCGGGAGCTCCTTCTACTCTATACAAGGTGATTCCCGCGGTTATTTGCACGGCAGGGTCAAGAATGCCCTGCAGTACAATAACGTTAAATACGTAATGCGTACATCCGGAAATCATGCTTGTGAAACTACGCGCGGTCTACCAGTTCAAGATAAACCATAGGCGCAGCATCGCCACGGCGAGGTCCCAGCTTCAGGATACGAGTGTATCCGCCTGGACGCTCTGTGTAACGAGGAGCAATATCAGAGAACAATTTTTGGATTGCATCTTGTTCACCGTCTACAGTCTCACGACGAACAAATGCTGCTACTTGACGGCGAGCATGAAGATCGCCCTTTTTCGCTTTTGTGATCAGTTTCTCAGCGATGGAACGAACTTCCTTCGCCTTGGCTTCTGTAGTCTGGATGCGTTCGTATAGGAACAGATCCGTTACCATATCGCGGAATAGTGCTTTGCGCGCGCTGGAATCACGGCCCAATTTTTGGTATGCCATTTGTTTTCCCTCCTTCACTCAAGTCTCAAGAAACCCTGTAACTATTCTTCTGTACGAAGACCCAAACCGAGCTCCTCAAGCTTCTCTTGAACTTCTTCCAAAGATTTGCGGCCCAGGTTACGGACCTTCATCATATCTTCTTCAGTTTTCGTAGTCAGCTCTTGCACGGTATTAATACCGGCACGTTTGAGGCAGTTGTAGGAACGGACAGAAAGATCAAGCTCTTCAATGGTCATCTCGAGTACTTTTTCTTTTTTGTCTTCTTCTTTTTCAACCATAATTTCGGCGTCTTTCGCTTCGTCCGTAAGACCTACGAACAGAACGAGGTGCTCGTTCAAAATTTTGGCTCCAAGACTAACGGCTTCTTCCGGTCTGATGCTGCCATCCGTCCAAATTTCAAGCGTCAATTTGTCGTAGTTAGTCACTTGACCAACACGGGTATTATCAATACCATAATTCACGCGGGAAATAGGAGTGTAGATGGAGTCAACTGGAATAACCCCGATTGGCTGATCGTCGCGTTTGTTCCGGTCCGCTTGGACGTAGCCGCGACCACGGCCTGCAAAAATGCGCATGTGTAGTCTCGCTCCAGGTCCCAGCGTTGCAATATGAAGATCCGGGTTCAGGATCTCAACATCGCTATCCGCACGAATATCACCTGCGGTAACGATGCCTTCTCCTTCAGCATCAATCTCGAACACTTTCTCTTCATCCGAATGAATCTTCAGAGACAGAGCTTTAAGGTTCAGGATGATTTCCGTCACATCTTCCATTACGCCGGGAACGGTCGAGAACTCATGCAGAACGCCGTCAATTTGGACCGAAGTCACTGCGGCTCCCGGAAGGGAGGAAAGCAAGATCCGGCGAAGCGAATTCCCCAGAGTCGTGCCATATCCACGTTCCAGCGGTTCAATTACGAATTTCCCATAGGTTCCATCATCATTGGCTTCTACGGTCTCAATCTTCGGCTTTTCGATTTCTATCACGAGTGTACCCCTCCTTCAAACGTCGCTCCTATATGAAACAGTCACCCCATCAGGTGTATCATGTAGTATGCCTAAACACCTATTATTAGCAGATGCGTCAGAATTATACCACAATCACAATTCTGATTTTACTAAACGCGGCGACGCTTCGGCGGACGGCATCCATTGTGAGGAACCGGAGTAACGTCTTTAATGAGGTTTACTTCAAGGCCAGCGGCCTGAAGGGAACGGATGGCTGCTTCGCGGCCCGCGCCCGGTCCTTTAACCATAACTTCAACGGACTTCATGCCGTGTTCCATAGCTGCTTTAGCGGCAGATTCGGCTGCCATTTGCGCTGCAAATGGAGTCGATTTACGGGAACCTTTGAATCCTTGACCGCCGGAGCTTGCCCAGGAAATTGCATTTCCGTGAGGGTCCGTGATCGTAACGATAGTGTTATTGAACGTGGAACGGATATGTGCCACGCCAGACTCGATATTTTTCCGGTCGCGACGTTTCGTACGTACGACTTTTTTCGGTTTAGCCATTGTCTCTTATCACCTCTTCTTATTTCTTTTTGTTTGCTACCGTACGACGCGGGCCTTTACGGGTACGAGCATTGGTTTTGGTACGTTGACCGCGAACAGGCAATCCACGACGGTGACGAACACCGCGGTAACAGCCGATCTCAGTAAGACGCTTAATATTCAAGGAAATTTCACGACGAAGGTCACCTTCAACCTTAACCTGCTTGTCGATCGTTTCACGCAGTTTGCTGACTTCATCTTCCGTCAAATCACGGACACGTGTGTTAACGTCAATGCCTGTTTCATTAAGAATTTTCTGGGAAGTCGTTTTACCGATTCCGAAAATATAAGTCAAGGCGATCTCAACGCGCTTATCACGTGGCAAATCCACTCCAGCTATACGAGCCATTTTACGCTACACCCCCTTCTTAACCTTGTTTTTGTTTGTGTTTCGGATTTTCGCAAATTACCATAACAGTCCCTTTGCGGCGGATGACTTTGCATTTTTCGCAAATGGGCTTTACAGAAGGTCTTACCTTCATGTTAATTACCTCCTCAAAGTTTTGCGAAGCAAAACTTTTGTTGTAGTTCCCATCTATTTACGGTAAGTTATACGGCCTTTTGATAAATCATAAGGCGATAACTGCACGACCACTTTGTCTCCGGTTAGGATACGGATAAAGTGCATCCGCAATTTCCCGGACACATGGGCAAGTATTTGATGACCGTTCTCAAGCTCAACCTTAAACGTTGCGTTAGGCAACGGCTCAATGACCGTTCCTTCTACCTCAATGACATCTTCCTTAGCCACAGTTAGTCTCCTTTCTCATTAGCACTTTTTCCAGCTGGTTCCCCATACTTCATCACTGCGAACCGCAGCTTTCCGTTGGTTACCCGGCCGGTTTCTTCCAAACTATCTACAATCTCACTGCTGATGAAGGGTATGAGCTCCAAGTGCTGAATATTCTTCTTCTTTGGACTATCAAACTTGCGTTTGTCCCCGTCAGCAATATATACAAATCTGCTATCAACAACTGCGATAACAACGGCAGCCTCTCCGGCATCCTTGCCTTTGAGAATTCTCACGATTTGACCAATCTGCGGGCTGCTCCCAGTATTCACGTGAAGATCACCTACGCATTCAGTTTTGTGAAAATCTCCATGCCGTCCGGTGTAACTGCTACTGTATGCTCAAAGTGAGCGCATAGTGAACCGTCTACCGTAACGACCGTCCAGTTATCTTCCAGCGTTCTGACATATCTGTCCCCGGCGTTAACCATCGGCTCAATCGCGAGTACCATACCCGGCTTCAGACGTGGTCCGCGGTCCGCTATGCCATAGTTCGGAATTTGCGGTTCTTCATGCAGTTCTGCCCCAATGCCATGACCAACATACTCGCGGACAACGGAGAAGCCGGCGTCCTCGATGTACTGCTGGATTGCATGGGAGATTGTAAACAAGCGCACATCCGGTTTGACTAACGCCAGTCCTGCGTACAAGGAGCCTTCCGTGACGTCCAGCAGACGCTGAGCCTCTTCAGAAATGCTGCCCACCCCGTAGGTCCAGGCGGAATCACCGTGATAACCGCGGTACTCTGCACCGATATCCAGCGTAACAATATCGCCTTCTACCAGTTTGCGTTTACCTGGAAATCCATGCACCAATTGTTCGTTGACTGAAGCGCAAATGCTGGCAGGAAAACCGTTGTAACCTTTGAAAGACGGCACAGCACCTTGACTGCGGATGTATTGATCGGCGATTCTGTCGAGCTCTCCAGTTGTAATACCAGGCTCAATAGCCTCAGCAATACGGCGGTGACTCTCGGCAACAATTCGTCCAGCTTCCCTCATAAAGGCAAGTTCCTGTTCGGATTTACAAATGATCATTACATTAACCCCGCAATAAAGACACGATTTCGGAAGAAACGACATTGATTTCGTTTTCTCCGTTTACCTGACGCAAAAGACCTTTATCGTCATAAAATGCAAGCAGCGGCGCTGTTTTGTTATCATACTCATCCAGACGCTTGCCTACACTCTCTTCGTTGTCATCCGGACGCTGATACAATTCACCGCCATCAATGTCGCAGATGCCATCTTGCTTCGGCGGGTTGAAAATTAAATGGTAGGATGTTCCGCAAGTACTGCAGATCCGGCGTCCTGTAAGGCGCGCCATGAGCAGTCCGCGGTCCACATTCAAGTTGATTACGTGATCTAATGAAGTGCCGAGGCGGCTAAGGATTTCACCCAGCGCTTCCGCTTGCGAAAGGGTTCTTGGAAAGCCATCCAATAAAAAACCTTTTTCGCAATCGGACTGCTGCAGCCGTTCTTCAACGATTCCAATAGTCACATCATCAGGTACAAGCAAGCCTTGCTCCGTGTAAGATTTAGCTTTCAGCCCGATTGGAGTTCCCTGCTTGATCGCCAAGCGGAAAGCATCTCCAGTCGAAATATGCGGAATACCAAGTTCCTTCACTACTACAGCGGCTTGTGTTCCCTTGCCTGCCCCAGGAGGGCCCATGAATAAAATGTTCACGATTCTCTTCTCCCCCCAAAAGTTCGCCACCAAGCAAGAAACAGCACAATAGGTACCGGGAAGTTTAAAACCCTAGGTACTTCACCGGAACCTATCGCCTATTTATTGATGAAGCCTTTGTAATGGCGTTTGATCAATTGGCTCTCGATCTGCTTCATAGTATCCAATGCCACACCGATTACGATCAAGAGAGCAGTACCGCCGATCTGTACTTGCTTCGGCAGACCGGACAGTGAACCAAACAATACTGGCAGCACAGAAATGAGGGATAGGAACAACGCACCGGACATAGTCAGACGCGACATTACTCTAGTCAAATATTTCTCTGTAGCCTTGCCTGGACGAATCCCCGGAATGTATCCGCCATTCTTTTTCATATTATCAGCCATTTGCTGCGGATTCATCTGGACAAACGTATAGAAGAACGTAAATCCAATGATCATGATTACATAAAGAACCATGCCGAGCGGCTTCGTATGATCCAGATTTTGAGAAACCCATTTGGCCCAAGCGAGATGTGGCCAGATACTTGCGATAACGATCGGGAATTGAAGCAGTGAAACGGCGAAGATAACCGGAATTACACCAGCCGCATTAATTTTAAGCGGAATGTGCGTATTCTGTCCACCGTACATTTTGTTACCGACTACGCGTTTGGCATATTGTACAGGAATCTTACGGATACCTTGTTGAACAAAGATAACCCCGACAATAATCGCAACAACCACAATCAGTACAATAACGACTTTAAGAATATTCAGGAACATCTGATCCGGCTGAATAAAGCTTGATTGAGCCGTAGTTGTGATATATCCCGGAAAGGCGGCGACGATTCCCGCAAAAATTAGGATGGAAATCCCGTTTCCTATACCCTTTTCAGTGATCTGCTCACCTAACCACATCAGGAACGATGTACCCGCCGTCAGTATGATCGCAATGAGCAGGTAATCCGCAAAGGTTGCATTTGGAATCATCTCAGTGCCATAAATCCGGTTAAACCCGATAGATGTGGCAAACGCTTGAATCAAACCTAGCACTACCGTGCCGTAACGCGTAATTTGCGCCAGTTGTTTTTTCCCGTGCTCCCCTTGCTTAGCCCATTCGGCAAACTTAGGGATAACATCCATCGAGAGCAATTGCACTATGATGGATGCTGTAATGTACGGGTAAATACTGATCGCAAAAATCGAGAAGTTTTTGAGCGCTCCGCCCGAGAAGGTGTTCAAAAGACCCATCAAAGCGTCTCCGCCCTGATTTGTTGATTCCAGTACTTCTTTGTTCACACCGGGAACCGGTACAAACGAACCGATGCGGTAAATGATCAGAACGAACAGGGTAAACAGGATCTTTTTGCGCAAATCTTCAACATGCCATATATTCTTAAGCGTCTTGAACATTAGATCACCTCGGTTTTACCGCCGGCAGCTTCGATTTTCTCTACCGCAGATTGAGAGAACTTATTTGCTTGTACAGTCAATTTAACAGCCAGTTCGCCATTGCCGAGAATCTTAATGCCGCTCTTAGTGTTGCTGACAACACCAGTTTCAAGCAACAGTTGTGGAGTCACTTCTGTTCCTTCAGCAAAGCTATTCAGATCTTCCAGGTTCACAATCGCGTACTCTTTACGGGTAGGATTGATGAAACCACGTTTAGGCAGACGACGATAGAGTGGATTTTGTCCACCCTCGAAGCCTGGACGCACACCACCGCCGGAACGGGAGTTTTGACCTTTGTGACCGCGGCCCGAAGTTTTACCGTTCCCGCTACTTGGACCACGACCAACGCGGTTGCGTTCTTTGCGTGAACCAGGAGCTGGAGCAAGTTCATGTAACTTCATCGTTTGCACCTCCTTATGTTTGTTAATTTATGCGAGGCAATTAGCCTTCAATTTCAGTAACGGATAGCAAGTGACTCACTTTGTTGATCATCCCGCGAATTGCAGGAGTATCATTGTGAACCACGGACGAGTTGGTTTTGCGCAGGCCGAGCGTCTTAACAGTAACACGTTGTGTTTCTGGACGTCCGATCACACTGCGTACGAGGGTAATTTGCAACTTTGCCATTGACGTTCCCCTCCTTAACCGCGTAATTCTTCGACAGATTTGCCGCGAAGCTTCGCGACCTCTTCAATGCGTTTCAGACGGGAAAGTCCCTCTAAAGTAGCATTGACCATGTTCATGGAATTCGAAGAACCCAAAGATTTTGTCAAGATGTCGCCAACGCCTGCCAATTCAAGTACCGCACGAACTGGACCACCAGCGATAACGCCGGTACCTTCGGATGCTGGTTTCAGCAGAACGCGTCCTGCGCCGAAATGCCCAGTAACCAAGTGAGGAATCGAAGTTCCTACGATTGGAATGTGGATCAGGTTTTTCTTGGCGTCTTCAATGCCTTTACGGATGGCATCCGGAACTTCGCCGGCTTTACCGATACCTGCACCGACATAGCCGTTGCCGTCGCCCACAACAACAAGTGCGCTAAAGCTGAAACGGCGTCCGCCTTTTACAACTTTTGCAACACGGTTAATGTGCACAACTCTTTCTGTCAGTTCTAAACTGTTCGGATCTACACGCAAGTCGTTAACCTCCTTTTAAGAAATATTCTAGAATTCAAGACCAGCTTCGCGTGCTGCGTTAGCCAAAGCCTGAATCCGTCCATGGTACAAGTATCCACCGCGGTCAAATACAACCACTGCATAACCTTTTTCTTTAGCGCGCTCAGCGATCAATTGACCTACTTTGCCTGCAGCTTCAACGCTGCCGCCATTTCCGATTGTAGCACTCAATTCTTTATCCAGAGTGGAGGCGGATACGATAGTAGCGCCTGTCACGTCATCGATCAATTGAGCGTAGATGTGTTTCGAAGAACGGAACACGTTCAAACGTGGACGCTCAGTAGTACCCTGGATCTTTTTACGAACACGCAGGTGTCTTTTGAGACGAGCCTTGTTTTTATCCTCTTTTGTAATCATGACTTCCCTTTCACTCCCTTCAGTTTGCCGTAAACAGCTTCACTTTAAGATGCACGGGGTATCTTACAATTTAGGTAGAGCTGGTTATTTCTTCTTACCAGCTTTACCTTCCTTGCGGATGATACGCTCGCCTTCATATTTGATACCTTTACCTTTGTACGGTTCTGGTTCACGTACGGAACGGATTTTGGCAGCATAAGCGCCTACGCGTTCTTTATCGATACCTCTAACGATGATCTTCGTGTTCGCAGGAACATCGAACTCAATGCCCGCTTCCGGTGTAATTTCAACCGGGTGGGAGTAACCAACGTTCAGTACGATTTTATCTCCGGATTTGCTTGCACGATATCCGACCCCAACCAGCTCCAGAGATTTCGAGAAACCTTCAGTCACACCACTCACCATGTTGTTGACAACGGAGCGGGTTGTGCCGTGAAGTGAACGATGCAATTTGTTGTCCGACGGGCGAACAACAGTGATTTCGTTATTTTCAACTGTAATCTTCATGTCTTTATGAAGCTCACGAGTCAAAGTGCCTTTAGGACCTTTTACTGTAATAACGGTGTTGTCCAAAGTGACATCTACACCGCTAGGTACTGCGATTGGTTTGCGACCAATACGAGACATGTGTTGCACCTCCTTATCTTGTGACGTTTATTACCAAATGTAGCAGACAACTTCTCCGCCGGATTTTGATTGACGAGCTTCTTTGTCGGTCATAACTCCCTTAGATGTGGAGATAATCGCGATTCCCAGACCACCGAGTACACGAGGCACTTCATTGCTCTTCGTGTAAACGCGAAGACCTGGTTTACTGATTCTTTTCAGACCAGAGATAACGCGCTCCTGGTTCGGGCCGTATTTCAAGAAAATACGGATAATCCCTTGTTTGCTATCTTCAACGAATTCAGCATCACGGATGAAACCTTCACGTTTCAAGATGTCCGCGATTTGTTTCTTCATAGTAGAAGCAGGCATTTCTACTGTCTCGTGACGCACAGTGTTGGCGTTACGAATACGAGTAAGCATATCTGCAATAGGATCAGACATAGTCATGTGTGTAAACCTCCTTCCCGTTTATAAACTTCTTACCAACTTGCTTTTTTCACGCCAGGAATCTGGCCTTTATAAGCTAATTCACGGAAACAAATTCTGCAAATTTTGAACTTTTGCAATACCGAATGTGGACGACCGCAACGCTCGCAACGTGTATATGCACGTACTTTGAACTTAGGCTCGCGTTGTTGTTTAACTTTCATTGAAGTCTTTGCCACTTAGACTGACACCTCCTAAACATTTTCGGAGAAATGGATGATTCTTATTTTGTGAAAGGCATTCCCAGCTGATTCAGCAGCTCACGGGATTCCTCGTCCGTCTTTGCAGTCGTTACAATAACGATGTCCATACCGCGGACTTTATCCACTTTGTCATATTCGATTTCCGGGAAGATCAATTGCTCTTTAAGACCCAGTGTGTAGTTACCACGGCCATCAAAGGCTTTGTTGGAAATACCACGGAAGTCACGTACGCGTGGAAGCGTTACGTTGATCAATTTATCCAGGAAGTAATACATACGCTCGCCGCGCAGTGTTACTTTAACCCCGATCGGCATATTTTCGCGCAGTTTGAAACCGGCGATGGATTTCTTTGCTTTAGTGATAACTGGCTTTTGACCAGTGATCAATTGCATGTCATTAACTGCAGCATCAAGTACTTTGGAGTTTTGAACAGCGTCACCCACACCCATGTTGATGACGATCTTCTCGATCTTAGGCACTTGCATAACAGTAGTATAGTTAAACTTCTGCATCAGAGCAGGTGTAATTTCATTCAGAAAACGTTCTTTCATTCTTGCTGCCATGAAGATTTACCTCCTTTCTTTAGGACTGTATTAGTCGATAATCTCTCCGGATCGTTTTGCTACCCGAACCTTCTTACCGTTATCGAGCACTTTGTAGCCAATACGTGTTACTTTACCGCTCTTCGGATCGATGTGCATTACGTTGGACACATGAATCGAAGCTTCTTGCTCGATGATTCCACCCTGTGGATTCAACTGGTTCGGCTTCTGGTGTTTTTTCACCATGTTCACGCCTTCTACCAGAACGCGGTTTTCACGAGGATAAGCAGCGATGACACGGCCTTTTTTACCTTTGTCTTTCCCGCTGATCACAAGTACCACATCATCTTTCTTCACGTGCAGTTTATTGTTATGGGATTCCAGAACTTTTTTCACTCTAGGCATTTATTACACCTCCTATAACTGACCTTTTCAATTAAAACCGAGACCGGCTCGATTTATTAGATTACTTCCGGTGCCAAGGAAACGATCTTCATGTAGTCCTTGTCGCGAAGTTCGCGAGCAACTGGTCCGAAGATACGTGTTCCGCGCGGGCTTCTGTCGTCTTTTACAACAACAGCTGCGTTTTCGTCGAATGCGATGTAAGATCCATCTTTACGGCGTACAGAACGTTTCGTACGAACAACTACCGCTTTAACAACATCACCCTTTTTGACAACGCCGCCTGGTGTTGCTTGTTTAACGGAACAAACGATCAAATCGCCGATTGCTGCTGTACGGCGTCCAGTACCACCTAGTACGCGGATACACATCAGTTCCTTCGCACCAGAGTTGTCAGCCACATGCAAACGTGTAAATGGTTGAATCATTATTAATTTCCTCCTTCCGGAAAGGGTTCAGCTTTGTATTAGATGATTACCGCTTTTTCTACCACTTCAACCAGTCTCCACCGTTTGTCTTTGGACAATGGACGAGTTTCCATGACTTTCACGACATCACCAATTTTAGCTACATTCTCTTCATCATGTGCCTTGAATTTCTTCGTGGACTTGATGCGTTTGTGATACAGATTGTGCTTTTTATAGGTTTCAACAGCAATTACGATGGTTTTATCCATTTTATCACTGACTACTTTACCGGTCAGCACTTTACGTGCATTACGTTCTTCGCTCATAGTTAGCCTCCTTCCTGATTACGGATTAAGAATCCGCGGTCACTTAACTGATCCCAAGTACTCTTTGATGGATAACGGTTTTAGCACGAGCTATTTCCTTGCGCACGTCACGAATCCGAGTCGGGTTATCCAGTTGGCCAGTTGCCAATTGAAAACGGAGATTGAAAAGTTCCTCTTTGAATCCAGCGATCTTTTGTTCAATCTCGGCAGTGGTTAAGTTGCGAAGTTCATTAGCTTTCATTTGCTTCACCACCCAATTCTTCACGTTTCACAAACTTAGTCTTTACAGGCAGCTTGTGAGCGGCAAGACGCATCGCTTCACGAGCGATTTCTTCCGACACGCCTCCGAGTTCGAACATAATCTTGCCCGGTTTTACTACCGCTACCCACTTCTCAACGTTACCTTTACCACTACCCATACGAACCTCGAGAGGCTTCTGAGTAATAGGCTTATCTGGGAAAATCTTGATCCAAACCTGACCGCCACGTTTGATGTAACGTGTCATTGCAATACGGGCAGCTTCGATCTGACGGTTAGTGATCCACGATGGTTCCAGTGCCTGCAAACCATATTCGCCGAAGTTCAATTCTGTACCGCCTTTTGCCATACCCTTCATGTGACCGCGTTGTTGCTTGCGGTGTTTAACGCGCTTTGGTACCAACATGATTAGTTGCCTCCTTCCTGAGCAGCTTGTTTCTTAGCTGGGGGAAGAACTTCTCCACGGTAGATCCATACTTTTACGCCGATCAGGCCGTAAGTTGTATGTGCTTCAGCTGTTCCGTAATCGATATCAGCACGAAGCGTATGAAGTGGAACTGTTCCTTCGCTATAACCTTCTGAACGGGCAATCTCAGCGCCGCCAAGACGTCCGCCTACTTGAGTTTTAATTCCCTTTGCGCCGGAACGCATAGTTCTCTGAATAGCTTGTTTCAGTGCACGACGGAACGATACGCGACGTTCCAATTGTTGTGCAATGCTTTCAGCAACCAGAATTGCATCCAGTTCAGGGTGTTTAATTTCATTGATGTTAATGTGTACTTTTTTGCCACCGGCGATAGTTGTAACTGCGCTGCGAAGTACTTCCACTTCTGCTCCGCCTTTACCAATTACCATACCAGGTTTAGCAGTGTGAATTGTAACGTTCACGCGGCTTGCCGCTCTTTCGATTTCAATGCGGGAAACAGCGGAATCCTTCAACTTGCCTTTAAGGTATTCCCGGATTTTGACGTCTTCCATTAAAAGAGTACCGAAATCTTTGCCTGCATACCATTTAGATTCCCAATCGCGAATAATACCGACTCGGAGTCCGACTGGATTTACCTTTTGACCCACGTGTTATCCCTCCTTATTTCTCAGATACCACCAAAGTAATGTGGCTGGTACGTTTGTTAATCCGGCTTGCGCGGCCCATGGCGCGCGGACGGAAACGTTTCATAGTTGGACCCTGGTTAACGAAAACTTCGCTTACGAACAAGCTGTTCACGTCCAAAGAGTAGTTATGCTCAGCGTTCGCAATCGCCGAGTTCAGTAGCTTCTCAACAACCGGAGAAGCGGATTTCGGAGTGTGGCGAAGAATTGCAATTGCTTCCCCCACTTGCTTGCCGCGAATCAAGTCAACAACCAGTTTCGCTTTACGAGCGGAAATCCGCACCGATCTTGCATGTGCTTTTGCTTCCATTGTTTTCCCTCCTTTCAAACGAAGACGTTAATTATCTTCTGGTTTTCTTATCGTCACCCGCGTGGCCTTTGTAAGTACGTGTTGGCGCGAACTCGCCCAACTTGTGACCTACCATATCTTCCGTTACGTATACAGGCACGTGTTTGCGGCCGTCATATACACCAAACGTATGTCCGATAAACTGAGGGAAAATGGTTGAGCGACGGGACCAAGTTTTAACTACAACTTTCTTATCTGCCTCGTTCAAATCCTCAACTTTTTTCAGCAGGTAGCCATCAATAAACGGCCCCTTCTTTAAACTGCGACCCATGTGTGAATCCTCCCTTCATCCGGTTCTTCAAACCGCGAATCGACGCTTCGCGCTAATCTAACTTGCCTGAAGCGTCTTATTTTGTGCGGCGACGAACGATATATTTATCAGATGCTTTGTTTTTCTTACGCGTTTTGTAGCCAAGGGTTGGTTTGCCCCAAGGTGACATTGGCGATTTACGTCCGATTGGAGCACGGCCTTCACCACCACCGTGTGGGTGATCGTTAGGGTTCATGACAACACCGCGAACTTCAGGACGACGTCCTAGCCAGCGGCTGCGTCCGGCTTTACCAATCTTGATCAATTCATGATCTTCGTTACCTACGGATCCGATGGTTGCGCGGCATACGCTGAGGATTCTGCGAACTTCGCCGGAGTTCAAACGAACGGATACGTATTTTTCTTCTTTACCCAGCAACTGAGCTTCAGTACCAGCAGCACGAACCAATTGTCCGCCTTTACCTGGTTTCAACTCGATGTTGTGGATAATTGTACCTACCGGAATGTTGATCAGCGGAAGGCTGTTACCAATTTTGATATCCGCAGCAGGGCCGGACTCAACTTTATCCCCAACTTTAAGGCCTTTAGGAGCGATAATATAACGTTTCTCTCCATCAGCATAGTGGATCAAAGCAATATTGGAAGTACGGTTCGGGTCATACTCGATTGTAGCAACGCTACCTGGTATGCCGTCTTTAGTCCGTTTGAAGTCGATGATACGGTATTTACGTTTGTGTCCGCCGCCGTGGTGACGAACCGTAATTTTACCTTGGTTGTTGCGTCCCGCATGTTTGAACAGCGGAGAAAGCAACGATTTCTCTGGCTGGTTTGTTGTGATTTCTTCAAACGTAGACACAGACATGTTGCGTCTTGCCGGAGAGGTCGGTTTGTACTTTTTGATTGGCACTATAGTTTCCTCCTTACTTTAAGAGTATTATTCTACCGCTTCAAAGAATTCGAGCGGCTTGCTGTCCGGGCTAAGCTTAACGATGGCTTTTTTCCACTCCGGAGTGTAACCGGAATATTTGCCGTAACGTTTCAGTTTGCCAGGTACGCGCATTGTGTTCACACTAACAACTTTAACTTTAAAAATAGCTTCAACAGCTTTTTTGATTTCGGTCTTGTTAGAACGGATATCCACTTCAAAAGCGTATTTCAATTCGCTCATGTATTCGGATGTGCGTTCCGTAATCACCGGACGCTTGATAATATCACGCGGATCTTTCATTACGCGAACACCTCCTCTACCTTCAGAACTGCTTCTTTAGTGATAATCAGTTTGTCGTACGTCAGTACGTCAAGAACATTGATGCCGTCAGCCGCTACGAATTTCACCCCAGGGATGTTACGAGCGGAAAGTGCTACATTGTCATCATAGCTAGGAGCTACGATCAATGCTTTTGTACCAACCTTCAGGTTGTTCAGAATAGCTGCGAATTCTTTCGTCTTCGGAGCACTCATAGTCAAGCTATCCAAAACGATGATGTCATTCTCAAGTACTTTCGAGGACAACGCGGATTTGATGGCCAACCGGCGAACCTTCTTAGGCAGTTTCCAGGAATAGCTACGTGGTGTTGGTCCGAAGACTACGCCGCCGCCTTTCCATTGCGGTGAACGAATGGAGCCTTGACGAGCACGACCTGTACCTTTTTGTTTCCAAGGCTTACGTCCGCCGCCACGCACTTCAGAACGTCCTTTTACTTTGTGTGTACCACGACGAAGGGAAGCTCTCTGCATAAGTGCAGCTTCATGCAGCACATGTACGTTCGGTTCAATACCGAAAACTGAATCACTCAGTTCAACTTCGCCAACTTCGTTACCACTAATATTATAAAGTGTTACTTTTGGCATTTCATGTTCCTCCTTTCTTCAGAGATTATTTCTTAACGGTTTGTTTAACTTTCACGAAGCTGTTTTTAGGGCCCGGAATCGCGCCTTTAACCAGCAATACATTACGTTCTACGTCAACTCGGATGATTTCAAGCTTTTGAACCGTTATAGTCGTGTGACCCATATGTCCTGGCAGGCGTTTGCCCTTAGGAACACGGTTAGCTTGAATGGAACCCATGGAGCCTGGTCTTCTGTGGTAGCGCGATCCGTGTGCCATTGGTCCGCGGCTTTGTCCCCAGCGTTTGATGTTACCCTGGAAGCCTTTACCCTTCGAAGTACCTGTTACGTCAACAAATTCGCCTTCTGCGAAGATGTCAGCCTTAAGCTCTTGTCCAACCTCGAGTGACCCGAGGTCAACACCGCGAATTTCGCGAACGTAGCGCTTAGGTGTTGCGTTTGCCTTTTTGGCGTGACCTTGTTCAGGCTTGTTGGAGCGACTTTCCTTTTTATCGGAAAAGCCCAACTGCACTGCTTCATATCCGTCGATATTCAGGTCTTTCTTTTGCAGTACCACACAAGGGCCAGCTTCGATAACAGAAACCGCGATTACGTTACCTTCTGGAGTAAACACTTGAGTCATACCGAGTTTTTTTCCTAAGATACCTTTCAATGTTGACACCTCTTTTCTTTTCCTAGTTGCTTAATAATGAAATTACAATTTGATTTCGATATCTACACCGGACGGTAGATCCAAGCGCATCAAGGCATCCACAGTTTGTGGTGTTGGGTTCACAATATCGATCAAACGTTTGTGAGTCCGTTGCTCAAACTGTTCACGGGAATCCTTGTACTTGTGTACCGCACGGAGAATAGTAATGATTTGCTTCTCAGTTGGCAGCGGGATCGGCCCGGATACACCAGCACCCGAACGTTTTGCTGTTTCAACGATTTTCTCTGCGGATTGATCAAGAATTCTGTGGTCGTATGCTTTCAAGCGAATACGAATTTTTTGCTTTGCCATTTTAGTCCCTCCTTCTATCGCCCAATTTATTATCGGACATACTCCGTGAAAATTTTCTGACGTCGACCTCATGGCAAAGGGGCCGGGTGTGTCAGTAACCTCTCACATCATCGCAACGTCTCAGAACAACATTTATTATTATATATAATAGGCGGCTATATTGCAAGGGGATTTGCAAAAACAAATCAACTTTTTCCGAAAAGAATAGAAAAGGTGCCTTTCTTGTTCAGAAATGCACACTACGAGCTGCAATATAACGTTTTTCTTCTATATAAATAGCTCCGTCTATAAATTATCCGTCGCAGATTTGAATTGTCCTGCCGAAGCTGCTGTCTGCGCAGTTGCAGAACCAATACCTTCAATGGTCTGAATGAGCACCTTGATCTCTTCCTCTACCGTAACAATTCTCTGTGTACTCGTCTGCATGGAGTCTACAATATCACTGAAGAGCCTGCTAGTCTCGAGGGACTGGTGTTTACCGCTCTTCGACAGCTCCTGAACTTTGCGGATCTCCCCAACAACCTACGACGTAAGAGAGCTGGACTGAAGGGTCAGTTCACCGATCCAGACCACCGTGTTCTTGGTATCTTCGGCGAGTCTGGTCAGCAATATCCTGAACAGCCGCCACAATTTTACGGATTTTCTGTGACGAACTGCTCAGTTCATTTACTGACCGCTCCATCTCATTTCGCATATATAAGATTAATCTGACCTGTAAGGTTGATCAGCTGTCCATGTCCCTCCCTGGCCTTCCCCTGTGACTCCAGAGCGGAGGCGGCAGTTCGCTGGAATGTATTGTCGACTTCATTGCTGCTCGTCACCAGCTGCTCCACAGCGGCGTTGGTATCTATGCTAAGATCAATCAGCTCTCCGCTGAATTCAGCTATCTTATGTTTCAATTCGTTCTTAACCAGCAGATACTGTTCTTCCTTTTCCCTAATGTTCTCCTTCTCATATTCCTCAAGGACCAGTTGCTGTTCCAGATTAAGCGATTTGGTTACGGTCTGGACCAGTTTGATCCTCTCGGCATCTGTATGTGTCTCATTATAAATAGCCGTAATGAACACATTCTGCAGATTCTGAAAAGCGGAGAGATACCATTTAGGCTCCAGGCCAATCCTCTTATGAATATTTGCAATTTTTAGCCGCTTGGCTATGTACTCCTCGTTAACATTACCATCAAAAATCTCGATGATATGCTCACGCAAAGTCTTTTTAAGGCGATCAATACTGCTGTGTTCCAGAATAATTGCTTCCAGTTTGTTGACTCCAAGAACCGTATTATAGAATTGATTTGTGATATCGTCGATTCTCTGTTCTACAACAGGTTTCATCAGGCGCAGGAGTCTTAAATCTTCCTCAGTTAAATCGATCATTCGCATTTGCTTGTTCAAATCATCATGCCCGTCAGGGGTATGAAACATCTCTGTGGTAGCGGGTGCAAAGCTTTTGATGTCCATTGATGGAGCGGCGGGAGATTCCTCATTGGTATTCTTTGAAGTCAGACCATGCATAAATGAAAAAGGACATTTCCCCAGATTAGTAGTTCAATCTCTGATTTCTGCAATCTGAATAAGAGCTTCCAGCTCAAGAATATTTACGGTTCTTTTATGCATAGCGATAATCTTCAATGCTTCCAGTTTATTCAGTTTGCGGCTTAGAGTTTCTGCCGTAGTTCCAATCATGGCTGCTACTTCTTTTTGGGCTGACGGCAAATCTACGGAGTGTCCTAAGGATTGTACAGTCACTGCCGATTCGGCAAGATTCCTTGTATACAGGTATACCAACAGCCTGGCCAGTCTCTTCTCAACCTCAAACATGTGCAATGCCCCAGCAGCCTCCTCGGCCTGATGCAGCTGCTCGCTAACAGACATAAGGAAGCTAAAGGCAAGACCTGCATTCTGCTCCAGCAAGGGAATAAAGTCTTTACGGTGCATCCGGCATACCTCTCCGCTCTCAATCACCTCTGCCGTTACATCATTATTTTTATTATGGAGTAAGGCAAACTGGCCGAAATAATCACCCGGGAAAAGAAAACGGACAATATGCTGCTTTCCATCCTTACTGTTCTGAGTCAGCTTGATGAGACCGCTTTTTACTACAAACAATGCTTCAGACGGCTCCCCTTCTCTGCACACTTGACTTCCTTTTTTATAGTTATGGGTCTCTGTAATCGATTCGACCATCACTAATTCCTCATCAGACAAGCTCCGAAATACGGGAACCTGACGTACACAGGCATGCGAATTGCAGGTAGGACAGCTCATGATCCTTCACCCTTCCTTATAGCTGACTCTAACATATCAAAATTCCGGATTCCGGCGGGTGACTGGAAACACATATTTCTCAAAAACTTGATCTGCATCAAGGAATCTTCACCGGCTTATCATTACAATAGAATTATAGAGAGAGTAAAGGAGTTGGAGTAATTGCTGCAGTATTCATTTGAAGATATGCGTCAGATTGATAGGAGTACCCTTGGTAATACGGTGCCCCTTGAGTTGTTCCGTACCATACGTCTGATTGGACTGAACCAGGGACTTCCCCTTGGAGGAAAAGGGACTACGCTTACCATTGGCAGAAAGATTGGTGAAAGCCTGCCTGTAAACTCTGTTGATGATCTTCTACAGATGTTTGAAGAGCTCAAAATCGGTATTCCGCGGATTGTTCATTCTGATAACCGTAAGATCAATATTGCTGTAGAGGATTGCTTTTGCAAAGGACTGCCAACTCTCGAAGAAGAGAAAATGGTATGTGACTTAGAGGGAGCGATTCTTGAAGGGGCACTCGGCAAGATTCTCGGCCGTAAGGTCTCTGTTAAAGAGATCAAATGCAACGTTACCGGTCATGAGCACTGTGAATACGAAGTTAAGCTTTAAAGGATGAAATTGAGATGGATAAATTTATAATTATGAAAGCAGGGATTATCTAATGGAAAAGAAAAGTTTAGCTGACGTGCTGCAGTATCAGGAGGAACGTTTTACAAAGAAAATCCTCTTCCAGCAAGGTGAAAGTGTTGTATTCGTGCTTAATTTCATGCCGGGTCAAAAATTGCCTGTTCATAAGCATCCTGGAGCGGATGTATATATCCTTGCTTTAAAAGGAAATGGAACCATTCATGTAAATGAAGCCGTGCAGCCCCTTATTGAAGGAGAGACTATCTATATCGCCGGAGATGAATCTTTTGCCTACACTAATGACAGCTCTTCCCCTTCCAGTCTGCATGTCATTCTGTCCAAGCTGCCGAGTCCGGCCTATGCCAAAGAAATCTAGATCCTACAGCCTGCAATAAAAACAGGGCCCCTTCATAATGAAGGGGCCCTGACTTATATTCCGGATCTATCCTAACGGATAGAGACGAATTATTTCTGGATGGAAGCTACGGAACCGGCACCAACTGTACGTCCGCCTTCGCGAATGGAGAATTTAGTACCTTCTTCAATAGCGATTGGGGAGATCAGGGAAACAGTTACAGTGATGTTGTCACCAGGCATAACCATTTCAGTACCTTCTGGCAGGTTGATGATGCCAGTTACGTCAGTTGTACGGAAGTAGAACTGTGGACGGTAACCAGTGAAGAATGGTTTGTGACGTCCGCCTTCTTCTTTAGTCAGAACGTAGATCTGAGCAGTGAACTCTGTGTGTGGGTTAACGGAGTTCGGCTTAGCCAATACTTGGCCGCGCTCGATCATGTTACGGTCTACACCACGCAGCAATGCGCCGATGTTGTCGCCCGCTTGTGCGGAATCGAGCAATTTACGGAACATTTCAACGCCTGTAACAACGGATTTTTTCTTTTCTTCGTGAATACCAACGATTTCGATTTCTTCTCCGACTTTAACTGTTCCGCGTTCTACACGACCAGTTGCCACAGTACCGCGGCCAGTGATGGAGAATACATCTTCGACAGGCATCAAGAATGGTTTGTCAGTCTGACGTTCTGGAAGCGGGATGTACGTGTCGATCGTTTCGAACATTTCAACGATCTTCTGTGCATATTCGCCTTCAGGGTTCTGCAGAGCTTCACGAGCAGATCCACGGATGATTGGAGTATCATCGCCTGGGAAGTCATATTCGCTCAGCAGGTCGCGAACTTCCATTTCAACCAGTTCAAGCAACTCTTCGTCTTCAACCATGTCGCATTTGTTCAAGAATACAACGATGTAAGGAACGCCTACTTGACGGGACAGCAGGATGTGTTCACGAGTCTGTGGCATAGGGCCATCAGCTGCGGATACAACCAGGATAGCTCCGTCCATTTGCGCTGCGCCAGTGATCATGTTTTTAACATAGTCGGCGTGTCCAGGGCAGTCTACGTGAGCGTAGTGACGATTAGGAGTTTCATATTCAACGTGAGCAGTGGAGATAGTGATACCACGTTCGCGTTCTTCAGGAGCCTTATCGATTTGGTCGAATGCTACAGCAGCGCCACCGTATTTCTTGGACAATACAGTAGTGATTGCAGCAGTCAGAGTTGTTTTACCATGGTCGACGTGACCAATAGTACCAATGTTAACGTGCGGTTTGTTACGTTCAAACTTTGCCTTTGCCATTTGAACAGTTCCTCCTTAATGTGGGGTTCCTTATATTTGAGCCGCCCGCCTACATGCAATTCTTAGATGACTTATGTGATATACCCGGACGGCAAGTTAAAAATGATGATTATTCTCCGCCTTTGTTCTTGGCTACGATTTCTTCAGCAATGGATTTAGGTACTTCTTCATAGTGAGAAAGTTCCATTGAGAATACGCCGCGTCCTTGAGTACCGGAACGAAGTGTTGTGGAGTATCCGAACATTTCGGAAAGAGGTACCTTTGCACGGATAATTTGCGCACCGCCACGGGAATCCATACCTTCGATCCGTCCGCGTCTGGAGTTCAACATACCCATTACATCGCCCATGTATTCCTCAGGAACAGTTACTTCCACTTTCATGATTGGCTCGAGCAGGACAGGTTTACACTTGTCTTTAGCTGCTTTGAGTGCCATCGAGCCGGCGATTTTGAACGCCATTTCGTTGGAGTCAACATCATGATAGGAACCATCTACGATGGTAGCCTTAACGTCAACAAGCGGGAAGCCTGCAATAACGCCGTTTTTCATTTGCTCTTCAATACCGGCAAGTGCAGGAGCGATGTATTCTCTAGGAACAGAACCACCGACAACTTTACTTTCGAACTTGCTGCCAGTACCAGGCTCGAGAGGTTCAAATTCAACCCATACGTGACCATACTGACCGCGACCGCCGGATTGGCGAACGAATTTACCTTCAACACGTGCTGGTGCTTTGAATGTTTCACGGTAAGCAACCTGTGGTTTACCCACGTTGGTTTCTACCTTGAATTCGCGGCGCATACGGTCGATGATAATATCCAGGTGAAGCTCACCCATACCTGCCAGGATCGTTTGGCCAGTTTCTTCATCAGTGTGAGCACGAAGAGTAGGATCCTCTTCAGTCAACTTTCCGAGAGCTACGCCGAGCTTATCTTGGTCAGCTTTGGTTTTTGGTTCAACTGCGATTTCGATAACCGGATCAGGGAAGTTCATGGACTCCAGGATAACCGGATGTTTCTCATCGCAAAGGGTATCGCCGGTACTTGTGTCCTTCAGACCAACGGCTGCCGCGATATCACCGGAATACACAATGGAGATTTCTTGGCGGCTGTTCGCATGCATTTGCAGGATACGGCCGATACGCTCACGTTTGTTCTTTGTAGCGTTAACTACATAAGAACCGGATTCCAGTACACCGGAGTATACGCGGAAGAACGTAAGTTTACCTACATAAGGGTCTGTCATGATTTTAAATGCCAGTGCTGCGAATGGTTCTTCGTCCGAAGAGTGACGAACCGCTTCTGTACCGTCATCCAGATGACCTTGAATAGCAGGTACATCCAGTGGGGATGGCAAGTAATCAACAACAGCATCCATCATGAGCTGAACACCTTTATTACGGTAGGAGGATCCGACAATTACAGGGAAGATTTTAACATCACATACGCCTTTGCGCAATGCTGCCTTAATCTCATCCACTGTGATTTCTTCGCCTTCCAGATACTTCATAGTCAGATCTTCGTCAAGTTCTGCAACCTTCTCGATCAACTCGAGACGCAGTCCCTCAACTTGTCCCAAGTATTCAGCAGGAATATCAGTAACTTCGATGTTTTGTCCCAGGTCATCCTTGAACATGTGAGCTTTTTGCTCAACAAGGTCAATGATACCAATGAAGTCGTTTTCGGCACCAATTGGCAATTGAATTGCAATTGCGTTGGCTTGCAGGCGGTCACGCATGCTGTCGATAACGTTCAGGAAGTCTGCACCGATGATATCCATTTTGTTCACATAAGCGATACGGGGAACGCCGTAACGGTCAGCCTGTCTCCATACGGTTTCGGACTGAGGCTCTACGCCCTCTTTCGCACTAAATACACCAACTGCCCCATCCAATACACGAAGGGAACGTTCAACTTCAACAGTGAAGTCAACGTGCCCAGGGGTATCAATAATATTGATGCGGTGGCCCTTCCATGCAGCGGTCGTAGCAGCGGAAGTAATCGTAATTCCGCGCTCCTGCTCTTGTTCCATCCAGTCCATTGTAGCAGCGCCCTCGTGAACTTCACCGATTTTGTGCGTACGGCCTGTGTAGAAAAGAATCCGCTCAGTAGTGGTAGTTTTACCAGCATCAATATGTGCCATGATCCCGATATTACGTGTATTTTTTAAGGAGAACTCTCTTGACATGAAATGGATCTCCTTTCAAAATAGAAGTTATTTGAACGGCTATAATCCTACCAGCGGTAGTGAGCAAACGCTTTGTTCGCTTCAGCCATTTTGTGCGTGTCTTCACGTTTCTTAACGGAAGCGCCTGTGTTGTTGGAAGCATCGATAATCTCAGCCGCCAAACGCTCTTCCATAGTCTTCTCACCGCGGTTGCGTGAGTAGTTTACAAGCCAACGTAATCCCAAAGCAGTACGTCTTTCAGGTTTAACCTCGATAGGCACCTGGTAGTTAGCACCGCCGACACGACGAGCTTTAACTTCCAATACAGGCATGATGTTCTTGATGGCAGCTTCGAAAACTTCCATCGGTTCTTTACCTGTACGTTCCTGAATCAACTTGAACGAATTGTACAAAATGCTTTGAGCGACACCTCTTTTACCACCCAGCATAATACGGTTGATCAAACGAGTAACCAACTTGCTATTATACAATGGATCTGGCAATACATCTCTCTTAGTAACTGGACCTTTGCGTGGCATGGATATCCCCCTTTCTTAAAATGTTTATTATTCGGATATGCTTGTCTTATTTCTTAGCCTTAGGACGTTTCGCACCATATTTGGAGCGAGCCTGCATCCGGTTAGCAACACCTGCAGTATCAAGTGCACCACGAACGATGTGGTAACGAACTCCTGCAAGGTCCTTAACTTTACCTCCGCGCAGCAATACTACACTGTGCTCTTGAAGGTTGTGTCCGATACCCGGAATGTAAGCAGTCACCTCAAGACGGTTCGTCAAACGAACACGGGCATACTTACGAAGTGCTGAGTTTGGTTTACGTGGAGTCATTGTGCCTACACGAGTGCACACACCGCGTTTCTGCGGGGCGCTCAAATTTGTAGCCTCACGCTTGAGGGCGTTGAACCCTTTTTGAAGAGCGGGAGATTTGGATTTTTCGATTTTGGCTTGACGGCCTTTACGAACCAGTTGATTAATAGTTGGCATGTTGTGCCACCCCCTTCCTGAAATGATAGTCAATTTACAAACATTAAGTCCACAGACCCAGGTGGTTCATAAAAAGACAAATGAAAAGTCCTTGCTGCCGAAGTGTACCCCGGTACAAAAACGTTCTCTTGTTGCTATTGTTTTAAGACGGCTGCCATAGCAGCACCAACTTCTATACCGCAGGCCTTGCCCAAATTCAGCATGGTGTCCACATATGTGACCTTCACACCTTGTTTGCCGCAAAGCATAACAATTCTGGAAGTAAGCCGTTGATCTCCGTCCTCCGCCACATAGACTTCTGCGGCTTGGCCCAACTCCACCGCCTTGACGGTTTGTTTGGAACCGATCTTGACCTGAGCATCCTGTAACCCTCTATCATCAGTCATGAAAAACATTACCTCCACTGAACAAGAATGACAAGGCTACTCACGCACCTTAGACATATTAGCATCCTCAGCACACGATGTCAAGAAAAACAGCAATAATTATATTAATATTCATAACAGACAGCCGCGTCACGCAAGGTTATCACGTGACGCGAAAGCTGAATGCCATGATTATTTATTACTCAGCTGGAACCGTTTCTAAAGCGGCTTGCTTGCTTTCTTCATTCGGATCACTAAGTTTCACATTACGGTAACGATTCATACCTGTACCTGCAGGAATCAGCTTACCGATGATAACATTTTCTTTAAGACCGAGCAACTTATCCACTTTACCCTTAATTGCTGCATCCGTCAAGACGCGGGTAGTTTCCTGGAAAGAGGCCGCAGACAGGAAGGAGTCTGTTTCCAGAGAGGCTTTGGTAATACCGAGCAGTACCGGTTTGGCAACTGCAGGTTCTTTACCAGACAGGATAGCTTCCTTGTTGGCTGCTTCATATTCATGAATATCCG
The DNA here is from genome assembly GCF_000758605.1 of Paenibacillus sp. FSL R5-0912. Taxonomy (NCBI): domain Bacteria; kingdom Bacillati; phylum Bacillota; class Bacilli; order Caryophanales; family Paenibacillaceae; genus Paenibacillus; species Paenibacillus sp. FSL R5-0912. The sequence continues at coordinate 6,990,894 of NZ_CP009282.1, forward strand.
CAAAAGCACCCGGCAGGAGAGTGGTATCTCCAGCATCGATAATACGAATTTTACGCAGCATCTGCTTGATCATAACTTCAATATGCTTATCATTGATCTCAACGCCCTGGTTACGGTATACACGCTGTACTTCTTGCAGAATGTAGTTCTGTACCCCGCGGATCCCTTTGATGCGCAGCATTTCTTTAGGGTCGATAGAACCGTCTGTCAATTCATCACCAGCTTCAATCTCCTGGCCCTCACTGACACGCAGACGGGAACCGTAAGTGATGGAATAGGTCTTGGACTCCGCTTCACCCTGGACTTCGATTTCACGACGGTCCTTGGTTTCACGAATTTCCTTAACTACGCCGTCAATTTCACTGATTGTCGCCTGACCTTTAGGGTTACGGGCTTCAAACAACTCTTGGATACGCGGCAAACCTTGCGTGATATCGTCTCCGGCAACACCACCGGTATGGAATGTACGCATGGTAAGCTGTGTTCCTGGTTCACCAATGGATTGTGCAGCAATAATGCCGACAGCTTCCCCGATTTCCACGAATTTACCTGTTGCCAGGTTACGACCGTAGCACTTCTTGCAGACACCGTGACGGGCACGGCAACTCAGTACAGAGCGGATCTGCAATTTAGTAACGCCAGCATTCACGATTGCTTCAGCCTTATCGGAGTCAATCAGATCGTTACGGTGAACGAGGATTTCCTTCGTTTCCGGATGACGCACAGTTTCGAAGGAATAACGGCCTTCAATACGGTCGTAGAGATCCTCGATAACTTCCTTGCCATCTTGAATCCGGCTGACGGTGAAGCCTTTATCGGTACCGCAATCTTCTTCGCGGACGATTACGTCCTGAGCCACGTCAACGAGACGGCGTGTCAAGTACCCGGAATCCGCTGTACGCAGCGCTGTATCGGCCAGACCTTTACGCGCTCCGTGAGTGGAAATAAAGTACTCGAGGACGGTCAGACCTTCACGGAAGTTCGCTTTGATTGGCAATTCGAAAATCCGGCCCGAAGGGGTAGCCATCAGACCACGCATACCACCGAGCTGGGTGATCTGCGATTTGTTACCACGCGCTTTGGAGTCGACCATGAGCATGATGGAGTTGAAACGATCCATCGATTTCAGCAGGACGTTCGTAAGTTCATCCTTAGTCTTCGACCAGATCTCGATAACACGGTCATACCGTTCATCATTGGTAATCAGACCGCGGCGGTATTGATTCGCTACTACATCAACCTTAGCTTCGGATTCTTTAAGAATTGTAGCTTTTTCCTCAGGCACAATAACGTCTGATACGGCAACCGTAACACCAGAACGTGTAGAGTACGTAAAGCCGAGCTGCTTAATTTTATCCAGAATTACTGAAGTCTTGGTAGTGTGATAGGTTTCGAAGCAGCGGGCAATGATTAGGCCCAGATATTCTTTACCTACAGCACTGGCTTCCGGAGCAGCCATGATCAATTCGCGGACATCCGCGCCTTTTTCATAGATGAAGTACTTCTCTGGTGTACCCTGCAGCAGGTTTGTTTTGGTAGCTTCATTGATATATGGGAAACTGCTTGGATAGATTTCGTTGAAGATAATCTTACCCACCGTTGTAATCAGCAATGCATTTTGCTGCGCTTCTGTAAAGTTGGTTTTACCCAGTGCCTTAACAGGAATAGCAACACGCGCATGCAGACCAGCGGTTCCGCGTTGGTAAGCTGAAACAGCTTCGTTCACGGTACGCAGAATCATACCCGTTCCCTTTTCTTCCTTGTTATCCATGGTCAGATAGAACGTACCAAGGACCATATCCTGGGAAGGTGTAACAACCGGCTTACCATCTTTAGGGTTCAGGATGTTACCGGATGCCAGCATGAGAATACGGGCTTCAGCTTGAGCTTCAGCGGACAGAGGAACGTGTACCGCCATCTGGTCACCGTCAAAGTCGGCATTGTATGCCGTACATACGAGCGGGTGAAGACGGATCGCGTGACCTTCTACCAGAATCGGTTCAAACGCCTGTATACCCAGTCTATGCAGTGTAGGGGCACGGTTCAGCAGAACCGGATGTTCTCTGATTACTTCTTCAAGCACATCCCAGACTTCAGGACTTACGCGCTCAACCTTACGTTTTGCGCTCTTGATGTTGTGGGCAAGGCCCTTATTAACCAATTCTTTCATTACAAACGGTTTGAAGAGTTCCAGTGCCATCTTCTTTGGAAGACCGCATTGGTACATCTTGAGGTAAGGTCCTACGACGATAACGGAACGTCCGGAATAGTCAACGCGCTTACCGAGCAAGTTCTGGCGGAAACGTCCTTGTTTACCTTTCAGCATATGGCTGAGCGATTTGAGCGGACGGTTACCAGGACCTGTTACAGGACGGCCGCGGCGGCCATTGTCGATCAGGGCATCAACAGCTTCCTGAAGCATCCGTTTCTCATTCTGCACGATAATATCAGGAGCACCGAGATCCAGCAGTCTCTTCAGACGGTTGTTACGGTTAATTACGCGGCGGTACAGGTCATTAAGGTCAGACGTAGCAAAACGGCCGCCATCGAGCTGAACCATAGGGCGAAGCTCCGGAGGAATAACCGGAAGTACATCCATGATCATCCAGTCTGGCTTGTTGCCGGAGTTGCGGAAAGCCTCAATAACTTCGAGACGTTTGATCGCCCGGTTACGGCGCTGGCCTTGGGCCGTGCGCAGCTCTTCTTTGAGGAATTCCAGTTCTTTATCGATATCGATATCCTGAAGCAGTTTTTTGACGGCTTCAGCACCCATGCCAGCCTGGAAGCCGTAGCCGTATTTCTCACGGTAGCTGCGGTATTCTTTCTCAGATAGCAGTTGTTTCTTCTCCAAAGGAGTTTCACCCGGATCGGTTACAACATAAGATGCAAAGTAGATAATCTCTTCGAGCGATCTTGGAGACATATCCAGTGCCAGACCCATACGGCTCGGAATACCTTTGAAGTACCAGATATGAGATACCGGAGCTGCCAGCTCGATGTGGCCCATACGTTCGCGGCGGACTTTAGCGCGGGTAACTTCCACGCCGCAGCGGTCGCACACAACGCCCTTATAACGGACGCGTTTGTATTTACCACAGTGACATTCCCAGTCCTTTTGCGGTCCAAAGATGCGTTCGCAAAAAAGACCCTCTTTTTCCGGTTTCAAAGTACGATAGTTGATGGTTTCCGGTTTTTTCACTTCTCCGCGGGACCAAGAACGAATTTTTTCCGGGGAAGCGAGCCCGATTTTCATAAATTCAAAATTGTTAACGTCCAACAAGGAGCAACCCTCCTTAACCTATATCCTGATTTAGTACCACAGCCCTCTCTTGACGTTAAGTCAACAGAGGGCGCGGTCCTTTGTGTAATGAAATTAGTGGCTTGCTGGTGAACTACTCTATGCCGACTTCTGCGCCTTCCAAATTGAGGCTCAGCTTGTCGCCTGACGTCTCGTCCTCATCGTCCAGTTCCTTCATCTCGATCTCCTGCTCGTCACCGCTAAGGATTTTGACATCCATACCCAGCGACTGCAGTTCCTTGATCAATACCTTGAACGATTCCGGAACACCCGGTTCTGGAACATTTTCACCTTTGACGATGGACTCGTACGTTTTCACACGGCCAACCACGTCATCGGATTTCACGGTCAAAATTTCTTGCAATGTATACGCCGCGCCGTAAGCCTCAAGCGCCCACACTTCCATTTCCCCGAAACGCTGTCCGCCGAACTGAGCTTTACCACCCAGTGGCTGCTGTGTAACGAGTGAGTAAGGACCTGTAGAACGGGCATGAATCTTATCGTCAACCATGTGCGCAAGCTTGATCATGTGCATAACGCCGACAGTAACTTCACGCTCGAAGCGCTCGCCTGTACGTCCGTCATACAGCACAGTCTTACCGTTACGCTGCATACCGGCTTCTTCCATCGTATCGAACACGTCATACTCACGGGCTCCGTCGAATACCGGAGTAGCCACGTGGATACCCAGACGCAGTGCCGCCATACCTATATGGACTTCCAGCACCTGTCCGATGTTCATACGTGAAGGTACGCCCAGCGGGTTCAGGACAACCTGTACCGGTGTACCATCCGGAAGGAACGGCATATCTTCTTCTGGCAGGATACGGGCAACGACACCCTTGTTACCATGACGTCCGGCCATCTTGTCACCTTCAGAAATCTTACGCTTCTGAGCGATGTAGACACGAACCAATTGATTCACACCTGGAGGCAGCTCATCGCCGTTCTCACGGGTAAACACCTTAACGTCAACGATAATACCATCACTACCATGCGGAACGCGCAAGGAGGTATCACGGACTTCACGAGCCTTCTCACCGAAGATTGCGTGCAGCAGGCGTTCTTCAGCAGTCAGTTCAGTTACGCCCTTCGGAGTAACTTTACCTACCAGAATGTCGCCGGCATTGATTTCCGCACCGATACGAATGATTCCGCGCTCATCCAAATTGCGGAGCGCCTCTTCACCAACGTTTGGAATATCACGCGTGATCTCTTCAGGTCCTAGCTTGGTGTCACGGGCTTCGGATTCATATTCCTCGATATGGATCGAAGTGTATACATCTTCCTTAACCAGCTTCTCACTGAGCAGGATCGCATCCTCGTAGTTGTAACCTTCCCAAGTCATGAACGCAACGACTACGTTACGGCCAAGAGCAAGTTCGCCCATTTCTGTGGAAGGTCCGTCTGCCAGGATATCACCCTTCTTAACAATATCGCCACGTTTAGCCAGCGGACGCTGATTAATGCAAGTCCCTTGGTTCGAACGCATAAATTTGTGTAATTTATATTTAACGATATCGCCTTTAACTTCCTTGCCTTCAACTGCCTCTACACGGCGCAGCCAGATTTCATTGGCAGAGGAGCGTTCAATAATACCGTCATATTTGGAAACAATACATACGCCAGAATCCTTGGCGGATTTATGTTCCATCCCTGTGCCGACAAGCGGAGCTTTCGGAATCAGAAGCGGAACGGCCTGCCGCTGCATGTTCGATCCCATCAGTGCGCGGTTGGAGTCATCGTTCTCAAGGAACGGAATGAGCGCCGTAGCGACCGACACAACCTGCTTAGGTGAAACGTCCATGTAGTCAACACGGTTACTAGGCATAGTAGTAATGTTATCTGAATCCTTGTTGTAACGAACGATAACCATGTCTTCCTTAAATGTACCATTCTCATCAATCAGTACATTCGCCTGAGCAACTACATAGTTATCTTCTTCATCAGCAGTCAGATAATCGATTTGTTCTGTAACCTTACCAGTCTTTGGATCCACCCAACGATACGGAGCTTCGATAAAGCCGTATTCATTGATGCGTGCAAAGGTAGACAAGGAGTTGATCAGACCGATATTCGGACCTTCCGGTGTTTCGATAGGACACATACGGCCGTAGTGACTGTGATGTACGTCGCGGACTTCAAAGCCTGCGCGTTCACGGGTCAGACCGCCGGGTCCAAGTGCCGACAGACGGCGCTTGTGTGTAAGTTCAGCAAGCGGGTTCGTCTGATCCATAAACTGGGACAGCTGCGAACTACCGAAGAACTCTTTGATCGACGCGATAACCGGACGGATGTTGATCAGTGCCTGCGGTGTAATCGCATTAGCGTCCTGAATTGACATTCTCTCCCGCACCACGCGCTCCATACGGGACAGACCGATACGGAACTGATTCTGCAGCAATTCACCTACAGAACGCAGACGGCGGTTACCCAAGTGGTCGATATCATCTGTATTACCGATACCGTGCAGCAAATTAATAAAGTAGCTGATTGAGGATATAATATCAGCCTGGGTAATATGCTTGACCGACTTGTCAATGTTGCCATTGGCGATCAGCTTGATAATCCGGCCTTCTTCAATTGGCGAGAATACGTCAATAGTCTGCAGCGGAATATCTTCACTGTCCATAACCCCGCCGGTAACACGGTAGTTCTTGCCAGCTACATTCTTCTCGAAATAAGGAATCAGCTCGTCAAGCAGGCGGCGGTCAACCATCTGGCCGGATTCTGCCAGGATTTCTCCTGTAGATTCATCAACCAAAGGCTGCGCCAGACGCTGATTGAACAGACGATTCTTAATATGCAGTTTTTTGTTGATTTTGTAACGGCCTACATTGGCCAAATCATAACGTTTCGGATCAAAGAAACGTGCGACCAATAGGCTCTTGGCATTGTCAAGTGTCGGTGGTTCACCCGGACGCAGACGCTCGTAAATTTCAATAAGCGCCTTCTCCGTAGAGTCCGTGTTGTCTTTATCCAGCGTATTGCGAATATATTCATCATTACCAAGCAGTTCCAGAATTTCAGCATCACTGCCGAAGCCTAGAGCACGCAGAAGCACGGTTACCGGGATCTTACGGGTCCGGTCGATACGGACATACATGATGTCCTTAGCGTCGGTCTCCAGTTCCAGCCAAGCTCCGCGATTCGGAATTACTGTGGCGGTGTAGGTTTTTTTGCCGTTCTTATCCACTTTCGTGCTGAAATAGACGCTTGGAGAGCGAACCAACTGGCTGACAATAACCCGTTCCGCACCATTGATAATAAAAGTGCCGGTTTCCGTCATCAGCGGGAAATCTCCCATGAACACTTCCTGCTCTTTGACCTCACCGGTCTCCTTATTGATGAGACGCACCTTTACACGCAGAGGAGCCGCATATGTTACGTCCCGCTCTTTAGCGTCGTCAACCGTATACTTCGGTTCACCCAGGCTGTAATCAATGAACTCTAGTACCAAATTTCCTGTGAAATCCTGGATCGGCGAGATGTCCTGGAACATTTCCCGCAATCCTTCCTCCAAAAACCAGTCATAAGATTTTTGTTGGATCTCGATCAGGTTCGGGACCTCGAGTACCTCGTTAATTCTCGCATAGCTCCGCCGAGTGCGTCGACCATACTGAACAAGATGTCCTGCCAACTTTACTCACCCCTCATGTCTACTCACTTAAAAATTGATTGCGAACCCTTGTTTGGACCCGTATAATGGAACCATAACACAAGGATTCAGCCATAAATACAGAAAAGCCCCTTATCGAAATCTTTCGAAAAAAGAGCGCATCTATCCACGGCCAAAATACTCCTTATCCAGTAGATTTGCCCAAAACGTGTGTATTATACGTCACCAAGCAACAGTTTATGCGCTATTATCTATTGTCCCGGCGACCTTCGCCGTGACAGGAACATAGAGAACGGAATTCGCAAAAACCTGCCGTACGGCATGCGCTTACCGGGCGACAATATATCACTTGACATTTCAGCAAACTAAAGACATGGAGCCTAGTTTAATACTGACATTTTATAATAATAACACTATCAACATTGCATGTCAATAAGTATTATTTATTTTTTACTTCTTCGCTCTGATAATGCGATATCCCTTATCTTTCCCCACTTCTTCTACATCCGAGAATAAGCTTTCCAGCTTGGCGGAGGCCGATGGTGCGCCCTGCTTCTTCTGGATGACTATCCATAGACTTCCACCCTCATTCAAATGCGCATGCGCCTGCTCAAAAATCTCATGAACCACAGCCTTGCCTGCACGAATCGGCGGGTTGGTAAGAACCACATCGAATGTACGCCCCTTCACCGCAGACAGTACATCACTTTCCATAACCGTAACATTGCGGATTCCGTTATGCTGCGCATTCTCGCGGGCAAGCTCTACCGCACGGCTGTTGATATCAATCATCGTCACATGTCCCTTGGGAGTGAGGAGTGCTGCACTAATCCCTATAGGTCCGTAACCACAGCCAACATCCAGCACCTCCGCCCCATCCGAAATTTTCATAGCTTCGATCAGAACTCGGCTACCATGATCGATATCCCCTTTGGAAAAAACACCGGCGTCGCTTGTAAAGCGGAGGCTTTTGCCTCTCAGTACCGTATCGATGCTGCGTCTGTCATGACGTGCTTCCGGCTGCTGCGAGTAATAATGCTGCGACATACAATCCTCCCTTTCACATGGCTCTAATATACAAAGCATCTCTTATAGAGCAACCCCCTTGAACAAGTTCAAGGGGGTTGCAAGAACCGGAATGAATCACTTCATATCCGGGGCAGTACCTACTTAAATCAAATTATTTCACTTCTACAGAAGCGCCTGCTTCTTCCAATTTTGCTTTGGTAGCTTCTGCTTCTTCTTTGCTTACTTTTTCTTTGATTGCTTTTGGAGCGTTGTCTACAACGTCTTTAGCTTCTTTCAAGCCAAGACCTGTGATTTCGCGAACGATTTTGATAACGTTGATTTTGGAAGCGCCAGCGCCTGTCAAAATTACGTCGAATTCGGATTGCTCTTCTTCAACAGCTGCTACTGCGCCGCCAGCTGCTACTGGAGCTGCTGCAGTTACGCCGAATTCTTCTTCGATTGCTTTAACCAGGTCGTTCAGTTCCAATACGCTCATGCCTTTAATTTCTTCCAAAATTGTTTCTTTGCTCATGATTGAACCTCCATTATATTTGAATTGGTTTGTGGTAATGATTATGAAGCTAGAAGCAAAGGCTTACGCGCTTTGTTCTTCTTTCTCAGCAACAGCTTTAACTGCAAGCGCGAAGTTGCGCATTGGAGCTTGAAGCACGCTAAGCAGCATGGACAGCAAACCATCGCGGGATGGAAGCTCAGCCAGTGCTTTCAGTTGGTCAGCGTCGATAACGCGACCTTCTACAACGCCGCCTTTAAGTTTCAGAGCGTCGTTCTTCTTAGCGAAGTCGTTCAAAATTTTGGCTGCTACTACCGCATCAGTTTCACTGAAAGCGATCGCTGTAGGACCAGTCAGGACAGCGTCCAGATCAGTCAACTCAGCCGCTGCAGTTGCACGGCGAAGCAATGTGTTCTTCAGGACTTGAAAATCAACGCCAGCTTCACGAAGCTGCTTACGCAGTTCAGTCACTTGCGAAACGTTCAATCCGCGGTAGTCCGCAACAACAGTAGAGATACTGTTCTGCAGTTTGCCAGTTACAACATCAACCGCATCCTGTTTAGCTTGGATTACTTTTGCATTTGCCAATTGTATACACCTCCTGAAAATTTATGTGACGGCGATTCTTCCGGAGAATCCGCGCCGTTCCTACGCAGGCATTAGAAAAGCCTCCGCAGATTCACGAAGGCTTGATAAAACGGAAAGCAGTCAGGCGAGCCTGCTACTTTTTGTTTCTATCACAACACCTCGGTAGGAAATTAAGCCCTACGGCACCTACTGTCTACGGTAAGCATATTCAAATTCAAGATTGATCACCTTAATGTTCACAACTGTTATAGATTATCAAAGATGACTCAAAGAGTCAACCCTTAATTATCTGAAAGCAGCTGCGTTCACGCGAGCGCTAGGTCCCATAGTGGACGAAATAGCGATGCCTTTAAGGTATACACCTTTAGCAGCAGCCGGTTTCGCACGGTTCAGAGCGTCGATGAGGGATTTAAGGTTCTCGTTCAGTTGTTCAGCGTTGAAAGACACTTTGCCGATTGGCGCGTGAATTTGGCCCGCTTTGTCAAGACGATATTCGATTTTACCGGCTTTGATTTCTTGAACAGCCTTGGTAACGTCGAAAGTAACTGTACCTGCTTTAGGGTTAGGCATGAGGCCTTTACCACCGAGCAGACGACCCAGTTTACCGACTTCACTCATCATATCAGGTGTAGCTACGCAGACATCGAATTCAAACCAGCCCTGTTGAATTTTGTTGATCATATCAGCATCACCAACAAAATCGGCGCCAGCAGCTTCCGCTTCTTTCGCTTTTTCACCTTTTGCAAATACAAGCACGCGTTGAGTTTTGCCTGTGCCGTGAGGCAGGACAACAACACCACGAACAGCTTGGTCTTGTTTACGCGGGTCTACACCCAGACGAACTGCTGCTTCAACGGTTTCGTCGAATTTAGCAGTTGCTGCCTTTTTCACAAGCTCTACAGCTTCTGAAGGCTCGTAAGTTGCTTCGCTGTTGATCAGCTTAGCAGATTCTTGGTATTTCTTACCATGTTTAGCCATGAAAATGTTCCTCCTTTGTGGTGTTAGCGGAAATTCCTCCCACATATTGCGGTCATGAATGACCGGTTCATCGAATACATATTAGTCTTCGATTGTGATACCCATACTGCGGGCAGTACCTTCAACCATACGCATTGCAGCTTCGATAGATGCAGCGTTCAGATCGGGCATTTTTGTTTCAGCAATTTCACGAACCGCTGCGCGGCCGAGTTTTGCTACTTTCTTCTTGTTTGGTTCACCGGATCCTTTTTCTACTTTTGCAGCGATGCGAAGCAGAACAGCAGCCGGAGGAGTTTTAGTGATGAAGGTAAAGGAACGGTCTTCAAATACTGTAATTTCAACCGGGATGATCAGGCCAGCCTGGTCGGCAGTACGAGCGTTGAATTCCTTACAGAATGCCATGATGTTGACACCTGCTTGACCTAACGCCGGACCTACTGGAGGCGCTGGATTCGCTTTCCCTGCAGGAATCTGCAGTTTCACCATTTTAATAACTTTTTTAGCCATGAGTGACACCTCCTTGCGTAAATAGTGGTATTCGAATGCTAAACAGCATTCTCCCACAAGAAACCCTTGCGCTTGTTATATCTTCTCCACTTGAGTGAAATCCAACTCGAGCGGGGTTTCCCGTCCAAACATGTTGACATGTACCTTGATCTTGCTCTTGTCTGCCAAAATCTCTTCCACGGAGCCCACAAAATTCGCAAACGGACCGACCATAATACGTACGGATTCCTTAATTTCGAAATCAATCTTCGCTTTAGGTTCAACCATGCCCATATGCTTCAGAATTTGTTCAACCTCTTCAGGGAGCAGAGCGGTAGGCTTGGACCCCGAACCAGTTGAACCGACAAATCCGGTAACGCCCGGCGTATTGCGGACTACATACCAGGAATCATCAGTCTGTACCATTTCGACCAAAACGTAACCGGGGTAAACTTTACGCATGACAGTTTTTTTCTTGCCATCCTTGTTTACCAATTCTTCTTCCATAGGAACAAGAACGCGGAATATTTTGTCTTCCATGCCCATGGACTCAACGCGTTTTTCCAAATTGGCCTTGACCTTATTCTCATACCCGGAATAGGTATGAACGACATACCATCTTTTTTCCATATCAAGCCACCTGGGACCTCTCTAAATAATCGCTTCAATCACAGCGGAAATACCGATGTCCAGAACCCAGAAGTAAAGAGCGATAACTACAATTGTACCGAGAACGATCAATGTATAGTTTTTCAGTTCCTTACGGCTAGGCCAGCGAACCTTTTTGAGTTCACTCCAGCTCTCAGTGAAAAAGGAAAACAAAGACTTGAAACTACGTTTCACGCCGACTACACCTCCAAAGACTATCTGGTTTCGCGATGAGGAGTTTGCTCGTTACAAAACTTGCAAAATTTCTTCATCTCCAAGCGGTCGGGGTGATTTCGCTTGTTTTTGGTTGTTGCATAGTTTCTTTGTTTGCAACTTGTACAAGCCAAAGTGATAATTACCCGCATGATATGCACCTCCCGAAGACGTACTTCTAACCGTTAAATTAGAAGACGCAAATATTGATTCAAAAAAAAAGCCGCGAATTTAGGCCTACCTAAAACACTTTAGCATAATATCATCGCCCGTGTCAACGAAAGAATTCCCCCATCGCATTGGGTATTTCCAGGTGGTGTAGCCTGGTGCCGTACATAATCTCTGGTCTTGGCATTCCTTTGCCACTCGCTGTCTTCACTACCATTATGGATCATTCCGCCGTGGTATAAACCTGCAGCCTACTGTTGTCTAACAAAACACATTTCCATCACGATGAAATCTTGCAGGACACTAAAAAAAGACTCGAGTCCCGAGCCTTTCTAGTTCATTATATCATTAATTGTCACGCACTTCCAGATATCTTTCCAACTTACGCTTCACTCGCTGCAGTGCATTGTCAATAGACTTCACATGCCGCTTCAAGTCCTCAGCAATTTCCTGATAGGACCGTCCATCCAGATAGAGCATTAGAACCTTGCGTTCCAGATCACTAAGGATCTCCGCCATCTTATCTTCCAGTCCGATGAACTCCTCCTGGTTGATAATCAGTTCTTCAGGATCAAGCACCTGCGTTCCGCAAATCACATCCATCAGCGTCCGGTCGGAATCCTCATCATAGATGGGTTTGTCGAGCGAGACGTATGAGTTCAGCGGAATATGCTTCTGGCGGGTCGCTGTCTTAATGGCAGTTATAATCTGACGGGTGATGCACAGCTCGGCAAACGCCTTGAACGAGGAAAGCTTGTCCCCCTTGAAGTCACGAATTGCCTTATATAAGCCAATCATGCCTTCCTGTACAATATCTTCACGATCTGCCCCGATCAAAAAATAGGAACGAGCCTTGGCACGTACGAAATTACGGTACTTGTTGATTAAATGTTCCAATGCGCCACTGTCGCCACCACGGAAGATCTCGACAATTTCTTCATCACTTATGAAATCATACTCGGATAGCATTAATTCCTTGAGGTCGACACTCACCAAGAATCCCCCCGGCTGCAACGCAAGACACATCGTTACTTCGCGAAATATAGGATCAGTATATATTATGTTACCTTACAACGTCAACCGAAGATTGTCCAAAAACAATCTTCTATAACATATTATGGCATTTCTTAATCACTGTCTGCGCCAGTCTTCGAGACGTTTCCGCGTTTCCGGAGGCAGCTTGTCTTCCAGGGAGTGACGGGTGCTGCTTACACTTCCCGGTTCAATAGCCTTTTTAACCTGTTTCTGATTCTCTTCAATCTCCAGTCTCAGTTCTCTTGCCGAGATCCGGAGCGCCCCTTGCGCAAAAACAACATGCTGCTCCACAAAATCGCTGGTCGCCACAGAAATCTGTCTGCGGCGGTGAGTGAATTCTCCCACCAGCCGCTCAATGCACTCATCTGCCGTTTCCTTTTCCTTAGTGAAGAATACCTGGACTTTCCCCTGTACAAACGACCGTCCAAGTCCCGGCACACGGTATGCATCGAATACGGCTATGACGCGCAGCCCGGAGAATGCCTGATAATCGGCCAGCATATCGAGCAGCCGGTCGCGGGCCCCCTGCATGCCGGTCTGCGACAGCGCCGCAAGCTCCGGCCAGCCGCCGATCATGTTGTATCCGTCCACGAGCAGTATATCGCGCCAGTCTGCCATAGTTATCCCTGTTCTTGCCGGCGGCGGAGCACCTCGTACATAATTACACCGGCTGCTACGGAAGCATTAAGAGAGTTGATTCTTCCCGCCATCGGCAGCTTCAGGAGCACGTCACATTTCTCACGGATCAGGCGGCCCATTCCTTTATTCTCATTGCCGATAACCACCGCTACCGGTCCGGTAAAAATATCAGATCCGAAGAGATTCTGATCCGTATCCACATCGGTTCCAACCACCCACACCCCAAGTTCCTTAAGGCGGTCTATCGTCTGGCCCAGATTGGTTACGCGTGCAACAGGCACATATTCCACTGCACCGGCAGAGGTTTTGGATACTGTTGCTGTAATCTGCGCAGAACGCCGTTTCGGTACAATGACACCATGCACACCAGTGCAGTCGGCAGTGCGCAAGATAGATCCCAGGTTATGAGGGTCTTCAATTTCATCCAGCAAAAGAAGAAAAGGCGGTTCCCCTTTGGCTTCAGCCGCCGCAAGAATATCAGCAACCTCGGTGTAGGCAAACGGTGCCGCCTGTGCTACCACCCCTTGATGCTGAACTCCCGGTGCGAGCTGATCCAGCTTCCGCTTATCTACATGCTGAATTACAATTCCTGCTTTGCGGGCTTCAGCGACGATAGGTGCCGTTAAGTGCTTTTGTGCAGTTTCGGCGATCCATATTTTATTCAGTGTCCGGCCGGCACGAAGCGCTTCAAGGACTGAATGCTTGCCCGCCAGTATTTCCTCTTCCGTTCTCAATTCTTCCATGTTCATGTCTCCTGTTCTAAGTACCCATATATAACTATAAACTCCGCTGCCTGTTTAAACTCATTTGGTCCGATTCAACATGTATTCGATGCTGCTGTGAACAAGCTCCTGGATTCTCGCCTGCTGTCCTGTATAATATAAATGCCCGATCAGGCATTCAAAAGCAGTCGCGTGGCGGTATTCCAGCACATCTGCGTTTTTGGGAATCGTGCCGGACTTGGCATTGCGCCCTCGTCTTACCACGTCCTTCTCTTCCTCCGTGAGCACCGGCTCAAGGTAGGCAAGAATCGTGCTCTGGGCTTTGGCCGAGACCAGTCCCGTTGCCGAGCGGTGCAGATGATTCGGACGCAGATTGGGCAGCGAAATCAGATACTGCCGCACAGCCACTTCATAAATGGCATCTCCTGCATACGCCAGAACAATCGGCGAGAGCAAACGGGCCGGCTTGGACGGTTCGTACGGAAACCATGCGCTGTTCAGATCAAACTGCCCGCTCATTTACGCCGCCACCGCATTCCCTGTGGAGTGTCTTCCAGCAGAATGCCCAGAGTATTCAGCTCATCGCGGATTTCATCGGACCGGCTCCAGTTCTTATTCTTGCGCGCTTCTGTGCGTTCAGCAATGAGGCGCTCAACCTCTTCACTGGCGACCTCTTCTTCAGCCTCCTGAGTAAGGCGCAGTACCGAATTCATCTCGGCAAAAGCCTTCAGCAGTGCTGCAAAGTCTGCGGAATGCGCGTCATTATCAGCAAGCGTCAAATTAGCCAGGCTTACCCAGTCAAACAGAGCGGTAATCGCATCCGGCGTATTGAAATCATCCTGCATTCTGGCGTGGAAATTGCCAACAATAGCTGCCAGGCGTTCAACGATCTGTGAGCTTGCCGCTCCCTCTGCCCCGTCCGTATCCAGTTCAAGCCGATGCTTCACATTACCTGCTGCCGTAGTGATGCGCTCCACGCTTTTCTCAGCAGAGAGCAGTGCTTCCTCCGAGAAGTTCAGCTGATTGCGGTAATGGCTTGAAAGCATAAAATAACGGATAGTCCCCGCTTTGAAACGTGCACGAATATCCTTCACAAGCAGACCATTTCCAAGTGATTTCGACATTTTCTCCTCACCAATGTTCAAAAATGCGTTGTGCATCCAATACTTCGACAGCGGCTCACCCGTCAGCACTTCTGTTTGCGCGCATTCGCACTCATGGTGCGGGAACTTCAAATCCTCTCCGCCGCCATGGATGTCGATCGTTGTGCCCAAATATTCGCGGACCATTGCCGAGCACTCGATATGCCAGCCCGGACGCCCCTCTCCCCATGGACTGGACCAGTGTACCTCACCCGGCTTGGCTGCCTTCCAGAGCACAAAATCCTCCTGGTTCTCCTTGCGCGAATCCACCTCAACACGGATACCAAAGCGCAGTTCCTCCAGATTCTGGCCTGACAGCTTGCCATAATTGGCAAACTTGCCGGTCCGGTAGTACACATCTCCGCCGTTCTCGTAAGCAAATCCTTTCTCTTCAAGCTCCTTAATGAACTCAATGATCTTGTCCATGCTCTCTGTTACGCGCGGATTCATTGTTGCCGGCTTTACACCAAGTCCGGCCAGGTCTTCCTGATAGGCGGAGATGAACATTTCCGCGACCTCAGCTACAGTAATGTTCATCTCTTCCGCTTTGCGGATCATTTTATCATCCACATCGGTAAAGTTCGTCAGATAGCGGACTTCATTGCCGAGGGCTTCCAGGTAGTTGCGGACCATGTCAAAAACGATAACCGGTCTAGCATTCCCGATATGCATATAGCCGTAAACGGTTGGACCGCATACATACATTTTCACTTTGCCAGGTTCCTGCGGTACGAATTCTTCCTTGCTCCGTGTCATTGTGTTATAAATCTGTACAGCCATTCTGTTCCCAATCCTTTCTGTTCCCCCTGGATTCTCTTAAATCTCCATATGGTTATATTTCATAATCGCCGATATACTGCTGGCTCTCCAGCCGCCGCTGTTCCTTCTTCAGCTTGTCTTCGGTGCCCATCTGCTCGCGCAGCTCTTCGATTTCCTTTTGCAGAAAACGCAGGGAATCAATCAGCGGATCCGGCATCTGGGTATGATCCAGCCGATCGGACACGCGTTCCCCGTTGCGCTTAACCACGCGTCCTGGATTTCCTACAACGGTGCTGTTGCTGGGCACTTCACGCAGAACCACTGAATTGGAACCGATATTGCAATTATCGCCGATTCTAAACGATCCCAGTACTTTGGCACCGGAGCCAATGACAACATTGTTGCCGACGCTAGGATGACGTTTGCCCTTTTCTTTCCCTGTCCCTCCAAGTGTGACCCCCTGATAGATAATGACATCGTCACCAATCTCACAGGTTTCACCAATGACTATACCCATTCCATGGTCGATGAACAACCGGCTGCCGACAACCGCACCCGGATGAATTTCCACTCCGGTCATAAATCTGCTCATCTGCGATACGATGCGTGCCAGTGTAAACCAGCGGCGTTTATATAAAGAGTGGGCAATCCGGTGTGCCCATATAGCATGAAGCCCGGCGTAGGTGAAGACAACCTCGAACTTGCTGCGGGCAGCGGGATCGTTGTCGAATACTGCCCGAATGTCCGACTTGATATGCTTAAACATCAGGGTTCCCCTCTTCTTTGACTTCCCCACCTCCTGTTTACAGGTACGCAAAGGAAGATAGTGTCTTCAGCCCACTTGCTCTATTCATCTGTATGCTGTGAGCATTCAATCGGTATCCTTATAGTTCAACAAAAAACGCCCCTGCAGCATTATGCTGCAGAGACGTTTAACCGCGGTCCCACTCTGCTTGAACATTCGCACAATCAGACTGCCGTTAACTTCGCGGCAGTTGCATGCGGTGTTCCTCTTGGCGTCTGTAACGGCAACGTCCCCGGCACAGTCTACTGTCCCCTGACAGACAGGGACGCTCAACCGTGCAGCTCACAGGTGCATGTTCAGCGGCAGACAAATGAATAACTCCCAGCCTGCAAGGGAAATCTCCCTCAGCGGTTATTCTCTCTGGCAATTGCCCGTATACGCGTACTTTTCCTGATCACAGCTATTATTAGTTATTATATTCTTCTATCTTAGCGAAAAGCCGCAGGGCTGACAAGGGGTTCTACCCTCATATCCCCCGGTTTATGCGCCTTTGATCTGCGATTTCAGACGTTCGATGACCCGGTCCCGGCCAAGCAGCGCGATGGTCGCATTCAAATCACGGCCATGCATCTGACCAGTCAGAGCGACACGGATCGGCATAAACAGCGCTTTGCCTTTGTGTCCGGTTTCTTTCTGGACTTCTTTGATCAGCACAGCCATATTAGCAGCGCCGAAATCCTCAGCAGCTTCCACTTTAGCGAGAAAAGCGGAGAGCACTTCAGGAACCTGGGCTTCGGCAAGTACTTGTGCCGCTTCCGTCTCCAGTTCCAGATGGCTGCGGAAGAAGAGCTCGGAGAGTCCTACAATATCCGAAGCGGAGTTCATCTGTTCCTGATACAGTGCAACCAGGCTTTCTGCCCAGATCTGCTGCTCATCACTCAGAACCTCCGGCAGACGTCCCGCCTTCTGCAGATGGGGAATAGCAAGTGCCGCGATCCGCTTAGGATCGGCATGCTTGATATAGTGATTATTGAGATGTGCCAGCTTGTTCGTATCGAATACAGCCGGGCTCTTCGACAGACGGTCGGCAGTGAAGATAGAGATCAGCTGTTCCTTGCTGAAGATCTCCTCCTCCCCCTCCGGCGACCAGCCGAGTAATGTGATGAAGTTGAAGAGCGCTTCCGGCAGATAGCCAAGCTGGTCATACTGCTCGATAAACTGAATGATCGATTCATTCCGTTTGCTCAGCTTCTTGTGGTCATCGCCGACAATCAGTGTCATGTGGCCGAACAGCGGCGCTTCCCAGCCAAGGGCTTCATAAATCATGAGCTGACGAGGCGTGTTCGAGATATGGTCTTCCCCGCGCAGCACATGGGAGATGGCCATCAAATGATCATCTACAGCTACAGCGAAGTTATAGGTTGGAATACCATCCTTCTTCACAATGACGAAGTCGCCCATTTCTTTGGTGTTGAACGAAATGCTGCCTTTAACGATATCATTGAAGGTATAAGTTCGGTCCTCAGGAACCAGGAAACGGATGCTGGCAATGCGTCCTTCCGCCTCATAGGCAAGGCGCTGCTCCTCCGTCAGATTACGGTGTCTGCCGGAATAACGCGGGGTTTCGCCACGTGCAGTCTGTTCTTCACGCTCTGCTTCCAGCTCCTCTTCTGTACAATAGCAGCGGTAAGCAAGGCCGCGGTCCAGCAGATCCTGCCAGTAGACACGGTACAGATCCAGACGTTCTGTCTGGCGGTAAGGGCCATATTCTCCGCCTACATCTACGCTCTCATCCCAATCCATTCCCAGCCATTTCAAATATTTCAACTGGCTTTCTTCGCCTTCCGCGATATTACGCTTAAGGTCTGTATCTTCGATCCGGATAATGAATTGGCCGCCCAGATTGCGGGCGAACAGGTAGTTAAATAACGCCGTTCTGGCATTTCCGATATGTAAATGTCCCGTAGGGCTCGGTGCGTAACGCACCCGGACTTGATCCGTCATGGGTTTCCCTCCGCTTCATATTGGTTATTATTAGGCTGTTGTTACTTCAGCCATCTCAAGATGATATCACATCTTGGAGCAGACAGACAATAGATTGTGCGGCAATTCCTTCTCCGCGTCCGGCGAAGCCGAGCTGCTCGGTAGTTGTCGCTTTTACATTGACCTTTGAGAGGTCCGCATCCAGTGCACGGGCAATAACCTCGGTCATTTGCGGAATATAAGGCGCCATTTTGGGTTTCTGGGCAATGATGGTCGAATCTATATTTCCCAGCCGGTATCCCCGGTCACGGGCAAGCGCCCATACATGCTCCAGCAGCTTCAGGCTGTCTGCATCCTTGAAGGCAGGATCGGTATCTGGGAAATGTCTGCCGATATCCCCCAGTCCAAGCGCCCCAAGTATAGCATCGCTTACTGCATGCAGGAGCACATCCGCGTCAGAGTGTCCCAGTAACCCCTTCTCATAGGGAATAGTCACTCCCCCAATAATACACGGCCTTCCTTCCACCAGCTGATGCACGTCAAATCCTTGTCCTACAGCGATCATCTCTGTTCCTCTCCCCTGCTTCTTTCTGTGAATTCAGCGAAATCCAGGTCTTCCGGTGTCGTAATCTTAATATTCCTGTAGCTTCCTTCTACTACAGAAACGGTAATTCCGCTGCGTTCCGCCAGACTGGAGTCATCTGTACCGAGGAAGCCGTCACGCTCTGCCTCGTCATAGGCTGACAACAGTTCGGACAAACGAAAAGTCTGCGGGGTCTGAATCGCCCACAGACTTCGCCGGTCCGGCGTAGACAGCACGTTGCCTTCACCATCCACCTGCTTGATCGTATCCTTAACCGGAACTGCAAGCACAGAGGCTCCGGCAGATCTGGCCCGTTCATAACAAGCTTCAATCTCACTGCCCTGTACGAAAGGCCGGACCCCATCATGTACCATTACCCAGGTGGTCGTAAGTTCTCCCAGTCCCCGGCGTACCGAGTGCTGGCGTTCAGCCCCTCCCGGAATAACAACAGACACTTTGTCCAGCTTGTAGGCCTGCACCCATTGCCGGCAGCGCTGCACATCCTCTTCACCGGTGACAAGCACGATTTCAGAGATGAGTTCATGCTTCTGGAATACCTCCAGGGTATGCACGATAATAGGTTTGCCATGAAGCAGCAGATATTGTTTGCTCTCTGCCGTTCCCATTCGTGTCCCTCTGCCTGCCGCCACTATAACGGCGCCTACACTGTTTGACATTCTTTCGGCTCCTGTCTTTCACGTATATCCCCATCATAACGTGTTTGGACGGCATTTCCAAGCCTATAAGACCGCTCCAGGGGCTGATTAACCCTTATTGCGCTTTTTCCAGCAGCTTCGGTTTGGCAAAAATCATCCGGCCTGCGGAAGTCTGCAGCACACTGGTAACCAGAACCTCCATCGTAGTGCCGATATAATCACGGCCGCCTTCCACGACAATCATGGTGCCGTCGTCAAGATAAGCCACGCCTTGTCCATGTTCTTTGCCGTCTTTGATCACCTGCACAATAATTTCCTCACCAGGCAGAACCACCGGCTTCACCGCGTTGGCCAGATCGTTAATATTCAGCACCGATACGCCCTGGAGCTCGCAAACCTTGTTGAGGTTGAAGTCATTGGTAACAACCTTGCCATGCAGCACCTTAGCCAGCTTGACCAGCTTGCTGTCCACTTCGGAAATCTCCTCGAAATCGCCTTCGTAGATCAGCACTTTGACATCCAGTTCTTTCTGAATCTTGTTTAGGATATCCAGCCCTCTGCGTCCGCGGTTGCGCTTCAGCAGATCTGACGAATCCGCAATATGCTGAAGCTCCTCAAGAACAAACTCGGGAATAACGATGGTTCCTTCAATGAAACCCGTTTTGCAGATATCAGCAATCCGGCCATCGATAATAACGCTCGTATCAAGAATCTTATGCTCCTCAGGTCCCCGGCCCTCCGGTTCAGCAGAACGCCCCCAGCGTCCGGTAGTCCATAGCGAAGCCAGCTCTTCCTTCTTCTCCAGCCCGATCCGCAGGCCCATATAACCCAGAGCCAGGGTTGCTGCCACCTGCAGCAGCTCTCCGGCCTTGCCGAGCCAGGCCATGACCGGATACAGCAGCAGTGACAGCAGCAGACCTCCTGTAAGCCCTGCAGCGCCTGCAGCGAGTTCGCTCATCGGTATACGCGAACAATACTGAACCGCCTCCTGCAGTTTTGTACCCGCCCAATCCGCGCATAACGTCCCCGCAAACAAAAAAATAATGGCACCCAGCACCGCAAACAAAATGCTTCCTTCCACGGGCAAGCTATCACCCAGTTTTCCCATGCCTTCCGGGAACCCTCTTTCTGCTGCATGATATAGCGAATAACCGGACCAGGCTCCACATAACCCGGCAAGCGTCAAAATAATCTTTTTCCACATAACCAGCACCTCCTTCTATTCATCCAAAAATCATCTATACCTCACCAGTATGTTCCAATTTTTAGGACGATAATCCGGGGAACCGTTATTTTTTCTGAATCCATTAATTTTCTGGTTTGCAAAGCCCAGCCGTAAACTTCTATTCCTTATTGAAAACAGGGGAGGCCCTGGCATATAATGAACTCAATTACGAACCCAGGGGTGAATGGAAAATGAGCGCACCAAGTTTACAGGCTTTCCAGGATCAAGTTTCCGAACTGCTGCTCCGTCACCGCAGTCTTCTGGATGTAATGTCCAAGAACGGACAGAGCAGTGCATCCGTCAACCGAGCTGTCGTCAAATCCATTACTGAATGCGGCTGCATTCAGCTTCACGCAACCAAGCAGGTCTTCGAACCGGCTTTGGGACTTGAACAAGCCAAAGAGCTTGCCGGAACCCACCTAGAAGGTGAACTGTGTGAGAACTGCCGGGAGGTCATTGCCTCAGAACTGGGCCGGGAGCTGTTCTATATGTCTGCACTTTGCAATTTGCTCGATATTAATATGGACGAGGTTGTGTCTAAGGAATCGCAAAAATGCGCTACACTCGGATTATTTAACTTGTCCTAGCAGGGCTGCCCGCGCTCTCCTTCATCCGTTACCAATGCAGAAAAGGCTGTGCCTTCCCCTGAGTCAGGAAGGGCACAGCCTTTTCTGTATAGATAAAAAAAAGTAATACGTACGTAGTTAGAATTATCCGTTCTTGGAGTGATACACCTTATCCTCCGCATGTCTCTTCCTGCGGCGGCGTTGACGGCGGGCTGTCAAGAGGCCCAGGCTCTGTCTGAACCCGTATAGGGCATATAACGCAAGCAAAGCAAAGATCAGCTTGGCAATCTGTTCAGGGAAAACAACAGCTACCGCTACGGCGATCACAATTACTACAGGGGCACCTATAACTGCCTTTTTGGGAAAGCCGATCTTCTTGAAGTTAGGGTACTTCACTGTGCTGACCATCAGGTAAGACAACAGCAGGGTAGCGACAATCATAAACGGTGCAGATACATCTTTATGAAAAAGTGCCAGCGTGGCCAGAACGCCACCTGCAGCAGGAATCGGCAATCCTACAAAATATCCCGGAATTCCCGGGCGGACATTAAACCGGGCCAGACGCAAAGCTCCAAACACCGGGAAAATCGCTGTAATGGTCCATCCTAGTGCAGAGTTTAAATCCTGCAGGCTTGTGAGATACATAATGAGCGCTGGTGCCACGCCGAAAGATACTACATCGGATAAGGAATCCAGTTCCTTGCCGAACTCGCTCTCACACTTCAGCGCGCGCGCAACACGGCCATCGAGCCCGTCGAGCAGCATAGCGATAATCACCATGATAGCGGCCATGCTCAGCTTACCGTCAAACGCCATCATGATACCAAACATTCCAAGCATCAGATTACCGATGGTAAAAAGACTCGGAATTGATTTTTGTATCATTTCTTCACCTCAATTTTCCTACTTTGAACTTCATGGGTTCCCAATATTACGTGATTGTATGTTATTTACATTTGCCTGTCAATAAGAACTTGTTTCTGGAGCCGCTTCAGTCCGTCCTGAATATTGCGTGCCCGCACCTCGCCAATGCCGTCCACTTCATCAAGTTCAGCAATGCTCGCTGTCATCAGATTAGGCAACATTTCAAAGCGTTCCACCAGATTGTGGATGATCACATTCGGCAGCCGCGGAATTTTGTTGAGCAGACGGTAACCGCGCGGAGTTACGGCTTCCTCGGATGCAATAGCCGTGGAGGAATAGCCCAGCAAGCGGGCAATATGGTTGTCATCCATCAGTTCATCGTCACTGCTTCTCTTCAGCCCGGCGATAATTTCGCGGATTTTGTCCTCCTGCTCCTCTCTTGCATAGTCTCTGTACAGAAGCCAGGCTTCTTCCTCTGTATTTCCGACCAGTTCTTCCATCTGCATGCTGATCAGCCGGCCTTCATTGCCGAGTTCGTTAATATAACGCTTAATTTCCATTTTGATCCGCAATACCATTTCTACCCGCTGGATCACGCCGACTACCTCAGCCACCGTCACAAGCCCCTCATATTCGGCAGCAGAAAGGTTAGTCAACCCCTGTGTCAGCACGGCTTTGTACTTCTCTAGGGTCTGAATCGCCTGATTGGCTTTGGCCAGAATCGCTCCGATCTCCTTCAGCGCATAGCGGATAGAGCCCTGATACAGGGTGATTATATTCCGCCGCTGGGAAATGGAAACAACCAGTTTGCCGGTCTGTTTAGCCACCCGTTCAGCGGTCCGGTGACGGATGCCGGTCTCGATGGATGAAATGGAGGAATCGGGGATCAGCTGGGTGTTGGCATACAGAATCCGCTTCAGATCCTCACTCAGGATGATCGCTCCGTCCATTTTGGCCAGCTCGTATAAATAATTGGGTGAAAAATCGCAGTTAATGGAGAATCCGCCATCGACAACTTCCATCACTTCCGGACTGTATCCGACAACAATAAGTGCCCCGGTCTTCGCGCGCAGCACATTCTCCAGCCCCTCCCGGAAAGGTGTTCCGGGTGCGGCCATTCTAAGCAGATCATTCATATTATCTAATGGATTGTATTCTTTCATGTCCCTGTGCCCCCTAATCTAACGCGACCGCTAGTGCATCTGCTACGGTGCTGACGCCTATAATCTGGATATCCTGCGGATGCTTCCAGCCTTTCATGCTTTTCTCAGGCATAATTACCCGCCGGAAGCCGAGCTTAGCGGCCTCCTTCACCCGCATCTCTGCGCGTGACACCCCTCTCACCTCGCCGGTAAGTCCTACCTCCCCAAAAAACACATCATACGGCTTGGTCGGAATATCCCGGAAGCTGGAAGCAATACTGACGGCGACTGCCAGATCCACCGCCGGCTCATCCAGCTTAACACCTCCGGCAACATTGAGGTAAGCATCCTGATTCTGCAGGAACATGCCCATCCGTTTCTCCAGGACAGCAATGATCAGCGCCATTCTCTGATGATCCATACCTGTGCACATTCTGCGGGGCGAAGGGAAATGGGTTGCTGCAACCAGCGCCTGTAATTCGACAAGCACCGGTCTTGTGCCTTCCATGCTGGCTACAACCGCGGAACCAGCCACTCCGAGCGGCCGTTCAGAAAGGAACAGCTCGGAAGGGTTCTCCACCTCGGTAAGGCCAACCTCACCCATCTCGAAAATACCGATTTCATTGGTTGAGCCAAAGCGGTTCTTCACCGCCCGTAGCAACCGGTACGTATGATGACGTTCTCCTTCGAAATAGAGCACACAGTCCACCATATGCTCCAGCATCCGTGGACCGGCAATTGCGCCTTCTTTCGTTACATGTCCTACAAGTACCGTTGCAATTCCACGGATCTTGGCAATCCGCATAAATCTTGTCGTACATTCCCGCACCTGTGTTACACTGCCTGGCGCACTGGTCACTTCAGGCATAAATACGGTCTGGATCGAGTCGATGACCAGAAACTGCGGCTTAATCTGCTCGATTGCTTCTTCAATGCTCTCCATGTTCGTCTCACAGAGAACGTACAGTTCCGCCGACAACGCCCCGAGGCGGTCAGCCCGAAGCTTAGTCTGGCGCACCGATTCTTCCCCGGAGATATACAGAACGCGGAGCCCCTGTATTGTAAGGGCGTGCGATGTCTGCAGCAGCAGTGTGGACTTCCCGATTCCGGGGTCACCACCGACCAGTACTAGCGAGCCGGGAACGATACCGCCGCCAAGCACACGGTTAAGCTCTCCGATGCCTGTAAGGATACGCGGCTCTTTGTCACTTTCTATATTTATGATCGATTGCGCCTTTTCTTTACTCTGAAAAATAGGTGCATTCATGCCTTGGGTTTTGACTACGCTTTCCGTTTCTTCCACCATGGAGTTCCATTCCTGGCAGCCCGGGCATTTCCCGAACCATTTCGGTGATTCGTAACCACATTCGGTGCAGAAAAATTTTGTTTTTGGTTTGGCCATGTGCGCTCCTTACGGTCCGAACTTGCTAAAATTGCGGATAATTTTCTCTTAATCAAAGTTTACCATTTCTGCACACTGAACGAAAGGTCACTTAAGATCTACTTTTCGTTTGCGTCCTCCTTAACCTGCCTGATTCGGGGCAGAATTAATCACTCCGGACATATAAAAGCTCCCGCCCCTCTATACGGAGGAGCGGGAGCTTTGTTTCATATTGCTGGAAAATTATTCAGTTTCGACTTCCTTCTCTTCCTTCTCCAGGGAGAGCTCGGCCGGCACTTCCACTTTGGTTACCACAAGCTCACCGTTCACCTCATCAATGTTGAGGGAATCACCTTTCTTGATGTTGCCCTTAAGCAGCTCTTCGGAAAGGCGGTCTTCGATGTGCTTCTGAATCGCCCGGCGGAGCGGGCGGGCACCGAAGGCCGGGTCATAGCCCTCTTTGGCCAGGAACGCCTTGGCGCCGTCGGTAAGCAGGAAGTCTACATCATACTCACGCAGACGCTTGCGCAGCTCCTCGGACATCAGGGTAACGATCTCGGCGATATGCTTCTCATCCAGAGAGTGGAAGACAATGATCTCGTCGATCCGGTTCAGGAACTCAGGGCGGAAGCTCTTCTTCAGCTCTTCCATTACCTTGCCCTTCATATTGCCGTAATCGGCACCGGCATCCTGCACCGCCGTGAAGCCCAGAGTCGAATTCTTACGGATCGCTTGTGCGCCTACGTTAGAGGTGAGGATAATTAAGGTATTGCGGAAATCGACTACACGGCCTTTGGAGTCGGTCAGACGGCCGTCTTCCAGTACCTGCAGCAGAATATTGAATACTTCAGGGTGAGCCTTCTCAATCTCATCCAGCAGGACAACGGAATACGGTTTGCGGCGTACCTTCTCAGTCAGCTGTCCGCCTTCTTCATATCCTACATAGCCTGGAGGAGCCCCGACCAGACGGGATGTAGAGTGCTTCTCCATGTACTCCGACATATCGATACGGATTACCGCATTCTCGTCACCGAACATTGCTTCGGCAAGTGCCCGTGCCAGCTCTGTTTTACCGACCCCGGTTGGACCGAGGAAGATGAAGGAGCCCATTGGACGTTTCGGATCCTTCAGACCCGCACGCGCCCGGCGGAGTGCCCGGCTGACAGCCTTAACGGCTTCATCCTGCCCGATTACACGTTCATGCAGCAAAGACTCCATGTTCAGCAAACGGTCTGTCTCTTCTTCTTTCAGCTTGCTGACCGGAATGCCGGTCCAGCTGGCAACCACCTGTGCGATATCCTCAGGTGTAACCTGGGAGTCCGTACGGCCCTGTTTCTCTTTCCATTGGTTCTTCGTTGTGTCCAGCTCTTCACGGATCTTCTGCTCGGTATCGCGCAGCGCTGCAGCCTTCTCGAATTCCTGGCTTTGTACAGCGGAATCCTTCTCCTTGCGGATATCATCCAGACGCATTTCGAGTTCCTTCAGATTCGGCGGGATCGTGTAAGAGTTAAGTCTTACCTTGGAGCCTGCTTCATCAATCAGGTCAATCGCTTTGTCCGGCAGGAACCGGTCAGGGATATAGCGGTCGGACAGCTTCACAGCTTCCACAATAGCTTCATCCGTAATCTTCACCCGGTGATGGGCTTCATAACGGTCCCGAAGACCGAATAAGATCTGTACAGCTTCTGCAGGAGAAGGCTGATCCACCGTAATCGGCTGGAAACGGCGTTCAAGTGCAGCGTCTTTCTCAATGTATTTGCGGTATTCGTCAAGCGTTGTGGCACCGATGCACTGCAATTCACCACGGGCCAGAGCGGGCTTCAGGATGTTGGAGGCATCAATTGCACCTTCCGCACCACCGGCTCCGATCAGGGTATGCAGCTCATCGATGAAGAGCACGATATTGCCTGCCTGGCGAATCTCATCCATGATTTTTTTGAGGCGGTCTTCGAACTCACCGCGGTATTTCGTACCGGCAACAACAGAACCCATATCCAGGGTCATTACGCGTTTGTCGCGCAGGGTTTCGGGAATTTCATTGTTGATGATCTTTTGGGCCAGGCCTTCAGCAATTGCTGTCTTACCAACCCCTGGCTCACCGATCAGTACCGGATTATTCTTGGTACGGCGGCTGAGCACCTGAATGACACGTTCAATTTCCTTGCTGCGGCCGATAACCGGGTCGAGGTTGCCGTCCTTGGCATAGGCAGTCAAGTCACGGGCCAGACCATCCAGCGTTGGTGTGCTGACATTTACCGGAGCACCGCTATGACTTGAAGTGGCTTCACTGCTGCCCAGAAGCTGCAGCACCTGCTGACGGGCCTTATTCAGACTGATCCCGAGATTGTTCAGCACACGGGCAGCTACGCCCTCTCCTTCACGGATGAGTCCGAGCAGGATATGCTCAGTGCCCACGTACGTATGTCCCAGCTTGCGGGCTTCGTCCATAGACAGCTCGATAACTTTTTTGGCACGAGGAGTATAAGCGATGTTGGTCGGTTGTTCCTGACCTCTGCCAATCAGCGTTTCCACTTCATCCTGAATCTTCTCCAGACCCAGACCGAGTCCGATCAGTGCCTTGGCGGCAATGCCGTCACCTTCACGAATCAATCCGAGCAAAATATGTTCTGTCCCAATGTTGTTGTGTCCCAAACGAACGGCTTCTTCCTGCGCCAGCGCCAGCACCTTTTGTGCTCGTTCCGTAAATCTTCCAAACATCATATCTCCTGCACCTCCACGGATAATATATATCTATAATTAATGTTGTGATCCCAGTGTCTCCCGGAGCAGCTTCGCCCGGTACATATCGCGTTCGGTAGACGAAAGCTCGTCGCCGAACAGCTTTTGCAGAAAGCCCGGCTGCGTCTTGACATTCAGCTCATTAAGCACTGAAATCGATGGCCCTTCCAGTATCCCCAAATCTACACCAAGCCTCAGATCGGAGAGCCGCTGTGCAGACTCTTTAAGCTCCATCACAGCCGCGTAGGCTAGAATCCCGTATGAACGTTTGATGCGGTCGGTAATCCGCAGGGCGGAATCCACAAGCAGGCGTTCCCGCGCGTTCCGCTCATGCTCTATAATCTGGGTGACTACGCTGTGGAGATTCTCAATAATCTCATTCTCGGTCTGACCAAGGGTAATCTGGTTGGAGATCTGAAAGATATTCCCTACTGCTTCGCTGCCTTCACCATAAATTCCTCTAACGGTAAGACCAACCTGATTAACTGCGGATAGAATCCGGTTAATCTGATGGGTCATGACCAGCGCCGGCAGATGAACCATTACTGAAGCCCTAAGCCCTGTCCCCACATTGGTGGGACAACTGGTCAGGTACCCTCTGCGGTCATCAAAGGCGTAATTCACAGCAGCCTCAAAGATATCGTCGATGGCTGTTGCCCTTACCCAAGCCTCTCTGACCTGCAGGCCCGGAAACAGGCATTGAATGCGGAGATGATCCTCCTCGTTGATCATAATGCTGACTGACTCGTCCTCATTAAGAATGACTGCTCCACCTTTGGAATCATCAGCCAGATTAGGACTGATCAGATGCTTCTCCACCAGTACTTTTTTATCCAGCTCATCGAGCTCATCCAGCCTCAGCAGCTGAAAGTTGCCGAAATCCGCAGAGGCTTCTCCCTGAAATACAGGAGCAAGCTGCTCCAGCACCTCTTCCGACTGCTGCGCAGACGCTAGTAGCGGGAAAGGAAGGTGCTCCAGATTACGGGCAATACGCATGCGGCTGCTGATAACAATCTCGGAATGACTCCCGCCGCAGCGCATCCAGTCACTGAGTGCTTGTTCGGTAAACCGGAGACTTGACATGTGGAATCCCCTCCTATATATCAAAGACTTTACTCTTGTGGCATTTCTTTTTCAAGTTTGCGGATTCTGTCCCTCAGCTCAGCTGCAGTTTCAAACTCCTCCTGCATAATGCTCTGCTGTAATTCCTGCTTCAGCTCGTCAATTTGGCGTTTACACATGATCTGTGCACCGGCGCGTTTGGGAAGCTTGCCCACATGGGCCGTACTTCCGTGTACCCGTCTGAAGAGCGGGTCTAGCGTGCTGTCAAAATATTTGTAGCAGGAGCTGCAGCCGAAACGTCCCAGCTTGCTGAACTGTGAATAGGTCATACCGCAGTTCTCACACTGCAGCCCCTGCACAGTCTGTGCGGCCTCTGACTTGCCCTTGCCTGCGCTCTCCAGATCAAGCAGTCCGGAAAGCAAGCTGTGTATGGAGAATCCTCCGGCAGTACCGGGGATAAGCTCCCCCTTTTCCCGCGCACAGCTTTCACAAATATGAAATTCTGTCTTCTCTCCGTTCACGATCTTCGTGAAGTGGAGTGTAGCCGGTTTGACCCCGCATTCCTGGCATAGCATAAGCGGTGTCCCTCCCTCACATTTTGACAATTATTTACCTAACAAAGAGATTAGCATGGCCTTCATTAGCTTGGCACGAATCTCATCCCGGTACGGCAGATTAACCGTCAGGCATTCCCGGGAAACAGCGGACCGCATAAGACACGCTTCACGCTTGGAGAGAAAACGGGCCTCCTCCAGCTGATAAATCAGTCCTTCGGCGGAATTCTGGTCAATATCATTCCCTATTGTGGAGTTCAGGTGTGCATACAGTGCCACATTCTGAGGCAGCTCGAAGCGCTGAATCCGGATATACCCTCCACCGCCGCGTTTGCTCTCCACTACATATCCCTTTTCCAAAGTAAAGCGTGTACTGATGACGTAATTGATCTGTGACGGCACACAGGAGAACTGGTCCGCCAGATCATTGCGCTGAATTTCCACCGTACCTTCGGGACTTTCATGCAAAATATTCTTCAGATATTGTTCAATAATATCGGAGATATTACGCATCACTCATCCTCCAGTGTGTAAGCCTTGGTTAAGCTTGTGCTGTGCCAACGTCCGCCGTCCATACATAGCTCTAAAGAATTTAACCCGGGGACTGAAGTGCGAATCGGCTGCAATAGCCTTCGTACGTAGCCCGACCACCAACTGTTACAATCCTAAGAACACTGCTGCCAGGCTCGCGTTGACTTTGACTTTCTTTGACTTTTTTCATATTATAACATATTCTCACTGAATTCCAAGTGGTTGCTCTTATTTTTTACTTTTTAACCGTATTGTATTCCGAATAGCTTCACGGATCCCATTGCAAGGAGTTATGTATATAAGGCTCCCCCTGCTTCTACGGTAAGCGGAAGAGCCTTCAGGTTTGTCAGAAAAAATCAAATAAAGCCGTTTGCGCCTGCGGGATCAGCCCCTCCAGCCAATCTACAGCTTCATGTGTACCGGATAACTGTCCATATCGGGCCATTTCAGCTGGACGTCTATATCCCATCAACAGCGCGGTAAGTGTACCAATATTGCATATAAGATCAGCGTTTGATCTATCCCCCTGGATCTGAGTAAATGATACCTCCCCATGTTCAGCTGCTGTCCAACGCCACAGGCCGTTATTCCAGGGGGCATGCTCATCTTCAATATAAAGCAGCCGTTCCTGAACGCCGCTTAGCACGTTTAAAGTCATGTTCTCCACAAAAGCCTTAGCTTTAACAATACGTGCCATGAAATATGGATAATTCTCCTGCGTAATCCGCGGATCGGGAAGGAGATACGGCAGGATATCATCAGAAGGCACCAGCTTCAATGAAGCTCCGGTGATCATCGAGTCATGGTTAGCCAGAAAAGTCCACAGCCCTTGGCGGGCCTTCTCATTCAGATAGACAAATTCATCAATGACCAGTTCTTTGTTCACTATTTTATACAGCACATACCCTTCCGGTTCACCCTGCTGCGAATAAAATACACACTGATGTGTATCTTCATCGAGTACTTTTTCCTTCCACCATTCCTCCGTACGCTGCAGTGTCCCGTTGTACCGGGCTGCAAATGAGACATACAGCTGTTGCAATACTTTAATATCAGCCGCCCCGCGCTTCACAGAGCCTCGTATTTCAGCCTTCCGCGGAAATTTATCCACAGGTATGTTGTATTTCTTATATTCACAATAGACTTCCCAGCCGAATTTCCGGTAAAAGGGGATTAAAAACGGGTGCAGAAAAGACAGCGTTTGACCCGCCTCGTTCATTGTTTGCAGCGCATGGGTCAGCAGCTTGGCCACATATCCCTGCCTGCGGTCCTCCGGCCACGTGGCTACACCGGCTATTCCGCCCATAGATACGGGCTTGCCCTGTATGTATGCCTGCAGGGGAAGAAGTACCAGCTTGGCACATAAACTCGGTCCTTCGAATACTCCCCATATTTGTTCGGGCTTGAACTTCTCTCTGGCGCGTTCCCTGTCTTCTCCGGACACCTTGTACTGAAAAGCATATTCAGACAAGCCTAAGCCTTCTTCAAAATCATCTGCATGCAATTGCCTTATTTCCATGCTGCTCACCCCGTTAATGAATTTATAGAGATAGAGTCCAATAGTTGCTCAGATTGAGTATATCAAGCAAATTGCCCAGAAGCTAATGAGGTACAAAAATAGCCCGTGAACAAAAGTTATCCACAGGCTTGGTACAGTAAAACAAAAAACCGGAAAGAGTTTCTTCCCCGCAAAAATTAGTTATCCACGATTCATATTTATCTATCCACAAAATTCACTTTTTATCCACAAAAACAGTGGATTACTTAGGTTTTTTCTTGACTCATTCGCCTGAATATGCGTTTCAGTCCACATTATCAGGGAAAAGACTTCTTCCTGAAATTGTATCCACATGTGCGTAAGTTTTCAGCAGTTGCTGAAATTTATCCACAGCTTTTCCACAACCCTGCACAAACCAAAAAAGCCATTGTCGATTGCTCAACAATGGCTTCATGTGCTTGGCGGCGTCCTACTCTCCCAGGACCCTTCGGTCCAAGTACCATCGGCGCTGGAGGGCTTAACGGTCGTGTTCGGGATGGGTACGCGTGGAACCCCTCCGCTATCGCCACCAAACATGCGTCTGTGAAACAGACGCTGCCGCTTGAAATTCGGTTCATCACGGATGTGTGAATGAATTTCATGGCGTACAGGCTTGATCGCCTGAAAACTGAATCCGAAACGAATCTGCGCTCTAAGAAATTTGGATAAGCCCTCGACCGATTAGTATTGGTCAGCTCCATGCATTGCTGCACTTCCACCTCCAACCTATCTACCTCGTCGTCTTCAAGGGGTCTTACTAGTTGGGAAATCTCATCTTGAGGGGGGCTTCACGCTTAGATGCTTTCAGCGCTTATCCCGTCCGTACGTAGCTACTCAGCCATGCTCCTGGCGGAACAACTGATGCACCAGCGGTACGTCCATCCCGGTCCTCTCGTACTAAGGACAGCTCCTCTCAAATTTCCTGCGCCCACGACAGATAGGGACCGAACTGTCTCACGACGTTCTGAACCCAGCTCGCGTACCGCTTTAATGGGCGAACAGCCCAACCCTTGGGACCTACTTCAGCCCCAGGATGCGATGAGCCGACATCGAGGTGCCAAACCTCCCCGTCGATGTGGACTCTTGGGGGAGATAAGCCTGTTATCCCCAGGGTAGCTTTTATCCGTTGAGCGATGGCCCTTCCATGCGGTACCACCGGATCACTAAGTCCGACTTTCGTCCCTGCTCGACTTGTAGGTCTCGCAGTCAAGCTCCCTTATGCCTTTGCACTCTGCGAATGATTTCCAACCATTCTGAGGGAACCTTTGAACGCCTCCGTTACTCTTTAGGAGGCGACCGCCCCAGTCAAACTGCCCGCCTGACACGGTCCCCGTACCCGCTTAGGGTACTAGGTTAGAACCTAGATACGATCAGGGTGGTATCCCAACGGCGCCTCCGCAGAAGCTTGCGCTCCTGCCTCTACGGCTCCCACCTATCCTGTACAGATCGTACCCAAATTCAATATCAAGCTGCAGTAAAGCTCCATGGGGTCTTTCCGTCTTGTCGCGGGTAACCTGCATCTTCACAGGTATTAAAATTTCACCGGATCTCTCGTTGAGACAGCGCCCAAGTCGTTACGCCATTCGTGCGGGTCAGAATTTACCTGACAAGGAATTTCGCTACCTTAGGACCGTTATAGTTACGGCCGCCGTTTACTGGGGCTTCGGTTCACAGCTTCGGGTTGCCCCTAACCACTCCCCTTAACCTTCCAGCACCGGGCAGGCGTCAGCCCGTATACTTCGCCTTGCGGCTTCGCACAGACCTGTGTTTTTGCTAAACAGTCGCTTGGGCCTTTTCACTGCGGCCCCCTCGGGCTATTCACCCTACCGAGGCACCTCTTCTCCCGAAGTTACGAGGTCATTTTGCCGAGTTCCTTAACGAGAGTTCTTCCGCGCGCCTTAGAATTCTCTTCTCGCCTACCTGTGTCGGTTTGCGGTACGGGCACCTTCTCCTGGCTAGAGGCTTTTCTTGGCAGTGTGAGATCATGACCTTCGCTACTACAATTTTCGCTCCCCATCACAGCCCAGCCTTATTGATGTGCGGATTTGCCTACACATCAGCCTCACTGCTTAGACGGACATATCCATCAGTCCGCGTCACTACCCTCCTGCGTCACCCCATCGCTCATAGCGGATTACGGTGGTACAGTAATTTCAAACTGTTGTCCTTCGACTACGCCTTTCGGCCTCGCCTTAGGTCCCGACTTACCCTGAGCGGACGAGCCTTCCTCAGGAAACCTTGGGCTTTCGGCGGATCAGATTCTCACTGATCTTTTCGTTACTCATACCGGCATTCTCACTTGTATGCTGTCCAGCGCTCCTTACGGTACACCTTCAACCTACATACAACGCTCCCCTACCCCAGATACAAAGTATCTAGCCATAGCTTCGGTGGTGTGTTTAGCCCCGTTACATTTTCGGCGCAGAGTCACTCGACCAGTGAGCTATTACGCACTCTTTCAATGGTGGCTGCTTCTAAGCCAACATCCTGGTTGTCTGTGCAACTCCACATCCTTTCCCACTTAACACACACTTGGGGACCTTAGCTGATGGTCTGGGCTGTTTCCCTTTTGACAATGGATCTTAGCACTCACTGTCTGACTCCCGGCAAGAAGTTAATGGCATTCGGAGTTTGACTGAGCTTGGTAACCCTTGCGGGCCCCGCACCCAATCAGTGCTCTACCTCCACCACTCCATTCACCGAGGCTAGCCCTAAAGCTATTTCGGGGAGAACCAGCTATCTCCGAGTTCGATTGGAATTTCTCCGCTACCCCCACCTCATCCCCGCATTTTTCAACATGCGTGGGTTCGGGCCTCCAGTGCGTGTTACCGCACCTTCACCCTGGACAGGGGTAGATCACACGGTTTCGGGTCTACGTCCACATACTCATTCGCCCTATTCAGACTCGCTTTCGCTGCGGCTCCGTCTTCTCGACTTAACCTTGCATGTTAAACGTAACTCGCCGGTTCATTCTACAAAAGGCACGCCATCACCCAGTAATAGGGCTCTGACTTTTTGTAAGCACACGGTTTCAGGTTCTATTTCACTCCCCTTCCGGGGTGCTTTTCACCTTTCCCTCACGGTACTGTTTCACTATCGGTCGCCAGGTAGTATTTAGCCTTAGCAGATGGTCCTGCTGGATTCATACGGGGTTTCACGTGCCCCGCACTACTCGGGATCCGTCTCGGAGAGAACACAGTTTAGGCTACAGGGCTTTTACCTCTATCGCGGGCCTTTCCAGACCTCTTCGCCTACCATATTCCTTTGTAACTCCATGTGAGACGTCCCACAACCCCAAGGGGCAAGCCCCTTGGTTTAGGCTGTTCCGCGTTCGCTCGCCGCTACTGACGGAATCACTATTGTTTTCTCTTCCTCAGGGTACTTAGATGTTTCAGTTCCCCTGGTCTGCCTCTACATTTCCTATGTATTCAGAAATGAGTAACTGCGAATTACCACAGCTGGGTTTCCCCATTCGGACACCCCCGGATCAAAGCTTGCTTACAGCTCCCCGAGGCAGTTTCGTTGTTCGCCACGTCCTTCGTCGGCTCCTGGCGCCTAGGCATCCTCCGTGTGCTCTTATTAGCTTAACCAATCACTCCGGTATTGGCTCATTCGCTCATCTTGTTTTAAACAGCGCTTCCGGATGAATCCGTCCGCTAGTCTGTTTAAAGCCAAAAGTCGCTCATAATCCAAAACCATCGCTCAGCATGACTAATAACTATTTCAACTTGCTTACACAAGTTTCAGCTAAAAGATGTTCTAAAACGCAAATTCGTTTCGGTATCCAGTTTTCAAGGATCAAGGTGCTGAAATTTCGGAACAATCACGACTGTGATGTTCGAAAATTCAGACGATATTAAAGTTTCTAGACATAACAAATTGATGAAGTTTGTTGGTGGAGCCAAGCGGGATCGAACCGCTGACCTCCTGCTTGCAAGGCAGGCGCTCTCCCAGCTGAGCTATGGCCCCGCAAATTCCATCAAAACCGAACAAATGGATACGCGTTAAGTATCTTTTGGAAGCTTTAGCTTCCGATTTGAATGTCACCGCTTCCGGCAACGATTCTCCATAGAAAGGAGGTGATCCAGCCGCACCTTCCGATACGGCTACCTTGTTACGACTTCACCCCAATCATCTACCCCACCTTCGGCGGCTGGCTCCCTTGCGGGTTACCCCACCGACTTCGGGTGTTGTAAACTCTCGTGGTGTGACGGGCGGTGTGTACAAGACCCGGGAACGTATTCACCGCGGCATGCTGATCCGCGATTACTAGCAATTCCGACTTCATGCAGGCGAGTTGCAGCCTGCAATCCGAACTGAGACCGGCTTTGCTGGGATTGGCTCCACCTCGCGGTTTCGCTTCCCGTTGTACCGGCCATTGTAGTACGTGTGTAGCCCAGGTCATAAGGGGCATGATGATTTGACGTCATCCCCACCTTCCTCCGGTTTGTCACCGGCAGTCACTCTAGAGTGCCCAGCCTTACCTGCTGGCAACTAAAGTCAAGGGTTGCGCTCGTTGCGGGACTTAACCCAACATCTCACGACACGAGCTGACGACAACCATGCACCACCTGTCTCCGATGCTCCGAAGAGGGGCACTATCTCTAATGCTTTCATCGGGATGTCAAGACCTGGTAAGGTTCTTCGCGTTGCTTCGAATTAAACCACATACTCCACTGCTTGTGCGGGTCCCCGTCAATTCCTTTGAGTTTCAGTCTTGCGACCGTACTCCCCAGGCGGAGTGCTTACTGTGTTAACTTCGGCACCAAGGGTATCGAAACCCCTAACACCTAGCACTCATCGTTTACGGCGTGGACTACCAGGGTATCTAATCCTGTTTGCTCCCCACGCTTTCGCGCCTCAGCGTCAGTTACAGCCCAGAAAGTCGCCTTCGCCACTGGTGTTCCTCCACATATCTACGCATTTCACCGCTACACGTGGAATTCCACTTTCCTCTTCTGTACTCAAGTCACCCAGTTTCCAGTGCGACCCCAGGTTGAGCCCAAGGTTTAAACACCAGACTTAAATGACCGCCTGCGCGCGCTTTACGCCCAATAATTCCGGACAACGCTTGCCCCCTACGTATTACCGCGGCTGCTGGCACGTAGTTAGCCGGGGCTTTCTTCTCAGGTACCGTCACTCCGGTAGCAGTTACTCTACCGGACGTTCTTCCCTGGCAACAGAGCTTTACGATCCGAAAACCTTCATCACTCACGCGGCATTGCTCCGTCAGGCTTTCGCCCATTGCGGAAGATTCCCTACTGCTGCCTCCCGTAGGAGTCTGGGCCGTGTCTCAGTCCCAGTGTGGCCGTTCACCCTCTCAGGTCGGCTACGCATCGTCGCCTTGGTGGGCCATTACCCCACCAACTAGCTAATGCGCCGCAGGCCCATCCCCAAGTGGCAGATTGCTCCGCCTTTCATTCTCTCTTCAGGAGAGGAAAGAAATTATCCGGTATTAGCTACCGTTTCCGGTAGTTATCCCAGTCTTGAGGGCAGGTTGCCTACGTGTTACTCACCCGTCCGCCGCTAAATTCATTTGAAAGCAAGCTTTCAAATGAACTCCGCTCGACTTGCATGTATTAGGCATGCCGCCAGCGTTCGTCCTGAGCCAGGATCAAACTCTCCAAATTGTATTTAGAAAGAGCGATTGCTCATTTTGAAACTGACGATTCATTAAATGAATCTTGTAAAAATTAACGCGTTCCATTTGTTCAGTTTTCAAAGAACTTGCTCCCGGCATTTCAACACTATGTATCTTGCACAGGAATTAGATCATATCATGTTTGCGTATTTCTTGTCAACTTATTTTTTCTTCGCCGCTTGTTTCAGCGTCGATGTCTCATAAGCACAAGAGATAATATATCATGCGAATCAGATGTTTGCAAGCCTTTTTTATAAATAAAAT
Source organism: Paenibacillus sp. FSL R5-0912 (assembly GCF_000758605.1). NCBI lineage: Bacteria > Bacillati > Bacillota > Bacilli > Caryophanales > Paenibacillaceae > Paenibacillus > Paenibacillus sp. FSL R5-0912. The sequence continues at coordinate 7,028,181 of NZ_CP009282.1, forward strand.
CAAGAACGCATAAATACCCTCTATACCGCACAAATTGATTCCCATAATACATCGCTTATGGCTACAATAGGATTTATCTTCATCTTATAGATGCTCCTGCTAATTCCCGTCTCTGAAAGGAGTCCTTATGTCCAACAAGTCTATACCCGCTGCTCCTGCCACCGCTATTGAGGAATCCCGCAATTTGCAGCAGGCAACCATTTACCGGATTTTACTCGCAGTCAGTTTTGTTCATCTGTTCAATGATTCCATCCAGGCGCTTATTCCGGCGATGTTTCCTGTACTGAAGGATAACATGCTGCTCTCTTATGCCCAGATTGGCTGGATTGCGTTCGCGCTTAACCTCACCTCCTCGGTGATTCAGCCCATTATCGGCTTTGCCGCTGACCGCAAACCCCGCCCAATTCTGCTTCCTCTGGGGATGTGCTGCACTTTTGCCGGCGTCTTCTTACTCGCTTTTGCCGGGAACTACGTACTTGTCATCATATCCGTGATGCTCGTAGGCTTTGGTTCAGCCGCCTTTCATCCGGAAGGCATGCGTGTAGCCCATATGGCCGCCGGTCAACGGAAGGGGCTGTCGCAATCTATTTTTCAGGTGGGCGGCAACGCCGGTCAGTCCTTGGGTCCGCTTCTGATGAAATGGGTATTCATCCCCTTCGGGCAGATGGGGGCCCTCGGGTTCACCGTAATCGCCGCTGCCGGGATCGCCATCCAGACTTATGTGGCCCGCTGGTACCGGGAGATGCTTGATTCCGGGTATACTTTTCGCAAAAAATCAGTGTCCCGCTCCATTGACCCCGCCCGCAGCAAACGTATTCTGATTACAACGGTCATTCTGGTCTTCATTGTGTTCGTGCGATCCTGGTACGGTGCCTCCATCGGCGGCTATTATGCCTTCTACTTAATGGACAAATACGGAATGACACTTGATGATGCTCAGATCTATATTTTCATGTATCTCGCGGCTGGTGCAGTCGGGACGTTCTTCGGGGGGCCGCTCGCGGACCGTTTCGGCCGCCGCAATCTCATCCTGGTCTCGATGATCGGGACGGTGCCGTTTGCGCTGGCTCTGCCTTTTGTGAGCCAGTTCTGGGCGGCAGTGCTGCTGATCATCTCCGGGTTCATCCTACTATCCAGTTTCTCCGTAACTGTGATCTACGCGCAGATGCTGTATCCCGGCAATATCGGTACGGTCTCAGGTCTGATTACCGGACTTGCCTTCGGTCTTGGCGGTATAGGATCTGTTGTAATCGGACATTTCATTGATACGATCGGAATCGGGACGGTGTTCGTAGCCTGCGGATTCCTTCCTCTGCTTGGCCTGCTGGCCCTCCTCCTGCCAGGGGACAGGAAGCTTGAGGAATGGGCGGCAGAGTAAACAACTGGACCCGCTATCTCTGTATGAGAACAGTCCATCCTTCCCTGAGCGGGAAAGATGGGCTATTTTTGTAAAAAACGCGGTCAATCGCAGAGAATTATTCAGGGGACTTTTTTTGCGGTACAATTAGTTTAAACTTTAATTAATCATCGTCAGGCTGAAGACTCCTAAGGAGGTAGGCAATTGAAGAATATACTTACGAAAATCCGCAAAGGGTACGGTAAAAAGCTAGTATCCATTCACATGTGGAATGCCTGGCTGGTCTTGTTCCTCGCGCTCAGCGGCTTGATGCTGGTGGGCGGCTTCTGGAGGGAGATACTGGGGGAAGGCAGAGTGTGGCTGAAATGGGGCCATATTGTGTTTGGACTGGCGCTGCTGATCCCTGTAGTCTACTATTTGCTGCTGGCTGCGAAGCATTGGAAGCGATTGAAGGGCAAAACGGGACAAAAGGCTAATGTCATCTTCGTCCTTACTCTTTTGACCGGCTGGCTGGTCTCCGGAGTTGTCCTGTGGCAATTCAGGCTTGCCGGGCCCAGAGCGGCTAATAGTGCGCTGTTCATTCATGATCTGCTGACTTGGATAGGACTCCCGGTGATCATCTACCATTCCGTTACCCGGGTTAAATGGCTGAAGGAGCCTAAGAAGCGCTCTATCGTAGCGGAGACGTTACCTGTAGAGAGTAATACTGAACCTACTGTACGGCCACGACCCGCAGCTTCGTCAGAAGCTCAGCCTATGTACACACGCCGCGGTTTCATCAAAGTGGCTGTAGGAGCAGGTCTCGCCGTAACGCTAGGCCCAACCTTTGTACGCTGGATCGGCAAATCCCTGCAGCTTCCGGGTACAGCCGATTATGCGGCCTCTAATGCCAATGCCCTGATTCCCGATCCGGTTCCGCTGGCGGAATCAGCCCCTCCCATCGGCGGGGGTGCCGAAGGCAGCTTTCGTGTATACACCGTCACTGACATTCCCGCCTTCGATAACTCCAACTGGTCCTTTACTATCGATGGTCTGGTGGACAAAAAGTTCACCTGGAACTGGGAAGAATTCGTCAAGCTGCAGCGCGAGGTGCAGGTCAGTGATTTTCACTGTGTAACCGGCTGGTCCGTCTATAAAAACACATGGGAAGGTCTTCCACTCTATAAGCTGCTGGATATGGCCGGTGTGCAGGATGAAGCTGTCACGGTCAAGCTCTACTCGGGAGACGGGGTCTACACGGACTCACTAACGCTGGCTCAAGCGCGGATGGAGGATATCATGGTGGCTGTAATGCATGACGGCAAACCTATCCCTAATCAGCTCGGGGGACCTGTACGCTTGGTTACTCCGCAAATGTATGCCTACAAGTCAGTTAAATGGCTCAACCGCATCGAATTGATCGCAGGTGATCATGTCGGCTATTGGGAACAGCGCGGGTATGACATTGATGCCTGGCTGCCTAATGCCAAACGGGTATAACTGCTGCTGGCGCCTCCATATCATGCGGGTTTGAACCGCAGCTGTGGTCATCAAGATAACAAGCCTCCATTCCCATCAGGGTACGGAGGCTTGTTTTCATGTACTATAAGTTTTTGAATGAAGCATCATATAGACGGAACATGGTTTTGTAGCCTGACTCATCAATCTTGATACCTACATCCAGACGGCCCGATATTTCCAGCGGACCGGAAGTATGACGGAGCTTGCTGCCTTCAGGGACAAAGACGATCATAATCTTGTTCCAGTAGGTCTCATCACCATTATCAAACGGGCACTCTGCACCCGGTTCTGGAATAAGGAGAAACCAGTTCTTTTCAAAAGAAAGGACTTCGCCCATAAAGCCCTTGATCGTAACGTGGCTGCCGCTTAGATCCCAGAACTTCTCTGAGGGCCGGGTCTGATCGTCACCGTCAAAGAAACCGTTCCAGTCAATATCAGTCTTCCCTGCAGGGGCTGCTGCCGCTGTATTCGGCGTATTGGCAGGCTGTGCCGGGCTGGACGCCGGGACATCGCCGGCTTTAGCTGCTGCTGGCTCAGCACTAGGATTCCCCGCGTCCTTTACCTTTGCCGGTTGCCCGGGTGACGGCTGCGGCTTTGTGCTCTCCACAGGAGAAGGAGATGCAGAGCTTGTGACAGCATCATCAGCAGTCTTCTTGGGAGACTCCTGAGCCACAGCAGATTCAATTGCCGAAGTTGCAGAAGGCATAGCTAAAGGTTGGGACGTGACACCCGCTTGAGCCTCTGCTATCTCAGATCCGGAGTCTGCATTTGTTGATTGCACTACCGGAGCATCCTTCACAGCAGGGGAGGGTGAGGCCGGAGCCCGGGCAATTTGAGAAGCTGGTTGCGGGACATCCGCCGCTTGTGCTTCCGTTGCTGGCTCGTCCGTTCTATCTGATGCCTCTACTGCCGCAGCAAAGGATTGTCCGCTGCCCTCCGCTGCGTTGTTCTGTCCGCAGGCCGGAAACAGCAGCAGACTTATGACGGATGCCAATATCAGGATCATCCTTCCCTGTACTCGTATCAAGTGTGTATCCCTCCTAAGATTTGAACAAAGCGAGCGGATGCATCCGGTACATCCGGAATGCCGGCCCCAGTGAGGACAGCAGACCAATGGCAATGGCGCCAAGGACGATATACCAATGCTCCGGCGTCCAATGGAAAGACTCTATTTGAATACCTGCCTGCGAGAATAACATATCCTTCAGCAGGTAGGCTCCGAGATGACCCAGCAACAGACCGGTGATCAGTCCGGTTACCGTCACGAGCAGGCCTTCAGTGGTTAACGTCAGCCATACATAAACCCTTGATTTCCCGAGAAGTCGTAAAATCCCCACATCCTTGGTCCGCTCTGAGGCAGCTGCAATCATGGATAATAAAATGGCAATGCCGGCGAGCAGCACGCAAATAGCCGTCAATACACCGAGCAGCCGGGAGCCCTGATCTACCGCATTCAGCACATCGGAGACCGCCTTGCTTGTATAAGCCGCCTGAACACCATTGCTGCCGTCAAGCGCCTGCTTCAGATCATGAGCTCCAAGCAAGCTGGACGGTTTGACCAGCACAGCAGTAATCTCCCGCTCCTCAGGTGCCAGCCCATGCACAGCCCAGGCGTAGTCCACGGTCGTAAACACCGCACGGTCATCCGGGGTGTGAAGTTCAGGGAGAATGCCTGCAACGGTGTATTGGAAGCTCTCGTGCGCATGCTCCTCGTCATGTTCTCCTCCATGCTCTTCGTCCTCCACATGTCCAGCTGCTTCCTCAGTCCCATGATCCTCCTCATGCTCCGTTTCTGCCCCCGCATGACCTTCGTCCTGCACAAGCCCGTGTGCCCCCGTAAAGGTATCTCCTACTTTCAGTCCCAGGGCCCGGGCCACATACGAACCTATAATCGTCTCTCCGGTATGTCCATACATCGTGCCTTCCTGAAGCTTGCTGTCACCATACCGGGTAAAGAAATAACCGGAATCCAGCCCGACAATCGGATAACCTTTGAAGTTATCTCCTGTTGTCATCGCAAAGGCTACATCGACAGACAGATCCTGCTTCGCTTGATCCAGAACTGCAAGCGGAATGTTCCCCGTGGGCGCACCGATATGATAAAAAGTATTGAGCACCAGCTGAGTCTCGCTGCCTGCCGCTCCTATAACAAGGTCGAATGGCCCATAGCCTTTCTTCGCCCCCTGCTCCACGCTCTCGCGGGATAGTGTCAGCAGAACGATAAAACCAACAGTGATGGCCACTGCACATACGGTAAGTAAGGACAGGAACCGCCGGTGCAGCACGTTGCGGAGGGTCAGTCTAAACAGACTCATAACGTCACCTTTTCCCGTTTCCCGAGAGGGACCTGCTGCTTAGGCAGTGCATCCCGGTGCACTTTATTAATCTCCTGAATGTTCAGACAGCGCGGGAAACGGTCCGCCATATTGAGATCATGTGTTACAACGATTAGAGTATGGCCGTGAGTCCTACTAAGGTCCAGCAAAAGCGAGGAAATCTCATCTGCAGTCTCCCAATCCAAGCTGCCCGTAGGCTCATCAGCCAACAGCAGCGGCGGCTGATTCACTAATGCCCTTACAATTGCAACCCGCTGTTGTTGTCCGCGCGACAGCTGGGAAGGAAGATGCTTGCTGCGGTCCGCCAGGCCCACCTGTTCCAGCAAGCTGTCAACAATCTGCTTCCTCTCCTTATGCGGAAGCCGCGAGGTCATAGCAATCTCGACATTCTGCCTGGCTGTCAGCGAAGGAAGCAGATGAAAGTCCTGCAGCACATAGCCGATAGCAGAAGCCCGGAAAGCATCCCGCTTCGACTCTGTCATATTGTGAAGCGGTTGGCCGTCCACAACAATCCCGCCGCTGTCCGCACTCATCATTCCGCTGATTAAATGCAGGAACGTGCTTTTACCGGACCCGCTGGGTCCGGTAATGGCTACGTGTTCTCCTTTTTCAACATACCACTGGGGGATATCGAGAATCGGCACAAATCTTCCGTCTACTTTGAACTGTTTTTTCAAATCCTGAATTTGGAGCAATAAGGCCACTCCTATCTCAATAGAATACGTTCAGACAAAGCATCCCAAGTTAAGGTTGTGCCCTTCAGCTGGTTGAATGCACTAAGCGGCAGGTACAGCACGCCATTATCAATATCTACTGTGTACGATGCTGCCTTGCCGTTCAGCTTGGCTGTCTTATCCGTCAGGTTAACATCAATCGTATTCTTCGCAAAAGTCAGCTTAGCAGCGGCTGTATCCCCTTTATAGGTTCCTCCAAGCGCTTTGGCCAGAGCCTCTGCCGGGTAGAGCACCTCATTGTCACGGCTGATTTTAAACTTCGGATACACATATTTGGACTGCAGCTCTGCCGAACGCTTATTCAAATCGATACCCAGTATACCTGCGCCTGCCGTTGCGATTTGAGTGTTGTCTACCTGACCTTTCACCTTGTCCGCAATTGGACCATAAGCCCAGACCCCCACATCCACAGCCGAGTGTCCGTGACCAGACCAGCCTACCAGCAGACGCTTGGAAATCACCGCATTATACGCACCTTCACGTTTGTAAGAAGAACCGTCGCCATTCATGATCTGAGTAACTTCCTCTTCAGAGAGATCCGTAATCCATGTATTCGCCGTCACGATACTGCGGATCTCTTCCGGTGTCTGTGCCGCTTCAAGATCTGCTGCCAAACTTTCGGAGGAATGCTTCTGCTTGTTCCACAGATCGATGTTGATCTCGTAAATATTGTCGCGCGAGAGTGACAGGCCGCCTGTTTCATGGTCAGCAGTGACTACCACCGAAGTGTTGCCATTTTTCTTCGCAAAATCAATGGCTGTCTTGAATGCAGCATCAAAGTCGAGCGTTTCCTGAACAAGCGTCGGCAGATCGTTGGCATGACCGGCATGGTCGATACGCCCGCCTTCAATCATCATGACAAATCCGTCTTTATCCGTAGACAAAATATTCAGCGCTTTAGAGGTCATCGCCGCCAGACTCGGAATTTCTGCAGTCCGGTCCGGGACATAGGCAACATGCGAGCTGCCGAACAAGCCCAGCACCTTGGTGTTTTTGGAGGTGAGCGCATTTAAGGCCGAAGTATTCTCAACCACAGTGTATCCTTTGGCTTTGAAATCAGGGAGGATGTTCTTGTCTGTGCGTTTACCCTTCTCATCTTTGGTTACAAAAAACTGCTTGCCGCCGCCCAAAAGAACATCTACGCCGCTCTCCAGATATTGCGAGGCAATCGCCGATTCATTATCACGGCTGCGGACATGAGAAGCATAAACGGCTGGTGTAGCATGAGTAATCCGTGCGGTGGTTACAAGGCCGGTGGCTTTGCCGCTGCTCTCAGCTGCTTCTATAATAGAAGCAAATGGTTTAGATACGTCCTCGTTAGAGACGCTGATGCCTGCATTGTAAGTTTTATGGCCTGTAGCAAATGCCGTACCGGCTGAAGCCGAGTCTGTGACGATCCCGGACACGATTTTCCCGCCGTCCTCACCGCGGTCTGCATATGTAGTTGCTTGTCCAACGTAGTAAGGATCGAGGTTCAGATGATTGACGCTTTTGGTGTATTGTTGAAAATATCTGGCCGCAGAAATTTGGGCCGGACCCATGCCGTCGCCAATCAGAACGATAAGATTTTTGGACTGGGCTTTTGCAGCTCCCGCTGTACCTGTCGCACTCTGCGCTGCTCCAGCGAGCGTCGCCCCCGAAACTACTGCTGCCGCCAATCCTCCAAAGACAATGCCCTTCATTAGCTTTTTCATCATATACCCCTTCCTCATTATGGTGATTCTTACCCAAGCATACCTTGGGAAGGTTATCCAATTGTCAAAATAACTACGGTATTGTATTAAATTATCAGTTACTCATATATTGCTATAACGTTTATCCGGAATTCTTTCACACAGAAAAAGCCCTGCAACCTTCGCTGCAAAGCGAATGATTACAGGACTCTATGGGTTTAACTGGTTATTTGGGAATGTCTGCTTACCTACATCTCCAAAAGCCGGATCAGTTCATCTTCATCCTCAATGACCTGAATGCCGAGTTGCTGCGCTTTAGCCAGCTTGCTGCCTGCCTTCTCGCCGGCAATGACCAGATCGGTTTTCTTGGAGACACTGCCGGACACCTTAGCCCCGAGAGCCTCCAGACGCTCGGCCGCTTCCTCGCGGGTCATTTTCTGCAGAGAACCGGTCAACACAACGGTTTTGCCGCTAAAGAAAGTATTCGTACTGACTACACGCGGAGCTTCGGGCGCCTTAGCCTCTACACCCAGCGCCAGCATGCGGTTAATGCTTACAACCACAAACGGGTCGGCAAAATAATTCACGATGCTCTCCGCTACAATCCCGCCGATATCCGGCAGACCCGCCAGCTCCTCCGCCGTTGCGGACATTACAGCTTCCAGACTGCGGTAGTGGTCAGCCAGCATTCTGGTGGTAGCCTTTCCGGTATTCGGGATACCGAGGGCATATAAGAAGGAAGCGAGATCCCGCCCTTTGCTCTCTTCCAGTGCTTGGAGCAGATTATCCGCCTTCTTCTCCCCGAAACGGTCCAGCTTCACCAGTTGCTCGAAGGTCAATTCATATAGATCGGCCGGCTCACGTACACTAAGCTCTTCATGCAGCTGAGCAGCCGTCTTCTCACTGAATGTCTCAATATCCATGGCATCGCGTGACGCGAAATGCGTGATCCGGCTAACAATCTGAGGTTTACAGTCCAGCTTGTTGTTGCAGAACAGATGCGCACCGCGCATCTCCAGCGGGAACCCGCAGGCCGGACAATTCTCAGGGAAAATAATCTCCCCGCCGTCACTCTCTTCCGTCACCTTGCCCAGAATCTCCGGAATCACATCATTGGAGCGGCGGATGAATACCCGTGTGCCCAGCGCGAACTTCAGGTTCTTGCGTTCAATGTCTCCCACGTTGTTAAGTGTGCAATTCTGCACAGTAACACCTGCCAGCTCCACAGCCTCTACCCGTGCCAGTGGCGTCACTTTGCCAGTACGGCCTACGTTCCAGCTGACCGACTCCAGGATTGTCGTGGTTTCTTCCGCCTCGAATTTATAGGCAACCGCCCAGCGGGGGAACTTATCTGTATAGCCTAGTGCTTCACGGATCCGGAAATCTGTCACCTTGATGACTGCCCCGTCAATCAGATAATCAAGGCCGGAACGGCTCTCTTCGATCTCAGCCAGCTGCTCGGTAACGTCATCGAAATTACTGAAGTAATTGAGATACGGGTTGACCTTGAACCGGTTGCTGCGAAGGAAATCCATCATTTCCTGGTGATCGGCAAACTGCACACCCTCCGAGTACCCCACATTATAAAAGAAGGCATTCAATCTGCGGTCTGCAGTCATCTTCGGATTCAGGTTGCGCAGTGCGCCGGCTGCACCGTTACGTGCATTCTTCAGCGGCTCCGCCGCACGTGTATTATAGTCAGCCAGAACAGACAGGTTCATGATCCCCTCGCCCTGCACTTCGATCAGCCCTTCCTTGAACGGGATGTTCAAAGGAACGGATTTGATCGTCTTCACCTGAGCAAGGATACCTTCGCCTGTTACGCCGTTGCCCCGTGTTGCCGCCTGGACAAGTACGCCGTCACGGTAGGTCAGGTTCAGCGTTAAGCCGTCAAACTTCAGCTCCACCGCGTAACACGGGTCAGGCAGAGGATTCTCCGGATTCTTGGTATTGTAGTCATTCACCAGCTTCAGCACACGGGCGTTCCAGGTACGCAGCTGTTCAATGTTCTGCGCCTTGTCAAGACTCCACAATGGTGCCAGATGGCGGTGTGGCGTGAAGCCCTTCAGCAGTTCCCCGCCTACTCGCTGGGTTGGAGAATGCGGCAGTACAATTCCGCTCTCCGCTTCCAGCGCCACCAGCTTGTCGTAGAGCGCATCATATTCCTTGTCGCTGATCTGCGGCGCATCCATTGTATAGTAATGATAGTTATATTGATTCAGCTCGGCTACGAGCTCTTCCATCGTGAACATCATATCCATCCGGCACATCCCTCCGTCAAATAGGTTTCCTACGGTTAGCGTGATCCAAAAACACAATCGTTAATCGCAGCTTGCTTTATTCAACTTTGGTGATCGGTGCAAAACCGGCCAGCAGCCGCTTCACGCCCACCGGCGCCGGGAAGGCAATCTGCAGCTCCGTATCGTTGCCGCTGCCCTTCACGGCCACAACGGTGCCTATGCCCCATTTGCCGTGGGAGACCTTGTCTCCCGCCTTGAAGCCGGCGGACGCTGCGGCCCCTGCTCCCGGAGCGCTCTGCGCGCCTCCGGTCGTCACCACTACGCGGCCCGCGCCGGGCACCGCGCTCGCCGAGCTGCCGCTGCCGAAGCTGGCGGCACCGCCGCCTGCCGGCGCATTCCCGGCAGCAGCGGTGCGGCTGCCGAAGTTCCCGCGGCTGCCTCCGCCGAAGCCGCGGCCGCCGTAAGCACCGCCAACCTCTGCGCCTCCGCGCCGGAAGCGGTCTGATTCCTTAACGGTGTCTTCCTTCAGCTCCTCCGGAATCTCCTCCAGGAAGCGGGACGGCGCATTCGCGGTCGTCCGCCCGAACAGCGTGCGCATCCGTGCACAGCTGAGGAACAGCTGCTTCTCCGCACGGGTAATGCCCACATACGCCAGCCGGCGCTCCTCTTCCAGTTCATCATTGTCCTGGAAAGCACGGCTGTGCGGGAACACGCCCTCTTCCATCCCAATAATGAAGACGGTCGGGAACTCCAGCCCCTTCGCGCTGTGCATCGTCATCAGCACGACAGCATCGCTGCGCTCTTCTTCGTCATTCACGCTGTCAATGTCAGCGATCAGCGCCAGATCCGTCAGGAAGGAGACCAGCGACTTATCCTCGTTGTTCTTCTCGAATTCCATCGTTACGGACAGGAATTCATCGATATTCTCCAGACGGGAACGGGATTCAAGAGTATTCTCATTCTGCAGCTCCAGTCGGTACTGGGACAGTTCAAGAATCTTCTCTGTCAGCTCCGTTACCGAGAGGAATTCCACCATCCGGTGCAGGGCTTCGATCATATCATAGAACTCTACCAGCGTATTACGCGTCCGGCCGGCAAAGCCCAGATCATCCACCGTCTGCAGTGCCCGGAAGATCGATACTCCCTGGGAAGCCGCTGCTGCCGCCAATTTACCGACAGTCGTATCCCCGAGGCCACGCTTAGGAACATTGATAATCCGCGTCAGGCTGATATCATCATCAGGATTGGAGAGCAGGCGCAGATACGCCAGCAGATCCTTGATTTCTTTGCGGTCATAGAACTTGATCCCGCCGACGATCTGATAAGGAATATCCGATTTGATCAGAATTTCTTCTATTACACGGGACTGGGCGTTCGTACGGTATAGAATCGCATGATTCTGGTACGCCTGGCCCTGCTTCACATTCTTGCTGATCTCTCCGGTGACGAAGTATCCTTCATCATGCTCGGAGTCTCCGCGGAACACCTTGATCTTCGCGCCTTCGTCCGAATCGGTCCACAGCTTCTTCGGCTTGCGTCCGGTATTCAGTGCGATAACACCATTGGCTGCGTTCAGAATATTGGAGGTTGAGCGGTAATTCTGCTCCAGCATAATGGTTTTGGCTTCCGGATAGTCTTCTTCGAAATTAAGGATGTTCGAAATATCCGCCCCGCGCCAGCGGTAGATCGACTGGTCACTGTCCCCGACAACGCAGATCCGGTGATGACCCTCGGCCAGCATCCGGCAGAGCATATACTGCGCCCGGTTCGTATCCTGATACTCATCGACATGAATGTATTTGAACTTCTTCTGGTAGAAATCCAATACCTCAGGAACTTCCTTGAACAATTGGATCGTCTTCATGATGAGGTCATCGAAATCCAGCGAGTTATTGCTTCTCAGCCGTTGCTGGTACTTGGTATACACTTTGGCCACAAGGCCTTCAAAATAATCGCCGATCTTCTGTTCATACTGCGCCGGTGTAATCAGCTCATTCTTGTTTGTACTGATCACAGCCTGAATGGCCTTCGGCTCGAACTTCTTGGTATCAATGTCCAGATCCTTCATACAATTGCGGATAACGGATAACTGGTCCGTCGAATCCAGAATGGAGAAGTTCGAAGTGAAGCCGATCCGCTCAATATCCTTCCGCAGGATCCGCACACACATCGAGTGGAAGGTGGATACCCAAATATCCCGGCCCTCCGTCCCTACCAGCTTAGAGACACGATCCTGCATCTCCCGGGCGGCCTTATTTGTAAAAGTAATCGCCAGAATCGCCCAAGGCGGTGCCTTGCGGTTCGCAATCAGCCAGGCGATCCGGTGGGTCAGCACGCGGGTCTTACCGCTGCCCGCTCCGGCCATGATCAACAGAGGACCTTCGGTAGATTCTACAGCCTGACGCTGCGGAGGATTTAGCCGGCTTACGGCGTCTTGTATGTTAACAAGTTGCATGTGTGACATGCTCCTTTCTGAATATAAGCTTGTATAAACTGAGTTAAGATGTTTACTTAGCCTTAGTCGTCACTGCGGTGAATATTTGGACTTCCGGCCGCTGTTGTCTCCAGATTTCTTGATTGAATACCGCTTATTGCGGTTGAAATCCGGTGACAAAGGCGTTCGCTACCGCTCCTACAGTTCCTAATTTCCCCTCTGTTCCTTTCGGCTTTTATTAGTTTATAACCAGTCCAGCTGCGGCGTATTTCTCACTGCCTGAACGGTCAGCAGCGCCTGCTCCAGATCATAGTAAATAATATTGCCGACCACTACTGTATCACATAGAGCAGCTGCCTGCATGGCTTCTTCCTCACCTGTAATACCGCCTCCATAAAAAAGCTGGCTGTGCTCGACCATTGCCCTGACCTCACGCACAGTCTCCATATCTCCGAACCTTCCGCTGTACTCCAGATAAACCACCGGCAGATTCATCAGCTTGTCCGCAATCTGTGCATAAGCCGCTGCCCCGTCTGCGCTAAGCGAGTGGTCTGCTCCTGTAAGCCGTGCTACGGATGAATCGCCATTGAGCACAATGTAGCCCTCTGTCAGCAGCAATTCCCATGGGATCAGACTGCCGAACCGTTCAATTGCCCGGCGGTGATGGCCAAGAATCCATGAAGTATCGGCAGTGTTGAGCACCATGGGAATCATATACAGATCAAAACCGGGCACAGCGGCTTCCAGATCCGACACCTCCAGCGCACAAGGCAGATCATACTGCCGGATTCTCGAGAGAAGACTAACCGTATTCTCATAAGTTACACCAGTGGAGCCGCCTACAAGTATCGCATCGGTTCCCGAGAGACAGACAGACTCCAGCTCCCTGTCGGCAAGCTCCCGGTCCGGGTCCAGCTTGAACACATGCCGCCACGGCTTGATCATTTGCCGCATTCCATTCATTATCGTCCATCCTCAATGTTCATCTTAAGTAAACATTCTATTTCCATGTATTTCATAACAACAAATATACTCCTGCACACGCAAAAGCCGTATCTCTAGTCTAAGTCAGTACGAAGGCGGGTGTCAATTTAAAGCGAACAAAAATGCGAACATTTTTTCGCGTTTTTGGAGCGGCAGCTTTTGATGTACAGAAGCCCGCACGTTCAACTACTAGCGTATACCCTTGATCCGGCTTAAGTCGTCCTCAGAGACAAAATCGGTATAGAATCCGTCGACTCCCATCCGGGACAGCTCCGAAATTTCCTTCTCGTCATTCACCGTATGCACATAGACTCTTGCCCCGGCATTCTTCAGCTTCCTTACGAAGCTTTTGGTAGCTCTTACCGTCGGCATGGTGATGTCCACTCCGGTTTGACTGGCGAAATCAATGACCACTTCATCACTATCCTGTGTCTGATACAGCGTAAAGATCACTTCAGGAAAAGCATACACCCGGTTCACTACATCCAGCATATCTCTGCTGTATATCTGCGGAACGATCCGCTTGAGCAGAGCAGGGTCCCGCTTCTCCGCCGCTTCCACGATAAGCTGAAACTGCTTCTTTATCCGTTCCGGTTCAAGCTCCTTCGTGTCCGTTACAATATAGGCATCCGGGTAGATCACCATCAGGTTCATTATCTTCTCAATATCCAGCGGAGAGTAGATCTCCAGAACCGGACTGTTCATGACATCCTCATAATTCAGCACGGTCCCTTGCTTGGCGGCGGGAAGAACATTCTGCTGGCCCAGAAGCTTGCTCATATTGGCCGTCCATTCATGACGCGCAACGAGCCTGTCATCACTTGTCAGCAGCAGATCCGCCTCAAAAACCCGGGTTCCCTGCTCATAATTAGCGATAAATGCATCCAGCGTATTGGTATACGTAAAGTTATGAATTCCGCCCATGGCATGGGCTACAACTCTATGGGCTGCAAAGCCGGTAGCCGGCTGTTTCTCTTTTCCCCCAAGAGTGAGTACAAGCAGGAGTGCAATAGCTACGATCATAATGACGGAAGCGATAATCTTTTTTCTATCCATGATGGCAGGTTTCCTTTGCAAGTGTTAGAGTAGTTGGCCTGAAAACAAGAAGAAACGGCTGTGTCGTCCTCAGGGGGGCAGCAACCGTTTCTATGGAATAATATAGTATGAGACCGTTTCATTAATAAGCGTTCTTGAAGCCGTTGCGGATGGTTTTGGCGATGATCCGGATGTCGAACAATAGTGACCAGTTCTCGATATAGAAAATGTCGTGTTTGATCCGGTCCTCAATCGACGTGTCCCCGCGCAGACCGTTGCTCTGAGCCCAGCCGGTAATCCCCGGACGCACATGGTGCTTCACCATATACTTCGGAATCTCACCCCGGAACTGCTCTACAAAGTACGGGCGCTCCGGACGCGGACCAACCACACTCATCTGGCCAAACAGCACATTAAAAAATTGCGGCAGCTCATCCAGACTGGTCCGGCGGATAAATGTCCCAAAACGTGTACGGCGTGGATCTTCACGCGTACTCCAGCCCGTATCTACTTCGCCGTCTGTCTGCATCTTCATCGAACGGAACTTGTACATCATGAAGTTACGGCGGTTAAGTCCTACACGCTCCTGCTTGAAAATAATAGGTCCGGGCGAGGTTAGGCGTACACCCAGCGCTACAATCAGCATGACAGGAGACAACATAATAATGGCGAACAGGGAAAATACCAGATCAAACGCCCGCTTAGCCATTTTGTTCCCGGCCATATCCAGCGGAATGTCGCGTACGTTAATCATCGGCATCCCCGCAAAGTTATCGAAGTAAGGACGGGCCGGCAGGTAGTCGAAGAAGTCAGGGATAATCAGCGTCCGTACACCTGCCTTCTCGCAGGTAGCAATAATGGTCGGATATTTCGAATGGGCATCCAGCGGAAGCGCCAGAATGACCTCATCGACCGGCAGCATCTCCAGCATGCCTTCCAGCTGATCCACCGTGCCGAGAATCGGCTTATAACGCTCTTCCTCAATGCCATCCCATTTATGGAAGTCATCCAGGAACCCTATAGCCTCGTACCCCAGCTCAGGATACTGCTCCAGATTATTGTAGAATCTTTTGCCCAGTGTGCCTGCACCGAGAATTAGTACAAACTGGCGGTTGAATCCTTTTTCACGCAGCGATTTAAGCATCTTCTTCAGCACATAACGGTACAGCATAATGGAAAGAATATTGAAGCCCATATAAATAGCAAGGTATTGCCGGGATACATCGATCTCCTTCAGGAAGAACATCAGACCCAGCAGAATGAAGATGCCCATGGCGTGAACCTGAAAAATTTTAACGAATTCATCAATGAACCGTTTCTTGCGCTTTGGCAAATACAACTGAAGCACAATTCCGATCAGAATAGCGATGGCTCCGTAGATAATACTCCAGTAAGCATAGGACTCTACAGGAAGGGTCCTGTAGGATTCCAGCAAACCGCTTTTGAACTTCAGCCACCAAGCAGTCAGAAAGGCCACTTGAATAACCAGGAAGTCGGCAACCATATATAACTGTGTTAGAAACTTTTGATTACGGCGGATCATAATCTCACCTCAGCATTCGATTCATTGCGTAAACCGGCTTCCCCGGGGACTGTCAGACTCTGTGCTGGTGTTGGAACCTTACGTGGAGCAATCAGCGCATTGTGCAGCAGCGAAAGCGTGAACTTGACACCGACTCCCGCATATACCGCTCCGTTTATCATACTGTTGTACCGCTTGCTATAATGCTTCTTATGGAATAAAATCATCGCCCGGTGGAATTCGTACACGATCTTAAACGGTCTGCGGCGCGCACTGCCGCCCTTCAGATGCACGATCGATGTCTGCGGATAGTAATAGATCCCCCAGCCGGCCGCTTTGATCCGGTAACACCAGTCCAGATCCTCTCCATACATAAAGAACGTCTCATCCAGTCCGCCCACCTGCTCGATGGTCTCCCGCCGCAGCAGCATGAACGCTCCCACCAGACAATCTACCGGGTAAGAGTCATCGGGGTCCAGATAACCCAGCTGATAGCCGTTGAATCTTGGACGGTCGGGGAACAGCTTACTGAAGCCAAAAGCATAATAGAAGGAAGCGGACGGTGTCGGGAATCCTCTTTTACAAGCCTTATCCAGCGAACCATCCGGCAGTATCACCTTACAGCCAGAAGCCCCCAGATCCGGACGGCTGTCCATAAAAGCAACCATCGTCTCCAGCGTATCCTTGCGCACCACTGTATCGGAGTTGAGCAGCAGCACATATCGCCCTGAGGAAGCTTCCATTCCCTGATTATTGCCCTTGGCAAACCCTACGTTCTCTGAATTGGCGATCAGTAGCACATCCGGAAATTCCTTGCTTATCATCTCTACCGAGTCATCATGGGAGTTATTATCTATTAGAATAATTTCATAGGAGTAGCGGGTCTCGGAGTCATATACCGACCTCAGACAGTCCATCGTCAGGCGGCATGTATTGTAATTAAGAATGATTATGCTAACATCTACATTCACTGCTGTACTCTCCTGACAAATATAGTAATCTATCGACAATTATTATAACACAAAAACCTCCTTGATAGGCGGAGCCTGTTTAGGGAGGTTTTTACAGGTGTGAGGATAATGTGGGAGGAACAGTGCTATAAGATTGAACTTGTATTTTTTCTATTATCGGATTGCCGTGACTCCAAAGAATGTTTGGCCCTCCGGCCGCTGTTGTCTGCAGATTTCTCGATTTTCACCGCTGTTCGCTGTAGAAATCCGGGGAATAGAAGAATATTTTTCACAATCGGTTGAGTTCTCTTTCGTTTCGCTTCATAATCTCTGGCGCTTAGCCTTCTCCTGAATATAGCGGCGCTTGCGTTTCAAAGCGGCTCTCTGTGCGAAGAATGATGACCAGGCTCCCATTAACTTGGGTTCCTTCAATAACGAGTAGCCATGTGCTGCGATCTCGTAAGGCAGAGAATATAGTAGGGTAAGCAGCATCCTGCCGGAGGACTCGTTCTTGTAGATCATTTTATAACGGTTGATATATGAGATCCGCTTGATGAACATCGCCTTGCCGCTCCGTCCGGATGTTTTCCAGCCCCGTTCGTGGTAGCCTATAGCTTCCGCATCATAATAAGCTTGCCAACCAAACAATCCCGCGCGCCATGCCACATCCACATCTTCCTTATAGGCAAAAAAGTCCGCATCAAAAAACTCGCCTTCGACGCTAATATCCTCAATCATCCGCCGGGAGTACATCGCCGCCGCGCCGGATACGCCGAATACCACACCAGACTCGTTCCACAGATCAGCGGACTCTCCCGCTCCACGGTCAAACGCCCTGCGGGCTCTATTCATCCGCAGTCCCGTGCTGTCAACGAGTGAATGATCTGCCTTCAGCAGCAGTTTGCCTGTGGCACTGCCGATCTGGGGATTGGCTTCAAAGCAGGCGACTAGTCTGGATATATAATCCGGAGCCAATGTAAGATCGGGATTCAGCACCAGTACATAATCTGTATTTGTGCCGGCAATAGCCTGGTTGTGTGCGGGGGCAAAGCCGGTGTTGTGTTCATTTTCTAGGAGGACGAGAGATGGCATTCGGGTAATGCTACCTGCAGAACCGGCTACTCCTTGGACCGTTGTAGTTCCTCGGCCCGAGTTCGAATTAAGCCCGTGGTAGAACGCTCTGACTTTATCCGCCGAACCATCCGTTGAAGCGTTGTCCACAATGACAATTTTTTTGACCTGATAATCCTGGGCCAGCACGGCCGACAAGCATTCAATGATGTCATCTGCGCTGTTATAGGTAACGATATGTACACTGACTGTTTTAGGGTTCATGGGTGACCTCGAATTCCTGGTTCTTTAATGAAATCTATATTTATTATAGCGGAAAGAAGGTTGACAGGCTATGTTAAGCACATTAGAAGGTAATGTTAGTTACATAGTTATTGTAGTTCAACCCTATTGCTATATTGTCGCAGACAGCAAAAAACTCCTTACCGCATAAGCGATCAGGAGTTTCATTTGTTGCTATATAAGAAGTACTTTTGATTTGAACTTGAAGCTTAGTCGTCACTGCGATGAACATTTGGACTTCCGGCTGCTGTTGTCCCCAGATTTCTTGATTTGAACCGCTATTCGCGGTAGAAATCCAGTGACAAAGGCGGTCGCTACCGCTCCTACAGTTCCAAATTTCCCCTCCGCTTCTTTCGCTTTTTGTTCTTTTTTTAGTGCGTCTTATATAGTTAGTTAGTTCTTTCTGCAAATCCCGTGCCAGTGATTACTTCAGCTCCAGCAAAAAGTCTCTTAGACCTTCCCGCCATGGGCGGATGTCCTGGAACCCGTTGGTACGGATGGCCAGATGCTCCATCACCGAGTTGCGCGGGCGCGGCGCTGGTCGTGGAAACTGTTCGGTAGCACACGGCTCAAGCTTCGCTGTGAATTTCAGCCCCAGGATATCCTCTGCTTCCGCAAAGATCGCTTGGGTGAATTCATACCATGTGCAAGATTCACTGTTCGAGACATGGTACACTCCATACTTTTCAGTCTGGATAAGCTCAAGCAAGAATCTTGCCAGGTCCACTGTATAGGTAGGTGAGCCCTTCTGGTCATCGACAACCTGTAGCAACGGCTTTTCCTGCCCCAGCTTCAGCATGGTTTTCACAAAGTTATTGCCGTATTTGCCATAGACCCAAGAGGTACGTACGATATAGAATTTAGACGATAAAGACTGGACCAGGATTTCTCCAGCCCGCTTAGACTTACCGTAGATACTCTTAGGGTCTGTATTATCATATTCATGGTAAGGTTGAACCCCCATGCCATCGAACACATAATCCGTGCTGATATAGACCAGCTTAGCTCCAGCCTTCTCTGCGGCAAGAGCGACATTTCGGCTTCCGGTAGCATTGATCAGATACGCTGCGTCAACATCGGTCTCTGCTGCATCAACCGCTGTATGGGCCGCACAGTGAATAACTGCATCAGGAGCGAAAGCGCCGATGATCTCCTGGCACTGGTCCAAATCGGTAATATCCATCTCTTGACGATCACAGCCTAGTACCTCATAATCCTGGCCTTGGAGCAAAAGCATAAGATCCTGGCCTAGTTGTCCGGCTGAGCCTGTAACGAACACTTTCATCTTCGCCATTACAGTGAGTCCCCCAGACGGCTGCCGTACTGGAGTGCAGCATATTTCTGGTATTCTCCAGACTGAATGCGGGTCCACCATTCCTTGTTATTCAGATACCACTGAATAGTTTCCTTAATGCCAGTTTCGAACGTGTGCTTAGGCTTCCAGCCCAGCTCGTTCGTGATCTTAGTGGGATCTATGCCGTAACGGCGGTCATGTCCAGGACGGTCCTGAACATACGAAATTAACGAATCCGGTTTGCCCAGCTCCTGAAGTACGGTATTCACGATATGCACATTCGTCCGCTCATTATTGCCGCCGATGTTATACACTTCACCGTTAACTCCTTCATGAATAACCAGATCAATCGCGCTGCAGTGGTCCTCAACATACAGCCAGTCACGGATATTCATTCCGTCACCATATACAGGCAGCGCCTGATCAGCCAGCGCACGGGAGATCATCAGCGGAATCAGCTTCTCCGGAAACTGATAAGGACCGTAGTTATTGGAGCAGCGGGTAATATTAACCGGCAATCCGAATGTTTCGTGATAAGCACGAACCAGCAAATCCCCGCCCGCTTTGCTCGCGGAGTAAGGGCTGTTCGGTGTGAGCGGTGTTTCTTCAGTGAACAGGCCAGTAGCACCAAGCGATCCATAGACTTCATCCGTGGATACTTGCACGAATTTAGTTACACTGTATTTCTTGGCCGCATCCAGGAGCACCTGCGTACCGAGAACATTCGTCTTCACAAATATATCAGGCTCCAGAATACTCCGGTCCACGTGAGACTCAGCCGCAAAGTTAACCACTACATCCACACCGTCGCCGATCAGCGCATCCATCGCCGCTACATCGGTAATGTCCGCTTTGACAAACGTATAGTTAGGATGATTTTCGATTGATTTCAGGTTCTCCAGATTCCCTGCGTAAGTCAACGCATCAACGTTGACGATCTGGTAATCAGAATGTTGCTGCAGCATGTATATTACGAAGTTGCTGCCGATGAATCCGGCTCCGCCGGTAATGAGGAGTTTCATTTGTGTACCCACCTTTTACTAGAGAAATGATTTATGCTATCGATTCCAGAGCGGAACGATTCTGTACATTGAGTATTAATCAAAATTCAACTCTGCATCCTTCAATAACGGATGATGCTGATCTTTGCCAGACAACACTGGCTTCGTTGTCGGCCAGTCAATCCCAAGCGCCGGATCACTCCATAGTATGCCGCGGTCATTCTCAGGGGAATAATATTCGTCCACTTTATACAAGACTTGGGTGTTTGGCACGAGCGTGCAGAAGCCATGAGCAAACCCCTTAGGCACCAGCAGTTGCCGCTTATTATATTCACTGAGAATAACCCCGACCCATTGTCCGAATGTGGGGGAATTGCGCCGGATATCTAGGATCACATCATATAAAGATCGAGTCAGCACACGAATGCGGCACCCTAGTTTAGGCCTAACTCTACTGAAAAAAGTTAAAATTAATTAATTTAATGTATTATATATAAGCCCTTCATAACTGGAATATCACTTCTAATATTAATGAGCCAATAAAATCAACATATACAACCCTATTTGTCTTCTATTCACATAAAACTTTATTTAATATTCATAAAAATAACACCAATAAATATGATCCCTATCCCTATCCATTGAAAACTACTAATTTTTTCATTTAGGATGACTAAAGATAATGTAATTATTAAGATGTATGAGATTCCAGAAACTAATGGAGAAATATAACTGAGTTTAAATTTTTGTAGAATAATTATCCACAGAAAAAAGCTCATTAAATAAAATAAAACTCCTCCTACTAGCCATAAATCAATATGAATACCGAAAGTTCTATTTAAATAATTTATTTTTGTGTTTGATCCGCCTAATTTAATTAGTACCATCCCAAATGCTGATAATAAAAGGTAAAGCACTACCAAAATATAATTCATAAAAAAACTCCCTAAGAGAAAAATATATAATTCATTAATTAATATTGTATTTTTTGTGAACCTGACTGACAATTTCATTCATTGATTCAACATTTCTATACCCGCTCTGGCTATCTATACTGGGATCACTTTGACCCGTTTCAATTGCTTTAATAAATTTACTTATAACAACGTCATGACCGTATAATAATCTTCCAGTAAGCATTTTAAAGCCATTCATAATAGTTCCTTTCCAATGATGGAACGTCATCATCCATGATGTTGTAATTACATTTTTCGCTCTATGCTCTTCATCATTTGGTACCGTGATGACAATATCTCTAAAAAAATCATATATAAGTAACTTCTTTTCGCAAGAAATTATTAACGCCCATTCACAAATCGGTGAATTGAAATTAATTAGTAAATTCACAGGCTTTTCCCCTGCGATCATATCTGTGTTTAATAGCATAGGAGTGTTTTCGCTCTTATCCTTACCATAGAAGGCATTTGTATTGATTATTTCCACTTTCCCACCTAATCTGTCGAGAAGATAGAGGAAGTGTGCCGCTTCATCATAGAATAAACCAAGAGGAAGATCATTATACCAGACTGGTAGTCTTCGATTTCTATTCGTATATTGAACTTCAAAGAAAGAAATAATCTCACCAAATTCCCCTTTATTAATTCTTTTTTCAAGTTTCATAAAATTATCAGCAAATTGAAAATTATGCATAACATTCAAAATTAATTTATTTGATTTCGATATATCCCCGAGCTCTTTGGCCTCAGTTGTGTTCATTACCATAGGTTTTTCAATTAAGACGTGTTTATTTAGTAATAAGCAAGCCTTGGCGACTTCAAAATGATCTTGAGGCGGTATTCCTATAACAACTGAGTCTATATCTTTAAACCAGCTCAATTTCTCTAATTGTTCATAAATTCCCTTCCCCTTTTCAAACACATACGAATTAGTGATTTTGTTTTTTAATGATGTATTGTTAACATTTTTTTCAGAAACTCCAATAACTCCGGCAATATTTAAATTTTTCATTGTTTTTATAGCTGGTATATGCCTTGTGTTAGATATATTACCGGCTCCGATTATACAAATGTTATGTGTTTTCAAAAAAAAACCCCCTAGACATATTTATCAAGTTTATCAATTCGTTGCAAATTATTAATAAGGTTTGTTGCAGTTACCGACCAATCAAACTCAGCCAATACTTTTTCTCGAACATTCTTCGAAAGCATTACTCTATTTTTTTTATCCGAAATCAAGATATCTAGACCTCTATATATAGCATCATTATCCAATGGATTGATCAGAATACCATATGAATCATCTATTACTACTTCAGGAGTACCGCCCCTGGGTGAAGCCAAAATTGCACATTGATATAAAGCCGCCTCTAAAATAGATGTAGGTAACCCTTCTGGGAAATTAGTTGTTAGAACAAAAATATCTGAAGTAGTCATTAATTTCAATACCTCGTCATGTTCCATTCTGCCTAACAAACTAATCTTTTCTGTTTTCATTTTAATCACTTCAGAGTGTAATGGACCATCGCCCGCTATTACCAGACTTATATTATTATGTTTTGCACACAGTTTATTAAATGTATCTACTAGCGAAATAATCCCCTTTTCTTTGATTAATCTCCCAGCATAAGTAATTACTACTTCATCATTATCTATGTGCAGAAAATCCCTATAATTTTTGTGGCTTTTGATTTGGTAATTAACATCAATACCATTATAGAGAACATCTATTGCAGTAATCCCAAAGTGTTGAAGCCATTTATTACAAGCGTAAGATACACCATAAAACTCTTTTACTAGACGTTTGAGGAAAAAGGTAATCGTATGCTCATATATATGCCCAAAAAGGTCTAATAATTTATTATTGAGGGTAAAGTGCCCCGTTCCATGTTCGATAAGAATAACGGGTTTCTTTTCTCTTTTTGCAATTAATGAACCAATAATGGAATGTATATAAAAACGAGCATTAAGTATATAGTAATCAGAATTTTCCGCTTTTATCTTCTTAAGTATCTTTAAAAAGCTCATATTAAACTTTGGAAATGGAAGTCTCCCGTTTATAAATTTCAGTACTGGAAATCGATATACTTTAATCCCTTGATAAAGCTCATATTCAGGTGAATCATCAATATTTGAAGTTACTACTATGACCTCATAATTACTCAAAATCATTTTTTTCGCCAACTGCAAAGTATATGTCTCTATCCCTCCCAAATGCGGATAGAAATGGGCTGCAAACAAGCATATTTTTTTCAAACTATAAACACTCCTATATTCAAAGACCAGAATATTAAATTATTTTGTCGTGTTATCAGATAGGACAAATTCTATACACAGCCCTTTATTCTTCACACGACGAACTATTCTCCAACTCTTTGAGTCTTTTTTTCAACAAGCCCATTTCTTGTGATATTTGCCTCATTTTGTATGATTGATTGGATATTGAAACACTTAAGCTAAATATAATCATTAAACTAAAAATAATCCCAATAAGGAAAATGAAGTTTGATGGTTCCTGAAAACCAAGAAAAAAGGTAAAATAAAATGCTATTTTCGGAAAAACAGAGATGATAATCATAATTGATACAACCATGATCCAAAGCAAAGCATACTTTAATTGCAACTCATATTTTTTTATCATGTTAAAAAGTAATAATAAAAACAATACGGAAATTACAATTAAAAATATTTGTAGTTTTAATGGGAACATTCAATCACCCTTAGTTAACTTGTTGTTTTCTAGTAAAATCAATAAATATAGCCAACGTAACTTTAATCATATAGTATATCGACTTGAATGCTCTTATAGATGAAACCCCACCACTTCGCTCACGCATCTTCACAGGAATTTCCTGTATAATATAACCGTTTCTACTAAGTGCCATGATGGACTCTGGCTCTGGGAAATCCACTGGATAATGCTCAGCAAAATAATCAATAATTTTCTTATTACATGCTCTAAATCCTGATGTTGGGTCAGTTAAATTTTGTTTTGTTAAAGTATTCAGTAAGCGAGCGAAATATACAATGCCTAATCTTCTTGTAAGCGAAGATTGGAATCCCTCCTTGTTTATAAATCTAGAACCAATTACAAAGTCACATTTACTATTAATTATTGGATTGATTAGTTCTTTAATGTAACTCGGATCATGTTGCCCATCTCCATCAATTTGAATAGCAATATCATAGTTCATTTTTTTTGCGTAAATATAACCTGTTTGAACAGCCCCACCAATACCTAAGTTACAAGGCAAATTTATCACATTTGCGTTTGTAGCTTCGCAAACAGTCGATGTCATATCGGTCGAACGATCATTTATAATAACAATATCCAACAAATCTTTGTACATAGACATTTCATTAATCAAAGCTTCAATATTTTCTTCCTCGTTATAACATGGAATTATTCCCAAGACTTTCACAACTCACACTCCTCATATTTGAACAAAAGGGATCCAATAACGCAAAAGTATTATTATTATTGTTAATACTAATGAAAAAACTGTTACCCTTGGAACAATGAAGTCAATCATGTTATAAATCCCTAACGGCTTAAGTCCCTTATGCTTAATAAGGCCCATTTTAAAGACTGCAAAGCAAATGATTGAGATTGGAATAAAATATCTACCTTGAACGCCAGATATATATGGATATCCTACTCCACCAATATCATTCTTTGAAGTCCATATTATATACAAAGCTGTCTCTAACAAAGCGATTATTGATAAAGCAACCAAAGTAATAAATACCTTACTTTTAATATCAATCTTTATTTCTTTGCCCGAATTATCAAGGATAGAAGTGAAAATCAAAAAGATAAAATACAAAATAGTAAAAACATATGGGAAATTAGTATCTAACCACCCCAAATTCCCAACAAAACTAATAAAGTAAAATTCAGAGTTACTCACAACAGAACGAACTAAGATATGAATATATTCGAAAGGTGCACCCAATATGAATTTGATTTGCTCTGTAGAGTTGTTATCGGTAGATATGCTTCCCACACCTAACATTAAATTTGATAGAATACTCCAAATTAAGTAGGAGAAACAGCCAGAAGCTATGATTATAGAAAACCAGACATATTTTTCTTTTTTACTATTAAACTTAGAATATGGAATCAGTAGAAATAGTAGAAATAAAGGAAAATAAATTTGCTTAAATTGTATTATTATGATGGAGAAAAAAATAAATGAAAATAAATAATTTTTGTTTATCTTAGTAACGTTGATATCATAACAAACTTTAAACATCAATGATATAAATAAGAAGATAGTGCCTATTATAACTCCATCATAGCTCAATGATGCGGATAGACTGAATGTCATTGGCATTAAACAAATTAAAAATAGTGTATTTTTTAAAAAAGGAATCCATTTAATTGAAAAAAAACAAGCGATAAGATAAAAAAGTAAATTAAATATCCTACCCAAGTATAGATAATTTATAGGAGATATGTTGTTATTTAAATTAAAAATCGGATTATCGATAGTTAATTTCATAACCAACATCCCTATGGCCTGTGGTAAAAACAAAATTGGATTACTCCTTGAAGTTGAGTATTCAATAAAAACGTCAGATCCTTTGTTAACTTGAATATGGGAATCTATATATTGACTTTTATAAGCATACTTTGCATCTATATTTCCCATTAAATATTTCTGCTTATTTTCAAAATCAACAATAGCTTGTGGAATATAATTCCCCACTTGCCCTTCATCATTAATTTCAGGGAATAAATGAAATGATGCAACTAAAAATGCCTTTTTAAAATGACTATCTTCATCTGCTGCTTGTAGGGGAGGAATCAAAAACACAATTAACAAACCAAAAATCAATCCAAGAGAGAGAAATTTATATTCAAGTTTCATACTATTTCCCAATATCCCGCCTACTTCCTTCAAAAATTAATATTCCACTTTTCGCCAATATAATTAAATATTGTTCTATTATAAAACACTTTGAATGTCAAATCCCCATCCTGTCGAGATCCATTTATAAATAGAGAACCTTCCTTGTATGAATCCATACTACTTTTATATGCAGCAATTGATTCTCCTTTTCCGCTATCTAGCGATTCTATATACACATAATATTCTTGTTCTTTAGAAAATTTAATGGGAGGAAATCTAAAATCGAAAAACTCATTATCTCTTACACTATTTGCTTCAACAGATGTTTGATATATGTCATTCTTATCATTTATTCTTCTTATACCTATCTTTAACTTACCCTCGTTAACTCTCATAAAGGTAGCTAACTTTATAGAAACACCACTTAGATTATTCTGATGGTAAATGAATGACTGCCCCACTTCATTGCCTTGTGTCAATTCATTAACTGTTTTGTCAGCGACACTCTGTTCAATACTGTCTCTAATCACACCTATATTTCCAACGTATACGTAAATTATAATTAATAAAAGGATGACTAATAAAAATCGTTTAACCCATTTTAAGTTCATTATAATACTCTCCATATTCCACATTCGAGTTTTCATTATATTCGTATAGGGCCATCACTTCATTATACAAATTCCCCCATTCCCTGCTTTCAGCCGTCTTTACTCCAGCGCTTATAATTGAATCTCTAACTTCCTGATTGTTACACACTAATTCAATCATCTGATGTGCATTTGTTATATTACCTTGCTCATATAACAGACAATTTTCCCCATGCCTCAAATACTCAATGTTGCCAGCGTTTGGCGCTACTATGGCAACGCCACCTGTTGCCATCATTTCTAGAGGTGGATAAGAGAAACTTTCGAGTAAACTTGATTTAATTAATATATCACACTGGGAATAAATCAGGCCTACTTCATCGTAGGGAACCTTATTAAAAAATTTGTCTACTTTATACCAATCTTTAGGAGCTCCACTGTAAGAAAGATACCATATTTCAAACTTTTCTTTATCAAGAGAATTCACAATTTCAAAACTTTCATCAACATTCTTATAATGATCTTTAGAATTCCCCTCTACTAATATTTTCACTTTTCCATTACCAAAGTTCCTCTTTCTGAATTTAAATAGCGTTAGGTCGATTCCGTTAGGAGCAAATAATACAGATTTACCGAATTCCTTTTCCAACCAATCCTCACACCACTTCGATATAGTTATATATTTAAGATTATTGTAAGAAGTATAAGTTAAATTAGCCAGAATACGAGAATAATTTCCTGGTTCATAAAAGTCTGTTTCATAGTTTTGAACTAAATAGTATTTATCCTTTATTTTTGGGTAATTATTCAAAAAGGATGTTGTAGTCCAGAGTGTTGCTACACATTTTTCAAAGTATCCATGAAAAGCATGCCGATGATAAGAGATAGCGTTTATTTCACCATCTTTATTGATTATATTTTCATCTTCTTCACTCATCGAAATTATTGTAACATCCTTTCCAGATTCTCTTAGAATATTACAATGTTTAATCACCACATTTACACCACCACTTATTTGAGTGGACGGAAGTACAAATGCGATATTAGGATTGGTACATGATTCAATGAATTCATATAATTTATAACCAGTTTTAGAAGTCACCCATTGTTGTAAAACCTCTTTGTGAGCAGTCTTTCCGATTTCATTTCTATACTCCTTATTACTGATCAATACCGATAATTTCGTTTCCCATTCAGTAGCGTTGTCACATAATAAACCTGTAACTCCATCTTTCACCACCTCGGTAAAAGCACCTACGTTACTTGCCACTGTAGGTATTCCGACCAACGCAGCTTCCATCCATTTATTTTCGGATTTTGCTTCATTAAATGTACTGTTGACAAGCGGCGCTAAATTTATATCTACACTGGCTATTAATGATGGCAGTTTTTTCCAATCGGTGAATTTTTCGAAAATAATCCTATTTCTATATTTTTCAAGCTGTTCAGGTAAATCAAGAAATCCTACAACTTTTAAAAATACATTATCATGTTCACTAAAAATATTACTTATAGAAGGTAGTATCAAATCAAAATCCTCGTTGTGAGTTATGCTCCCGCTAAAATAACCCAATATGACGCGATTATCGTCAAATTCTCTAAGTTTCATTTTCATAGCATCCATTGACAATTCAATCATTTGTTCAGAGGCAACATTTCTATTTATAAATACATCTTTAACGTAAGATTTCAATTCATTCGCCAATCTAGCTGTTGTGGTTATGGCATAATCACACATAGCCAGCGTTTTCTGGGTACGATTCACACCGTCCATATACATTGCCATTTCTATTTCATTAAATGTTTCAAGGTGTTTAATTTGTTTTACATATTTATAGTCTATTACCAAGTCATCAATATCAAAGATTACAGTCTTGTTAAAATATTTTGCTCTAAGAATAAAGTCACCAATTGTCTCTGTATGTGGGCAACGAAAAAACACAAAAGTTCTATAATATCTAACCATATCAATTGTTAAATCTTCATAATAGATGCTATCACAAGAATATCCATTAAAATGCAACTGTTCTATTTGATGATCAATTCTGTATCTACTGGGATGTGGTAAAGTACAGCCATTTATGAAGAGAATATCTTTAAACGATGTATGATCTCCGACTCTTCTTTTCATTATTTTTCTTGAAGTATAACGAAGCGTCTTTCTTGTAAAAGTACTTAAACCCTCATACTTTATTGTTGAATATGTTTTTTTAAGCAAACCCTCAATAGTCACAACCAATCACCCTTCTAAGCTTTTTTTATGTTCAACATCAATTTTTTCCGAGCCTCTTTCACATATGACTTTCGATTTTCTCCGCCAGAAGTTGATGATTCGGATATTCTCCAATGGTATAATATTTTTGGCACATGCAATACTTTATCGGTCAAAGCCATCACTCTTATTGCAAGGTCCCAATCTTGAACTCCTTCATATCCCTCTCTAAATCCACCAACCTCTCTAAGCAAGGAGGTTCTATATGTTACCAAATGACATATATAATTTATATAATATATCATTTTTTTATTGTACGTAGTTTTGAAGAATGGAAAACATCTTATACCATCCAATATTTTATCTTCATCACTATATATTAAATCAGATTCTTCATTTTCATTTAATGCCCTAACGATTTCATAAAGAGCAAATGGCGCCAATATATCATCATTGTCTAGGAGTGCTGTATATTCCCCCGTTACCAAATCAAGCGCCGTGTTACTGCACGCAGAAATATGTCCATTTCGAGTTCTATAAATAACTTTTACTCTAGAGTCTTTTAACTTGTACTCTTCTAATATTAATTTTATATTCAAATCAGAGGAATTATCATCAGCAATACAAAGTTCCCAATTTGTGTAATTTTGCTCTAAGACCGACTCAATACATTCACGTAAAAAGGTTTCCTCAACATTATAGACTGGTATAATTACTGATATGAGCGGCATATATTTAAATGGAATCTTTTGAGTTACATTTCTTTCGTTTTCAGAGATCCATTTCATATAATACTTACCTTTTGTTATGCATTGCTTCACTATGAATAATTTAATTTTTATACGGATAAGATAAGAATATCCTAGAAACCATAGGTTAGTGATAGAGCTCACCTCACCATCATCATTAATTGTATTTTGAGAAATAATAATCACAAATTTCCGAAATATCCCCAGAACTTATAACCTTTCCCTTTTCTATAATCACACCTTTACTACACAAGGTTCTAATTTGATCTATAGAGTGGGATACTAAAATCACTGTTGTCCCTTTTCTAACCATTTCTTTTATTTTAATCTCACATTTTTCTTGAAACTTGAAATCACCTACAGACAAAATTTCATCAACTATTAATACGTCAGGTGTTATCGCCGTAGCAATTGAAAAACCAAGCCTTGCATACATTCCTGACGAAAAATTCTTAATAGGGACATCAATAAACTCCTCTAGTTCTGAAAAATTTACAATTTCATCAAAAAGCGCCTTCATCTCTTTTTTGGCATATCCTAATACTGCCCCATTTAAAAATATATTTTCCCGAGCTGTTAGTTCAGCATCAAAACCTGCTCCTAATTCTATGAGGGGAGCCATCCTCCCATAAACCTCTACTCTTCCATGGGTTGGTTTGAGCACCCCCGCTATAACCTTCAAGAGTGTGCTTTTCCCTGCACCATTTAACCCTAAGACTCCAAATATCTCACCTTTATCAATTTTAAAACTAACATCTCTCAAGGCCCAAAACTCAGTATATGAAATTTGACGTTTAAATTTTTTTATTAAGTATTCTTTTAGTGTAGTAATTTTTTCCGAAGTCATATTAAACCGCATCGAAACATTACTAACATCAACAATAGTTTCTTCCATTTCAAAGCTCCTTATATATATAATATAAATTTATCTTGTCGTTTCTTAAACATATAAAATCCAATCAGCATTGTTACAAGCGCATAGTTAAAACATTGAAAATTAAGTTCAAAAGAAGGAATCCGACCATATATCAACCCTTCTCTAAAATGAGTAACAAAATAGAACATAGGGTTACTATAGAGTAAAAAGAGGTACCTATCAGGCATTGTTGCCATAGGATAGATAATGGGAGTTGCATACATCCAAGCTGTTAATAAGACACCATAAATATGCTCAATATCCCTAAAAAATATAACTAGACTACATAAGATCAATCCAATACCAATACTGAAAATAAAAACATATGCTATTGATACAAAGGAAAACAGAATAGTCCATTTTAATTGAACCCCTGTAAACACACAAACAATTAATACGGCGCAAAATGAAAACAACATGTTAACAAGTGAATAGGCTATCTTAGATAATGGAAAAATATATTTAGGCACATATACCTTTTTAATTATTTGACCCGAAGAAAAAATGGATGTCATTGCTAATGATGTAGAGTCGGAAAAAAAGGTGAAAAGCACTTGTCCGGTAATAACATAAGCAGCAAAATATTCTACATTAAACTTGAATAATTCACTAAAGACCAAAGTGATTATTAACATTGTAAATAAAGGATTTAAAACGCTCCATAATATCCCTAACACAGATCTTTTGTACTTAATTTTAATATCTTTGAAAACTAGCAACTTTAGCAATTCTTGATACCTTAAGAAATTTGATAGATATTTTTTAACTTCGCTCACTTCAATAATCACCTATTCATTTTTATTTGTTTTAAGCAAAAACACTCCATTAAATAATCCTAAAAATACCAGTAATATGAATAAGGGTAAGGTCTATCTCCTAATGAACAACAAGATTAATAATCGTACAAAGGTAAATTATTATACATTTTATTGCACTTCGGTTCCATCCAATAGAGCATTAGTTTCATTATTTCCATTTAAAGTAGCGACTACATTTAACATTATGCTAAAATATCCTCGTACCTACAGAAAAAGGAGATCATAACGTGTCGAAACCAGTATACGGTAAAAATGCTGTACAGTCGAGAAATGTTGAAAAGATATCCAGTTACATATGGGCTTTGGTTATTGGTTTCATTGTGTTTTTGGTTTGGACCCCGTTTCAAGTGGGATTATTTAATGGGCAGCAGATCGACTTCGAGAAGCCGATTTATGTGTCTTCGCTGCTGAGCAGCCTCTTGCTGCTGGTATGGATAGGCTTGTACTTCACAAAGTTCAAGCTGGAGGGTCAGCGGGACTTGCTGGCTGTGGCCTCGCTGCTGCTTCCCGCTACGTATGCGTTGTCGCTTATTGGCGCTGTTTCGCATTATATGGCGATGAACCTGCTGTTTATACAGAGCATGTATGTCGCAATATTCATTATAGCGTTATATCTGCTCCAGCAAAAGCAACTAAATGTTGTCATTCAGAATGCCATTTTGGCAATCGCTTATTTCATTGTCGGATTTGGGCTGTTAAACTGGCTCGGCAGCTCGAAATTCGCTGGCAGTATGGTAGGCTGGTTCTCTAACACTGTACGCAGTGGTAAATATTTGGACGCCGTGATGACAGACTCTAACGGCCTGCGTCTGACTTCAATTTTCCAGTATGCCAATACTTACGCAGCTTTCCTGATGGCTTTCTTATTTGTCGCAGTGTTTGCGCTCGTCCGCTCTAAAAAATGGTATGGCACATTGACTCACAGCTTCATGCTTGTACCGATTATTGTGTCTCTGCTGCTGACCTTATCCCGTGGCGGACTCGTAATGCTGCCTGTAGTGTTTATTCTTCTTCTGTTGTTCCTGAAGCCTGCTCAGCAGATTCTGTGGATTATTCATCTTGCGGTTTCTGGTATCGCTGCCCTGCTGGTTACAAGCCCTCTAACTACCCTTGGTACAGAGCTGAATACTGCCTTCACTTCTTCAGCCGCGTTAAAAGCGTGGGCGTACCTGCTCGTGGCCTCAGCGGTTGTTGCAGCTCTTGGCTGGGCGATTCAGCGTTTCGCCGCTCCGTGGCTGCAAAAGAAGCTGGGAAGCTGGGAAACACGCAAATTGACAGGGCTGTGGATTCCACTCGGCTCGATCTTACTTGTAGCAATCGCTGCTTTCCTGCTTATTGGTACAAGCTTACGCAGCGTTTTCCCTGACAATATCGAAACACGGCTGGAGAACATCAACTTCAAACAGCATAGTGTACTGGAGCGCATCACCTTTTATAAAGATGCTATGAAGGTTGTGAAGGATTATCCGATCATTGGATCCGGCGGCGGAGGCTGGTCTTCCTTATATGAACATTATCAAAACAACCCTTATGTAAGCCGTCAGGTTCACAATTTCTTCCTGCAGTATTTAATTGAAGTGGGGATCGTCGGATTTATCGTGTTTATGGGCTTTATCGGGTATATTTTCTATAAATACATCCGCGCTTACCTGAAACGGGACAAGGACGAGTTCAACAATGGATTCTTCTTCTACATTATCGCTCTATCCATTCTTGTTCACAGTCTGCTGGACTTTAATATGAGTTATGCGTTCATGGGGATTCTGGTATTCATTGGTTTGGCAGGTATGGGAGCAGTTATGGACAACAAGCCGCTGCGCCAGAGCTGGAACAAGGCTGGACTGCGCTTCGGGTACTTTGCTGTGCTGGCCATCGGCTCTGTGTTCCTGCTCTTCCTGTCCATCAGCTATATCGGATCCAGTAATGCCGCACTTAAGGGCAAGAACCTGGTTAACGTCAGCCAATCCTATGAAGAGATTAAGACTCCGCTGGTCGAAGCACTGCAGAGTCGTCCTTTCCATCCGGAAGCGGCAATCTACCTTGCTTCCCTTGACCTGACGGTCTTTAAACAAACACAAGATGAGCAGTATCTGGCTGAAGCTTATAATGTTCTGAGCCGTGCACTCAAGGATGAGCCTTACAATAAAGATCTACTGAAACAATTGATTAGTTACTACGATCTCAAAGGACAAAGTGATCTGGGCTTCAATGTCTACCGCGACAATGCAGATAAATTCAATTGGGATATCGATTGG
Source organism: Paenibacillus sp. FSL R5-0912 (assembly GCF_000758605.1). Classification (NCBI taxonomy): domain Bacteria; kingdom Bacillati; phylum Bacillota; class Bacilli; order Caryophanales; family Paenibacillaceae; genus Paenibacillus; species Paenibacillus sp. FSL R5-0912. Next base: position 7,061,946 of record NZ_CP009282.1, read on the forward strand.
TATGAGGCATTGATTAGCCGTGCACAGGCTTTTGCAGCTGCAGCCAATGTGCAAAAAGACGAAGCTAAGAAACAGGAGTACCTGACTGCCGGTCTTGAAGCATACCAGCATGTGGTTGACGGGGTAGAGCACCTGAAGACTTTGCCGCCTGAACAGCTGCAGGGCCGTCCGTTCTCAATCACGCCAACAATTGCATTGAATGCAGGCAAGCTGCAAATGCTGTCAGGACAAGCTGAGCAAGCAGCCGCTACCTTGAAGCTTGGTTTTGCAGACAATTATGCAGATATCGTCAGTAGCACAACACTATGGGACACTAACTGGTATAGCTCTCTTATCGCCCGTGCCTTTGAACTGGCGCAACAATCCTTCGCTCAGCAGGATGAGGCTAACAAAATCATTCATCTCAACATTGGACTCGATGCCTACAATCAAGTGGCATCTGATCTGCAAGGCCAGCCTCTTCCTTCGTCAATCAACTTGAACGCAGGAAAACTTCAGTATATGGCAGGTCAGATACAGACAGCCGCAGCGACTTTAAAGCTTGCCTTGAGCGATGATTACAGTGATGCAGCCAACCGCGAAGCAGCCCGCTGGTATTTAGCTGCACTGAAGAAATCTGAGTCCGCGCAGGACCAGACGGTCTATGATAAGCTCATTGCCGCTGATCCTGCAGAGGCTGCAGAGATTGACATCATTGTGAATACACAGTACTAATCATTCAAAGGAAACATCATAAGCACACATAGAGAAAAGCGGTCCACTGTCTGGGTACAGTGGGCCGCTTTTTTAAGATTAAATGATTATATTTCGCGCAAGAATTGTAGTTAATAATGATTCAACCTGCTACCTGCTGTACAGCTTCTCTTCATTCTCGATTACTTCTTTGAGATACTGCAACAGCCCTTCTTTGAGCTCCTCATGCTGAAGCGCATAATGGATACTTGTCTGGATGAATCCCATCTTCTCGCCGACATCATGACGTTTGCCTTCGAAATCATACGCAATAATCCGCTCCACTTCACTTAAGCGGGAGATAGCATCCGTAAGCTGAATCTCTCCGCCTACACCCACCTGCTGTTCGCCAAGCATGTCGAAGATACGCGGAGTCAGGATATACCGTCCCAGGATCGCCAGGTTGGAAGGAGCATCTTCTCTCTTCGGCTTTTCGACTAGGCGGTTGGCCTTGTAGACACGTTCTGCTAATTCAATTCCATCCACCAGTCCATACCGGGAAACTTCTTCCCACGGCACCTGTTGAACTCCCACAATAGAGGATTTGTACTGATCGTATACATCAATCATCTGCTTCAGACATGGCTTATCCGACTCTACAATGTCATCCCCAAGCAGAACAGCAAAAGGTTCATTGCCGATGAATTTACGTGCGCACCAGATGGCATGTCCGAGGCCGCGCGGTTCTTTTTGACGGATGTAGTGGATATCGGCCATTTCCGAGGATTTACGTACCGATTCCAGCAGCTCCCACTTCTGCTTCTCAGCCAGGTTAAACTCCAGTTCGAATGAGTTGTCGAAGTGGTCTTCAATTGCACGCTTGCCTTTCCCCGTCACAATAATGATATCTTCAATCCCGGAAGCTACTGCTTCTTCAACAATATATTGGATTGTCGGTTTATCTACAATCGGCAGCATTTCTTTGGGCATCGCTTTGGTTGCGGGCAGAAATCGGGTACCCAGACCAGCCGCGGGAATAATGGCTTTACGGATCTTCATGACATAGCTCCTTCTGGCTTCTTGTTTTCACCACTAATTTCTTATAGAAAAATGGCATATTTGATTCAATTATAGCAGTTATAGCAGATTTTTGGCAGGGTGATTGTGTTGCATCTTGGAACAGATGTAAAAAAAGCAAAGGCCAGATGTCCTGAGAGTGTATTTCTCCTCAAAGGCAGTCTGGCCTAGCATGTATTTATTAGATCCTGCATCAGTACATATACGTCTGAAGATTACACAAATTGCTTACTTCGCATTAACCAACTGCCCGCGTGTAACCCCAAGCTGGTTGGTGGCCTTCAGGCTCTTCCAAACCTGCGTTCCGGAGATTTCTCCGCGAAGTGCGCGGCTGTACAGGCTGATAACCTCAGCTACCTGCTCTGGTGTTTCCTCTAGGAACTCTACACGGAAAGAAGATACGCCAAGCTCACGGAAGTGATTCAGGTATTCTGCACCTGACTGTTCAACAGCGTTATAGACAGTGTTACGGCAGCCTTCATCCACACGGACGGGATGAGACATGCCAATGCGGTCCTGCAGCGATGCACGCTGCTCCTCGCAAGGACGTCCGCAGTTGGTATAGTCTGTACCTTCACTCATGAAGGTACAGTACACGCAGTGCTCGGTGTGGAACATCGGCAGATGCTGGTGAATAACAACCTCCATCCGCGAGGTGTCGCTGTGTCCGAGCAGATCAACCATCTGCTGGATGTTCAGATCATACGACGGTGTTACCACGTCACAGCCGGCATTCAGGAACAGATCGACCGCTCTGTGGTTGGCGATGTTCAGCGAGAAATCGCCGATCAGCCGGGGATGCACAGCATCCGGATGCTCCATCCGATGGCGCAGGTAATAATACAGCGCGCCGGTATTGCGCACCAGCACAGCATCCGGCTGCAGCCGCAGGATGTTGGCATGGTAGCCGTTCTCGTTCGGCATATGGATGCGCGGTGTGGCCAGCGTGATGCTGGCCCCTGCAGCCCGCACAGCGTCTACTGCCGCCGGGAACTGCTTGATGAACTCGAAATCGGCGTAAATGCTTGTTACGCCGGCTTCAAGTGCAGCCTGCACCTGCGGCAGGCTGCGGCACAGCGCGGTGAGCTCCGCTTCACCGCGCGCCTCTGCGGCGCCCCTGCGGGAGGCGCCGCCGTAGACCTCTACCTCCCGTTTCACATACACGGGAGGCTTTGGGCGCTCGCCTGCAAGCAGCTCCACCGCCTGGCGGCGGATGCTGTTCAGCTCGCGCATAGGCACGATCACGTCGCCTTGCAGATGCGACTCCAGCGCTTCAAGCTGGAACACGGTTCCGCCCAGGCGGCCGAATTGTTCTTCCAGCAGCGCGGTGTCCATCGGACGCTTCTGCGCTGTCTCCAGCGCGAGCTCCGAGTCCACACGGACGGTTACCTTCTTCTGAATGTCCGTCCACCAAGTCGTCAGCTTCTCACCGGCGCAGCCTTGCACTCTCACATGAACCGGGAATACCCGGTACGGCTTCTCGGTCTCGAACGACTGGCGCAGCGCCTTGTCGAGTGCCGGATCATTCGTCTTCCAGATGCGGTCGCCAACATGGAGACGACGCAGATCCACGTCATTGCGGCCGGGCACGATGTCGATAACCCAGCCTTCGCCGGCTTCGCCTTCCAGCTTGACGCCTTTGCGGCGCAGATCGTAGACGCGGCCGCCTTCTTCCTTCTTCGTCGGGTCTCCAGCATCGAACACAATCCCGTCACCGCGCTTAAGCGGAGCATGAATGCGGCAGACCACACCATCGCGCAGAATCTGTTCGACGGTTCCCATGAATACACCCCTGCTTTTCGGGAAGGTGCCATCTACTAATTTCTTATTGTTAGTTCCGTCCAGGAAACCATGAGTGAAGCCGCGCGAGAAGCTCTGCTGCAGCTCACGCATGTCCTCCTTCGAGGTCGGTGTCCAGTTACCGTCAAAATACTTATCAATCGCTTTGCGGTATTTACTAACCACATTCGCAACGTATTCGGGAGTCTTGAGCCGGCCTTCAATTTTGAAAGAGGTCACTCCTGCTTCAATCAGTTCAGGCATCAGATCAATAGCGGCAAGATCTTTCGGGGACAGCAGGTAGGTTACATCCCCCATCGGCTTCACTTCTCCGTCTACCACCAGGTCATACGGCAGGCGGCAGGCCTGGGCACATTCTCCGCGGTTCGCAGAGCGTCCGCCCCACATTTCGGAAGTCAGACATTGTCCGGAATAGGATACACATAGTGCACCATGCACGAAGACTTCCATCGGCAGGCGGGCTTGTTCGCCAATCGTGCGGATCTGCTTCAGATTATTTTCACGGCCTAGTACCACACGCTCCAGCCCCCAAGGCTTCGTGAATTCCACCGCTTCCGGTGAAGTAATTGTCATTTGTGTAGAGCCATGAATCGGGAAATCCGGAGAGATCTCACGAATCATCTGGACCAGACCCAAGTCCTGTACAATGACCGCATCCACACCGGCATCCACGCAGGCATCGATCAGTTCTTTGGCATCCGGCAGCTCATTCTCAAACACAAGTATATTAAAGGTCAGAAACCCCTTCACTCCATAGCTGTGCAGAAAGGCCATAATCTCCGGCAGCTCATCCATGCGGAAGTTGTTGGCTCTGGCCCGTGCATTGAATTTCTCTACGCCAAAAAAGACAGCATCCGCCCCGTTCGCCACTGCTGCACGCATGCAGTCCCAGTCTCCCGCCGGAGCCAGTAGTTCTACGTCTTCTCTGCGTAATCCTTGCTCTTTCATTTATATCCTCCTAAACCGCCGTTCTGGCGGATGTATGTCATCCCTCTAACTAATCAATTGTATCAAATATCACAGCTATCTGCCAGCACAATAGAAACACTTGGATGAATTTTCAACTTTAAAATATCTTTATACAAGCCTGCATTCTTGCTTTAATAGACAAAGCAAGAATAACCAGCGTAAAATATGAATGGAAAAGAATAAATACGCAAAAGATCTCACTGTTCCCAAAATTTATATGTAGCAAAAGGAGAGTTGAAAATAGTTATGAAAGGCATAATTCTTGCGGGAGGAAGCGGGACCCGCCTTTATCCTCTCACAATGGTGACCAGCAAACAGTTATTGCCGGTCTATGACAAACCAATGATTTATTATCCTCTGTCTACGCTGATGCTGGCAGGTATCAAAGAGATTCTTATCATTTCTACCGCTGAGGATACACCACGGTTCGAGCATTTACTCGGCGATGGCTCCCAGTTCGGAATTTCGCTGCAGTACATTGTCCAGCCGAGCCCGGACGGATTGGCACAGGCTTTCATTCTGGGCGAATCGTTCATCGGGGAAGATTCTGTAGCTATGATTCTCGGAGATAATATATACTACGGGAATGGCATGACCAAAATGTTGAAACAAGCAGCCGGCAAAACAAGTGGAGCGACCGTATTTGGCTACCATGTACCCGATCCCGAACGCTTTGGTGTAGTGGAATTCGACGTAGACGGCAAGGCTCTCAGCATTGAAGAGAAACCGGAGCATCCGAAATCTAATTATGCGGTTACCGGCCTGTATTTTTATGATAACCGGGTGATTTCTATTGCTAAGGAAGTCAAGCCATCGCACCGTGGTGAGCTCGAAATCACCTCGATTAACGAGGCCTATCTGAAGCTTGGAGAACTGGATGTCGCTCTGCTTGGGCGAGGTTTCACTTGGCTGGATACCGGAACACACCAGAGTCTGGTCGACGCCACCAATTTCGTAAGAACGATTGAAGACCATCAAGGTATTAAAATCTCCGCACCAGAAGAGATTGCTTATATCAACGGCTGGATTACAAAGGAACATCTGCTGGACTGCGGACATAAGCTGAGCAAGACCGGCTATGGACAATATCTGATCAAAGTTGCTACTGGTAAAATCCAATTTTAAACAATAGAAAGAGTGAATAAGATGAAGTTTACCAAAACCAATCTGGAAGATGTTCTCGTTGTCGAACCGGCAGTCTTTGGAGACCACCGCGGCTGGTTCATGGAAACCTACAGCGAGGCTAAATTTCAGGAACAAAACATCAATTATCAGTTCGTTCAGGACAATCAATCTTATTCAGCTGTAAAGGGAACCCTGCGGGGACTTCATTTTCAATTAAATCCAAAGGCGCAGACCAAGCTTGTCCGCTGCACACGCGGATCCATTTTTGATGTGGCTGTGGATATCCGTCAAGGCAGTCCTTCTTACGGCAAGTGGTTCGGAATTGAACTTACAGCCGAGAACAAGAAGCAACTTCTGATCCCTAAAGGCTTTGCCCACGGTTTCATGACGCTAACTGAGGATGTAGAAGTCCAATACAAATGCGACGAGTTGTATGCACCTGAATGCGACGGCGGAATTCTGTGGAATGACCCTGATATCGCCATTGAGTGGCCGATTGATGTTATACCAGTGCTGTCTGTTAAAGATGAGAACGCACCGCAGTTAAAAGACGTTAAACTTAATTTTGTATATTAAATACTGAATCCATTCTAAAATTCAACAAAAATAACGCCCCGGCTCATCGTTAGCCTAGGGCGTTATTTTCTGTTCTTTAGTTTCTTGTCAAAGGACTACCATAAATTTACGTCTAGCCCATTCCCCCTACTTCCCCCCACCCAAACGACCCCAGCACCCTCTCCAACACCGCCTGCAGGCTGGCTGTTGCATTGGCATCGTTCAGCGTGACGGTGATCGTGTAGACCACATCATTTTTGCCGAAAATGATGTTTCGCGTGCTCACAGGGATACTGTTCTTGGTCTGCTGTACGGTGAGAATTGTGGCAGGCACTCCCGCAAAGGTGGTTTCCTCCACACTTTTCACCTGCGGCCCTTTCGGGTCTTTTTTGGTATTCTGGTAATAGCTCTGCAGCTGGCTGACGGCATATTCCATGGTAACATCCGGACTGGCGTAGATCTGGAACCGTCCGCCGGTGAAGCGGTATTCCACGGTCTGGCTCTCAAAAAGATCCTGATATGGCGTCCATAGGCGCGGAATATCAATGCTGTAGCCGTAAGCTTTGGAGCTCTTAGGGATCGACTTTGTGCTGAGCAGTGCGTAATCATCGGTTTCCAGACGGCCAAAGTTCTCCTTGATCTGCTCAAAATCAATATCGATGGAGTTTAGCACATCTGTGAACCGCGCCTTGTCGTCATCCTGTCCCGATGCTGTCCGGTATTCAAAATAATAGCGATAGCCGTTCTTCAGCAGCAGAATTTGATATTCCGTACTCCAGCCGTTGCCTGGATTGAGTCCGATTTCATTAATCAATACCGGCTCACCGGAGACTTTGCCTGCAATGCCGTTCTTCAGGGTATAGGCTTCGGTCACATAGGTGTCACGCAGCTGCGACTCCAGTTCCCGGCTCCAGCTCTCAAGCGTTGAGCCCGCAGGGGCGGAGCTCACTTTTACACGCAGATAACTTCCCTGTTTGCTCTCATACAATAAATGCTGGTCATCCACACTCCAGTCTGCCGGCACCAGCAGCGAGATTCCGTAGTCTTCGTTATATCCTTCGCGCAGCCCGTTTGTGACTGTGGAGAGATCGCGGATGCTTTTGTCGGAAGAATTATAGGAAGGTTGGAAGGAGTCCAGCAGCACGGCATACTGATCCAGATCTTTATAGTTCACTGCGTTATCGTCCGTCAGATAAATTTCATACAGCCTGCCGTCAGCATAATATTGCCTGCCTTCCCATAGCGCTCCGCTGGAATCCTTGCTGACTATCCGGGCGTAAGGAACCTTGGCTTCAGGCACAACCTCCCGGTCCAGTACAGTCTCTCCGCCCTCCTCCGATGACCGCACCAGATTCTCCAGCAGCCCTTCCGGATCAAGCAGCACCTCCTGCGGTGAAGCATGGACCTCCAGATAATAATCATTCTCTGCACTCATAAAAGTCGCTACATTCTCATTCCCACCGCTGTCACCCACGACAAGTCCGGGAGGATAATTCATGCTCCATTCAAAATAACTGTTGCCGATCCGGGTCTTGCCGACATCACTGTCGATGCCGCTCTCCGGTTCTGCTGCCGCCTCCTTCTCCGAAGGAGTAAGTGTCACCAGTAATCCCCCGCCATCTGCCGCAGTAATCCGCGCACCGAGCACTCCGGTCACGAACCGTAGGGGCACCATCAGCACACCGGAAACCATCCGCGGCGGCGCAGCAAGCTTAATTTTGACGCCATCCTTCCAGGCAGTGGTACTGCCTATCGTCATCGCTCCGGTATGCGGACCGTACATCAGCTTCACTACATTGTTACCTTCAAGAGAGACTGTGCTGCCGAATGCTTTTTTGAAAATCCCCAGCGGTACCATGACCGCCCCGCTCTCCGTAAAAGGTTTCTGAATCAATATCGGTTCGCCGTTAACCTTTGCAGATGTACTGCCTACTTTGAGGCTTAGCTTTAGAATCGGAGTTTCTGCCGCATAGGCATTCATACCAGGAAATACAGCTAGCAGCAAAAGCACTACCAGCATGACAGACAGTCCACGGAGTATATAACCCATCCCCAATCGCGGCGTTCCTGCTTCTGCAAGCCTTCTACTCTTCCGCCTGATCATCGCCATCCCCCTCCGCCTCTTCCGTATTCACCAATGGATCACCTTGGCCCAGAACAAGGCTTCTGGCGACGATATCGCCGTCACTTTGCATGAGCAGCTTGACCACTGCACCCGGTTTGTATTGCTTGAACCATTCATTAATGTCCACAAGCGACGTGACCCGGTGGCCGTCTATCGCATACAGCGCATCTCCCTCGGCAATTCCTGCCTTTCGTGCTTCTGCAGTGGCCACCTTCGTAACCGTTAAAGGCTCCTGCGTAGGCAGCCCCACAATGACGGGCCAGCTCTCCTCCAGCTCCACCCCGAGACTCGGACGCCGGACCTCCCCGTATTTAAGGAGCTGATTCATAATGTACTGTACCGTATCTGCGGGGATGGAGAACCCCATATTCTCTACACCTACTGCTGCGTATTTTAAGCTGTTGATTCCAAGGACCTCACCCTTCATGCTGACCAGCGGCCCCCCGCTATTGCCTGGGTTAATCGCCGTATCGCTCTGAATAAGCCGGTAAGCCGCATCCACCGAACGATTGAGACCGCTGATCACGCCCACGGTAGCCGAATTTCTGAGTGAGAAGGATATCGGTGTCCCAATTGCTATAACCTTGTCTCCCACCTGCAGACCCGCTGAGGTACTGGCGAATGTTGCAGGCTTCAGGGATTTGGCCTTGATTTTGATCAGTGCAAGATCACTGAACTCATCCATATATGTATCTGTGATGTTATAGCTTGTACCGTCAGAGGTAACCACTACCGCATTTTGCAGCCCCGTCATGACATGCGCATTGGTAATGATCCACCCGTCCGCTTTGACAATAATTCCTGAGCCGTGTGTCAGATTGTAACGGTCATCCGGGCCGCTGGCATCCCCGCTTGCTTTACCGATAATGCCCACAACGGACGGCGAGACCGCCCGGATAATTTGTGGAACCGGATCTGCTACGGGCTTAGCCACTTGCTCCTTGTTCACAGGTTTAACTCCGCCTACTTGTCCAGCCGTTACAGGACCTGTCCCTCCGTACACTGCACCAAATGCTGACAGCGGATTACCCGTGAATCCCGATAATAACAACCCGCACAACAGCACAACCCCACTCCGGGCAACTGCATTCTTTCCCCCGTTCATCGCCTTCCCCCTTTCTCCTGTAGAGCTGATTCCTTTATCATTTAAAAAAAGACGCCTTTAGGCTCGCCGGGTGGCGGATAAAGGTGTCTTTGAAAGACCTTGCTTCTGAAGTTAGTTGTGCCTGAACTTAGCTGAACCAATTCATAATCATTGCATAATCAGAGACTGCAAAAACCAGCAGGCTCACCACTCCGAAGCCGATGGCAAATTTGTTCTTCTGCGGAGCTTTCAATAGCCGGACCACACCGATAAGAATCAGGATCGTGAATAGAATCATAAATACATCGAAGGTATGAAATGTAGACGGTTCTTGCGCGGCAGCTTCTGCAAGCAGCATGGCAATCCCTCCCTGAAAGTGTTGTCAAGCAAGTTCATCTAATCCATATCACCTTCTATGTTATCGCTACCATTTCAGTGACGCAATAGAAATTGTCTAAAAATTATGTATTTGTCATAAAAAATATTTCCAAAGCCGGAAATCAGCTGAAATACAGAGATATTTATCATTGACCGTTTGTTGTGATATGTGATTTTCAAGGAGCTGATTCCTATTGCAACGCAAACAGCCTCTGCTATCTATTCAACGCAAAACCCTCTCTTTGAATCTTACTGCGGACATGCTGTAGTTATGCCTGTTCTGCTTCGCTGCCGCCAGCTTAATTTTTGTCTGCACACATGAAATCGCATGCCACAACCCTCACTGTAAAACTCCGGACGACGATGTTATGATCAGTCATGCAGAACTGGAGGTGCCCGCCGGCTTGAAATACATTGAATTCGGAATAGGAAACAGATGGCTGGTACGGACTGAGACCGAGAAGCCTGATGGTACAGAGACCGAAGCACGGGGAATTATCGGGCCTGTTAAATGCCGTTCCCTGTATATAAGAGTCTGGATCAGAAGAACGGTATGGATTCTGGATTCACAGGACGGCTTCAAGAAAGCCACAAAACCGCGCAATCAATTCAAAGTGATCTTTGGTATCCGTAGTGAGTTGTAGTAGTGGGTCTTATTGATCCCCTCAGACAATTATTTACCCACCATACGCTTCTTACCCGTCTGAGGTACAACAACTTATAACCTAGAATGAGCGTAAAGACTACTCATCTACTACTTTTTATGAAAATATTGCTAAAGTGATGGTTATTTTATACAATTAAATCAAATTATACATCCAATTTGTAGGAGAGATTTATTTGAAAAAAGTATTCATTTTTATGTTTGTTATTACATCTTTATTTTCTTTTTCTAATAGCACCAGCAGTAATGACCTAAAGGCTAAATCAATTCAAATGAATAAGTTTTTCCGTGCCTGGCAAGGCGTAGGAGCTGACAAGAAATATATCTATGTGACTTCAGATAGGGATACGAAATTTTCTCTTTCAAATACAATATCTGTGTATGATGTTTCAGGGAAATATGTAGTAGAAAAACAGTCTGCTTATACCGGTAAAGATAAACAAGGTCGTTTCATGTCTTTTGGAGATTGTTTTGTATCCAATAGTTTTTTGTATGCTACAGTCTATAATTTCAATTCAGCACCGCCTATAAATAAGCGCATTAGCCGTGTTGTAAAATACAGTCTACCAGACTTAAAACTGATAGAAGAGTATGATATCGGACAGGGTACAGCAGAATCATTAGCGACCTACAAAGGGTCTTTCTGGGTAGTGTATCACGATAGAAATGAAGTCAAGCGTTTTGATAGTAAATTTAGATATCAGGCTACCTATCCACTGTCTGCGAAATTTGGCGGCGAGGGAGGATATCAAGGCATATTTTTTAAAGATAACGAACTTTATGGTAACCTGCATGGTTCCAATCAAAATGGTAAGGAATATGCCCAAGGATTGGATCATTACAAATTTAACGGCAATACTTTTGAATTTATAGAAAGGATTAAAGTCCCTACTTATGGAGCAGGTCAGGGTGTTGAAAAGGTAGAGAATAAAGTCTATTGGGTCGATCGACCAGCAAATAAGATTATTATTACAAATGAATTTTTATAATAATTACTGGCAGGAATACGTCTTTATCTTGCCCTCGAATCATAAAGGATAAATTCGATTCCATGGGAATTACTGGAACGCAATACTAAAATAGGCGCATGCCTACCACTACACAGGACTTCCACCCTAGAGATTACAACCATAATAAGCGTAAAAAAACAGCCCCTGCCCCACCTCTGAACTGTGACCCGATTTGAGGACGGTTTAAAAGAAATACCCTAGAGCTAGCTCGCAAGGAGATGACTTCTGAATTCGTCAGGAGTCATCTTCTTTAATGTCCATTGGTATCGCTCGGAGTTATAGTAGGCAATATATTCCGAAACACGAGCCCTGACTTCTGTGAGATTCTGACAATCTCGAACGCTCATTTCATCTTTCATATGCCCAAAGAACGACTCCATCGATGCATTGTCCCAACAGTTCCCTTTACGGGACATAGACTGTTGAAAACCTGCCTGCTCAATTTGGAGACGAGTTTTAGGATGTGTGTAGTGCATGCCCTGATCGGAGTGGAAAATGGCTTCTGGATGAAGATTTCCATCAAGCCGTTCCAGCAGACGCCGAATGGTTTTTTCAACGATTGGTAACTCTAGTGTCCCTGCTACACAGTCAGCAAGAATTTGCCGGGTTGCTCCATCTTTTATGCACGAAAGATAAGCCCACTGTCCGTTTCCGTACCGCAGATAGGTGATATCGGTTAGAAAGACTTTCTCCGGCTCTTTCTGGTCAAATTGGCGTTTCAGTAAGTTTGCGCAGGTCTGATGCTCCTGCGTTGCCTTTGCCATCTTACGGTACGGATTAGCTTGCCGTAAGGCTGCGACAAGGTTAAATTTACGCATTAATCGGCGAATCTTCTTGTGATTCATGGTGACACCGCTGAGATGCTCCAAACGCATCTTAATCACCAAAGCGCCAGCTCTTCCTTGTAATGCGTTGAAGTGTTGCTTAATAAGAACAAGGTCGCGCTCGTCGTCGGCTGCACGAAGTTGACGCCTTTGCTCGGCGCCCAGCCATCTGTAATAGCCACTGGTGCTCACAGCGGCGACTCCACATAGATAACGAGTCATACGGCTTAATCCATGGGCTCTCAGGGTGTGATAAATGATTTCGTAGCGCTCCGAAGGTGTTAAGGTTTTCCTTGGTTCCGTTCGAGCGCTTCGAGCTTTTTTAGAAAGTCGACCTCAGCTTCTAGTAATTTAATCTTCGCCTTTGCGCGCTTCAGTTCTTCGTCAGCAGACAAGGCACATGCAGGCTTTCGTCCAGCGCTGCCTTTGCCACGCCGTTCTTCCAGTAGTCCTAGTTCACCATATTTAGCAAAGCTATCTCTCCAGCGTTTCAAACTATGCTTTGGTTTTTTAGAACCGATGAGATTTAGGTCAAAGCCCGCCTTAAGAAATATTTCTGACGGGGGTGTCCCCTCGTTGTAGGCCTTCACTGCCGCCAACTTAAACTCAGCAGTATACGAAATATTCGTCTCGGATACTCGCTGAACATTTGGATTCTTCTCTAATCTTCTAATGATATCTTCCGTAAATAGGGTTCGATTTAAATTTCCCACAGTCTTATCCCGCTCCTTTTCCAATATTCTGATTAAAACACAAAAGACCCACAAGAAGGTCACTTTTTTCAAAGTGTCTTTCTTGTGGGTCACAGTTCACTCGCAGTGGACCATGGGCTATTTAAGCTTGTAGCTTCCTCCGGTTACACCGTATCAGAGGTCTGAAGTTCAAGCGCCTGAGTGCGTTCGGTGTCGCGGATGAGGACTGGCTTCAGATACCGGCCTGTGTAGGATTCCTCGACCGTAATCAGCTTTTCCGGCGTTCCGGTCGCAAGCACTGTTCCTCCTCCGCTTCCGCCTTCCGGCCCCATATCAATAATATAGTCAGCAGTCTTGATTACATCGAGGTTATGCTCAATGACCAGGACCGATTCACCAGAATCCACCAGACGGTGCAGCACCTCAAGCAGACGGCCAATGTCATCTACATGCAGGCCGGTTGTCGGCTCATCCAGAATGTACAGCGTCTTGCCGGTACTCCGGCGGTACAGCTCGGAAGCCAGCTTCACGCGCTGCGCTTCACCACCGGACAGGGTTGTCCCCGGCTGGCCGATGTTGATATAGCCCAGACCCACATCAAGTAGCGTCTGCATTTTGCGGTGGATACGCGGGATATTCTTGAAGAATTCCGTTGCATCCTCGACGGTCATCTCCAATACATCGGAGATACTCTTGCCTTTATATTTCACTTCCAGCGTTTCGCGGTTATACCGTTTGCCCTTGCAGACTTCACAAGGCACATACACATCCGGCAGGAAGTGCATTTCAATCTTGATAATCCCGTCTCCCCGGCAAGCCTCACAGCGGCCGCCCTTCACATTGAAGCTGAAGCGCCCCTTCTGGAAGCCGCGTACCTTAGCCTCATTGGTCTTGGAGAACAAATCGCGGATATCATCGAACACGCCTGTATACGTGGCCGGATTGGAGCGTGGTGTACGTCCGATCGGGGACTGGTCAATCTCAATTACTTTATCCAGATTCTCCAGACCGCGGATTTCTTTATGCACACCGGGACGGACCTTGACGGCCTTGTTGAGCTGGCGTGCCAGGCTCTTATAGAGAATTTCGTTAATAAGCGAAGATTTGCCGGAACCGGATACTCCGGTTACTGCTGTAAAGACACCAAGCGGAATCTTCACATTTACATTCTTCAGATTATTCTCTTTAGCCCCGCGAATCTCTATCCAGCGCTCATTATCGGTAGGCCGGCGTGTCGAGGTAACAGGGATAAATTTGCGTCCGCTTAAGTATTCACCAGTCAGGGAGTTCGGATCGTCCATAATCTCCTGAGGTGTACCTTGAGCAATTACCTGTCCGCCATGTATTCCGGCACCGGGACCAATATCGATAATATAGTCGGCAGCCATCATAGTATCCTCATCATGCTCAACGACGATCAGAGTGTTGCCCAGGTCGCGCATATGAGCCAGCGTAGCAATCAGCCGGTCATTATCCCGCTGATGAAGCCCTATGCTCGGCTCATCCAGAATATACAGGACACCCATCAGACTGGAGCCAATCTGTGTAGCCAGCCTGATCCGCTGCGCTTCACCGCCGGATAACGAGCCCGCTGCGCGGCTAAGGGTCAGATAGTTCAGCCCTACATTTACAAGGAATCCTAAGCGGCTGCTGATTTCCTTAAGAATCAGGTTAGCGATGGCCGTTTCTTTCTCACTGAGCTTGAGATTCTCGAAGAAGTCCAGACAATCTCCGATCGAAAGATCCGTAACATCGGCAACATTCTGCTGATTAATCGTCACAGCCAGAATCTCTTTCTTGAGTCTTTTGCCTTTGCAGACATGGCATGGCTTGGCGCTCATGAAGCCTTCGATAAACTCACGGATGCCTTCGGAGGCAGTATCGCGGTAACGGCGCTCCAGATTCGGGATGATCCCTTCAAAAGCAACAAGTGCATCCTTGCGCTGGCCAAAGTCGTTCTCATAACGGAAGCGGATCTTCTCGCTGCCCGTTCCGTGCAGCAGCTTGGCCATATGCTCCGGCGACAGGCTGCTGACAGGAACATTCTGCGGAATTTTGAAATGCTCACATACCGACTTCAGGAACTGCGGATAGTAGTTCGATGTACTGCCTGTCCAGGCTAAGAATGCACCTTCTTCGATGGACTTTTCCGCATCCGGGATCAACAGATCCGGATCGACTACCATCTTCACACCAAGCCCGTCACATTCCGTGCAGGCACCAAACGGGCTGTTGAACGAGAACATACGCGGAGCAAGCTCTTCTATACTGAACCCGCAGATTGGGCAGGCAAAGCTTGCGCTGAATAAAAGCTCTTCCTGGCCCATCACATCGACCAGAATCTGACCGCCCGACAGCTTCAGTGCAGTCTCCAATGAATCGGTAAGACGGGTCTCTATATCATCCTTAATGACAATCCGGTCAACAACGACTTCAATTGTATGCTTCTTATTCTTCTCCAGTACAATATCTTCCGTAACTTCGCGAAGCTCACCGTCAACACGCACACGAACGAAGCCTTGCTTGGAGATATCCGTGAACAAGCCTTTATGTTCACCCTTACGGCCAGAAATCACAGGGGCCAGAATCTGCAGGCGGGTCTTCTCCGGGTATTGCATAATCCGGTCCACCATCTGTTCAACAGTCTGTGATGTAATCTCTATACCATGATCCGGACAATGGGGATGCCCTACCCGGGCAAACAGCAGCCGCAGATAGTCATAAATTTCTGTAACCGTACCTACGGTCGAACGCGGGTTACGGCTTGTGGTCTTCTGGTCAATCGATATTGCCGGGGATAGCCCGTCAATGGAATCCACATCCGGCTTCTCCATCTGACCCAGGAACTGGCGGGCATAGGCAGACAGCGATTCAACGTAACGGCGCTGGCCCTCAGCATAAATCGTGTCAAATGCCAAAGATGATTTACCCGAGCCGCTCAGTCCCGTCAGCACGACGAAGCGGTCACGCGGAATCGTTACGTCGATGTTCTTGAGATTATGTGCCCTTGCACCCTTGATTATTATACTTTCGTTCGCCAACGGTACCTCTCCTTTATAAAAACCTATTAAAATGGAAAAACATTTAGCAAAATATTTTCGATCCCTCCCAAACCCTCCCTTCCAAGGGAGGGCCCCAAGGGTTGCACCCTCTGGACACCCGCAAGCTCGGCGGAAAGAGTTAGGACTGGGATGGAATCGGCTACTGGGGCAATAGGAGCGCTAGTCCCTACGGGACCGCTATACTATAGGCGCAGGATAGGGCTCGCGGTATGCTGCAGCGGGCCGACAACCGCTGTTCCTGCGGAATGCGCGAACTGCAGCTGTTCCTTCGGAATGCGCTAAGTGCGTAACTGCAGGCTGTCCCTACGGGATGCGTAAACTGCAGCTGTTCCTTCGGAATGCGCTAAGTGCTTAACTACAGGCTGTCCCTACGGGATGCGCGAAGGGCAATCTATCTTCAAAAAGAACGGCCAGTGAAGCGCCGTTCCGTGATCATTAAGTGTAAGTGCTGGCGGGGCCAGCTTACTCGGCCCGCAGTTCAAGCAACGCATCACGCAGCTCGGCGGCGCGTTCGAATTGCAGGTTCTTGGCCGCGTCCTTCATCTCGGCCTCCAGACGCTGCATCAGGCTCTGCTTCTCTTTCTTATTCAGCTTGCCGCCGGCGCCGGTGAGATAATCGGCCTTCGACTCTGCCACTTTGGTGGCCTCGATGATGTCACGCACTTTCTTGTTGATTGTCGTAGGCGTGATGCCGTGCTTCTCATTATGGGCAATCTGAATTTCACGGCGGCGCTGGGTTTCGCTCATCGCCTTCTCCATGGAATCCGTAATGCGGTCGCCGTACAGAATGACACGTCCATCAGAGTTACGGGCCGCCCGGCCGATCGTCTGAATGAGCGAACGCTCGGAGCGGAGGAAGCCTTCCTTGTCAGCATCGAGGATGGCGACAAGGGAGACCTCCGGCAGGTCAAGACCTTCTCTTAACAAGTTAATGCCCACCAGTACATGAAACGTACCGAGCCGGAGATCCCGCAGGATGGCCATCCGCTCCAGCGTCTTGATATCAGAGTGCATATAACGCACCTTAATCCCGATTTCCTTGAAGTAATCGGTCAGATCCTCAGACATCTTCTTCGTAAGTGTTGTAACGAGCACACGCTCATCACGCTCTACACGGTCACGGATTTCACTAATCAGATCATCGATCTGGCCCTCTGTAGGGCGTACTTCGATGATCGGGTCCAGCAGGCCGGTAGGACGGATAATCTGCTGCACCATAGTATCGCAGTGCTCCATTTCGTATGGTCCCGGTGTAGCAGACACATATACAATCTGGTTCACTTTCTCTTCGAATTCCTCGAACTGCAGCGGACGGTTATCCAGCGCGGACGGCAGGCGGAAGCCATGCTCCACCAATACTGTCTTACGCGCACGGTCACCATTGTACATAGCCCGGATCTGCGGCAGCGTTGCATGGGACTCATCAATAACAATCAGCATATCATCCGGGAAGTAATCCATTAAGGTATATGGAGTCGCTCCCGGCTCACGGAAGGTAAGCGGGCCGGAATAGTTCTCGATACCGGAGCAGAAGCCTACTTCCTTCATCATCTCAATATCATACCGCGTCCGCTGCTCCAGGCGCTGGGCTTCCAGCAGCTTGCCCGCATCACGAAGCACGGCCAGCCGTTCCTCAAGCTCCCGCTCAATGTTGATAATAGCTACACGCATTGTTTCTTCCTGGGTAACAAAGTGCGAAGCCGGGAAGATCGCGATATGATCGCGCTCGCCAATCAGCTCTCCTGTGAGAACATCAATCTCCGTAATGCGCTCTATCTCATCCCCGAACAGCTCCACACGAATCGCATGCTCCCCCTGTGAAGCCGGGAAGATCTCAACCACATCGCCGCGTACCCGGAACGTCCCGCGTACGAAGTTAATGTCATTACGCTGGTACTGGATCTCCACGAGCCTGCTCAGAATCTGATTGCGCGGCTTCTCCATCCCTACCCGCAGTGTCAGCAGCATACTTCCGTATTCCTGCGGCGAACCGAGACCGTAAATGCAGGACACACTCGCAACAATAATAACGTCACGCCGTTCGAACAGCGAACTGGTGGCGGAGTGCCGGAGCTTGTCAATTTCTTCATTTATGCTGGAATCTTTCTCTATGAAGGTATCGGAGGAAGGAATGTACGCCTCAGGCTGGTAGTAATCGTAGTAACTGACGAAGTAGTCAACGGAATTGTTCGGGAAAAATTCTTTGAACTCACTTGCCAGCTGCGCAGCAAGCGTCTTGTTGTGCGCAATAACTAGCGTCGGGCGGTTCAGTTTGGAAATCACTTGTGCGATGGTAAAGGTCTTGCCTGTACCTGTCGCTCCCAGCAGCGTCTGGTGCTTCTTGCCCTGCCGGATGCCGTCCAATAATTCTTCTATGGCATGAGGCTGATCGCCCTGGGGTGTATACTCGGACTCCAGTTCAAATGTCTTTGTACTGACGACAATATCACTCATTTGCCCGTCTCCCCTCTATCGTCTAAAATATGAATATATTATAATTGTGGCCCTAATGATTCCCCATCCATACCGTACTGAAAAATATGGAAGATAGGAATACACGTTCCCGTTTATTATACAGCGTTGACCAGATTGATGCAAACCATAATATATAGAAATTTAAGGAGCCTGAACTTATGGATATCACTTCAATTATCGGCCTGCTGGCAGGCATTGCCGCAATGATTGGCGGCTTTCTCTGGGAGGGAGGAAGCTTATCGGGCCTGCTGCAGCTGAATGCCGCGCTTATCGTATTTGGAGGTACGCTTGCCGCTGTACTCATCAGTTTCCCGGCCTCCAGATTACGCAGTGTCCCGGCGGCTCTGCGCCTGGCATTCGGCAGACATCCCGATACCACCCAGAAGAAGGCCGAAGAGCTGATCTCCATGGCTGCAATTACTCGGCGCGGGGGTGTGCTCGCACTGGAGAAGAGAGCGGAGGAGCACCCCGATACCTTTACCCGCGAAGGGCTGTTTCTTATTGTTGACGGCACCGATCCTGATCAGGTCCGGCAAATTCTTGAACTGGAGATGGACGCCAAGGAACTGAAGTATGAAGGCTATGCCAAAATTTTCGAAGCCGCCGGCGGCTATGCTCCCACTATGGGCATCATCGGCACCGTAATGGGGTTGATACGGGTACTCAGCAATCTGACGGACCCTTCTAATCTGGGGGCCTCGATCGCCGTAGCTTTTACAGCAACGCTCTATGGTGTAGCCAGTGCTAATCTTATATTTTTACCCATCGCTTCCAAAATCAAATCCCGCAGCCAAAGCGAACTGGGCAGCATGGAGATGCTGCTTGTCGGTATCCTGTCCCTGCAGAATGGGGATCATCCGCACCTGGTCCGCAAAAAACTGACCGCCTTTATTCCCGATGTCTCTCCGGGGCGCAGCAGCAAAAACAACCAGGGAGAGCCGCTATGAGACAAAGAAACCGCCGCCAGCGGCGTAATGGAGGTAAGGAGAGCAGGGACCGCTGGATGATTACCTATGCGGATCTGATTACGCTTCTGCTCATTTTTTTCATCATCCTATACGCCATGAGCAGTCTGGATACGCAAAAATATGCGATCGTTACCGGTTCATTATCTGATACCTTTAAGAGCGGCAGTTCTGTGCTTGAAGGCGGAAATGGAGTGCTGGATGGTAGTCAGGGGAACACCGGGGCAGCAGTCTCGAATGAACAAGAAGCAGGCGGAAGAACCGGTGGCGGTCTTTCTTCCGGGGGCAATGTGAAGGAGAATGGTTCGAACGGAACCGGGACAGGCACGGATACGTCCGGTCAAGAGGGGGAAACTGCAGAACACCAGCCTTCGGCGCGTGAGCTCGCTTTTCGTGAGCAGGAGGCCAAACTGGCCGCGCTTATGGGTGTAATCACCAAATACGTGGAAGATAATAACCTTGGCGAGCAGATCTTTGTAGCGGATAAACCGCAGGGCATTGCCATCACGCTTAGCGACCGGTTCCTGTTCGATGCTGGCAAAGCCGAGCTGAAATCACCTGCCCTACCGGCACTGCGCCAGCTCTCCGGCCTGTTCCGCGGAATCGGTGCCACGATCAGCATCGAAGGCCATACCGACAATGTTCCGGTAACCGCTGCTTCAGATTACACGGATAACTGGGAGCTATCCGGCGCCCGCGCACTCTCTGTACTGCGCTTCTTCCTGGATAACGAGGGGCTTAGCCCCGATACTTTTCAGTATGCCGGTTACGCGGATACCAGACCTGCCTACGATAACGCTACCGTTGAAGGGCGGCAGAAGAACCGCCGGGTTGAACTCATTGTCCTGCGGCAGCTTCAGGAGGAAGAATAACACGTATCTGCAAGCGAATCAGCTCAGAAATCTGCAGATGAGAAGGCACGGCAACCATTTGCTAGTATAAGGAGATTGAACGCTATGCAGACTACAAACGGAACGACACCGGATGCCACCCGTTTTCTCTATTTTCTGCGGCAGCTGGTTTCGCTGATCATGATTGTTTTTGCTCAGGGAATCATCACCTTCTTCATTGGTTTATTATCTGTATTTATGATGTTCTTCTCCTCCGATTACTTCTGGGGCGACCTAGCCCATGTGTATCCACCCGATAAACTGATGTATATAGGCATAGACTTCCTTATTGCCGGCGCAGCCTTTGCCCTGCCCTGGCTCGGGGTCTGGTGGATGCTCTACGGGCTGTCCGAGGATGGACGCATCCGCTGTTTCCCACTTCTTTTACTCTTTGCCTATCTGACATTTGTGATCCTCTTTCTGCAGATCAATCCGGTCTATAACCCGGAAGCCATGATCCCTTCCTCCGCCGGGGAATCCACCTTTCTGGTCTGTATGGGCATGTCTGCCGTGGTGCTTTTCCCGTTTTATTCGGCCGGTGTGTATTACTTCGTACTTAAACCCAATACCCGTCCCAGAAAAAGATACCGGTTCCTATTGCTGTGCCTTATCTTTGCCGTTGCCGGTCTGGCTCTGCTGCCCGCCCTTTGGCACTTGGCGCCAAGTATTTATCCGGGGCTGCTTAGCTTTCCGGAGTGATACAGAAACGAAAAAAGACAGACCTCTCACATTAGTGACATCTAATGTAATAAGAGAAGCCTGCCATGTTCATCTGTGCGTAAAAACTATTCCCCAACCAATTCCTTATAACCAGCCGCATCCAGCAGGCCCGATACTGCATCCGCGAACTCACCATCAAGCTCCAGCTCAAAAATCCAACCGCCGCCGTATGGCTGATCATTGATCAGCTCCGGGCTGGATTCGAGTGCGTCGTTGATCTTGGTTACCTTGCCGGATACCGGCGAGTACAGCTCCGACACCGTCTTGACAGACTCGATACTGCCTACGCTATCGCCCGCGGAAATGGCTGCGCCGACTTCAGGAAACTCAACAAACACGATGTCGCCCAATAAATGCTGCGCATGATCCGTAATTCCCACACGTACTACGCGTCCTTCACCCTGCTGTGCCCATTCATGCTCTTCGCTGTATAGCAGGTTGTTAAGCACTTCACTCATTTCAAAGCCGCCTCTTTTCCACATTTGGAGTTCTAAATTTAGTTATAGCCTAAGTTATCACCTTGCCTAATGTCAATATAACTGACAGGAAAATTAAATTTGTCATCTTTTTGACGTTTTTTGATTGACAGCGTGCTTGTAAACCCGGTTTAATGGAGTCAGTAGAAAAACATATGGTTTGCGAATGATGGCATAGGGAGAGACTGACCCTCAGGGGCAGCGCCGAAGGAGTAAGCCCGGGATGGGTGAATCTCTCAGGCAAAAGGACCTTTGCCGGACGCATCTCTGGAGAGCATCCACAGCCTGGACAACAGGAAACGGATCACCAACGGGGAAACCTGCGGGCAGGATAGCAGGGTAACTCTCAGGTACAAAGGACAGAGCGAAAGTCAATTTATGCGTTAGTGCATAATGGCTTTCGCCTGTCCTTTTTTATATTTTTAGCTGAAACAGATACTGCGCTTATAAGGCGGCATTACCGTTTCTGCTTACATGTAAACAGACTAAGGGGTGACACGATGGAGTCTTTGAGAAGAACGCCTTTTTATGATCTCTATGCCGCTTATGCGGAGTCCAGATGCATTGATTTCGGCGGCTGGGAGCTGCCGGTGCAGTTTACTGGCATCGTTAAGGAACATGAAGCAGTCCGCCAGCAGGCCGGACTGTTTGATGTATCGCATATGGGTGAATTCATGGTTGACGGCAGCGGCGCTGAAGCCTTCCTGCAGCAGATGACCACCAATGATGTCAGCCGCCTAGCAGACGGCGCAGCGCAGTATACCCTGATGCTCTATCCGAATGGCGGCGTAGTAGATGATCTGCTGGTGTACCGCCTGGGCCATGAGCGCTACATGCTGGTCGTCAATGCCTCCAATATCGACAAGGACTTCCAGTGGCTGGAGGAGCATCTCACCGCTGAATTCAGCGGTGTCAGCCTGAAGAATGTCTCTGATGAGACGCTGCTGCTCGCTCTGCAGGGTCCGCTGGCTGAGATGATTCTGGCCGAAGTTACCTCTGCCCCGCTTGCAGAGCTGAAGCCCTTCCACTTCATCGAACACGCCGAGGTCTGCGGCGTTTCTGTACTGCTCTCCCGCACCGGCTATACCGGTGAGGACGGCTTTGAGCTGTACGCCCCCGTCCACACAGCGGCTGCACTCTGGAATGGTCTGCTGGCCGCAGGCGCGCCGCATGGCCTGACCCCTGCCGGACTCGGCGCACGCGACACGCTCCGCTTCGAAGCCAAGCTGCCGCTGTACGGCCAGGAGCTCTCGGCGGATATTACGCCGCTCGAAGCGGGTGTCCAGTTCTTCGTGAAGCTGGACAAAGCCGGTTTCATCGGCCGCGATGCCTTGCTGAAGCAGAAGGAAGCCGGCCTCCCGCGCCGCCTTGTGGGGCTTGAAATGATCGACCGCGGGATTCCCCGCTCCCATTATCCCGTATATGCAGACGGTGTGAAGATCGGTGAAGTCACAACCGGTACCCAATCCCCGACGCTGAAGCGGAATCTTGGACTTGCCCTGCTGGATGCTGCCTATACTGAGATCGGCACAGAGGTGTATGTGGAGATTCGCGGCAAGCAGCTGAAGGCTGCCGTGATCAGAGCCCCGTTCTACAAAAAGATCCAAGGAGTGAAGCCGTAATGAAGCACCGCTATCTGCCTATGACGGAGCAAGACCGCGCAGAGATGATGGAAACTGTAGGGATTCAGTCCATCGATGAACTATTCGCTGATATCCCTCAATCTGTCCGCTACCAGGGAACGATGCCAATGTCCGGCCCGCTGGACGAATATGCGCTGCTGCGCCATATGAAGGGTCTGGCTGACAAGAATGCCGACTTTGATACCCATGCCAGCTTCCTTGGCGCCGGACTCTATGACCACCACATTCCTGTTGTCATTAACCATATTATTTCCCGTTCAGAATTCTATACCGCCTACACCCCCTATCAGCCGGAAATCAGCCAGGGCGAGCTTCAGGCAATCTTCGAATTCCAGTCCTATATCTGTGAGTTGACCGGCATGAAGGTCGCTAATGCAAGCATGTACGATGGTGCAACAGCCTTCTCCGAAGCAGCCGTGCTTGCCGCAGGCGCCACAAAACGCAAGAAGCTGATTGTCTCCCGTACAGTTCACCCGGAAGCCCGCCAGGTGCTGCGCACTTCCGCCAATGCCTGGGGCCTGCAAATCGTGGAGATCGATTATAAGGACGGAGTTACCGATCTTGCCAAGCTGGCTGAGGCCATTGATGCCGATACCGCCGCCGTTCTGGTCCAATCGCCCAACTTCTTCGGCGGCATCGAGGATCTGCGCCAGATTGAGCCACTGATCCATGCGGTCAAGGGCCTCCTCGTGGTCAGCGCGAATCCCATTGCACTCGGCGTGCTGGAAACCCCAGGCAAGCTGGGCGCCGACATCGTAGTCGGCGACGCACAGCCGCTGGGGATCGCCGCATCGCTCGGAGGACCAACCTGCGGATTCTTCGCGGTTGCTGAACCGCTGATGCGCCGCATGCCGGGCCGGATCGTCGGCCAGACCGTTGACCGTAACGGCAAACGCGGCTTCGTGCTAACGCTGCAAGCCCGCGAACAGCATATCCGCCGCGAGAAGGCGACGTCGAATATCTGCTCCAACCAGGCGCTGCTGGCGTTATGCGCTTCCGTCTACTTGTCCGTGATGGGCAAGGAGGGCATGCGTGAGGTTGGCGAGCTGAACATCCGCAAGAGTCATTATGCCGCAGGAAGGCTGGCTGAAATCACCGGTGCAGAACGCGTCTTCACAGCCCCGTTCTTCAATGAATTTGTCCTGAAGCTCCCGGAAGGGAGCAGCGTCAGTGAAGTGAACTCCAAGCTGCTGAAGGCAGGTTATCTGGGCGGCTATGATCTGGGCCGCGAGTATCCCGAGCTGACCGGACATATGCTGGTTGCCGTGACTGAGAAAAGAAGCAAGACCGAAATTGACGAATTCGCCACTGCACTGGAGGGCTGTATATGAAACCGGAACAAACCCTGATCTTTGAATTAAGCCGTCCTGGCCGCTCGGCTTACTCATTGCCGCTATGTGATGTGCCTCAGGAAGAGAGCATCAGCTCACTGATTCCTGAGGGCTTGCTCCGCAGCGAGCTCGTAGTGCTTCCGGAGGTATCCGAAGTGGATGTTATCCGCCACTATACCGCCCTGTCCCGGCGTAACTTCGGGGTCGATAACGGCTTCTATCCGCTAGGCTCCTGCACGATGAAATATAATCCGAAGATCAATGAAGATGTCGCCCGCTTCACCGGCCTCTCCAAGATCCATCCGTACCAGCCGGAAGAGAGCATCCAGGGTGCGCTTGAGCTGATGTATACACTGCAAAAGGATCTCGCCGGACTGACCGGCATGGATGCCGTCTCCCTGCAGTCTGCAGCTGGTGCCCATGGCGAATGGACCGGCCTGATGATGATCCGCGCCTACCATGAGAGCCGCGGCGAAGTCCGCACCAAGGTCATCGTGCCGGATTCCTCGCACGGTACCAACCCGGCCAGCGCCGCAGCCGCCGGACTCGACACCGTCACCATCCCTTCCAATGATAAGGGAATGGTCGACCTCGAAGCACTGAAGGCGGCGGTCGGCAGCGACACCGCCGCGCTGATGCTCACGAACCCGAGTACACTCGGACTGTTCGAGACGCAGATTGTAGAGATCGCCGCGATTGTCCATGAAGCCGGCGGACTGCTCTATTATGACGGAGCGAACTCCAACGCCATCATGGGCATCACCCGCCCGGGCGATATGGGCTTCGATGTGGTCCATCTCAACCTGCACAAGACAATGAGTACTCCGCACGGCGGCGGCGGCCCGGGAGCCGGACCGGTCGGCGTGAAGGCGAAGCTGATTCCTTTCCTGCCCCAGCCGTCGGTTGTGCAGAACGAAGACGGCAGCTTCTCGCTTGACTCCGGCGGGCCGCAATCTATTGGCCGCGTCAAAGCCTTTTATGGCAACTTCGGGATTCTCGTCCGCGCTTACGCCTATATCCGTACCTACGGCCCGGACGGACTGCGCGAGGTATCCGAGAACGCTGTGCTGAATGCCAATTACATGATGCACCGGCTGGCACCTTATTTCGAAATTCCATTCCCGGGTGTCTGCAAGCATGAATTCGTCATGTCCGGCAGAAACCTCAAGCAGTACGGCGTACGTACCCTGGATGTTGCCAAACGGCTGCTCGACTTCGGCTACCATCCGCCGACTGTGTACTTCCCGCTGACCGTAGAGGAATGTATGATGATCGAGCCGACTGAAACCGAAAGCAAGGAAACGCTTGACGGCTTCATTGAGACGATGATTCAGATCGTTAAGGAAGCGCAGGAGACACCGGAGATCGTAATTAATGCACCGCATACTACGGAGATCAGCCGTCTGGATGAGACCCAGGCCGCGCGGAAGCCGGTACTGAACTGCTCCTGCGGCTAACCGTCACTGGCGGCAAGCGCAAGCGAAATAACAGCAACGCAAATAAATAGCCGGGCAAGCGATACGCTAGTATCACTGCCCGGCTATTCTTATGTATATATAGGCTTTGCGCGCCTTCTATGGCGTAAGCCGTTTGACGAACTGGAAGCGGTCATTCACCCGCATTTTACTGTAGATACTCTTCAGCATATTCCGAACCGTGCCTTCACTGATGCCCAGATCACTCCCGATGTGCAGCGCGCTTTTCTCAAGTAACCATAGCCGTGCTACATCCTGCTCCCGCGCTGTCAGCTTATATTCCTGTAAAGTCGCTTCCAGGCGGTATTGCTGCATCTCCGGGTTCTTCTCCATCCACTTCTCCATAATATTCTCGGCAATCTGCTGCACGAACGGAATCGCGAATTCAATCGGTTCTCCTCTATTAAAAGAAATGTCCACATATCCGAAGACAGTATCCTCATTCTGCAGCGGAGCACACACACAGTTCCAGTTCTGGAAGGCCTGGTCGGAATGCTCCGCTCCCCGCACTACCCCGATGCAATTCATCTCCATGGCCAAGGATACGGCATTCATGCCCGAGCGCTGCCTGCATAAGCTAACCCCCGGACGCAGCTCCGCCTGTTCCATCTCCTCCCGGGTAACCGGAGAAGAACAGACCAGCTCCAGAATGGTACCCGCCTTGTCCGTCAGGAATACAACATAAGGAATAGAGAGCAGCTGGCTTAATTTATTCATTTCACTGCGGATGGAAGATATCATGGCTCTATGATAGATGTGCTCTTTCGATTCTTCTGGAAAAGAAACCCCGGACTGCCCGCTATGTAATTCGATTTGCTGTGCATCAAGCGGCCGGAAAGCTTCAAGCTGCTGTGCTTCCAAATCTCCGGGCACGCTCCATGCTCTCGATTGTTCAAAGATTCTCACGACGATCAGCCTCCATTATTACCCTATCCTACTACAACCGATTTTAAAATAATGTATTATAACATACAATCACGGAATAAAGAACATTCAGCATTGGACCTGTAAATGAATCTGCAAGCGCTGTAAAATAGAAAAATCTGCAATCAAAATTCACAAGTGAAGACGGCTATATTGTCCTGTAATAAGGACCTTACCGTTTCAGTAAGGAGGTTCTACATGCTTCGCATCGGCTATATCTCGGTATTCCTGAATCTGGCAACCGCTATGGTATCGTTCATGCGCTTCGGCAATAATGATGCGCTGGCGATCATGATCAGCTACACACTAATGTTCTTCCTGGGTTACAGGCTGCTCCGCTCCAAAAGCAATCTGGCCCTAATCCCGCTGCTAACAGTCAGCTGCTCCTTCCTGATGTACAACGTGGTCTATGTTCTATTGAAGCAATTACAACTCATAGACCTGTACGCTATAGACTGGAGACTTGAAGTTCAGCTGGTACTGCCACTGTTCATAGGGTACCTCCTCAAAGCCATCCTCGAGCGAAGCGGCAAATCCCGGTTAGTATGATCAACACGGGTAGCCGCTTTTTTTGCAGTATCATTCGCCATAATAGTCTAAATAAATATATTCATTCGATGGATTGTGATAGTTTTCGACATTGCCGCAGTGATATATTTATTCATACGTCTTTTACATAGATTGGGATTCATCAATTTATATGCTGCAAACAAGCGAACGCGCTTTCAAAGTAACTTTCAGGAGGGTTAGCCTTGAGTATTATCGAAGCCAGAGGGCTGAGTAAGTCCTTTATGCAGGCAGTGAAGGAGCCGGGCCTCACGGGAGCGGTTAAGCACCTGTTCCTCCCCCGGCATATCGAGAAGATGGCGGTTAAACCGCTGAATCTGCGTGTGGAAGCAGGCGAGACGGTAGCTTATGTGGGCCCGAACGGCGCCGGCAAATCCACCACCATCAAAATGCTGACTGGAATCCTCATGCCCTCAGCCGGCACTGTTTCTGTAAACGGTATCAATCCGTACAAAAAAAGAATGGACAATGCCGCCCAGATTGGCGCCGTGTTCGGCCAGCGTACCCAGCTGTGGTGGGATATCCCGATTGTGGAGTCTTTCTCGCTGCTGAAGGATATTTATCAGATTCCTGGCGCCGTCTATAGGGCGAATATGGAGCTGTTCACTGAAATGCTTGGAATGAGCGAGTTCATCCATCTCTCTGCCCGGAAGCTCTCCCTGGGTCAGCGGATGCGCGCCGATCTGGCCGCAGCCCTGCTGCATAACCCGCCGATTCTGTATCTGGATGAGCCGACGATCGGCCTTGACGTATCCGTGAAGCAGAAAATCCGCGAGTTCATCAAACAGATCAACCAGGAGCAGAACACTACAGTGATGCTGACCACCCATGATCTGGGGGATATTGAGGATCTGTGCAAACGGCTGATTATCATCGACCATGGGGCGATTATTTATGACGGCAGCCTGAGCGAGGTTAAGGCCCGTTTTGCCAAAAACCGTGTCATCTTCTTTCAGGTCGGATCACCGATGCCGGAGTTATACGCGCAGCTCGCGCAGACACCGGGAATGAAGCTTGCGCAGCAGAGCGCGCAGGAATTCTCGGTCTCTTTTGACCGGTACGAATATACCGCCAGTGAAGTGGTGGGCCGGGTGATGAGATATGGCGAGGTTGTCGACTTCCGGATGGAAGATACTAATATTGAGCAGGTCATCAAGGCCGTCTATGACGGCAATCTGGATCTGACCGGAACCAGGGAATAAGGAGGCTTACACACAATGATGACTGCTGCCCAGTTTAAAATGTACAGAAGTATCGCGAACCGCTCCCTGCAACGGGTGTTGGCCTACCGGATTTCTTACATCATTACCTTTCTGGCGAACTCTATCAATCTGCTGGCCATTTACTTCCTGTGGCAGGGCATTTACAGCGGGCGGGAAGTGGTAGGCAGCTATACCTGGGACCAGATGAAAACCTATCTGCTGGTTACCTTTCTGGCCAACTCCGTGTTGTCCTGGTATTCGGAATCGGCTATTTCCGGCAAAATCCTTGACGGCAGCGTTGCTGTCGACCTACTGAAGCCGATCGATTTCCAGACCGCAAGGTTCGCGGAAACCTTGGGCTCGAGCCTGCTTGAAGGCGGCATGAGTACGGTCCTGCTGATCCTGTTCGCCACCTTCCTGACCGGAGTCACCTTTCCGGGTTCGCTCTCTGTCTATATTTTGTTCGCAGTCAGTCTGCTTGGTGCAATCGTGGTGAAATTCGGCGTTGTCTATCTGGCGGCACTTTTATGCTTCTGGTCCACCGGATCGATGGGCATCGTCTGGACACGGATTGCTCTGACCAATCTCCTGTCCGGAGCTTTGGTGCCCCTGGCCTTCTTCCCGGACTGGCTGGAAAAGCTGGCGCTCCTGCTGCCCTTCCAGGCCATCATCCACACGCCGTCGATGATCTTTCTGCAGCAGGCCGATACCGGGGAGAGTCTGCGCCTGATCGGTATCCAACTTTTCTGGGGGGCAGCACTCTGGATTGCCGGCAAGGCAATGTGGAGCTGGGCGGTACGCCAGGTGACCATCCATGGAGGCTAAGGCTGGAGGAGGCCGCAGAATGAAAATGTCCCAGATGCTCTACCTCTACAAACGGCTGTATGTGCAGCAGCTTAAAGCGATTTTGGAATATAATAAGGACTTCTATATTTTGATGTGCTCTGCCGCCTTGACACAGATTCTGGGGTTTGTCTTCCTCTGGGTGATCTATGACCGGATTCCGGATATTAACGGCTGGAGGTTCTGGGAAGTTACATTTATGTACGCCATGATCTTTCTGACGGAGGGCATCGGCTCTTTGTTCTTCGAAGGCACCTGGCGTCTGGGCAGACTGGTCAACATGGGCGAGCTGGACCGTTATTTGCTGCGGCCGGTGCCCGTTGTCCTTCAGGTATTCTGCACCGGGATCGGCATCAACGGACTTGGCAATCTGCTGATCGGCGGAGTGATCGTCTGGCAGTCGCTCATTCATAGCCCGGTTCACTGGACGCTGGGCAAAGCGGCCATTCTAATCCTGCTGTTTATTACTGCAGTCATCATCCGGGTATCGATCAACCTCGCGGGGAATTCCGCCGCCTTCTGGATCCGCAATGCGGGCAACGCGTTTCCGCTGATGGTGCATAACCTGTCCGATCTGGCCAAATACCCGATTACCCTGTTTCCGCAGGCGATCCGCATCTTTATTTCTACTGCGCTGCCCTATGCGTTCATCAGCTTTTATCCGGCAACCTATATTTTCGGCAAAAGCGGATGGTCCGGCTGGTGGCTGCTCGCTCCTGTTGCGGCAATAGGAAGCGCGGCTGCGGCTTATGGTATCTTCCGGTATGGATTGTCTAAGTATGAGAGTACGGGGAATTGAACGTCCGTTAAGTTATAAAAAGTCTAGTTTTGGAGTAGGATCAGTGGTAGTTCATTGGTGAACGCTCCGCAAACGGAACGTTGTTCCAATCGCTGTTGTGTCCAGATTTTTTGATTTTACCTTATCGGTGAAAATCCGGACACAAAGGCGACCGCTAACGCTTCTACACAATCGTTCCGTCCGCTCCGCTGTTTAAGCGGGAATCGGGTTTACACCTTTAAACACATAAATGCCTGAACACCTGAACACTGTAAAAAAAGAGACCTCCCTATAAAACTGGAAGTGCTGGCATCCAGTTCAATAGGGAGGTTTCTTTGTGCATACTGATTGTATTTCTGCTTTGCCTACTGTGCAGTAAATTGTCGCTTACCCAGATCTAACTCATATACATGTGGCTCCGGTTCAGGATCACCGCCAGCGCCAACCGGCGGGTACACATCCGCTTCCTTGAAGCTGATCTTATCGAACTCCAGAACATGATCGGATAGCCGCACGAATAAGAATGCAGGCAGCTCCAATTTTAACTGATCCAGAGCTCTCCCCTGTAGATGGTGTCGTAGCAGACAACCTGCAATTCAAGCAAGGTATCCCGCTGCTGAAGTCGTATTTCCTGAAAATCCTGCCCAAAATACAACAATCTCCTCATCAAAACGGCTGTAATCCAAAATTGTTGTACAAAAGACAACAATCCTCTTCATCCCGACGCCTTATCGGGACAATTCTTGCATTTCATACAACAATCGTCATGATTACCCTGAAATCTATGGAGCCAAGTTATAATACGTACAACATTTTTGCATACACAGTGTGATCTTGTGATTCTTCATCTCGCCAGCACCAGATCTGGTATGCATAATGAAGGATTCCACTGGTCAGACCCCCTTAGCGCAGGATCAGTTACTTGCTTCAAGTGGGGCTGTTTTGGACGAAGCTGACGAAGAAGACTCCACTGCCGCATCGCAGACGGCGAAGAGCAGTGCGGACAATCCCGCACTGCTCTGATTAGTGCTCTCACTACTGCTACCAATTCCCATTGCTGTCCCAATAACTACTTTCCGCTACTACTTTCCGCTACTACTTTCCACTACTATTTTCATCAACTACTACTTCCAGCTATGTCCATCCCGTTCTCTTCTTGCAGCTACTTCCCCAATCAGCTAGGCAGATCCGTTGACGCCACAGTTCCGGCTGCGGCAGCCTTCTTGCGTTCTTTGGAGGATTTGCGGAAATAGAGCAGCTCATAGATTGCCGGAACTACGAGCAGCGTCAACAAGGTTGCCGCAGTCAGGCCGCCGATAACTACAATGGCCAGACTCTGCGAGACGATGCTGCCCTGCTCGGACTGCCCGAACAGGAGCGGCAGCATGGCGCAGACGGTAGCAATGGCCGTCATCAGAATCGGACGCATCCGCGTCCCGGCCGCTTCAAGAATAGCTTCGCGGACCGTCATATGCTCCTCATTATGCTTAATGCGGTCGATCAACACAATCGCATTGGTGACCACGATGCCGATGAGCATTAATGCGCCGAACAATGCGGTGAAGTCAGGGGTCACACCCGAGATCAGCAGGGCTACGATGGCACCGATTGCTGCGAGCGGCAGGGAGAACATGATCGCCAGAGGCGCACGCAGCGTCTTGAAGGTCAAAACCATGATCAGGTATACCAGACCAATCGAGATCAATGCGGTCATGCCCAGGTCGCTGAAATCTCCGGCCTGATCGGCCGAGGCACCGCCTGCGAACAAGGTTACTCCCTCTGGCAAGGTAATGCTGTCAGTCTCTGCTTTAATATCTGCACCGATCTCCGAGACCCGCTTCAGATCTGCCTCTGCGGTAATCCGTACATAAGGCTTGCCGTCTTTATGATACAGCATTGCCGGCTGGTCGGTGACCGTAAGCTCTGCCACTTGTGACAGCGGCTGCGGGCCGGCGGATGTCATAAGCGTAATCTTCTGCAGATCCTGCTGCGATGCAGGCTGGACCACTGGCTCCAGCACTACTGCGGCAGGGGAACCATCCAGCTCAATCTGGCCCAGCGGAACCGGGTTCAGCATCGCACTAAGCTGCATGGAGATTTCCTGGGCATTCGCCACAGCCGGATCTACTTTGAACGCAAACACCGGCTTGGTATCCTCCATGTTGCTGGCTACTTTCCCTACGCCTTCGATTGTTTTCACTTTGGCAGCGACTTCCTTGGCAACCGCATTAATGGCCGGAAGATCATCGCCCACAATATCAATGTATTCATTGGTTGAGCTGGAGCCCATCATACTGGCTGCTCCCACGGTCAATGTTGCTCCGTCATAGGAAGACTGCATACTGCGGACATGATCCATGAACGCCTGGGCATCGGTATCTTCCTTCATCATGACGGTATAATCCACTTGGGTCAGCGACACCACACTGCCCCATTGTGCCGAATCCGCGCTGTTGCCGGATTGCATAATGACGACCTCCGCCTGCGGCTGCTTCATCAGCTCAGCTTCCAGCTGCTTGCCGTTCTCCAGCACCTCTGAGACCGGAACATTATTCGGATAGACCAGTTGAACGGTTACTGTGCTGGCATCTGTAGCATCGAGCGCGCCTTTGGGCATCGTGACATAGGCGCCGATGGAACCCACGAGCAGCAGCAGTCCGAGGGATAACGTAATCCACTTCCGCTGCAAATTCCACTCCAGGAAGCGTCTGAACTTGCGGGAAGGCTCATGCTCCTTCAAAGAGGAGCCTTTCAGCAGCAAGGAGCTGAGCAGCGGTACTACCGTTAAGGCAACTATAAGCGAGGTCAGCAGTGAGTAGGTGACCGTCAGGGCAAACGGCAGCAGGAAGGCTTGCAGCCCACCGCGCAACAGGCCCATCGGCAGGAATACTGCCACCGTTGCAATCGTCGAGGTAGTAATCGCCCGGGCAACCTCCCCGGTTGCGCTGATTACCATCTCACGGGACAAGCTCTCTTTTTGCATCCGCCGGTAAATGTTCTCGATCACCACGATACTGTCATCGACCAGCCGTCCAACCGCAACGGCAACGCCGCCCAGCGTAACTATATTCAGCGTGATCCCGGACACCTTCAGCAGGTACAAGGTAACCGCCAGTGATAACGGAATGGAGATAGCCGTAATCAGCGTTGCCCGTACATTGCGAAGGAAGATCAGGATCACAATCGTGGCGAATAAAGCGCCGAGCAGCACCTCACGCAGCATGCTGTTTACCGAAGTCACGACCATATCCGAAGTGCTGAAGATCATGGATACCTCGGCATTTTTGACGCTGGTGCTAAGCTCCTCTGCTGTACTACGCACCTTGTCACCCACATCCACCGCGTTGGCACTTGCTTCTTTGGTGATAATGAGGAACAGGACATCCTTGCCGTTCGAGCGGCTCACACTCTCTTGGTCCAGCTTGGGCTCGACAGCAGCAATATCTCCTAGCGTTACTCCCGCTGCCACCGGCAGCTTTTGAAGTGTATCGACGCTCTCAATGGATGAAACCACGTTCACATTGCCCGTTTGGCCGCCAATCGTCTGCTCACCCACAGATGCCGATACGCTGCGGCCCTGAAGCAATCCCATAACCTGCGCCGTGTTTACTCCCTTCGCCGCCATTGCTGCCGGATCAAGCTTCACCCGGACCTGCGGAGAAGTTTTGCCGTAGAGGGCGACGCTCGCTACACCATCAATTTTTTGCATCTCGGGGAGGATCTTGTTCTCGGCAATCTCCAGATTCTCCTTGGTGAGCCCTTCATCGAACGATACAGTGACCTGCGACACAGGAATCATCGAGGTATTCAGCTGAATGATGAACGGGTCCATCACGCCTTGCGGGAATTTCAGGGCATGAACTGCCTTCTCAACCTCCTGCGCTGCTTCCTTCATATTGGTTTTGCCGTCAAAATAAATATCCACCTTGGCATAGCCGTCAGCGGAGGTGGACATCTGCTCCGTCTTGCCTTTCACCAGTGAGGTCGCAGCCTCAATCGGCTTCGTCACTTGTGTCTCCATCGCATGCGCATCCTGGCCCGGACCCAGGACCGCAACGGTCACCTGAGGATTATCTGCCTCCGGCATGAATTCCATCGGCAGCGAGGTATAACTCATGATACCGACCACAAGCGCCATAACCACCAGCAGCCCGACTGCCCCCTTATTGCCAAACGACCATTTCGTAAGCCATGTCATTTCTTTTACCCCTTCCATCTCATCAAATGTATTGAACTCTTTATGTCTGTTCTCTTATGTATGAGCTGCAGATTCTTGCTTAAGTGTAGAAGCTTTGGGCTGATGCCAAAACGGTCCGGCGGAGGGTTTCGTTCTCGGTCTTAAGGCGGGTGCCGGCTCCTCCCAGAGGTACAACGCACAAAAGCTGCCCTGCAGAGGACAGCCTGTTAAAGAATAACCTGGTAATCGCCGCATAGCAATTAAGGCGATTTCCGTACCGCTTCTTCCTGGAACACACTCTTTAGCAGCGGCGGTGTCACCAGTGTGCTGATAATTACAGCAATGATAACATCGGTGAAATATTGTGGCAGCAGCCCGTGCTCAAGCCCCGTGGCCGCAATGATCAGGGCGACCTCGCCTCTGGAGATCATTCCTGTACCAATCACCAGTGACGAGCGGGTATTGAAGCCGGTAAGGCGTGCGCCTATTCCGCCGCCAAGCAGCTTGGCCAGAATGGCGACCAGCGACAACACCACCATGAATCCGATCTGGCTGCCGAGGCCCTCAAAGCTAACACTGAGACCGATGCTGACAAAAAAAGACCGGCACAAACAGCGAGTAAGCATTCGGCTCTACTTTGGACTCCACCACATGCTTGAAGGAGGTTTGTGCACTGGCAATCCCGGCGGCAAACGCGCCGATAATGCCTGCCATCCCCATCATTTCAGCGAAATAAGAATATCCGAACAGAATCACCAGCGCTGCCGTGATCGTCGCTTCGGTCACCCGCAGCGGAGCAAGCCAGCGCATCACCTGGGGTACAACCAGCCAGCCTGCAAGGACAGCGGCGGCGAAGAACAGCAGGCTGCCCCAGCTGCACGGACAGTTCCCCCGCCAGTTTGGTGAATAACAGAATCAGCAGCAAATATAAGATGAATTCCATGATGCATTCTACTCCCTTTACTCTGTATTGGGTCCCTAAAAAAGACAAAGAGGAACCCTTGGTGACGGGCTCCTCCTAAAAACACATGGCTATAAACCACGAAACATGTTAAAGCTCAAGCACTGATCCCCGCTTCATTCGGACGCAGTATGGTGGAGCCAATCGCCAGCAGGATTGCAGCCATCAGGCCCAGAATGGCAAAAGGCAGCCACAGCTCGTTCCAGCCTCCGCCCGTTGCGGCGATATCTACCGCCTGGATGGCCCATTTCTGCGGTGTGAAATTAGCCAGCTTCTGCATATAATCCGGCATAATCGAGATTGGCCAGAAGCAGCCGCCCAGCATACAGGTCGGTGTAAGGATCAGCGAATTGAGCATGCCGGCATTACGCGGATTGCGGATCAGTCCTGCTACGGTGCTGGCAATGCCCATGGATACCAGCATGAATGCGGCCAGAACCAGGAAGTAGAGAAACATCGGCATCTCATAATCGTAGCGCAGCACCCATTTGCCCAGCGAGAGCACCACAATGATCTGAATAATCCCTACGAGAAAGCTGCCAAGGAAATTGCCGAGGGCAATTTCGTAAGAACGGACCGGGGCGCTGAACATCCGCATCATCGTGCGCCCCCGGCGGTCATCGTTGATCAGGGACACGGAGCTTGTCACCAGTGCCATCAGGAACATGAGCGTCAGACCGGTAATCACACCCAGCGTCTCCCGGGGATATAAATCATAATCCGTACGTATGCTGCCCACATGATGCTGCTCCGCCTGCTTCAGCACAGCAGCGAACTGCGCCTGCTGATCTGCTGCTGTGCCGCCGCTGAGCGCAGCAACGGCATGCGCAGCTTCAGCCATATTCCCGGCAATTGCATTGACCTTCATCTTGACGATAATGGAGCTTTCGCTCGCCCGAAGCTCAAAGATGCTAATCTGCGGCTCCTGCCCGGCAATCAGGGCGGTTGAATACCCCTCTGGAATCCATATTCCTGCCGTCCCCTCCTGCCCGATCACAGCTTCCTTCAATGCCGCCTCATCACTGCGCTGCTCAAACTTGTAATCGCCGGTCTGCTCCAGTTCGGAGAGCAGATGCTTTCCGGCAGCACCCGTATCCATATTGGCGTATAATACGGTCGCCGGACCATCGCCAACGCCCCCAGTGAGCGAAATAATTCCTGCAACTACAATACTGGGCAGCAGAATAAATATCAGCACCCCTTTGACAGTGCCAATGCTTCGCCGGATCATATTCCAGGCAATGGTTATTATTTTATTCATGGTAGCCCACCTTCCGGTATGAGACAGTCATTACGCACAGCAGAACCGCACAAATCAGACACATCACCCATAAGTTCGGCAGAATCTGCTTCAGACCGGAATGGAGCATCATGCGGATAATCGCCTGCTGTGCCCAGTGGTTGACCGTGAATGCACCGATGCTGTTCACCCAGGAATCAGGAAGCGGAGCCATCCCCCCGCTGACGAAGGTCATCACTACGGTCAGAACAGTAATAACATTCGTTGCGCTGGCCGCTGTTTTGCTGAACAGGCAGATCACCATGGAGAACGTCATGGATGCGATGATCATCAGCAGGCAGAACAACAACAGAAGTCCCGGCCGGTTGCCCCAGTAGACACCGAACAGCCAGTCTGACAGCACAATGATCGCCAGACACTGAAGGATGCTGACCAGGCCTACCCCCAGCATTTTGCCGATAAACAGCTGGGAGCCCTTGACCGGCATCGAATTGATCCGAAAAAGCGTATGGTTCTCTTTATCACTGAAGAGAGAGCCCGTCACCGTCAGCCCGCTGTACAGAAGAAACATCAGCAGCATGGAAGCCGCGTAGAATTGGGAGGCTGTATAGGTTTTACCCCCATTATTCAGATCACCCATCACCACTGCCCCTGTCTCTGCCGGTACCGGGGGAACGGCAAGTGCTTCCGGCCCAAGCGCTACCGCTGCCGACTGCTTGTAATTGATCGTACTGAGAAAATTGTCAAAAGCCGTTCCCGCCACCAGATTATCGGTATGATCCTTGCCGAGAATAAACTCCAGCCGGGCGCGCTCTCCGTGCTGCACCTCTTCATCGAAGCCGGAAGGAACAATGACTGCATAGGCGTATTTGCCCGTACGAAGCCCGCTTTCAGCCGCCTCCCGGCTCTCTGTCTTGTCGGCGATGATGAGATCCTTCACTTCCGGCGCCTCCAGAAAAGCGGTTATCATCGCAGAAGTCTCTGCTTCTCCGCCTGCGGCATTCACAACAGCTACCCGTACAGGATCGATTTCATCGGCTTCTTTCACGCCCACCACCCCGGAGAGCGAAGCCCCCAGCAGAAAGATCAGCACCAGCGGCAGCAGAAACATATTAAGCAGCATCGAACGTGAGCGGAACAATCTGCGTAGTTCATAGTTCATAATGGTCCAGGTATTCATCTTACTGTCCTCCCCTCTAATCCCGTAATGTCCGCCCGGTCAGACTGAGGAACAACGTCTCCAGATCCGGCTCTTCAATGTTAAGGGAGGCGATCACCCCTTCATGCTTGGCGAAAATAAACAGAATGTCCTGCAGCTCACTTTGTGAGGAAGGCAGATACAGCTCCACAGCATCCTGCACAGCCTCCACCCGGCTGATCCGGGGATGCCGGCTAAGCTCGTTAATTAGAGCTGGAGTGATATTCGCCGCCTTAACTACGATTTTCTCCTCATGGGCTACCCGCTCCCGCAGCTCGCTTTCCGTGCCGCAGGCTATAATATGACCTTTATCCATAATCGCCACCCGGTCACAGACCGCTGCTACCTCCTCCATATAGTGGCTGGTATAGATAATCGTTGAGCCCAGCTTATTCAGTGTTTTGACCGATTCCAGAATGTGATTGCGGGACTGCGGATCAATGCCGACGGTCGGCTCATCCATAATAATCAGGCGCGGCCGGTGCATGATGGCACAGGCGATATTGAGTCGCCGTTTCATCCCCCCCGAGAAGGTGGACGGCTTATCCCTGGCCCGGTCGCTAAGACCTGTGAATTCGAGCGCTTCCTGGATCCGTTCCTTCAAGAGCTTCCCGCGCAGGCCATACAGCTTCCCGAAAAAGCTTACATTCTCTGCCGCCGACATATTCTCGTATAAGGCCAGCTCCTGGGGGACAAGCCCTATACGCTTCTTAACCTCCAGCGGCTTCTCCCTTACGGACAGACCATCGATCAGAATCTCGCCGCTGTCCGCCTTAAGCAGACCGCAAATCATGCTGATTGTTGTGCTTTTCCCGGCACCATTAGGGCCGAGCAGGCCGAATATTTCGCCTTCCTGCAGACTGAAATTCACATGATCCACGATCAGTTTGCTGTCATACCTTTTCACCACATCGGTTAATACCGCAAGTGCCATTTGCCATCGCTCCTGTTCCCTTAGTTCTCGTATTCTCATTGTAGCGTAGTGAAGGCGTGGCCGAAGGTACAGAAGGTCATCCTCTGGAGGTGACCAAAGTCATCTCCTGAACGATAGCACTCTTATGATAAGATGGAGATAGCTGAGAAGTAATTGATGGATAACTTATCGAGGAAATCATATAAATTCATATATTCTATAAAAAGGATGACCCTAATTGACCAGAGAACTGAATATGCTGCGTTACGGTCTCATTATCATTCCTGCAGTACTATCTATCTATGTCTATGAGTACGCCGACTATGAACAGTTCACTCTTCATTTCCTCTTGCTGCTCCTGATCGCGACGCTTGGCACAAAACTGCCGAAGCCCTTCCCTCTGCTCACCGGAGGCATTGAACTGATCTACACAGCCTGGCTGTGTTACCCGTACAGCACATTGATGATTTTCCCGGCCCTGTCGGCGGTACTGTCCTACTCCTGGCTGCAGCGTAAGAACATGGCAATTGCCTTCTTCTGTATTCATCTGGTGCTGCTCAATGTTGCCTTCCGCGATGCTGCCCCGGCTGTGCAGGCGTTCACGAACCTCACCTTCCTGCTGGCCGCCGCGCTGAATATACAGCTGATCCGGACGGGACGCGGCCGCGCAGATACCTTGTTTCTCTACGATGAGCTGCGCAAGAAGCATTTCGAGCTTGAGGAAGCACGCTCGCGTCTGCTCCAGTTCACCACGCAGGTAGAGGTTGCCGCGCAAGCGGAGGAACGGGTGCGGATCGCACGCCAGCTGCATGATGATATCGGACACCGGCTAATCCGGGTCAAAATGATGACCGAAGCCGCCATCCATACGCTGCCGGCAGCTCCCGAAACAGGTCTTGGCATGATGCATCAGATCCGGGACCAGCTCTCGGCCAGTATGGACGATATGCGGGCTGCGCTGAAGCGGATCAACTATACGCCGCAGCTTGAAGGTGCGTATGCGCTCGACCGGCTGCTGGAGGAGGTAGGCCGTGATACCGGCATTGCAACCTCCTATACTGTGCAGGGGATTCCTTATCCGCTCTACCCGAGCATTCAGGTCGTGCTCTATAAAAACGCCCGGGAAGCCATCACCAATGCACTGCGGCACGGCAAGGCGGACTCTGTCTGGATTACCTTATCGTATAGGGATCACGAGATCATGATGGAGGCAGGAAATAACGGCCGGCTGCCCGAAGAAGACGCCCTGCATAAACTGCAAAGCGGCGGAGGCATGGGTCTAACCGGTATGACGGAACGCACCGTCCTGATCGGCGGGACCCTGGAGCTGCGGCCTGTGCCGCAGTTCACAGTCATCACCCGGTTGCCTGTGTACAGGCAAGGAGAGGATATTCAGTATTAGTTATGGGCTGGCGGAGCCCCAATTACAGTGAGAAGGAGCTAAGCATAGGATGATTAAAGTATTGATCGTGGACGACGACTCTTTTATCCGTGAGAGCTTGAAGGTACTGGTCGGGCTGGACCCTGAGATTGAGGTGGCCGGAACGGCAGGGGATGGCTTTGAAGCGCTCGCTTTGTTGGGGACGCCAGGCGGCGGGGCTGATGTCGCACTCATGGATATCCGGATGCCGGGGTGCGGCGGTGTGGAAGGCACACGCCTGATCAAAGAGGCTCATCCGCACGTAGCCGTTCTAATGCTGACTACCTTCGACGATGATGAATATATCATTGAAGCACTGCGTAACGGAGCCAGCGGTTATCTGCTCAAGAACATTCCGCCGGACCGGATCATTCAGGGCATCAAGACTGTACATGAGGGGAACATGCTCATTCATCCGGATATCGCCCGCAAACTGGCCGGCTTCCTCCAGCCGCCTGTCCGTCAGGAAGCCGCCCATAGGCAGGCTCTGGAATCCTACGGGCTGACTAAAGCAGAGCTGACCATAGTGTCCTCGATTGCAGAGGGACTTACCAATAAAGAGATTGCCGGGAAGCTGTTCCTAAGTGAAGGCACGGTCAAAAACTATATTACCGATATCCTCAGCAAGCTCGGGCTGCGGGACCGTACACAGATCGCCATTCTCTATTTGAAGAGTCAGGGGAACCGGTAGGGACTTGGTTGGGTAGGGGCTTGGGTAGCGGCTTGGGTATTACGTGCGGAAACGGCGATCCGTCCTCCACTGGGTAGTCTCGATTTCTGGACATATCAGATTTTTCAGGTGGAGAGAGAACGGGGACTTTTGTGGGACATTAAATTTGGCGTATACGAGATTGGAATGAATCATAGGGTGGCGGTTTGGCCTGGTTTGGGTAACCGGGGCACATTGTTGTACGTAATGCAGGAATTCTGCCGGATTGGCGGGTTAGCGGAAATTAGAGCCTTCAAGTTGTATGTAGACTCTTATATCCCCTCAAAAAAGGCCAGTTCCCTGGGTGATAATCAGGGAACTGGCCTTTCAAGTTTTGCTGTTACAGGTTAAGTAATTCCGTCAGACTCCGGCAGATTTCTGCTTAGCCTCCGCAGAGGCGGCAGGCTTCTTCCGGCCCCGCCGCCCGGGCGTATGGCCCCGCTGGCGGGTTCCCGTCTGCATCCCGATGATGCTGAAGATACTGGACGGCTTGGCCTCTGCGGTCACGCTTCCGTCCGGTTCCGGCACCAGAATGATGCCGAGCTGATGGTGATCGCCATCGTAGATCGCGCGCTGGAGGTATTTGCTCTCGCCTTCGCGGTTCAGCACCTCCAGCTTGCAGAACGCCGAATTCATGCGCAGCGCCTCATGCAGCTGCGCCGCGCCGGTCAACAGGACCCCGTTGACCTTCAGCAGGACCTCGCCGGGCAGGATGCCCAGCTCCTGCCCCGGGCTGCCCGGCAGCACGGCCAGCACCTTGCGGCCGGCCGGGGGATGCACGAAGACAGGACTGATACTGCGCTCCTCCAGAGCGCTGTACCAGCTTAACCCTTCGTGCAGCAGCACTGCAGTGAGCGCCGCGACCAGGGTCAGCGGGCTCCACCAGTCCGCAAGCAGGCTTAAGCCGAGCAGGACGATGCTGTATACCAGCAGCCGTCCTGAAGTGCGGGCCGCCTTGCGTCCGGGCAGCATGCCCTGGGTCATCTCGCTGAAGCCGATGATGACCGGCAGGGAGACCATGCCCAGGCCCCCGCCCAGCAGCGGATGCCAGGGCAGTTCACCGATTCCCGCACCCGGGGGAATCAGCAGGAACAGCGGCAGCGGCCAGAAGGCCTGCAGCTGGTAGCCGCCGACCACCTTGCCGCGCTTGCCGGCAAGGAAGAGCGGGGTCGCCAGCCTGGCGCCCTGCCAGCGCGCCAGCAGCGCTTCAGCCAGATGGAGCAGCGCGGCCAGCACCAGCAGCGCCGGGATATCCATCTCCCGCAGCGCCCCGGCAATCGTTCCTGCGGCTCCGCTCTGCAGCGTATCCGGAAAGAACGAAAGAACAAACTGAGCAATTCCCAGCACACCTATAGAATACGCAAAGCATAAATAGCGCACACGAAAAAGCATTAATACCAGACTGACCACCCAGATGCAGGCTACAGCCGTATAGGATAAGGAGACACCCAAGGCTACAGCTGCTAAGGAAACCACAAGTCCCGCAACCCCGCCAGTCCACACCGTCCGCCACGTTTCTCGGCCCCAGCTATGCAGCTTCACATGGATGAGCTTCCGCTCCAGCGCAACCTGCCTGCGGTAATAGAGTGCAATAAATATAAGAGCGATATAGTAATAAGGCTGAATCAGCAGATGAATGACCGCTGTACCCCAGCTAGCAAGCAGTTCCAACATCACATTCAAACCGTTCGTCACACTCCTTTTCGTCCGGGACTAGTGGAAATGTATTAGGTGTCCTCTAAAATGAGTCTATGTTATCGAAGCAGCAATACCCTGTATCGCCTTCAGCCCAAGGTGTACAACATAAACTTTCTTCTATTTGTAGAAAAAAAGAAGGCTGGAATCAGCCTTCTTACTTGTTCGACGCCGTAGCCTTGATTTCCTTCCGGATCTCTTCGATTCCCTTATTCCGCTGATTGTCTTTGGCCGGGTCCTGAATGACCTTGATCAGCGCCAGCTCCAGCGCTTCTGCGGTCTTGGCATCAATCACGCCTGTTGACTTCAGCTTAGCGGCGCTCTGGAATTTCTTGACCGCTTCCTTGGTACCGGCATCGAAATATCCATCCTTGCGGCCCGGCTTATAGCCCAGACCATCCAGCATCGTCTGTGCGCTTTTGACATCCGTGCTGTTCATATTATATTGCAGCGTTACACTCTTATTAATCGGCGCCACCGAGAAGTAATCCGGCTGGGCGACCGCAATATCCGGCTTGATGCCCTTGCCGTGAATCCAGGTGCCGTCTGGTGTCAGCCACTTGGCAATCGTAATCTTCAGCAGACTGCCGTCACCCAGCTGCTCTTCGAAGCTGGTCTGGACGGTGCCTTTCCCGAATGAGTCCTCACCGATCAGCTTCGCACCCGCAGATTGCTGCAGTGCTCC
This sequence comes from Paenibacillus sp. FSL R5-0912, assembly GCF_000758605.1. NCBI lineage: Bacteria > Bacillati > Bacillota > Bacilli > Caryophanales > Paenibacillaceae > Paenibacillus > Paenibacillus sp. FSL R5-0912. Next base: position 7,105,270 of record NZ_CP009282.1, read on the forward strand.
TGCCATGATCTCCGAAGCGCTCGCGCTGCCTTTATTCATGAGCACAACTACCGGATACTTTTTCCTGGAGCCCTTTGAGGTACTGACCTCGCGCTGCTTGTTTTTGTCTTCGACCTGTACGATTGCCTTGCCGGCCGGTACAAACTGCTCTGCCATTTCGATAACAACCGGCAGCACACCGCCGGGGTCATTGCGGACATCAATGACAAGTCCCTTCATGCCTTGCGTTTCCAGCTTGGTCAGCTCTTCCTCGAACCGCTTCCCAGTGTTCTGTGAGAATTGCGTAACCTCGATCACTCCGATATTGTCCTTCTCCATCGTAGCGTAGACCGTTTCCAGTCTTACATCATCGCGGGTAATGACGAATTCCAGCGGCTCCGCTGTGCCGGTACGTTGAATCTTCAAGGTTGCGTCGCTTCCCTTGGGACCGCGGATTTTGGCTACAGCATCATTAAGCTCAAGCCCCTCCAGTGATTCCCCATTAACGGAGAGGATTACATCCTTGGCCTGAATGCCGGCCTTCTCAGCCGGTGAACCTTTGATCGGCGAGACTACAACGACCTTGCCGTTATCCGAGGAGACTTCAGCACCGATGCCCGAGAAGGAGCCTTCGATACTCTCTTCGAATCTTGCTGCCGTTTCCTTGCCCATATAGTTGGAATAAGGGTCGCCCAGTGCTTCCATCATACCGTTGACAGCGCCGTCGATCAGCTTCTCGCGGTCCACGGTCTCATAATAATTGCTCTCGATCAGGCTGAGGGCGGTACCTAGCTTCTTGGATTCTTTGTCTTGCAGTCCGGCTGTCTGCAGGACCGTCGCAATTCCCTCGCCTGCCGCTTGTCCGAATACATGCGCATAGCCGGTCACGCCCAGGGTCAGCAGGCTGCCGCACAGCAGCGCGGCAACGATCATAAAGGCTGCGGTACTCTTCTTTAACATGATGTTCCCACCGTCCCTTCTTGTCCATCTTCTCACCCGCAAGGGTCCGTTCCATGAGAAACGGCATCTCTTCCAGTATATGCCGCTGAATGAAAATATATTTATTAGAGCTCAAATTTACAGATAAGGCATAGGATTAACCGTCTTGCCGTCGACCCGAACTTCGAAATGCAGATGCGGTCCGGTCACGCGTCCAGTGGCACCGGATTCGGCAATCGTCTGTCCGCGTTCTACCCGGTCTCCCGGTTTCACTTTGATTCCGCCTTCGCGGATATGGCCGTACAGCGTCCATACCCCGCCGCCATGGTCAATGATTACACAATAGCCGTAACCGCTCCACCATTCCGCCACCAGGACGGTACCGGAATCGGCCGCATGGATATTCGTGCCCTGCGGAACCGCAAAGTCCACACCGGTATGCATTTTGCCGACTTCACCCGTAACCGGATGCGTCCGGACACCATACGGCGAAGAGACACGAGCCGAGCCTACCGGCAGCAGGAAGGGCCCATCACCGCCGGCATATTCCTCTACGCTGGCAATGGAGCTTCTGCTGCTGCTCGCAGACTTGGCGGCCTTGGCCGCTTTGGCAGCCGCCGCTGCCGCCCGGCGTGCCGCTTCGGCTTTGGCGGCCGCTGCGCGGCGTGCCGCTTCCTCAGCCTTGAGCTTGTCCTTCTGCTCCTCCAGGGCAGAGCGGTTGCTGGCCAGTTGCACCAGCTTGGCATTCTGCTCTTCGGAGATCACCTCAGCCTCTTGAATCTCTTCATCGTAGTAAGCAATTAGCTCCTGCTTCTCCGCTTCCTTATCCTTCAGCACACTTCGCTGGGACTCCAGATCGGTATACAGCTGCTTAGCCTGGGCGTATTGCCCCTCCAGCTCCTGCTTCTTCGCGATGACCGTCTGCTTGTCCAGCTTATGCTGCACCAGCAGATCCTGATCCTGATCCACGATCATCTTCAGGGAATCGGCCCGGTCGAGGAAATCCGAGAAGCTGGTGGAAGACAGCAGCACATCCAGATAAGAGACTGCACCATCCGTGTACATCAGGCGGACACGTGATTCCAGTAGTTTTTCGCGGGAAGCCACACGTGCCTCTGCATCGTCCAGTTCAGTTGCCGTCACATTAAGCGACTCCTCCGTACTGGCGATTTTACCGGAAATGGTCGTCATCTCACCCTTCACCTGGGCAATCTGGTCCAGCACATACTGGAGATTCAGCGTCGTCTTATTCTTATAGTGCTGCGCTTCCTGATTGCGGGATGCCGCCTTCTCCTGCGCCGCCTTGGCCGCCTGGACCTCCTGCTGCAGCTGCTTCAGCTGCTTGTCAATCTCGGCAACACTTGTTTTCTTCGCATATCCGTCAGAGGGCCCGAACATTGTTACAGCCAGCAACATTACGGCTATTCCGGCGACAATCTTCTTCAACTCGCACTCCCCGTCCTTTGTTCAAATGTGAAATTCATCTATGCTATACCTTCAAGAATTTGCGGATCGACACCGTACTTCCCCAGACGCCAATTAATACACCGAGGCCAACCAGCAGTCCGCAGAGCAGCAGCCAAATATCCTCAAAAGGAATCAGCCGCAGCCCCAGCATCGGATCTCCCTGCACCGAAGAGACCAGACTGCTATAGCCCACATACAGCGCCCCCGAAGTAACCAGCGAGCCGATCAGCCCGATGAGTGCACCTTCAATAAAGAACGGCCAGCGGATAAAATAATTCGTTGCCCCTACGAGCTTCATGATGCCGATTTCCTTGCGGCGGGCGAGAATCGTTACGCGGATGGTGTTCGAGATCAAGAACATGGACATCAGCGCCAGACCTGCCACAAAAATAAACCCGATGTTGCGCACAGCCTTAGTCACTTTAAACAAGGTCTCCACCGAGCCTTTGCCATAATTCACTTTGTAGATCGGCTGCTCTTCAAGGGTCTTGTTCAGTGCTTCTATCTTCTCAGCTACAAACGGAACAGTGGTCGGCTCGATCACCTCTACGAGCAGCTTGTCCGGCAGCGGATTATTATCTTCATCGAAGCCTTCCAGGAGCTCGGCGGCATCCGGCCCCATATCTTCACGGAATTCCTTCAGACCCTGTTCTTTGGAGACGAACTCCACCTTGCTGACTTCCGGCATACTGCCGATTTCGTTTTCCAGCTTCTCCCGCATTTTCTGGTCCGTATTCAGCGTCAGATGCACATTGATCTGCACCTGGCTGTCAGCTTTGTCCGCTACTTCATTGACATTGAGCACCAGCAATATAAACACTCCGAGCACGAAGAGAGAGACAACGATGGACGTGATGGAAGCCACTGACATCCAGCCGTTGCGGAATACGTTTTTGAAGCCTTCCCGCACATGCCGCAAGAAGGTTTTAAAACTCATAACCGTAATCCCCTCTCAATTGGTCTCTGACAATCGTCCCGTTCTCAATAGCCAGCACCCGTTTGCGCATTTTGTTGACAATATCCCTGTTGTGGGTAGCCATTACGATCGTTGTTCCGCGAAAATTAATCTCATCCAGCAGCTGCATGATGCCCCATGAGGTCTCCGGGTCCAGATTGCCGGTAGGCTCGTCCGCAATAATGACAGAAGGGTTGTTGACAATGGCTCTGGCAATGGCGATCCGCTGCTGCTCTCCCCCTGAGAGCTGTGAGGGCTCACGTCCCGCTTTGCTGCGCAGTCCCACCAGATCGAGCACTTCATTCACACGCTTCTTGATCACCTTCTTCGGCGCCTCGATAACCTCCATCGCAAAAGCGACATTCTCATAAGCCGTCATCTTCGGCAGCAGGCGGAAATCCTGAAACACCACGCCGATGTTGCGGCGGACATAAGGAATCTTGCGGGGCTTGAGCTTGCCGATATTGAACCCGCCTACAGAGATCTGTCCTTTGGTCGGTGTTTCTTCTCTATAAATTAATTTCATGAACGTTGATTTACCTGCGCCGGACGGTCCGACGATATAGACGAACTCATTCCGGTCGATTTTGACAGATATTCCTTGTAGCGCGTGGGTTCCGTTAGGATAGGTCTTCCATACATCCTGCATCTCGATCATCTTATCACTTCCCGATTCTGACATATTCCGCCGGGCCTTATCTTATCGACACCAAACTGCGGAAGCTTCCATAAACTGCATTATTATCGCAGGCGTATCTATTGTAACAAATCCCTAACCCCTTGAGTACCCGAAAGTTTTACCGAATCCTTACATATACATAAAAATATCAGGTTCACTCCAGCTTCTGTTCTAATATATATCGGTATTCCCAGGCGTTCTTTAAGACTTGATTCCATGGCCCGTGCCGCTTCCGGCGCAAATCCGCCCCTACAGAAGGAGATTGCTTATGAAAAAAGTACACGCTGCCCTCATCGCGGGTTTCGGCCTGATTCTGGCCGGCTCGCTGGTCGCCGGAGGGTTTCATTTATATGGCTCCCAGACCACCTTGCCCAAGGGAACAGCCATTGCCGGCTGGGATATCAGCGGCCAGGACATCACCGAGGTGCGGGCCGCGCTGGAGGCAAAACTTCAGGCGCTTGAAGCTACGCCGCTCACACTGAAGGCCAAGGGGGATACCGGGTTGAGTGTCTCACTGCAGCAAGCAGGGGTAACCTATGAAGCCCAGGAATTCCGGCGCGCCCTGAAGACGCTGACGGATGGTCCGCTAATGGATCGGGTACAGGCACGGTACAATTGGAACGGGAACTGGAATATCGGAATTCATCTGGAGATTTCGCAGCTTATGAACAGCCTAAGTCCGGCATGGGAAAAAGAATCCTTCGGCGTTCCTGTCGACGCAGTGCGGCAGATTACCAGTGATGACCGTGTCGTCTATACTCCAGGGACCACCTCCTTCGAGGTAGACTGGCATGCGCTGGAGCTCGCCCTGCAGGCGGCCGTACCCACCCGGCTTGCCGGCAACGGGGCACTGGAAGGGAAACGCATTTTGCTGGAGGTGCCCTTAACGGTCAAGCAGCCGAATGTCACGCTGCAGGCGCTGAGGGATCAAGGCATCGAGCGCAAAATCACCCAGTTCAGCACCTCACTCGGGGCCAGCGGACCCGGGCGCAGCTTCAATGTGGAGGCTGCCGCCAAAGCCGTCAACGGGACCATACTGCCGCCTGGTGCTATTTTCGATTACGGAAAAGCGATCCAGAAGGCCCAGGCGGAATATGGCTTCCGCGAGGCTCCGGTGATTGTCAACGGCAAGCTGCAGCCCGGCACGGGCGGGGGAATCTGCCAGGTCTCCAGCACTCTGTATAATGCCGCGCTGCGCTCCGGGCTTGAGATCGTTGAACGGCGCAACCATTCACTTCCGGTCAGCTATCTGCCCAAAGGCCAGGATGCCACTTTTGCCGAGGGCTATATCAACTTCCGTTTCCGCAACAATACCGGCAAACATCTGATTATCAAGTCCGAAGTGAAGGGCCGCACGCTGACCGTCAAGCTGTTCGGCACTTTTCCGAGAAACGTTACTTATTCCTTAGAATCCCGCACTGTTGAGGTACTTCCTCCCACCGACAAGTATGTGAGCGATGCCTCGCTCCCGAAGGGCGGAACAAGGGTACTGCAATCCGGCAAAACCGGCTATGTAGTGGAGACCTACATTACCCGTTATGTTGACGGTAAAGCCAAGGAGAAGACGAAGCTCTCCCGTGATGTCTACTACGCCCAGAAACGCGTCATTGCCATCAACCGTGGAGGCATGAGCAAATCTACGCTGCCGGAATCCCCGGGCAGACAGCTGGTGGAGGACGGGGTAAAGGGCCAATAAGCTGCTGCAAGTAAAAACGGCTGTGCCCTCCTTATAAAAGGGAGGCACAGCCGTTCGTGCGTAACATTCGGCGGAAACTTAAACTTTAGCCCAAGCATGCTTTTTAATAAAAATGGCATCCTTTACATAAGGCTTACCGGAGAAGCCATTATAATTTACGATTGCGCGCTACAGTTGAAAGTAGAACCTATCAGAAAGGATGAATTCTATGATTACAGCATCAACGACTGACCTGTCCGCCCTCATCCGCCAAGCACCTTCCGTTTCGCCATCGATGACCTGCCGTGAAGCCCTGCGGGTACTGTTTCAGCATCCGGAATCCAAATGCATCATCGTCCGCAGTACAGATAATGAGCCGGTTGGACTGATCATGTGCGAACGTTTTTTCCTCAAGGCTACAGGACGGATGGGTATGGACAGATTCTACCATGAACCCGTATCGCAGCTGATGAACCGCAAACCTCTGGTGGCCGATATCTCCACCCCGGCTGAGTTACTCTGGGCCGAAGCCATGCAGCGTCCCGAACCGATGAGAAACGACTGCATTATCGTGACCGATCAAGGCCGGATTGCCGGTATTCTTCATCCTGCGGAGCTGCTGCACTGAGTGCGGCGGAGCTGCTGCGCTGATTGCGGCAGAGCTGTTGGCCTCTTAGTTATGCACAGTTCCTTACCATCCCCGAACTAGAAAACCGTAGCCGGCGATACATCAATTCTCCAGTATCCGCTTACCTTTTTGAGTTTCACCACTACATTCTCATTAACACCTGTCGTTCCTGCTGGCGGTACGCTGAGCTCGAACACTGCTGACTGTGCAGTTTTTGAAACCATCCGGGCTGTGGCTCTGCTGTAATCCAGCGTGTTGCCCAGATCTACATTAGGCTGCGCCATTCTTCCGTTATACTCCAGAAATTGAGTCTGCAGATAGAAGGCTGCGGCGTTGTGAGTGTATGCCCGTTTAATATAGTTCATCAGTTGCTGCTTGCTGCCAAGATCACTGGAGAGATAACGGTACTCTACTGTATTATAATTAAACAACTCAGGATTGAATTCACTGCCCCCCCGGCTTGCATACGCGTATATCGCCTTCGCATGAACCATGAGTGGAATAATACTCTTCTCGGTCAAATTATTGATTGTAGCGGGACCTTCCTTGCCTGGTGCAGACACCGCTACTGTTCTTACTCCCTCTATTCCCACCGCTGGCGAAGCCGCGAGCGCTCCGCTTCCCGCAGAAACCAGACCCAGTGATAGTGCTAATGAACCGATCAACATTTTTTTGTTCATTCTGAATGCCTCCTTGTAATCCTGTTTTATATATTGAAGAACTATTTCTCTCCAACTGCTGCGATAAGTACTATATAACTTACGATAGCCCGTAAGCTAAAATACCCAATACTACCCCATGTGTAAACGGTTAAACCCCAAAACAGCATAAAAAAGCTCCGCCCTCCTGTTTATAGGGGCCAGAGCTGGGATAAATGGAACTATATAGGGTAAATAATGCGCTACCTATGACTGTCTAAGCTCAGGGCTGCTCTTGATCCAGAACAGCAACTTGCGCCGGAGTTTCTGTTGGTTCCGACGACTTCTCATAGTAGGCAGTAAAAGTAATATTAGCTGAAATAATGTTACCGGAATCGCTGGAGTGCTGGAAACTGAACGCATCCACATTAATAATGCGGGGTAGAAGCTGTAGTGCAGTCATCCAGCTTCGCACACTATTATAGGTTCCTTCCACAAGCGCAGTCATCTTCAAGGCCTTCACGGTAGGGAACACTACTTCGGAGGAACCGGTCATAACCTGAATGGGATTCGTATCATCCAGCGTGAAACCGATATCCTTCAGCCGGGCATTGGTCATTGTTCCGATGGCTCGCAGATCGAGAATAAGCTGCTCGCTGTCGTCACCGCGCGGGAGCTGGGCCAGAAGCGCATCCTGAGCCTCGTCATTCACCGCCGAACGGTTCAGTTCTTCAATTTTGTTCTCCATGAGGCTGTTTTGCTGCTCCAGTTGCGACATCTCTGATTCCTGCTCCGCAATCTTGCTGTTTGTAGGCTGGAATCCCAGCAGGAAGAACGCGAACAACAGCAGGAACAGGACAAGAATCCCCAGCACAATAGGCGAACGGTATTTATTGATTTGTTCCATTCTCATCCGCCTCCCCCGGGTTAGATGCATCAGTATCCTGCTGCGTGCTTTTCGCCAAATTCACATGATATATTGCCGTGTAGAATCTCGTTAGAGTCGCTGGAGATTGCGTACTTCCGGACGGATCTCCTTCAGACAGCTTCTGAATACTCACGTCAACCGTGAAGGACATTTTGCGCAGTTCAGCGAGATATTCGGAAGCATCCTCCATTTTGAGCATCTTGACGGTCAGATCAATGGAGGTGAGGTATGTGTAACCAATATTGCTAAGCGAAGCCCCTTGCGGCAGCCCGGAAGCCAGCTCATTTAATACAGAAACAATATTCAGCTTGTACTTCAGGATCTCTTCAACGGCCGCTTTACGGTCCAGTTTGCCTGAACCGCCGTTATTAGCTTTGGCCAGCTCCAATTGAAGCAATGCGCTCCGGTCCTGCAGACCCTGGATTTGCTCTGACTGATCGTTAATCTGCCCCTTGTTCGCTGCATAAAAGATCCCGGTGCCCACTATGCCCAGCAGCCAGATTCCGACCAGTGCAATGGCCAAATAGGGAAATAACATGGCCTCACGGTCTTCACGGGGCAAGAGATTAATATGCTGTGTACCTGAACCTAGTGCAGCTCCGGTCGCAATCCGGTAGCTATTCAATTGCAGGTTCTGGCTTCTGGCTACACTAGTCTCCAATTGATCAAGACTTACCGGAATAATCTCCTGTTCGGATAAAGACTGGCTAAGCTCCTCATGCAGCTGGCTGCGGATGCCCGGAGTCCCTGTAATCAGTACATTGCTGATCCGGGTACTGCCATCGTGCAAGCTGTACTGGTAGAAGTTCAGCATCCGCGAGATTTCAGCTGTAATCTCCAGCATCTGCTCGGGTGAGAGATGTTCCTCCACATTCTCAAGCGTAGCAGCTGCCTCCGACCTGTATTTGATCTCTTCCTGTACAGGCGGAGCTACCGGCTCCGCTCTGCCCGCTTGCAGATCGGCAACATTAATCGTACGGATAAAGACAGGATTGCCTTCACGGAACATATAGATATCCAGCAGTGACTGCTCCAGATGGATCAGCATCGTTTCTGCAAAGGCTTCGCCCTGATTCAGCATGATGCTTCTTGCTAACGCCGTAGCGGAAATTTCGACACTGCCCACCCGTAAACCAGCCGCTTCCAGAATATCGATATAATCCTGAATCGGCTTGCGCGGCGCGGCAAATACCAGCAGATGACTCTGGTTTTCATCCACGCTTGTTGTAACGTAATCATACACCGGATTTTCAAAAGGCAGATGCAGACCCGTTTCTACCTCCAGCTTCACAAGCTGCTCAAGCTGTTTTTCATTCGTGCTGGGAATACTCATTTTACGGATAATGATTTGAGCAGGCGGGATAGCCAGGGACACCTTCGAACCGCGAAGGCCTTGTTTTTTAACCCAGGGCTTAAGGATATCCAGCAGTGACTCACCGTCAGCAATCTGATTCTCGACAATCATGCCCGGATGCAGCGGAAGGACCTTCTTCTTGCGGACTTCCCATGTTTTATTCTTCTTTAAGCTGACGCAGCGTATGGCGGATTCCTCAATGGAAATCCCGACCGCTTGTTGACCTAATCTCAGCATCCGATGATGTTCCTCCTAACCGATAAACGAAAGATATGCGCCGATGATGTCCGGGCCGAACAGATATGAGAGCAGTGAACCCAGAGCCAGGAAAGGTCCAAACGGGATTGGCTGTTTGCGCTGGACAATGCCTAACAGCTGCATAATTGCTCCGATGGCGGCGCCCAGCGCACAAGCCAACAGAAACGCCACAATGACATTTGGCCAGCCGATGATCCAGCCCAGCAGTGCAAACAGCTTGACGTCGCCCATTCCCATTCCCCCAAACAGGGCCAGCAGAAGGAGAACGCCTCCACCACTTAAAGCGCCAAGCAAATGATACCATAGCGGGACTTCCGCCATGAAAGGAACCAGTCCCAGAAATACCGGCGCAAAGAATAACAGCACTTTGTCAGGAATCAGCATATATCTCAGATCAGAGACTGTAATAATGACCGCCAGGCTGACCAGCAGCATCCCTGTAATTCCCTCAAGCGTGAGGCCGAATTTCAGATACATCACCAGAAATAATAGTCCAGTTGCGGCTTCTCCAAATAGATACATTGGTGACACCCTAGTTCCGCAATGCCGGCACTTCCCCCGCGATAACAGATAGCTGAGAACCGGGATCAGATCCAGTGGCGTAAGCCGCGTCCCGCACTTGGGACATTGCGATGGCGGATTCAGTAAAGACTCTCCTGCCGGTATCCGTAGTCCTACTACGTTATAGAAAGAACCGAGCGTGAGGCCTAGTAGAGTTATATAGATTGCGATAAAAATAGTCATGATGGGTTAGTGTCCCTTTCGGGGATTTTAAAAAAGGAATCGGAATGGTTCCGATTCCTTTCTATAAACGAATAATTCAAATATATTTATTTGGTAATGATTTGGGAAGCTGTATAAAGACCATTTCTAACTTTTGCAGGGGCAGGAGTTAAAGTAACAGACTGCAATATTCCATCTGCAGTAAATTTCACCAATGTTGTAGCCGGGGTGAGTGCAACTTTTGTACTAGGCAATACTAAGCCGGCTTCAATATAGTGATTTGTTTGAAGTGTTTCTAGAGTAACCGAAGTATTAGATACAAAGTTACCATTTTGTTCTCCAATGACATAGAGTCTTGCTGCTTCATAAACTTGACGTGCTGTGGCCAGATCTGCATCCTCACGTGAATTAGTAACGATATTACCAATGAGCGGAATCGCAATAACCGCAATTATCCCCAAAATAACGATAACCGCCAGTAACTCAATCAGCGTAAACCCTTTCTGATTCTCTTCCTTGCTGAGTCTTCTCTTAATTGCCTGTGCCAACATTTCGTTTCCCCCTTGATAATAGTAGTGTGTGATGTTCCGACAGAAATCTCATCCTATGTTGCTACCTTCCTGCTGTATTGCTCTTGGTATAGAAGCAGCTTCTCCATCGTCCAGCACCTGCGGAAGCAGCTTCAGCTCCCGCGCCGCCTTTTCCGGCGTCACCCCTCTCAATGGCTGCAAGGAACCGCAAGGTTCACATATTGCTGTACAGACTGAACATCGGCAGCATGATGGCTGCTACAATTACGCCGACTACCCCTGCCAGAAAGGCAATCAACAGAGGCTCCAATAAGGATTTGAGGCGGTCAACTGTGTTCTCTACATCCATCTCGTAGAAGTCAGCGACCTTCGACAGCATCGTATCCAGCGCTCCGGTCTCTTCACCGATGGCAATCATCTGTGTAACCAGCGGCGGGAACACCCATGCCTTCTTGAGCGGCTCAGAGAGCGGATTTCCCTGTCTGAGGGAATCACTTGCACTGCGGATATAACGCCCGATTACCTTATTGCCTGCCACTTCCTCTACAATAGCCAGGGATTGGAGGATGGGTACCGAGCTGGCGTAGAGTGAAGAGAATGTCCGGGTAAACTGTGCAATCGAGCCCTTCTGATTCAACTTACCAAAGACCGGAACCTTCAGCTTGGCGTAATCAAGTACATAGGCCCCTTTCTCGGTACGTTTAGTTATTTGATAGGCAACTACTAAGAGAAGTACCCCCAGAATCCAGAAATACCATTGCCCCTGAATACTTTTGCTGAGTGCCAATACCATCTTGGTAATCGCCGGAAGCTCGGCATCAAAAGACTCAAACATGGTGACAAATTGCGGTACAATTGCCCATAACAGATAAATTACTGCACCTATAGCCATCACCCCAACAGTAATCGGGTAAGTCAGTGCAGATTTTATCTTCTCGGTTGTTGTATGCTGCTTTTCAAAAAACATCGCCAGCCGCTCCAGCGTTCCTTCCATATTCCCGGATTCCTCACCGGCGCGAATCATGCTGACAAACAGCGGCGGGAATATCCTCTTGTGATCCTGGACCGCCTGGGAGAAGGAAATCCCCCGCAGCAGGCTTGAACCGACATCCTGCAATGCCTTACGTAGCGGCTTACTATCCGTCTGCTCTGCCAGGATGCGCGTAGCATCTACAATGGATACTCCGGCACGCATAAGTGTCGCGAACTGGCGGCAGTAAATAATAAAGTGAATGGTTTTAACCGGATTGCCTATATAAATATCCATTTGCAGAATGGAAGTTTTACGTTCCACCAGCGAGAATACCGTCAGATTGCGTTTGCGGAGTTCATCCATGGCTGCCGGCTTATCCGTAGCGGTAAGCTTCCCTTTGATTGGCCTGCCGGCCGCTGTTTTGACTTGATACTCGAACAATGCCATCAGCCGTTCACCTCACTCATATACGCTTTGGCTGCAGCAGGATGTACAAGCCCTTCCGCAAGATATTCACGGATGTTCATCTCCAGTGTGTGCATACCCAGCGCCTTGCTTGTCTGCATGACATTCTTCAGTTGATGCGTCTTCTCCGTCCGGATCAGGTTGGCAACCGCGGGCGTATTCACCAGAATCTCTGTTGCACATAACCGCCCGCGGCCCGAAGCTCTCGGGAATAAGCGCTGGCTGACTACAGCAAGCATCACCGAAGCCAACTGGGAACGGATCTGATTCTGCTGATGGCCTGGAAAAGCGTCGATAATCCGGTCAATCGTCTGCGGCGCATCTGTCGTATGTAGCGTTGCTAATACTAAGTGTCCAGTCTCAGCAGCAGTAACGGCTGCTGAGATCGTCTCCAAATCACGCATTTCCCCCACCAGAATGACATCCGGATCCTGTCTTAATGCTGCCCGGAGACCGCTGGCGAAGCTGTTCGTGTCGCTCCCCACTTCCCTTTGATCCACCAGACATTTGCCATGGCTGTGCAAGAATTCTATAGGATCCTCCAGGGTCACGATATGCTTGCTCTCGGACTGGTTGATGGAATGAATCATCGCCGCCAGCGTTGAGGATTTGCCGCTGCCCGTAGGGCCTGTCACCAGGATAAGACCTTGCGGCTTCTTTACCAGAGATGCCAGAATCGGAGGCAGGGATAACTGCTCCAGCGACGGAATCTCAGCGGGAATAGACCGGGCTGCGATGCTTACTCCACTCCGCTGACGGTACACATTTACTCTGTAACGCACTCCATTATCAAGCGGGTAGGAGAAATCAATCTCACCGGTCTCATTGAAAATACTGTTATGCCGCTCCTCCATAAGCACCTCTGCCATTGCCAGTGATTCCCCGGCTGTGACCTGTTCCCCTTCAACCGGATACAGGGTTCCATCAATGCGTATTACCGGCGCTGAACCTACAGAGATATGCAAGTCGGAAGCCTTGGAGGTATAGGCCATATGAAGCAGTTGTATAATGTCTCTCGTGAATGTCGGCACTGGCTATCCTCCTCAACGTTTTGTCAGCTTACTTAAGACTTGTTTACTGCGATACCGTCTCCCGCAGAACCTCTTGGAGCGTCGTGGTTCCCTGCGTAACCTTGAGGAAGCCGTCTTCCATTAGCTGTACAAGCCCGCGCTCGCGCGCGGCAACTTTCAGTTCATCGACGGATGCCAGATCCGTAATCAATTGCCGCATATGGTCATCGATAGTTAACACCTCGTGAATGGCAATACGTCCACGGTAACCTGTAGTGCTACAGCTGCCGCAGCCCCGTCCGCGATGGAGAACGTCTGCTGGCAGACTGTATTTCCGCAGCATGATCGCTTCCTGCTCAGACGGCTTGTACTTTTCTTTACAGTCCGGGCATATTTTACGCACAAGCCGCTGGGCAACTACCCCTATCAGGGAAGAAGCAATAAGATAAGGCTCAACTCCCATATCCCTGAGGCGCGATATAGTGCTGATAGCATCATTGGTATGCAGCGTCGACAGGACAAGATGACCCGTTAAGGAGGCTCTGACTGCAATCTCCGCCGTTTCTGTATCGCGGATCTCCCCTACCATTACGATATTCGGATCCTGCCGGAGAATCGAACGCAGTCCTGCTGCGAAGGTAAGGCCAACAGCAGCATTCACATGCACTTGATTGACTCCTTCGAGCTGATACTCTACCGGATCTTCAACCGTTATAATATTTGTGCTCTCCACATTTAATTGGTTCAATGCCGAGTACAAGGTTGTCGTTTTGCCGCTCCCTGTTGGCCCAGTAATCAACAAAATCCCGTACGGTCTGGCAATCATTTCTCTAAAAGTAGCAGCATTCGACTCACTGAAGCCAAGACTGTCCACTGATTTCACGCCTGTGCTGAGATCCAGCAGCCGGAGTACAATTTTCTCCCCGTGCATTGTCGGCAGTGAAGATACGCGGATATCAACCATTTTGTAATCAAATTGCATCTTGATACGCCCGTCCTGCGGAAGCCTGCGCTCCGCAATGTTAAGCTTCGCCATGATCTTCAGTCTGGCTGTAATAAAGCCCTGCATCTGTTTGGGAATCACACGTTCCGTACGCAGCGTGCCGTCAATCCGGTAACGGATAGACAGGTTATTCTCACCCGGGTCTACATGGATATCGGATGCCCGCAAGGCCACTGCCTGCTGAATCATCTGATTGACCAGCCGGACTATAGGCGAATCTTCATCGGTAATCTCCGTCTCTTCAATTTCTTCCTGGGTGGGCAGTTCAACCATCATCTGGCTCATAGAATCACGCATGCCGTAATGCCGGGCAATCGCCCGCTGCAGCTCATCCCGGGTGGAGATCGCAGGTTCGATTCTGAACCCTGTACTCATCCGCAAATCCTCAATGGCGAAATAGTCCAACGGATCAGCCATAGCCACCATCAGCTTGCCGCCTTCCTTCATGAACGGGAGCACCTGATATCGTTTGGCCATACTCTCCGGAATAATCTGCGTAATGGCCGGGTCAATCTGATATTTGAACAAGCTTACATGAGGTATGCCAAGCTGGAATTCCAATACTTCAATTAGCTGCTGCTCGGTAATATAACCCTGCGAGATCAGCAGATCACCAAGCTTGCGTTTGGTTTTGCGCTGTTCGGCTAGAGCCTCGGTCAACTGCTCCTGCGAGATAATGCCGTTATCTACCAGCAAGTCTCCCAGTCTTTTTTTTATGATTGGCAAAGTTACTCATCTCCAGCTCTCACCCGTTTAATTTTTCTTACCGGTTAAAACTCTCATAATCTAGCAAAAAAAGGATTCGAAGCTACTATTCTTCTGGAAACTCATACCGATTTCCTATATGTAGTCCTTTGCGTGTTACAGAAATCATTTTCCCGGAAATTCGATGGTTTCCTAGTTCTAATTACTTAAATTTGAGGTAAATTTTTCATATATTATGATTGCCTATAGAGGTAAATTGTCCTAGAATGATATATAGCATATAACCGTTATTTTTACAATTAGGATTTCCAATACTTGGTCAATTTTAGCGAAAGTTTCGATAAATCTACCAATCGATTATTAATATCTTTACGGGGGAGATGCTAGATGAAATTATTCCGGCGGAGAACATGGTTTCTAGTTTCCGGGGCTACATTTGCGGCTATATTAATTGCTTTGTTTGTCCATTCTTTTGTTCTTTCAGTCAATGCAGTAGTAGATAGTTCGTATACCATCCGTATTCTTGAGATCACTGATCCAAACAGCACTGCAAGCTTGGCACTGGATGCCAATGATAAATACCCCAAGAGTGAACTCGATGGTCTTCAGGGATTAGCCAACGTCAAGATTGATACAATGACTATGAAACGCTTCGTATCCCTGCGTGATAACTGGGACGGCAAATACGATGCTGTCTATATCGGTAAAGGGGCATTCAACAAGACAATGATTAATAGTACAGGATCCACTTCCGAAGCTGATCGCAAGATTGCCCATAATACCACTGCGGTCGAGAATGATATTACCCTCCTCAAAGCTAAAGAGATCACCGACTACTATATCAGCAAAGGCCTGAATGTCTTCCTTCGCGAGGAGACCTTCAGCCAACAGACTACAAGCAACACTCAGGGTGTCCTGTATGCAACGTTCAATCCCTACCGCACAGCTACTCGCTCCAATGTAATTTTCCTGAAGAACCTGAACGAACTCAACACACTTACGGCTGCGATAAAGGATGGCAGTTGGTCTAACCTATCCACTCTTGAGCAGCGCCCTAGACTAACCATTACCAACAAACCTGATAATTACAGCGAGGGTTCTGCTACCGTATATAAGTCCGGAGACACACTGGTCTTCCCCATCAAGATCGATAACATCTCAGACCCCAAAACATCAGTGCGGGTCAAATTATATATGAATGTGGACTCTTCTCTGCCCGTAACTGAAGATACGGTAGTTGCTACCAAAGAAATCACTTCTCCAACAGATACATTGAGCTATACGCTGCCGTCTACTTTCTCAGGGCCGTTGTATTGGAGAATGGAAATCAGCACAATTGCCGGACTGAAAGACTTTGATACAGGGAACATCTTTTATAAGGGTATAAAGCCCGTCATCAAAGTACTTCAGATTATGCCTTCGGGCAAGACAGACAGCAACCTGTTGAATTCAAACAATATGCAGACTTCATATTTGTCCAGCGATAATTACGAGTTGCAGATCACTCCAAAGGACATGAGCTGGTTCAACACCTATATTACCGACCATGCCAGTACAAGTGATACAACTTCAGGCCTGAACGGAAAATTTGACATGGTGGTCTTCGGTTTCCAGGATATGTACGACCGTGTCAGTACGCCAATGCTCTCCAAGGCAGCTGCAGAGGCGGTTAAAGCTTTTGCTAAAGAGACCGGACAGAGTCTGATGCTTACACATGACACTATCTTCCGTGAGGTAACGGCTCCTTACCAAGAGAGTACCAATAATTATAACTATTGGAGCCCTTACTTCCACGATATGGTTGGTCAAGCTTTGCCCCGGACTTATCTGGGCGGAAACGCGGTGAATCCGTCTACCAAGGTAGTTTCGGTCAACCAAGGGCTTCTGACGCAATACCCGTTTAACCTTGATACAACCGGTATGACCGCGAACCGGTATTCAGTGGCTACGACCCATGACCAGTTCTTCCCGCTGAACCTGGAGCGGGCCGATGTTATTCCCTGGTATAATATTTCGGGTTCCAGCCGTGACACGGACGACAGCTATAACCATTTTTACACCTATTCAGTTGGCAATATTACATTCTCGGGTACCGGCCACACGAACACAAGGTTTCCCGAGTGGGAGCAGAAGTTATTCGTCAATACCATGTATCGTGCGTTCACCGGCGCCAATCACGCGCCTGATATTACCGTCTATACTCCGCAGGACATGAGTACCAAGCCAACGTACCAAGACAAATTGACTGTTAGCTATGCCGCTACTGATTTTGATTTCAAGGACAAGGAACTGATCACAGCAATACAGATTAATAAGCTAACCGACAAGGGAACATACGTAAAGGTCGATGAAATGCTTGAGAAGACTGTCCGTTCGGGTGAAACAGTAACTCAAATCTTCAATAATCCTCTGCATGAGGATGGCAAGCTGCAGATTCAGATTACTGCAAAGGACAAGCAAGGTGCCCTTGCTACGAAACTTATCACCCTTAATGTCAAAAAGGTAGATTCCAATCTGTCTATCAGCCGCACTCTCTCTTCTGATACAGTGGAAAGAGGACAGCCTCTTACCATTACGTATAGTGTAAAACCTAACCCTATTCCGGTTAATACCGTAGACGCAGGCGACAAAGGTGTTACACAGTTAGTGATCTCAGACATTCAGTATTCAGAGGTATTCCCGGCATATCTGAAATTCAATGATTTGGAGGCTGAAGGCCTCACCCATAGCGGGAATGATGCATCAGGCTACACGATCACCAAAAATCTCGGTAATCTCACTTATCATTTGTCAGAGGATGGTCTGACTTATGTGCCTGATGTAACTACAGGGATCAGCTTCACCGTTACTACAGTACCTACTGAGAAGATACATTATCTGCTTGATAACTCTAATTTGAGCTTTGAGGATCTGCATTCTCTGCCGGCTGCTACAGCAACTGCCAGTGCTACTGTCAGCCCTATTGCTACTGCCAGTGCTGCAACAGCTCCTGCAACAGCTTCACCTACAGTTGCTGCTACTGCTACCCCAGCACCAGTAAGTTCATCAAAGATATTCAGTTCGATAAGTAGTATTAGTAGTGAATTCAATGCATTTGTTCTTGGTAATGTTTATCTTAGGAGTACCAATACGGATGGACGTATCGCTGCGGCTGGAGACGTAGAATTCACCAGCTACAGTCTTTATGGGAATGGAGGTACCCTCAGTAATTCATTGGTAGTGGGAGGGAATTTCATCTTTAACGGAGGCAATGGAGCTACAGTTAATGGTAATGTGGCTTATGGAGGCAACTCGACAGTCACTGTTAACAATTCAGTCACCGGTTCATTGACTAAAGCTACTCCTATTAATTTTGAAGAAACCGAAAAATATCTTTTAGCACAATCTACTGATTTCACTTCATTAACTGCAAATGGCACTGTAGGCACCGATCTTAGTTTTGTCGGAACCGATGCTTTACAAAATGTGTTTAACGTTACAGCCAGCACGCTGAATAACGTCAAAATCAATGCACCACAAAGCTCAACGGTTGTCATTAATGTCTTAGGACAAATCATAAACATCAGTGGCGGATTCGATTTAACAAATATACAAAATAACCATATTATTATGAACTTTCCTCAGGCTACATCTCTTACTATTAACGGTGTAGCAGTAAAAGCAACGGTACTTGCTCCTTTAGCCAACGTTCAATTCGATAATGGCCAAATGCTGGGCACACTTATTGCGAAATCACTGCGAACAGATAACGGCGGTTATCTTAAGTTGGGGGTATTTAACGGTACATTGCAGCCTGTAACAGTAGCTACACCAACGCCAGTCATAACACCTGCGCCAACTGCAACACCAGAACCGACCGCGGAACCGACACCGAGTCCTACCCCGGCCCCGGTTCTGGCTAGAGTGACAATGAAATTTGATGCTCTGAGTTTTGATGCAATTGTTAAATTAACCGGTGTTACTTTGAGTGATGCCACCATTCGAGTTAACACCAGCCTGAACATGCTGCCTCAGGCTAATATTACTCCCTTGGACGTAAGTAATCCTACCTATACATGGGTTTCAGACAATCCTTCCGTGGCAACAATCACGCAAGAAGGAATAGTCACAGGATTAGCACAGGGTGAAGCCTCTATTACACTTACAGTTAGAGATATTGTTGGAACTGCCTTCTCAGCTACAGCTAAGGTTGAAGTCATAACACCGGCACTTAATATCTCTGGTCCATCAACGGGGATTGTTGGCATACCGAACGAATACCATGCCACTTATAATACCGTAAATGATACTATCAAGGGTTATGAATGGTCGATTAAGCCCGACAGTAATACGGCAGGTGCAGTACTGGATTTTGATTCCACCAAATCACTTAATGATTATGCAACCTTAGTAGCTTCCCAATCCGGTCAAGTCGTACTAATTGCAGTCGCCAAAACCGAAGCTTTCCCAAATGGTTCTGCACCTAGAGAAGTTACGGTTACCTTCACCAATCCAGTCCAAGAGTTTGTCATTGAAGGACCACCTTCAGTGAAGGTTAACGATACAATCTCACTAACGATTAGGGTCATTAGACCATTGCCTTACGATCCGGCCGAATATGCTTGGAGCTTTGTAGGCGACGGTCGCACATACGCAACATTCACGAATGAACCGGACAGCAGTAGTCATATTAAACTGACTGGCCTAAAGATTACAGATATCAACCAGCCGGTGGTTGTGAAGGCCTCCTTGAAGGGAGCACCAGCAGAACAACCCGTCGAAGCAATATTCAATGTAACTGTGGGAACCCGCTTGACTGACCTGAAGTTAATTGAATCCATCGATATTGGTGTGGGAAAAGAAAACTCCCGTGACCTGTGTGATTCCAAGTACCTTACGTTGTACCCGGAGGATATAGAGTTGAAGGACGTAATAGACAAGTTGGAATGGAGCAGCAGCAACCCGGCAGTGGTAGCAGTGTCTTCTGACGGCAAAATTACAGGCTTGATTAAAGGATCTGCAAAAGTTACGGTCATATTCAAAGATGATCCTTCAATCAAATCTTCAGTCATGGTCAACGTACTTAACGAAGACCGTTACTAATTTAACAGCTCCATGAAGAAACCCCGGCCAGCATCCAGTGGATGTGAACCGGGGTTTCTCATGGTTATAACTTCTTTTGATAATCAACCTAATTTTCTATTTCAGTTTAAGTTCCTCCACACTGATATTGATCGATTGAACACGGGGCAATCCCGCTTTTTGGTCGGCGAATACCTTATTGTTATAGGAAGCATTAAATCGAATCTGGCTATCATTCTGAATAACCAAGAAGTTCCCATCCTCATCTGTCGCACTGCCACGTACCGCGTTAATCGTCAAGTCTCCTTTGGCAAAAAATCCTCCACTTAAAGAAAAGACAGAACCTACACCATACAGCAAAGCATCTGAATCGGTATAAAAGAAGGCCTCCAATGGCTTAGCCGATGCAGCATCGGTGAAGGCTGCCAAACGGTTAATTAGAATAGGGCCCTGCGAAATTAGAACCAGTTCTTTATCGTTCATCCCCTGAATTGAAGCATCCTCTACAAGAGTGGTGTACTCCTTATCACTGCCTGTCAACTGTGACTGCTGCAAAGCGAAGATTGTGGAATCGAATTCAACCTTGCCTCTAATCTCTACTTTTCCCGTGACGAGGATATTCGCTTGTACTTGCACAGGAGTAGAACGTCCAGAATTGTCAATCTTCAGATTTCCGTCAATGATGTACCAGTTTTTATCCTTATTGGCATATTGAATTCCCTCAAGCTCAATACCGTCCAAGGTTAAATCACCTTCGTAAACAAGAGATCTGCTAGGTTTGGTTAGTTGTTTCACTATTTCATCATAGGACTTTTGGGCTTTCAGGCCAATTTCTGTAGTATCAGCCGGATCAGGCTTTGGAGGTAGGACCTCCGGATGATCAAATATTGTATCATAGGTTCCAATAAGATATTCGGCTAAAGTTCCTTTCTCCACATTGTTGAGAATTTCCGAGCGTATGGCAAGACCACCCATTGCCTCTGCAACCTTATCTGTAAAAGAGGAAATAACATTCACTTCTACAAAGCTGCGGTGATTCTTGATCTTCACATTATCTGATTTAATCTTCCCCGTCATATCAGTAGTTGAGGTTATTTTATCTGCAGTAAGGTTGCCCAAAATCTGATCCTGATATATTAGCTTCTGTAGTGATTGTACATGCGCCTCTCCTTCAAGCTGAAAAAGCTTGGAATAAAACGTATGGTCTACTCCTTTATATCTGTAATTAGCAGTATCACTGATTGTTAAAGTGTCCCCTGCGTATATATTGCCCTTAATATATGGAGAACCATTTATAGTCAGGTTATGCTCAGAACCCAGTGTGTAGTTGAGAAAATCGGGAAAAGTATCAATAACAACTACCTGTGATAAATTTCGGACAACCCCATTAATCTCTGCCTGGGAGTTCAAAGTCAGGCGATAGCTGACAGGCATACCACTCGTCGGATCTTTTTTCGTCTCGTAGTCTATACTGGTAATTTTGCCTGATGCCTTCCTTCCATCTGCCTGTAATAAATCAGTGCTGGCGAGCAGAATATTCTGATCATCATATAGATTCCTCAAAAAAAGATCAATTGCATTATCCAGATCTGACTGGCTAACCACAATGCTAGCTTGGATGGTCTGATTCAGCCGAGCCGTAATATAGGCCACCGCCTCATCCAGCGTCTTCTCCGCCAAATGCAGACTTTGCACATCATTCTTACGCGTCTCTGTACGCTGTGCGCCTCCAACTGCTGCAGTAAGTACACTCAATCCCAAGATCGTAAGAAGCAGAACAATAAACATAACCAGCACTAGGGCAGAACCACGTTCCTCCCGGAAGCGCCTGGCGAATTCCTTCAGTTCTTTAAGTCTCATATGACGCTGTGACGGTCCAGCTCCACGCATGGGCAGCATCCTCCTAGAATCCAAATTTACTCTTCATTTCCATGGTGTAGTCCCTGCCGTCATACTCCTGTGCCAATTGGAGTGTAATCTCAATCAGTCCGCTGCCACACGGAGAAGCGCTTGTACAGAACCTGCCGTCAGGCGTTGCAGAGGAAATGAGTGAACCGGTCAGATCTGATTTAACTGACGTCCGGGAGTCATTGGAAGGCTCCTCTGTTTCGGTGCCAATAACCAGCTTCCCTTGAGTGAAAGCTATCTTGACCACCTCAAAGCTAGGATCTGTATCGCTTTTCTTCTTTTTTAGAAGAATTCCATCGTTGGTGTTCGTTCTCTCTACCCGCTCCGGGGCAAATGTATATAATTCATTTATAATTGAAGACATAATAATATCCGCTTCATCTCTGAGAGAATTTTCGATTGTTATTTTATGATAGCTGCGGAATCCAAGCATAGTGACCATAGAAATGATGCCCACAATCATTGAAAATAAGGTTATGGCGGCAATAAGCTCAATTAGCGTGAAGCCCTGCTGTGACTTTAGCCGGTCAACGTATTTTTTCATCGGTAATATAACCCTCCACCACCGTGCTGACTGTATTCGCATTGGGACCGCCCGGTCCAGTAACTTTTACTTGTACCGGAATCAGATAAGGGGCCATTTCTTGTTTGCGGGTGTCTATGGCATCCTTCCCTCCACTGCTGCTCTTTCCCGCCAGCATATCCTCATGCAGCTTTGCCTGATAAGTTATATTTACCTCATATTGGATATTGTTGATAAAAGGATTCAGCACTTCAGGCAGCACCCCCGAATTGATAAACCCCGCATTATTATATAAACAAGAAGCATCTTTACACTGCTCTGCTTCAATAACAGGGTGTACAGCACTTTGGCTAGTTTCTTTTACATTAAAGTATTGGCCCATAGCCTCAAAATCCTGCTTCTCCATATAAAAGAGCGCATTACGCGCCAGATTGACCATGATCGTCTTATTCTGGTTCGATTTCGAATAGGACAGCGCGTTGGTGAAGTAGGAGGTTAGCACCAGAGAAACTATCGACAAAATCACGATGGCTGCCAGCACCTCAATCAGCGTAAATCCCTCTTCCTTGCCCCGCTCACGGTTTCGGTTCCACTTGTCTCTCCAAGACATCCTGTTCGCTCCCTATGCTCTATTGGATTCAATCATCGGTCTTGAGTCCTGCACCCTTCTCCGTCTCTCTGAATCTTTCTACCTACTTCCATTATATTCTTTCAACTCCGGCACCAGCAATGCTTGCAAGGAATAAATCTAGAGATTTCTACAATTTATATCGTTTAGCGGCTGTGCTATTATTTGGGCTGAAAGGGGATATGCAAATGGCTTTAATCGAATGCAAGTTTTATTCGGAAGTGCTGGGGCTGAACACCTCGATGACCGTGATTCTGCCGCAGCAGACTACTACACAGATCGGAATGAGTAATGTGTCACGGGGGAACCTTCACCCTACGCTTTACTTGCTGCACGGCTTGTCCGATGATGATTCGATCTGGCTGCGCCGGACCTCGATAGAGCGTTATGTCGCGCAGATGGGCATTGCCGTTGTTATGCCTCAGGTCCACCGCAGCTTCTACACCGACATGGCGGCGGGCGGACAGTATTGGACATTTATCAGTGAGGAGCTGCCGGCGCTGGCCCGTTCGTTCTTCCCGTTGTCAGCGAAACGCGAGGATAACTTCGTGGCCGGACTGTCGATGGGCGGTTATGGAGCGATGAAGCTGGGACTGCGCAAGCCGGAGACCTTTGCCGCTGCCGCGAGTCTGTCCGGTGCCCTGGATATGGCCCATCATTTCATGAACTGGGAAGATAAATCGCAGAAGACGAAGGAGTATATGCAGATTTTTGGAGACAAGGACATTGCAGGCACGCCTGAAGACCTGCTGTGGCTGCTGAAGGAAGTGGACCGCTCCAAAGGGCCGAAGCCCCTTCTCTATCAGTGCTGCGGCACCGGGGATTTCCTCTATGAGGACAATCAGACTTTCCGTAAGGCCTGCTCCAAGACCAAGCTGTCACTGACTTACGAGGAAGGGCCGGGCGAGCATGAATGGGGATATTGGGATACCAAGATCCGTGATGTACTGAACTGGCTGCCACTCGGCAAAGCAAAGTCCGCTGACTTGTAAGCGGGTACCCGCCACGCATGTGAATTATAACTTCATTTTCTGCAAAAAAAGACTGTCCTCCCGCATCCTATCGATGCGGTAGAGGACAGTCTTTTTGAAAAGATAAGAATTTATATGCTTTGCACAATAATGCTCCTTATCTTTCTCGCTGAAGCAATACCGTCCTTATTAAAGGACAGCACAGCCGTTTCCACTTGTTGATTCAGTTATATCCGCTGCCAGCTTAGCTGCTTCTTATTGTGCAGCATCCCCATGCTGCACAACCCATTCGTTAGCCGCCAGCAGAGCTGCCTCGGCCCGTTCAATCGCTGCTTGCACCTGAACAGTGGCTGTGCCGCCGTATACGTTACGGGCGTTCACAACAGCCTCCGGCTGCAGTACAGCGTAGATCTGGTCATCGAACAGCGGCGAGAACTGCTTGAATTCCTCCAGCGTCAGATCCAGCAGGAACTTGCCTTCGTTAATGCAGTACAATACGGTCTTGCCTATAACCTCATGCGCCTGGCGGAAAGGCAAACCCTTGCCCACCAGGAAGTCAGCGATATCGGTCGCGTTGGAGAAATCGGTATTTACGGCTTCGCGCATCCGCGCCTTGTTCACCTTCATCGTGGAGATCATCGGCGCGAACAGCTGCAATGCTCCTGTCAAGGTGGCTACAGTATCGAACATGCCTTCCTTGTCTTCCTGCATATCCTTGTTATAGGCCAGCGGCAGCGATTTGAGGACGGTCAGCAGCCCGATCAGGTTGCCGTAGACACGGCCTGTCTTGCCGCGTACAAGCTCCGGCACATCCGGGTTCTTCTTCTGCGGCATGATGCTGCTGCCGGTGCAGAAGGCATCGTCCAGCTCCACGAAGCTGAATTCCGTGCTGCTCCACAGCACCAGCTCTTCGCTGAGCCGGGACAGGTGAGTCATCACCAGCGCTGCATTGGCCAGGAACTCAACAATGAAATCACGGTCGCTGACAGCGTCCAGGCTGTTCTCATAGACGCTGTCGAAGCCCAGCTGCTCGGCCACGAAGTGGCGGTCAATCGGGAACGTTGTTCCCGCCAGCGCCCCTGCACCCAGCGGCAGCACGTTGATCCGCTTGTAGCTGTCGGTCAGGCGCTCCGCATCGCGGCGGAACATGGACACATAAGCCAGCAGATGATGCGCGAACAGAATTGGCTGAGCGCGCTGCAGATGGGTGTAGCCCGGTACAATGGTCTCCACATTGTCCTTGGCTTGCCCGATCAGCGCTTCCTGCAGCTCATGCAGGAGAGCCACCAGCTCTACTACGCGGTTACGCAAGTAGAGATGCATATCCGTCGCCACCTGATCGTTACGGCTGCGGCCAGTGTGTAGCTTACCGCCTACCGGGCCGATCTCCTCGATCAGATTCTTTTCAATATTCATATGAATATCTTCATCGGCTACGGAGAACACAATCTCTCCCGCACGCACCTTATCCAGTACCTTATTCAGTCCGTTCTTGATCGTCTCCACATCATCCTGCGGCAGAATCCCGCATTTGCCCAGCATCGTGACATGCGCCAGACTGCCCTGCACATCCTCTTCCGCAAGTGCCTTGTCGAATCCGATGGAAGCCGTATACTCCTCCACCAGCTTGTTCGTTCCTTTGGTAAAACGTCCGCCCCACAGCTTGCTCACCTGTTGTTTCCTCCTCGATTGACGTTAGAAGGGCCGCCCCTGTCCGGATGGGAGGAACGGCCTTCTTCTGTCCGCTTATATTGTGTGATGCTGTATACATTCTTATATTTTGAAAAACCGCTAAGCGGCTATATGCTGCTACTTGTTGGACTCTGCTACGCCGGCCGATACCTTCAGGCGCAGAGCATTCAGACGGATAAAGCCAGTTGCATCTCCCTGGTCATATGCCTGTGTAGGATCTGCTTCCATAGTAGCGATATCCGGGTTGTACAGGCTGACCGGACTCTTCACACCGGCTCCGATGATGTTGCCCTTGTACAGCTTGACGCGTACAGTACCGGTTACGTTCTTCTGGCTTTCCTTCACCAGAGCCTGCAAGGCAAGCCGTTCAGGAGCAAACCAGAAGCCGTTGTACACAAGCGTGCTGTAACGGGTGATCAGACTGTCGCGCAGATTCATGACTTCACGGTCCATGGTGATCGACTCCATTTTGCGGTGAGCGGTGAACAGGATCGTTCCGCCCGGTGTTTCGTACACGCCGCGGCTCTTCATGCCGACGAAACGATTCTCCACCATATCCACACGTCCGATGCCATGCTTACCGCCAAGCTCATTCAGCTTCTCCATGACTTGCAGCGGGGATAACGGTTCGCCGTTCAGCGCTACGCAATCGCCCTTCAGGAAGTCCAGCTCCAGATATTCCGCTTCATCCGGAGCATCCTCCGGCGCATTCGACAGCAGGAACATTTCTTTGTTCTCCGGTGCGCTTGGATCAAACCAAGGATCCTCCAGCACGCCGCTCTCATAGCTGATATGTAACAGGTTGCGGTCCATCGAGTACGGCTTGGCTGCTGATGCTTGCACCGGAATGCCATTGGCTTCAGCATAAGCGATCATTTCCGCACGTCCCGGGAACTGGTTGCGGAACTCTTCCAGACGCCAAGGTGCAATTACTTTGATGCTTGGTGACAAGGCAGCGGCGTTTAATTCGAAACGCACCTGGTCATTCCCTTTACCGGTTGCCCCGTGAGCAATGGCAGTTGCGCCTTCGGCGATGGCGATGTCCACCATCCGCTTAGCGATCAGCGGACGGGCAATGCTTGTACCCAGCAGGTATTGGCCTTCATAAAGCGCACCCGACTGGAACATCGGGTAGATGAAATCATTCGCGAATTCGTCGCGCAGATCATCAATGTAGACTTTGGAGGCGCCGGTCGCCAGCGCTTTTTCCTCCAGGCCGTCCAGCTCTTCCTTTTGGCCGATATCGGCTGTAAAAGCAATAATCTCCGCGTCATACGTTTCTTTCAGCCATTTCAGAATGACTGAGGTATCCAATCCGCCGGAATAGGCGAGTACGATTTTTTCTTTTGCCATGGGGGTTTAACTTCCTTTCGTTGTGGGGGAGGTTATAAGATCAACTGCAATCTCATAATCGGGTTTTGGACGTCACTGCAGAGAATATTTGGACTTCCGGCCGCTGTTGTCTCCAGATATCTTTGAATATACCGCTGTAGCGGACAATATCCGGAGACAAAGGCGGACGCTAACGCTCCTACAGTTCCAAAATTCCCTTTCGATCCTTCTACCCCTCTTATTTCAATCCAGTTCATCTTATATAGGTTTGTATATAAGATAAGATCCAAACAGGCTTACCCCTGTTTTACTCTACGATTCAAACAACTAACAGGACTTATATAGGCTTAGTACAATGTCAGATTTAAACTAGTGAAAACTACTTTGGTAAATCGCTTGCTGAGGGTTTGCAGTAACCCGATTACGGTGTATATGCAGGTTTAATTGTACTTTATACAACTAAATCGTCTGATTTTCAACCGATTACCCATTTAGTTGTATTTCATACAATTATAATGCCCGTTGCACGCGGTTTTCACCTATTCGGGCAGATTTAGTTGTACAGACTACAGTTATAAGAGGCAAGCCTCCCTTTTCGCTGTTTTTAATTGCACAGTATACAACTATCACTGAATTTCACTTGGAACTGAATACATTCATTGCTCTGAATACATCCATTGCTTCCTTGTTGTATTAAATCAATTCTTTAGTTCTGGTTGTACTAGGTTAGCCCATCAAAGCAGCCATAAGCGCCTTCTGCGCATGCAGGCGGTTCTCCGCCTGATCGAAGATGACGGAGTTCGGTCCGTCAATGACACCGGTGCTGACCTCTTCCTCACGGTGGGCCGGCAGGCAGTGCAGGAACAGATAGTCGCTTTTGGCACCCTTCACGAGTTCCTCATTGACCTGATAATCCTTGAACGCCGCTTCACGCGCCAGCTGTTCAGCCTCAAAGCCCATGCTCGCCCATACATCCGTATAGATCACATCAGCGTCCTGTACCGCCTCCTGCGGGCTGCGGGTAACGGTGATGACCGAACCTGTCTCCTTAGCGATCTCGCGCGCCTCGGCCACTACAGCTGCGTCAGGCTCATATCCTTCCGGTCCGGCGATCGAGACATGTACACCCAGCTTGGCACCGCCGATCAGCAGGGAATGCGCCATGTTGTTGCCGTCGCCGATATATGCCAGCTTCAAGCCCTTCAGCTTGCCCTTGTGCTCGTATACAGTCTGGTAATCCGCCAGAACCTGGCACGGATGCGCCAGATCGCTCAGGCCGTTGATAACCGGAACAGATGCATAACGGGCCAATTCTTCCACTTTATCATGGCCGAAGGTACGGATCATGATACCGTCCAGATAACGCGACATCACCTGCGCCGTATCACCAACCGTCTCACCGCGGCCGAGCTGGATATCATTTTTGCTGAGGAACAGCGCATGGCCGCCCAGCTGATACATCCCCACTTCAAACGACACACGTGTACGGGTAGAAGATTTCTCAAAAATAAGCCCGATCGTCTTGCCCAGCAGCGGCTGGTAGACTTCACCGTTCTTAGCTTTGCGTTTCAGCTCAATCGCCAAATCAATCAAATACGTGATTTCCTCCGGGCTATAATCATTCAGCTCCAGAAGGTCACGTCCTTTGAGCTGTGCGGCAATAGCCTCTGTAACACCCGTTGTTCCCTGACTCATGAATCTGCCTCCCCGTTTGCTCTATTAGCATAAGTATGAATTAGTTCCGAAAGGATGTCCACCGCCTGGTCGATCTCCTCGCGGGTTACGTATAAATTAGGCAGCAGGCGAACGACATTTGGTCCGGCTTGGACGAACAGCAATCCGCGCTGCTGTCCCGCCAGCACAATCTCGGCCACAGGCTCTGCACATTCAATTCCGATCAGCAGGCCTTTGCCGCGGATATCCTTCACGAAGGTTGTGTCCGCCAGCTTCTCTCTGAGCAAGCCGGTCAGATAATCGCCCATCTCAGCAGCACGCTGCGCCAGCCCGTCTTCCAGCATCGTCTCAATCGTCGCTTCCATGACCGCCGCGGCCAGCGGTGTGCCGCCGAAGGTAGTCGCATGACTGCCCGGGCTGAATGCTTCACGCAGATATCCCTTGCCCAGCATAACACCGGCAGGGAAACCGCTGGCCACGCCTTTGGCCAAGGTGAAGATATCCGGCTCAATGCCATAATGCTGATGGGCGAACAGCTTGCCTGTACGGCCCATGCCAGTCTGCACTTCGTCCACGATGAGCAGCAGTCCATGCTCCTTGCACAGCGCGACTACAGCATCCAGGAAATCCTGCTGCACCTCAATAACGCCGCCCTCGGCCAGCACCATCTCCAGCATGATCGCTGCCGTATGCTCCGTGATTGCAGCCTTCAGCGCCTCCAGATCATGGAGAGGCACAGTCTTGAAGCCTGCCGGAAGCGGAAGGAAGCCTTCTTTTACCTTCGCCTGACCTGTAGCTGTTAACGTAGCCAGCGTGCGTCCGTGGAAGGACTGCTCGAATGTAATTACTTCGTAGCGGTCCGCACCCTTCACCTTCTGATGATACCGGCGCGCCAGCTTAATCGCTGCTTCATTCGCTTCCGCTCCGCTGTTACAGAAGAACACCTGATCCGCACAGCTGTTAGCGGTAAGCAGCGCAGCAACCCTGTCCTGGCCCGGAATGTGAAATAGGTTCGAGACATGCCACAGCGTATCAATCTGTTCCTTCAGCTTCGCGCCGACCTTCTCCGGAGCATGGCCCAGGCTGGTTACAGCGAGTCCGCACATGAAATCCAGGTATTTGTTGCCCTGATCATCCCACACCCAGCTGCCCTTGCCCTTGACTAGACTAATATCATATCTGGCGTACGACGGGAATACCGCACTCAGCTTGGCAGGAGCAGTAGCGGCCCCCTGTTCCTTCGTTTCCACAGAACGTTCCTGCGGCGCCCCCGTCAAAGAATCCTTGCCCAACTGTGTAAGCTCACTCATTCTCAGTCACTCTCCCACCATGCTGCTGCCGGATTACCGTCAGCGCCTCTAATTTACTTTCTGCTCTACCAAGTACCTATCAGCCAGATGCCAATCAATTCAACATTGCACTATCTATCCCACTCTAGCAGTTTAGCTGCTAACTGCATAATTATCGGACAATCCGCGTCCCCAGCTCTTCACCCTGCAGCACCCGGCTGAGCACATTCGGCTCTTTGCCGTCGACAATGACAACCTCGGACACCTTGCCCTGAATGCAGTCCATCGCAGCACGCACTTTGGGAATCATTCCGCCGTAGATTTCACCATCCGCAATCAGCGCCTCAATCTGCGCCACCGTCACGGACGGAAGCACAACCTTCTCTCCGTCCAGCTCACGCATAATTCCCGGTACATCCGTAACCACGATCATCGTAGGCGATCCCACAAAAGATGCCACCGCTCCGGCAGCTGTGTCCGCATTAATGTTGTAACGTTGACCCCCGCCATCTACACCGATAGGTGCGATTACCGGGATGTAACCCATCGCGAGGATACCCGTCACAATCTCCGCTCTGACCTCGGTTACTTCGCCCACCATACCCAATACATCGCTGTTCGCAACCGGACGCGCCATAATCAGGTTGCCGTCAACGCCGGATAATCCGAGCGCCTGCCCGCCGATGGCTTGAATCCGGCGGACAATCGCCTTATTAATGCTTCCGGCCAGCGTCATCTCTACCACATCGAGCACTTCTTCCGTCGTCACCCGCAGGCCGTTCACGAAGCTGCTCTCAATGCCGAGCTTCTCCAGATTCCCCGAGATCGCCGGACCGCCGCCGTGAACAATGACAGGCTGAACCCCGCTTCGCTGCAGCTCCCTCAAATCCTCAAAGAACGAATCCGGCAGCGCAGCCAGCGTACTCCCGCCGCATTTCATCACGAACAGGCCTCTGCCCGGCTGCTTCTCTATAGGTTCTAACGTCATCTCTCAGTTACCTCCCTATAAGCTGAACTCAAGATACTAACTTAAAGCTCAGTCGTCACTACAGTGAATATCTGGACTTCCGGCCGCTGCCCTCCGCCAACCAGCGCAGATCAGGTTCGGTACGCGGCATTAATACGCACATAATCATAAGTGAGATCGCAGCCCCAGGCCGTGGCACTTCCGCTTCCGTCTGACAAGGTTACCGTAATCAGCACCGTATCACTCTTTTGCAGATAATAGAGAGCCTGCTCTTCGTCAAAAGCCACCGGACGAGACTGCCGCAGCACCTCTATATCTCCCAGCTTAATATCTACCTGCTCCGGAGATACCGGAACTCCCGCGCGGCCTACAGCAGCGATAATCCGTCCCCAGTTGGCATCCGCACCGAAGATCGCAGATTTCACCAGACTCGATCCGACTACAGTTTTGGCAATAGCAGCAGCACCTTCATCATGCACTGCACCATTCACCTGCACTTCGATCAGCTTCGTGGCACCTTCCCCGTCACGGGCAATCGCCATCGCCAGACTTCGGCATACATGCGTGAACGCTGCGGCAAAAGCCTCCCAATCCGGATGCAGACGCGTCAGCTTCTCATTTCCCGCCAGGCCGCTCGCCATAGTGACCAGCATATCATTCGTGCTAGTATCTCCATCCACTGTAATCATATTAAAAGTAGAGTTGGTCGCACTGCGCAGCAAGCTGAGCAGATCCTCGGCATCAATGACAGCATCTGTTGTCATAAAGCCCAGCATCGTCGCCATATTGGGGTGAATCATGCCCGAACCCTTAGCGGCTCCGGCAATAACTACCTCTGTACCGCCCACCGTCAGCTTTACGCAGCTTTCTTTTTTGACCAGGTCCGTTGTCAGAATCGCCTGGCTGAACTCCTCCGCACCGGCAGCTCCGCCGTCCAGCTTCTCCGGCAGTCCGGCAATCCCACTGCGCACACAGTCCATCTTCAGCAGCTCCCCGATTACCCCGGTCGAGGCTACCGCAACATCCAGCTCGTTCACGCCCAAATAACGGGCAGCCGCAGCGCGCATCTCATACGCATCCGCTTCACCCTGGTCACCTGTGCAGGCATTGGCATTCCCGCTGTTCACGATTACCGCCTGCAGTGTCCCGTTCGCCAGACTCTCCCGTGTTACCTTCAGCGGAGCCGCCTGAAATACATTCGTGGTAAAAACCGCAGCAGCCGTCGCCGGAACCTCGCAGAGAATAGCTCCAAGGTCGTTACGTTCGGTTTTTTTGAGACCGCAATGCAGCCCTCCTGAAGTGAAGCCCTTAGGTGTAGTAATACTTCCGCCTTCCACGACGGTATATAGTCTGTTCTCGCTCATGTTATAGTTTGACCGCTGCACTTTATGGATACACTGGTGTGTAGCCAAGACCGCGGGTTTCCTCCCATCCCATCATCAAATTCAGGTTCTGAATCGCCTGTCCTGCAGCGCCTTTAACGATATTGTCGATGACCGACACAATGGTGACCCGTCCGGTACGTGCGTCTGTCGCGAAGCCGATGTCGCAATAGTTCGATCCGCTGACTTCCTTCGTCGCCGGAACCACTCCGGGCTCGCGCACGCGCACATACGGTCTGCCTGCATAATACCTACGGTATAAATCTACTAGTTCCTGTTCACTATGTTCGCCAATCAGTCCGGCATACATCGTGCTCATAATCCCCCGGGTCATCGGCACAAGATGCGTAGTGAAGGTTACCGTTACTTTTTCTCCTGCGATATCGGTAAGCACCTGCTCAATTTCCGGGATATGCTGATGTTTGTTGATTTTGTAGGCTTTGAAGTTCTCATTGATCTCGGCAAAATGAACCATAAGGCTCGTTCCCCGCCCTGCCCCGGACACCCCGGATTTCGCATCAATAATGATGCTGTCCGGCTTGATCCAGCCTGCCTCAAGCGCCGGAACCAGTCCCAGCAGCGTAGCTGTGGGATAACAGCCGGGATTAGAAATGAAGTCCACACCGGCGGCACGCTCACCGTATACCTCGCATAACCCGTACACCGCCTGCTGCAGATACGCTTCCGGCGGAGCGGGATGCTTATACCACTGCTCATACTCCGCGCCGTCCTTCAGCCGGAAATCGCCCGACAGGTCAACGACCTTGAGGCCGGCTTCGAGCAGCTGGGGCACCAGCTTCGCGCTCACTCCAGAAGGCGTAGCTGTGAATACGACATCCGCCCTGCCGGCAATCTCTGCCGCATCCACACCATCCAGATTGCGCTGCACAATTCCCGTCAGATGCGGGAAGCCTTCCTCCATCGGCGCACCGGCGCTCGAAGAAGATATTACTGAAGTAATCTCTATATCAGGGTGGCTCTGCAGCAGCCTGATCAGCTCTACGCCCCCATATCCCGTTGATCCGACAATCGCCGCTCTCAGCTTGCCTGTCACTGTCATCCCCGCTTCCCGTTTCTGCTTTATATCATTATTACCTGTGAATAACCGTTCTGCAAATATGTATTATTATACGACCGAATTAATATAAATACAACACGTAACGTTAACTTTCTTCGGAGGTTCCCACTCGAAACGACCATGCCTTTTATCAAAAGAAAAGCGCAGAGCTCCCCTAAAGGGAGTCTACGCTTCTCTTTTGAAACCTTCGCCCAGCACTTCATGGGCCTCCGTAATAATTACAAACGCACCCGGGTCCACCGAGCGGACGATCGCCTTGAGCCTCGTAATTTCATTCTGGCCTACTACGGCCATCAGGACAGTACGATTGTCTCCGGTGTATCCGCCTTGCGCATTCAGCTTGGTCAGCCCGCGGTCCAGATCATTCAGAATCGCCTGCGAGAT
Source organism: Paenibacillus sp. FSL R5-0912 (assembly GCF_000758605.1). Taxonomy (NCBI): domain Bacteria; kingdom Bacillati; phylum Bacillota; class Bacilli; order Caryophanales; family Paenibacillaceae; genus Paenibacillus; species Paenibacillus sp. FSL R5-0912. The sequence goes on from NZ_CP009282.1 coordinate 7,139,068, forward strand.
ATCCTCTGTCTGATCGGAGATAATATACGCCACCTTCGTGGTGCTGAAGCCAACCTCCAGCGCATTGATTACCTTGCCCGTCACGAACAGTCCGATTAGTGCATACATTGCCTGCTCCATGCCCAGCACAAAAGCAGCCAGCGTAATCACCGTACCATCCAGCAGCACGACGGACAGCGAGAAGCTGAAGCCGGTAAGCTTTTGAATAATCTGCGCGAGTATGGTCAGTCCGCCTGTTGATCCGCGTCCGCGAAAGACCAGACCGAGGCCCAGCCCCACACCGATCCCTCCATAAATAGAGGCCAGGAGCGGATTTGTAGTCGGCACCGGACCATCCTTGGTCAGGAAGATAAACAGCGGCAGCACAAAACTCCCCAGCAGCGAGCGGATACCGTACTGTTTACCGAGGAATAGTACCCCGAGAATAAAGAGCGGAATATTAAGCGCCCACTGGGTAAAAGCCGGCTCCGCCCCAAACCAGGCCTCGGCAAGCACCGACAACCCCGATACCCCTCCGGAAGCAATCTGGTTCGGGAGAAAGAACAGGTTGAATGCCAGCCCCGTAATCAGCGAGCCGATCAGAATGAGCGCAATATCCACGGTATGACGCAGCGGCCCGTTTAGCGGAATGAGCGGAGGTTTGTTGCGTGAATTGATTTTTTGCATAGTTGCCTGTGCTCCTTAGAAGTGATGTTGCTGTATAGCAAATCCAGTCTGATCATCAGAAAAAAATCCCTACACCTCCGAAGACGCGTAGGAATATCCATGCCCTTATTCAGTTTCCGTCTTGATCTGACTGCGCAGATAGCCGTCAATGAAGCCATCCAGGTCGCCGTCCATCACCGCTCCGACGTTGCCGGTTTCTACAGAAGTACGGTGATCCTTCACCATGCTGTAGGGGTGGAACACATAGGAACGAATCTGGCTGCCCCAGGCAATCTCCGATTGTTCGCCGCGGATCTCATCGAGATGCGCCTGCTGCTCCTGGATTTTGCGCTCATAGAGCTTGGAACGCAGCATCTTCATTGCTTGTTCCCGGTTCTTGATCTGTGAACGTTCATTCTGGCACGTTACCACGACTCCGGTTGGCAAGTGGGTAATCCGCACCGCCGAGTCCGTAGTATTGATATGCTGACCACCCGCGCCGCTGGCCCGGTACGTATCGATCTTCAGATCCTCTGTACGGATATCTACTTCCACATCATCCGCAATCTCCGGTACCACATCGCAGGATACGAAGGAGGTATGCCGTCTGCCCGAAGAGTCAAAAGGCGAAATGCGCACCAGACGATGTACACCCTTCTCCGCCTTCAGGTATCCATATACATTGTAGCCCTTAATCAGCAGCGTTACACTCTTGATGCCCGCCTCATCGCCCGGCAAATAATCAAGCACGTCTACCTTGAAGCCCCGCTTCTCCGCCCATCGTGTATACATGCGCAGCAGCATTTGGCCCCAGTCCTGGGATTCTGTTCCGCCTGCTCCTGGATGCAGCTCAAGGATCGCGTTCAGCTTATCGTACGGCTGATTGAGCAGCAGCTGCAGCTCGAACTCATCTACTCTGCTGCTTACACTGCGAATCGTTCCGGCAATCTCAGACGCAAGCGCGTCATCGCCTTCTTCATCCGCCAGCTCCGCCATCATCGCCGCATCGTCATAATCCTGCTGCAGCTTATCGTATTGATCGACCACCGACTTCACGGCGTTCATCTCGCCAATAACGCTTTGCGCCTTCTCCGGCTCATCCCAGAACCCGGGCGCTGCCATCTTCTCTTCAAAGTTCGCTATCATCTCCAGCTTAAGGTCTAAGTCAAAGTGACCCCCTAAGATTGGTTAGTTTCTTGCCTATTTCACGCAGGTCCTGCTTCACATTAGGATCGATCACTTGGATCACATCACCTTTCAAAATAAAATATTGCGCCGGCCGCTGGGTTTGGAGGTTTTGCGGACAGGGGGAGATACAGCTTCTGCTCGCTGCATCATTGCTCTTAAGAAATGCCTATCGGTGTACGCCGTAACTGCGGGGAATGTTTGGACTTCCGGCCGCTGTTAGGATTGAATTTCCTCATCTAAACTGCTTATCGCAGTAGAAATTCAATCCTAAAGGCGGACGCTGACGCTCCTACAGTTCCAAACTTCCCCTCCGCCACTTCCACCTCAATTGCAGCTCTGCAGAGCCATTCCGTTCGCTTCGCTTGAAGCAATTACCCCATTCCTGCAAACATCCAAAAAAGCGGCCGGGCCGCAAACGGGGAGTCCCCCGGGCCCAGCCGCTTTTATTGTCATTATAACCTAAGAACTTATGAGCAAGACTATTCTGTGAAAAGTATTCGCAGCTTGATGCCTGCTCATTATTTCACGAGAAACTAGCAGAATCAGCCGTGCCGTTCCTTTTATAGATAGCGCCGTTCCAGCGAGAGTTCACTTAACCCTGCAGAGCCGCAACTCTGTTTCTCTTACGCCTGACCGTGACAGTTCTTATATTTCTTGCCGCTGCCGCAAGGGCATGGATCATTACGGCCGACTGTAGATTCCACATGCACCGGACGTTTCTCAGCAGGCTCAGCGTTCGTGGAGATCTTATCTTCTTCCACTACCGACTGACGCTCCTGATTCGCCTCGATGTGCGCCTTCATGATGTAGGTCGCCACTTCTTCCTGAATGTTCGCCGTCATGGCATTGAACATTTCGAAGCCTTCGAACTGATATTCGCGAAGCGGATCGGTACCGCCGTAAGCACGGAGGTGAATCCCTTGACGAAGCTGATCCATAGCATCGATATGATCCATCCATTTGCTGTCTACGGAACGAAGTACAATGACCTTCTCGAATTCACGTACCAGCTCAGCGCCGAGACGTTCTTCACGTGCAGCATATTTCTCAAGCACACGGGCGAAGATGAATTCGATGATTTCTTCTACTTCCTTGCCCCATAGATCATCACGGGTCAGGGAGTCTTCCTCCAGCAATTTGCTGTTCACATAATCCGCAACCTCTTGCAGCTCCCAGTTCTCCGGGATATCGTCACTGCAGTGGGCATTAACAATACGGTCAACAACCGGCTTGATCATTTCCACCACAACGTCTTTGATATTGTCAGACTCGAGAATTTCGCGGCGCTGCTTGTAGATAATCTCACGCTGCTGATTCATCACGTCATCATATTGCAATACGACTTTACGGATATCGAAGTTGTTGCCTTCCACCCGTTTCTGGGCAGATTCAACCGCTTTGGTAATCATACGGCTCTCAATCGGCTGATCCTCTTCGAATCCAAGACGGTCCATCATGTTCAGCACGTTGTCCGCGCCAAAACGTTTCATCAATTCATCCCCAAGCGACAGGTAGAACTGTGTGGAACCCGGGTCACCCTGACGTCCGGCACGTCCGCGCAGCTGGTTATCGATACGGCGTGATTCATGACGTTCTGTACCAATAATATGCAGACCGCCAAGATCGGTCACGCCTTCGCCCAATACGATATCCGTACCGCGTCCAGCCATATTCGTAGCAATTGTTACGGTTCCCGGCTGACCGGCATAAGAGATGATTTCAGCTTCTGCAGCATGATGCTTCGCGTTCAGCACCTGGTGTCTGACACCTTTGCGTTTCAGCATTTCAGATACGCGTTCGGAGTTCTCAATCGATACCGTACCTACAAGCACCGGCTGATTCTTTTTGTGGCGTTCCACAATTTCAGCGACTACAGCGTTGAACTTGCCATTCTCGCTTTTGTAGACCACGTCCGGCATATCGACACGCTGATTCGGTTTGTTGGTAGGTACCTGGAGGACTTCCAGACCGTAGATTTTCTTGAATTCCTCTTCTTCTGTCTTCGCAGTACCGGTCATTCCACCAAGCTTGCGGTACATACGGAAGTAGTTCTGGAAGGTGATTGTAGCCAGCGTCATGCTCTCATTCTGGACCTCAATCTCTTCCTTAGCTTCGATAGCCTGGTGCAGCCCATCGCTGTAACGGCGGCCCTGCATCAGACGTCCGGTGAACTCATCGACGATCATAACCTCGTCTTCGTTGACCACATAGTCGACATCCCGGCGCATAATTGCATTTGCCTTCAACGCTTGTACGATATGATGGTTCAGCGTAACGTGACTGTGATCATATAGATTCTCTATGCCAAAGGCACGTTCAGCTACAGCAACGCCCTTCTCGGTTAAAGCAACAGACTTCACCTTAATATCAACAGTGTAGTCTTCTTCGGCAGTCAGCTTCTTCACGAAACGGTCTGCTGCATAATACAGCTCTGTCGATTTCTCAGCTTGTCCGGAAATGATCAGAGGCGTACGGGCTTCATCGATGAGGATGGAATCGACTTCGTCAATAATACAGAAATACAGCGGACGCTGTACCATCTGTTCCTTATAGAGCACCATGTTGTCACGCAGATAGTCAAAACCAAACTCATTATTCGTGCCATACGTAATATCGCAGGCATACGCTGCTTGTTTATCATTATGGTCCATGCCGTTGAGGTTGACCCCAACCGTCATGCCCAGAAAGTTATAGATTTGCCCCATTTGTGCGCTGTCGCGCTGAGCCAGATAATCATTTACGGTTACGACATGCACGCCTTTGCCCAAGAGTGCATTCAGATATACCGGCAGTGTACCTACCAGCGTCTTGCCTTCCCCGGTCTTCATTTCGGAGATCCGGCCTTCATGCAGCGCCATACCCCCAACTAACTGAACGTCAAAATGCCGCATGCCCAGCGTCCGTTTGGAAGCTTCGCGTACGGTTGCAAATGCCTCGGGAAGAATCTCTTCCAAGGTTTCACCCTTCTCAAGACGGGCACGGAACTCTACCGTCTTAGCCTGCAGCTCTTCATCCGTAAGCGATACGAAATCCGGCTCCAAACCATTGATTACTTCGACCGTCTTCATGAGACGTTTGACATCACGTTCATTAACGTCGCCAAATATTTTTTTTACAAGTCCTAGCATGGTTAACCCCTTTCATGCAACACAGATGGTGGAACCGAGCCCATCCTCAACAAATTGAAAGGGCCATATATGATTTCGATTCCGCTGCTTCATAAATTGTAACAGTTTGTAAGAGAAGCCGCAATACAAGCTGCCGCAACCTTATTCTGCATAATGCCTTTTCATAGAAACAGATGAGGTATTCTTTCCTGTCCCTTCTGTATATACGCACAAGAGCCCTATTCGCTTGAAGCGAATAGGGGCTCGTCTAATTGTCCACGTCAGGCTGAAACGAAAGCCCTTCCTTATTCCAGCAATTTCCGGTTAGCAGGTTAGTTCTGTTCGATCAAACCATACTTGCCGTCATCGCGTTTGTAAACAACGCTAACTTCAGAAGTGTCGATGTTGGAGAATACGAAGAAAGTATGTCCAATCATGTTCATTTGCAGAATCGCTTCTTCCACATCCATAGGCTTCAAGGTGAATCGTTTATTCCGCACAACCTCAAGATCATCATAATCCTGTTCCTGATCCTCAACAGCTACGGCATTGCCTGAACCTTCTACGAACAAGGTCTTCAAGCTGCCTTCCTGGCGGAATTTGCGATTAAGTTTGGTCTTGTGCTTGCGGATCTGACGTTCCAGCTTGTCCACTACGGCATCGATGGATGCATACATATCATCGCTGCGGTCTTCCGCACGAAGCGTCACACCTGCCAGCGGGATTGTAACTTCCACCGTATGAAGGCCGCGAACGACGCCAAGCGTCACATATCCTTCTGAGGTAGGGGGTGCATCGAAATACTTCTCAAGTCTGCTGAGCTTCTTATCAACATAGTCTCTCAAAGCGTCGGTCACTTCAATTTGTTGACCTCGAATGCTGAATTGCATGGGCACTCCTCCTTTGTTTACCTTTTCATTATAGCAAATTGTCAGGGCTAAGTAAAAAACAAATCATGACAGCCTTTACATTTAGCTAACAAAAGATGTCACCGCCCTGTCTTAAACAATAAACAGGTCCGGCTAGCGCATAAACTCGCCCTGGCCGGACCCATTACAGCTACAATAGTATCTCACTTTGAAGCGAAGATTATGAATGATTGCTGACATACTGCATGTTGCAGATAGTAGCGTCTGTGTCCATTCATATTACTTATTTGGTCTGGATACGCAGAATCTCTACTGGGGAGAAGTTACCATTAGAACCCGTGATGAAAAAGATTTTATAGGCTGTGTTGGAAGTCAGTCCGGTTAGCGCAAAGGTATGCTTTACAACTGGAGATACCGTAGAATTCGGACCAGTAAAAGTTCCCGTTAAGACAACGCCAGCACTATTCTTTCCTTCAGAAATCTGTTGTGCTGTAGGATCAGCTTCCGTTGCTTTGACTACAACATATTTCAGCGGTGTTGGTGCGCCACTCTGCCCGTATTTCGCATACACAGCAGCAGTTACAGTCCCTATGTTGTCAATCCCCACCTGAGTAAGTGATGTGTTACTGCTTGCTGCTGTTTTCAATCGAAGCGGTGTTACGCCAGACCAATTGCCTGAATTATCTGCCAGAGCAACATATACGGTATATTCAGTACCTGCACTCAGACCATATACAGAGAACGCAACGCTTGTGTTGGCAGTGACTGCTGTTTTGCCGGAATGAACGCCTGCTGCTCCTGCACTAGTCAATCCGTCTTTCACTTGTGCTGCAGTTGGTGCTGTTACGTTCATGCTGTAAGGAGCAACTACATAATATACTGCTCCTGTTACCGAAGGCGTAACATATACATCAGCAGTAACCGAACCCACATGACCGTACGTCACATTGCTTACAGAAGGCACAGTAGCGTTGCCGCCACCACCGCCAGTGCCACCACCACTACCACCGGTAACCGGGGTTGCTGTTGGGCTGGTGCTTGGCACAGGTGTTGCTGTAGGAGCAGGCGTTGCCGTAGGGGCCGGTGTAGGTGTTACTCCACCAGTGCCGGACGGTTTATAGACAACAGAGTTACTGATGATTCCGACCGCTTCGGCCCGTGTAAGTGATTTCTTTGGTCCGAAGGTTCCGTCCGGATAACCATTAATAATCTTCTTGTCTGCTGCTGCTACCACCGCACCTTTGGCCCAGGCTGCTACTTGGGCACTGTCCTTGAACTTAAGTGTAGTGGAGCTTGTACTCAGCTTCAGCACTTTGGCTGCAATGACAGCCGCTTCCTGCCGGGTAAGCGGATTGCTGGCGCGGAAGGTATTATTCTCATACCCGCCGATGTAACCGGCCTTTACGGCTTTGGCTACTTCGCTGTAGACCCAATTTGTGCTTTTGACATCCTTGAAGCGAATGGAAGCCGTTTCGGTGAACCCGAACAGGCGATTGATCAGTGCCACATACTCACCACGGGTAATAGCCTTGTTCGGCTTCACCGTTCCGTCAGGATAGCCGCCCAGGTATCCTTTATCCAGCCAGCTCTGCAGTTGCTTCTGTGCCCAGTGACCTTTAATGTCTTTGGGGGTAGCCGCAGCTGACACACTGCCTAGTGATCCGAGCAACATCGAAATACCAAGTAATCCGGCCATAAGGCCACGCCATGTTTTCTTCATTCTTTTGTTCATCCTCCTGAGTGTTTGATGGGCATAGGCTTCACTGCATGTCTTCTTATCTAGGTTCTTTTCGGAAGCATACGCCTAAGTTAATAATGGGGTGCTATCTAGGCAACAATAAGCCCAACATCTCTCATTACCCATATTTTGGAGGGAACTAACGGATTCTTGAAATAAAACTATACAAAGTGTCTAATGATGTGTCTTTTCCGCCTTATGTTGCGCGTCATTTGTTAGGTGAACGTAAAAAAGACCCCGGGGAATATCCCCAAGGTCTAACGCTAGCGTTGTCTCAATTGCTAACCATCTACCATATATGTAGGTCGGCTTCGCCGGATGATTATAATTTGATGACGTTAGCTGCTTGTGGTCCGCGTGCGCCTTCAACGATATCGAACTCTACGGATTGGCCTTCGTCCAATGTCTTGAAACCGTCAGTTTGAATCGCGGAGAAGTGTACGAATACGTCGCCACCATCGGCAGTTTCGATGAAACCATAACCTTTTTCTGCGTTAAACCATTTTACTTTACCTTCCATTGACTAAACATTCCCTTCGTCATCAGATGAACGTGAGTCTTGCTCACAATTCGACTATACCACCGCTGCTTCTCTATTGTCAATTGGAATAGTAAATGTTTACTTGCAATATTTTACCAGACAATAATTGACCTCGAAAAAGGATAGATTCAGTGATACAAGATACAAAAAAAGGAGCAGACGCTATTAAAATACCCGCCCGCTCCCCAGCTGAAACATCTGGATTTTATTATTTTTTTCGGTCCATTAGAATGCTGTCTGGGGTGTAGCCTACCTCGTAGGCATTGCGTTGGGCTTTGGCTTGGTTGCGCTTCTGCAGCCAGTCTTTGGCTTCCAGCCGGTGGGCATTCATCCGGGCCATGATGGCTGGGTCATGTTCCATAATTCGACGAAGTACATCTTTTTGTGCAGAGGTCATCTGACAGATTTCTACTTCTTTCCCGATGGCTTCGACAAGTTTCTGGCGTTGTTCCACGAAGGCTTCGAGTTCTTCATAAGTGGCATCTTCCAACTGTTGGTTCATTACCTGGGTCAATTGTTCAAGCTCCTGCAACAGATTATCCATGCTGGACGTCTTGTTCTGCAGTCATTTTAGAAGCCTGAGCGAAAGTCTGACGAAGTTCCAGTAGGTAACCAATCGCCTCCTCTGCCTGTTCCTTGGATTTCTTTATGTTGGATTCAATGAATAGATAATTAATATATTCATACATTGAAGCAAGACCCTTGGAAACTTCATATGAGTTATCCAATGTAGTGATAAGCTCATTTACAATTGTCTGTGCCTTACCCAGGTTAGTGCTCACTTTATTAAAGTCGGCCGACTCTATTCCTTCTAACGCCGCCTTACCAAAACGTATCGCTCCGTCAAACATCATAAGCAACAGTTGTGCCGGACTTGAAGTCTGCACCGAGGATTGCCGATATTTATCGTAAGGAGATGTTATCATTCATGTTCACCCTTTGTTGAATATTTATTTGAAATAGCTTGAGAGGTTACTAGACTGGCTATTATACTTATTCATTGCGGTTTCCATGGCAGTGAATTTCTTATAATAGTTAGATTCCATAGTTGTTAGGCGGGTCTGTAAATTTGCTATTCGAGTATTATAGTCAGTTAATTTTTTCCCCATGAGGCTTTCAGTCTTATAGGCACCGGTAATCTCCGTAGTATATTTGGAAGTGCCAGCCTTCACAACTAACTTATCCAAAGATGTATTAAGCTGTTCTGCCATTTTACTATATATCCCTTGCGAACCAGCCGTACCTTGAAATATTGATATTGCTTTTTGAGGATTTTCCTGAAGCGCTTGCTTCAATTTATCAGTATCAATATTAATTTTACCATTTTCATAATACTGGCCTGTGGTAATACCCATTTCACTAAGCCCTTTTAATTGACCTGTTATAATGGTTCTCAAGGAAGCTAGTGTTGATTTCAGAATATCATCATTTTTCAACATTCCACTTTTTGCTTTGGCTTCCCACAGCTCAATATCCTTTTCTTTCATATCTTTCTTCTGTTCATCTGTTAGTGGAGTGAAATCTTTATATCGTTCCTCAGATACTTTTGTATTTAACAAACTTATCAGGTCGTTATAATCTTTAACAAAGTTAGTGATGGTATCCAATGTTTTTGTTGTATCGGTTTGAGTAGAAATATCGGTAGCACCATCTGTGCCTGACGCCGCGAGCAGAGTCATCTTCACACCATTTACTGTGATTGTGTTGTTCTCAGAACTAAAATCTTGTACATATGTTGCCGGATCACCTGCCTGTGCTCCATTATTAGCGACTGAAACCTCAATCGAGGCCTTTTTAGCTGCAATTGGAACTACACCAGGATCCATGCCAAAAAGATTCAATAGCGAACTTTCTGCAACCACACCACTGGAGTTAGTCATTTTCAGATTATTATCAGGTCCATAATCCTTAGCAGTGATATTAAAGCGTCCACTGACTTCATCAAAACTTGCAGTTACCTTTGCATTACTAGCCCCATTAATTTTACTAACTACATCAGCAATCGTATCATCTTTACTTAAAGAGATGTTGGTCTTATTAATGAATAAATCATAGGTAGAAAGCCCTCCACCCAACTCATCTAGAGTGGTCTTAAGTGTTGCTTTTACTCCATCTTCCACCATACCGACAGTTAACTCCGCTTTTGGTAAAGAAGACTTCTCAGCAAGATTATTAACCTTAACGCTCATGGGAATAGAACTTGCATCAGCATTCGCTTCTGCCTGAATAGCTTTGGTATTACCAGTCACAACAGCTTTCTGTGCATTCATTGCGGCCGCTAAATTATATTTTAGAATCTTATTATTACGGAAGTCTACAAGTTTAGAGTTAATTTCACGGTAATTATCTCGTTGCCATTGAAGTGTCTGTTTCTGTTGATTCAGTTTATCTAAGGGTATTCGTTTGGCAGTCATCATTTCTTTAACAATACTTTCTGTATCCATACCTGAAACCATACCACTAAGGCGAATAGTCATAAGTTCATCCCGTCCTTTCTATACTTTCTCATCAATGATGATTCCGGCCAATTCCATCATCTTCGCTACCAGATCCAATGTCTTCTCGGGAGGAACTTCACGAATAAGCTCTCCTGTATCTTTATTAAGCACCTTTACCATAATGGCGTGCGTTTTTTCGTGTATGCTGACTTCCAAGGTGGTTGAAGGACCTTGAAGGGCCTTAACAGCCTTCTCAATAGTACGGATCAATTGCTCTTCTCCTACCGATACCGCTGTACCCTGTTTCTCTAGCGTATTAAGTTGAGTTGTATGTATTAACGGAGCAGTTGGGGGAAGACTCCCAGCATTATCTGGGATTACATCCTTAACTGGAGCAGTTGAACTGGGCGTATAAGTTGAAGCCTTGCCTCCACTAGCTGTAAATGAAAACTGTACGTTCATAATAGAACCTCCGATAATAACAATTTACTATATATATCGGTTAGTTCTTGCGGAAGATTAAGGGAATACAGAAAGATTCGTAATTAATCCATGAAAAAAGAGACCCCTAAAATAGGGATCTCTAATCTTGCTAAGAAAGGATTAACGAAGCAATTGAAGAACGCCTTGCGGCTGTTGGTTAGCCTGAGCCAACATAGCCTGAGCGGCTTGTGCAAGGATGTTGTTCTTAGTCTGGCTCATCATTTCTTTAGCCATGTCAACGTCACGTACACGGGATTCAGCAGCAGTCAAGTTCTCAGCAGTAGTTCCCAAGTTATTGATCGTGTGTTCCAGACGGTTCTGGAACGCACCCAACTTAGAACGTTCGCCGGAAACTTGTTTGATAGCATCATCCAATGTTTTGATTGCTGTCTCTGCGCCTGTAGTTGTCAGAACATTTACATCTTTGATTTTATTAGTTGTATTACCCAAAGTTGTAGTATCCATTTGATTAATATCAATCAACATTGTTTGATCTTTGTTAGCTCCGATGTGGATGGAAGCACCAGTACTTGTTACGTTAATTGAAGCTGTATCATTTAACGCACCAGCTGCTGTGAATTCCGCGCTTCCATATAGCAATTGCTGTCCAACACCTTTAACGGCAGTAGTAACACCGTTTGTTACGTCAGCAATGTTAGCCTCAGCATCTACACCAGCAGTTGTTGCTGCGGCACCCAATACTCCACCGGCATTCCAAGCAGCATTAGAACCACTGAGGTCGATCTTTCCAGTAGAACCAAACGTCGTGGCGGTAAGTACGGAAGCTGTACCATTTACACCAGTAGTCATTTCTACTCCTGTTTTATCTTTGACAGCGTTAATAGCTATTTTCAGACCAGCTACTGTAGTAAGACCTGTAGTATCAATTTTAACACCATTAATAACCAAGTCACCAGCAGCTACTGCTGTTATTACATCTGCATCCGCACCAACTGCTCCCGATGTTTTAGTAGCTTTAGTAGCAGCTTTTGTGATTTCAACGTCATATTGTCCTTTAGCAAGGCCCGTGGCGGATACGATATCAACTTTAGCTGCATCAGAAGATATACCCTTAGCACCCAACGATCCATTCAACAGCGTCTGGGTATTGAACTCAGTAGTACTGGAAATTCTATCAATTTCGGAATTCAACTGACCCAGTTCCTTCTGGATTTCATTACGGTCGGAACCTGTGTTAGTATCATTACCTGCTTGTACAGAAAGTTCACGCATACGCTGCAGGATGGAATGTGTTTCATTCAAAGCGCCTTCAGCGGTTTGAATCAAAGAGATACCATCTTGAGCATTACGGGAAGCCTGATCCAAACCACGGATTTGGCCGCGCATTTTTTCGGAGATTGCCAGACCAGCTGCGTCGTCACCTGCACGGTTGATACGAAGACCGGAAGACAGCTTCTCAATATTCTTGTTAGTGTTAGCAGTGTTAGCTGCCAGTTGACGGTGCGTGTTCAAAGCCGCGATATTGTGGTTGATAATCATTTTGTATTTCCTCCCTGAAATTGAGTTGTTCCACATCCATGTGGTAAACGCTGCCGTTAAGGTCGGCCGCCCCTCCGGATTCAGCGTCTAATATATATATCGTCTTGTCCGGTAATTTGTTTATAGCTATTTACATGAATTCGCAAATTTATTTTTGTGTGCGTAACCGTTCCATTAGAGCATTAAGATTGCCTGGGGTTGGCGAAGCAGATTCCTTATTGGCTTCTTTTATTGATAGGTACACTTCTTCCCTGAAGATATCGACATGCTTCGGAGCGTTAATACCTACCTTCACAATATCTCCTTCAACACTCAAAATAGTAATCTCAATATTATCCTGTATAATAATCGACTCGCCTTTTTTGCGGGTAAGAACGAGCATATTATTCACCACCCTTTTCAAAATGATCATGGGGAGCATTCCATAAACTATGTCTTGTTTGATAGTTCGAGTTGTGAAGTACAACCTGCTTCCCTGAGCGTGTATTCGGATTTAGTACAATAGGGGCAAGTAAATTAACAGTTGAGTGTTCCAACTCTTCTTTAATTGTAACCATACAACGAATATTTACATCCTCTATAATCTCTAATTCTTCTTTATCCGCTTGTGGAAGCTCAAATTCATAAGTCGGATAAAAAACAAAAGGGTCACTCAATAAAAATGATACACTTTCATTTTGAAGAGATTGTAAATAACTAAACGGTCCGTCTTCTACCGTAATCAAAGCAAAATCAATATCTTCTTCAAAACCTGGAACACCTTTGGGAAAATGATATATTTGTTCTTCCGTAATATCCAGCGTTCCCCAAGTCAATGTTTCTATAATCATTCTACGAACACTCCTTATTCTTATTGTCTAATAAAAAAGCCATAGATATTTGGTTATATCAACCGAATCTATAGCTTGTAACATTATTTACATTTGAATATCAATCTCCGGTGGAATAAAGCTTATGGATTGTCTCTGCCTTAGATAAATATCTAACTTAGATGGTGTAAAGCTAATTTGAGGGTTGTGAGCCTCTGCTTGAATACTCACTTCAGACTTACGATATTCAATTTGCGGAGGTACTAACTCGACATTTATATGCACGTTATCAACCGATGCAGGTCCACGAATCTCCGGGTAGGACACCGGCTGCCAATCTTCACCGTAAACCTCTGCTATACTATTTCCCGGTTTATGAAAATTAGCCACCCGCTCCCCTTGCTCCATTCGTTTGGCAATGCCTTGAAGCCATAGCTGCTCAATACCTGAATAGATACGCTGATTCATCTCGCGGTACGTTCCACCAGTATATGCGGCTCTGGCCTGAGTCTGATCAATGGTCATTTCAGCAGGAGACTGACGAATTTCTAATTGCCCAGGAGTTGTATATATTTGCAGATCCGCTTTAGGCTGAACTATTGATAGGCGCCCGGTAGTAGTCTCCATTCCAATCAATGCATTTGTTTGCCGTATTTGAACTGCGGGTATCATCTAGAGGCTTCCCCCTATCGTATGAAGTCAACCAGGGTAGCCTGAATAATTTTGGAACCTACAGATAGAGAAGCATTGTAAATGTTCTCTTGGATCTTGGACTTCATTAACATCTCCGCATAATCACCATCTTCAGTCTTGGACTGCAGGTCTGTTAAATTCACTTCCATATCACTTAGTCTGTTCTTCATCAATTCTATCCGGTTAGCTTTGGCCCCTACTTCAGCCTGGACTGTTAATATCTTATTGATTCTACTATCAAGATTTCCTAATTGAGTGGATACCTCCGAGGTATCTCCATCAGCCAATGCAGTTGTAATTTTATCGATGACTGCAAATATATTATCTTCTTCATTTCCGCCAAATACATCACTACCTGTAATATTGATTGGAAGTTGAACACTGTCACCTACAGAATAATTCAATAGCCCTTTATCTGTAACAACAGAAGCTGCACCAGATGTGTCAGGGGTTCCATCTGCTCCTGTAGCAAACTTATAGGGTTGAACATCATATTGCTGTCCATTAAAGATGTATTTCCCCTTAAACTGGCTATTGGAAATATCAATAAGCTGTTCCTTAAGCTGTTTAACCTCTGCATTAATACTATCAAGAGCCTCTTGAGGATTAGATCCACTAGCTCCTTTTACAGAGAGTTCACGAAGTCGTTGGATCACATCTCCCGTCTGAGTCAATACTGTATCATTAAATTCCAGCCAAGATGTAGCATCATCTACGTTCTCCTGATATTGCTCATTACCTGACAAGTCCGCACGGTATCGAAGAGAATAAGTAATGCCAACCGGATCATCGGAAGGCTTGTTAATCTTACGTCCAGTTGCTAACTGCAGTTGTGTATCGTTCATCGTGCGGGCGTTGCGGTTCAGGTTAAGCAAGAGCTGTGAATTCATCATATTAGAGGTTACCCGTAACATCGCTTAAATCCCCCTTTCTTATCTGCCTACGGTGCCGGTGGAATTGATCAATTTATCGAGCATTTCATCATAAGTTGTCATAAAACGCGCAGCAGCGCTATAAGCATGTTGGAATACCAGCATATTGGACATCTCTTCATCTAGAGATACTCCACTAACTGATTGGCGGCGTGCATTTACTTGCTCGACAAGATAATTGGAGTTTTCTGTCTGGCGGGTCGCTTCTTGGGATTGAACTCCCAGTTGTCCAACCATTGATTTATAAAAGGAATTTGCTGTTGCCTTAATTCCGGTAGTAGGAGATGTGAACGAGCCTGATTGTTGGGTGGCTAGAAGCAGGGCAAGCGTATTGTTCCCTTTGACAACTGATTCAGAAGTACCTGTTCCCACAGTTCGGAGCGAGGTAGCTAAAAGGTTAGTATCAGCGGCAATTACAGAATTAAAGCTAATATTACCTGCAGTAAATACATTCCCGTCACCAGTAATTGTGAACAGCGGCTTACCGGGATTGAGCGTGCCATCCATGGTATAACCGAGCTGATGAAGACCATTCAAGCCTTTCACCGTTGTCTTCACATCAGCGCTTAAAGTAACGCCTTTAGGGAAGGGTGTACCGGCTGTAATTGTAGTCGTGGTCCCACCTGCTTGGGGAATTGTTACATCAGTAGTTAATACTGTACCCTCAGGAAGGATAGATCCCTTAGGGAGAGTAATCTCCATATCACCGTTAGCAATAGTATTCGCAATGTTATCAAGCTGTTTCTTATAATCCGCTACATACTTCTGACTGGAAGAGATCATTCCGTGAACTTCTCCAGTCTTGAGATCCCCCGAAGCGAATGCAGTGTTAAGGAATGCACTGTCTACTGTCGCAGATACAGCGGCACCTTGTACTAGCTGTTGGCTGCCAAGCGAAATGTTATAGCCGTATTCAGTATCTATTACACTGACATTGGCAATCTTGGAGAGCTTGTCCGTCAGCAGGTCACGTTGATCCCGCAGGTCATTTGCTTTATCGCCCATGCTCTCAATTTTGAAAATAGATGAGTTCAAATCTGCAATGGAAGTTAAATATCCCTGTACCTCAGTACCTTTGACTGCCACATTGGAGGCCAAATCCGTATCAAGGTTGCTGAGCTGTCTACTCATATAATTAAGTGCATCGGTCATAGCCTGAGCAGTCTGAACCACAATCTTCCGGGAAGTGCTGTCTTCCGGGTTCTTACTGAGATCCGACCAGGATTTCCAAAAATTATCGAGCACTGTACTTATACCCGTATCTGATGGTTCTTTAAAGATCGACTCCAGCTTATCCAGTGTATCCGATTGGATCGCCCAGCTCCCCAAAGCTGAATTCTCGCCCCGGTATTGGGTATCCAGAAAAGTCTCTCGAATCCGATCAATTGAACCGAATTCTACCCCTGTCCCCATCTGTCCCGGCAGTGTTGAGTTATTGAGACCATAGGCCTCGATAGGTATAGCCGCCTTCATATTCACACGCTGGCGTGTGTAGCCTTCCGTATTGGCGTTGGCTATGTTGTGGCCGGTTGTATTGAGCGCAGCAGTCTGGGTAAACAGGCTTCGTCTTGCAGTTTCTATCGAGTGAAATGTGGATGTCATGCTACTTGTTCCTCCCTTGTGATTGCTGCGGTGAAAGAGGCCATGAGGATAAACGGGTTATCCGCGGGCATCAAAAAGGCCCGGCCGAGTCACACTGCTGCCCTTGTCGGACGGATGATGGTATGTCATTTCCTGATTTGGTCTTCCGACAAGCAAATCCAGGGAATAATCTATAAAGGTAAGCGACTGCTCAATCAGCTTCTGATTCAGCTCATTGGCAAGTTTCAATTGCTGCAATGTGCCGGAAAGCTTCTGCTGAATATGCAGCAGGCGCGATTTGTCCTCAGGATCAAATACAAGGCGGGACAGCTCGGTAAGATTCAGATTCAGATTGGAACGGATTCCAACCCCCTGCAGAAAAGTAAATGCCGCTTCCGCACGCTTCTCTTCCAGCTGTCCGATCACCTTCATAAGCTTGGACTCACGGTTCAGGATGTCGATGAGACCCTCCACCTTGTTGTCCATGATGGTCTGTTTCTTGACAGCGGCCAAATCCAGCATTTGCACATGCGCTTCGTCCAGCCGCTCTAGCAATTCTAATAATGTCGTAAGTGCCATGGGTGTGTTCACCTAATTCTCGGAGGATTGCTTAAAGTAGGGGGCGAGTGTCTCTGCGAGCTTAGCTGCGTCAACCTGGTAGGTACCTGCGGATACTTGCTGTTTCAGGCTCTCGATCTTGTTCGCACGTTCAGCGTCAATCTTGCCGCTTTTCTGTGCCTGGAGCAGCTTAATGGCTTCATCCGAAATCGATACCTCGTCCTTGCGTGTGCTCTTCTTCATTTGTTCCTGCCTTTGCGATTCCGCACTCCGTTGATACGGGTTCATCGCGTTAATTCGTCCGGTCTCGTTAATTTTCATAACTTCCACCTTCCTTCTGATATAAAAAAGCCGATAATCTTTACTAAGTTTATCGGCCTTTGTTGAAACATTCTTTATAGCTGCAAACGTTTTTTTGCAGATTTTATTAGTTCCGGAACTTGTCCACGGCGCGGTATGCGGCATCCGAAGTCTTTTTGGTACTGCTTTTGTCCACAGTTTCCTTGGCAGCATTTGCCAGATCCTTGGTCAAGCGGCTGCGGCAGCTGTCGCACATATGCCCGTCACGGATCAAGGTTCCGCAGACTTCGCAAGGGTACATCATGTTAGGTGCGTTCGCTATGGAAATCCGGCCCTCACGAATGAAACGGGTGATTTCCTTAATGGAGATCTCCGTGGCATCGGACAGTTCCTGAATATTAGTGCCTCTATTTTTGCGCAGGTAGTCTACACAGATTTCATATTCATGCTCTAAATCTTTGATACAAGGCTGGCACAGGTTCATCAAATTCTTAACATATAGCCGGCCGCATCTTGGACAATTATCTACATTCATTTCTACCGCGGCTCCCTTCCTTACATTCTGCACAGCTTATAAATATCTTATGCTAATAAGATTACATGATAGCTGAAGTTCCGTCTATGGTTAGTATCGGTTGTGGAGCAGGTTTAATTTAATTTCCGAACGGCCGAAACCGCTAAGAACGTGCCCATGTCAGACTGTATATCTCCGCCGCATAGCCCAAATCACCAATGAGCCGGTGAAGTGCTTCAGCGCAGGCCCGTATTGTGCTTCCAGTGGTGTAGATATCATCGATAATAATGATCTGCAGGGGGCGCTGCTGAAGCGGGGGAGCCATTGAATCCATTTGTTCTTTCAAACTTTGCAGAATCTTAGGATCTGTATTCCCGGCAAAAACCTGCTTCATATCGGCCAGCCGTTCACTTCTGCTTTTGAAGCTCTGTTTGCCGGTATGCCGGGTACGAATCAGCAGCGGCAGCTGCGGAATCCCCCTCCGTAGAGATAATACATCTGCCAGTTGCTCCGCCTGATTAAACCCTCTTTCAGCCAGGCGGGCTGAGCTTACAGGCACAGGGACCAGCAAATCGGCTTGCCATAGGGCCGGGTGAATAAGAAGATAGTTTGACTTTGCTGAAAAAGGTTTACCCGGAGATATATCCAGTAGCGGAGCATTTCGCCCTACCTCACTCTGCTCTTGTTGAAGTATAGCATATGCCTTGTCCAGCATCAGGCCCAGTGTAGGGGCCAAGCGTTCATTCCCTCTGTATTTGTACTGACCCAGCAACTCGCGCATCTCACTTGTATAGGCCACCGCGCTGCGGTTGCAGCGGATCGGCACTGGCTCGCGGCTGCGGCTGCAATCCGGACAGCCGACATGGCGACCGCAGGTCTGGCACCGGGGACAGCGGATCCATGGGATCCCTGTATGGCAGCTTACGCAAATTCCCGGCAGCCCGGATGAAGGACGGCCTCTTTTACCACAGAACAGACATTGAGGCAGGGTAGGAGCGATTAACAATTGGGCTTTTTTAATCCATGACATTATGGAATTCATCTATAACCTCCTTCAGGTGATGTGCACATTATTATGACTAAAAGAGTAGGAAGCTTCTTATCTCACAGGTATCCCTGTCTATGGGCAATGGCGTTCATGCTGCGAATCTGTGAAATCGCTCTGCGCTGTGACTTGCTCCACTCTGCGGAAGCGAATACGACGTGGCCGTCCGGATCATCTTTGGAGCGTCCTGCCCGGCCCGCCATCTGCACCAGAGCTGCTTCGTCAAACAGACTGCTGTCCGCATCCAGAATAAATACATCACTGCGCGGAACCGTAACTCCCCGCTCCAGAATTGTCGTCGTTACCAGGAGTGAAATCGTACAATTGCGGAATTCCAGCACCTTCTCTGCTCTATCCGGATCTTTCGAGGAGGTTCCTTCTATAGGAACGCCAGGAAAAACACGCCTTAAAAGCTGAAGCAGTCCTGCGATATGGGCAATCCGCGAGACAAAGAGAAAAATCTGTGCTTTGCGGTTAAGAGATCTTTGCAAGGCGCGGATCAAACTTCCAGGGAGTCTCCCCTGCTTCAAACAACGGTGGAGCGGCGGCATATGTAAATGCACTGGGACCGGCAAGGGATGACCGTGAAAGCGGACGGGCACTCTCGCATGAGGTAGTCTTCCTGAACGGGCAAGGCGCTGTAATTCCATCGGTGGTGTAGCTGAGAGGAAAATGAATGATCCTGAGGGCTTACAAACCTGCCCGGCAGCGTAGGCCAGCATGGGATCATTATGATAGGGAAAAGCATCGAGTTCATCGATAATGACCAGATCAAAAGCTTGATTGAACCGCAGCAGCTGATGGGTTGTGGCCAGCGTTATTCTGCTTGCTCTCCAGCGGTCCTCGCTGCCTCCATACAGCACGGCGGGGGTATCCCCCGGGAAAGCCTTGGCCAGACGCGGCGCCAGCTCCAGCACGACGTCGCGCCGCGGTGTTGCGATCAGCGCCCGGCCTCCGGCTGCGAGCGCCGCCTCCAGGAGCGGGAACGTAATCTCCGTCTTTCCCGCTCCCGTCACTGCCCAGAGCAGGAACCGCTCTGGGCCTTGCACGGCGGAGCGCTCCCGCGGCTCCGCCAGGAACCCCAGCGCAGCGGCGGCCGCAGCCGCCTGCGCTGCGCTAAGTCCCCACCGGCGTGCCGCTACGGTGGGGGACACGCCTGCCGTGCAGCGCACGGCAGGCAGCGGCGCGCTGCGCAGCAGCAGCGCGCAAGCCCGGCTGCGCCCGAGTGCGAGGCAGGCCTCGCAATAGGCGCAGCCGGCAAGGCCGCACGCGGCGCAGGCCGTGCGGCCCGTGGGTACGCTGCCGCAGCGCAGGCAGCGTGGTGCCCCGCGGCGGGCGGCAGCGCCGCGCCGGGGCAGGCGAAGCAGCGGCAGGCGAAGCGCTGCACCGCGCAAGAGGCGGCCGGTGACCTGTGGGAACCGGCCAACAGTCAGGCGCGGTCGGGAACCGCGCCCGGCAACTGTCTCGCTCATTCGCTCCAGCACTCCCCCGCCTTGCTTCAGGTTGTCTGTCCGCTCCGTCTCTTTCACGCTCTGCTTCACCTTGCTCCTCTGTCCCATCACTCCCCCGCCTCGCTTCGGGTCATTATAAGCAACTGCCGCCCCAATCCTTATCCGTCTCTGAAGATGCGCCAACTGCGCTGCAGCGGGCCAATTCTCTGCCAACTCAGGCAGCCGTTCTGCCACCAGCGCATCCACTTCGCCCTGCAGCAGGGAACGGCCGGCAAGCACTGCTGCCAATTGATTAGCCGCCACTGCCAATGCAGCGGGCCCGCCCCATCCCAATAAGCTTTCCTTAGGAAATACCTGCTCACCACCGTAGTTCCCGGAAATTGCAGCCTCCTTCACATCTCCTCCCGCCCGGTCCAGCATAGATTCTCCACTGATATTTCCCTCAGTCAGCCACTCCGCCTCCCGGAAGCCACCCGCCGCCTGCTCTTGTCTAATTTCAGCCTTCAAACAGTTAGCAATGTAGCTTTTCCAATCCTCCTTCTTCCATAGACGCATGGCAGGGGAAGCTTTGAAGCCCTCGCGCAGCTGTACTCCCCAGCCTAACGGGAGCGATGGTGATAACAGCACAAGCCTGTCCGCTTGCCCGCCCCCCCAGCCTTCAACTCCATTTCCCTCAGCATTCCACCACAACCTGTCCACAGCCATGTTTAGCGATATCCTGATCTCCCAAGCGGCATTGCACTCTACCGCATATACTGCTACTCTCATCAAATCCCTCCCTCTCTCCATCAAAGTGGCTCATCACCGAGACCATAGATTGCGATTTCTCCCGAATCCACACTAAATTAATTGAACTTTTTATTTTTCTATTCCGCGATAGCCGTGACTACAGCAAACGTTTGGACTCCGGACACTATCAGGTTTGCATTTAGCTGTACTTGAACAGCAGGCAGCCTAACTGCATTTACTGCAACTATTTATTGCTGTAACGGCCTATCTATCCACTGAAGTGTATTTCGTACAACTAAAATCCGGGAAAACAGCAGTTTGGCCTCATGTCTGCAATAATAAGTGTACGAAGTGCAGCTATCTCCAGATATCCTGTCTAAATCTGAATAATAGCTGCACGAAATACAACTAAAGCAGCTGACCTTAAGTTTGGTGTCCGGCTGAATCACTAGGCAATCCGTGTTTGCTCATCAAACACCAAAAAGCACACTCCCCCATCACTGGAGAGTGTGCTTCACCCGTTGCCGACATATTTAATTATCATTCGCCATGCTTCGATCCGTATCCCCTGCTTCCCGGCAGCCGCATCATCTTCAGCGGAAAAGGCTGCTCCTGTATCCGCAGATCCAGTACGTTTTCCTTCCGGTGCTCCGCTTCGCTAAGAGTGTCGTAGTGCGGCATTACCGGAGCGAACCTGATAGACGAGCCGCTGCAGTCTAACCGTGAGGCAACCGCCAGCGTTCCATCCAAGGAACCATCATCCATCAAAGTGACATACAGCGGTCTCCCCATCCAAAAAGCATAAACTGCGAGCATTCGGATATACCATTCCACGACAGCTTCATGATTGCGGGTGATCAGAATATAATGAAGCCGCTTTCCAGGCCTCATTGCCCCCCGGCTCTCTTCCCTGCGATGCAGAATATGAACAAGGGCTGCTGCGGATGCATAGATAGACATAATCCAGATTAACTGGGCGATCATGGAGATGCACCTCCCTCTTATACCGACACTATATGCCGGTGATAAACGGACGGTGACAGCCCAGCCTGCCGGGACAGCTGACCCGGTTAGTCTCTATGTATCACAAAGCACAGAATTTCCGCTTTCCTGCAGTAAGACTGATTAAAGCTTCGTTTTCGGGTACATATTTAATTCAGCATTTTGCAAAATTCGAATATCATGCGGACTGAAACAATACTTTAATTGCAGCTAAACCGCTGCAATCAAGTTATGTACCGTTTTATAAGGATCATTAGGATTCTCCAAAACGCTCAGTTAAAAGTTTACGTGTGAATTATAATGTTACCCAGCCATATTTGATCGAATTGATGACAGCCTGCGTGCGGTCGTCGACTTCCATCTTTTGCAGAATGCTGCTGACATGGTTTTTGACGGTTTTTTCGCTGATAAAAAGGTATTCCCCAATCATCTTGTTGCTCTTGCCTTCAGCCATAAGGCGCAGCACTTCTGCTTCGCGGCGGGTCAGCGGATTATTGTCGCCTGCAACAAATTTCACGCCTGCTTCCTTAACCGGAGTCTCGGCCATGGCACCTGTCTCGTTAAGATACGTCATGCGGCGCAGCTGATTGATCAGCTTGCCGGTTACCTTGGGATGAATGAAGGCATGGCCTTCACATACAGAGCGGATCGCATTAATAAGCGACTCTGCCTCCATATCCTTCAGCAAATATCCATTCGCACCCTTGCGCAGGGTTTCGAATACGTAACTCTCGTCATCATGAATAGAGAGGATGATCACTTTAACATCCGGGAACATTTCCCGCAGCTTCTGTGTAGCCTCCACACCGTTCTCAATAGGCATATTAATATCCATCAGCACGATATCCGGCTTGTTGATATTGCAGAATTCAAGCACCTGGATGCCGTCACCGCACTCACCTATGACTTCAATGTCGTCCTCCATATTCAAAATACGTTTAAGCCCTTCACGAAACAACTGATGATCATCCGCCAAAAGAACCTTTATGGGCGTTTTTCCAGAATTCTGGTTTTCCATCACATTACTCCTTTCCTTTGTCCACATTCGTCGGAATGTGAATTATGATTGTTGTGCCCTGGTTCTCTGCTGACTGTATTTCCACTCTACCTTCCAGCAATTCCACACGTTCACGCATTCCCACCAGCCCAAAGCTTTCACGGTTGGCTTGCTCACTGATCTTTTTCACATTGAAGCCTAAGCCATTGTCTTTCACTACGATCTTAATTAACTGTGCCTGATACGTAATTTCCACCAGAACATAACTTGGATAGGCATGCTTCGCCGCGTTGGACAAAGCTTCCTGAACAAGACGGTAGACTGCAGCCTCCATAGCTGAGGACAGCCGGTGCTCTTTCCCCCTTGTTTCAAAAGAAGTGCGGATCTTCGTCTTCTCCTCATAATCATGCACGTATTTCCGGAGTGTCGGAATCAGTCCTAAATCATCGAGGGCCATCGGACGGAGATTAAAAATCACTTTACGCATTTCTTCCAGGCTGTACCTTACCTGCCCCTTTAAGTCTATTACTTCGGCTTGTACCAGCCCAAATTCCTGCTTTACCAGCATTCTTTCTACAATTTCCGTCCTTAGGACTAGATTTGCCAGCATTTGAGCAGGACCATCATGAATTTCCCGGGCAATTCTCTTCCGTTCTTCTTCCTGGGCCTGGATTATCTTGAGTCCAACCATTTGCGTGTTTTTCGCAGATTCGACAATTCTCGTCACTTGGCCTAGTTCTCCAGACAGATATTCCAGGACAACGCTCATTTGCGAACCAATCGATTCGGCCCGCTCCACAGAATTTTCGACACTGCGAGCCCGCATTTGCAGCTCATCCCGTCTGCTCCGCAGGTAGGCTTCCCTCTCCCTCGTCATCATCAGCTCTAACTGAAGCTCCGTCGCTTTCTCGTAAGCCACCCGGATATCCTTCTCCGTGTAGCGGACAAAGTCCCGGCTGACCTCAGTCAGCCGGATCCGGGAGCGGTGGTACTGCAGCTCCAGCTTGTCTACCTTTTGCAATGTTTCATCCGTTTCTTCCATAACCCGCTGCAGTTCTTTGGTGAGTGCAGCAAGCTCATCACGTGCAACCTGCAATATTTCAAAAATCTGATACTTGCTGCTCTCCATCACGTCGATGGTATTCTTAATGACGCGATCAATCGCATCGGCTTGAAATTCCACGGATGCTTGCCCCATTTCTATCGGATCGTATTAAAGGCTTTCCTTTATACTAACATATCACGATTCGATAGTTACGGTCTTCGTTATCTGTTCCCATTTTACAGTGAGTCCTAGCTGTTCTGTCACGAGTCTAAGCGGTACTAAAGTCCTGCCATTCAGGATTAAAGGCGCTACATCAGCACTCTGGCGTTTCCCGTTAAGCAGGAATTCCTTCTTATTTACCGTCAGATCCAGCGCTTTCGCTCCGCGAAGCACCATGATCTTCTTGGTATTCTGATCCCATATGGCATTCCCGCCAAAGGCATCAAGCACATATTTAATCGGCACATACGTGCTGCCATCCTTTACAATCGGCGCAACATCAATCGCCTGCTTTGTGCCGTTTACAAGCATCGACTTGGCTCCGATACTCATGGATGCCGTTCCCTTTGGCAATCCGGCTTCACTGGACAGCGAAGGCATAACAAAGGAAATATTATCAAACGCTACCGTACCTGTCTTAGCCCGCTCGTCCTGGCCCTCCTCTACATTTACCACGTAAAGTCTCTTTAGGGAAGCTGGGAATTTAATCCCTGAACCGGAAAGATCAATATTGAGGTTCTTCCAGCCATTCCAGTCGATCACTTTGGCCAGATCAATATACGCTGTTGCCCCGCTGGCATCCGATACCTCTGCACGCAGCCAGTTAAGACTCATATCCCCCATCACGTCTACGGACATAGACGTTGCCGTTGCCGGAATACTCTTGCCTGTTGTCTCGTTGAACTGTGCATAAGCATAGATTTTACCGGTGCCAGCCGTCATATCATAGCTAAGCGACAATACCTTCGAGCCAGCCCGTTCCGCACTGCCCGGGACAACTGCTGCCGTTCCCGTTACCCCCGCCGCATTGGTTGTGAAGGCAAATGGATACGTGGCATTTTCGAAATTCTCCCAAGCCGTTGACGCCGCTGCAGAGAACACAACAGCTGTGCTGAAGCCGTCATAACGGGCAATGGCGTATCCGGTTGTTACCCCCGGATCCACGGATTCGACAGTAAGCTTACCGTCACCTACATTCCCTTTAAAGCCGATAAACTCCCATTTCAGCGATGCAGCCGGCACTGCAATCGTTGCCCCGCTCTTCGCCACCGCATGAACTGGAACAGATACGGAGGCTCCCGCTATAAGCGGCGCAGTAGTTGTGCTTGAAGTCAGACTTGTCAGGTCATCTCCGCCCAGAACGGTTACCTTGGTCTCTGCACTGGCCGAGCCGCTGGTAGCCTTCAGGTTAACGCTTCCCGCCTTGACTGCGGTTGCTTCCCCTGCATTCACCGTAACACTGCCGCCGCTGGAGCTCCACGCAGGATTAGCTGCAGCTACATCAATTGGATTATAGTAAGTATCATAGCCTTTTAGAGAATACGTGGCTTTTTGTCCGATTAACAATACAGAATTGCCGCTGATCTTAATTCCTTTCACTTCACCTTGTGGAGCAGAAGTATATACACCAAGGCCGTTAACGATGCTGCGCTGCTCTGTGCCGTATTCTGTATTAAAGGTTAGAGTAGTGGAGGTTTCCGCAAGCGGACGATCTACCATCGTTGTAGAGCCCCCTCCGTCCAGGTTGATCCCTTTCCAGACACCGATATTGGTCATGAACGATTGCAGCTCCGTCATGGACAATCCTGCACTATTATTATTTTTCTCGGCTGCAATGACATATACATATCGTCCATCCTCTGAATAACCCAGAGCTGTGCGGGCACGATACCCGCCGATGCTGCTGGTGGAGCGGGAGAAGGTCGCCGCTTTCCCGTTATTTACCAGAATGGTGTGCCCCCCGATCATCATTTGCAGTGTGGAGGGGTCAAGCTCCTGCTGAGTAGTTTTGGAACGAAGCGTGTAGACACTGCTTAGCTTCTGGCCTACAACCAGATGAGCTTTTACAAATTGGGCTGCAAGCCCGTGAGTCCGCAGAATGTACGCCCCTTTAGGCACGGTTATCGGCAAGGCAGCGTCTGGGGAAATCTGGGTAACGATATCATTCTCTACCAGTACCTCTGTAGGTGTCGTAGAGCTGTTCTTAGGCCGCTCCAGTGCTGTCCAGGCATCTGTGTAGATATAGGCGGCATTGGCATGACTGTAGGTGGAACTGCCGCCCTCAGGGTTATAGGCCCCTTTATTGATGCCGGATAACGGAAACTGTGAACCATCCTCAGCAGTCAGCATACCTTCGAATGTATATTCATCAATAACCGGCTTACGGTCTTTAGTCACAGCAAAAGCATACATTCCATCAAGCTGCGAAGGTGTAGATACTACAACTCCGCCTGATACTTGACCACCGATCGGTGCACCTTCCCCGCCGGTATTGAAGTAATCCCCGTTAACTGCGGCCACTGCTCCGGTTTCTGCCGCCATACCTCCGGTACTTTGCCGCGTAGTCAGATTACCGCCTTTGCCCGTCATTACATCTACAGAGACATAGGGGTTATTCAGATCGACCCGAACCACGTCAGCCAGCCCTGTTACACTTTTGCCGGACCGCACGGTCGTAAATTTATATTTCATCATCATCGCGCCTGAAGTAATGACTTCTTCGCTCAGCTTTGTCACTGAGAAGGAAGCTGTAGCAGCTTGCGCTACTGAAGCGGAGCCTAGACTGAATAAGGAAGGCCCAGTGCTTCCAATAACCGGCATGATCCACAATACGCCTGCTAACGAGGCAGCAACCCACTTTTTAGAAGATAGACTTTTGTTTCCCCGTAACCACTCGCTATTCTTTTTCCCCATGAAAACTTCATTCATTTCAGTATAACTCTCCCATCTTATTTACTCTTAATGTATAAAAAAATATCTCTATCAATAGTTCCTGCTATTCCATTACATCTTTAATAGACTGGTTATAGCCTAAAAAGTTGCGGAAATTGGCAGATTCCAACTCTATTTGAACCGGGGAAGCACCACATTTCTATCCATAGAAAAAAGCGTCCGGCCAAGGCCGGACGCTCACAGATCAAATATGACTGCTATATTCGGTTTACAAAAAACCTGCCATCGAAAGCATACGCTGCAGCATCACTGCAGCTTGGGCGCGGGTAGCATTGCCCTGCGGCTGAAATTCGGTGGGTGTCATACCGAGAATAATTCCCTGCTGGACCGCTTTGGCTACAAATTCAGCGCTTTGATTCTGAATCTTAGTCTTATCCTTAAAAACAGATAATGCTACAGAAGAGGTTCCATTCAACGTAATCGGCTTTCCGGAATACTCCATAGCCCGAATAATCATGATTGCCAGCTGTTCACGGGTAATATTATCATTCGGACGGAAGGTGGCATCCGTATTGCCGGTGATAATTCCTGCTTTAGCCGCAGCCCCGATATAATCACCGGTTTGTGTAGAGGGCTGCACATCTCTGAACCGCTGCGCCGTCTCACGGTCACCCAGCAGTCCCAGCCCCCGGCTGAGCATGACTGCAAATTCGGCCCGTGTAATTTTTTGCTCCGGCTTAAAGCTGCTGCCATAACTGCTGTCGATAATATTTTTAGCAGCCAGCAGGGAGACTATCGAATTACTCCAATGTTTGCTCATGTCACTGAACGTCCGGGTGGATAGAAATGTTCCAACCACCTGATTGCCGACTGTATTTGCCCGAATCACAGTATTACTGCCAGCCGTGCTGATTTTGGTAGGCAGATAGGTAGAATCATAATAAGCAAGATCCAGCCTGGCTGCTGAAACCTGATTACTGTTTAGTGTAGCAGTCGTACGTGCAGCATACTCAGCTGCTACGCTGAGTGCGCTGGCATTGGCATAGTTGCTGCTGACTGAAGCCGTCAGACGGATATCTGTTAAGCCCGTAATAGCCTGCAATCCTTGCGATTGCAGCTTTTGCTCAAATGGCGTAAATGTGTCTGCCGGAACTTTTTCTATCCTTAATATAAGTGAAATATTGCTGCTGTCTGCCACCAGGCTTGCCGCAAGGCTATTCATATCGACGTTATTCAAAGGCAAGGTATAGAGATGATCTCCAAAGCGTATAACCATTGTAGCCTTCTTATCCCGGTTCACTGCATTTAGAAGCGGCTTCAGCGGCAAGATCACATAAGCTGCCATTTCTGTAGAGGGCACTTCAAAAGCTAGCCCGGAAGTTCCCAGCTTGTACAGGTAATCATAGCTTGCTGTCAAACGGTCAGCAGTTAGTATATATCTTTTGACGGACTGGCTATATACAGAACGGTCATCTGCAACCGTTGCGGAATCACTTTTGAGCAGCGGATATTCCTGGCCGAATTCACTGGCAGCAAGTGTCCCCAGATATGAAGGGCGGCTGGAAGTACCCGAAGAGGTTCCTGTCCCGTTGTAGACTGAGAGCGCAGTGAATGAAGGCAGCGGAATTCCGCTGGCATCCGTTATCGCTCCGGATCCGGCCATATACGACAGATCCACAACTTGCCCTATTTTAACTATGGTGGACAACGTCAGCTTCAGCACATTTCCCGAGACATAATAGGACTGAACACCAACACTACTGCCATCTACCCGGACTCCAAACTGATTCGTATAGAGTGAGGCAGAAGATGCTTGCATATTCTTACTAAAGGTGACCGTAATCTCATCCCCCGAGATTGTAGCCGAACTAATGTCAGGTACAGAGGTTCCCGTACTTCCGGATACCGATACTGCCTGCAGATTAAGATAAGCTGCACGGTTACCGTTCAGGTCGCTGAGACCGGCACTGCCCGGTACATACGAAAGGCTAGTATATTGATTAAGGGCAAGCGTATTCTGGAGCGTAAGTGTGACCTGGGTTCCGCTTACCGAAATGCCAGTCACATAATTGGGAGTACTGGTACTGCCCACTAGAACAGAGAATTGACTGTTTAGCGGCAACGCCGATGAGGATATTCCTTCATTATAAGTCAGTACTATTTTATTCCCTGTTCCAACAGCATTCTGGAAGACCGGTGCAGTGGTATCACTGGTATTCCGGATATAGAAATCGTTAAAATTAGCAATACTCTGGCCGTACTGATCCTGAAGCGGATAGGAGCCGGCGTAGTATGAGACTCGTATAGTCTGTCCGTTGGATGCAGCATTATTTAGGCCGAGGACAACGGAGCTGCCGCTAGAGCTGATGCTGCTCACTCCCAGGGAACCACCATCCGCATAGACATAGAATTGGCTATAGGCATTGGCAGAGACCGGCTTTAGGTTATCATTGAAATTCAGTGTCACTGTTTTGCCGGATAAAACTCCATCCCTTGGTGTAGGCAAGGCAGATTGAATTGAATTCGTAACCTGTTGTGATGTAAAGGTGCCGGCTGAGTTGCCGTGGCTATCCTGAATCGTACGTAAGCCGCCTGAATAACTTATCTTCACGACTTGTCCAACGGCTATTCCTGTAGAAAGGGTAATGTATACACTGTCCCCTTGAACATACACACTTTCTATTGTGCGTTTCTCCTCATTCACCGTCACCGCGAAGCTTGAATAGAGGAGAGCTACCCCCGAATTAAGCGTTTCGTTATATTTCAGACGGATCGTACGGTTGTTATCCAGCTGTGCCGACACAAGTGCAGGAGCAGTGGTATCCATTACCTCCGTCTGAAAGCTCCATGACGTCTTGCCGTTTATTCCGTCATATACCAGTCCTGCAGTATTTGCGTCTGTAAATACGCCTTTGGCGATATCAACATAATAGGTTGTGGCTGGATCGAGAGTCGTATTCGGGCTGATAATGAACTCTTTGGCCGAAGCCCCATTGCTCACGTTAACGGGAACTTTGATGCCACTGCTTTTATAGAGCGTCACACCATCAATAATACCCTTGTTGTAGGCTGCATCTCGGTTAAAAGTGATTGTCATGGCTTTACTTATCCCTACAGATTCACTCCTGTCAGCAGGCGACAAGGCCGCAGCAGCAAGACCAGAAAGCGGAGTGGTTGTAAAAGTCCAAGTGTACGGACCCGAGGCCGGAAACACATTTCCGTCCCGGTCATAAAAAGCCCCTTGAGGGATCGTTACCGTGTAAGTCGTTCCGCTTAACAACGGAGAATCATTCGTAGCTGGTGTGAACGCAATAGACTTCTCCCCGCCACCAACTACAGAGGTTGAGTTCACATTAATCCATCTGGTTCTGGAATCATCCGGTGCGCCTGGAGAGACCGTAATATATCCGGATGCCGGCATCATAGGACGGTCAAAGTTCAGCCTGAACACTTCCGTTGTAGGTACGTTCACAGCACCTTTATCCGGAACTGTAGTTATATTCTTCGCCTCTCCGCCTACTGTAGAGAAGCTCCAGACATTTCCGCTGGAGATTCCGGCAAAGGTTCGATTATCGTCTGCTTTGAATGCATAGGAATCGATAAGTATATAATAATTGCTCCCCGCTGCTACTTTATTCGCGGTTATTGTCAGCTTCACCGTTGTCGAGGAAGCATCACTTTGCACATCTACACCAGGAACATCATCCCATATTCTGAATTCCTGAACGATGTCATTGTTGAAAGAAGACATTAGCCGGACAGTTCCGCCGCCCTTCAGCAACTTTTTATTCAATTTGAAGCTCAATTGGGTTAGCCCCGCTGCATCTACTCTGCTATTGTTCGCTGGTGTAAGTTCACTTGCTGCTATTGAGGTATCATTCTCAGGCGCTGTGACAAACGACCAGCTGGTGGCTGCAGACCCGTTACCTTCACTGTCTTTGAACAATCCTTGAGGGATCAATGCCGTGTATTTAGTATTGGGAGCAAGCTTCTTGTCTCCACCCCACTTAATATCATAAGCATTGGAGGTGCCTACCAGTCCATAACTGCCAATAGGAATCTCCACAAAGACTTCCTTCGATTCACTATTAGTAATAGTAATTTTCCCGTTCTGCGGAATTACCTGACGATCGAAGCTCAGTCTTAGATTTGCAGCCGTGTTCACATAATAAGCTCCTGCCGAAGGTGATACCGTAATGCCGAATTCAGCGGCTGCATAGACTGCCTGGTTTGTGAGTCCGCTCATGGGCTGCCATGTTCCCATCATCATGCTGCCTGATAGCATAATTGCTGTCCAGATTGAAATTTTCCTTTTCATGCCGTGATAGACTCCTCTCAAGCCATACTTTCGTCTTTTCGTATATTCTTATATTCGGTTAAAGGGCTTCCAAAGTTTAGAAAAGTGCTTGTCCGAATCCGTGAATGTTCGACAAGTCCATGAACACAAATAACCCGCAAAGGCTGCTCCATTGGCCGGAGATTCGCCTTGCGGGTTTCTAATAAACACTTCTTCGTCTGAAATGATGTCTCTATATTAAATCCCTGCCTGGGCTTTCAACATATCTGCTTTGTCGACACGTTCCCAAGGAAGGTCAATATCTGTACGTCCAAAATGGCCATATGCTGCGGTCTGTCTATAAATAGGCTTACGCAAATCCAGCATGGAGATGATGCCTGCCGGACGAAGATCGAAGTTGCTGCTGATAAGATTCGCCAGCTTCTCTTCACTGATCTTGCCTGTTCCGTATGTATCCACATTGATCGAGACAGGATTAGCTACACCAATCGCATATGCCAGTTGAATTTCACATTTGTCAGCAAGGCCTGCAGCAACCAGATTCTTCGCTACATAACGTGCAGCATAAGCCGCAGAGCGGTCTACTTTGGTTGGATCCTTACCGGAGAATGCTCCGCCGCCATGACGTGCATATCCGCCATATGTATCAACGATGATTTTGCGCCCGGTCAGACCGGCATCACCTTGAGGACCACCAATCACAAAGCGGCCTGTAGGATTAATGAAATATTTAGTAGCTTCATCCAGCAGCTCAGCCGGGACAACAGGTAGAATAACATGCTCTTTAATGTCCGCCTGAATTTGCTCAAGAGAAATTTCTTCCGCATGCTGCGTGGAAACAACGATCGTATCTACGCGAACCGGTTTCTCATCCTGATATTCAATGGTTACCTGAGTTTTTCCATCCGGGCGCAGATACTCAAGAGTTCCATTCTTACGAACCTCCGCCAAGCGGCGGGCAATCCGGTGCGACAAAGCAATCGGAAGCGGCATAAGTTCAGGAGTTTCATTAGTAGCAAAACCAAACATCAAACCTTGGTCACCAGCACCAATATTAGCCGTTTCTTCAGCTACAAGGGCAGGATTCCGATTCTCCAGAGCTGCATTTACCCCTTGGGCAATGTCAGCCGACTGCTCATTTAATGAGCTAAGCACAGCACAGGTGTTAAAATCAAAGCCATATTTTGCACGGGTATAGCCGATTTCCTTAATCGTGTTACGTACAATTGCCGGGATATCCACATATTCGGACTTCGTACTGATCTCACCAATAACAAGCACGAGGCCTGTTGCTACGGCTACCTCGCAGGCTACCCGGGCATTCGGATCGTTAGCAAGAAATGCATCGAGTACCGCATCGGATATCTGGTCACAGATTTTATCCGGATGTCCCTCTGTTACAGACTCAGAAGTAAACAAATGACGCCCTTTAATAGACATGTACAACTACCTCCCATATTGTTAGTCTGACACTGTATAAGGGGGCACCTTAGTAATTAACAGGCCAAATATATTAAGTAGAATAATAAAGACTGATAAGCCGGTTTATTCAAAAAACGAACCTTTTCCGCATGGAAAAGGTCTAAGGCTTTCCTCAAAAGTCATATTATCTTATTTACCGGGTGCTGTCAATTGAAGGCAGCTTATGTGAAAAGAGACTGCTCCGCCTGTTTGATCAACCTCTTTGTAATTTCCCCGCCTACTGATCCATTATCTCTGGAAGTTAGGTGTCCCAGATACGGAGTACCACCGGTTGCACCGGCCCCGCCCGTCATTCCCAGCTCAGAAGCAAATTCCGTATCCATGCCACCGCCATATGATGCTCCATATAATCCAAATTCAGAAGCGATCTCATATTGCATTTGTTTCAGCATTGCCCGGCTCTCTGGTACAACTGTACGATTAGTGCGTGCCATGTTACAGCACCTCCTGTGATTTTTTTAAGATTACAGGTAGTATTGTGTACGAATTCCAGAGGTCTCAGTCCGCTTAATATTTGTCAGCTGTGGGAATGAGTTCCGGGTGTATGTTCAAGCATATTACAGGGCATTCTTAATATAAGAAGGAAACCATTCATTTACTGCTAACCAGTGCGATGTGCAAATGCTTATTTCAAAGTGTATGAACCGCGGACCAGTACAACAAGTCCTAATGTCTGACCGCTCTGCACCATTATACCGCGTCCATCCCGTGGGAAGGATAACAGGTGATTCGTAGGAGCCGCCACGCCGTTTGCCAGATCTACCCCATCTGTCAGATCAGCGACACCATTAGCATCCTGGGAATAAATAATCGCTTTACCTGCGCGCACAATAAATTCTGCACCTGCACCGGCAATTAGAGTCTGTCCGGGTTTTACATCAACGATTTCGCTGGCATTCCCAGCAGTTCCGGTATTTCCGGTACCTTGAGTTGGCGCAGGTGTCGGAGCTGTAGTTGCGGCAGGCGCATTCGTTGCAGTTGCACTTGGAGTTTGCGTTGGTGTAGTAATGGTCCCACCTTGCAAAGCCTTTTGAATCTGTTGATCTACATAACTCTTCGTTACAACAGGATCATCTGCTGTGCCTGGCTGTGAACCTACACCGGCACCTTCAGCTGTAATATTAAGCATCGAACCTGCCCATAGGCCACCAGCTAACAGTACCGCAGACATCGAGACTTTCCAAACCGTTTTCAACTAAATTCCTCCTCCACTCGGGATAAATGGCTATAAAAAAAGAATAGCCTCCGAAGAGGCTATTCTTTGCTTCGGTAATCGGAGATTACTTAGCGTCTACTTCTGTTCCAGTAGTAATTTTGTTACCGGAAGTATCTTCAATATTTGCAGCTGTATCTACTGTAACCTTAACCGTATTGATGTTATTAGCGTTAAGATCCAAGTTTTTCAAAGTAGATTTCACTGTAAATGTTACATAGTACTTACCAGCATCGTTACCCGCACCAGCAGTTACAGCATTTGCAGTGTACAGGGAATCAGCAGCAGTTGTAGCTACGCCATTAATAGTAAATACGAAGTCTGCTTTATCAACAGTAGTGCTCTTCACGTCCTCAGAGAAGCTGAGTACGAGTACCGAAGTATCACCAGTCGATACAGTTGCTGCAGTCAGCTTAGGTGCTACACCATCTGTCAAGCCGAAATCTCTACTGTATGCCAATGCTCCATTACCAGCAGCATCTGTGATACCAGCAGCTACAAATGTGAATACTTTGCTTTCGCTGATAGATGTCTTTGGAATGTGGATATTTACATTTGCAGTCAGAGGAGCTGAAGAGTTAGTACCTGTAGTATCAGTGAGTACAATGTAAGCAGTGCTTGGCAGTGCTTTGTCGCCATAAGTGTAGCTGTTAAGGTCACGAAGACTTGCAACGTTCAGACCTTTATCATCTTTAACACTTACAGTGATCACTACTTCAGTAGCAGCAGTTTCAGTGTAAGTAACACCAGTAACGCTAGGTCTGTCAGCATCTGTAGAAGTTGCAGTTTCTACAGTAACAGTAATACTAGCCGCTACAAATTTATTGCTGGAAAGGGAATCATCTTTAACCAAGGTAGCAGGGAGGCGAAGTGTATAATTACCACTCAATCCAGCAACTGCAGGATAGATCACTTTCGCACCATCAATTTTCGCACCAGTAGTGAAGTCGGCAGTAGCCAGTTGACCAGTGGATTCATTAATTAGGGTAGGAGTGCCTGTCAATTCCTTAACATTTTCAGAGAAGGTTACAACCAGACCTTTACCACTAGTGTAAACAGCGCTAACCACTGTAGGAGCAACAGTATCCTTAGTAATTGTAATTGGCTGAGTCAATGCAGTACCCAGTGTGTTACCCAGAGTATCCTTAACTGAAGCGCCAAATACTAGTGATCCAGTGAACGTACCAGCATCAGGAACTTTAAATCCAGCAGGAACCTGCAATCTGATTGTATCACTATCCTTAGATGTAATTACAGATAGAGTACCTTGGCTTTCACCATATACGTTCAACAAACGAACATTTGCAACAAAGGATTGATAGTTCACTTTCTTATTGAACTTGATATCAATATATTTGTCGCTAACTGGTGTTACGCTAGCAATAGTTGGGGCAGCAGTATCAGAAGTTACTGCTACAGTTGTTTTAATTGGGTTAGGGTTCGCTACGTTTCCTGCATAGTCAGTAACATTCAATAGGGAAACATCATAAGACGAACCACTGTTCAATGTGCCAGTAGTCAATGTGATAGTGTCGTAAGTATCGTTAGATACAGTTGCAGTAGCTGCAGCGCCATTCACATAAGCAATGATACCGGACTTTTTAACAGGCTCACTTACTTTTACTGTAACTGTATTAGTTGTAGTCTTAGCAACTGCAGTTGCACTTACAACTGTAGGAGCAACAACATCAGCGACAGTAATCAGGTTAGTGAAAGTAGGGAATTTAGTTCCAGCAGAAGTCTTAACAGCATCAGTCACTACAATCGAGTACTGACCTTTCAAGAACTCTGTGCCTGGGAATGTGATTGTTGCTTCAGTACTACCAGCATTCAAAGTAACATGAGCGCCATTAACGGTTACGTTATTAGTTCCAGTTACAGTTACTACTTTAAGTACATCTGCAATAACCGCATCTTCAGAAATCAAAGATTCTGCATCAATAGTACGGTTGAATTTAACTACCAGCTGCTTAGCATTTGGAGCTTCTACGGAAACAACCTTAGGAGCAGCCAAAGTTACTTTTGCAGTGTAATCTTTTTCAAGGTGTTTGAAGCTGATTGTTGTTTCAACGCCTTCTACAAGAGCAGTTGTCAACTCAACAGTCTGAGTTGTTTTGTCAGAGAATGTTACTACAACCTTTGTTGGGCTTGTTGCTTCAGCAGAAGCTACAGTCAATGTAGGCTGTACGGACATTTGATCAACTGCATAAGCTGTGGAAACTACCAAAGAGCGGGTAGCGTTAGCTTTGAAGTTAGTTGTTTGAGCAACCAGACCAGCATTGATAACTGCTTGAGCATAGCCCTTAGCCCATACAGAAGCGGAGTTATCAGTTGTAGTAGGTTGTTCCAGTTTCAAAGCGCGGAACAATACAGCCGCTACTTCTTCTACTGTAACTTTACCGTTGTAGTCGAAGATACCTTTAACAGTATCTTTACCTTGCATCAAGTTGGCTGCAGTAACAGCTTCGATGTAAGGAACAGCCCAGTTAGTAGCTGTGTAGCCTTTGTCTTTGTAAGACAACTTGCCAGATACTTCAGTAAGACCGAACAATTTAGTAACGATCTTAGCGAATTCTGCGCGAGTCAGATCT
Source organism: Paenibacillus sp. FSL R5-0912 (assembly GCF_000758605.1). Taxonomy (NCBI): domain Bacteria; kingdom Bacillati; phylum Bacillota; class Bacilli; order Caryophanales; family Paenibacillaceae; genus Paenibacillus; species Paenibacillus sp. FSL R5-0912. The sequence goes on from NZ_CP009282.1 coordinate 7,175,708, forward strand.
TTTTCAAGGTGAGCCTGACCATCTGGGTACCCATTGAGAATACCTTTAGCTGCCAGAGCGTCGAATGCCTGTTGTGGAGTTGCTTGTGCTGTTTCACCAAATGCTACAGAGGCAAACATCGAGAATGCCATTGCTGTAGATAATGCTACGGATAAAATTTTCTTCATAACCTTTTTTTCTCCTCCTTGGACGTTCATGAACTGAGATTTTTCTTTAGTTGGGTAGCTCATGTCACTCATTAGCCGATGCACCCCCTTTCCCGAGTTGAGCATATTAAGTATAAATAATGTCTGTGACGGGTATCACAGAAACTTGTAAACAGGTTCAAGGCAGACTAATACTAGATTCCTAATTCTACCTAAGTATTATACAATGTGCCTCTAGTCACGTAAAGCTAATTTTTCCATTCGGCCGTATGCTTTCATTCCTTAGTGGCCATTAGGCAATTGCCTTGTGCAAGTGACTCTACACCTTAAACGCAATAGTTTCGAGAAAGTTGCGCTTTGTTCAAAAAAACTTTTTTTCTTTTTGTATCCCTGGCCCTGTTCCAATAGAAGAACCATATGTATGTTCTACTAACTATTGTTAATGTTGGGTGGCTACGGGAATCAGTATAGCATAGACGCTTTCCAAACGTCATTAAGCAATATTTGTTAAGTCAATAAACATAATCTGCCTTCTTTACTCTAAAGCATCTTGACTTTGGCATTACAAAAAGCGCCGTTTCCGGCGCTCTTTTTTATGGCATATGAACTAACGGATCTTCATTGATAGTTGAATCAATTCCTGGCGTTTCTCAGGACTGGCATTTACATTCTCATACATTGCATCAATTGCTCCGCGGTTCTCGCGGTAGCTCTTCTCATGTTTGATGGTGGTATGTGACCACTCAATCAATGCATTCTCGGCAATAACGAGGTCATTATATGCATCATGGAACCCAGTAGACTGTACAAGCTCTTCCATCAGTTCCTGCGTAATCTCCTGCACTGCGCGTTTGGCGGCAATTTCCTTCTCCAGGATTTTGGCTCTATTCTCAAACATATTCTTTGCTTTCGTGTAATCCAGCTGTGCTTTTGATAAAATCGGTTTCATCGATGGCTTTCACCTTTCAGAAAATATTATTTTCTAAGTTATTGTAACGTAAATCGGTGCAGATTACAAAAGTTAATGTGCACAGTATGTAATTAAATTACAATAAAACAGGTCCGCGAACAGTTTTTCGCGGACCTGCTGTTCAAGTAGTCACATTAGTTGAAGGTTTTTGGGAAGATGCTGGTGCTCTTCTGCAGCAGGGCTACAGCAATTTTACCGGCTTCCGCTCTTGTAAGCTTGCCCTTTGGATTGAAATTATATACAGGCTTAGCTTGACCGGTAATCGTTGTTGCATTGCCTTCCATAATCTTCGCTTTCGATACTGCCTCAATGGCAGGTCTTGAGTAGAAGTCCATACTGCCAGAGTCAACGAATGACTTCCCTAAGCTTGTTAACAATTTGGCGTCGTTAGCAGACATCTTCAGCTTAAGGGCTCTGGCGATCATTACCGCAGCCTGCTCACGGGTCAGCGACTGGTCAGGACCGAAGAATCCGTCACTAAGACCGGTAATGATCCCTGCTCTCGCTGCTGTTTCAATGCTTTTGAAGTTCCATGTTGTTGAAACAGCTTCTGGTACAATATCGAAGAATGTTTGTTTGTTATTATCATAATTGAGCGGAATGCTTAGTCCTGTTACTAGCAATGTGGCGAACTCACCACGGGTAGTCGTATCATCAGCTCCAAAAGCATCGGATCGGATGTTGGTCATGATGCCTTTAGAATAGAGGCCATTCAAAATATTTCTCGCCCAAGGATGATTGGTGATATCCGTAAATCCTCTGCGGAGCTTCATTACAGTATAATAACCAAATTCATCGAACGGTACCGTAACCGTATGGTTTTTGGTATCCACCTCTCCGCCGATGTTCTCCCACTTCCCTGCATCGGTATATCGGAAAACAGTAACAGTCGTCCCGACCTCATCCACTATGCTGGAGTTGAATTTTAAGGTCAGCTCACCGCGCTGTGACGGTACAATTTTACGTGTAGAACTGTATTGCGTGAAATATCCTTCTATTGAATAAGGGGCAATTCCGTTCGTCGCTGGCAGATAGGATTGGGAGCCTTGGGTTCCCGACTCGCCTAGCCCGCCGTTCAGCCAATAAATATCCGATACTCTGGAGAAATTATTGGTAGTAGCAGTCGAAGTGAATCGTAGTACAAGCTCTTGCGGGATGACCAGCGGAAGCTTGCCGCCAAGGGTCCGGCTGTCCGAAGGACTGACATTGATGATATTCCCGTAATCGTTAGTCCGCTCTACAACGCCGTCGACGGGATCGGCAATCCCAAACAGCAGTTTCGTATCCGGATAATATTTAGCGGCTCCTGTAGTTGTGTAGCCCTTCATAATTGTCCCTTTCGGGAATGCAAGCTGAAGCGCTTTGTTAAATACAGTGTATTTCGTTGCTACCTTCTCTGCCATAAACTGAGTATCGATCTGTATAGCACTCGCATAATACACAGAAATTGTATCGTTCAGGGTAGAATCGGCCCGGACGATTTGAATTTTGATCGTTGTTGCCTTATCCGGTTTCAAGCCTACAAAATCATAAGTGAAGCGGTTATCAAGATCTGTACGCTTCACAGCCTCATACTTATCAATCATAACCTTGGTTGCACCTTCAGCTTCAATATCGAAGCGAACAAAGTTCTTATTCACTACAATTTGATCCCCGACTGTTGCTACAGGGGACAAGACCCTGTAAGGAGATACCTCACGTACAATTTCAAGCCGCTGCGTTGTTCTTGCTCCGGTCTTGTTGATTAGCTCCATGGTGTATACATGGCTTCCTGGAGCATCAAATTTGAAATCCCGCAGACGCAGTAGGAAATCATTGCTGCTGCCGTAATAATCAAAATATTGTCCGGCTGGATTAGAGGGTATAGGACCAAGCAGCTCATCTGTCGTTCCCAGCATTTTCGTGGTACCTGTTGAGGTGAAAATCAATTCTGAACCCCTATAGAGGTTCATGGTCGTCGCTCCACCACCCCGAAGCACCAGATCATAGCTCTCTGCATTAGTAGTGTACTTTTCATCTTTATAGACGAATTCCGCAGGCAATGCGAGAATTTTATTGCGCTCTGTTTCATTGCTTAATGACTGAATTGAGAAGGCAGTACGTCCGGTTCCTAACGCCGGATGAAACTGCGTCAAATTCGATACATTAGTATCAATAATATATATCTTCAGCTCTTTGGTGATGATCCGCTGATTCTGGCCGTTATCCTGGGATATCCCGGTGAATACAATCTTATTCTCGCCATAGACCAGCGGACCAGACTGCGTGATCCACAAATCGAAACTGAAGGTTTGTTTGTTTTTATCTACACCTAAAGCAAATTTATTAACACGTGTATTACCAACACTGTCTTTGGTATCGGGAAGGAGATTACTGTCGATACCGTTAACCTGAACCTGAGCACTCACGAAATTCTCGAACCCGATATATTCACCTGAAACCTTCATGCTGGTCTCAGCAGCAGAATTAAACTCATAGGTCTGTCCATCCTGCAGACTGCTTACGTAGATATAGTTCTTAGATATATACGAAATATCTGCATTATAGTAGGAATTAGATGTCCCATAACGGAACTGTACTTTCTGTTGTCCGTTTGAGAAACCTGTGATTTTGTAAATGTACTCGTTAGTTCCCTGTCCAGTCATTCCGGTGATAGGCGGATCTGTCAAAGACAGCGCTTTGTTGCTGAGCGGGAGATAATTGGCCGATAATTTGGCTGTGTCGATGCCCACATTGGTTTTGACCAGAATGTAGAAGTTATCCTTCTCCATCTGTTGTCCGTTCAGAGGCAGTTTGGAGATGTTTGAGATGCTGCCCGAACCTGTATATCCTGGAAGGTAATACATATCGTTAATTACAACTTCTCCCGGCAGATATCTATAAGAGTAGACCAGCGAAGAGCTATAAGTGCCATAGTCTACAGCCAGGGTAAATTCGGTTAGTCCGGTGATAAGCGTTAAGTCAGCCTGTGTTTTGAATTTAACCAGCTTGTATGCAGGAGTCACTCCGTCAGCGCCGGGAATGGTTAACTCCTGATCAATCGATGCTATATTTACTGGAATAGGGGTCGTGGTGTTTTTGTTAATAGTAAGCTTTCCTGAGCTCGCAAATGTAGTGCTGCTATACGGGACCAGAATTTGACCGGAGAAGCCTGCCTTATTAGTAGAGCTATCACTAAGCGTAGGAATGTTGTTCAGAATATTATATGTTCCTGAACCGTGTACTATATTTAAGGATGCGTAAGGCTGATCTGTATCAAAGAAGTATAAGGAGCGTTCGATATCTATGGAATCGGAAGCGTTCTTAATAGCTATTTTAATATTGGTTAAGCCTGGCTTCAGTGTTAATGAAGGGGAGAAGAACGTGCCGTCCTCAAGCAGGGTTGTTGTCAGTGCAGTTCCGCCATTCACAGAAACTGTAACCTGCGTTGCATTCGTCGCCTTACCCTGCAGCGTAACTGTGTCGACGGGAACGACTACTTGTGTCCCTTCATTTAGATTAAGTGCTGCAGGACCACCGAGCACTTGAAGTGCAGAAAGATATGGAACTTTGTCGTAAAGGATATAAAAGGACTCCGACCGTGTCAGGTTACCCTGCATACCGGAGAAAGTAATTTTATTAAAACCAGCATATAAAACAACACCGCTAGTAGTAAAGCGATTGCTTGGACTATTGGCATCGGGTGTAACCGTACCTGTAGTCAAACGGGTAGAGTCTGTAGTCCACTTTCCGTTTGTACTTTGAGTCAGTTGCTCAACAGTAACCTTCATTGTAGATGAAGTTACTTGAGAATAGGTACCAGTAATAGACAGGTTTTGGTTCGTAGTCAGATACACACTGGATCGGCTGATTAGCCCTTCTGCACCTGCTGTTATTACATTCGGATCCAGAACAACGGTATCCCGCAACTTGAGCTCATCCGGACTGAAGTAAGTCGTGGTAGCTGCCGCCGCAAGGGGCGTATATTTGCCTGGAAACATAGAAACGATCAGTGCCGCCAGCAGCAGCCAAACGAATGGTCTCTTAAAGCGTAACATGTGTATATCTCTCCTTTGAGTTTATGTTCTGATAAACCTCACTTTGTACTTTATCGGTCTGTGGGGGGCATATTTTTAGAATAAAACAAAAAACTCATCCAAAAAGGATGAGTTTTGCTATCTTAAGGAAAAAAATAGAATTATTATTTCAGTTTGTTCTAAGATTTAGAACTGCGCTCAGGATCCAGCTTCATGCGCATTCTTAGGAATAAGTCTATGACCGGGCGTTTGGTTTTGCTGATCACACCAGTGATCTCTGCACCAATCTGCAGGAAGAAGAGCATGACGCAGATCACCACGAATGTTACCCAGTTGGCTTCATAGAGTGAAGCAGATGTCTGAATGACAGCCAGAATTCCGAAGAAGGCTGCGATGCCATAAATAATCAATACGGTCTGGCGGTGGCTGAAGCCAAGTTCACGCAGGCAGTGATGGAGATGGCCTTTGTCCGGTGCGAAGATCGGCTTCTTCTGCAGCTTGCGCCGTACGATGGCAAAGAACGTATCCGATAAAGGAACCCCGATAATCAGGAGTGGAGTAATAAACGATACCACTGCAATCTGTTTGAATCCGAGCAGCGCGAGCAGTGCAAGACAGAAGCCCAGGAACAGCGAGCCTGTATCCCCCATGAAGATTTTGGCGGGATGAAAGTTAAAGAACAGAAAACCGAGTATACTGCCCAGAAGCAGTAAGCACAGCAGAGCAACCATGGTATTGCCCATCAGGAAGGCCATTACGGCAATTGTGGCAATCGCGATACCGGATACACCGGCTGCAAGCCCGTCCAGTCCATCGATCAGATTCACGGCGTTCGTGACGCCGACAATCCAGAAGATCGTCAGAGGGATGGCAATCCAGCTCTCCAGTGAGGAATAGCTATTATGAAAAGGAATGTTTACGAAATCAACAGTAATTCCAAAACCGAAAACTACGATGCAGGCTGCGGCAATTTGGCCCAGCAGCTTCACCTTGGCTGATAGCTCAAACCGGTCATCGAGACCGCCGATCAGCACAATCAGACCGCCGCCACAGAGCAGCGCCTTGATGAAGTTAGCCTCCCGCGGAGTGAAGTCATACGGAATAATCGGTAATACGGCAAGCAGGCCTAACACAAACGCCAGAAATATGCCGAGTCCGCCAAGGCGGGGCATGATCTTCGTATGCACTTTACGGGCATTAGGCACATCTGTCGCACCGATCTTAATAGCAAACTTCTTAACGAGCGGTGTCAAAAGCAGTGCAAGTCCCATGCACACAATAAATCCGGCGATGTATATGATTAACATTTGTTCAGTCGACCCCCATTTCTCTACCGCATTGAATTATACGCTGAACCAAAAACAAATTCCAATACCGTTTTTAGGCTGTTACACGGATTTTTTCAGTAAATATCCTCAAATTACTGGTCTTTTGTCACTTTATCTTTCTCTCGTACCACTTTTACTGCAAATTTCGGCAGCGCAAGCATTCTTTTGTAACGTGTAGGTTCTTTAATCAGCCGGTATAACCATTCCGCCCTCAATTTCTGGAAGACTTTGGGAGCACGGCGGCTCTTACCTGAGATTACATCAAAGCTTCCGCCGACACCCATCATAACCGGAATCTGCAGCCGGGACTTGTATTTAGCAATCCACGGCTCCTGGCTGTCTGCCCCTCTGGCAACGAAGAGCAGGTCAGGCTTAGCTTCGAGAATTCCAGCGAGAATCTGCTCATCCTCATCCGGACCAAAGTACCCGTCATGATAGCCTGCAATGACTATGCCGGGATATCCAGTTTGTAACCTAGAAGTCGTCTCGCGAATCACCTCGGGGGTTGAGCCCAGTAAATATACTCTCCAGTTGTAGCTTTCACCCTGGCGCAATAATTCATGTAAAAGATCAAAACCTGCTACACGCTCAGCAACTGGCTCTTTGCAGTAATCTGCTGCCCACACTACACCAGTCCCGTCGGGAACTACAAGCTCTGCTGATTTCATAATCTCCATATACGACGGATTCTCGAGGGCAGCCATGACCATGATCGGGTTAGCGGTAATGACCTGGTGTGGAACACGATTATGAACCGCCTCCGTCAAATAAGAAACCGTTGTCTTCATATCAACCTTGGATACTCGGATGCCGAAAATCGGCACTGTAGGTATCGCGCTATCTGCTTTCACTTGTCACTCATCCTTTACGGCGGAAATATTGGGCAACTTGCCGGGCCGGAGCCTCAGCTTCTTCAACCAGCGAAGCAATCAGCGGTTCACGCTCACGCTTCCATGCCTCTCCTGATTTCAGCAGTTCCAGAAGTCCCACTGTAACCATATCACCTTCCAGCGTAGCTGTGGAACCTACCGGCCGGCACCCGATTCGTTTAAGGAAATGGTCGATCTTCGGATCATAGGAGACTCCCATCAGCGGAACCCGTCTTCCGGCAGCATAGATCAGGCTGTGAAGCCGCATGCCAATCAGCGCCTGGCACTGTCCTACTTCACGCAGCATCTGCTGCGGATGGAGCGCATCCTCGCAAATACTGACGGCACCCCCATACTCCTCTACACCTTGTCCCAGCTTCTGCATGACATAACGTGAAGCCTCATTGTCCGCAGAATGATGGAACGGCAGAAAACGTAAATGAAGCGGCAGCTCTGCTGATGCCTTCACCAGTCCTTCAGCCAATGCATCCAGCTCTTTGCGCGACTGCTCCCAGAATCGGACGGAGATGCCTACGGTATAAGGCGCTGTCTGCAGAATAGAGTTATCTGAATCATGTACATGCGCATTCCCCCTACCCGGCTCATGTGTTTCTGTACGTGCATCTTCCGGGAGCGTCAGGCCCATAACCGGATCAGGGACCACATCTATTTTGCTCGTATCCAGACCCATAGACTGCAGCAGCAGGCGGGACTGCTCGTCCCGCACGGATACATAAGCACATTTACGGAAAACCGATTTGATCAGGGGATGAAACAGCTTGCGGTTCACCGGTCCGACTCCCTGGGCATAGATGAAGGTTGGCTTGCCCATCCATTGGGCCAGCTTAAGGATGGCCAGATAGTACGGAATGGTCTTGCTGCTTGTTACATCCTGTAGCAGACTGCCCCCGCCGCTTATCAGCCCGGAACTCTCTGATATTGCCTTCCGCACTTCTCCCAGCTTCATCCGGTGCACGGATTCGACGCCGTAAGTAACGGTTGTCCATTCCGGATCAATGGAGAGCACCACGGGGGTCAGCGTTATTCCAGCAGCCTCAGACTGCTTACGGAGTGCGTTCAGAATGGACTGTAGAACCGCCTCGTCTCCGCTGTTGCGGAATCCGTAATAACCCGAGATTATAATTTTTTGAGCAGCGGCGACCATCGTTTCCAACACCCTTCCGCAATCTGCCATACCCCTATAGCGATAATGCCGATGATAAGACCGAGTCCCAGACCCAGAAGGCCGCGGACCAGCGAGATCAGAACCGGCGAATGAATATGGGCAAAGGTATCTACCATGGACAACTGGCCGATAACTGCAATAATCATGATAAAAGCAGCATTCCGGTATTTATAGGCCATGAATGCGCCAAGGATAAAGAGCGGATGTGCCAGCAGGAACTCTTTGTTACGCGGTCTTACACCGACTGTGTTCTCTAGGAAGGTGCGGAACGACATTTCGAGTGAGCTTACACTACCACTGTTGCCTGTACGGCTTAAATAGTACATCCCCAGAATCCCCAGTACGCCGGCAACAATTACCATTGCGAGGGTGATCGGCGTCCGCAGCAGCTTCCCGGTCTTGTTGAAGGCAAACTCCCCACGGTATAAAAGCACATATAGCGCAGTGAGTCCAATTGGTGCTAAATGAAGCAGACTTACGCCGCGGAACTGATTGAGCACCAGGGCATAGGTGACATTATTCAAGAGCGCAATTACAAAGGGTACTGCACTAAACGAGATAAGCGCTGTTTTGACGTAAAGAACCAGACTATGCGTCAGCCTGCGGCGCGGGCCCATCACAGCAAAGGTCAAGGGATTGGCACGCAACGGCGGTCCCATTTCATTAATCTTGCGGACAGCCAGCACCATAGCCACGGTAGGCGCACTTATAGCCACTGCAAGCGCGAGTGCCTGTTCAAATAACGCCGGCTTCAGAACCATGAGTCCTGCACTCCCCAGCAGCCCCAGCACCCATGCAGGCAGTGTAAGCCAAGGAACAAAGTAGGAAACCAGGAGTGCAACCATGGCTACAGCTCCGATTACCGCAATTAATTTGAAATAACGCTGGAAAGAGGAATCCACCACGTCAAACGCAGTAGCTTGTCCCATTTCAAAACCGTTAGCTTCAATTTTTGCAACCGCACCATCAGGACCGCTAAGGCTCGTAACCAGATTGTCGAGCGTATCGGTAACCTGTGCCTTGGATGTATCCCGTGAAGGAATCGTATTGAGATAGATCATCCGGATGTTACGGTCTTTCGTAGCCAGTGCAAAGCGGTCGGCAATCACTTCTGTGGACAGGCCGGAATCAGCCTCACTGAGCGAGTACAGCCGCGTCACGTTATAGTCCAGCAAATAGGCCAGTTTGGTGAAGCCTTTTTGCTGTACCTTAATATTCTCAATGGCTGCAATCCCCATCCCGCGTTCCTTCAGCAGATCAGCGAATGCAGTGATACTGGCCAGATCGGCATCATCGGAGTAGCCTTTAACAGACTCGCCTTCGAACAGCAGACGTTTGACTCCAAGCTCCGCGTAACGGTCCAGCAGACTCTTAACGGCTTCCTGATTATACGCCAGCGAATCCACAAGGCGCGGCACAATATTGAAGCCTTTCTCATGCAGCATCTCCAGTGTGGACGGATCCGGCTGCAGCGGCTTGAGCGTTGCATTCTCCAGGGGAGTTTTGATAATCAGGCCCTGTTGTCCGCGGTAGGTCCATTCTTCTGTTGCAATATCCAAGCCGGCAAATGCATCCCGGATGATCGGTGAGAGCGTTCCACTGTTCTTCGCACTGGTAAAGAGGACATATGTATAGTTCTCATTCTCAGGAATTACAGTATCGGTCAGATTAGCGATATCAGCCGCTCCCCACAGCATCAGGCGGCGGGCCTTGCGGAAATCCTCCAATGTGCTTTCGTATATTGCCATACTCTGAACACCGGCAGACTTCAGCCGGTCGAGCTGCTCGGAGATATAATCCTGCGGATTCCCCCGGTAGCTGGCTACTTCGACCAGATCACGGTAATCAAAGACAAATTCAACCGTTTTGGAAGACTTCTCCGTCTGAAGACGGTCATACACAACCGGGAGAGCAGCAAGCAGGCCAATCACCACGATAATCCACAACCATTTGCGCGAAGCTATATTCCAGCGTTGCCATTTCTGTTGCACCAAAAGTACCTCCTCTTTCCCTTTAAAGCTTAGTGCCATTCCGTCAAAATAAGCTCAAACACTCTTGCTGTGGTCAAATTTAAGCGGAAACGGATGTCCCTATACCAGGAGCAGCTCCGTTTCCGCAGGCATGTTCTATATTTAGTATTATTTCCCGTCTACACGGGCCATAACCTGATTAGTCAATTCAGCCACTTTGTCTTTGGCATTCTGAAGCGATTCGCCAACGACGGCAAAATAAACCTTGATCTTCGGCTCGGTGCCGGAAGGACGCAGGCAGAACCATGAGCCGTCGGAGAGCAGATATTTCAGCACATTCTCCTTAGGCAGACCGTTCAGTCCGAGTGAATAGTCGAGTACCTCTGTAACTGAGGCTCCGGCAATTTCATGCGGCGGGCTGGTGCGCCAGTCATTCATGATTCCCTGAATCTGTGCTACACCGTCTTTACCTTTAAGGGTGCGCGATTCGAGGCTCTCGAGGAAGTAGCCGAATTGTGCATACAACTCCTGAAGCACATCGTACAGCGTCTTGCCCTGGGCTTTGTAATAAGCCCCTGCTTCAGCGATTAGCATCGCAGCCAGGACAGCATCCTTGTCACGGGCATAATTGCCGGCCAGGTAACCATAGCTCTCTTCATATCCGAAAAGATAAGTGTATTCGCCGGACTGCTCGAATTGGTTCATCTTCTCGCCGATATATTTAAATCCTGTCAGCGTGTTGAACACAGTAGCTCCGTAATGGCTGGCTACAGCCGCTCCCATCTCACTGGTCACAATAGTTTTAACTACCGCACCATTGCTTGGCAGCTTGCCTTGCTCCTGCAGGCGGCTCAAATAATAATGAATCATGAGGGCGCCCGACTGATTACCGGACAAGACCACAAACTTGCCTTCATTGTCCCGCACAACCGCGCCCATACGGTCTGCATCGGGGTCTGTACCAATTAACAGATCGGCATTCAGTTCTTCACCCAGCTTCATAGCCAAGGTGAAGGCTTCACGCTCTTCCGGGTTCGGGGATTTCACCGTGGAGAATTCTGAATCCGGCTGTTCCTGCTCGGGCACCACATGTACCTGGGTGAATCCGATCTTCTCAAGTACACGGCGGACCGGAAGATTGCCTGTCCCATGCAGCGGTGTGTAGACAATCGAGAAATCACGGCCAAGCGTAGAAGCAATCTCTTCACGGCCGACACTGACTGCGGCTACTGTATCCGTAAACGCTTCATCCTCAGCTTCACCCAGCCAGTGCAGCAAGCCTGCACTCTCTGCGGCTTCACGGGAAATACGCTTTACGCCGTTAAAGGAGTCTACTTGCAAAATATTGGCAATTACCTTCTCCGCTTCGTCAGGCACCAGCTGTCCGCCTTCTGCGTTATACACTTTGTACCCGTTGTACTCAGGCGGATTATGACTTGCAGTAATTACAATGCCTCCTGAGGCCTTCAGATGGCGAACTGCAAAGGACAGCTGCGGTGTGGACCGCAAGGATGGGAACAGATGTGTCTCAATTCCGTTGCCGGCCAGCACAAGTGCAGCTTCCAGCGTGAATTCCGGCGAAAAGCGGCGGGAATCGTGGGCAATGACCACGGAAGGACGTCCTTCTCCTGTATGCTGTCCCAGAATATAATTAGCGAAGCCTTGTGTCGCTCTGCCTACGGTATATCGGTTAATCCGATTGCTGCCGGCGCCGATCACTCCGCGCAAACCACCTGTCCCGAATTCAAGGTCTCTATAGAAACGTTCCTCCAGTTCCTTCGGCTCATCCGCAAGAGCCTTCAGCTCTGCCTTGGTGCTCTCGTCAACGGAAGGGTCCTGCAGCCAGCGTGTTAAGGTTTCTGCGGCCTTTGGGCTTAATCCAGTCATGTGAATCTCTCCTTCTCCATCTATAATTTATAATTTTATAACAGGAACTAGCTGAGTGCGAACATAATTTCCCCGGAAGCCACAATCTTGCCTTCCACTTTAGCGGTAGCTTGGCCTTTGCCGATGCTGCCTTTAAGCCGGGTAATCTCCACCTCAAGCACAAGGGTATCGCCAGGTACGACCTGGCCACGGAAACGGAAGCCGTCGAGGCCGGCCAGGAAGCCGATTTTACCGCGGTTTGCTTCCAGCCCCAGTATAGCTACTGCGCCCACCTGAGCCAGCGCTTCCGTGATTAGCACACCCGGCATTACCGGATATCCCGGAAAATGTCCGGTGAAAAACGGTTCATTCACCGTCACATTTTTGATGCCGACAGCCCGTTTGCCCATTTCTATTTCAGTGATTTTGTCCACCAGCAGAAATGGGGGCCGGTGGGGGATGATTTCTTGAATTTGATTGATATCCAGCATGATCAGCAAAGCTCCCTTCGGATGTAACCGCGTCTATAAAACCTCCGCCTACAACAGCGCTTTTGTTTTATTCTTCACCGCCCTGCATAAATATGGGCAGCTTCGGCAAAAACTATAACTATCCTTCACCACCTGCAGCAGTGGAGGTTAAGATAAGGGGCTTTCTCCACCGCACGCGGCAGCATGGCGGAGAGGGCCCTTTTTGGCGCTCTTAGGGCACGCCATCATTATACATTTTTCAGTATAAAAAAGAAAACTCCCCTGCACAACAAGGGAGCTTCCGAAATCCTATATTTAGGAATTATTTATGGTGCAAACACCAAATCATATACATGCTTCCAGGTGCTCCAGAGGAGCACATCGCTAAATTCTTTTTGGCCGAGAATCACGTAACCGACGACCAGGCCGCCTCCAAGCGCGGCAACAAGCAGCAGGGGAATCAGGAACCACTGGATAATGGTCCATGCCGAAATTCCGCGCCGCCTTACCGGCTGCTGCTGTTGTTCTTCTTCCGGTTTGTTGATCTTCTCACGACTCATTCCGTCACCTCACGCACGCATGTTATTAGCCAGGCCCAGCATCTGGTCACTGGAGGACAACGCCCGGGCAGCAAGCTGATAGGTGCGCTGAATCTGCATCATCTCGGTCATTTCCTTACTTAGATCCACGTTGGATGACTCCAGATATCCGGTACGTACGCCTACATCCTTCGCCTCACCTGCGGCTCTTTGCACAAACGCCTGCTGTGCAGTCACACCATCGGCAAGTGTATAGAAGTTGCCGTCCACAGCCCGCAGAGCCTTCTTGCTCAGCGGCTCTACAATCATAATTGTGCCCGCTATAATAGCAGGATCATTCTCACCGGTCTTGGTAAGTACCCGGCCGCTCTCGTCAATAGCAGCACTAACATTGGCCGGCACTGTGAGCGGATTCCCGTCTGTGTTCAGCACAGGGTTACCGGTATTATCTACAAGCATCATATTGTCAGGATTCGCGGTATCCGGGGTGAAATGGAAATCACCCTGACGGGTATACGCAGTAGCTCCGTTGACCTGAACTCCGAACAATCCATTACCCTGAAGCGCCAGATCCGTTGGATTCCCCGTTTCCTGAAGAGTGCCCTCTTCCCAGTTGCTTGTAACCGAAGGCACACGGACCCCAAAGCCGATGTTGAAGCCCAAAGGCATACTGCGGCCAGGCTGGTCATAGTCCTTAGATTGCTGCTGCACACGTGTGAGCACGTCCTCGAAAGAGCCTTCTTTGCTCTTATAGCCGTTTGTGTTCATATTGGCAATGTTATCCGCTATGATATCCAGCCGCTGCTGCAGGCTGGACATGGACACAGCGGCACCGATTGTCGAGTTGTTCACAGATCAAACCTCCCAAAAGCTTAATAACTTAAGAAGAAACCGGTTCACTTCATCAGTGCACCTGCAGCCTATACTCTGCCGACATCATTAACAGCCTTCTGCAGGCTGCTGTCATAAAACTGGATTACCTTCTGATTCGCTTCATAAGCCCGGTAGGCGGCGTTCATATCCACCGTTACCTGAGTGGCATCCACATTAGAGTTCTCCAGATACCCCTGACGCAACTGCAAATTATCGGTTGCATTGGAGTAACGGATTTCTGCAGCCTCCGCGTCATCGGCATGGAAAACGCCGTTCCCGTCACGTACCAGCTCCTGCGGTCTTGTAATTACACTGATCCCGATCCGGGTTCCTGAAGGCAGTCCGGTCGCATTGTTAATCAAGTTACCCTGCCCGTCCACTTTAAGGCTATCCTCAGGACCTGTCAATCTCAGCGGATTACCGTTACTGTCCAATACGCTGAATCCCCCGGAGCTAAGCACCTCTCCAGTAGGTCCTACTGTAAAACTTCCGTTACGTGTATATAAATTGTTACCCTCATTATCCTGTACTGTAAAGAACGCCTGCGGACGGTAAGTTACCTCGCCGTCAGGACTAATGTATTTACCTGAGCCGTCAAAAGCAAGATAAGTACCCGCATTATCCGGGTCCTCTACCTGTAAATCGGTTGACAGCGCGAAATCTGCGTTTTTGCCGCTTTCGATGAGATCGCCCTGCAAATACTGGGAAACAGACTGTTCGGCAAAAACCCCTGTGTTAAGCCGGCCGACAGGCTTCGTAACGCCACCGCTCATCGCCGAGATCAGCACATCGGGAAATGCATGACTGACGCTGTCGACCTGCTTGTACCCCGTAGTATTCAAATTGGCAATGTTCTGTGTCGCTGTATCATGTCTGCGCTGCTGTGTTACCATTCCTGCAGCCGCCGTATATAATCCTCTTAGCATGAGGTCAGTCCCTTCCTGAATCTGCTGTTAACTTATTATCGGCAGACTAGAACTTTTTCTTAACAACCTTATCTAAATGGTCAAGCATAATCCCCGTCCCCTTAACAACACAGTGCATCGGATCTTCGGCAACCCAGACCGGAACATGCAGCTGTTCAGAGAGCAGCTCGTCCAATCCGTTAAGGAGTGCCCCGCCGCCGGTCAATACGACCCCGCGGTCAATAATATCTGCCGACAGCTCCGGCGGTGTACGCTCCAGCACCGACTTGGCCGCAGCCACAATAGCGGAAACCGGATCCCACAGCGCTTCCTTAACCTCTCCGGATGTAATGGTCAGGGTCTGGGGAAGTCCGCTCACCATATCACGTCCGCGTATATCCAGCTCAGCCTTCATGCCGCCCGGGCGGACGGACCCGATAGTAACCTTGATATCCTCAGCTGTGCGTTCACCGATCAGGAGTTTATATTTCTGTTTGATATATCTTAAAATGGCCTCGTCGAACTTGTCCCCTGCGACCTTAATCGAAGAGGCGGTAACAACGTCGCCCATGGACAATACGGCTACATCCGTTGTACCCCCGCCAATATCGACGACCATATTTCCGCTTGGCTGATAAATATCCATCCCTGCTCCGATTGCCGCAGCTTTGGGTTCTTCTTCCATAAAAACTTCTTTGGCTCCACTGCGTTCCGCGGCTTCACGGATTGACTTCTGTTCAACGGATGTAATATTGGTGGGCGCGCAAATCAAAATACGGGGCCTTGAATACCAGGTCCGGCCCCCGACGCGGTCGATAAAATATTTCAGCATCATTTCTGTAATCGCAAAATCGGCAATGACTCCGTCCCGGAGCGGACGAATTGTAATTATGTTTCCAGGTGTGCGCCCAACCATCCGGCGGGCCTGTTCACCAACCGCAAGGACTCTCTTCGTATCACTTTCAAGCGTGACCACGGAAGGTTCATCCAGAACGACTCCCCTTCCCTTGACATGAATGAGCACATTGGCTGTGCCGAGATCGATTCCGATATCCTTGCTAAGCATAATGAAAGAGCCCCCAAAGTGTTATTTTAAATGAGAATAGTTAGATAGTACCAAATTTAAAAATACCATACTTTAGGGGGTGTACACAATGTAGTAAAGCTGAATTATTACTTAAAATTCCGAAAATCTTATGGCTTTGCTGCTACGGCTACCTCACGCTTTTTGCCTGTCGTTTTCTTATATTTGATTTTTGTGGCTTCTCCCCCCCGAAGATGACGGATCGATTTGTGATATTCGAGAATGTGCTTCACCTGATCGGCCAGATCCGGATTGATTTCCGGCAGCCGTTCGGTTAAATCCTTATGCACTGTGCTTTTTGAAACGCCAAATTCCTTGGCTATGGTCCGGACCGTGTGCCTGGTTTCCACGATGCAGCGTCCGATTTTGATCGTACGTTCCTTGATGTAATCGTGCACGCTCCCGCCTCCCAACTGTGGATAGTTTGGTACATTATATGAGGGGCGGGCCTATATATTCGCGCTTTCAAGACATGACAAGCTCCGGAAGGCCCATTTTATTTCTCGGACAACCTATTTATGAGCCGTTTGCAGTTCCATTCTCTATATAGAACCGGCCCCACCGTCCATTCCGGGTAGAAAAATAAAAAAAGCAGGAGGCTTTCGCCCCCTGCAGATATTTCGGATTAGCGCTGTGGAAGCAGATCCGAAGGATTCACAATCTTGCCATCCTCGTGCACTTCAAAATGCACATGGTTGCCGAGACCTTTCTCCAATTCGCTCTGTCCCGCTGTTGCCAGCGTATCGCCCTGCTTCACTTCATCGCCCTGCTTGACTTTGGTATCGCTGAGACTCTGGTAAACTGTCTTCAGATCACCCGGAGATGTAACCTCGATCACTTTACCGAGTACTGCCACATCTTCGACTCTGGTGACTTCACCGCTGAGAGCTGCCTTAACGTCAAACGTCTTGTTGTCCTCGCGGGCAATATCGATCCCGGTGTTGGTAATAAAGGTGTTATTGTACTGCACCATCGCCGCCACATGATTTTCTTCTGTGCCATTTTCATCATAGTACGGTTTGACCACTTCGACTTCACTTGGGCTCGCTACCGGCCAAGCCAGGCTTTCTGCTGAAGCTACGACTTCCAGGGCTTCCGGATCACCGGTCAGGGCTCCGGTTTCATTACCGGCAACACCTTCCTGTGATACGACCGCGGCGGTGTCCGGATTCAGCGGCTTCTGGCCGGCATCCTGATAGACCCACACCAAGGTTAGTATAATTGCCGCTGCTGCCGTGTAGACTGCCGGGAATACCCAGCGTTTGGATAACAGTCTGGTCCATGAAGAAGGCTTAGCGCCTGAATCTCCCTGCTTGTTTTTGAGAGATTCATCATGGTTTGGTTTGTTTTTGTCTTGTTCATTCATATGGTTATCACCTCAGTAACCAGTGTTACCGGGCGCTTCGCTTTTATACGTATCTTGCAAGTTATTTTTTCAGGAGAGTTGAGATTCCCGTAAAAGAGACCCCGCTGTAATAGTGTTTGAGAATCTGCGTGGCTGTACTTCCCTGCTTCGCCATACCATTCGCCCCCCATTGGCTCATGCCGACGCCATGGCCGTTTCCATAGGTTGTGATCAGCACCTTCCCGTCTTTCCGCTTCCAGGTGAACTGGCTCGAACGAAGTCCCAGCTTCTCTCTTACCTCCCGGCCTGTGAACACAGTGCCTCCGATAGAGATCTTCTTGATCCGGTGTCCTGCAGTCAGCGAGATGACTTCTGCAGGCAGTCCGGCCGAAGATGAAGAGACTTGCAAGGTCTTGCCTGAGGCAGCCAGATTCGCCGCAGCGGGAAGTTCCTTGGCAGTAAGACCCAGCTTGCGGCGGAGCTCCGAATTGCTGAAAGTATAGGTGACCGCGAGGTTCGGGGTAATCTCCCGCTCCCAGGGGCTGGCTACACTGCGCAAATAGGGAACCTCAGCATTCCAGTAATCCTCGGAGTTCTCCGTATACCCTCCACTGGAGGCGAAAAAGGAGGCCGTGATCGGCTGCCCTTTATAGGTCATGATGATCCCGCGCGTCTCTAAGACCGCGCGGCGGAGCTTCGCCAGTCCGGCGCGCTTGCTGCAGGATGCCCAGTCCCGTTCCAGCACGGCCTGCGAGATGTAAGCCTGATGGCTTACCGTATCGCTCACATCCGCCTCAGGAACGGGTACCCCGCTGTGGTCGCCGGCCAGCAGGCGGCGGGCAATGAATGTGCGGGCCGCTACGGCCTGGGCTTTGAGCGCTTCGAGCTCAAAGTCCGCCGGCATCTCGGCCGCCAGCACGCCGCTGACGTAGTCCTCCAGCGGCAGGGTCTCTATTTGTCCGCTCTGCGACAAATAGACGGAGACCTCCGGCTGCGGCGCTTCCGCAGCAGCCGTTCCCGGCGGTGCCGGCGCGGCCGTGGCCTGCGGCACGGCCGGAGGTGCTGGCTGTTGTCCCCCGCGCAGCAGGACAACAGCCAGCGGCAGCAGCAGCGCCGCCAGCAGCGGCGCTGCGAGCCAGGCGGCGGGGGCCAGCCGCCTGATCCGGGGCGCGCCGCACCGCGCACGCGCTATGCTGCGCGGGCGCTTCAGGATGCGCCGCAGCAATCTTAACTCTTTCATCTCTATGGCTCCTTCCATAAGCACCGGTGATTCTTATAGATATGAATTCCCGGCACCTGCTAGAACGTCATTCTGAGAGAAAGAGAGTTTCCAGATGTACATTCGAAGGCGTCTTCGCAGCCATTCGCTCCAGCTTTGCAATATCCGTTTCATGTCGGCTACATAGTAGTAACCGATCCATCCGCGAATGTAGAAAAAAAAACTTTCCGTTACTATGGCCTCTGCTGACTTCTCACAGCAAGCTTTACTCCGTCTTTCGGATTTTTTTCCTACTGGGCGTCTGTGAGATCTCCCCGGGTAAGAGCGATAACTTTCCCCTCATCCATCTGCCACATTTACATCCTGGGATTTGGGCAGCATTGGACTTCGCTTTGTTGAGCAAGCTCGTCCGTCCCAGCATGCCTTCTATGTGATTCCTGTTCGTCAGACCGAGGGTTTGCCTCCGGCTTCCTTCAGATTCCACCTCGCGGTGGACACCCTTGCCTTTAGCTAACAGTTCCTACTGCCAAGCCTGTAGCGGACTTTCACCGCCAAGTTATCGCCCATGCCGGACGCACTTAAAAAAGGGACCAGCCGCTTATTCGCGGGCTGGTCCCTTCAGGTTAAAAATTGCTATTATACCCAGGACGGCTGAATCTGAAAGCGCGGTTTAACCTCATCGCTCTTGAAGGATTCGCTTCTCGCCGGTTCCGGCTTCAGCACTTCTTCCTTCGCAGCTGCAGCAGGAGCCGCTGATTCTTCCATGGAAATACGCCATATGTCCGCACCAAGACCCGACAGCTTCTCGGCCAGATGCACATATCCACGGTCAATATGATGCGTTCCGCTAACTTCTGTAGTTCCTTCTGCCACTAGCCCTGCCAAAATCAGCGCAGCGCCTGCACGCAGATCCGTAGCACACACCTTGGCACCGACAAGACGGGCATTACCGGTAACGATGGCGGAACGGCCTTCAATCTTAATCTCAGCATTCATGTTATGGAATTCATCCACATGCATGAACCGGTTCTCAAAAACAGTCTCTGTAACTACAGAGGTACCTTCGGAACGCAGCAATAACGCCATCATCTGCGACTGCATATCGGTAGGGAACCCAGGGTATGGCAACGTCTTGAGATCCACAGCCTTCAGCGGCTTGTCGCTGATGACACGGACACCGTTCTCGTCTGGAATAACCGTAACGCCCATCTCTTCCATCTTGGCAATAACCGGGCCCAGATGATCAGCAATGGCGCCTTCCACATATACATCGCCGCCCGTAATCGCTGCAGCTGCCATATAGGTTCCAGCCTCGATACGGTCCGGAATGACATGATGTCTTACCCCATGCATACGTTCAACACCTTCGATCCGGATCACTCCGGTGCCTGCACCGCGCACAATACCACCCATGCCGTTCAGGTAATTCGCAAGATCAACAATCTCCGGCTCTTTCGCAGCATTCTCGATTACAGTAATGCCTTCGGCAAGTGCCGCAGCCATCATTATATTTTCGGTTGCACCTACGCTGGCCACATCCAGATAAATCTTGGCTCCGCGCAGCCTTCCGTTACTTTTCGCATCAATGTAGCCCTGGCCCAGACTGATCTCGGCACCCAGTGCTTCAAACCCCTTCAAATGCTGGTCAATCGGCCGAGTCCCGATGGCACAACCGCCAGGCAAGGAAATACGTGTATGCCCCATACGGGACAAGAGTGGACCCATTACCAGGAAAGAAGCCCGCATTTTGCGTACCCATTCATAAGGTGCTTCGCAGGAAGTAATATTTCTGGCATCAACCTCAATGATATCGTTCTGGTATGTAATACCTGCTCCCAGAGATTCCAGCACTTTGCTAATCGTGATTACATCGTCTAGCGGAGGTGCGTCCACAATGACGCTAACTCCTTCTTCTGCCAATAGAGAGGCGGCTATGATCGGTAGTACGGAATTTTTTGCGCCGCTAACTTTCACGCTCCCGGTCAATCTGTTGCCACCGCGGACGATAAATTTGCTCATTTTGGTTTCCCTCCGCGTCCATTATTTCTGAAATTAATTTGAGTTTAAAATTCGTCAGTTAAAATATTGAATATTCCGTCACTGCGCCTAATGTGCAGACGCATTCCTTAAACTTCAGTGTTGACATAATAAAACCTTATTATTCGACACTTTTTTCACTGCATTGGCCTACGACAGATATAACCAAACCAACCGTCATTAAAACATCCGGGCGATAAGTCCGCTCCAGCCCAGATAATCCAGCAGAAATCCGGCCACGAAATGGCCGAGGACAATGGCCAGCAGCAAATGCAGCAACCTGCCCTGAGGACTCTTGGGATATCTTATGACCAGATCGAGCTTTAGGTTCTGAAGTGCCCACCAGGATAATACGACACAGACTAGAGAAACTACCATCGAAATTAAACTGCTACTGCCGATCGCACTTGACAATTCAGCGGATAAGCTTGTGTTCATCATTAGCCCCCCGTGTAAGGTTACTCGGAAATCGACTCTTATATCATACTTGCGCAGGGGAAAAGAATCCAGTACTTTTACGAATTTTTAAACAATTGGCGTATTATCTGCCTAAGTGTTTACGATATGTTCATACTCTGCTAGATTCAGTTAAGCAAAAAAGCAGTCAAGCCCTGGGCTTGACCGCTTCTCTGCTACTGTTGTCCTTTTCCGGTCGAAACTTTGATCCGCGTTACAGCGCGCTGCAAGGCCAGCTCAGCACGGCGGTGATCAATTTCATCTTGCTTGCTTTGCAGCTTAAGACGGCGCTCAGCCCGTTCCTTAGCTGCTTCAGCGCGCTCCACATCAATATCTTTGGGCAGCTCAGCACTTTCAGCCAGCACCGTTACCTTATCTTTGTGCACTTCAACGAAACCGCCATGAACGGCGATAGACACCGTTACGCCGTCTGCTTTGACGCTAAGCGGAGCAACCTGAAGCGGAGTTACCAGCGGAATATGTCCTGGCAAAATGCCCAGTGCACCATTCACGCCACGTACCGTCAAGCTATTCACTTGCTTGGAGTAGACCAGATGCTCCGGAGTGACAATTTCGAGCAAAAAGGTATTCACTTCCATTCCTCCTCAAAGCTTTACAGAATAAAGCTCACTACCCGGCTCATGCCGAGGATTACAACGTTTTGGCTTTTTCCACTGCTTCTTCAATCGTACCTACGAACAGGAACGCTACTTCCGGAAGATCATCGTGCTTGCCTTCCAGGATTTCTTTGAAGCTGCGTACTGTTTCTTTGATCGGCACGTATTTGCCTTTGAAGCCTGTGAACTGTTCTGCTACATGGAAAGGCTGGGACAGGAAGCGCTCAACCTTACGGGCGCGGGACACAATGACCTTATCCTCTTCACTCAGCTCATCCATACCCAGGATTGCAATGATATCCTGAAGCTCAGTATAACGCTGCAACAGCTGCTTAACGCCTTGTGCCACGTTATAATGCTCTTCTCCGACGATTTCAGGTGCCAGCATACGCGAGCTTGAAGCCAGAGGGTCAACCGCAGGGAAAATCCCTTTTTCGGAGATTTTACGCTCCAGGTTGGTAGTCGCATCCAAGTGGGCAAACGCAGTAGCCGGTGCAGGGTCTGTATAGTCATCCGCAGGCACGTAGATCGCCTGGATTGAAGTAACAGAACCTTTCTTAGTGGACGTAATACGTTCCTGCAGCTGACCCATTTCTGTAGCCAGTGTAGGCTGGTAACCTACCGCAGAAGGCATACGGCCGAGAAGGGCCGATACTTCGGAACCCGCTTGGGTGAAGCGGAATATGTTATCGATAAAGAGCAGCGTATCGCGGCCTTCAACATCACGGAAATATTCCGCCATGGTCAGACCGGTCAGAGCTACGCGGAGACGCGCGCCCGGCGGCTCATTCATTTGTCCGAATACCATCGCCGTTTTCTTGATAACGCCGGAATCCGTCATTTCATGATACAGGTCATTACCTTCACGGGTACGCTCGCCAACACCTGCGAATACGGAGATACCGCCGTGTTCCTGTGCAATGTTGTTGATCAGTTCCTGGATAGTTACAGTTTTACCTACGCCGGCACCGCCGAACAGGCCGATCTTACCGCCCTTGGCGTAAGGGGCAAGCAAGTCGATAACCTTAATGCCGGTTTCCAGAACTTCTGCCTGAGTGGACAATTCATCGAATGTAGGAGCCAGACGGTGAATCGGGTTTCTTGCAGCCACCACTTCAGCGCCGTTATCAATTGGATTACCAAGCACGTTAAATACGCGGCCGAGTGTTGCTTCACCAACAGGGACCGAGATCGGTCCTCCCTGGTCAATGGCATCAATGCCGCGTACCAGTCCATCTGTGGAAGACATGGCGATACAACGCACCAGGTTATCTCCAAGATGATTGGAAACTTCAAGAGTCAGATCCATGTTACGGCCATCGCTCAGAGTCCCAACAATTTTGATAGCGTTGAATATCTCGGGCAGCTGGCCGCGTTCAAATTCAATATCGACAACCGGACCCATAATGCTCACAACGCGTCCTTTGTTCATCTTCATTTCCCTCCTCGAAAGCTGTTACATATGTAGAAACGGTCCATTACCCTTTACAGGCATCATCCGTTTCTGCGGATAAATACAAGGCAGGGCCAAGCCCGGAGGCATGGACCCACTCATATTAAGACTGCGCGTTCGCACCAGCCACGATCTCGGTAATTTCCTGCGTAATTGCCGCCTGACGGGCGCGGTTGTACGTAAGTCTTAGTTCTCCGATCATTTTTGACGCGTTCTTCGTTGCACTGCCCATGGCTGTCATCTTAGCTCCCAGCTCACTGGCCTTGCCGTTCAGAAGAGCACCGTAGATTAAAGTTTCGGCGTATTTAGGAAGCAGAACTTCCAGCACGCCTTCAGGAGAAGGTTCGTATTCATAGGCAGCTGTCGCTCCGTGATGCTCGCCTTTTCCTACACCATCCATAGGCAGAAGTCTGTCTACAGTCGGAACCTGGCTGATCGCATTGATAAACTGGTTGTAGCAAATGTACAGCTCATCGTAGACGCCTGTCTCAAACTGGTTTACCGCCGAATAAGCAATCGACTTGATGTCAGCAAACTTCGGGGTATCGGACAGCTCGGTGATTTCCTCTACAATGGGGTACTCACGGCGGCGCAAAAAGTCACGGCCCTTGCGGCCGATAACAAACAGTGCATACTCATCCTTGGACTTATGCCGCTCTGCGATCAGCATCGTTACTTTACGCAGAATGTTGGCATTGTAGCCACCTGCAAGACCTCTATCCGAGGTGATGATCAAATACCCTGTTTTTTTGACAGGCCGGCTGACCAGCATCGGATGCTGAACATCCTGCGTACCGGCAGCAATACTCGAGACCACCTCTTTAAGCTTCTCTGAGTAAGGACGCGCAGCTTCCGCTTTCTCCTGCGCTTTGCGCAGCTTGGAGGCGGCGACCATTTCCATCGCTTTGGTGATCTGTCTGGTGTTCTGAACGCTCTTAATTTGACGTTTAATATCGCGCATGCTTCTTGCCATGATTTCACCACCTCTGAGCTTTGGCGTAGCCAAAGCTAACATCGTAAGCATAAGCTGAGCTTTGGCACAGCCAAAGCTGACTTCGTAAGCGTAACTGAGCAAACTCTATATATTAGCTTGTAGCAAAGCCTCTTTTGAATTTCTCGATCGTTTCTTTGAGTGCTGCCTCGTTGTCTGCTGTCAGATCCTTGGTATCCGTAATGGATTGAAGGATTTCAGTTGCACTGCTGTCGATATACGCCAGGAATTCCTTCTCGAAACGCTTCACGTCTTTGACAGGAATATCATCCAGATGTCCTTTGACAGCGGTGTACAGACTGAGCACTTGGTGCTCAACATTAAGCGGCTGGTTTACGCCTTGTTTCAGAATCTCCATCATACGCGCACCGCGGTTCAAACGGGCTTGCGTAGATTTATCCAGATCGGAACCGAACTGGGAGAAGGCCTGAAGCTCACGGTATTGAGCCAAATCCAGACGCAGGGAACCGGCAACCTTCTTCATTGCTTTGATCTGCGCGGAACCCCCTACACGGGATACGGAGATACCGACGTTGATCGCCGGACGCTGACCGGAGTTGAACAGATCGGATTCAAGGAAGATTTGACCATCGGTAATCGAGATTACGTTCGTAGGAATGTAAGCCGATACGTCAGAAGCCTGTGTTTCGATGAAAGGAAGGGCGGTTAATGAACCTCCACCAAGCGCATCGCTGAGCTTAGCCGCACGTTCCAGCAGACGGGAGTGCAAGTAGAATACGTCACCCGGGAATGCTTCACGGCCCGGTGGACGGCGGAGCAGCAAGGACAATTCGCGGTAAGCCGAAGCCTGCTTCGAAAGGTCATCATAAATAACAAGAACATGCTCGCCTTTATACATGAAGTATTCGCCCATTGCGCAGCCTGCGTATGGAGCAATATAGAGCAGCGGAGAAGGCTCGGAAGCCGACGCGGTTACAACGATAGTATATTCCAGCGCGCCGTGACGGCGGAGGGTTTCTACTACCTGTGCTACTGTAGATTGTTTTTGACCAATCGCAACATAGATACACTTCATGCCGTTGCCTTTTTGGTTGATGATTGCATCAATGGCGATCGCAGTCTTACCGGTTTGACGGTCACCAATGATCAGTTCGCGTTGTCCGCGGCCGATTGGTACCATGGCATCGATCGCTTTCAGACCTGTCTGCATCGGTTCATGAACCGATTTACGGTCGATAACGCCCGGTGCATTATGTTCTACAGGACGGAATTCAGTCGTTGCAATTGGACCTTTGCCGTCAAGCGGCTGCCCCAGTGCATTCACTACACGGCCCAGCATGGCTTCCCCAACCGGAACCTGCATAATTTGTCCTGTACGTTTGACTTGATCGCCTTCACGAATGGCTGTGTATTCACCCAGGATAACAACACCGACGTTGCTTTCTTCCAGGTTAAGCGCCATGCCTACTACACCGTTGGAGAACTCCAGCAGTTCCCCTGCCATTGCGTTTTCCAGACCGTAGACACGGGCGATACCGTCTCCGACTTGAATGACGGTGCCAATTTCGGCCACTTCGATATCGGCTTTATATTGCTCAATTTGATTTTTGATCAAAGTGCTGATCTCTTCAGGTCTGATGCCCAATATCCTCACCCCTATCTTCTTTGCTTATCATTAAAGGATTTCTCAAGACGCTCCAGCTTGCCGGATAGACTGCCGTCATACAGCGTATCGCCGATGATGACCTTCAGTCCGCCTAGCAGGCTCTTATCCACCACATTGGTAACACGAATCTTGCGGTTTGTAAGCTGGCTGAACTCTGCCGCTACACTATCCTGTTCCTCTTGATTCAGAGAATAGGCGGAGTATACAGTAGCATCGCCGATGCCAAGGGCGTCCCCTTCTATCTTGACGTACGTGGCCAGCAGTTCTGCGAAAATATCGGTTCTGCCCCGCTCTACCAGCAGTTCTACCATGTTCATTACCGCTTCCGAGACTTTACCTTTAAGCGCTCCGCGCAGCACATTCAGCTTGTCGGATTGCGAGATGCGCGGTGCCAGAATGAACTGTTTCACCTCTGCATCATAATGAAGCACTTCGACTACTAACCTAAGCTGGGCTTCCACTTCAAGTGTAATGCCTTCATCCACTGCTGCACTGTACAAGGCTTTGGCATAGCGTTTGGCAACTACCGTATCGCGGCTCATGGTCGGCCTCCTACCTCTTTGAGGTATTGATCAACGAGTTGTTCCTGTTCGCCGTCAGCCTTAACTTCTTTTTCAAGCAGCTTGGATGCAATGCGGACCGATGCTGTACCCAGCTCGCTGCGCAAAGCTTCCACAGCCTTGTTCTTCTCGCTCTCAATATCACGGACTGCTTCGTCCTTAAGGCGGGTAGCTTCAGCTTTAGCCTGATCCAGAAGCTTGTCAACCTGATTGTTGCTTGTAACCTGGGACTGCTGAATGATAGCCTGCGCCTCTTGGCGTGCCTGCTGCAGAGCCTGCTTCTGTTCTTCTACGTAAGCGACCGCCTGTTCTCTGGTCTTGGCTGCTTCATCCATTTGCTGCAGCACCATTTCGCGGCGCTTCTCCATAATTCCGAACAGCTTGCTGAATGCAAATTTGCTGAGCAGGAAATACAGGATCCCAAAGGCGATAATGGAAAACAATATATTTGTCCAAACGATAGTCACTGAGGTCACTCCTTTCCGTTACCGCGGCATGCGGACATATACAAAAGTAAGGCGCGGATGGCACTTGCCCTCCCCGCCAAACCGTAAAAACGGTTTATTAAGTAAACATGATCAGGAATGCGATAACTGTAGCGGCCAAAGGAATAACTTCCACGATACCTACACCGATAAACATTGTTGTCTGCAGTGCGTTACGTGCTTCCGGTTGACGAGCGATGGACTCAACTGTTTTGCTGACGATCATACCGTTACCAAGACCTGCACCGAGTGCGCCTAAACCAACCGCGATTGCTGCTGCCAAAAATTCCATTTGTAAATATCCTCCTTTAATTTCGGTTCTTTTTGTAATGACTTAATGATATAAAAATCTCCCGCGAAGAGTATTCCGGCGGCTGCCGCTATCCTCACGGCAGTTCATTAATGTGCTTCTTCCTCGTGGATCGTCATCTGCGCGATGTACACCATCGTCAGAATCGTAAAGATAAACGCCTGAAGCGCACCAACAAAGATACTGAAGCCCTGCCAGACAGCCAGGAACGGGATACTGAATATCCCCAGCTTCAGAATTACGGTGATCAGAACCTCGCCGGCAAAAATATTAGCAAATAGACGAATGGCAAGCGCCACCGGCTTCGCCAGGTTCTCAATGATGTTAAGCGGCAAGAAGATCGGGAACGGCTCAATATAGTGTTTGAAATAATGTTTGCCATTCAGCTTGATTCCCAAATAGTTCATTAGTACAAACACGACAATCGCCAGCCCGGCGGTTACATTGATATCTGCAGTCGGCGATTTATACCACAGAATCTCTACATGCTCGCCATGTGTCAGATTTTTGGTTGCTTCGATAACATGTCCAAAAATGTGAACCGGACCTTCGGCTTCTGTAATGAAGGAAAACGGCAGACCAAGGAGATTGGAGACGAAGATAAACAGTATCAGCGTCAATCCCAGTGATATGTAAGGCTTCCCTTTCTTCAAATCCATGGCGCTGCTGATCAGTCCCTGTACAAATTCAACGACCCACTCCATGAAATTCTGGAGTCGTGACGGATTATCAACAGACAGGTTGCGGACGGACAGCATGACCAGAGCGAACACGATCACCGAACTGATCACCAGCATCAGTACCGCTGACAAGTCAATCGGTATTCCGCCAACATAGATTAAAGGCATTTCGTGCATAGTATCATCCCCCTTTCTCTTTAATATGGCTACAGCTTATTCTTGATTCCTAAATATATCCCCACGGGAATAGATAGAAGCTGGGGGATGAACAGGCCGGCAATCGTTGCCTCCAGCGAGAAATGCTCGATTTTGACCGAAAACATGGTGACCAGAATAGCGAAACTGATTCTTGTAGCGAAACCAAGGCTGAAAGAACTTTTCTGTTTATCCGCAACCGCCTGTGTCACCCTTCTTACTTTGAGGGCAAGATAACGAAAGTTAACGAGTCCTGCCAGCAAGCCCAGCGACATGCCCAGAGTAACTGCACGGGTCTCATGATGAAGAGCCCATCCCATTAACAAGCCTGCCATAATGATTACTGTCACCCTGGTAACGGTATTGATTACGGGAGTCATATTATCCATTTTGCTCCCCCAGAAATTTTTTGATTAGCAAAGCAACATTCACAACCCCGAGAACCATCCCGGCAATTGTTCCGATGGCCAGCCAAAGCTTAGGTCCGTCCATCAGGTTCTGCAGCCACCTTGCCACAAAAAAACCTATAACAATGTAAGCGGCAAGCAAGCTGCCTGCACCCCCGAGAACCAAAGCAATACGTCCCAGGCCGGCCTCGTTCTTTTGTTCCTTCATAGGCTACAATCCCAACTAATTTTACTGAATATCCAGACTCTTTGTCAATTCACCGAAAATTGCTCAAAAGTGCTTGAAAACATGAAAATAATCACAGCAAAACATACCAAAACCATATAAACCGTACAGTTTCACTGTATGCTGCTTTTATTTACTTTAGTATATTAGTTGTCGTGCCATCATTTATTATTTGTGAACATTCTGTGAAACTCTTCCGGACGTTCTTTAACAGCTCCGAAATGGTGCAAAATCGCATTGACAATTCTCTCGGAGGCTTTGCCGTCTCCATACGGGTTGGCGGCCCGGCTCATGGACTGATACAGATTCTGATCGGTCAATAGAGCATGTGTCCGTTGATACACCTTCTCCTCGTCCGTCCCCACAAGCTCCAATGTTCCGGCCTCGATCCCTTCCGGGCGCTCGGTTGTATCACGCAGCACAAGCACGGGAACTCCAAAGGAGGGAGCTTCCTCCTGCAGGCCGCCGGAATCGGTCAATATCAGGTGGGTATGCGGATAAAAATTATGCAGGTCAACGACATCCAGCGGATCAATCAGCTTAATTCTAGGGTGTCCGCCGAGGATCTCATGCGCCGGTTCCTTCACTGCAGGACTCGGGTGCACAGGATACACAATGGCTACATCTTCAAATTCATCAGCGATTCTTTTGACAGCACGGAAAATATGACGGTGCGGTTCGCCTTGGGATTCTCTGCGGTGCGCCGTCATCAAAATAAGTCTTTTTCCTGAAGCAAAATCCAGTACAGGATGCCGGTAGTCCGGCTGTACGGTATATTGAAACACATCAGTTACAGTGTTGCCTGTGATATAAATACTTGATTCTTTTTTGTTCTCGTGTCTCAGGTTGCCTGCTGACCAATCGGTCGGGGCAAAGTGCAGATCGGCAAGCACGCCGGTCAGCTGACGGTTCATTTCCTCCGGATAAGGCGAAAGCTTGTTCCATGTCCGAAGACCTGCTTCCACATGCCCAACCTGAATTTGCTGCAGGAAAGACGCATAGCTGGCCAGGAAAGTGGTAAGCGTATCCCCGTGTACAAGCACCAGGTCAGGTTTGACCTCGCGAAGCACTGGCTCTAGTCCTTCAAGCACCCGGATAGTAATCTCATTAAGGGTCTGCCGGTCCTTCATTACGTCCAGATCATAATCCGGCGTAATTTTGAATACCTCCAGCACCTGATCAAGCAGTTCACGGTGCTGGGCAGTTACACAGACAATGGATTCAATCTGCTCAGGGTGCCTGTTCAGTTCCAGAACCAGAGGCGCCATCTTGATCGCCTCGGGGCGCACTCCGAAAATCGTCATTACTTTAATTTTGGACATAACCCCTACCCTCTCTTCTGAAGACTACAGAAATTGTGTTTGTTCTATTAATACCTCAAGGGTATTATTACTTGGTTCCATACAGTCTGTCACCGGCATCTCCGAGGCCTGGGACAATATAACCATGCTCATTCAGATGATCATCAAGTGCGGCTACATAGATGTCCACATCCGGATGTGCAGCCTGCACCGCAGCGACGCCTTCAGGGGCAGCAATCAGGTTCATCATCTTGATCTGGGTGCATCCACGGTTCTTAAGCGAGGTAATGGCCGCAATGGCGGAGCCGCCTGTAGCCAGCATCGGATCAATTACGATCAGCTCACGTTCCTGCACATCTGTAGGAAGCTTAATGTAATATTCAACCGGCTGAAGCGTTTCCGGATCACGGAAAAGCCCGACATGTCCTACTTTAGCCGCCGGAAGCAGCTTCAAGACACCCTCCAGCATGCCAAGACCGGCGCGCAGAATCGGAATCAGTCCCAGCATTCTTCCCGAGATCACTTTGCTCTGCGTTTCAGCCACCGGTGTCTGCACCGTAATGGTCTCAAGCGGAATATCACGGGTAATCTCATAAGCCATAAGTGTTGCTACTTCATCGACATGCTCTCTGAATTCTTTCGTGTTGGTCCGCACATCGCGAATAAATGTTAATTTGTGCTGAATCAATGGATGATCGCAAATCACCAATTTTCCCATTTTGTCCCTCCGGTAATTGTAAGTCTTATTTATAGCCAGAGTAAGCGCTTTGCTTCCCGCATGGCTAAATCTTGTCTATTATATCATCACCAAGGCCGCTTTTCACCTACAGAAGGGGAAAAGCGCCTGCAAAGGCAGTCTTCCCAAATTTCACAGCTGCAGGGAAAGTTTAGGAAATCCCCCAAACCTCTGGATATAAAACAAAACTTAGTTTGTGCCATTAGGCACTTTTAATACTATTCACATTTCTTTCACTACTTTTATTGAAAATTCCATGAACTTTCATGATTATTACATGATAATTCATACCATTTTCTTACTATAATTTGTGAACATTATGCAACAGAAACCGGCCATACAACATTTGAAATCGCACCTATCAAAAAAAACCTTTGCGGCATCCGGTGGTACCGGACCCGCAAAGGCAGAATAAGCAGCTTAATATTAGTACTGCATACCAGGATAGATCGGATACTTTTCAGTAAGCTCGGCCACCTCACGTGCAGCCTGGGTCAAATTAGCGTCATCTTTCGGATTCTTCAGCACATTGGCGATAATCCGGCCGATCGCTACCATAGCCGGCTCGTCCATGCCGCGTGAAGTAACAGCAGGTGTACCGATCCGGATACCGCTTGTTACAAACGGACTGGTAGGATCGAACGGAATCGCATTCTTGTTGACTGTAATTCCGATCGAATCAAGCACCTTCTCCGCATCCTTGCCGGTAATGCTCAGATTACGGGTATCCAGCAGCATCAGGTGGTTATCCGTACCGCCGGAAACAATATTAACGCCTTCGCCGATCAGCGTATCCGCCAGAACCTTGGCATTCTTCACTACATTCTCGGCATAGGTCTTGAACGATGGCTGCAGCGCTTCACCGAAGGAAACGGCTTTGGACGCAATCACATGCATGAGCGGTCCGCCTTGGGAACCCGGGAAGACCGCTTTATCAATAGCAGCAGCCCATGGCTGTCTGCACAGAATCATCCCTCCGCGCGGGCCACGCAAGGTTTTGTGCGTAGTTGTAGTGACGAAGTGGGCATGAGGAACCGGGCTCGGGTGAACACCGGCTGCAACCAATCCAGCAATATGGGCCATATCGACCATGAATAGAGCACCTACGTCATTCGCAATAGAACCGAGTGCAGCAAAATCGATGGTCCGCGGATACGCGCTTGCTCCGGCAACAATCATTTTGGGACGGTGTTTGAAGGCTGCTTTACGCACTTCATCATAATCAATCAGGAAAGTATCCTCCTGTACGCCATAAGCTACAAAGTTATACAGGATACCGGAAGCATTAACCGGGCTACCGTGGGTCAAATGGCCGCCATGCGCCAGATTCATGCCCAGTACGGTATCGCCAGGATTAAGCGCGGCAAGGTAAACGGCCATATTGGCCTGTGCACCGGAATGCGGCTGCACATTGACATGCTCGGCACCAAACAGCTGCTTGGCACGGTCACGGGCCAGGTTCTCCACGATATCCACATCTTCACAGCCGCCATAATAACGTTTGCCGGGATAACCTTCGGCGTATTTGTTCGTAAGCACGGAGCCCATCGCTTCCATTACGGCTTCACTTACAATATTCTCTGAAGCTATGAGTTCAATGTTTGCACGCTGACGGCTTAGTTCTAAGCCCATTGCTTCCAGTACTGCCGGGTCACTCTTACGTAGTTGTTCCATGTTTCTTATTTCCTCCCTGTTATTCTAATTTATGTGGTGTTAAGACAAAACCAGTGATATACGCTGCTCTCAGTCACAATTCGCGGAGCCGCTTGTCTCCGGCGTACGGTACACTGCCCGTTCGCCGCCGATCAGCGGCGGTCTGCTCCATGCTGCGTTCACCCGGGCTGCCCCGATATAGCGCAGGCTTGGCCGGAAAGGTACGGCTACGCGGCGGAGGTGCATGCCAATTAGTGTCTCCCCGATATCAATGCCGGCGTGGGCCTCAATCGTCTCGGCCAGCACCGGATCTGTCATAGAGCGGTAAGCGGCGGCAGCCATGGACCCTCCGGCCCCCGGAACCGGCACAGCCGAAACCTCCTTAAGCCCCAGCGATTCCAGCAAAGAACGTTCCATCACCAGCGAACGGTTCAGATGCTCGCAGCATTGGTACACGGGATGAAAACCAAATTCAGCAGCAGCCTGCGTAATTCCCTGCAGCAGCAGCTGTGCAACCTCAAGCGCACCCCCGGTGCCGATCCGCACACCCGCCACTTCACTGGTGCTTGCTCCAACCACCAGGATTTTACCGGGACCAAGCTTCCCTGCTTCCGCCAGTTCGCGGACTACCGCCGCAGCTGCGGCGTCCAAGGTCAGCTCTGCGCTGCCCGCTTGTTGCCCGGCTGCTGAAGGCGCACCGGACGCGCGCTCTTCCCATAGACCCTGCTTCCGGACTTCGTCCATCTTACCGCCCCCTTCAAGCATTGATAACGCCTCAAATTCCACTACAGATACGACATTTAAACAAAAAAGAGCAGTCCGCAGATTTAGCTGCGGATGTGCTCTTTTGCCCAGGCGACCGGCCGTTTATTCCAGGTGCTCCATCGTGGTTTGATCCACACTTGTCGCCAGTTACACCGGAACCGGATAATATTTATTTCATCTTAAGGGATAGGCGGCGAAAAATCAACCACCTTCACAACCGCCGTAAGGATTCCAGCTTATCCAGTAAACTGTACAACGCAGTCCGGATCTCAGCAGCCGTCAGCTCATAATCTTCACGGGAGCCGCCGAACGGATCACTGATATCGAAGCTTGGAATCCGTTGCCGGATCTCAATAATCCGCTGCAAATCAGCGGCGCTCGGCTCTCCGCCCAGCGAAATACTGAGTTCGGCATCTGCATATAGGCTATCCAATTCACGGATATCGGCGTTCACAGACTCTTGCGTATGCACATATTCCTTAAGCGTATACGTCTTGTTAACGGCGTCAGGGAAATATTGCAGCAAATGCCGCTTATGCCCTCCGGTCAGGGTAAGCACCAGATCAGCCCAGGCGACAGCCTCTCCAGTCAGTTGCGAGGATACTATACGATCGTTAATGCCTTCATCCTGCAGGATTCCGGCAGCATGTCTGGATATGGAAGTACCTGAAATGGCGGAAACTCCGGCAGACCGCACCTCCACATCGATCCCCCGCTCCCCCGCAAGCTTCCGCAGAAGACCTTCAGCCATGGGGCTGCGGCAGGTATTTCCTGTGCAGACGAATAAAATATGCAGCATACTTTCCACCTCCGGTAAGAATATAATTTCGGATTAATCCACAACTTCCGATGAACTGAACCATGGAATGTTCTATTTATTTGTATTGCCGTTATTGTATCAGAAGATGAACAGCAAGCCAAACGCCAGAAGTATGGCGCCGCCCAGTGCTTCACCGTAATCACCGAGCCCGCGGCTTACTCTCCTGCCCAGCAGTAGTCCGGTAATAGACATCATGCCGCCGCAGACACCGAAGGCCAGCACTGTAATAACTATGCTATTCACAAACATTCCCAGTGAAACCCCAACCGAAAAGGAATCTACACTTACACTGAGCGAGATTAGCAGCATACCCCATACCGTCCGGTGATCTACCGCCCGGCTCCCGCCGTCACCCTTGCGGAATGAATTCAGAATCATATGTCCGCCCAGCAGTACAAGCAGCCCCCCGGCGGCATAGGCGGTCACCTGACCCAGCAGATGGCCGACATAGCTGCCTGTGAACAAGCCGAGCAGAGGCATCAGCACATGGAAAAAAGCAATGAGCAGGCTGAGCTGCAGCACATGCAGCAGACGGATCCCCTTCATCCCGATCCCTACACCGAGCGAGAACGCATCCATTCCAAGCGCAACTGCCATAACGGCAACCGTTACGAGTTGGCCCCAGCCCTCATAAATTCCGCCTATGCCCATGAAATATACCCCCAAAGTCCGTAAGTTCTTGTACAACAACGATATGCGGACAAGATGGTATTCATGACTATGAGGCGGCGGATAGCAGGGTTCAGGGGCGGTAACGAGGCTGATAATTTTAGAGATTTCAGGTCACACCAGATTCTATTGGCACGCGTAATGAAGGATATTATACAACACACTCTAAGTTCGTAACGGACACAGCAGCGCTTATTTCTTGTAAAACCAAATTTTATGCGGGCTAACGGACACCAGCGCACTTATTATGAGGAAATCCACTCAAAATGGCCTCCTGGAGATACCATAAGCGCAGTACGGTCCGTTAACCCGGATAAATGCATCCCTTTGCGAAAATAGCGGCTGTACGGTCCGTAAGGATCAAGGGGAATGACGAACCTAAACCAAAGCACAACGTAAAGCACAGGGTGCACACGAGGGAACAGTCCATTGACGCTCTACCAGATATCATAGAGATTAACCGGCATCGATCACCGATTCACCGGCGGCTTTCATCAGCCGGTTCATAATGGCAGCGCCGAGGCCCGTGACCGGGCAGGCCTCGGCCAGAATGTAGGTCGCTCCCGCTTCATCGAAGCGCCGCAAGGCGGCATACAGGGAGCGGGCCGCTTCCTCCGGCGAGCCGAGCGAGCCGAGAGAAACGACGCAGGCGGCCGTGAGGGCGGGATACAGGGCCCTATGCTCCTCAAAGAGGAGCAGGCCCGTGATCTCGCCCTCCCGCTGCGCCGCCTGCAGCAAGCCTGCGGCGGTCTCCGCCACGCGCTGCGGGGAGGAGCCGCGTACGATGCCAAGCGCGCCGCGCGGGGCATAGTGCGTGTACTTCATGCCCGGCGCGCGCGGCGCCGGGCTGCTGTCCTCGGCGGCTTGCGCAGCAGCGCCGCCCGTCCCGCCGCCGCCCACCTGCGGCGGCGGAGCCGGGGACTGGCCGCCGGGATGTCCGGCGGCAGCGTCCGCCAGGGCCAGGGCCGGGGCTGGGGCCACAGCCCCGGCACCCGCCACCGCCGCGAGCTGCTCGGCGGTGATGCCCCCGGGACGGAGCACCGCCACCGTCCCGTCCGGCTGCACCTGCACCACGGTCGACTCCAGGCCGACCCCGGCCGCGCCGCCGTCCAGAACCCCGCCGATATATCCGGCGAGGTCTTCCATCACATGGGCGGCCAGCGTAGGACTCGGCCGCCCGGAGCGGTTGGCGCTGGGCGCGGCAACCGGGCATTCCGCGGCGCGCAGCAGGGCCAGCGCCACCGGATGACCCGGCATGCGCACGCCGACCGTATCCAGCCCCGCCGTAACCAGCGGCGAGAGGACGCCGGGGCGGACCGGCAGCACCAGCGTCAAGGGGCCGGGCCAGAAGGCATCCATCAGCGCCGAGGCGACCGGATGCACTTCTATGACCAGGCCCTCCAGCTCTTCCCGCCGGGCTATATGCACGATCAGCGGGTTGTCGGAGGGGCGGCCTTTGGCCGCGAATACCGCTTCTACAGCGGAGGTATTCCGGGCATCCGCCCCCAATCCGTAGACCGTTTCGGTCGGAAAAGCAACGGTGCCCCCGCTCCGCAGCATAGCTGCCGCAGCAGCGATTGCCTCCCTGTCACTCTCTGCTGATGGAACCGAAGGCATGTCCTGCCCCGCAGCAGGTCCGGGTCCGGTACTCCCGGACGTCAAACTCCAATAAAGGGTTGCATCTATATTGCCGCTCCGGCGCTGAACCGCAAACGAAGAATCCTTAGGCTCTGTCATTTCATCACAAGCTTTCCTGTTTAATCACTTCACACTTCAATACTGCATCGTCCGGAAAAAGCCAAAAACGGCTCCACCAGGTGGAGCCGCAGCCACTTCCGCTCAAGTTCTGCATTTATCGTACCATATCCGGCAGGAAAACTGTAGATTCCGTAAACCGCCATTCCGCAAATCCCCGGAGGCTTAGCCGAACAATCCGCAGATCCAGCTCCACAAATTCTGCAGCAGCTCCCATACGAAGAACTTTACCTTCGGCGCTTCTGCATCAGCGTCCGCAACGCCGTCCCCGCTGGCAGAAGCCGTAATACCGAAAGCAGTCTGATCAACCCCGCCATCCGCCGTTTTCACCTTGGCTCCGTCTCCGGAGACCTTAGCGGAGACCGCCGAAGCCTTCTTGTCTGCAGCGGGTTCCGCAGCTGCGGCATCACCGGAGCCGGCATCAATGAAGCAGAGCGGCGGAAACAGCACACACCACCAGTTCTGACCTTTGCCTGCGCCAAGCGTGACCCGCAGCGCTTCATATTCCCCGGCAGGATAGACCCGGCCGCCATACATTTTCGTCGGAAAAGGTACGGTGCCCAGTTCGACTTTATAGCTATAATCAATTCCCCGCTGCGCAAGCTCTCCGCCCACCAGATCATTCAGCTCCGGGAGATGACTCTGAATCAGCGCCCGCGCCTGCTCCAGACTCTGGGGATCCTCCAGTCCGGCCACCCACTGGTTAATCTGTTCTACCACCTGGTCGCGGATCTGGCGCTTAACCAGCTGATCTCCCGTACCATCCGAATTCGCCAGAATACGCAGACGGATCGACTCCTGCGGAATGGTTACCTCCGCTACGGCAGCATCGCTTTTTTGCCCTTCCCAGGCCATCATCAATATCATAAAAAAACAAATTAAAATGGCAGTATACTTGAACGTAATCCGCAGGGAATCCCTTTTGTCCAGCTGATCGTTATTCATCTTGCGCAGCCCCTCTCCCTCTGAAACTCTTATGTTCCCAGTATGTCCGGGAATGAGAGACTGCAAACCTAGTAATCTATGATTTTAAGAATAAAGTAGTCTCATCCTTCAGCTTGGGCAGCGGAAGCGGCAGATCATCCTCCACATCCTGCCCGTAGAGCCGCACACTCATGGCAATCCCCATACAGGCCATGTTAATCAGAATCGAGGTTCCCCCATAGCTGATAAACGGAAGCGTAATCCCCGTTAGCGGCATCAGCCCGGTCATTGCCCCGATATTCTCCAGAATCTGATACAGCAGCATAGCTACGATCCCGACAATCAGGAGAGGGCCGCCGCGGTCTCTGCATTCCAGAGCAATCACAATTAATCTGTGGATCAGGATAAAAAAGAGCATCAGCAGCACCGCTGCACCCAGGAAGCCGAATTCTTCGCCGATCTGCACAAAAATCGATTCAGAATACAGATAAGGCACCCGGTCACTTTGCACAGTGCCGCCCTGCAGATAACCTTCGCCGCTGAGGCCGCCCGACGCAATCGCCGTCTTGGCATTCTTGGTCTGATAGCTCGCATCGCTGCTTGCCAGATCCGGTACCAGCCAGGGGTCAAAGCGCCTGACGAAGTGATCCCGGCCCA
Organism: Paenibacillus sp. FSL R5-0912; assembly: GCF_000758605.1. NCBI lineage: Bacteria > Bacillati > Bacillota > Bacilli > Caryophanales > Paenibacillaceae > Paenibacillus > Paenibacillus sp. FSL R5-0912. The sequence goes on from NZ_CP009282.1 coordinate 7,213,818, forward strand.
GCGTCTGCTCTATGAAGCTTACCGTCTGCTCATGATAGTGGATATAGCACAGAATGAAGCCCAGCACCGATCCCGCCAGAATAATCATCCCGATCAGAGCATGTGAGAATTTAATATTTCCGATCCACAAAAGCCCCAGCAGAATCACGATATAGCTGAGCGCATTGCCCAGATCATTCTGGATGATGACAAGCGCAAACGGCACCAGGGCGATTAGGCTAAGCGGCACCACGTCACGCCAGAAGCGCAGCGGATTTCTTTTTTTGCGGACAAGTACAGTGGTCAGAAAAAGAATCAGGATCAGCTTAAACAGCTCCGCCGGCTGAATGCTTAATTCACCGATGCCGATCCAGCCCTGGGCGCCATTTTTCACTTTGCCGATAAAGCTGACCAGCAGCAGAATACCGATCCCAAGGATGTAAATATAGAGTCCATACCGGACCAGAAGGCGGTAATCAAACAGGGTAAGCAGAAAAAAGGCAATAAAACCCAGCACATAATACTGAATCATCCGTATGTGTGTGCCATCCAGCTCAACTCTCCCGTGAGTCACGCTGTATATCGAGAAAATACTGACACACATCAGCAAGAGTAAAATCAATACGATGGAGCCATCAATCCGTCTGATTCTCTGTAACATCGGAATACTCCTTAACCTACGCGGATTATGGACCGGCCTGCTGCAGCATCCCCAGGGAACCGAATCCACTAATTTCCATTGTAAGACAAGTGGAGGCGTAAATACAATTTATGCGATCCTTGCCAGCCGGGAATAGCGTCAGCTTTAAACTAATAAGGTGAAAGTTATACTGGTGAATCGCTTGCTGAGAGGCTTGCAGTAATCCAATCTCCGCAATTACGGGATATGTGGTAGCTTAATTGCACTTTGTACAGCTGTACATTATACAACTATCACTGAATTTCCCCTTGGACCTGAACATGTCCATCGCTGCATGGTTAAGTCAACTCATTTCTTAAGTTCCGATGCTGACGTACTAGCGTACAGACACACAAAATGCCGGAACCCTTCCTTTTCGAAGAGCTCCGGCATGCGGATTACCTCTGATTGAATCAGAGATATTACAGTATACAGTTAGCCTTGCTTGGCCGGAGAAGAATAGATTGTAGGACTCGGCAAATCTTCCTCTACCTCTTGACCATGCAGGCGTACGCTCATTACCAGACCGATACTGGCCATGTTGATCAGCAGGGAGGTCCCCCCGAAGCTGATGAACGGCAGCGTGATCCCGGTTAGCGGCATCAGGCCGATGAAGGCACCGATATTCTCAAAAATCTGATAGAGCATCATTGCGACAATGCCGACAATCAGGAACGGCCCTCCCTTGTCCTTGCACTCCAATGCAATCAGAATCATCCGGTGAATCAGGATAAAGTAGAGCAGCAGCACCAACGCCGATCCGACAAAGCCAAATTCCTCGGCAATCTGTACAAAAATCGAATCAGAGTACGTATACGGCACGCGATCGGTCTGCACCGAGCTGCCCTCCATATAGCCTTCGCCGCTCATACCGCCGGAGGCTATGGCCATCTTGGCGTTTTTGGTATGATAGCTTGCCTTGGCCGTCGCTTCTTCCGGCACCAGCCACGGATCAAAGCGCTCTACCCAGTGGGAACGGCCGATATCTGTCAGGAAATCCTTAATTTCATCGTGGTAATGAATATAGCTCATGATCCCGGCAGCGGCGCTTCCGCCAATAATTAACAGCCCGATCAGCGCGTGGGTGAACTTGATATTGCCGATCCAGAGGAGGCCTACCAGAATTACGATATAGGAGAGCGCATTCCCGAGGTCATTTTGGCTAAGCACGATCAAAAACGGCAGCAGGCTCATTAGACCGAGCGGCACGACATCGCGCCAGAACAGCATCTTATTCTTATTCTTGCGGACCAGTACCGCAGCCAGGAACAGGATCAGAATCAGCTTAAACAGCTCGGCAGGCTGGAGACTGAAGCCTCCGAATTTAATCCAGCCCTGTGCGCCATTCTGTTCTGTACCGATAAAGCTGACCAGCACCAGAATCCCAATGCCTGTAACGTATACATATAACGCATATTTAACAAGCAGACGATAGTCCACGAAGGTCAGCCCTATGAAGGCGATAAAGCCCAGGATATAATATTTGATCATTTTGATATGCGATCCGTCCAGCTTGTCGCGCCCGTGGGTAACGCTGTATATGGAGAAAATGCTGACTACCATCAGCAGCACAAGAATGACCAGGATGACGCCATCTATCTTCTTAATCTTCTGAAGCATATTCTGTCTCCTTACTCAGTACTGGTTCCTCTTGTCACCTGGCCGCAGCCGTATACAGAGGTCCCGTCATTTCTATTGTAAAGGAAGGGGCAGCATAAATACAATTTCACCGTTTGGAGGCTCCTGCCGAATGGAAGCCGCATCCAGGATGGGGAGGCTAGCGGGCGATCCCCAGCACATGCCGGGCAATTCCGGCGAGATCCTCGATTGTGATGATCTCGTTCCAGTGACCGGCCGCCCGCAGCAGCTCAGCCACCTGCCCGGCCTGTCCCTGGCCGAGCTCGAAGCCGACCAGGCGCGGCGGAGCCGGGAGCAGCGGCAGCTGCTCCATCATGCGGCGGTAGGGATCAAGCCCGTCCCCGCCGCCGTCCAGTGCCGTGCGCGGCTCATGGTCGCGCACCTCTCGCTGCAGCCCGGCGATGTCGCCGCCGGGAATGTACGGCGGGTTGGAGACGAGAATATCCGTCTCCATCCCCGCGAACGGCTCGAGCAGATCGCCGAGCCGCAGGTCAACGGACGTGCCGAGCCGCTGCGCATTGCGCCCGGCCACGGCCAGCGCGCCGGGCGAGATGTCGCCGGCGCAGACCCGCCACGCCGGCGCTTCCGCCGCCAGCGTGACGGAGATCGCTCCGCTGCCGGCGCCGATGTCGACGGCGGTCAGCGGACGCACGGCGCGTGGGCGCGCCGCCTCACTGCCCGCGGCTCTCTCCCCCGCCGGCCTGTCAGCTTCTTGCGCAGCAGCTTCGCCACGCGCAGGCCCCGCCGCCGCCTGACCGCCCGCGGCTCTCTCCCCCGCGGACCCGCCAGCTTCTTGCCCGGCTTCGCCCCGCACCGTCACCGTCCCGTCCGGCCACAGCTCCGCGCCGTAGCGCAGAATCGCCTCGACGAGCAGCTCCGTTTCCGGGCGCGGAATCAGCACATCGGGCGTAACCTCGAAGGCGCGGCCGTAGAATTCCTGCTCGCCTATGATGTACTGCACCGGTTCACCCGCCGCCCGGCGGGTGACCAGCGTTTCCCACTGCGCCTTGACCGCTGGCGGGAATGGATCAGCCAGCGCCATATAATATGCCGCTCCGGACAAGCCCAGCACATGCTCCAGCAGCAGCTGGCTGCTGCGCTGCGGCTCATTGCATCCGTGCCCGGCCAAAAAAGAAGAAGCCTCCGCAAAGGCTTCCCGGATGCTTTGCAATTCCGACATGACGTAAGAGTCGTGTTTCAAAGCATTATTCTCCTTTTTCCATCAATTCCGCTTGTTCCGCAATAGACAGTGCCGAGATGATCTCGGTGATATCCCCGTTCATGACCTGCTCCAGACGGTGCAGGGTAAGGCCGATCCGGTGATCCGTTACACGGCTCTGCGGGAAGTTGTAGGTACGGATACGCTCACTGCGGTCCCCGGTTCCTACTTTGCTCTTCCGTTCCCCGGAGTACTTGGCTTCTTCTTCCTGACGCTTCAGATCCGAGATACGGGCACGCAGTACTTGCAGCGCCTTCTCCTTATTGGAGTTCTGGGACTTGCCGTCCTGACAGGTAGCTACGATACCGGTAGGTACATGGGTTACACGCACCGCAGACTTGGTCGTATTAACGGACTGTCCGCCCGCGCCGCTGGAACAGAAGGTATCGACACGGATGTCCTTATCATGAATTTCAATTTCGAATTCTTCCGCTTCCGGCATAACCGCAACGGTAGAAGTTGAAGTATGAATACGTCCGCCGGATTCGGTTGTAGGAATACGCTGCACACGATGCGCACCGCTTTCGAACTTCATTTTGCTGTAAGCGCCGCGGCCGTTGATCAGGAAGATAACTTCCTTGAATCCGCCGAGATCGTTCGTGTTAACATCCATCAGCTCTACGCGCCAGCCCTGGGTATCGGCATAACGGGTATACATCCGGTACAGGTCAGAGGCAAACAGTGCTGCTTCATCCCCGCCGGCTGCGCCGCGGATTTCCACGATTACATTCTTATCATCATTAGGGTCTTTGGGGAGCAGGAGCAGACGGATCTTCTCCTCCAGAACCACCTGGCGCGAGGACAGGTCGTCGATCTCCATCTTGACCATTTCCTTCATTTCATCATCAAGCTTCTCAGCCTGCATCATCTTGGCGGCTTCGAGCTCTTCCATTACATTTTTATATTCGCTATACGCCTCAAAGGCGGGCTGTAAGTCGGATTGTTCTTTGGAATAGTCCCTCAGTTTCTTACTGTCGTTTGCAACATCCGGGTCACAAAGCAGTTCACTGAGTTTCTCATAGCGGTCCGCCAGGGATTGCAATCGGTCCAACAAGGGAATTCACCTCTCCTGATTCAAATTCTTCGGTTATACATACTTAACATTGTCGATACAACAAAAATAGATATACGACTTTATATTATACCACCACTCCAGCCAATTGGCTACAGTACAAAGCGCCGGAATCAGGAAATCTTTTGAATCCTGAGCTGCGCCCACCTTATGATGTAAAAGCTGCAGCCAAGTTATGCATCAGGCGCGTGTCCTAATTACAAAATAAGCCGGTACTGAATAAATATCTGATGCCGCTCCCGGCCTCATTCCCATGAATAGTAGTAGTTGTATAGATTGGCTGTCATATGGCGATTATACGGCGGTCATAGGAGGAGGAGCCACTCTGCATGAATAGTTGGAAAAACGTATCTTAATTTCGATGTTTTGCAGCGTTAAGGGGAATGAATTGGATAAACGTCATTAAATTTCAGGCGTTTCCTCGAAAGTGATCTGTTTGCTGAATATTAAGTGCCGTTTTTCCAACTACTTCCTGACAAGGGTCCCTCTGTTCATGAGCAAGTGGAGATTATCCAACTGCTTTTCCGCCGCAGGCGGCAGGCGGTAGTGACAGACCAGACGGTAGACCAGACCGCAGACACTCGCGTCTGCCACTGACCCAGCCGAACCCTTGTTCATCGTACCCCGGCTTCTGAAGCCGCCTTTTCGGGTTTTCCACAAATAGGAGCTGACCCTTATCCTTATCCTCATTCAAAAAGAAACCATTCAGCAAGTAAACAACTCTACTTCTGAAGGGTTCCTCTGTCCTGAATTATAAATGGTCTATACGTTGAAGCGGAAATGCATAACGTCGCCGTCCTGCACCAGGTATTCCTTGCCTTCCAGACGCAGCTGGCCGCGTTCTTTTGCACCGTTCATCGAGCCTGCTGCTACCAGATCCGTATATGCTACAACTTCAGCCCGGATGAATCCGCGTTCGAAGTCCGTATGAATAACTCCGGCCGCTCCAGGGGCTTTGGTGCCTTTGCGGATGGTCCACGCACGGACTTCCTGCACGCCCGCTGTGAAATAGGTGTAGAGGCCGAGCAGTCTGTATGCCGCTTTGATCAGGCGGTTAAGGCCCGATTCCTGCAGACCCAGCTCTTCCAGGAACATCGCCTTGTCTTCGCCTTCCAGCTCGGCAATCTCAGCTTCCACTTTGGCACTAATCGGCACTACTTCAGCATTCTCAGCCGCTGCGAATTCGCGTACCTGCTTAACATACGGGTTCTCTTCAGCAGTCGCCACTTCATCCTCGCCCACGTTCGCCGCATACAGCACCGGCTTCAGGGTCAGCAGGTGAAGATCGCGCACGATCAGACGCTCGTCATCGGATAATTCCAGGCTGCGTGCAGGCTGATCCAGATAAAGAGCTTCCTTAACGCGCTCGAGTACTTCTACTTCCTGAGCGAATTTCTTATCGCCGCCCTTGATATTTTTGCGGGAACGCTCGATCTTCTTCTCGACGCTTTCGAGGTCGGCCAGAATCAGCTCCAGGTTGATCGTCTGGATGTCGCTGATCGGATTCACCTTGCCGTCCACATGCGTTACGTTCTCATCGACGAAGCAGCGTACCACATGAACAATAGCATCCACTTCCCGGATATGAGCCAGGAACTTGTTGCCCAGACCTTCGCCCTTGCTCGCACCGCGCACGAGTCCGGCAATATCTACGAATTCAAAAGCGGTAGGAACCGTCTTGTTCGGCTGCACCAGCTCGACCAGCTTATCCAGACGTTCGTCCGGTACTTCCACGACACCCACGTTCGGGTCAATGGTGCAGAAAGGATAGTTGGCGGATTCCGCCCCCGCTTGTGTTATAGCATTAAATAATGTCGATTTCCCAACATTGGGAAGTCCAACGATTCCAGCTTTCAAAGCCATTTATATGACAACTCCTATTTTCGGTTGAATTGATCACCGCATGAAATACCGACTGATCTAAACCATTATATATTAGAACAAAACCTCCAGCAACAGCGGATGTCAAGGGGATGTGTCTAATCTCCATACAGTGAAGCTTTAGCCCGAATAATTATCCCGTTACTTTCCAGGAACCCGGAGCCTATCCATTCAGTATGAAGAAACGGCTTCGTCGTCCTCTGAAAGAGGCTGCATCCGTTTCTCCAAAATAGAAGGATAATTGATAGCGTGAAGCATAAAAATTCTTATATTTCAAAAAAGCCCCCTCGCGGAGTCTCCATATACGATAATAGCGGACTCTCCATTTCAAAGCAGAATCCGCCTGTCTGCTGTCTGTCTGACTAGACTGAAGAACTGCAGCTAATTGTCCTGCACCTACAGCGTTTTGGACATCGTAATATCCGTAACCAGGAAGCCCATTTTCTTATACAGCTCAAAAGCACGGTCATTCTGGCCAAAGACATGCAGTCCGATCTTGGTCACATTCATCTTGCGGGCTTCTTCATCTAATGCCGCCAGTGACTGCTTACCATACCCTTTGCTCTGGAAAGGTTCGAAAATATAAAAGTCATAGATGAACGCCTCCCGGACTCCCCGGTTCTCGTTCACATTAAACCAGATGTACCCGGCTTGGGTCTCAGTCTCAGTCTCTACTATTGAATAGAGGTAAGCTCCCTCTGTGTAGAGTCCTTTGGGCAGGAAACGTGTCATTTCTTCCTGGGATAATTTCATGGCGGTCTCCGCATCCCAGGCTCCAGCCTTAATTTTGTCCTCTGCGTAATCACGGGTGGATTGTCTTAAGAAAAATTGAAAAGTCGATTCGTCCATTTGGACCAGTTTAATCATTGTTTTTTAGCCCTTCCTTTAATTCCATATTCATCGGCTTGCTTCTAACGCCGGATAAGACGCGGGGTACCGCGCAGGGAAGCAAGATCCGGCGCGCCGATGCCGAACATGACCGTGCGCAGCTCCAGTTCAACCTGTGCCAGCGCCTGGTCCAGCGCCTCCTCGGAGCTGACGGCCGGACCAAGCAGATTCCGCCCGAAGCCGGCCAAGTCGGCCCCAAGCGCCAGCGCCTTGGCGGCATCCACACCGTGCTTCAGCCCGCCGCTGCCGATCAGCGCGCCGTGCGCAGAGACCGCGCGCACTTCGGTAATACATTCCGCCGTGGGAATCCCCCAGTCCGCGAAGGCCTCCGCAGCCGCGCGCCGTACCGGGTCCGTACTGCGGAACTTCTCCACCTGACTCCAGGATGTGCCGCCCGCACCTGCAACGTCGATAAAGGCAGCACCAGCATTATACAGCAGGGCTGCGGTTTCTCCGTCAATGCCCCAGCCTACCTCTTTGACACCTACCGGTATCTCAAGGTTACGGCATAACGCCTCTATCCGCTTCAGCAGGGAAGCGAACCCGGTGTCTCCCTCCGGCTGGAATACCTCCTGCAGCCCGTTCAGATGCAGAACCAGCCAGTCTGCCCCGGCAATCTCTACCGCGCGGCGGCACTCTTCTACACCGAAGCCGTAGGAGAGCTGCACCGCACCGACATTGGCTATAACCGGAATTGTGGGAGCCTTATCGCGCACATGAAAAGAAGTCGCCAGCTCTGCACGCTCTACAGCGGCGCGGACAGAACCCACGCCGAGGGCCCAGCCCCTGCGCTCGGCTGCTTCGGCGAGCCGGGCGTTAATGTGCCCGGTCGCCTCGCTCCCCCCGGTCATGGAGCTGATCAGCAGCGGTGTCCGCAGCTCCCGGCCGAGAAATTCCGTACCGAGCCTGATCTCCTCAAAGTCCAGCTCCGGCAGTGCGTTATGGCGGAACCTGTACTGCTCGAAGCCGGTTGTAATTCCGCTGCCGGCAACGTCTTCATTCAGGCAGAGCCGCACATGTTCAATCTTGCGCTCCCCGGTTCTGGAGTCAGGCAGCAGAGATTTATGTCCCTCAGTGCCTGCTGCCCGCGATGCTGACCCGTACTCTGTGCCCGGCTGCTGCTCCGGACTTCGCGGCACACCGTCCTGCGGCATATGATTCATGCTGTCTTCCTCCGTTCTACCCTGTATTCATATATGTCCGGTAGCGTGAGACGCTACTTATAGGCTTCTTAAGCACAAGTACATTTCATTATAGCACAACACCGCCCGGCAGTTGACACGGGCGGATTCCTTCTGTCTTTTATTGACGGCCGGCAATATACTCACCCACCAGCCTTCCGGACAAGGATACAACCGGCGTCCCTCCTCCGGGATGCGTAGTTCCGCCGACGTACCAGAGCCCCTTAACATCTCTGGAGCGGTTCCCCGGGCGGGAGAAGGTCTGCCGCGCTGAATTGGAGGATATCCCGTAAATGGCCCCCCGGTGGGCGAGAGTATCGTCAGCGATATCCCGGGGGGTATAACGCTGCAGGACATCCGCTTGGGATAACCCTGTAATTCCATGGCCCTCGAGCACGGACAGCACACGTTCCCCGTAATCAGCGGTTTCTTCATTCCATTCACAGGCAGCGCTCAGATACGGCGCATTGGCCAGTATAAAAAGATTGCTGCCGCCCGGCGGCGCCAGCTCAGGCTCGGAATAACCCGAGTGGCATACATAGACCGCAGGCTGCTGCGGAGGACGTTTATGCTCAAAGATATCCTTGAATTCCTGTTCATAATTCTCAGGAAAAAAAACCGTATGGTGCAGCAGGGTATCATATCTGCGCGGCACTCCCGCCAGTGTCACCAGCCCGGACAAGGACGGCTCGTAGGCTTCGATCTTGCGGTCTGTCATGCCCGGACGGTTCTCTTCGGGCAGCAGCATACGGTTGATGCTCAGCACATCACCGCCGGCTATAACAGTCTTGGCCGGATAGAACCCTTGAGCCGTATCCACACCTTCCACAGCGCCGGAAACTACCGAAATCCCCGTAACCTCGGTGCCTGTAATCAGCTGTACGCCAAGTTCCCGGGCAAGTGTAGTTAAGCCTTTGACCAGCTCATAGGTCCCCCCCCTGACACCGTAGACCCCTTCCCTGATCTCCAGATGTCCAAGCATCGCAAATATCGAAGGCGCACGATACGGCGAGGAACCGACATATGTGGCATAGCGTCCCAGCATAGCCAGGGTGTTCGGATGACTGAAATAACGGAGCAGCAGGGCGTGCAGATTTAGAAAAGGCCTGACGCGCAGCAGGTCCCGTACAAGAGACGGCGATAATTTGTCCCGCCAGGACAGCAGCAGCCTGTTCAGGAACTGCTGCCCGCTGAGCTCGTATAGACGCGAGGCTTCGGCCAGAAAGTCTGGATAACGCACAGCATCTTCAGGACTATAAGACGCAATTTGCTCCTGCATAGCCCCGATATTGCGGGAGAAATCAACGATTGAGCCGTCAGTAAATACATTGCGGGTTCGCGGCTCCAGTTCATACAGCTGGACATACTCCTCCATGCGGGTCCCGGCAAGCTCATACAACGAACGGAAGACATGCGGCATCGTAATGGTGCTCGGGCCACGGTCGAACATGTATCCTCCCGCTTCGACACGCTGCAGCTTGCCGCCCGGCTGCTGCTGCCGTTCCAGCACGGTTACTTCCCAGCCTTTGACGGCTAGTGTTACCGCACAGGACAGCCCTCCGAATCCGGCACCTATAATCACAGCCTTCGGTTTCATAAATAACGCCTACCTTTCCATTCGTAGCCCCCGCGGGACCGGCCTCCGCGCCAGGATGCCACGGCAATTAAGGACAAGCAGAGTATACCGGCCGGCAAAAGCAAACAGAACCAGACCGGCTGCCTGCCTGCCGCATCACTGGTCCGCTTAATGGCGATACCGGCCAGCACTGCAACAGCCGGCATAACTGCTGATGAAGGCTGCCCGGTCATGCAATAGTATAAGACTGCCGCAACCGGCAGCATATAGAGTGATAAATACATCGTAAGCACAGCCAGCAGAAGCACGGGGTTGCGGCCGATACCGGCAAAGATATTCTTGCGGTAGCCGTTCCACACTTCTCTGGCATTGTGATACATCCGCATTGAAGCATGACCGGTGATATCTGCGAGGGTCACCGGTTCTCCCGCCAGCTTCACCGCACGGGCCAGAGCCATATCATCGACCAGTTCACCACGGATCGATTCATGCCCGCCGCAGCGGGTATAAGTATCCCGGTGGATCAGGATGAAGCCCCCATGTGCCGCAACAAAACGCGGGTCTCTTGAACCGCGGACAAGCGGGACCGGCAGGTGGCAGATGATCGTGAAGACCATCAGGGGAACCACCAGCCGCTCCAGCCATGAGCCGGTAACCTGGCGGGGAAATCCTGTAACCATGCCGCCGGCTTGAGCTTCGGCCGAAGAGAGGGCCGCCTCCAGAGCCAGCGGCTGCAACCGGACATCCGCATCCAGAAACAGCAGCCAGTCACCCTCTGCCGCCTCCGCCAGTTGGGCACAGGCATGGGATTTGCCCAGCCAGCCTTCCGGCAGCTCCCGTCCTTGCAGAACACTTGCCCTGTCTCCAAGGATGGCAGCGGCAATCGCTCCTGTGCCGTCTGTCGAAGAATCATCCAGCACTCTTACTTCCACTTCCCTTCCGCTGGAGCTGCAAGCCAGCACAGAGGAAAGGCAGTCCGCAATATTATCCGCTTCATTCCGTGCGGGGATCAGCACGGACAGGCGCCGTACTGCTGATGCTGCCGGCACCCGATGTAATTCTGAATCCCCTTGGCCCGGCCCACCCCCCAGCTTAGGAAGCTGCGCTGCATTCCACACGGCAAACAGCAGCTGGAGCAGCAGCACAACCGATATGATCTGTAAGACCGTGATCATCGCTTCCTCCTGCCCGGCCTTAGCATGTCAAGCCATTCATTCGTGGATCTTCCTCTCTTCAGAAGCGGCCTGAATTCCTCCGGCATGTGACCTTTATGATTAAGGATCTGATTGCGGTGTGCCTCCAGTTGGCCGCCAAGCGCAGCCTCCAGGCTGCGGGCAATGTCTGAGCGGTCCATGTCGGCCCAAGGCAGCAGCTGCGGGGTTCCGGCCAGTAGTGTCGCTTCCGGTTTGGTATGGCGGAACAGGCCATGATATAGCGTTACCGGCACTACCGCAGTCAGCGGACTGAGACGCAGAACAAGCGCTGCCCCCTCTCTCAGAATCAGCGGACGATGCTCCAGTGGCAGGATCTCACCTTCCGGATACATCCAGACGCTCTCTCCCGCCTGCAGCAACCCTGCTGTATAACGCAATGAAGCCCGCAAGTCTCCCGTACCGGCGGAGTTAATGGAATAGGCGCCAAGCTTCCGGAAGAAGGCATATTTGCGCAACTGCTCCTCTTCCATCATGAAGTAGTGCCTGCTTCCGGCCAGTTTCCCTGCCGCATGATAGGCCAGCAGACCATCCCACCAGGAACTGTGATTCATGAGATAGAGAATACCTCTACCTGCGGCTGCTGCAGGCTGCAAATCCCCGCATATTCCGATGGAATGGAAATGCCTGCGCAGCAGATAAAGTGAATTATAGCGGTAGAACAAGCGGTCAAAGCTTCCCGACTTGACGGCTTCCAGCATAACGCAAGCTCCCTTCCGCCAGAGCAATGCCAGCTCCGGCTATCACTGCACAGAACGGCAGACCCTCTGTAAGACTGATAAGACCGAACAGAATCAGAATCGCCTGGTACAGACGGGTACCGCGGCGGGCCGTCAGGCAGGTAACCGGCACAGCCGGCAGCAGCATGGACAAGGCAGCGCCGGCAATCAGCCAGCCCCCGAAATTGCTCCAAGGCACATGATAGAAGCCGCCGCCGCCCTCCCAGTGCCAGAAGTTTCTGGCATGGGCAACGGGATCAAGCACCAGATCCAGAAGCACCGTCCAGAAGCCGACCTGAACGGCCCGCAGCAGCAGCAGGCGCAAGCCGCGCTGCCCGAAATCATAGCTGATAAGTACGGCATTACAGACGACAGCGATCCAGGCGAAGCCCAGCGTAACAGGCACGCCAAACAACAAAGGTCCGAGCACCGTAGAATAGTGATATTCGCCGAACAACCGGCCTGAATGAACGCCGACCCATTCGACAGCCATTCCTCCCATCCAGATCAGGCCTGCAGCACGCCACATGGAAAGGTTACGGCGGCGTTCCACAGCTATGACTGACCAGTCAGACATGAAAGGCAAAGCCTGCCCGGAAGATAATACATGCGCAGCATATGCAGCATATAAGACTAGAAACAAACCATTGGAAAAGCTCAGACTTTCCGGAATCCCCAACCAGATCAGCAGCAGAGCGCCGACTCCATACCAGATCCAAAATAGGGTTCTGATCATGATTACACCACCACGGTTTCAATACCGGTATAGCGCACTACCGTACGCCGGAACAGCTTGAGCTTGGCTTCATCGCTGACAAAAGACCGCTTGTGGAATACGTCATAGCCGTCAGCCTCTACCGCATCAAGAATGGCGGCATAGAAGGCGGCAGCGAGTTCAATTGCCATACCGCTCTCCCAAGGATACGTATGCACATTCTCCAGGCCCTTTTCAAACCAGTGCAGTGCCTCCGCTCTGAGCTCCTGAAGCACAGCGATAAATGGCTCATTAACCTCTCCGGCTTCCAGCTCCTGCTGGCTGTAACCATGCCTCTCCATAACCTCAAGCGGCAGATATCTCCGGTCTCTCTGCAGGTCCTCGCCTACATCACGGATGATATTCACCAGTTGCATGCCAATGCCCAGAGATATCCCTGCGTCACGTGCCGCTTCATTCTGATCATCCCGCAGAACAGGCAGCAGCATTTCCCCTACGGTCCCCGCTACAAGATAGCAGTAACTCTTCAGCTGCTCCATCGTTTCGTACCGGGTGAAGGAGAGATCTCTGACCTGGCCCTCCATCTGCAGGTGAAAGGGCTCGTGCTGAAGCTGCGGGAAGCAGCTGAACAGCCAGCGCAGCGCCGGCCAGATGAAATGTCCGTCCGCTTCCTCCAGATCCCTGAAATGCGCCCTCAGTTCATCAATACTGTACGGCGAGCTGTCGGGCTCATCCACACTGTCATCAATAATCCGGCAGAAGGCATAAATAACATGCACAGCTTCACGTCTGGGACTTGGCAGATAATTAAAAGCCTTATAAAAGGAAGTAGACCCTTTCTTCATCAGTTCTTCACATTGCTGCAATATCCTTTCATTCATGACCGCTCATCTCCTTTATCAGCTCTTGAACTGCCAGCTTGGCTCCCTGCATCACAATTGGCACACCGCCGCCGGGATGGACGGATGCTCCTGCGGCATACAGGCCCTGGAGCGGATAAGGCTTCGGCTGGGGCCGGAATACACCGGATTGGCTTAACATCGGGGCAATACCGAAGCTTCCGCCTCCGTACATCCCTTCCTTACGGGCATCCGCCGGCGTTCTTAGCCTGCGCCAGACTATACTGGCGGTTAGCCCCGGGAATCCGCGCTTCTCGGCATCCCAGAGCACCTTGACGGCCAGTGCTTCGGCAATATCATTCCAATCTTTATCCGGTGCTGCCGGAACAGGGACAAGGAAATACAGTATACTTTCTCCGGGAGGAGCCGCACTGTCATCCAGCACTACCGGGTTGAACACATAATAAGAGGAATCCGCTGGGATCCGTCCGCGGTCAAACACCTCATGGAGACTGCTATCCAGACTATCCGGCAAGAAGAACTGGTGAACCTGAGACTGCGGCCAGCGCTTGGATACAGCTGCATAGATGAGCAGGCAGCCTGAGGAAGGTGTGAAGCTGCCGTGCCGGATCGGTTTATCAGTAGCGCCGCTTGTCTTATTTGTAGTTCCGGCTAGATTCTTGTCCCGCTTGAACAATCCGGATGGAAGAAGCTTCTCAATATGCGGGAAGTCACCGTTGTACAGCACGGCATCATAGGTTATCTGCCTGCCTTGAACGACGACCCCGCAGCATCTTCCGCCTTCTACCCTCAGGGAATCAACCTCTGTACTGGTATGAATCTGTACTCCGCGGCCCTCCAGCTCCCGGGCAATGATCTGCGGCAGGGTGCCATATCCCCCCTTCAGCATCCAGATGCCGAAGGCATGCTCCGCGTAGGGAAGCATCGTATAGATTCCCGGTGTGCGGAAGGGGGCTCCGCCGATATACAGGCTCTGCAGGGAGAAGGCATCCCTTAGCTCCTCATTCCTGAAATATTGCCCGACAGCAGAGCGCAGACTTCGGTACGCCCGCAGACGGACCATCAGCGACACATTGGCCGGGCTGAAAAATTCGCGCCCGTTCTTATAGCCTCTCTCCAGAAACGAAGCCCTGCCCTTTGGATACAAGTGTGACATATCTTCCATAAACCGCAGGAAGCCCTTCCCTTCTCCGGGATAAAGCCGGTCAATCTCCTCTGCCTGCTCTGCGGCCCCCGCGAATTTGGTCAGCACGCGCCCGCTCCTGAAGTGAACCCGGTAAAGCGGATCACAGCGCAGCAGCTCCAGACTTCCGCGCGGCAGCCCGCCTTCCTCCAGAATATCCAGAAGCATCTCCGGCAGCAGCACAATGGTAGGCCCGCGGTCAATCCGGTAGCCGTCCTGTTCTTCAAAGGCAACGCGCCCGCCCACCTGCTCTGCGCGCTCGTACATTACAACCTCATGCCCCTGCTGGGTAAGCAGCAGTGCTGCGGTCAGCCCGCCGATCCCGCTGCCCACAACGGCTACGCGGCTCATAGCGGAACCCCTGCGCCCGCACCGGGAGCGCCGGCTGGCACGGTGATGCTGCCCCGCTGGGCCTGGTCATGCTCCCGCAGCAGCCGCGCACTGATCTTGGCCGACTCGAAGATCGTCGGCAAGCCGCTGCCCGGATGGGTTCCGCCTCCGACCAGCCAGATGCCCCGCACCTCCTCGAAGGTGTTGTGCGGCCGCAAATGCATCATCTGCCCCAGATTATGGGCCAGATTAAAGGTTGCGCCATTGTATACATTCAGCTTGTTCTGCCAGTCCAGCGGAGAGAAGAATAAGCTCTCTTCCACCCGCCCGGTTATTCCCGCAAGCTGGGTAATCTGCTCCAGGCGCTCCATCATCCGGGCCTGGATCCCGGCACTCTCCTGCTGCCAGTTGATCTCTGCACTCAGATTAGGCACCGGCATCAGCACATAGAGTGAAGACTTGCCCGGAGGCGCCAGCGTCTTATCGATAACCGAAGGATTATGGACGTATATGGAGGGGTCTTCGGATAATACCCCAAGCTTAGTGATTTCTTCGACATTACGCCGGTAATCGGCGGAGAAATGAACCGAATGATGACCCAGCTCCACCTCTCCATCGACACCCAGATAGAGCATGGCTGTTGAACAGGAGTATCTTTTCCGGGCAACCTTGCGGGGGGTGTATTTCTTCAGAATGCCGGGCTCGAACAGCTGCGTCATCGCAGAGCCGAAGTCGGCCCCGATCACAACGTAATCCGCCTCCACCCGCTCCCCGTTCTCCAGCAGCAATCCTGCCGCATGCCCGTTCTTGACCACTATGCGCTTCACTCCGCTGGAGGTGTGCACATGCCCGCCATATTCCTGAATCACCTCAGACATCGACTGAAGGACACGGTTAATTCCGCCTATCGGATGGTACAAGCCGTAACGGTGCTCCATATAGGACAGGATTGTGAACGTACCGGGACATTCCCAGGGCGACATCCCCAAATATTTGGCCTGAAAGGTAAACGAGAACCGCAGACGTTCATCATCAAAATACCGGGACAGCCGGTTGTATACGTTATCTGCGGCGTTCAGCTTAGGCAACGCGTGCAGTACATCTCTTTTCAAATAGTCACCCAGGGATTGAAACGGACGCTGCAGCAGGGGAATAACTCTCTCCAGCTTGTCGCCCTCATCGGCCATAAACCGGCGGTAGCCGCTCCCGTTGCCGGGAAACAGCCGCTCAATCTCTCCGGCAGTCTGCTCCTGATCCGTAGAAGGCGTAAATATGGTGTCTCCGAAATGCAGTGAATATAGCGGATCAAGCGGCTTCAAGGACACATAATCATGCACGGAACGTCCTGCCAGGGCGAACAGCTCCTCCAGCAGATGCGGCATCATCAAAAAGGTAGCCCCCCTGTCAAAACGGTAGCTGCCCAGCTTGAGCTCTCCCGATCTTCCGCCAACTGTATCCTGCTTCTCATAGAGATCCACTGCGTAGCCTTCGGCGGCCAGCAGCATAGCTGCAGCCAGTCCGCCCGGTCCAGCGCCTATTATTGCAACTTTCGCGGTACGTTTGGGTCCAGTCAAGCGCCTTCCTCCTTATACCTGTCTGTCTTGAGGCAGATAACTCTTTTCAAACATTATACAAAAACTATACAATCATGCTACAAATATCATACATACTTTGCGGCGTCATGTAAATATCTGCAATCCGACTTCCAATAATTAGAGTGCGCAGCCTGTAAAAGCAAAAAAAAACCGGCCGGCTCCCAAAGGGGACCGATCGGTTCTAATAGCTATATTCTATGCTTCATTCGGGCAAACTCCCGGTCAAACCAGGCTTGCCACTGCTCAGGGGGCTCATCCATCTTATAGGTCGCCCTGGTGGCCTCTGGACCGGCCGTTCCATATCCTTTGCCGCCGACAATAAATTGCAGCTCCGGGTGCATGCTGCCGAGCCGTCCAAGCAAATCTTCACAGTACGGCACAAGCTCTTCATCCGTAACGGACAAGCAGACCACCCCGATCCGGCCTTGCTTCTCCAGCATATCCATAACACCTTCCTCCGGCGTATTGGCCCCCAGATAAATGACCTCAACCCCGTTCTTACGCAGGAAAAGCGAGAACAGCAGCAGCCCTATCTGATGATGTTCTCCCGCGGGACAAAAGGCGAGCACCTTCGGCAAATGCGCATAAACGGGGAATACATGAAAGAACTGGGACAGCCGGTTAGAGATCATATGCGTCATATAATGCTCCTGGGCTACCGTTGCCGTTCCTTCTTCCCAGGCGTCGCCAACCTTGACCAGCACCGGCACAAGCACCTGATATACCATAGTCTCATAGCCGTACAGTGAGAACCCGAAATCAATTAATGCATCCGCCCGCTCGCCCTGGATTTCATGCAAGGCTGTATAGATCTGCTGCTTCATTTTGTCAATAGCATCTCTGGGATCGCCGCCCGCCGCGTTCAAACGTTCATCCAGATGTTTCTGCTTACGCATCTTCAGCATCCGCACGGCATGGGAAATACTGATGCCCTGCTTGTCCGTCTGTTCCTTCAACCAGCGAAGGTCCGCGATATTCTCCTGGCTGTACAGCCTGTAGCCCGATTCGGTACGTTCCGGAACAACAGCCTGGTACCTGTTCTCCCACGCCCGCAGAGTGACAGAAGGAATATCGAGCATTTCGACGACCTGTTTGATGGAATACACGATGTATCTCACGCTCTTTTCCTATTTACACTGAATACTTCTGAAGATTCAAACCTTATACAAATTATTTACACTCATTATACATTTGCTTCTGCTGTATGTCATTAGAACTTGTATAACCCGGCTTTACAGGAACGATACGGTATAAATCCGGCGACTTTAGCAAAAATAAATCTTTCAGATGATTTTGCAGTCAACTGCTTCACTTCTCCTCAGCGGGCGTTAATAGGTAGTTACAATGCCGGCGCCAAGACCTACGGACTCTGGCTCCGCAGCACCCAGGAGGATCATCCCATGAATCAAGGCAGCCGCTCCATTACGCCCGAACAGTCGCAGCTAATTATAGCTTCCGGTGCGATTACGTCACCCCGCAAGCGCAAACCGCAGTTTATGCTGCGCCGCTCCAAGATACTGATTGCCTTCATCCTTCTTTTGGTATGGCTTGCCGGGGTAATGATCTACCAGACCCATAAACCGCTGCCCCCCGGGATTTCCGTGGAGAGTCCTGCGTATAAGGTGGAGAATGTGGCCTTCTGGCACGACTTGACCTATCAGGACAGCAACGGGGCCGAAGCAAGGGAAGAACAGATTCTCCCGAGAATTCTGCAGATTATTGGAGAAGCCAGAGAATTCCTCGTAATCGACCTGTTCCTGTTCAATGACTATACCCACACCGACCAGCAGTTCCCTGCAGTCAGCCAGGAGCTTACTGATAAGCTTATCGCCCAGAAAGCGGCCTATCCCGGGATGGAGATCGCCTTCATTACCGATGAGGTGAATACGAATTACAGCTCTGCGCCCAATCATCTGCTGGAAGAGATGAAAGCCGCCGGAATCAAGGTTATTATGACGGATGTGGATACGCTGCGTGACTCGACCCCGGCCTACTCCGCTGTATGGCGGACCTTCATTCAGTGGTTCGGACAATCCGGCAAGGGCTGGATTCCGAATCTTATGGCCAGCGGAGGACCCGATATTACCGCGCGTTCGTATCTGAAGCTACTCAATGTCAAAGCCAATCACCGTAAAGTGGTGCTCAGTGAGAACACCGCGCTGATCTCTTCGGGGAATGTGCATGACGCCAGCGCCTATCACTCTAACATTGCCTTGGAGGTGCAGGGTCCCATTCTGGCTGACATTCTGCAGAGTGAGCAGGCTGCCGCGAACCTCTCGGGAGCGGGCCCTTTGCTGAGCAGGACACCGGACTTCAAACAGCAAGCCCTCCCCGCCGGGGAGCCGCAGCTCGAGGTCCGCTATTTGACCGAAGGCAAGGTGTACAAGTACGCTCTGGATGATATCCAAGCAGCAGGGCAGGGGGATGTCATCTGGATGGGTATGTTCTATCTGGCGGACGACGGAATTATTGATGCCCTGCTGGCAGCTGATGCACGCGGCGCAGAAGTAAGGCTGCTGCTGGATCCCAATCAGAATGCCTTCGGACGGGACAAGATCGGTATCCCGAACCGCCCGGTTGCGATGGAGCTGAACCGGAAGTCTAAAGGGAATATCGCAATCCGCTGGTACAATACGGGCAAGGAGCAGTATCACAGCAAGCTGTTGTTCATCGCCAAGGCGACCGGCAACTCCATCGTTCTGGGCGGATCAACGAATTTCACGGCCCGTAATCTGGATGACTATAATCTGGAGAATAACCTTTGGGTATCCGTGCCGCAGGGGCAGCCGCTATATGCTGAAATGGAGAGCTACTTCAACCGTTTGTGGAATAACGAGGGAGCCGAGTACAGCCTGCCGCTGGAGGAATATCAGAGTGAGATTACGTGGATTAAGTATCTCCTCTACCGGATGCAGACCCGCCTCAGGCTCACTACCTTCTGATGATGCCAGACAAAAGACCGCCGGAGAGAGCAGCAGCTCCTTCCGACGGTCTTTTTAGCTATTCTCCTGGCTACAGCAGCGGAGACATCAGGCGGGCTGCCGATTCCAGCAGCCGCTCCACCAGCCTTTTATCCATGAAGGTCTCATGGACAATCTGCCGTGTGGACAGCAGGTCACGCTCGAAGTCTGCGACAATGCGCGAGACACTCTCGGTCTGCAGCAGCAGCGCATTCACCTCGAAGTTCAAGTGGAAGCTGCGCATATCCATGTTGGCTGTGCCGATGGTAGCAATCTCCCCATCCGCAATCAGCAGCTTCGAGTGGATGAAGCCCTTCTCATATTCATAGATCTTCACCCCGGATTCCAGCAGTGCCGGGAAGTAGGAATGCGAAGCCAGGAATGGAATCCACTTATCCGGCTTGGCCGGGAACAGCAGACGGACATCCAGGCCCGACATCGCCGCCACACGCAGCGCGGTCAGAATATCCTCATCGGGGATGAAGTAGGGGCTGGCGATCCAGACCGACTTTTCGGCCGAGGCAATCATGGAGAAGAAGATATTCTTGAGTGCACGCCGTTCATTATCCGGTCCGCTGGCAATAATCTGGACCGCTCCGTCGCCAGTCGTGAAGCGCAGCTGCGGAGAGAGATAATCCTGCTCCAATATTTTCTCACCGGTGGTGTGCATCCAGTCCTGCAGGAAGATAATCTGCATTGTCCGCACCGCTTCACCTCTCAGCAGCATATGCGTATCCCGCCAAAAGCCGTAAGTCTTGCTGCGGCTCAAATATTCATCGCCAACATTAAGTCCGCCCATGAATCCGACATCGCCATCGATGACGACAATTTTGCGGTGATTCCGGTAGTTCACCCGGCTGGAGAAAAAGGAGGTCGAGTTGCCATAGGCAGCTACCTGAACGCCGGCGTCACTGAGCTCCTTAAGGAAGGCCTTGGATAGCTGAATGCTTCCGACAGCATCATACATAAACCGGACAGCTACGCCCGCCCGGGCTTTCTCGATCAGAATCTGCTGTATGCGTGTCCCAATATGATCCGCCCGGAAAATATAGTATTCCATATGGATATGGTGCTGGGCCTGACGCAGCTCGAGCAGCAGGGTCCCGAAGGTTTCTTCACCGTTGGTCAGGATACGCGTCTCCGAACTGAAGGAAATCGGCGTACGCCCCAGTCTCTGCGACAATCCCAGCAGCTTCTGGCGTCCTGGACTGAACACCGACCAATCCTGGTGCATTCGCAGCGCGTCATTCTCAATCCGTTCATAGGCCATCAGGTCGCGCTGGGCCTTCTTATCATATTTGCGCCGTTTGAACACATTCTGTCCGAACAGAAAATAGAAAACAAGTCCAAGCACCGGAATTAAGGCCAGCAGCAGAATCCAGGACATTGTGGTAGAAGGGTTACGGTTCTCCATGAAGATACCCAGCCCGATAGAGATAACCGTCAATGTGGAAAAAATACTGATGATCGTTCCGGCCGTACTTCCAAAAATACCAAACCCAAAGTAATAAAAAGCCAGCATAGCCCCTATGATGACTAAAGCCTGCAGTCCTCTTCTCATACGCAACCTACCTTCTCGTTCTACCATTCATCACTAAACTGACACATTTATATATTACATGAAGACACCGTTTCTTCCTACTGGAATCCTATACGAAACTTGAATTGCAACAATACTGTAACCTCTTGGCAGGAAGCTGAACCTGTAGCAACAACAAATAAGGCGCCCTTCCACTTCGGAAGGACGCCTTAATTATTCAGCTGTTTAGACCATTTCCGCCGCGCTGCTCTCCAGCGAAGCCTTCCAGGCGCGCAGCATATGCAGATCCTGCGGCAGGAATTCCTCCAGCATGTGGCTGAGTCCAAGATATAGCGGGCTGTCAGTCGCTGCGTTCAGCCGTTCACAGAACTGCGGTGTCCATTTCAGCAGATGATCTTCAAGGAAGTTCTCCTGGATCTCCAGAAGCTCCATTGCACTGCGGATGGAGAAGCTGTTGTACAGCATCCGTTCATGCAGGACTGCCATGAATTCCAGTTCAATGGCGATATGGTCGTCAGCTTCCCCGCTGCATTTCTTGAACACAATTCCTGCCGAAGCATATACATCGGAAAGTACGTTACAGAATTCTTCTTCACGGCCTAACTGGGCAGCTTCCCGGGCCACAAGGGTACTGGCAGCACGCTCATTCATCAGCCGCTTATATTCGAGCTTCTCTTGCTCACAGATGGCCGGCAGCATTGCTGGCTCCTGGCTGCACAGGTAACGCTTCAGTTCACGTCCGCCTTCGGTCATCTCTGCAGCGATGCTCATCTCACGGTTGCGGCTCCACTGGGCGACCAGTGAGAGCGATGGTTTTCTTCCGTAGAAATCAACCAGAAGCTGATATATTAATCCCCGACTCTCCAGCCAGCGGCTAAAAACCTCCGGCACGACAAGTGATGGAACTGTAGGTATAGTCATTTTGCAAATCCTCCCTATTGGTTTGCCGGACGCCGGGGCTTCCTGGAGGTCGCCGCCTGAACCTTCCGGTATCATAGCTGTGTTCTTCGCAAAAGTGAAAGGTTATAAAGTTTGAATCTTCCGCACCTAAATTATATCGAAATTGTTAAGCGCTTTCGGTGAGCATTCTATGACCATTCCTTGAAATTGTCGTACTTTTGTCAAAATTAGGCTGCGCCTTTCCTCTTCCGTCACATATTATTTAGGTTGTCCGTTTCTTATGCTGTATGCATTCCCTCCTCTTCCATAATTGCGAATTGAGCCAGCTGAAGCGTTAGACATTGACGCAGAGGAATGAAGTCTTTAAAATTTAAAATAAAACTGAACAGGTGAAGGAGTAGTGCCATGGAGCCGCTGACCGATCCTTTTGGACGGATACATGATTACATCCGCATTTCGGTTACAGACCGCTGCAACCTGCGCTGTATTTATTGTATGCCTGCGGAAGGAATGCAATTCCAGCCGCAGGACGAGATTATGAGTTATGAGGAAATTACCGCTGTAGTGGAAGCAATTGCGCCGCTGGGCCTGCGGAAGGTCCGGCTGACCGGCGGAGAACCGCTGGTCCGTAGGGATCTGGAGAAGCTGGTATCCATGATCTCCGCTATACCCGGTATTGAAGATATATCGTTGACTACGAATGGTCTGATGCTTCCCGCCAAAGCCGCTGCCCTGAAGCAGGCAGGCTTGTCACGGGTGAACATCAGCCTGGACTCCCTCCGCCAGGACCGGTTCTCCATGATCACCCGCGGCGGCGATGTCGCCAAAGTGCTGAAGGGGATTGAAGCCGCCGAAGCGGCCGGCCTGTCACCGATCAAGCTGAATGTTGTGCTGATGAAAGGCATTAATGATGATGAGATCAAGGATTTCATCGCCCTGACGCTGAACAGCCCGCTGAATGTACGGTTCATCGAATATATGCCAATTGGCAGTGCAAGCGATGCCTGGCGGCAGACCTATCTCCCGCTCGAAACGGTAGTAGAAGCCTGCAATGAAGCAGGCTGGACTACCGAGGAGGCCGATATGCCTTCCGGAAATGGCCCCTCCCAGAACCGGCGTGTCACCGGGGCGAAAGGAACCTTCGGACTGATTCATCCGGTAAGCGAGCACTTCTGCGATAACTGCAACCGGCTGCGCCTCACGGCCGACGGCAACATCAAAGCCTGCCTTTACTGGGAGGATGAATATAATGTGCGGCCACTGATAAGTGATCCTGCTGCGGTGCAGGCTCTTGTCCGCCAGGCGCTCGGCAACAAGCCGCATAATCACGAAATGGCGCTGGCCCTAGAGCGTAAAGCGCAGAGCCATACGCCTACCGCACGCCGCATGTCACAGATCGGCGGCTAACCGCAGGCGGCATTACCGGTTGAACAAATAAACGGCTGAGATTCCCTGGAGGGGCTCTCAGCCGTTTTGCATGAATATACAAAGGGAATGCCATTCCTGAATCCTCAGCCGAGTTTAGTGATATCCGAAATCGATATCTCAAAATCCACGGATATAGTTCCCCGGATCACATTACGTTCACAGTCTATTTTGGCGGACAGGTCCACGCCCTGCATGATTACGTCACCGCCTTTATAACGTCTGCGGGCCAGATAATAGTTCGCCAGCTCGCGGCGGAACTGGGCATGGCTGTCTTTCAGCATCAATATATTGCGTTCACCAAAGACGCTGGAATAATTGCGGTAAGGGATATAATTGGCGAATCTGTGCAGGATATGATCCACATCCCAATTATAACGGTTGGCCGATTCAATAATTTTGAATAGTGCCGTAAAGATCTCATTTTCCCGGGTAGAAATGTATTCCACGTACTCATCCAGCACTTCGATTTGTCCGTCCATCAAGCGGTAGAGATAGGTATTAGCCGTTCCCCATTCCTGGTATTGGGCGATTATCCGCCTTGCTTCCTCAGTGTCTTCCCGTATCCAGCTTCCATCCATATATAAGGGTATAATCTCCAGCGCAGATTTATATTCCCCGTACTGCTCTAATACATAGGCACGAAGTAGCTGGGCGTATAAAATATATGCGTACAACGGTCTTTTATGTTCTTGTCCATTATTTGGCATACGGCCTGATATTCTATGCAGCTCGTACAGATGAGAAGCAATCCTGAGCATTTCCTCCGCCAGCTCGCCCACCTTCTGCCACTTATGAAGTGAGGCATACGTATCGGCCAGCTGTTTCAACGCATCCAGCTGATTGACCTCATCCAACCTGCCCACATAGCCCTCACACAAGGTAGCTGCTATCAAATTATTGTGCGGATCGTCTCCCAGATTAATCAGAAACAACCGATATTGGCAGAGCGCCAGACGCTCGGAATGCTGGTATTTCTCGCTGGCGCCCACATTTTCATAGATTAATGAGGCTGCTTGCCAGTTCTTTTGCTCGAATAACTCCTCGGCCACTTCAAAGAGCAGCGGTACATAGAGCAGATTATCAAGCAAATTCTGTATAATCCGCTCAATACAGTCCAGACGTGACAGCGCCGCACATTGCAGCAGGAATGGCCGCAGGCGCCGCCAGGTTGGTGCCGAATCATACAGACATTCATCTACATACTTACTGTAAAAGTAGTCCTCGGGAAGCCCCATCCCGCGTGTAACACGGATCAGATGATTCATCGCCAAAGCCTGCTGACCCTTCATCACCCGGCTGAGTGTACCGGAATGTATCCCGCTGATGATAGCAAACTGATTAATGGACAGGTTATGCTTGAAGAGATACGCTGCTATTTCGTCCCGGATTTTGACTGTATGCTCCACAGTATTTATCACCCTTTTCACACGCTTATCCATAGAATGTTAGATCTAACTTATCTGTTGTTTCAATTCATCTCTTAAGTTACTGCTAAGCAGGCGGCCTTTTCTTCATCCGGTAGGTATGATCATAAGAATTAAGCAGCTCATCCAGCACTACAGATTGCCGTAGTACCTCAGGATGACATAAACCGCCATATTGGACTTGCAACTTATGAAGCTTGCTTCTAGCTCTCTCAATACGAATTCTGACACTTGCCGGACTATACATGGAAATCCCGCCTCCTTATGAAATATTATAGATTTTTATGTAAAAATACAAAATATTGGACTGATTGCATTATCTGTAAAAGTTAATATATTAACAAAGCTCTGGCGAAATTGGAATTGTCCATAAAAAAGACGTCCCTGCATTAGCAGAAGACGCCGAAGACGATACTGTATAACTGCAGACGCTGATTCTAGGCGCCCGTGCCATGTCCCATTGTTTGAATCAGTTGTTGTTGTACAGGTTCGCCAACTATCTGTGCTTCAGGAATAGCAATCAGTACAACAATACTACATGAGGCTAGCAATAATAGGAGTTTTCTTTTCATTTGCATCCCGCACCTCTCTGATTAGGATTTTGTATTGCCTCTGCTCATCTTCTCCAGCAATATGCCTGTTCTGCTCGAATAGATCAACACATTTGAAGATCATGCTCTCATTCTTAAGTTTAGAAGATGATTCTAAACCTTTTAGGATATATCCAATGCCTTCACTTCGCTTATTTCGCAGATAATAGACTCCCAGTTCAACAAGAAATCTGGCATGTTGGTCAGCCTTAATCTGCTGATTGTACATTCCGAACTCATTGAGATGTATCCTATAGGGCATGTAATCAGAGAAACGTTCTAAAATAGAATCTACATTCCAGTTATACAGATTTGCAGATTTTACGATATAAAATAAAGCTGTGAAGATCTCCCCTTGTTGCGAGGAAATATAGTTAACATATTCAGCTAACACCTCTAGCTGCCCAGCCAGTAAGCGGTACAAATAAGTATTAGCCTTGCCCCATTCCTGGAATTGCGCTACAGTCCTCTTCGCCTCCTCACTTTCTTCATGTATCCAATTTACGTCCGAATATAAAGGTACAAGTTCAAGAGCCATTTTGTAGTCTCCATATTCCTCGTATACATTTGAACGCATTAGATGGGCATACAATATATAAAAGCAAAAAGGTCTTTCTCCGCTCTTCACCGTCTCTTTATGTTTCGAGCGACAATAAAGATCATATTGAATTGTAGCAATCCGTAGTAATTCAAGAGCAAGCTCATTTACTTTATTCCATAATTGCATTGTATAGTAGACATGCATCAAATCTTTCAGCGCATCCAGCTGATCCGCCTCATTCAGGCGCGGGAAGTAGCTCTCAAACAGAGTAGCAGCCCGCAGGTTCGTGCTCTGATCATCTCCAAGTGCAATCTGGAACAGGCGGTATTGGCACATAGCCAGCCGTTCGGAGTACTGATATTTCTCGCTGGCGCTTACATTCTCGTAAAGCAGTGCCGCCCCCGGCCAATGCCCCTGCTGAAACAATCCTTCCGCTACTTCAAACAACATGGGAACATAGGTCAGATTATCAAGCAGATTATGCACCAGCAGCTCGATACAGTCCATGCGCCCAAGCTCTGCACACTTTACAATAAAAGGCCGAAGCCGCCGCCAGGTTGGTGCCGAATGATAGAAGCATTCATCTACATATAAACTGTAAAAGTAGTCCTCGCATACCCCCATCCCTGCAGTAATTAACTCAAGATGGCTCATGGCAATCGGCTGATGACCATTAATAATCCGGCTTAATGTCCCGGAATTAATGCCGGATCTTATGGCAAAATGATTGATGGACAGCTCATGTTTTGATAAATAGTCCACTAGCTGATCTCGAATCGTGGCTGCAGGCTCCAAGGAAACACCACCTTTCCAAATCCCATAATTTAGAATTTTATGTTTATATCTGTATAGTAGGCGATTATAATCCAATGGTCAATAGACTAGATTCAGATAAATTATGAATGTGTGAAGTTTTCGAAACAGTTTGGCAATCTGGTTACCAAATCGGGCTCTGCAGGGCTAAATTGGCGTTAAAAGCTCCTCCACAGCTGTATTCCCATGTAGGCGGCGATCGCCCAGATCAATAATGCTGAAGCGGCATTCAGCCTCTTAATCACTTTACCGGAGGCATCCATCCTGCCGAGCAGGCGGCCCGCAGCGGCAAGACCCAGGAACCAGATCCAGGAGACAGCTACCGTAGCCGCCGCGAAAGCCCAGCGCACCATACCGTCATACTGCAGCGAGCTCGTACCGATGACGCCCACCGTATCCAGCAGCGCATGCGGATTCAAGAGGGAAACGGACAGTGCATACAGCATCTGACCCTTCGGAGAGAGGCGCCCCGACTCTTCCTGCGCCGGAGCAGAGCGCCAGATTCTCCAGCCCATGAAGCAGAGAAACAGGATTCCCGCACTATAGATAAGGGGTGTGACCCAGTGCAGCGATAGAATGACCAGAGAAATACCGCCTACTGCAGCGGTTATAAGCAGCGTATCGCATGCCGCTGCCGTCAGAACTACAGGCAGCACACTGCGGAATCTCGCGTGCTGTGCCCCTTGATTGAATACGAATATATTCTGCACGCCCAGCGGCAGAATAAGCCCGAAGGCCAGAATGATTCCATGTACAATGGCTTCCGTCACAACTTCTTCCTCCTTCATATAAACTGTGATGCTGCCGGATGGACAAGCCTCCACAGCTTCTTGCTTCTTCCCGGTTAACGCATTCTGATCGTACTCTGGTGCAGAGGCTGCCGTAACCATCCAAGTTGTCCGTCTCATACCCAGCCAAGCTTAATAGACGACTATGAACCATGGTACACTCAAGAAAAGAAACCACAAAAGAGGAGCCGGTCCCTTGACACATCAGCATCCGCCAGATCATCCAGAGGTAAGCGCTGCCGGTCCTTCCGGTCATCCTGAAGCTCCCGCACCTGCCGCTCTTGAAAAGGAGCCGGACGGCTCACTCTCTGTCCTGCAAGGCACATGGAAGCCGGACCCGGCTTCCCCGCTGCCGCTTCATAGTCAGATATCCGCCTACTTCCTCGCCAAGATCAGCAGCGGGGCCTGGCCTCCCGGCATGCGGCTGGCTCCGCAGCGTGAGCTCTGCCGCATGCTCGGTGTTAACCGCAGCACGGTGGTCACGGCGCTGGGCCAGCTGACAGCACTGGGCCTGATTGAGGGCAGACGCGGCGGAGGTACCGTAGTAGTAGCGGATGCACGTTCCGGCATCCGGCCCGCCGGTGAATCCAACATGGTCACAGCTCCGGCAGAACCGGAGCGCCGGGGCAACTGGAATGATTATGTGGAGGAGGGGATTCACTATCCCAACCTGCCTACCGTACAGGATATCAACCGGCTCGAATATGAGCCGGGTCTGATCCGCCTCGGAACCGGCGAGCCTGCGCCGGAGCTGTTGCCCGGCGCAGCGATGAACCGGGTGCTGGCCGGACTCTCGCAGCGGATTCTTCCACCGCTCTCTTATGAGGAACCGCTCGGCAATCCGGCGCTGCGGGCTGCGGTCAGCCGGATGCTGGCCCGAAGCGGCATTGCAGCCGACCCCGCCTCCATTCTTATCACCTCCGGGGCACTTCAGGGACTCCAGCTTATTGCTCTAGGCCTTCTGCCGCGCGGCTCATCGGTCCTGCTGGAGAAGCCTTCCTATCTGTATTCGATTCATGCCTTTCAGTCTGCCGGCGTGAAATTCAGCGGGCTGCCCATGGACGGACGCGGCCTGATCCCGGAGTATCTTACAGCTGAGGCTGTCCGCAGCAAGGCGGCGATGCTCTACAGTATCCCTTCCTTTCATAACCCTACCGGGATTCTGATGGATGCCGGGCGGCGCCGGGAGCTTATGCAGGTCACAGGCAGCCTTGGGCTGCCTATTCTCGAGGATGGCGCCTATCAGGAGCTGTGGCTAGATGCACCGCCTCCACTGCCGCTGAAGGCGCTGGACCGTGAGGGAAGGGTGCTGCATCTGGGTACCCTGTCCAAAGCAGCCAGCCCCGGCCTGCGCATCGGCTGGATTGTCGGCCCGGAGCCGGTAGTCCGGCGGCTGGCCGACATCAAAATGCAGAGCGATTACGGCGCAAGCTCCCTGTCACAGCTGGCTGCCGCCAGTTGGCTTGAGAACGGCTATCATGAGGAGCATCTGCAGGTGCTGCGCGGCAGACTCCGGGAGCGCCGTGATCTTGTACTGGAGCTGCTGCAGCTTCATTGCGCTGGACTAGCAACCTGGAATGTACCGGCAGGCGGATTCTACATCTGGCTGTCCCTCCTGCATCCTGTGCCTCCGCGCAAGCTGTTCACTGCAGCCCTGCGCGCCGGATTGCTGCTGAATACAGGCGATCTGTACGACCGTAGTGACCGCGGGCATCTCCGACTGTCTTACGCTTATGCTTCTCCGGCAGAATTGGAACGCGGAATCGCCCTGCTGGCAAATCTACTCAGGCAAGCTCCATGAATCACACGAATAGCGGATAACAAATAGGGCATGACAAATGACAATAATAGATATTTGTCATTTGTCATGCCCTATGTTATGCTTCTTGCACAGGAAGGGGAAGTTACCCGTGAATAAATTAAGCTCTTTTTTGAGCAAAACAGAAATCCTTAATGCCGCTGAACAAACCCTGCGCAAATACGGGCCGGACAAGGCTTCTGTCACTGATGTAGCCAAGCTGCTGGGCGTGAGCCACGGAACCCTGTACCGGCATTTCCCCAGCAAAGCTGCATTGCGGGAGGCGGTGACGGAACGCTGGCTGGAGGAGATGATTGTGGCTCCCCTAAGCGAAATTGCCGGAATGCCTGCAGATAATGCCTTGGGGCAGCTTGGAGATTATATCGCTAAGCTCGTAGAGCTTAAGCAGCATTATGCCGCACAGGACAGCGAGATGTTCAAAATGTATGCAGCCGTCACTGAAGAATCGGCAGCGCTTGTTGAAGTCCATATCCGGAAGCTTCTCGATCACATTGACCTTCTCATTGCCCAGGGCATGGAACAAGGTCTTATATCACGGAGTATCCCGGCGGCGGTACAGGCACGTTCAGTCCTCTATGGCACCGCACGCTTTCACCATCCGGCGCACGCCTATGAGTGGCGCAGCCCGGGCATCATGCAGGAGTTCACCCAGCTCTGGGCGCTGCTGGAAAGAGGATTATCCGTACATTAAATTCAAGGAGGAACTACTAATGACACAACCATTACAAGGCAAGGTGGCTATTGTTACCGGATCATCAAGAGGAATCGGGCGGAGTGTCGCTGAGCGGCTGGCGGAGCAGGGGGCTTCCGTTATCATCAACTATTCGAGCAGTCCCGCCCAGGCAGATGACGTAGTAACGGCCATTCGGGCGGGCGGCGGAACAGCCGCAGCCCTGCAGGCAGACATCAGCAAGCCTGCCCAGATTGAACAGCTGTTCAAGGAGACCAAGGCGCTCTATGGAAAGATCGATATCGTGGTCAACAATGCGGGGATTATGATGAATTCCCTGATCGGAGAAGCTACCGAAGAGCAATTCGACAAGCAGTTCGCCATCAACGTCAAGGGCACCTACTTCTCCTGCCAGCAGGCCTTCTATCACCTCGAACAGGGCGGGCGGATTATTAATTTCTCCACTTCCGTCAACGGCCAGATGTTCCCGGCCTACAGTATTTATGCCGGCACCAAAGGTGCGGTTGAGCAATTCACCCGCCAGCTTGCCAAGGAATTCGGCAGCAAAGGCATCACCATCAATGCGGTGGCACCAGGACCAGTAGCCACAGAATTGTTCCTGGAGGGCAAATCAGAGGCCGTACTGGAAGGGCTGAAGAAGGGCAATGCCTTCGGACGTCTGGGCCAGCCGGAGGATATTGCCGGCGTGGTCAGCTTCCTGGCCGGAGAAGACTCCGGGTGGATTACCGGCCAGACCCTCCGCGTCAATGGCGGATTCATCTGACTTGCAGAGGTATACGTACGACTGAAGCCGTCCCCTCACCGGGACGGCTTGTTATCTGTATGCTGCCTTCGTGAAGTTCAACAATTTTCTTCACCAGCGGCAGTCCCAGCCCGCTTCCGCCGCCCCCGCAGACGCTTCTGGATTTGTCCACTTTATAGAAGCGTTCGAAGATCCGCGGCAGCTCCTCTTCGGCAATGCCGATTCCGCTGTCCTTCACCTCCACTTCAATCCACTCCTCTGAGATACGCAAGGAGACGGTAATCCGTCCGCCCTGCGGGGTGAACTTGATGCTGTTATGCAGCAGGTTGGTCCACACCTGGCTGAGCAGGTCTTTTACCGCAACCACGGTGGTTTCTGCAAGATCTGCCTCTACCTCAATATCCTTGCCCAGCCACTGCGGCTCTGAGGCCAGGATCATCTCCTGCAGCTGCTTATCCAGCCTGTAGGGCTTCCGCTCGAACGGGAAGCTCTCTGCCTCCAGTGCCGACAGCTTCAGCAGATTGTCGCTCAGGCCGGACAAGCGGCGGCTCTCCGCTTCAATGATATCCAGGTAATGCTTCCTGCTCTCAGTACTGAGGCTGTCATCCTGCAGGGCTGCAGCGAACCCGCGGATGGAGGTCAGCGGCGACTGGATCTCATGCGATACGTTAGAGATGAAATCCTGGCGCAACGTCTCCATCCGGCTAAGCTCGTTAGCCATTTCGTTAATCCCCTCCACAATACCGCCAAACTGCCTGTACTGTCTGCTGTTCTCCAGTTCGATTTTGAAATCACCTTTGGAAATCTGCCGCATCGCCGTCAGGATCGGCACATAGAATCTCTGGTCCTGCCCGCGGGTAGCGAAAGCGATGGCGCCAGCCACGCAGAAGAAGATAATCACCTGCATGCCCATAATAAACAGATGATACCCGTATTCGGAGAAGGACCAGCCGAAATGCCGGACCAGCAGCCTTGAGCCGAAATAGCTTCCGTTCCAGGAGATAAAGAGCATCGCCAATATGCCGGCTATAGGCGCAATCACATTGATTATCTTCCATACTTTCTTAATCCTGCTCAGCATGCTTATCCCTCCAGCCGGTAGCCAAGGCCCCGGATTGTGCGGATGGCGAACCCGAATTTATCCCGGGGAAACCGCTCGCGCAGACGGCCCACATGCACATCCAGCGTCCGCTCATTCCCTTCAAAATCATAACCCCAAATCTCTTCAATCAGCCGGTCGCGTGTCAGCGTCTGACCCGGATAGCTGGCCAGCTTGAACAGCAGTTCAAATTCCTTAAGCGGCAACGTAACATCGCCATGCTCGGATACAACCTCGTATGTTCTGCGGTTCATCCGCAGGCTCCCTACGGTAACGCTCTGGGCGGCAGAAATTTGGTACCGCTTCAGCAGCGCTTTCACTCTGGCGATCAGTACGGGCGGCTCGAACGGCTTGACCAGATAGTCGTCTGTACCGAGCTCGAAGCCTTTGACAATTTGTGAGGTTTCACCTTTGGCTGTCAGCATCAGGATCGGGAAGTCATACTGCTTGCGCAGCTCCCGGCACAGCTCCCAGCCGTCCATATTCGGCATCATGACATCAATAATCGCCAGATCGGCCGGTGTCTCTTCGAGCAGCCGCAGCGCCTCCAGCCCATCGGAGGCACTCAGCACTTCTTCCATGCCTTCAGCTCTCAGAAAGACTCCCACCAATTCGCGGATGTGCGGATCGTCGTCCACTACCAGTATTTTGGCCATATCCTGTAGAACCCTCCTCTATCACACTGCCCTGAAGCTCCGGCGTATTCATCTGCAGCTGCTGCTCGGCAAATTCACGGTACAGCTCATGATCCCGCAGCAGCTCTTGATGTGTTCCCTTGCCGGTTATCCGGCCCTTTTCCATAAATATAATCTGGTCCGCATTGACGACTGTAGCCAGTCTGTGGGCAATGACAATCGTGGTCCGACCCTGCATCAGATTGCCCAGTGCCTTCTGTACAACGGCTTCCGACTGGCTGTCCAGACTGGACGTTGCCTCATCGAGCATGAGAATCCTCGGATCGCGCAGCAGCGCTCTGGCAATGGCGATCCGCTGCCGCTGTCCGCCGGACAGCTTCACTCCGCGTTCGCCGACGTCCGTATTGTACCCGTCCGGAAGCTCTGCAATGAAGCCGTCAGCGTATGCCATGGCCGCAGCACGCTGCAGCTCCTCCTTACTGATCTCGCGGTCCAGTCCATATCCCAGATTCTCGGCAATCGTTCCGGCCAGCAGCGGACTTTCCTGCGAGACATACCCGATCCGCTTACGCCAGGATTTCAGCGAGAACATCGACACTGGCTTGCCGTCCATCCGGATAACACCGCTCTGCGGCTCATAGAATCGTTCCAGCAGTGAGAACAGCGTCGTTTTACCGCCGCCGCTTGGGCCGACAATCGCTGTCACCTGGCCCGGCAGCATCGTGAAGCTTATCTTGTTCAGCACTTTCTCGCCCGTTTTGTATCCGAAGCTGAGGTCTTCCACATCGATTGGGCCTTCCCCGCTGCCAGCCTCTTCTACACCTTCATACACTTCTTCCTCTGCCGCAAGCGTCTCGATAATCCGCTCCGAGGCACCTTTGGCCTTCTGAAGCTGCGTGAAGAATTGAGTCAGCTGGGTCAGCGGCATAATAATCTGGATCAGATACAGAATGAAGGCCACCAGCTCACCGGCGGTCAGAACCCCCGAGGACACCTGCATTCCGCCATAGCCGATAATCACCACAAGCAGCATCATGAAGACGAAGGAGACCAACGGGCTGATCATCGCACTGATTTTGCCCTCACGGATGCCGAAGGACAGCAGGTTCATAATTCCTTTTCGTCCGGCCTCATACTCCTTCTGCTCGGCTCCGGAGGATTTAACCAGCCGGATTTCAGACAATACACCGCTAAGTGTGGCGGTGAAGGAGGCTGTCTCATCCTGTGTGCCTTTTGATATTTTGTACATCTGCCGGCCCAGCGGTACCAGAATCAGCGCCGACAGCGGGAGGACGGTGAACAGTACCAGCGTCATTTTCCAGTTCAGGAAGAGCAGGACAGAGAT
This sequence comes from Paenibacillus sp. FSL R5-0912, assembly GCF_000758605.1. Lineage (NCBI taxonomy): Bacteria > Bacillati > Bacillota > Bacilli > Caryophanales > Paenibacillaceae > Paenibacillus > Paenibacillus sp. FSL R5-0912. The sequence goes on from NZ_CP009282.1 coordinate 7,247,859, forward strand.
TGAACCGACAATGGAGATCACGCCGGTAAAGAGGCTGGCCAGATGCTCCGAGATCAGTGTCTTGAGAATTCCTGTATCATTGGTCATCCGGCTGACGCTTTCACCTGTCCGGTTCTCATTGTAATAGGACACAGGCAGCACAAGGAATTTGCGCCACAGCCGGTCCCTAAGTCCGGCGACAATCTTCTGCCCGACCGCATTCAGCAGATAAATCGAGACACCGCCGGCAAGGGTCTGTGCGATGAAAGCTCCGGCAATTCCGGCAATCTGCAGCTTGCTGACGGAAGCCAGCGAGAAGCCGTCGACCAGGTTCTTCGTGAACATTGGAATAACAAGACCCACCAGGGTCGAAATCATACTGAGGCCCAGAGCCAGTGCCAGCAGCATGTAGGAGGGTTTGGTTTCATGCAGCAGCTTCAGGAACGGCTTCATCGCTGCTCCCTGCTTCTGCGGTGCTTGAGTGTTCTTCATGGTTAATCCCCTTTTCCGGCGGATAGATGTCAGGAACAGCTGATGTCCCGCTTCCGCCTTCCAAACTAGAATAACTGTGCTTTGTAAACTGAAATTAAACTGTTAATTTTCCATTGATTTGTAATTCCCTATATAAGTTGGTTTGTATCCCTTTTCAACAAATGTTACAGTGATAGAAGCGGCAACTTCTGCCGTTCTAAGGATTCAAGGCATCTGGCGGGAAAGGAGTGCAAAGTTTGCGGGAGAACCTCGATAAGCAGCTGTCTTTCACCTCTCTTAAATGGTTCAACTTCTTCGTGTATGGAACGATTGTCCTGTTCACCAGCTTCTTTCCGCTATATCTTCAGATCATGGGAATGAATAAGCTGGAGATCGGGAGCCTGATGTCGGTAGGTGCGCTCGTCTCTATTATTGCCAATCCCTTCTGGGGTATCTGGAGTGACCGTTATCAGAATATCCGGCGGATTGTCCTGGTCATGCTGACCGGCACGCTGGTCTTGTCCCAGCTAGTCTTTCAGGCGAATACATACGAGATGATATATATTTCTATTCTGTTCTTCTACTTCTTCCAGGGGCCGCTGTTCGCCCAGAGCAATACCATGATCCTCAGCTATATCGACGGTACCAGCCAGCGGTTCAGCTCATACCGGCTCTGGGGATCGTTAGGCTGGGCGTTTACTGCCATACTGGCCGGACCCGTGATTGAATGGGCTGGTGTTTCTGTGCTGTCTTATCTCTTTGCAGCACTGCTGTGCGCGGCGATGATTGCTCTGATCGCTATGCCGAAGCTTGATCATTCTATCGGAATCGCTCCCTTGCCATTCAGGGGACTGCGTCAGATCTTCTATAATCCGTTCTTCCTGTGCTTCATCCTCTTCGGCATTCTGGTCTCTATCCCGAATACGATGAACAACACCTTTGTGTCACTGTACATCACAGAGCTGGGGGGAAGCAAGACCATGATTGGGCTGGCGGTGTTCCTCTCTTCCATTCTGGAGATGGGAGTGCTGCTCTTGTGCAATTATATTCTTAAACGTAAAATCTCTGTACTGCTGGCCTCCCTCACGTTCGTCAGCGCCCTGTTCTTCCTGCGCTGGTGGATGATGGCCGATGCAACCACTCCACTACAGGTTGCCTTCATTCAGGTGCTGCACTGTATTACCTTCGGCGGATTCTTCTATGTCGGCACCCAGCTTACTATGCTGCTCGTTCCAAGGGCTTACCGGTCCTCGGGACAAGCACTCTACACGCTTACATGGAGCGGAATATCCGGCATCCTCGGCGGCGTACTCGGCGGCTGGATGTATCAGAATCTCGGAGTGCAGACGATGTATCAGTCCGGTGCGCTCCTCGCCCTGTTCGGCACCATCGGCTTTGGTCTCATGTGGCTCTTCTTCATCCGCGGCGGCTACCGGCCTCCGGCAGATCCCGAAGACGGAGCGGCAGAGGAGTAGCGGCGGGACCCGAGGTAGGCGGGACCGTTCGATTCACAGCACACAGCAAACAGGCTTGGCTTCCCGTACGGGAGGCCAAGCCTGTATTCATTCATGGAGAGTCTAGCCTTGTTTGGGCTGGAAAGAGCTCTTCAGGGAAACCACCAGATTGAATACCAGATGCTCCGGTGATGAATACTTACTGTCTACATTAAAATAACCATGGCGGAAGAATTGGAACTTGTCCTGCGGCACACTGTCCTTCAGGCCCGGTTCGACGAAGCCCTGAATGATCTCGATCGATTTCGGGTTAAGCTGATCCAGGAAGGTAGGCTCCGGCTTGCCTTCAGCAGCTTCCAGACCTTCGATTTCGGCCTCGGTCTCAGCTTCTTCTGCGGAGATCAGCGGCTCATAGAGACGGAATTCTGCCGGTACCGCCTGGCTCGCATCTACCCAGTGCAGCGTTCCCTTGACCTTGCGTCCGGTGAATCCGCTGCCGCTCTTCGTTTCAGGATCATAGGTGCAGTGCAGCTCAATAACTTCTCCGTTCTCATCCTTGATGAACTCGTTGCACTTGATGAAGTAAGCATTCTTGAGCCGGACCTCGTTGCCGGGGAACAGGCGGAAATACTTATTCGGCGGAACCTCCATGAAGTCATCGCGTTCAATATAGATTTCACGGGAGAACGGAATTTGGCGGTTACCCATTTCCGGGTTCTCCACATTGTTCTCAATCTCGAAGTATTCGGTTTCGCCCTCAGGATAATTCGTAATAACTACTTTCAGCGGCCGCAGCACAGCCATGGTCCGGGGTACCGTCAGCTTAAGGTCTTCACGGATGAAATGCTCCAGCATCTGCAGGTCTACGAGGCCCTGGCTCTTGGAAATGCCGGTCTCATGCACGAAGCTGCGGATCGCTTCCGGGGTATACCCGCGGCGGCGCAGTCCTGATATCGTCGGCATGCGGGGATCATCCCAGCCGTCGACATGGCCTTCATCCACCAGCAGCTTCAGCTTACGCTTACTGGTAACGGTCTGGGCGAGGTTAAGGCGCCCGAATTCATATTGATGCGGCGCAGCCGGCATCTCGCATTCCGCTACAACCCAGTCATAGAACGGGCGCTGGTCCTCGAACTCCAGCGAACAGAGGGAATGGGTAACATGCTCAATGGCATCTTCGAGCGGATGCGCGAAGGTATACATCGGATAGATGCACCATTCATCGCCGGTATTGTGGTGATGAGAGTGAGAGATACGGTAAATGACCGGATCGCGCAAATTGATATTTGGAGAGGACATATCGATTTTGGCGCGCAGCACCTTCTCGCCGTCCTTGAATTCGCCTGCCCGCATGCGGTGGAACAAGTCCAGGTTCTCATCGATACCGCGTTCACGGTAAGGACTGTTCTGTCCCGGCTCCGTCAGCGTTCCGCGGAATTCACGGATCTGCTCTGCCGTGAGATCATCGACATAAGCTTTGCCCTTCTTGATCAGCAGTTCGGCCCGCTCGTACATTTCACCGAAATAATCCGAGGCGAAACGCAGCTCTTCCCATTCGTATCCGAGCCACTTCACATCTTCCTGAATGGAGTTCACATACTCCGTGTCTTCTTTGACCGGATTGGTGTCATCGAATCTCAGATGGGTCTTGCCGCCGAATTCATCAGCCAGTGTAAAGTTAATCCAGATCGCCTTGGCATGTCCGATATGTAAATAACCGTTCGGCTCCGGCGGAAAGCGGGTGACCACTTCCTTAACCTTGCCCGAGCGGAGATCTTCGGTAATGACGTTCTTAATGAAATTGGAGGGTGTACCCTGGTTCTCCACAATGATCAACCTTTCGTTCTGTATTATTACTACTTCCTTGTATAAACATGTTTCCTATTAATATACCCGTTAGACAGGGAATGTTCAATAAAAGTTAACCAGAAACGGCACTCCTGTCCCTGATGTACAACGTATCTGTCCCGGTGAAACTAAGCCGCCTTTAAGATCCAACAGCGATGAAACTGCATCTTTGACTTCTCTCCCGGCGATAGAGTAGCATGGATCATATAGGATTACCGAGAAGAGGAGGGTACCCATGAAACCGATCAAACTGCCCAAAGAGCAGCGGGAATTGATCACCGAGAATATCCGCGCATACTTCGAAGCCGAACGCGGGGAAACGATTGGCCATCTTGCAGCAGATAATCTGCTGGAGTTCTTCCTGAACGAGCTTGGGCCGGCTGTCTATAACGGGGCACTGAGTGACTGCCGGACACTGGCCTCACAGCGCATGCAGGCGCTGGAGGAAGATATCTACGCTCTGGAGTGGAAAAAGCGTTAGGGCAGAAGACTATACCTTACGCTGCAGAGGGGGAAGCCGCATGTTTAATTATGTCATTGATGAAGAGCTGAAGCTGAAGCTGCTAATGCCGGAGCATGCCCGCCATATGTACGCCCTGGTGGAGCGCTCACGCCACCGGCTCAGGCAGTGGCTGCCTTGGGTGGACGGCGTAGCCGAGCAGGCCCACCTGACTACTTTCATCAAGAATGCCGTGAAGCAGGGCAGTGACAATGGCGGCTTCACGGCCGGACTATGGGTCCGGGAGGAATTAGCAGGGATCATCGGGTATCACGAGATTGACTGGCACAACCGGTCTGTCGGTATTGGCTACTGGCTGGGTGAAGGTTATGAAGGCAACGGCTACATGACCAGCGCCTGCCGGGTATTTGTGGATTATGCCCTGCTGGAGCTGGAGCTCAACCGTGTAGAGATCCGCTGCGCCACGGGTAACACGGCAAGCAGGGCTATTCCCGAGCGGCTCGGCTTCATCTTCGAAGGCGTGATCCGCGAGGCGGAGAAGCTGCCCGCAGGTTATGTGAACCACGCAGTCTACGGTCTGCTGCGCAGCGAATGGAAGCTGCTGGGCTGACAGCAGATTGTAGCTTCACGCTCTGCGGGAAACGGTGCCCGTCCGGTTCAGGGACGGCTTCGTTCGTTTCAGCTAATGGGCAATAAGGGCAGCAGTTGGATAAACAACACTTAATTTCTCACCTTTCGTCTAACAAGGCTGAAACTAACTATTATAGTTGCTGTTTTTCCACTTGTTTCCGGTTATTTACTAGAAGTCGGCGAATTACGATACGTTTTTCTACTCGTTTACTTGCAGGGCAGGGTTGGTGGCTCAGCTCTACTCCCTGCTCCACCAGCTACACCCGCACCACTAGCTCTCCGCGCTATCCGCAGCACCCAGCCAGCCCCGGAATTTCTCCCGGATGCCGGCTGTGAGGCTGTCCAGCCGGGCTAGCTCGTCTAGTCCGGTCTTATCCTTGCGCCCGTGCTCCATTGAGTACAGCACCTGCTTCACAGGGAAACTCCCCGCTCCGCTCTCCCGCTTAATAATCCGGTCACCGGATGCAATCCTGCCTTCACGCAGCACGCGGAAATAGAACCCGCTGTAACCGGTGGACAGCACCCGAGCAGGCATATCCGCCGGTCCATGCTTCTGCGAGAGCTTGAAGCAGGGGAAACGCGGCTGGCTTACCTGCAGCAGTGCCGTACCAATCTCAAAGACATCCCCGATGCATACCTCGGTCTCTAGAAGTCCGCTCACTGTGATATTCTCACCGAATGCGGAGTAGTCCAGCTTCCGGCCAAGCAGCTCTTCCCAGTAGGCATAATGCTCAACCGGATAGACGCAGACAGCCTTGTCGGGGCCCCCGTGGTTTACCAGATCCGCTTGCCCGTCCCCGTCGAAGCCTTCCGCATGAAGCTCCAGCGGACCTGTGACCGGCAGCTTGTAGATTCCCGTTTCCAGCGGTTTGCCGCGGTAATCCACGGTCTTCGGCTTGCCTACATTAAGTGAGACGACTTCCATCTTCATTCCTCCTCGTCCAGCATGCAGCTCATGAATACCTCATCTACATATCTTCCGCCCAGATAGAACTCCTCCCGCAGCCGTCCCTCCTCCTCAAATCCGCATTTGCGGTAGAACGAGAGTGCCGGTGTATTGCAGGAGAGCACACGCAAGCGCAGCTTACGGATTCCATTCTCTGCGGCATGGCGCTTGATCTCTGCAATCAGCCGGCTGCCTACACCCAGGCGCTGGAAGCGCGGATGTACGGCAATATTAACCTCGCATACATGGCGGTTGCTCTCCATTCCGCTAGGACAGCCGAAGCCGACATACCCGCATAGCTCCCCGTCCTGCAAGGCTACAAGCTGGGAGCCTGGCGGTGCATGCAGCAGATAATCCTCCCGGGAGCGCCACATCAGCGGACCGGGTGTTGTCTCCTCTGTCCAGATCATATTATCGAGAATGATCAGCTCACGGGCATCCCTGATTTCAGAGGGACGGATAGTGAAAGCCGAATCCCTGTTTAGTTGTTGCATAACCTTTACACCCCTTGCCTTGCTAAGCAGATAATAAAAGGATTAGTTACAGCGCAGCCGTTTATGCAGTATTGCTCCGGGTCTTCACAGTCCCGCGGTTAACGTAGGCATGGACCGCGAAGAATCCCACGGACAGAACCGCCATCCCGCAGGCCAGCCAGCCTGTCGGCGCAAGGCCCCCTCTGTCGAATTGAATCCCCATCAGATACGGGCCGATAACCCGGCCGACCGCGCCGATACCGCCGCTAAGCCCGAGATAGAAGGGCGCACTGCGCTGGGCATGCTCCGAGATGAAGGATGGCATGGCCGGTGAGATCAGCATCTCACCCAGTGTAGCCAGCACCATCGCCAGCAGCATGCCCGGGTAGCTCGGCATGAACAGTATGACCGCATACCCGCCCAGATAGAATACGGCGCTTGCTGTCATCTGCGCAGTAGAAGTCCCTGCGAACCAGCGTTTGATCAGACTGACCAGCGGCTGCGCGGCAAAGATAAGTACGCCGTTCAGCGTCCAGAGGAAGCCGTATAACTGCTTCGACCAGCCCTCTGAAATAATAAACGGCGATACTCCGGTATTCCAGATCGAATTGCCGATCAGCAGAAACATCGAGCCAATAGCCATGTAAAGATAAATCCGCGTATACCCCAGCAGCTTCCAGCCTGATGCTTCCCCCTGCGGGTGTTTCTTCTGTATTTTCTCGTGAGACGGCGGTGGCGCTGCCCCCACCCTGCGCAGATAGACAAAGAAGAATCCGGCAAACACCGCCGAAGTCACGCCGTTCAGCACAAAGCTCAGCATATAATTGCCTAGGAATCCGCTAAGTGCGGTACCCAGTGCTACCCCGATATTATTCGAGACATAGACGATATTGAACAGCTCTCCGCGCTGCTCCGCGAACCTAAAGCCGATAAAGGCCTGAATAGCCGGGAGAGACAGGGAGTTGAACAAACCCATCAGGCCCATAACTATAATGAATATACTCCAGCTGCCGCTTGCCCATGGAAGAGCAAACAGGGTCAGCGCGTTCATAGCCAGTGCTCCGACAATCAGGCGGTTTACCCCTACCTTGTGATACAAAGATCCGCCCAGCAATTGCCCGGCAATTCCCCCGAGGGATTGGACCAGCAGAACAATTCCCGCATCTTTCATACTGCGTCCCAGCTCATCAAATACATACATCGTAACCAGAGGCCACATCAGCGCACTGCCGGTTGCATTAATGAGACTGGCAATCAAGAATACTTTGACTTCCTTCGGATAGGCCTGCAAAAATCTCATAACTTGTCTTTCATCCCCTGTAACATAGGTGTCATTAATCCATCCAGTATCATCTGAAAACAGGAGGAAGAGCAAGTTCCTGCGTTAATGCTTTATCACATAGAATCGCTGAATTCACTGTCGCGATATTCCTAATCACTTCACGACTGAAGTGCTGTTTATATTCTATAACCTCATCTTCTGCACGTAAAGAAAATAGGTCGATATGACCTGATTCGTTCCCCGCAGGCCAGGGTAATAGTGCATATGAAACACTCCCTATTTATTCGCCGTGAATCCGATTTCGTTCCCCCGAGTCGGATATGCACGGCGAATTTTGTTGTGCCCTGAAGTTATTCCAGGCAGAGTCCGGGTTACAAGTAGAAACGGCTGCGCCGTCCCTAAGAGGACGGTATCCGTTTCAGCGAGAAATTGAAGGATAAGTTATCGTGTGAAACATACAAATTCTTATATTTACACAAAAAACACTTCCTGTCTCTCTGCGATTCCCATAAAACAGGGTGCCGAGAAGCCAGGAAGTGCTTGGGCCAAACTATTGAACATGCCGGTCATCACCGGCGGATTATGAATTAAGCGTGTTTCTTCACACCTGCAGCGGAGATTCCTTCAACAGCCGTTACAGCTACCGGCTCCTTACGCAGGTAAGCCATCCAGTAAGCCGCTGCGACGAAGATCGCGCCGCCCGTAAGATTGCCCAGCCATACCGGGGCAAAGTTGGCGAAATACTGCGCCCACGTGAAATGTCCTTCGAAGATGGCAGCAGGGATAAGGAACATGTTAGCTACAACGTGCTGGAAGCCGATGGCAACAAACGCCATTGTCGGGAACCAGATACCGAGGATTTTGCCGCTGAAATTATCTGCTCCATAGGAGAGCCACACTGCCAGCGCCACGAGCCAGTTACAGCCGATCCCGGAGATAAAGGCCTGCAGGAAGGTCGCATCAATCTTGTGCTCAGCCATACTCACCAGCTTCTCCAGATACACCCCGTCCGATGTAAGGCCAACGACATGACCGAAGAAATAAGCAACGAACAGGGCACCTGCCAGGTTGCTGAGTGTAATCAGCACCAGGTTCTTAATCACTTCCCAGAACGAAATCTTCTTCGCAATAAAAGCAAGCGGCACCGCCATCATGTTGCCTGTCAGCAGCTCTCCTCCGGCAAGCAGCACCAGTATAAGCCCTACCGGGAATACCGCAGCTCCGATGAAGTTAGCGATAGACCCCCACTCGGCAGGCGCACCTGCAATGACACGAATATCCAGCAAAAATCCAAGCGCAATAAACGCTCCTCCCAGGAAACCGAGAATAAGTACAGTGCTGAGCGGATTGTGCGCTTTCTTGACTCCGTTCTCTACCGTTACTTCGGCGATCCCCTGCGGTTTGTTATAAGCCATGATTCCTATCCCCTTCTAATTACTTAAAATTTGTTCCTTTATGCCATTGTAACGTGATCACAATCACATTAACGTGATAAAAATCACTCTCGGAAAACCTAAGTGAAAGTTTTCACTGACATGTCAAATTTACCATAAAAGCTTAGGCGGCGGAATATTTTTCTCGTTCGGACCCGGAATTAATAGTTAAAAACACAAAAAAAAGGAGCCCTTAACGGGCCCCGCAATATCAGGGGGTTTAGACGTGTACTGGTTCTTTAACGGCAACTGTCTTGGGCAGTGCCTGAAGTCCTGCAGTGTTCAGGAAGTTCCAAGGCTTGTTGTAGTGCGGCTGGAAGAAGAAATCAATGAAGGCCAGCTGGTCCACGGTCATTTTATTCTGAATACAAACCGAAACGGTATTGATCGACTGCGTCAGATCCATCTTGGACATAATCTGTGCCCCAAGAATGCGGCGGGTCGCACGTTCAAAGACGACTTTTACCTGAACCTGCTCGAATGTCGGCATAAACTCCGGACGGTAGTTGTCAATTAGCATTACACTTTCAGCATCCATACCCTCGGCTTTGGCGGCATCCTCGGTAAGTCCTGTACCGGCAATATTATCTTCATAAATCTTGATGCCTGATGTTCCCTGCGTGCCCATATAAGGAATCGTGTTCGAGACCAGATTGCGGGCTACCAGGGTCCCCATGCGTACAGCGTTCGTGGCGAGCGGAATATAAGCATGTTTGCCGGTCGGGTTGTAATGAATCGCACAGCTGTCACCAGCGGCATATACATCCGGCAGGCTGGTCTGCATGTAATCGTTGACCATAATCGCGCCGTTCGGAAGCATATCGACTTGACCCTTGAGCAGCTCTGTATTCGGACGGAAGCCGATGCAGAGAATGACCAGATCGGTTTCATGCTCTCCCTTGCTTGTAATGACCTTAGTCACTTTGCCGTTCTCTCCGGCGAATGCTGCAACCTTCTCTCCAAGCGCAAGCTTGATGCCGTGCTCTTCAAGAGATTGTTGAATCGGAGCCGTAAATTCCTCATCCAGATATTTGCTCAGAATGCGGTCTTCCCCGTCGATCAGGGTAACTTCCTTGCCGTTCATCTGAAAAGCTTCAACCAGCTCAACGCCGATATAACCGGCTCCGACTACTGTAATTCTTTTCACCTTCTGCGCTTGTTCAATAATGGTGTTGGAGTGATTATAATTCTTCGAGAGCAGAATCCCCTCCAGCTCTATACCTTCCAGCTTAGGCACAATCGGCCATGAGCCTGTTGTCATAATCAGCTTGTCGTACGTATCTTCAAATTCTTCGCCTGTAGCGAGGTTGCGGGCCTTCAAGGTTTTGCGGGCGGTATCCACATTCGTCACTTCATGGCGCATCTTCGTTTGCACACCCAGTGCTGCAAGCTGTTCCGGGGAAGAATAAAACAATCCCTGCGGGTCCTTGACGACTCCCCCTACGTAAAGCGCTATTCCGCAAGACAGGAACGATATGTTATCGTTGCGCTCATAAACCGTAATCTGGGCATCCGGGTACAGCTGTGCGGTATTAACAATTGCGGCGGTTCCGGCGTGTGTGCATCCAATGACTGCTACTTTCATGATTTCTTCCTCCTCCAATTTACAAGCCTGTTTCTCTGTTGTTGTGATTAATTTCACTTTATATACTGATTATATTGTGATATTTATCACATTACAAGTACTTTTGTGAATTTTCTCACATTGTTCACAATTTCAATTTTTAATTATCTGCACGGGTTTTATTTTCGCCTTGCATTAGTTTCCCCCGCCAGTAGGACATTATGTCTGTCAGCAGCAGGAAGCAGCAGGAAGCAGCGATAGGGTATGAAACTGTATAAATTCTAATCTTTGCAGCAAAAAAAGCCCCACTTTACCGCAAACCTTCTGCGGAACAAGTGAGGCTCTATCTAATGGATGGATGGCTGCCGCCTGCCTGCGGCCAAAAAACCTTTTATTCTAAACCGGAAATCACACCATCTTCATCAACCTGCAGCCCTTCTGCGGCTGGTTTGGCGGGAAGTCCCGGCATTGTGACAATGTTCCCTGTGATGACTACAGCAAAACCTGCGCCAAGGGACAGCGTAATATCCCGGACACCCATGGTGAAGCCTTCCGGTGCTCCAAGCAGCCTCGGCTGATCAGAGAAGGAATATGGCGTTTTGGCCATACAGACCTGAAGCTGGTGCAGGCCCAGCCTGTCAATCACAGCCAAACTGCGTTTGGCTGCCGGAGAAAAGGCCACTTCTGCGCCATGGTAGATTTCGGTGACGATTTTATTGATTTTGGACGGGATATCCAGGTTGTCTTCATACAGCGGCGCGAACTTTACGGCTTCTTCCCGGTCCAGCAGCTTCTTCAGCTCCTGCGCCAGTTCCAGCCCGCCTGCGCTTCCCTCGGCCCATACCTTGGAGATAGCCGCAGGCACACCCAGCCGGCGGCAGGCCTCCAGCACATCGTTAATCTCCGCCGGGGCATCTCCTTCAAAGTGATTGAGGGCAACGAGTACAGGCACACCGAATTTGCCAAGATTCTCAATATGGCGCTCCATATTGGACAATCCGGAGAGCAGCGCCGCCCGGTTGCCGGCATACAGCTCTTCTTTGCGGACGCCTCCGTTATATTTCAGTGATTTCACTGTAACCACCAGCACTGCGGCAGAAGGGGTCAGGCCGGCCTGGCGGCATTTAATATCCATGAACTTCTCGGCACCAAGATCTGCGCCAAAGCCCGCTTCAGTCACTACCACGTCTGCGAGCTTCAGGGCATAGCGGGTTCCGATTACACTGCTGCAGCCGTGGGCAATATTAGCGAAGGGTCCGCCATGCACAATCACGGGCGTGCCTTCAATCGTCTGCACCAGATTAGGCTTGACCGCTTCCTTGAGCAGTGCAGTCATCGCCTCTACAGCTCCTATATCCTTGGCGGTTATTGGCTGTCCCAGCGTATCATAACCGATCAGCATCCGGCTCAGCCGTGTTTTGAGATCCGCGAGGTCATTGCAGAGACACAGCACAGCCATAATCTCTGAAGCCGTCGTGATCTGGAAGCCGCTCTCCCGCACCGTCCCGTTGCCGTCGCCAAGACCGGTCACAATATTCCGCAGGCTGCGGTCATTCATATCCATCACACGTTTCCAAACTATCCGTTGCGAGTCCAGGTTCAAGGCGTTGCCCTGAAAAATATGATTATCGATCATCGCGGAGAGCAGGTTATGCGCAGAGGTCACCGCATGGATATCCCCGGTGAAATGCAGATTGATCTCATCTGCCGGAACAATCTGCGCCTTGCCTCCGCCGGTTGCGCCGCCCTTCATGCCCAGGCAGGGTCCAAGCGAAGGTTCACGTAGTGCCGCTACCGTCTTGATTCCCGCCACATTCAGCGCCTGGGATAATCCGATGGTCGTCAAGGTTTTGCCTTCACCCGCCGGTGTAGGGTTAACTGCCGTAACCAGGACCAGCTTGCCGTCCGGTTTGTGCTTCAGCTCTGCCCACAGGGACGGCGACAGTTTGCTTTTATACTTACCATACAACTCCAGATGCTCTTCATTGATTCCTGCTGCCGATGCTACCTCTGTTATTAACCTCATGCCTTTATGAAACCCTCCTGCCGTTATTATCCTGCACCCCATAATTCTTTATGCAATCTCCGTAGATGAGTGAAACATTCCTCTTCAAAGGATACAGTGTCTCTGAAAAGATTCAAGGATAATTTTCATACGGGGGATACTTCCGTCTATACAGCCAAGCAGAAACGGCTTGCTTAGATATCAAAAAAACCCCCGGACAGGGTGCGCGTGCACCAAATCCGGGAGCGGACTATTTTGTGACAAGACATACTTATTTCAGCAGAGATTCAATAAGGTCCTTCATACTCTCCGGTGATTCCTTCGGCTCCACACGCGCCACCACATTACCGCTGCGGTCTACCAGAAACTTCGTGAAGTTCCACTGGATATCGCTGCTCTCCCCGTCACCCGGCTGCTGGCCCTTCAAATATTGGAACAGCAGGCTTGCCTCCGGCCCATTCACATCTACCTTGGCAAACACCGGGAAAGTAACGCCGTAATTGATCTGACAAAAGGCTTCTGCTTCCTCACTGGTACCCGGCTCCTGTCCGGCAAACTGGTTGCAGGGGAACCCCAGCACAACAAGCCCTTGATCTCCGTATTGCTCGTACAGCTTCTGCAAATCTCCGTATTGCGGGGTAAGCCCGCACTTGCTGGCCGTATTGGCGATCAGCAGCACCTTGCCCTCATAGTCCTTAAACGCCACTTCTGTACCCGAAGGTGTGACTCCGGCAAAACTATAGATCGACATCCTGCTTCGCTTCCTTTCGGCTGTATGTTCGTATTTACCCTGGCGGCTTATAGAGTCCATGCCCTTATGCGGCTTATGCAGCTCATGCATCACTACGGGCATTCCTCTTTATTTTATCCTATTGGCAGCGTGATACAAAATTTCAGGCTCCGATTGCGTTGCGGATGGCAGCAGCAAGGATAATCGTTAAGTGAGCAGCCCACTTTGGGCCGCATTGTACTCGGTTTATCGAGTACAGTGGGCTGGTTCACCCCGCAGTGACACATTGTACTCGGTTTATCGCATACATTGGGCTCGTTTACCTTTGCAGTGACGCACCGATTGTACTCGGTTTTCCGCATACATTGGGCTCGTTTACCCCGCAGTGACACATTGTACTCGGTTTTTCAAGTACATTGGGCTCATTTACCTTCGCTGTGACACATTGTACTCGGTTTTTCAAGTACATTGGGCTCGTTTACCTTCGCAGTGACAGATTGTACTCGGTTTTCCGCATACATTGGGCTCGTTTACCCCGCAGTGACACATTGTACTCGGTTTTCCGCATACATTGGGCTCGTTTACCCCGCAGTGACACATTGTACTCGGTTTTCCGCATACATTGGGCTCTCGTTTACCTTCACAGCCAGCCCACTTTCAGCGGATTTAGGGTACAATTATGCTCTTCAGCTTCATATCCAGCGTCCCTGGAAAGCTACACCCTTCGCGTCAGCCCGCAGGCTTCGGCAATAAGCCGGACGGATGCCAGCTTATCCTCAAAGCTGTGAATATGCGATGAAATCATCAGCTCCCCGCATTGATATTCCTCCGCCAGCGCCTGCAATTGCTCCCTGACTTCCCTCGGCGACCCTACGACCATCCGCTTACGGTTATCCTTAATGGAGAACCTGTCATAAGGTGTATATGTATAATTCATAGCAGTTTCTACAGAAGGAGTGGCGGTGGAGAGATGCTCTTTCTCCAGCAGTACCAGCGACAGATCCATGCTGGCGGCCAGGCGGTCGGCTTCCTCAGAGGTTCTGGCACAGACAGCAAAAACTGCCACCAGCGATTGTGGCGTTGCAGCAGCACGGGATGGAGCGAAGCTATCCGCATACTCCCGCACCGCTTCCGCACCCCCGTTCCCGTTGATAAACCGGGCAAAGGCATATCCGGTCCCCAGCCGGGCGGAGAGCGCCGCACTGGCACTGCTTGAACCCAGCAGCCAGATTTCCGGTGCTGTACTCACGGCAGGTGTAGCCTGCAGTCCGGCATAGCGGTGTGGAGGTTCCACAGCCCCTGTCTCATCAGACTCATGCAGAAAAGCAATGAGCTCCTTAAGCTGCTGCTCATAACGGTCTATATCCTCAGGATTCACACGGTTATCCTGCAGCGCCCTGGCGGACAGCGCACTGCCGCCTGCTGCTCTGCCCACACCCAGATCGATCCGCCCGGGATACAAGGCTTCCATGACGCGGAAGTTCTCGGCGACCTTGTAAGCACTGTAATGCGGGAGCAGCACAGCTCCTGAGCCGATGCGGATCTCCGAAGTTACAGCAGCCAGATGAGCCATCAGCACCTCCGGACTGGAGCCGGCCAGTCCGGGCGCCGCGTGATGCTCAGCAACCCAGAAGCGGTGATACCCGAGACGCTCTGCTTCGCGGGCCAGCAATGCTGTCTGGGCCAGTGCCTCCGCAGGCGAGCTCCCTTCAGACACCGGCGATTGATCCAGAATGCTTAATTTCATATAGGATCAGCTCCAATGGGTTGGATTTTGTCTTCGGCTTTAAATATATCTTGGAGTTTTGCGGCAGTAATCATCATATTCCTGTCCGAATACAAGTCTTAGATGTTTCTCTTCCTGCAGTATCAACAGGTGAATAGCTAGAACGTTAAGCACCAGAATGATCAGGGTCAAGAAATTGGGATACATCAAATACAAACCCGAGAACATAAGATCAAAGCCGACAAAAGCAACGTTCCGGCTATATCTATACACCCCCCGGGTGATAAGCTTAGTCGTTGCAGACTTATCTATCCCGACTCTCCATGAGGTACGCATTGATGTCATAGCGAGAATGAACACTGCACATCCTAAACTAACTATACCCACACCGGCGAAGTTAACAACCGGAAGATTATAATGCCAGCCTATAAAATCGACAAAATAAGGTTCAGCTAATGACATAGAGAACCATGTAGCCCCCCAAATGAATGTAGCTATTTTAACTAATCGTTCTGTTAATTTTATTCCGGAGCTTTTCTTGCCTTTGGCCAGCACATTGGCCTTAATGCTGTTCTTTCTGTACAGAATCACAAGCTTTAACACATAAGAAACCAGGAAAATACAGAATACAATCAGGGATAAAATATTAAGAGTACCCATTATAAATTCACTCCCTCAAACATATGAATAGTTGATCATATATTAAATTAATTGTATCCCCTAACCATTTACTTGTCAAAAGCCTTCCGCGCAGATGAAAAGGCGGTCCCGTTACCGTCACGGAACCGCCTAAGCTGAAGCGGGATAGCTGATAAGCCGCTGGTGTTCATCATTTAAGAATATACTGGCTACCTCTTAATGCTGCACCATCTTCACCAGCATATGCGCCAGCCGGTGGCGCTCTTCTTTGTTTCCGGCCTTCCACAATTCCAGCAGCAGCTTCTCCTCACTGTTGCGGGGCTCTTCGTACGCCGCCAGATAATCGGCGATTTTCTCGGCAGCCACAGCCAGCTGCTCATCGCTGAGCCCGATTTTCTGCGCTAGGTGGATGCGCTTTCCCAAGTAGCTTTTGAAATCCTCGAAATTGTTCAGGATCATTTCCTTCTGCCCCGGCTCAATCCGGTCCAGCGCATCGTTCACCCGGTGCATCGTCACACTTCCGTCCTTGCTCACCACATGATTATGTTCAGACATACAGAACACCTCCCATTTATTAGTGTGCGGTTTCCCACTAATTAACCAGAGGCCCCGCGGGTGAACCAAACGAAGCCCGCCGAAGGATATAGTAGGATTGATCATCATCCCGTGACACACCGCCTTCCTGCGCAGACTGGAACTTGTCAGTACTCTCCTGGCACGGGCTGCTAGTGACGCGGACTGAGAATCGCTTATTCGGGCAGAACGGCCGTATTTGCAGATCAAGCGGACTCAGAATCCCTTATATATCCGCAGATCCTCATTTCAGACAAAAACACATATGATAACGGAATCTCAGTCCGCTTCGGCGCCAATATGATGATTAATGGAGAAATAAGCGCTTCTCAGTCCGCTTGCGTCAGGTTCAGCTATTCAACTATATAAACCCCATTTAGCAACAACCCTACAACTACCGTTCAGCTGCTGTGTGGGACTGGAGGAATACATCAATTCCATAAGCTTGATTCGTTGCCGGCAGAAAGACTCTTAGGAAGCTCTGTAGACATAAATGTTGTACGTTCTGCAACTTTGATTCCTTGATAGCAGGGCGTTCGGGCGGATTTTCGTATAAAAATACAAGAATAATCCTGATAAACCCCTTGAACACAGTGAAATCCTTCCTTTTATACAACATTTTGGACTTGCGCCGATAGGATGAGGGAAATGTTGTATTTTGGGCAGGATTTTGTATAAAGTTACTCTATTTCTGCCCCAGATAGCTGATGATTCGGTGAATTCCAACGACAACTACAGCAACCACGGTAAATACGTAAATACGTAAATATGGCATTACGGCAATAGCAGACGCCCGGAAGTCCAACTATTCAGAGGGTGAAGGATAGAATATAGAATAAAACCACAAAAAGACCCCGTGAACCATGGGGCCGGCTGTACATCGATTTCACATTAATTCGACACCGGAACGGCATCATAATATTCTTCGAGGGTAATCCCTCTCTCCGATACGGACGCGGCAATCTCCTTCCCTACATAACGGACATGCCAAGGCTCATAAATATATCCGGTGATCGCCTGCTTGCCTTCGAGGAACCGTATAATATATCCGTATTCAGCGGCATGATCCGCAAGCCATTCAGCTTCCTTCGTACCGGCAAAGCAGCTTTCGGCCGCACATTTGCCATCACTGCCGGACAGGTCTATCGCCAGACCCGTCTGATGCTCGCTGTGTCCGGGCAACGCACTGTAGGTACGGGCTTTCTCTTCACCATCCCGGGCTACATAGTTATTGAACAGCCTTCTCTGGGTCGCTTCCGAACGGTAGCCGGATACGCCGGCCAGATAAATACCGTCCTTCTTCGCTCCGGCAAACATCTCCTCCAGCGCCGTGGCAGCTTCACGCCGCAGCATCCGCTTCTCGATCTTCTCCGAGAAAATAAAAGGCACATCAGGATAGACCAGATCGGCCGGCTTATATTTGTCAGGCAATCTGTACTGCTTATTAACCATGACCGCGATACTCTCCGGTTCGGCGGCAACCATCTCTGCGTCACCATTACTGCCCGAATCCGTAGCCGCCGGCTTATCCGTAGGGGCAGGCTTGTCCGTAGGGGCAGGCCTGTCCGTTGGTTCCGGAGCCCCGGCCGCATTATTCTCCCCGCTCGTTGAATCCGCCGGGGCTTCAGTTACAGCCGGCTCTGGCTCAGCCCCTGTATTATTGCCGGAGCCCTGCTCCTGGCTGTCCGGATCTGCGTTTGGCAGTGCTGAAGTCTCCGGCGCCGTACCCGGCCCTGCCCCGAGATCGGTACCTGTATTTATATTCGTTCCGTCTTCCCGGGAAGCGGATGGGCTAGTATACTTCCCGATTCCCCAGCCGACAGCAATGACAACGATGAACATGATGACAATCTTGGTAGTTCTGGACATATGCAGTTTCGTTCCTCCTAAAAATCTGTATTCTTCCCAAAAGCTTAGTCTGGTAAACATGAATGCTAAGCTATGCCAGCTTCCCGTACAGATCTTCTTCTGATGTGAAGCGGAGCTGTTCATGCATTTATTAGACAGGCTGAAGGGCCGAAATGTTTCAGTCCGGGCTGATAAATGTGCAGTAGCCCCTTAAAACAAATATTACCATAGAACAATTAGCCGATACGCTAACCGCCCTATGGTAACAAGTTTCACTTATGAATGTAAAGCGCCTTTATCTGGATGAGCCGCGTCCGCCGCGTGAACCGCCGCCGGAGCCGCCACTGCGTCCGCCGCGCGATGAGGTTCCGCCGCTGCTGCGTCCGCCCGAGCTGAAGCCGCCTTTGCCGCCCTTGGAGCCGCCGCCGGCACTATAACCGCCGCGTGAGCCGCCGCCCTTGGTAGCGGGCGCGCCTGAGCCGCCGCCTTCATTGCTGCGGGCTACATGCGCCCGGAATTTCGGGCTCGACTTCGCTCCGCCCGGGTTGTACCCGGCACCGGAGCCGGCGCCCTTCGAAGCACCATAGCTGAATCCGCCGGCATCCGCGCCTCTGGATACATTGGTGCTGTAGCCGCTGCTCGGGCCGCCGCTTCTGGCACCGCCACCCTTATTGCCGCCGCGTCCGCCTGCGGCATTCGCTCCAGCGGCATAACCCGGAGCCGGGCTGCTGTCGCCGCCGCTGGCGAAGGCGCCGTAGCCGCCGCCCGGTCTTGGCTTCGCCGCGCTCTTGCCGGCGGAGTCGCCGCCCCGCGGAGCCGCAGCCGCGCTGTACGCGCTGCGCTTGCCGCCACCGCCTGCCGCGTCCTTACGGCTGCGGCTTCCGCCTTCCGCAGGCGCACCCCAGCCGCCTGCTTCCTTGCCGCCGCGTCCGCGTCCGCCCGGACGCCCTGCGGCTTCCGCGCGCGGAGCACCGCCGCTGCGGCCCTGCCCGCGGCCGCCGCGTCCAGCGCGCGCCGCTTCAGGCGCTGCGCTCTGCCGCCCGCCGCGCGGCGAGCCGCCGCCTTGCACAGAGGTGAATTCGCCAACGCCGAATTCATCCTTCTCGTACCGGCGGCGGTCCAGCCGCTGGGAAATGCCGTGCTCGATCAGTTCGAGCCCGGCGCGTTCACGCGGCGAAGAGAACGTGATCGCAAGGCCCTTGCCTCCGGCGCGGCCCGTGCGGCCGATCCGGTGAATATAGCTGTCCGCATCCAGCGGAAGATCGTAGTTGAAGATGTGGGTGATGCCTTCCACATCAAGCCCGCGGGCTGCTACATCCGTAGCAACCAGCAGCTGCAGCTTGGCATCGCGGAACCGCTTCATGACGGCTTCGCGTTTGCCCTGGGACAAGTCGCCGTGCAATTCGTCGCAGTCATACCCGGCTGCCTGCAGCGCTTCGTTCAGCTTGATGGCCCGGCGTTTGGTCCGGCAGAAAATAATAGCCAGATACGGACGGTCCCGCTCAATCAGGGCAATAAGCGCTTCTTCCTTATTGCGGTCAGAGCATTCCACCACCTGCTGGCGGATATTGTCCAGCGGAATTGGAGACCCGCTCTTGATAATGATATCGAGCGGTTCTTTCATATAATTCGCAGCCAGCCGTTTGATCGGGTCCGGTATTGTCGCAGAGAACAGCATCGTCTGGCGGCGGTAAGGCACAGCCGTAATGATCGTCTCTACATCCTCCAGGAAGCCCATGTGGAGCATCTGGTCCGCTTCATCCAGCACCAGCATCTTCACGCCGCCAAGGTCCAGCGTCTCCCGGCGCAGGTGATCCAGCAGCCGTCCCGGCGTTCCGATAATCAGATGTCTGCCGCCTTCCAGCTTGCGGAGCTGCTTCTCCACATCCTGTCCGCCATAGACTGCCAGAATCTTCACTCCCGTATGCCGCGCCAGCTTGCGCGCTTCTTCGGTAATCTGCAGTGCGAGTTCACGCGTCGGCGCAAGAATAAGCGCCTGCGGATAAGCCGCCTCTACCCGGATCTTGTCCATAATCGGCAGCAGGAAAGCCAGCGTCTTCCCTGTTCCCGTCTTAGCACGGGCGATAACGTCCAGACCCTCTACGAGCGGCGGGATCGCTTCTTCCTGCACCGGCGTCGGTTTCACGATTCCCTGCCCCTTGAGCAGATCGTTTAGTACTTCAGAAACTCCTAATTCTTTAAAACCCGGCAATTGCTCCACCTCACTATTTTCCCTAAGTTTTCACTTCATAACTTATATTCATCCATTTATCGGAGTAATGTACGCATTCACAAGGCTTGGCCTGCGGCATAAGCCCGTTATCAGGCGGCAACGGCTGCACCGTCCTGCATAGTGTGCTGTGCCAGGACAGCCAGTCCAGTTATCGCTCTCAGGTATCCGTATCAAACAAAAGCGGAAGAACCCCGTTGCCGGAGCCCTTCCGTTCCACTGGCCCGCAAGGCTGCAGTCGAAGTTCGGTTTCTGGGGCAGCAGCGATCCACCGGACATTCAGACGGCACTCCATTTGCGTTCCATTACACTTTAATTTTGGGCAAGTTATCTTAATATATTGTACTTGATTTCGCGTAGCTTGTGTGCATCTGGGGAAGAATAATTATTTCCCGGGCTTATCCCGCTAGAATCTTCCTGATTTGAATATCGAGAACAGCAGCCATACAATCATCAGCATAGCGATGACGGAGCCGATCTCCACGATGGGGAAATCCCAGAGCAGCGAAGGCTCGCCGCGCAGAGAGGAAGCCACAATTAGACCGGCCATAATAATGCTGAAGGCCAGCAGCACGATACTGAAGGAGAGCCGGTTGCCGACCCGGCTGAACTTGTGCTCCAGATTCTGGAGCTCAGGGACCCCAATCTCCACCTTGAGCTTCCCCTTGCTGAGCAGCGCGGAGAGCTGCCGGGCCTGGGCAGGAAGCTCCACCAGACTCTCGGCAAGATCGGCTACTCCGCCGAGCAGCTTGCGCTGAAGCCGGCTTCCGCTGAATCGCTGCTTCACCAGTTGCCTGCCGAACGGCTCGGCCATCTGCACTATGCTGAAGGCCGGATCGAGGCTGGCGACCATGCCCTCCAGCGTCAGCATCGTCTTACCCAGCATCGCGAGATCGGGCGGAATAACCAGCTGGTGCTTGCGGGCAATGCTGAACAGATCATTCAGCGCCTTGCCGATGCTGACCTGCTTGAACGGGATATCATAATACTGCTCCCGCAGCCGGTCCATATCATCGTGCAGTGCCATACGGTCGGCATCCTCCGGAATCACACCCAGCCGCAGAATGGCACGTACCATCGAATCGGTATTCTTGCGCATCAGTGCGATCACGAGCGCGGACAGCCCATCCTTCATTTCCTCGCTCAGCCGCCCGACCATCCCGAAATCAATCAAAGCCAGCTTGCCGTCCTCCAGCACCATGACATTGCCCGGATGCGGATCGGCATGAAAGAAGCCATGGATAAAAATCTGGTTCAGCATCATCTCTACAAGCTGCTGGGCAATAGTCTTGAGCTTGACGCCCTTGTTCAGTAGCTCATCCCGGCGGTTCAGCGTAATTCCGTCCACGTATTCCATCGTCAGCACCCGTGTGGAGCTGAAATCCCAATAGATGGCCGGTATATATACATTATCCTGGGCAGACAGATGCCCGGCTATACGTTCGGCGTTGCGCCCTTCCTGGGCATAATCAAGCTCGGCCATCAGGGCACGGGAGAACTCCTCGACCATCCGGGTTAATCCGTATTGTTTGGCCCAGTCCATCTTCCGCTCAGCCAGGACGCTTAAATCCAGCAGAATTTCAAGATCCCGGCTCATGGTCCGCATGACACCGGGACGCTGAATCTTGACCGCGACACTCTGGCCGCCGTGCAGGACGGCCCGGTGCACCTGACCGATGGAAGCTGCAGCAAGCGGATTGTTCTCGAAGTACTCAAAGACCGCATCCATATGCTGATCGAGTTCCTGCTCGATAATATTGCGGGCCGTCTCCGCCGAGAACGGCGGCACATTGTCCTGCAGCTTAATAAGCTCTTGTATAATTGAATCCGGCAGCAGATCGGAACGTGTACTGGCGAGCTGGCCCAATTTGACAAACGTCGGCCCCAGATCCTCCAGCACCCGGCGGATCCGCTCCCCGAGTGTTACACTTTCGTGAACCTCCTGCGTAATAATCCGGCGCGGAAGGGACAGAAGATGATAAAGGCCCAGTTCCTCCACCATATAGCCGAAGCCATGACGCATAAGCGCCATGGCTATTGCCCGGTACCGGCCGGCATGTCTTATGCGGACTGCCATTTATTCCGTGTGCGTTTCCGGCACGACATCCTCCTGGGTGCGGGGAGCCGTATGGCCCTCCAGCTCGGCCACGCGGCGCTCAAGCACAGCGATGCGCGATTCCAGTCCGGCAATGTCTCCTTGAACAGGCACCTTGAGCTCCCTTAGCACCTTCTGAACCTGCTCATGTACAGCGGATTTGAAGGTACCGCGTTCTTCTTCACCGCGCTCCACCAGCCGGTCAACCAGTGCCTTGGATTCCGATGGCGCAAGCTCGCCCCGCTTGACGAGTTCATCTACGACCTTTTCAACCTTTTCCTTGCTGACAATGGTGAGGCCCACTCCTAAAGAGATTGCTTTCTTGAACAAATCACTCATGGTACTTCCCTCCCAAAGATTCCAGTTATGGTTAGAGTATACCCCTTAGCGGGCCAATTCACAAAATAACCCCACAAAGTGGGGCCAAATCTTCGATGATTACTCAGGTACTTTGCGGGGACACCGAAAATATATACTGTCTTTCATAAAAGTCCGGGTTATCTGGGAATCCGTGCCGCCCAGGTGGCTGCGCGCAGAATCAGCTGGCGGACTGCCGGATGTCGGAACGACGGCTCATGATGGCCGGGCATCAGATAGACAACCCGTCCCTGACCGTAGCTGTGGCACCAGGCCGCAGGCAGCAATTCCCCGTCCGCTTCATATTCAAGCAGAATCTTCTTATCGGTGAAGGGGTCGAACTCGAAACGGTACGGCTCTTCATCGAGCTGGAAATCCTCAATGCCTTCGGTGATATCATGTTCCCGCACCTTGAAATTCAGCGGTGTATAGGGAGGATGTCCGGTGAATCTGCCGCCGATCAGATGTGCCAGCTCATACCGCTTCGCCAGCGAAACACCGGTATGCAGGACAATCAGGCCGCCGCCGCCGCTTACATAACTCAGCAAACCCGCCGTCTGCTGGGGAGATACGGTTTCGTTCCATAATTCGTTATATGCAATGCAGAGATCATATCCTGCCAAATGTTCGCTTAACAGCAGCTTTTTATTCTCCGAGCACTGTACGGTCAGAAGATCATTCAGAATCTCGCTGACCTGCTTGTCTACGCCTTGCAGCGGGTGAAACCTCGGGTGGGTATAATCGCCAAGTAACAGGCATTTTCTCTTATCCATGGGTCTCCTCCTCCTTATTTCTTTATCTTTGTAGTGGAACGTTGCCTATTCCTGTGCCGCCCGGCCGGGTGCTACCGGTTACCGGGAAGCCGCGATATACCGGCCCAGCTCTACGAACATGCTGCCCATCCGTTCATGCTCCGGCATAATGATCCGCTTCACGCCCTCTTCCTTGAGGGCTTCAGAGGTAAGACGGCCGACAGATACAGCCAGCACCTTATCCTCGAATGCCTGAACGAGTTCTTCCAGCCTGCCCTGGTCCCGCGCATACTGCGCCAGGAAACGGAATTGCGGAGCACTTGTGAAGGCTACCGCATTCACCCGGCCTTCTGTAATATCCGCCAGCAGCAGGGCCAACGCTCCTGGCTCCGGCTGCGTGTACCGGTACGGCTGTACCCAGCTGACCTCTGCTCCCGCATGCTCCAGCCACTGGACCAGATGCGGGGCGGACTCTCCGTGCAGCTGCAGTCTGACCCGCTTGCCCTGTAAATCCCAATCCTGCAAACCGCGGATCAGCCCTTTGGTGCTGCCGTCATCGTCGCGCACCACGGGCTCCAGCCCCCGCTTCTTCAAGGCATTGACTGTCTTATAGCCGCGCGCAGCAATAGGTGAAGCGGAGAGAACTTCCAGGAAGCGGTCCGCAAGCTCCAGCTTCGCGGCCATCTCGAACAATGCGTCGAGTCCCATTCCGGTCGTCAGAACTGCCAGGTCCGGCGGCTGGTCTGTCCAGGCGGTCAGCCCGTCACGCAGTGCAGCATCATCCAGAAATGACGTCCCCTGGGCGGGACGGTGCAGCGCAGTCCCACCCATATTCTGTATCAGCTTTGCCATTTCTTCCGCCTTGCGCGGACCCGCCAGGGCAATGGTAATGCCCTTCAATTGCTCTGCCATGAATGCTTCTCTCCTTCGTCACCCCATATTATTGCTTATCAGTATACTTGCAAAAGGAGGTAAAAGGGAAGACCGCAGCGCATTTTTAGCTTCAGGAACTCCGCTGGTCTCCGGAACCACCGCTACCTTGCCGGACGGTATCCGCTGCACCCGGAGCCTGATTTCCCGGATATAATTTGAATTTGCCGACCAGCCGCTGCAGTTCATCGGCAAGATGGCTCAGATCTGCCGAGGAAGACGCGATCTCTTCCACTGATGCCAGCTGCTGCTGGGCAGCAGCAGAGATAGTTTCGGTATTGCCTGCCGCCTCCTCGGTGATCCCGCGGATCTCTCCGATGGCCTTCTCCATACTATCCGCTTCTTCCGTCAGCGTATGCACAGCTCCATTCATCGCTTCAATTTTCTCCGCCGCCCCTTTAACCGCCCTGCGGATCCGTGAGAAGGAGCGTCCGGTCGTATCGACCGCCATAATGCCTTCGGATACCCGGTTCTTCGCATACTCCATGGTAGCTGTAGCCTGGATCATCTCCGCATTAATGGAAGTAATCTGTTCGGAGATCATCCTTGCCGACTTCTCTGATTCTTCAGCCAGCTTGCGCACCTCTGAAGCCACAACCGCGAAGCCGCGGCCCTGCTCGCCTGCTCTGGCCGCTTCAATGGAAGCATTCAGGGCCAGCAGGTTGGTCTGCCGCGAGATCCCGGTAATTACACCGACAATCCCCTGGATCTGTCCGGTCCGCTCATTAAGCTTATCAATGACCCCGCCCAGCTCCTCTACCGTTTCATGAATCCCGTTGATCTTATCGACTACGCTGATTACAGATTCATTCCCCTCCGAAGCAGAGAGCGAGGTCTTGTCCATCATCGCCGATACTTGCTCCATAAACCCCGAAATATGCTCTACTTCGCTTGTAGTGGCAGCCGTACTTATCATTCCTTTATTGACACTGTTAACCTGGCGTTCTGTTCCGGCCGCTACCTCCTGAATCGCTATCGTAACATGCTCTATCGCTTTGGTAGTCTGCTCGGCCCCCGCTGTCAGTTCCTCTGCGGATGAGGAGACATTGTCGGTCATCTCCTGTACACCGATAATCATCTGCCGCAGATTGCCGACCATCAGGCGGAAATTCTCAGCCAGCAGGCCAATCTCATCTCTGCGGAAGTCCCCGATATCCTGCGACAGATCGCCCCCGGCGATTAGCTCTGTCGCTCTGCGCAGCCGCACCAGCGGCTTCAGGATCGATGAGACATTGAGGTAGATAAGGACCAGCGCCAGCAGTACAGAAACAGAGATTACAATGAATACCGTCTCCCGGATATCACTCGTCGCACGGGTAATCTCATTCTTGCTGATCGTCCCCCCGATTCTCCAGCCGGTCAGCTCATTCACCATGAAGGTCATCTTCTTGGATGAATCTTTATAGTCATAATCAAAGCTGCCGCTCTCACCTTCGAACATTTGCTTCACGAAATCAAGCGAGGACTCCTCGCCAATAGTCTCAGTCGGGTGAACCAGGAATTTCTTGCTGCTGTCGATAATTAGTATATAGCCTTCTTCGCCTACCTTGATATCTGTCAGATCAGCCAGCGAAGACAGGTTCAGATCCAGACCCACTACCCCGTTCCCGCCTTCGAGCACTGCTGAAATAGCAATGGCCGACTCTTTATTCACGGTCTGAAATACCGGAGAGATCACAATCCCGCTGCCATGCTTAAGGGCATTGATATAAGCGTTCTCCTTGCGCGGGTCATAGCCGTCCGGCAGCTGGATATCGGCCGCACGGATACCCTTGCCTTTACTGGTTCCGGCATAAATATCAAGTACATCGGAATGCAGTTTGGCATACTCCTTAAGTCTGGCCTCCAGTACAGGCGCGGCCGCCCCCGCCGCTTCATTGTTAATAGTGTCCGCCGTGAGCTGTGCAGCAAAGTAGTTAATATCAGCAATTTTGGATTGAATGTTTGCATCGATAATCTCGTTAACCGCCACTACACTTTCCGTGGCATTTTGGGTGAGCTGCTCCCCGACTTCACTGCTGGCAGATTGATAGGTCAGCCAGCCTATAATGATGCTAGGTACAAGCAAAACAAGCAAATATGTAAGAATTAGCTTCGTGCGGATGGTCAGACGCGCCTTTTTATTCATATGATGGGCTCACACTCTCTTTCTTTATGGGTCTTAAGCACGATAAATCTGCAGACTCAATATATAATTAAATATCGCCGCTGGAAATCCTCTTTTCTTCAAGAATTCATTATTATTCTCATATGTTGCTTAATAATTTTCATAGATACATAGCAAAAAACCGTTTTTATGAAAACGGTCTTTTGTTATATTTATTCTTTTCACTAGTGCGAATTCTTATTCCGGCAGGCTGGACATACGCCTCCAAATACAACATGTGTATGGGTGATTGAATACCCCGTATCCTCCGCTACCGTGTCGATCCACGCCTGCGGAACCTGACTCATCACTTCATCCACGGCACCGCAGATTTCACAGATAATATGCTGATGGTCGTCCAGACGGGCATCATATCTGCTGGCTGCCTCTCCGAGCTTCAGTTCACGGATCATTTGTTTATCCGAAAGATACCGCAATGAATTATAGACGGTCCCATAGGCCAGGTTATGCCCCTGCTCTACAAGCCGGTTCATTACCTCGGCAGCAGTAGGATGGTCATGGGAATTACGGACGATATCATACACGGCCTGACGTTGAGAGGTTAAGTTCAGCGTTCTCATCTTTATCATCCTCTAACTTGTTTTTAGATCAAGTATAAGTCCTGATGCTGGAAGCGTCAATGCACGGGACACTATTTGATCATTCCCGAGTATTTCACTTCCACGTCGGCTTTCACCTCGAATTTCAGACGGGGATACAGGCTCTCCCATACCGCCATTTCCGTGTCATTATTCCAGTGTCGTGCCCCGTAATGCAGCCCCCAGCCCAAGGGATCCATTCCGCTGTCCCGGATTTTCAGGAGCAATGCAGTAACAGCCTGGCTAAGCTCCGTCCCTCCGGCGGCGGCAATCTTCTGCAGCATATGATGAGTGATCATCTGCACCGTACTGTTCTCTTCCAGGATCGCACGGATCTTAATTTGGTAGCGAATGGCCGGTTCCCCATCCTGCCTCGTCACAATCCGGTAGCTGGAAGAACTGCTCTCCGTATAGTACTGATACATTCCGTCGCCTAAACGGGCGGGAAAGTTCGTGCGCAGATTGGAACGGGACAGCAGATTGAACAGCCGGGTCTCATCGGGTGAGAGGACAAGCTTGATTTTACTCTTATCCAGCAGAGCAATCTTGTCGATCAGGAACTGCTCCTTCCCCTGTGCCTCGATAATCGGCAGTATGGGATCTATACCCTTCTCATAAATACTCCGCATCAGCTGATAGGAGTATACACTCGAGATAAAAGGCGACTCTGTTCCTTGTCCGCTCATAGCCAGAATCAGCGAGTTGGACGGAATACGCTCAGAGGGCGGCTTGACCTGCAGCACTTCAAGCGCTCCCGGCTTTCCTACCGCAAAATTAAGAATCGACTGGATATCTCTGCGCCTCATCGCCCAGTCTGTCACATGCCGGATATCTTTGGCGGCGATTTGCTCGCCCAGAATCAGCGTCTTGCAGTGGACATAGTCCAGCTCCTTCTCTACTTTGGACTTCATTCTCCGCAGCGCTTCAGAGATGCTCTCTGATTCTTCAGTGACGATCAGCATCTTCTCATCAATCTTGGTAACATCCCCTTGAGGGATAGCCAGCTTCAGGCTTACCTTGAACGTCCCCTCCTCCTTACCGGGGTCTATCCCGATGGCTACTACAAATATTCTCCGGTCAATATCTTTGAAATTGCAGCCTGTCAATACCATACACACCAGCAGCAGGAGAAGGATGACTCTGCCACGCATGCTTCTCATGCTCTCCGCCCCCTCACAACCCAGTAGCACCAGAACAGCAATCCAACCATCAGCAGCTCTCCGTACCAGCGGATATGCAGCAGGAATACACCAAGCATATTAAGGTTGTATTGATCCAGACGCAAGAGGGCAACCGCTCCTGCAGCAAACAGGCTCAGGATAACAATTTCCTGCCAGAGCTTTGTCTTAGGCTTCCCGGATGTGGAGGGAAGCAGGCTAAGGAACAGCTCTTTGCCGACATGCCACTGGATAATGGCACTGACCAGCGATAAGGTACTGTAGGCGAAATAGAAGATATACAGCATGCGTTCGATCAAAAAAGCTTCAACACGGATACTGTCCGCCGTCGTGAACCAGGTATACACATGCCGCTCGATACCGATTGTCCCATGATACCCTATAGGCACGAAAAAAGTGACCAGCAGCATCAGGAAACCTTCCAGACTGAGGATCCATATATGCTTAAGCTTCAGCCCATGAAATACCCGGTTGAATACCGCCATATTAATGTAGCCGCTGAACGTAAAGGTCGCTGCTGCCAGGCTGTTCATATCCGGAGCATGCAAGGAATGGGTCATTACCTGGAGCACAGCGTCCCAGCTGAAATCCGGATTAATCACTGCCTTGACCATCGTATACAGGATTAAGGGCAAGGTGATGGCAAGCGTAACCTCCAGTCCATAGAGAAGTGACAGTGAATCTATCCGGGAACACAGGCAGACGAGCGCCAGGAACCCAAACATTACCGCATAAGGACCTGTATCCGGACTGATAAACCGCAGTGTAATATCCACGAAGGACAGCAGGATAAGCGCCCCCGCCATATACCAGAGCACCGCATATACCAAAATCAGCGGAGAAGCCAGCAGCTTTGGCAACGCAGATCCGAAGATTTCCGGCAGTCCCTGCCCAGGAAATTTATTAATGACTTTGGTGAACAGGTAGATGAATAAAGTGCCCACAGCCACTGCAACGAGAATGGAGGACTGTGCACCGTCGAAGCGGGCATCGATCAGCTCCCGGGGGGTGAAATTAACGATATTGATCAGGGTATTCATGAGAAAAAGGCAATAGAAATAGCGGCTCTTGGCCCTCATTGTCTACCGCCTTTCTTCCTCAATGCAGTTCCCAGCGTATCGAGAAAAAACAACTTGAAATACGGCTGGCCGAAGCTGCGCTGGCTGCATAAATACATGGTAAAGCCTACGAGGCAGACGACAACACCAACGAGTCCCAGCACCGCTGCCGCCATGACAAAGAAATATTTCAGGACGCGGATGGAGAAGCTCATCATATTGAGGGGAATCAGGAAATTCGATATCGCCACTACGGATACGAGAATAATCATAATATTGCCGATCAGCCCTGCTGCAGTGGCGGCTTGTCCCAGAATCAGACCTCCAACCGTTGTGGCCGTCGGGCCAATGGCTCTGGGCAGCCGCAAACTCGCTTCCGTCAGAAATTCCATCATGATCATCATAAGAATGACTTCGACAAAAGAAGGATACGGCACAGTAGCCCGGCTCCCCCCGATTAAGAGGGCAATCTGCACACGAACAATCTCTGGATTGTAGGAGGTAAAGGCAATATACAGGGCCGGCAGCCACAGCGTCATGGCCACACCGAGAATACGCAGCATTTTTAAGAAACGCCCTACAAAAGGCAGTTGAATCTTGTCATCCATGGCCGTGAAGAAATCATTGAAGATCGAAGGAAGCACAATCGCATACCCTGTGGTATCCAGCAGCACCGCTACTTTGCCTTCAGCTAAATTGAATACCACCCGGTCGGGCCGCTCTGTAACAATCGTTTTGGGAAAAATGCGCAGCTTATCGCTGCTGATATATTTCTCCAGCTCACCGGCAGCCTGCAGAACATCCAGCTTCAGCGTGTCCAGCTTCTCTTTTAATTCGGCCAGAACATCGTGATTCACTCTGCTTTCGTCATAGAGTATAGCCACTTTGGTCTTGGACACGTTGCCGATAATGGTGAATTCCATCTTCAGTTCGGAAGACTGATAACGCCGCCGGATCAGGTTCAGACTAACCGCCAGACTCTCACTGAGCGCATCGGAAGGTCCCTGGCTGATACTCTCCGTAATAGTCTCCTTGACACTGCTGACCTCAATCTTGAGCGCATCGAAGAAGCAGAGCTTGCCAGAGCTGCCTATACAGGCATAACCGCTTAGCAGAAGATCCAGCGCGCGCGTCCCCTCCGTAACTTCCTCACTCCCGGGATAGTCCGCGATGTAATTATAGTACGCTGACGGATTACCCATCTCGTAGAACGGCTTCACGATATTCCGGCTGACCGTCAGTCCATCCGTAATACTCTTGATATACAGCAGGCTGACCTCTCCCGAGGGAACAGCCATGATATTGTCCTCAAGGTCACCGAAACCGCTCAGCTGTCCCCTGATCCATTCCAGGGTCACTCCCTGCTTATGCACTTGTCCTGACATGGATCATTCTCCCTCCAGGCCCGAATTGCCGGGAACTTCCCCTTATTTTGGCACTGTCGCCCTCATTTCATACACCCGCTGCCGGATCGAGGCGTTTCTTTTGCCGGGAGTGTGGTAATAAATGAAATGAATAATGACTAATGGAGGGATCACTTCATGAATTCACAGGATCACCGCTCGCAAGGTCTTCCGCAATTTCCGGAATCATTATGGAGGGGCAGTACAGAACTGCCCTCTTTTCCGGAGCTTGCGGAAGATCATGTCACAGATGTAGCCATTGTCGGAGCAGGCATTACGGGTATTACGACAGCTTATTTGCTGTCCAAGGCAGGGTATAAGGTCACTCTGCTCGAAGCGGGAGAGATCCTTGGCGGCACCACCGGCTTCACCAGCGCCAAAATCACCGCCCAGCACGGAATGATCTACAGTGATCTGCTGAAGCACTTTGGGGAGGAACAGGCCCGGCTCTATTTCCAGTCAAACAGTGAAGCGCTGGAGTGGATGATCGCTACGGCTGAAGAAGTGGGGCTGTCCTGCGGGTTGACGCGGGAAGCTGCGTATCTGTATGCCGATAGGGGAGATGAGAAGACGCTCAAGCAGCTGGCTGCTGAATTCGAGGCATACAGTAAGCTTGGACTGCCGGGAGAATGGCTGGACCAGGTTTCGCTGCCACTGAGAGCAGGCGGTGCGATCAAGCTGCCTGGACAAGCCCGTTTTCATCCGCTGGAGTACCTGAAGGGGCTGCTGCAGGTCGTGCTGGACAAGGGCGGCAAGGTATATGAGCATACGATGATCGGGGAAAAGGTCGATACGGACGGGCATCTCACCCTCTATACCGAAGGGGAGAAGTTCAAAATTAAATGCCGCCATGCCGTGTCCGCCTCCCATTTCCCATTCTATGATGGAGGCTCCCTCTATTTCTCGCGGCTGCACGCGGAGCGGTCCTATTGTCTGGCTATTGAGCCGGAAGCTGATTATGAGGGCGGCATGTACCTGAGTGCCAGTGAACCTACCCGCTCGCTGCGCGCGGTGGAATGGGACGGGCGGAAGCTCGTAATCGTCGGCGGTAATAACCACAAGACCGGACAAGGCATCTGTACCTTCGGCCACTATGAGAATCTGGAGAAGTTTGCGGGAGAATTGCTCGGCATTCGCAGCATTCCCTTCCGCTGGTCGGCGCAGGATCTCATCACTCTGGACCGGGTCCCCTACATCGGCAAGCGGGCGGAGGATGAAGAAATCTATATTGCCACAGGCTTCGCCAAGTGGGGAATGACCAGCGGGACGCTGGCTGCACGCCTAATTGCAGATGGGATCCTGGGAAGCAGCAACCCTTATACAGAGCTGTACGATCCGACACGCTTCAAAGCTAATCCGGGCATCAAAAATTTCATCGTGCAGAACTTCTCGGTCGCCAAAGAGCTTGTAGCCGGAAAAGTGGAGATTATCCATAAAAAAACAGAAGATCTTGCACCGGATGAAGGGGCCGTTGTTTTCCATGACGGCAAACGGGTTGGCGGCTACCGCGACCCTGAGGGCAAGCTGCATCTCGTGGACAGAACCTGCACACATATGGGCTGTGAATGCGAGTGGAATAACGGGGAACGCTCCTGGGATTGCCCGTGCCACGGCTCCCGCTTCTCTTATGAGGGCGATGTGATCGAAGGACCGGCCACAGTCCCGCTTAAGAACCTCACAGCCAAGCAGTAAGCCTGCTTCATATACAGTAGTGTACAGAGCATACAATTAGAATGGACTGTCTTGTCCCTCTTCGCCTGTCCCGGCGTGATTGTCTCTGTCCGCTCAGGTATAATAGGCTTATGTTCATCCAATATATAGAATTTTCTATCTTAAGGAGCGTGACGACAGGTTATGGATTTAAGAGGAACCAGTATTGTAATTACAGGTGCAGGTAAAGGGATCGGCAAAGCTCTCGCGATGGCACTCGCTAAAGAAGGCGCTAACCTGGGGCTTATCTCCAGAACTTCAGCAGATCTGGAGGCACTGAAGTCGGCATTGACTGAGGTATATGACATCAAGGTCAGCATTGCTGTAGCTGATATTGCGGTGCGTGAGGAAGCAGAGCGGGCGGTTGTGGCCCTGCAGAATGACCTTGGCCCGTTCGACGCACTTATCAACAATGCCGGGATTGCCCAGTTTGGCACCTTCCTGGAGATGGACCCTGCTGACTGGGAGCGCCATATGCAGATCAATCTGTTCGGCACTTATTATGTAACCCGTGCGGCACTGCCTGCTATGATTGAACGTTCCAGCGGTAACATCATCAATATCTCTTCTACGGCAGGAGAACGCGGCTTCGCTACAGGCTCAGCCTATTGTGCTTCCAAATTCGCTTTGATGGGTATGACGGAAGCGCTGGCGATGGAGGTCCGCAAGCATAATATCCGTGTCGTGGCACTAACCCCCAGCACCGTCAACACAGGTCTGGCCACCGGTGCCGGCCTGAAGATCGGTGATGAAGACCGGATGATGCAGCCCGAGGATGTGGCCGAGCTGACGCTCGCTGCCTTGAAGCTTCCAGACCGCGTCTTCCTGAAGACCGCTGGCATCTGGACGACTAATCCGCAATAACAATGGCAGATTACACCCACACCCTATGAGGAGGACTTGGCATGCTGGTAGTAACCAACACGATTAAGATCAAAGAAGGACATGGCGAAGCACTGGCCTCGCGTTTTGGGGCAGACAATGGGGTGCAGAGCATGCCCGGATTTATCCGCATGGAGGTCTGGCAGGGCGCGCCCAAAGAAGGCGTGGAGGAGCTGAAGATCTGTACTGTCTGGGAGAGCGAGGAAGCCCTAAGCGGCTGGACGTCCAGTCCCGCCTTCCGCGATTCGCACCGCGGGGCCGGCCGGAATGAAGCCATTGTCGGCGCCTCACTCGACAAGTATGAGCTGCTACTCAGCCGAACTCCCGGTAACTGAATCCAGCCGTTATACGCATATACACAACAGGGATGCCCCGCAGCCTTTAAGGCTTGACGGGGCATCCCTGTTATTGCTTCTGTAGTTCACAACCCGGTTATTCGCGGCCTGTTGCCGGAGACTCGCCCACGTCCTGATGCTTGCCCGGCCAGAAGGCCCGGCGGCCCAGAAGCACGGTGATGGCCGGAACCAGGAACGGCCGGACCACGAAGGTATCGAGCAGCACGCCAATCGCGGTGATGATACCGAATTGCACCAGCACCTGAATCGGCAGACTCGCCAATACAGCGAAGGTACCTGCCAGAATGAGTCCGGCGGAGGTGATTACCGATCCGGTTTCGTTCACGCCTTCGGCGATGGCCTGCTTCAGCGGCATAGCTTTACGCTTTTTCCAGATATTCGAGATCATGAAGATGTTATAATCCTCGCCCAGCGCTACCAGGAAGACGAAGGAATAGAGCGGAATTGCGCCTTGAATTGCATCTGCACCGAGCAGATAATGAATAATAATCCAGCCCAGACCGAGTGCCGAGAAGAAGGAGAGAATTACCGTAGCTACCAGATAAATGGTCGCCACTACAGATCGGAGATAGATCAGCAGCAGCACTGTAATCATCCCGATAACCACCGGTATAATCAGATCGGTATCCCGTTCCCCGAGCTCCTTGGTATCATACTGGGTAGCGGTCTGTCCGCTAATCCATACCTTATCCTGCGCGTTCTCTATTCCCGACTCCGCCAGGGCCTGCTCTACAGTAGCCTGGAGTGCCGGAATGTGATTCATCGCCTCGATGGAATACGGATTAGCCTTGAATTCAATATCATAGGCAGTGATGTTCTTATTAACGGCCCCCTGCTGCGGATCAGATACCACGTCCACATAGGACAGGCCGCCCAGGATGACCTTCAGATCTTCTCCGCCGCGCAGGCCCTCTGTATCCACCATCAGCTTGGCCGGTGCCAGCTCTCCGGGAGAGAACTGCTTGCCGATCTGGTCGAACCCTTCACGCGATTCCATATCTTTCGGGAAGGAGGATAGGATATCATAGGTGAATTTAATTCCGCTGGAGAACGAGGCCAGGATGCCCAATACCACCACGGTTACTCCCACGATCGCCCATGGCCGGGAAATGACAAGATACCCGATTCCTTTTTTGGGTGAACTCTTCGGCTGCGGTACCGGCTTCCCCTTGGCCTTGGCCCGCTCAATCTCCATTTGCGGAGTGCGCGGAACGAACGGGAAGAACGAGGTTCGACCAAAGATAGCCAATAGTGCCGGAACCAGCGTCAGACTGGCAATCCCCATAATGAGAATAGAGACACTGAACGGAACCGCAAAGCGGTGGTACGCCCCGTATTTGGCCAGCAGCAGCGCGAAGAGCGCAAGCACAACTGTGAATCCGCTCATGGCGATCGCTCCGGAGGAATGGGTGATTGCACTCAGCAGTGCACGCCCCTTGTTCTCCTCAACCTTCAGCATCTGGCGGAACCGGGAAATCATAAACAGGCAGTAGTCTGTCCCCGCCCCGAAGAGCAGCACCGTCATAATAGATACGGCCTGCGAATCCACCGTAATCCAGCCTTCCTCTGCCATCTTGCCAAGCAGCGGGCTGGTTACACCGTAAGCAAAGCCGACTGCAACCAGCGGAATCAATGCCAGAATCGGCGAACGGTAGATCAGCAGCAGGAAGACCAGCACCAGTATTACGGTTGCGATCAGCAGTGCAACATCAGCATTCTTGAATAAGCCTGTTGCATCTACCGATATCCCGACTGGACCGGAAACCCTAAGGCTTAAATCGCCGCTGTCTTGCTTGGCTGCAGAAGGGTCTGTGCCAGTTTCAGCGCCGATCAGCGTCTTCATCTCGGTCAGTGATTCGCCGAGCTGTTCACTGTCTGCCTTCTTGTCAAACAGCACTGGTGTGACGATTGTACTTCTATCCTCCGACAGTGAAGCCTGCAGCGCCTGTGGCGGCAGCTGACCAAGCGGCGGAACGAAGTTCTGATGCGCGAGCGGCTGCTGCTCAAGCTTGGAGTATACAGCAGTTATATGTAGGAGATCTTCCTCTGACAATCCGCCTTCACGATGCCATACCAGCAAGGCCGGTACGCCGCTTCCGGCAGGGAATTCTGCCTCCGCAAGCGCTGCTGCGCGGACAGATTGCGAATCCTCCGGCAGGTTGGGCGCGTTATTGACAACCTGCGAGTTCACCGAAGGCCAGATCATAGTCAAAGCCCCTACAACTGCAATCCACACCAGAAGGGTAATCCATTTTGTTTTGCCTCCTGCTACCCATTTACCGTAGCCTGACATTCCTTTCATCCTCTCTCCCATCCGCAAGCCCAAAATGAGCCGCGGGTCATTTTACTATCCTTATCATATATACCTTAAAAATTTTAAGCAAACCTTTTTTCTAAAGCAATAGATAGTAAGAGTTACAGTAGACGACATTGCCTCATGAAACCCCTGATTCATTACGTCTAGAACGGGTGAGCACCGTTGTCTCTATTTCTATTATTATCTGGAAACTAGTATATGATACCCAAGGGAAAATAGATGGCTCTACTTAAGCCGCGCGGCATGATTCTGCCCGAAATGTTGCCTTTTGTACAAAAAATTTTGATTTTAGACCGATTTAACGAGGGGATTGTTGTATTTTATGCAGGATTTTTAAGCGAATAGTCCATTTACCGCCACCTAACTCCAGCTCAACTGACCGTATATAGTAAAAGCCCCGGCGTTCACGCAGACTGCCTGCAGTGAACGCCGGGGCTATGAGCTAAGCTGAGGGATACAGCCGATTGTTAAAATACATCTTCACAGTACATTTTAGAAGAGATGTTTGGAGTAATCTCTACAGTTTACCCGCGGTCATATACCGTTTAGCCCACGTCCGGCAGATCATCCCCGGAGAACTGGCTGTTGTAGAGGTCGGCGTAGAAGCCGCCTGCTTCGAGCAGCTCCAGGTGGGTGCCCTTCTCAATCACGCTGCCCTGATTCATAACCAGAATCAGATCCGCATCACGGATGGTGGACAGGCGGTGAGCGATGACGAAGCTGGTTCTGCCGTTCATCAGCGTATTCATAGCCTTCTGGATCTGCACCTCCGTGCGGGTATCGACGCTGCTGGTGGCTTCATCCAGAATCAGGATTGAAGGATCAGCCAGGATTGCCCGGGCAATGGTAAGCAGCTGCTTTTGCCCTTGGGAGATGTTCGAGGCTTCCTCGTTCAGGATCGTGTTATAGCCCAGCGGCAGCGTGCGGATGAAGTGGTCGGCATGCGCAGCCTTGGCTGCCCGGACCACATCAGCTTCCGTAGCCCC
Source organism: Paenibacillus sp. FSL R5-0912 (assembly GCF_000758605.1). Classification (NCBI taxonomy): domain Bacteria; kingdom Bacillati; phylum Bacillota; class Bacilli; order Caryophanales; family Paenibacillaceae; genus Paenibacillus; species Paenibacillus sp. FSL R5-0912. The sequence goes on from NZ_CP009282.1 coordinate 7,284,919, forward strand.
TTCGCGGCCATAAGCGATATTGTCACGGATGGTGCCGTTGAACAGCCAGGTATCCTGGAGCACCATACCGAACTTGCTGCGCAGCTCGCTGCGCTTCATATTGGTGATGTTGACACCATCGATCACAATCTCCCCGCCGCTGATCTCATAGAAGCGCATCAGCAGGTTGATCAGGGTCGTTTTGCCGGCTCCGGTTGGACCTACAATGGCAATGGTCTGTCCTGGGCTGACCTCGATATTCATGTCTTCAATGAGGATAGCATCCTCTTTGTAGCCGAACTTCACGTGGCGGAATTCCACGGAGCCCTCTTCGGCATCCACTGGACGTTTCGCAAGTGAAGTCCCCACTTCAGGAACTTCCTCTTCTTCATCCAGCAGTTCAAATACACGTTCCGCCGAAGCGATGGTGGACTGGATGATGTTGGCGATATTGGCCGTCTGCGTAATCGGCATTGTGAACTGGCGCGAATACTGGATGAAGGCCTGGATGTCCCCGACATCAATTGCTTTTTTGGTTACGAAGATCCCGCCGACCACACAGACGAGCACATAGCCAAGGTTCCCGATAAACATCATCAGCGGCATAATAATCCCGGAGATGAACTGGGATCTCCAGCCGGAATTGTACAGGTCATCATTAATTTTGTTGAAGTCCTTCAAAGAGTTCTTCTCGCGTCCGAACGCTTTGATAATACGGTGTCCGGTATACATTTCCTCAACATGACCATTCAGCTGTCCCAGCGACTTCTGCTGGCCGATGAAATAGGTCTGTGAGCGTTTGGTGATCAGCATAATGACCACGAAGCTCAGCGGCAGTGTTACTATGGTAATCAACGTTAGCCACGGGCTGATGGTCAGCATCATTACTATGACACCAATAATCGTCACAATGGACGTAATAAGCTGGGTCAAACTCTGCTGCAGGGTAGTACTGATATTGTCTACATCATTGGTCGCCCTGCTTAATATTTCCCCGTGTGTCCGGGAATCGAAGTACTTCAGCGGCAGCCGTTCAAGCTTGCTGTTGATCTGTTCACGCATATCATAGACGACCTTCTGCGCCACACCGGCCATTACATACTGCTGTATATAACTGAACAATGCGCTTAACAGATACAGTCCGGCCAGGAGAATCAGAATATCATTAATATAGCCAAAATCAATCTCCGCTCCAGGTACACCCATCAGCTTGCCATAGGCGCCTTCAAACAATTTGGTGGTAGCTCTACCCATTACTTTAGGGCTGAAAATGCTGAATATGGTACTGGCAATCGCCATCACAAACACAATAATCAGCTGAACCTGGCGCGGGCGCAAATACCGGGTCAGGCGCCGCAGCGTTCCTTTGAAATCCTTGGCTTTCTCAGCCGGCATTCTCATGCCCGGACCGCCGGGTCCTCCGCCTGGTCCGAAGCCACCACCTGAACGCTGCGGCGGTTTCATGTTTTTATTCTGCTCACTCATGCTATTTCCTCCTCTGACAACTGCGAGGATACGATCTCGCGGTACACCTCATTGTTATCCAGCAGCTCACGGTGTGTGCCCATTCCAACAATCTCACCGTCATCCAGTACGATAATCCGGTCTGCATCCATAACCGTACTGACACGCTGTGCGACAATAAGGACTGTAGATTCTGTAGTCTCGCCTTTAAGGGCAGCACGCAGCTTGGCATCGGTCTTGAAGTCAAGCGCCGAGAAGCTGTCATCAAACAGATACACTTCCGGTTTCCGTACCAGTGCACGGGCTATGGACAAACGCTGTTTCTGGCCGCCGGAGACATTGCCTCCACCCTGGGAGATTTCCGAATTGAAACCGTCCTTCATGGCCGTTACGAAATCATAGGCCTGGGCCACCTTGGCGGCATGAAGGATTTCATCGTCCGTAGCGTCCTCTTTCCCGTAACGGATATTCTCGTTAATGGTACCGGTGAACAGCACGGCTTTTTGCGGGATATAACCGATCTTACTCCGCAGATCCTCCTGCGTCATCTGGCGTACATCCACTCCATCGACGCGGATCGAACCTTCAATAGCATCATAGAATCTTGGAATCATGTTTAGCAGCGTTGATTTACCTGACCCTGTTCCGCCGATAATAGCTGTAATCTCGCCGGGGCGTGCACTGAAGGTAATCCCGGACAGTGCAGGCTGTTCAGCCCCCGGATAAGAGAAGGTTACATTGTCGAACTCCACAAAACCACGCATTCCGTCACGGCCGTCAGCATGGGTAGCCGTAGCTGTAGTCTTCAGGTCTGCAGTTGTCGGATCTGTAATTTCAGGCTGCATATCGAGGACTTCATTGATACGCAGTGCAGAGGCAGAGGCTCTTGGAATCAGGACAAACATCATTGAAACCATGATGAGGGAGAACATAATCTGCATTGCATATTGAATGAAGGCCATCAGTGAACCTACCTGGAGATCACCGTCTCCAATCCGGATTCCACCATAATAGAGGATAGCGATCATGGAGAAGTTCATTACGATCATCATCAGCGGCATCAGTCCGGCCATAACTTTATTCACTTTGATTGCAGTATCCGTCAGATCTGCATTGGCCAGACTAAACCGCTTATTCTCATGCTCAATCCGGTTGAACGAGCGGATGACGCGGATACCGGTCAAATGCTCTCGCAGCACAAGGTTTAATTTGTCCAGCTTGATCTGGATGGCTTTAAACAGCGGAAGTCCCTTCATTCCAATGAAGAAGATCGCTCCAACCAGCAGCGGAATCACCACTACAAAGATCAGCGAGAGCTTGGCATCCTCAGACACCGCCATAATAATCCCGCCGATCATCATCATCGGAGCACCAATCATCATGCGAAGCATCATTGTTAATACAGTCTGGACTTGTGTAATATCGTTGGTAGTACGTGTAATCAACGAAGCCGTACCCAGCTTGTCGAATTCATGCAGCGTGAAATTCTCGACATGGTTGAACATCCGTGACCGGGTGTTCTTACCGAAGCCCGCTGCTATCTTAGCCGACAGATAGCTGGCAACAATGGAGCAGGCTGCACCGCCGGCCGCTACGAGCAGCATGAAGCCGCCGATTCTCCAGATGTAATTCTGGTCGCCGTTCACAATCCCCCTATCAATAATGTCACTCATCAGGGTCGGAAGATACAAATCTCCCATGGACTGCAGGAATACGAGAATCAGTACTGCGGCTATTGCCAATCGGAAGGGTCTCAAATGCTTTAGTAATTTAATCAAGTTTCTCATCTCCGTTCATTTGTAACCGGTCTAGATTTGGCGGTGGATTGTCTTTCATGAAGGCATGTACTTTAAGCAGCAGCTCTGCCAGCTGATCGGACTCTTCCTCACCCAGATACTCCACCATTTTGTTAAGCGTGGCGTCCATATGCTTCTTGGCCTTGCGGGTAATAATTTTCCCCTGTTCCGTCAACTTGATGCGTACCACTCTCCGGTCGGAGACGTCGGCTTGCCGTTCCACCATGTGCTTAGCCTCCAGACTGTTGATCAGCTGTGTGACCGTAGGCGGAGTCAGCCCCAGAAAGCGGCTGATTTCAGAAACCTTGAGTCCTACATCAGATGAATGGGACGCCCGTGCAATACATATCAATAAAGTCATCTCACTTGGCTTATGACCCTCCACGGAATGATACAGGTGGCCTTTGCGCAGCTGCCGGAGTGCGGAGAAAAGCTTGTGTCCGACTGAATTTTCATCTTCTCTATTTATCCCAATGTTCCCACCTCTTTTTTAGTTAGGTATACAAATAATTAAATACTATATTAATTAGGCTACCTAATTATATTTTCCGGGCAATACTTTGTCAATTCCTGAATTCGCTATCAATTATTACAGATTGAAGAACGCAGGTTGAGGGATGTTTGTGCTTTTTTCACATAATTACGCATAAATGCTCCCGCGACACGGATGGCCGGGGAGTGATCCTTAGATAAGGCAATGATAAAGTTAAACTACGCCAAAACGGGGGCTCTCATGATCAGTAATTTCCTCACGCTGTCTTACATCCCGTAGCAGCTCCCTGTAAGCGGTCTGCTGGGTGTCGGAGGAGGCGTCCCTGTTCAATTCGAACAGGGTCACACAATTAATGAAGTCCTTTCCGCTATTCAGCCTGACGGTTAGCCGCAGACATTGAATAATATAGTCAATTCCTTTGGAGTACTGTTTACGTGAGATATAATACATGGCTATCTGGTAATAGAGACGGTACACACGGTCTACATTAATCGGGTCCTGAAATTGTTCAAAACGCAGCATCTCCCTGGAAAAGCGTGACAGCACAGCGTCTGCAGAGAATCCGAAACGGTTGGCCGACTCCAGAATAATGACCATGCCGGATAGAATTTCACCGGGATGCTCTGCCAGAAAAGCTATATATGCCGGCAGCTCAGAAGTATTGCCCATTAATATCTCAAGGGTAAAGCTATTGGCTACAGCAAACAGCCGGAAGCTATCCACGGCACTGCGCCCTTCATCATCCAGCAGCTCAAACCATCCCAGATCTGCATACCCGGCGGTGTATTTCTTGGCCTGCTCATATTCTCCCTGCTTAGTAAGCGCCGAAGCCTTCAATAGATAGCCATGGCCATAATAGACTACCAGCGGGCGTTCCGCCTGGAAAGCCTCCACCCGTTTCCCCTTGCTTCTGCGCAATTCCTCCCGGTAGATCCCATGGGTTAATGCTCTCAGCTCATCGGCATATTTCTCTACATCCTTCCAGCGGTGCAATGCAAAGCATACCTTCGCCAGCTTAAGCAGCCCGTCCAGCTGCATGTCCTCGGGAAGCAGACCGCGGAACGGCTCAAAGCGGATTACAGCGCGCAGCTTCTGTTCCATGTCCACATCAGGTGTAGACTGCAGGGATTTGAACATACGATACTGGCTGATGGCCATCCGTTCCGAGTAGCTATCCGGCTCATTCTCTACAATAAGCCTGTAGAACACGACCGATTCCTGTGTCTTGCCGCTGCAGAACAGCCTCTCCGCTACCGTATAGATGATATCCAGCGGTTTAGGATATTCCATAATCCTGCTCAAGACTTCATCAATACACTGCTGCTTGCCAATTTCGGCACAGCGGACCAAAAAAGGCTCCATACGGCGGCGTGAAATTCTGTCCTCACTAAAGCACTCTTCCACAAATAGCGGATACAGCCAGCCCTCCGGGAATCCGAAGGCCCGGGTCATCGCATCCAATTGTCTCAGAGAAACCGGCTTAGGCGGATTACCATGAAGGATCGCACTGAGACTGCCGCGGTTCAGTCCGGATATTTTGGCAAATGAGGCAAGATTATGGCCCGAGCGGGATAAATTTTTCTCAATTTCTGTTCGTAGCGTAGTCAGTTTCGCCTCCACCCGGCACCTCCTCAAGGATTCACTTGTACCCCTTCTATTTATTGCCATTATAGGTGATGACTATTGAAAGCACAACAAAATGGCCCCACATAGTGAGACCTCAACATCCAGACGCTAACTGGAGTTATTGTATAAATTCAGACTACTGCTGCAAGGCAGCTTTATTTCTGATCCGCTGGTTTATGGTGTTCTTGGTGTACCCTGCTGCCCCGTTCTTGCGGCTGCGCAGACTCTCCATCATCAGATTCTGGGCCAGTACAATATATCCGTCCAGCCGCTGGCTGAGTTCCAGAACCGCATGATCACTCAGACTCCGCTCCTGGGCCACCTCCAGCAATTCACTTCTTAAGTTCTCTATAGTAAGAAACAGCTCATCTTCTCTGTAATCCCTGCTCTGGTTATCGGAAGAATTCTGGTAAAGGTTCACGGTTACTCACCTTCTCTCTATCAACTTCTCCCTTATCATAATTCATGATGCCAAAAAACATATTTTGAAAAAAAAGAAAAAAATGTCGTTTACAGTTCCCCGAGCACTTTCATCGCGAAGGCGATCCACTCCCGAGCGGCGAAGGACAGATAACGGTCTCTGCGCCAGATCATCCCCAGCTGCCAGGGAATCACAGGCTCGGTCATTGGGATGACAGCGATCCGTGAACGGTCCATATCCCGGCATATGGTCTCCGGCAGTAGCGCAATGCCCATTCCTGCAGCTACCATCCGGCTGATCAGATCCCACTGCGAGCTCTCATAGACTACCTTAGGCTGGAAGCCTGCTTTGACACATTCCGAAATAATCCGGTCATGCAGGGCGAAGTCCTCCCGGAACAGCACGAATTCCTCTTCTGCCAGCTCTTTCAGTTGCACATTCTGCACCCCGTCCAAACGGTGTCCTGCGGGAACCAGCAATTGCAGCTTCTCCTCCACAAAGGTGAAGCAGTGAAACTTGGCTTTGTTGACAGGCAATACAATCGCCCCGATATCAATCAGGCCGGCCTCCACATCATCCTCTACCTTTTTGGCGCCGTCTTCATGCAGCCTTATCGTCACCTCCGGGTAACGGCGGTGAAATTCCCCGATGACAGCAGGGAAGAAACTGGCACCTACCATAGGAGGCAGTCCAATGCGGATATGACCCTGCTTCAGATTGCGCAGACTATCCAGTTCCGAGGAGAGGCTCGTGAAGGACTCTACAATATTCTGCGCCTTAACCAGCAGTAGCTCGCCTGCATCTGTCAGACGGATGCTTTTGCCTTCCCTGTAAAATAGATCCGCCCCCAGTTCAATCTCCAGATTGCGGATCATCTTGCTGATCGTGGGCTGGGTAATGTACAGCGATTCCGCCGCTCTGGAGAAGCTATTCAGCCTGGCCGCCTGTACGAAATACTCCAGTTGTCTGATGTCCATACCGGTAACCTCCATATATAGATGAAAAGAATGTGAGATATTCAATCTATTCATTGTACCTATGAAAGAAAAGGATGTAAACTTTCAGTAAGACGAAAGGAAGTAATCGCTATGAAAAAGATCGCCTTAGGCTTACTGCAGGTAGCCGGACTTACCGTCTTCTCCCTGCTGGTGAATACGTTAACCTCATTTCTGCATATTCCGCTTCCCGGAAGCATTATCGGGATGATTCTCTTATTTCTGCTGCTGGAATCCGGTGTGATCCGGCTGAACTGGGTAGAGGTTGGCGCCTCTTGGCTGCTTGCTGAGCTGCTGCTGTTCTTCATCCCTTCCGCTATAGGTGTTATGAAATATTCGAAGCTGCTCGAGGCAGACGGTCTGCAGGTGCTGGCGGTTGTACTCGTAGGTACGTTTGCTGTAATGGCCGGCTCCGGGGTACTCACGGGTGCAATTTATAGAATAAAGGAGCGTAGAAGCTCATGATAACCGGATTATTATTTCTTGGACTCACCGTCGCTGTCTACCTCCTGGCCAAACGCATCTATGCCTCCAGCGGCAAAATGTACACTTCCCCGCTGATTATTACACCGCTGCTGATCATCGCCTTTCTGCTGATGACGGGCAGCTCCTATGAATCTTACAATGCGGGAGGCAAATGGCTATCGGACCTGCTTCAACCGGCGACTATCGCCTTTGCGATCCCACTCCATAAAAACTTCAAGGTACTCAAAAAGCACGCCGCCGAAATTGCGGCAGGCGTGCTGTCAGGAACGGTTATTGCCGTGATCTCATCCATGCTGCTGGCCAAATGGCTGCATCTTAGCGGTGATCTGGCAACCAGTCTGGTGCCTCGCTCGGTGACCACACCGATCGCCATGAGCATCTCACAAAGCATCGGCGGTGTTCCCAGCATTACAGCGGTCTTCGTCATTCTGACCGGTGTACTGGGAACGATGATGGGACCGTCCGTGCTCCGCCTTTTCCGCATTGACAATGAAATTGCGCGCGGGGTATCGCTGGGAACCGCAGCGCATGGTACCGGCACGTCCAAAGCCTTCGAGCTGAGTTCGCTGACCGGCACCATCTCCAGTATCGCGATGATTCTGACGGCGCTGTTCTCTATCGGGCTTGCGCCGGCACTGCTCGCGGTTTTCCTCCACTAGGCCGCCCCGGCTTGGGCCATAGACCGGCAGCAACGGCGAAAGCCATGCTGCGGGTCTTTTTTCTACATAGTAACCATACATGCCTCCTACAACTTCACCGGCAATCCGCTCTGTGCGGAGTCATAAGCTGCGCAGGTCACCTTCAAGGTCTTATATCCGTCCTCATAATCGCTGAGAATGCGGGAACGGTCTCCGGTCCGCACAGCATGCAGGAATGCTTCGCTCTCCACCGCGTAAGGATTACCTGTGTTCTTGAATTCCTTGCTGGCTCCGCTGCGGACTTCCAGCAGACGTTCCGGGTTCCAGTCAAGCATTCCGTTATCATTATAGAAGCTGATGCCCGCTTTACCTACTTCTCCAGGCAGCACGCAGGTGTTGGAGATGCTGGCAATGATGCCGCTCTCCAGCTTCAGGGACACTGTACCCACATCGGACACAGTCACCCCTTCATGCTTCTCATGCATAATCCGGTTGCCGAACATCCCATAGACCTCCGTTACCTCACCGGCCAGATAACGCAGCAGGTCGACGATATGCGTAGTCTGCTCCGTGAATTGTCCGCCGGACTGCTCCTGGTTGCGCCACCAGGCCACGCCCGGCATACCGCCCATCCATTCTCCGACGATCATCCCTACCTTATCCGAACTAAGCGATTGCTTGAGCCGCTGGATGTTCTCCTGATACCGGAAATGATAGCCGACGGAAGTCAGCAGCTGATGCTCCTTAATATCCTGCAGCAGGCTGGCCGGAATGGCCGTGCTTGAGCCCAGCGGCTTCTCAACAAAGAAAGGGATATCCCTTCGAATCAGCGTCCGTTCAATCGCCCCGTGTGACTGTGGAGGCACACAGATATAGACGGCATCCAGCTTGTGCGCATCCAGCATCTCGATAATATCCCCATAGCCCTCGGCTCCGTAAGGACGGGCCATGTCCTCACCCTTTGGCTTGCTGCTGCCGCAGACGGCCTTCAATGATACATCCTCCATCCCTGCCAGCAAATCCGCATGCACCTTGGAGAACCACCCTGTTCCGACTATTCCGATATTTAGCGTCATGTCCTTACCTCCTGTTGTCTATGAATGCCTTTTCATTCGATTATACCCGCTTATGCCATGACAAAGTAGTCCCGCCACTCCTCGGGGAGCAGTTGCCGGTAAGAACTCTGGAGAAAACGGTCATCCGCCAGCACAATAATGCCGCTGTCGTTCTCGCTGCGGATCAGCCGGCCCCCTGCCTGCTGCACCTTGCACATGCCCGGGTAGACATAGGCGTAATCGAATCCGTTCTTGCCCTGCGCTTGAAAGTAGCTCCGCAGCAGATTGCGCTCCAGCCCTACCTGCGGCAGGCCGACCCCGACCACCATCACACCATTCAGCCGGTCACCCGGCAAATCCACCCCTTCGGAGAAAATCCCGCCCAGCACAGCAAAGCCGAGCAGGGTATCCGGATTGTCCGGGCGGAACGCTGCAAGGAAGTTCTCCCGCTCGGTCTCGCTCATCCCGCTGCCCTGCAGCAGGGTAGCGACTTCAGGGTATTTCTCAGTGAACACTTCATATACATTCTTCAAATAGAGATAAGAGGGGAAGAAGACCAGGTAATTCCCTTTCCTTGAGACCATCCCTTTCAGTGCATCGCTAAGCGGCTGTAAGGAGGCGTCCCGGTCATGGTAGCGGGTGGATACCGGAAGCACAGATACCTGCCACTGCTCTTTATGAAAAGGCGAGGACAGGCTCAGGCTATAGTCCTCCTCATCTGCGCCGATCATATCCCTGTAATAGGAGAGCGGCGAGAGCGTGGCAGAGAACAGGATTTGGCTGCGGAAGCTCCCACCCATCTGCTGCAGCAAATGCGACGGATCGAGATTGAACAGCTTCAGGTACACATCACCGCTGCGCACTTCCGCATAGGTCATGTAACGCTCATCATAGGTCTTGAACGTACGCAGCATCCCCTGCACCGCATAGTACGTATCCAGCAGACTGCCGGCTTCCCCCTCCGCCGGCGGAGTGATCAGTGAGGAAGAATGCAGCAGCTCCAGTTCGGCTTCGGAAGCGAAAAGCTCGAGCAGCTCCGGCAGCTCTGCGTGATACTCCTTCCATTCTCCAGCCCCCTTGTCCCCGCAGCTTTTACGCAGCGCAATGAAGAAGGCATTTACGGCCCTCGCCGCGCTGCTTAGCCGCGGATTCACTGTTTTGTACTGCCGCTGAAGTGCCAGGAACGGCGCCTTGGTCAGCGAGGCGGAGTACATCTCCCGCCCCCGGTCTACCAGATTGTGCGCTTCATCCACAAGCAGCACAGTTTTTTTCTTCCGCTCCTCGGACAGCCGCTTCAGGCTGATCCGGGGATCATAGATATAGTTATAATCGCAGATAACAATGTCGCAGGCGTAGGCAGCATCCAGGGAGAATTCGAACGGGCACACCTCATGCTTTCGGGCATACGCGGCAATGATCTCGCGCGTCATCAGCATTTCGTGCTCCAGCATATCGAGCATGGCGGCATTGATCCGGTCATAGTAGCCTTCGGCAAAAGGACAGGAATCCGCGCCGCAGCTTCCATCCTCACGGAAACACGCCTTCTCCTTGGCCGTAAGCGTAATCACATGCAGATGCAGCCCCCGGCTGTTCAGCATCATCACCGCCTCCTGTGCCGCAATCCGTGTAACTGTCTTGGCGGTCAGATAGAAGATGCCGGACACCTTATCCTCTCCAAGGGCTTTGACCGCCGGGAAAAGGGTGGACATCGTTTTGCCGATGCCTGTGGGTGCCTGCGCGAAGAGATTGGCCCCCTCTGCAATCGAAGTGTAGACTGCAGCAGCGAAATGACGCTGGCCGGGCCGGTAACCCGAGAACGGAAACGACAAGCTATGGATGCTCTCTCCCCTCTTCGCCTTGTAGCGGACCATCATTTCAGCATATGGCGCATACTTGGCTACCGTCTCTTCAGCAAAGGCTGTCAGCTCTTCGCGGGTCATTTCCCTGTATAGGCTGTACTGCTCCTCACTTCCCCGCTGCACATAGGTTAACTTAACCTGTATTGCCTGGAGATCCAGATCCTGCGTGAGGATATAGGCATACATGAAAGCCTGTGCCCAGTGTACCTCCCGTCCTTCCAAGGCGGAATCCGGCGTTCCGGCGATGGATTTGATCTCCTCCACAGTCAGGCTGCCGTCCCCGGCTGCAAGCAGGCCGTCGCAACGCCCGTCGATGATGAACAGCAGATCCCCATGCGGAATCTCCGTTTTTAAATATACCTCTTTGCGGTCCGCTTCCTTATATTGCTTCTGAATCAGCTGATGGCTGCGCGTACCCTCCACCATAGCCGTACCGCTGCGGAATCCCGGCTCCAGACTGCCGCTGCTGAAGGCATATTCCACCAGTGCCCTCACGGACAACGCGATTTCTGCATAGCTCATCTTGCAACACCTCCATTAATTCCCGGTTTATTCTTTTGACTCAGATGTCATTTTCGTCCGTTATCAAGGATTTAAGCCTGCCTGAGGGCATTACCGGCCCTTGGATTCATTCAGGATTGATTTTACGCTTTCCCCAAAGGGTATACGGCGGTTTCTGATTTTTGACATTCCTTGCCTGGCGCTGCATAATAGGCTTTATTGATAATGGTATTCTTTTGTCCTCATGCTGCTGTTTCCTCCCAGCCGGGAAACATGTTTATTCTTAAGAAAGAAGGCGAAGCTGTGTCATCCGTAACGATCAAACGATGGTTGCTCAAGCCATTTGTGTTCTTCTCTATTATTTTCGTCCTTAAAAGCCTTTTAGCCTGGGGTGTCATTTTTGAAGACCTGCAGTTCTGGAAATCGGTACTGACTGAAATCCCTTTTGTCTGGGCACTTTTCTTCCTGATTGAGCGTTTTGCCTCCAAACGGAAACTCGGATATTATATGACGGTTAATCTGCTGGTTACCGCCATCTTTTTTGCCGCTATTATGTACTTCAAATATTACGGGGTTATTGTCACTTACCATGCGGCAGAGCAGGTGAACCAGGTCACTGCGGTGCGCAACAGTGTATTCTCACTCATGGACCCTTATTATCTGCTGATCTTCACCGACATTATCGTCCTTGGCTTCTACTTCTTCATTAACAAGAACGGACGCAATTACAAGAAGGATACCATCAACCGCCACAACGGAAGAATGCTGCATGTCGTCCTGTTCGCTGTTTCACTCGGACTCTGCCTGTTCAATATTCTTCCCAACAAAGCAAGCATGAACGAGATCAAGAAGGCCCAGGAAATGGGTATCCTTAATTATGAAGCATATACTATCTTTGCTCAAGATAAACCAGAGCTTGTAAATGCCAGCGAGATTACGCAGGACACCATTAATCAGCTTAAGGGAATTGATTCTTCAGCAGTATCCCCGTATGCCGGGGCTGCCAAGGGCAAGAATCTGATTATTATCCAACTGGAGTCCTTTCAGACTTTCCTGATGGGCCTTAAGATAGACGGACAGGAAATCACACCTAATCTGAACCGCCTGATGGAAGACAGCCTGTATTTCAACAACTTCTATCAGATGGTCGGCCAGGGCAATACTTCAGATGCAGAATTCGTAGTTAACTCATCCTTCTACATTCCTCCGCAGGGTGCAGCTACAATGTCTTATGTGGATAAGGAAGTGCCAAGTCTGCCGCGTCTGCTGCAGGCCAACGGATATCAGACAGCCACCTTCCATACGAATGATGTGGAATTCTGGAACCGCGGCGAGCTATACAGCTCACTGGGCTGGGAGCATTATTACGATCACAAGTTCTTCGGGGACGAGGACACCTTCTTCTTCGGGGCTTCCGATGAAATGCTCTACAGCAAAACTGCTGATAAGCTGAAGGAAATGAAAGACGGGGGACAGCCATTCTACGCACAGGTGATCTCCATGTCTGCGCATCATCCGTTCACTATCCCTGCAGAAAAGTACAAAATGAAGCTGCCTGAACGTTATGAAGGCACGTTCGTCGGAGACTATATCCGGTCGCAGAATTATGCTGACTATGCCTTCGGGCAATTCGTGGATGAACTGAAGGCGGACGGAATATGGGATAACAGCCTGATTATGGTCTACGGCGACCATATGGGACTGCCCATCTACTCGCTTGATCACGACGATAAGGAATTAATGAAGGAAATCTACGGCTATGATTATGCCTATGCGAATATGCTGAATATCCCGCTGCTCGTTCACGGCAAGGGATTGGCGGCGCAGACACTTGAGCAGGTGGGCGGAGAAGTGGATATTATGCCTACTGCTGCCAGCCTGCTGGGTGTATCGATGGATAACAATATTCATTTCGGCCAGGATTTGCTCAGCCAGTCTTACAATCTGCTGCCTCAGCGGTATTATCTGCCTACTGGCTCGTTTATCGCCAGCTCCGGCCTGCTGATTCCCGGCAACAGCTTTGAGGATAATACACAATATCCGCTTGCGAGCGGCGGTCATGCTCCGGCCGGCACCGAGGATGAATATACCCGTGCCTTACGGCTGCGCCAGTTGTCGGACAGCTATGTTACACAGCTGCCGGACAAAGAACCGGCTGAAGAATAGTTCTGAGTCTGTCATAGAACCTACAGAAATAAGCCAGCCTCCCGAAATTAGGGGGCTGGCTTATTGTATATACTCCATGGCTGCTATCACTGTTCAAGGATTATCGTTCCTGCTTCTCCAGCAGCAAATAATAGTGTGCGAAATTCTCGAGCTCTTCTGGCTCAAGTATGGATAAATGCTCTTCCAGCAGCAGCATCGACCGGTGTTGCGCTTCTTCCAGAACTCCTTGCCCCTTACCCGTTATCGTCACGATTACCGCCCGGCGGTCGTTCTCATCGGGAACGCGCGCAATCAGCTCCAGCAGTTCCAGACGGTCCAGCATTACCGTGACCGCACTGGATTTCACCTCCATTTTATCGGCCAGCTGAATAACCCGTGCCTGTTTCTCCTGAGCGATCATATGCAACAGTCCAAATTGCGGAACCGTTAACCCTAATTCCTTATGCAGGGACATCTGCGACATTATTTTGCGTTGCACCTTCCACATGGATATGCCCACGCGTTCGATCAACGGATTGATATCTTGCGTCATCCCTTCAGCTCCCAGTCCGTTTGTCTTATTCCAAGCGTACCATTATCTTGGCTACAGATTCAATGCTTTTCGTTTACACAAATCATCATTCTCCGACACAAAAATACTTTATTCTGGCTGATGCCTTGGCATCAGCGATGCGCTATAATCGTAGCAGTGATAAGAACTCACTTAATATACTTAGAGTCAGGGCTGGTGATCATTTTTATGAAATTGGCAACAAAATTAACGTGGATGATGCTGATTGTACTGCTTCTGGTCGGATCATCCATTGGCTTTTTCGGTTATAATGCTGCTTACAAGCAAATCGATGAAGCCGCAGGAATTGAACTGGTAGGCTGCGCCAATATAACTACCGGCCTCATTGATCCCGCCGATATAGCCGCTCTGGCTGCAGGCGATACTAGCAAGTTAAGTGCCATTGAGGACCGCATAGGCTGGATTAATGAACATAAACCTATTTTTAAAGAAGCGTTCATCCTCTCGCTCGACGGCAAAGTGCTGGCCGCTGATGCCCGGTTCAAAGAACGAGGTTATAAAGCCGGAGATCCCTTCTATTTCTCCGATGAAGATAAAGAAATGATTACCACCATGAAGCATTCCGCATACTCCAAAGTATATACATATCAAGGAACCTCGCTTAAAACCGGCTACGGCCCCATTTATCAGGACCATGACCCTACCAAACCAATCATTGCCTTGATGGCTATTAACTTTGACGGCCCGCTGATTCAGACGCGGACAATGGATATTATTACTCAGCCCTTCATTATCGGGAGCTCGATTCTCATTGTGGCCATATTTGCCGCATATCTGATGATTCGCCGGATGGTGAACCCGCTCACCAAACTGTCCGCTTCCGTAAACACCGTAGCCAAAGGTGATCTTAGCCGGGAACCTCTACTCCTCAAGAGCAGAGATGAGATCGGGAAGCTGTCGGGCGATTTCAATGAAATGACCCTGAATCTGCGTAATCTGATTACACAGGTTAATGATACCTCGATGCTGGTCGCCTCCTCCTCCCAGGAGCTCTCCGCCAGCGCGCAGGAGACCAACCGCGCCGGGGAACACAGCGTCAATGTTACCCTCGAATTGGCAGACGGTGCACATACGCAACTGCAGAATCTCGAAGGCAGCTACAAAGCCGTACAGGAAATGTCGCATTTCATTACCGAAATCGCCGACAATGCGGATAGCGCGATGAACAATGCCGCCGTTAATGCCCAGAAAGCCCGGACAGGCCGGGAGTCTATGGATTTGACCACATCCCAGATGGAGATTGTGAGCGTAAGCATCTCCGATCTTTCCGGCATTATTCAAACGCTTGGCAGCCATTCCAAGGAGATCGAGAATATTGTCGGTACGATTGCCAGTATTGCCGAAGAAACAAATCTGTTATCCCTGAATGCAGCCATTGAAGCGGCCCGTGCCGGGGAGGAAGGCCGGGGATTCGCCGTTGTGGCAGGCTCTGTCCGCAAGCTGGCTGAACGTTCGGCGAAGTCTGCCGGTCAGATCGGTGAACTGGTCAGTCTCATTGTGAATCAGATGGACAAAGCCGGAGAGACTATGAAACGTTCCACGGAAGAGATGCATCAAGGCAAAGAGATGATCATCGCTGCCGGACATTCCTTCTCAGAGATCGAGACCTCCGTCTCCGATATGTCTTCGCAGAGCCAGCAGATCTCGGCAACCGTCCGTGAGCTTGCGCTGATCTCCGACGGCCTTGTAACTGCTATCCAGAAGATTGTAGACGTCTCTAACCAGACTGCTGAAGGTGCAGAGACCTTATCGGCCACTTCCCAGGAACAGCTTGCCGCCATGGAGGAAGTAGAATCCTCCGCAGCGTTCCTCTCCTCCCTCGCCGAGAAGCTGCAGGTATTGGTCGAGAACTTCAAAATCGCCCCATGAAGCGGGACCTTGGCTTCCGAGATTATTCAGGTACTATCCGGGGACCCGGGAATATAAATTCTTCTCTTTCAAAAAAAGGCTGTCCCGAACGTGGAATGCTCCACGGCCGGGACAGCCTTTTATTTCGAATGAATCGGCATACATTATGCCGTATTCTCTATGAACCATTGGCCCAGTTCATTGACCGGCATCGGCCGGCCGTAGTAGAAGCCCTGCATCACTCTACAGCCCAGGGATTGCAGCAGTTCAATCTGCTCTGTAGTCTCTACGCCTTCGGCAACAACCTCCATATTAAGATTGCTGGCTATGGCAATGATATTACTGATAATTGCTTTCTTGGAGTGCATCTTGCTCTTACGGATGAATACCTGATCAATCTTCAGTGTATTGACCGGAATCTCATCCAGATTGCCCAGGGAAGAGAAGCCTGTTCCGAAATCATCCAGCGAGACTCTTACTCCGAGATTACGCAGCTTGGAGAGCTGGGCAACCGTTTCTTCCATGTTGTTCATCGCAATGGACTCTGTAATCTCAAGTTCAAGGAAATGCGGCTCCAGACCAGCACGCGACAGTGCTTCTTCCACCACATCGTACAGACTGCCGTTCTCAAACATCCGGGCTGACATGTTGATCGAAACCGCTACATTCGCCACCTTCGCCTTATGCCAGAGCATATTCTGTCCGCATACATCATGGAGCATCCAGTAGGTAATCGGCACAATCAGGCCCGTCTCCTCGGCAATTGGAATGAATTCAGCCGGAGAGATAATTCCATGCTCCGGATGTCTCCAGCGCAGCAGGGCTTCAAGACCTACGGTAACATTCATCAGTGAATCCCACTTCGGCTGGTAGACAACCATGAACTCCGATCGGGCCAGCGCCTTACGCAGATCCTTCTCCAGCGACATCCGCCGTACCTGATGACGGTTCATTTCCAGATCGAACACACTGAACTTGTTCTTGCCCGAGTCCTTGGAAGTATACAGGGCTGTATCTGCAGCCTTCATTAGCGCCGAACGGTCCGTTCCATGCGCGGGAGTCATGCTGATCCCTAAGCTGGCGGTTACATACAGTTCATTGCCTTCGATGCTATAAGACTTCTTAAGCTCCTGCAGAATATGCTGCGCTTCTTCCTCCGCTGCTCCAATCGTACAATCGGGCAGGGCAATCAGGAATTCATCGCCGCCGAGCCGGAAGACCTTGCCTTTCCCGCCCACACAGCAGGTCAGCCGTTCGGATACTTCCCGCAGCAGCAGGTCGCCGATATCATGTCCGAGCGTATCATTAATGGATTTGAAGCGGTCCAAGTCAACGAAGAACACGGCTCCCGAGATCCCTCCGAAGAAATCATCCTTGAAATAACGCTCCAGTCCGTGCCGGTTCGGCAGTTCAGTAAGCGGATCATGGTAAGCCATACGCTCCAGGACATGCCTGTCCAGAAAAACAGCTCCGCCGGAGAGTGCCAGCATAAGCAGGGTAACCAGCGAAATGCCGGTCAGCAGAATGACATCTGCCTCCATGAGTGCAGGGTTCGTGCCCAGCCAGTTATCATACTGCAGATGGCTGGTTGACAGACTGGTATAATGCATTCCGGTAACCGCAAGGGCGATGATCAACGCTGAATACAGCTTCCAGCGGCTAAATCCTCTATAATCCTTGAATTTGCGAAACATAAATACTCCGATGTAGGAGGCCAGCAGAGCAATCAGAACAGACAAGGCCTGTTCCTTAATTTCGTAATGAACCTTTACCTCCATTTCCATGGAGGACATTCCGATATAATGCATGATTGAGATACCGCCGCCCAGTATTACACCCCCAATAAGAAACCGCCACAATCTCTGGCGGGAAGCCGTCGCTATCTGGAGTGCCGCATAACAGGACAACATACTGACGAGCAGGGACAGAACAGCTGTACCTGGATGGTAGCTGACCTTGAAAGGGAGATGGCTGGCCATAATGCCTACAAAATGCATGGCCCAGATTCCGCTTCCCAGCACGCAGGCACCAGAGAGCAGCCAAAGGCGCCTGACTCGGCCAGTAGAATGGGACACCTGCGAAATCAGATTAAGCGCAGAGTATGCCGCAGTTGCAGCAAGCGCAAAAGATAGTAAAACAATCCAAATATTATAGTGGATTCCCATTTGATCCATAGTTGACCTCTTCACCGGTTTTATTATCATCGTCGTTTTCAGTGTTAATCTCAAGTTAAAAATCAATATACGAATAGTAGATAAATGGAAGAGTGCATAAAGATTATAGGCGATCCCTGAAATATAACTTTAGCTGTATTTTACCTTTTATTTGGCAGACTGTCTAAGTAAATACTGGAACTTAGACCCTTTTTTTAGTGTCGGCAAAAAATGTCCATATTTGGCTTCAGCCCCCCGCCCGAAGGGTTGGAAGCCGGCCGCTGCGCGAATCCTCCGGCAGGAAGGCCCGGTGCCATATCCAGGCGTTTGCAGCTGCCAGAATTACCAGATAGATGTATATTCCCGCAGGAATTAAAGTGAATACATAATGTATCCCGGCCAGTCCTGCCAGAACGAACAGCTGCACAAAAGCACTGCCGGTGAATTCCTTCCGCCGCGCTGCTTCATACTTCTCCGAGAACGGCAGCGCCCTGGGGAACAGAAGAAAGCAGAGCACCGAATACAGCAGCAACGCAAGCAGTACGGCTGCCATATCAGCAATAATCCTGGACCCGAACAAGCCGATGAACACAGCTGCCTCCAGAGTAAACAAAGGCACCAGCAGCTTAAGCACCACTGCCTTCAGCATCCCGCGGTACACCATAGCGGTTCCCGGCAGGGGGATTACTTTATAGATCCATGCGCCTTTATAGCTGGTGGAGTAGCGGAGCATTTGTACCGCCGTCATCATCAGGAGAGCACTGTAATAGATAAACAGGAACGATCTGGAGCCTCTGATGGCTGCCAGATCCCCGCTCCACACCTGATTGAAGATAAAGATAAAAGGCAGCACGAGGGACAAGCCTACAGTTGGATATACCCTAAGCTTGAATTCGCGCTCGTGCTTCATCATCGACCAGGTGAAGCGGAAGAACATCGCCTCTACCTTGTTCCGGCATGTTATCTCTGATAGCCTGCGGGATATCCGCCCGTTGCCCTGCCCTGAAGCGCCTTGTTCAGCCAGCTTCTGGAGACTGCGTTCAAACAGCGGCATCAGCCGGATATAGGCTGCAAACAACACGATAGGAGCTGCGAGAGCGAGTACGGCCAGGATAGTTAGATGCCTGCCCTCCGCTCCCCCAACCAGCAGCTCAAACGGAGCCCCGAACCAGACGGGAGGCAGCGCGAAGTGCCACCACGCAGGAGTGAAGCTGAGGCCGAACTCTGTGATATTAAACAGGCGAGATACGAGCTGAGCACCGACAGTTACACCAACGGACAGAATAATCTGCACATAATTGATGATGTCCTTAAGCTTTTCACCGTCAAAAAACCTTAAAATCAGCAGATAAACCAGTGCGGTAAACACCAGAATGAAGCCGTCCATCAGAATGATCTCCGCAGCATACAGGAAGAAGAACAGTGCCCCGTGCCGGAATAACGAGAACAGAAGCGAGGGGCCGGTGAAGGTCAGGGTTAACGTGAGCAGATAGATCAGAATATGGATGCTTTTGGCCATGTTTAGCGTCCGGCGGTCCACCGGCTTGGAGAAGAGGATGTTTTTGTCCCGCAAATCCAGCATGACTGTCGAGAAATCAGATATCAGCGTCGTTGTGATCATGAACATCACTATGCTGAACATCAGGCTCATGGTCAGAATATAATTGTCTGCAGGTACAACCAGCGCGATCAGCATCAGCCCGAGCAGCAGATACAGCCACTGTACCCGGAACGGAGAGCCTTCCATATTCAGCTTGGGTTCCTGCGATCCGGAGAATATCGTTGGTGTCCGCCGGCCGTCCATCGTAAGCTTAACCTGAAGAATGCGGCGCAGTACGGCATAATCGACTCCGAGGACCTTAAATATCCACTGCATCCGGTCCAGCAGCTTCAGTACAAAGAAATCACGCATGCGGCGCACCCTCTCCAATCACAGCAACGAACTCACTGGCGATATCCCTGTACTTGTCAAATCCGGTCAGCTGATTGAAAATCTCCTCAAGCGAGCCCTCCCGGCTCTGCTCCCGCAGCTGCGCGAAGGTTCCGTCCGCAACGATATCTCCCCCGTCCAGCAGAATAATCCGGCTGCTGATCTTCTCCACCACGTCCATAATATGCGACGAATAAAAGATTGTTTTGCCCCTTGCCGCAAGTGTTGCAAAAATCTCCTTCACCACCATTACACTGTTGGCATCCAGACCGCTGAGCGGCTCATCCAGGAACAGAATATCCGGGTCATGCAGCATGCTGGCAATCAGCAGCACCTTCTGCTTCATCCCTTTGGAGTAGGAGGCAATCCGCATGTCGTAGGCCTTATCCAGGTTCAGCAGGCCCATCAGTCTCTCCGCCTTGAGCTCAGCATCCGCCTTCTTCATGCCATACAGCTCTCCGATAAAAGTAAGATATTCCCGGGCAGACAGGCTGTCATATAGCTCCGCCACCTCCGGCACATAGCCGATTCTTCTTTTGTAGGCCGTGTCCCCGTCTGAGATATCTCTGCCAAAAATGCGCACCGTCCCGCTATAGCCCTCCACGAGCCCCAGCATGATTTTGACCGTGGTACTTTTGCCGGCGCCATTGGGGCCGATGTATCCGATAATCTGTCCCCGGTATACCTCCAGGTCAATTCCCCGCAGCACCATTCTGTCACTGTAATTCATCCATAGACCTTCAATTGAAATGACCGGTTCTTCTGTATAACCCACTACCCTCTCTCCCTTCGGCATGCACATCCATCATCTTCAAATTATGTTTTAGCTGTTGTCCCTATTTTAGCAAATTTTAACACCTACTACCTATGAGTTATCGCAACACACATGACTGCATAGGCAGAAATGTTGTACGAATTGCAGCTTTGATTGGGTGTTACCGTGGTGTTCCGGAGGATTGTTGTATAAAATACATGAATTGGCCTGCTTATGTAATTATATAAATACGCAAAAAAGGGATACTGCTTCCTGCGGCGGTATCCCTTTTTCTTGAGGAAAAATGATTATTCCTGATTGCAAATGGCAAGCGCTGATTCCTGCCGGCTACACCAAGCTGATTCTTTCCCGTTTCCGGGCAGATTCCAGGCAGCTCTCAATCAGCTTCATATTAAGCACCGGGTCCTCTTCGGCGATCCAGGGCTTGCCGCTGAAGACCGCTGTGGCGAAATGATCCGCCTGCTGCACGTACGGATTGGCTCCGAAGGCTTCCACCAGCCGAGGCTCTCCGCTGCTGCCATACACGAAGAACTGTGCATCGTCGAACCTGGCGTTGAACGGCATCGGGATTTCGATCCGGCCTTCTGTGCCAAGCACCTCCAGCAGCTGGCGGTTATACGCCCACATGCCGCAATCGAAGATCAGGCTCCGCCCGCCGGGGAACTCAACCAGGCCGGAGGCCATCATGTCTACATTATCATGCTCCGGTGAGAAGAGCGCCTGCACAGTTACGGCCTCCGGCTCTGCACCGAACAGCAGCCGCGCCGCTGTGAGCGGATAGCAGCCGACATCATACAGCGATCCTCCTCCCCAGGCAGACTTGAAGCGGATATTGGAAGTATCCGTTACACCGTTATAGGTAAACGTGCCGCGGATGGAACGCAGTTCCCCGATCTCACCGCCCGCTATGATCTCCTGCAGCTCAGTGATCCGCGGATGATGGCGGTACATATAAGCCTCCGCCAAGTGAACTCCCGCCTTCCGGCAAGCCTCCACCATCCCGGTTGCCTCACGGCTGTCCAGGGCAATCGGCTTCTCGCACAGGACATGCTTGCCTGCCTCTGCCGCGCGGATCACCCATTCATAGTGCAGATGATTCGGTAGCGGAATATAGACCGCATCGACATCCGGATCGGCCAGCAGTTCTTCATAGCTGCCATAAGCCTTCCCAATACCGAACTCGGCCGCAGCAGCGCTGCTCTTCTCAAGCCCCCGGCTGGCGATCGCCGTAATCACTCCGGTCTCTGACTCCTGGATGGCCGGCATTACTGATCCTGTGGCGATCTGCGCGCAGCCCATAATTCCCCAACGAAGCTTCTGTGTCATAGTTATACACCTTCCTTATATAAGTTCTTCCGCGTATCCCCTATAAACACAATATCATAGAATCGGGTATACCTCTAAGCAGGCCATATGGAGACCCATATAACAGCTATACCCAGCACTATGATTCTTGCCGCGCTCATGAGCATGAAATTCTTGACGGACAGAATGAAGGTCGTACCTTTATGCTGCTCCTGCTGGAACCGCGCGATATTGCGGCGCAGCGGAATCAGTGTCAGCAGGAGCAGAAGCACCAGTACCGGATGCACACCAAGCAGGACCAGCACGATCAGATCAATAAAAGAAACATAGTAGAGCAGCTCGAACAGCAACAGCGCATTTTTGCGTCCGATATACACAGGCAGCGTATATCTGCGGTTATCCATATCATCCTCAATATCGCAGATGTTGTTAGCCAGCATGATGCCGGCAATTCCGAGGATGGCCGGTACCGAGAACCAGAACAGATACAGTACCTCAAGGAAATTAATGTGCAGACTGATCCAGTTCCCCTGAAGCAGGAGGGTTACCACAGCCTGATCCGAGTGAATGTATGCCGAGATGAAGATAATGACGAAACCCATGAACAGGCCGGAGAACAATTCCCCCAGCGGCATCCGCGAGATTGGAATCGGCCCGAAGGAATACAGGATGCCGATTAGGAAGGACAATCCGCCGAGCAGAAATACAATCAGTCCCGTCTGGGAGACCAGAGCGATCCCGCCGCCCGCCGCAAGTACAAGGAGGGTGACGATCGTCGCCACCACCGTGCTTTCCTTCAGCTTGTAATGGACGATGGGATTATGGGTTTCATACCCGTAGCCGTGGGTTTTTGCCGCTTTTTTGAAATCATAGTAGTTATTGATCGCCGTTGTTGCCATATCGAAGCTGAGGAGCGATACAAACATCATCGCGAAGCGCAGGATATAGAAGTCCTCGAACCGGTATAAGGCATAGAGTGTTCCCAGCAGCAGCGGCAGCATACTGGCTACCTTCGTTGGCAGCTCGACAAACTTGAAGAAAATTTTTATATTCACGGCCAATCATCCTTATCTGTTAGATGCGCACTGTTACTTTGCAGAGGTTGTAACGGTCACCGGTGACCATTCTGCAATTACCGTCTGCCCGTGTGCGGATACGCTGCCCTCCGGCGTCAGATCCTTCTCGGTCATAATGCCCAAAGCGATAGTGAAGCTGTTGAATTTAACCGGCACATTCTGCTCGCGGCGCACCTCTTGACCGTTCACAAAGAATACAGCCTCGTTTTTACCCCGGTGGTAAGTGATTTTGTAAGTATTGAATTCACGCGCCTTGAAGCCGGTATCCTCTGTGAAAATGCAGAAGTATTTGGTTCCTCCGGTCTCGGGTACTGTTACACCCGGAAACGGCAGAATTCCATACACACTGGCATATTTATCGTTGCCGGCGAAGAAATCAAGCGCGGCACCTGTCGTGAAATCAAGTAAATTCAGCGAAACATAGCCGTCATACAGATCGCCCGGCGCTGTCCCCTGCGTACGGGCACGGATCTGCAGCTCGAAGCTGATTTCCCCCTCTTCAGGCACTTCTACCGGCTGGGCCGAATAATACATATGCTTGGCGTTATCAAGAATCTGCACATGGTCGTTCTGGCGACTCAGCTGAGCCCGCACATACAGATATCCATTACGTACAATCACTACAGCTTCCGGTTCACGGTAAGCCCAGAACGAGCCGTCAGGCAGCGTGAAGCCGCCGGTTCTCCAGACCTTACCCTCAGTCAGAATGGTATGAAAATCTCCGATTACAGTTTGTTTAACCTCAGCCGGTTGCACTTCTTCACTAATTGGTTTGTTCTTGTCCATGGGTTTTCCCGCTTTCTGTAATGTAGTAAATTCCCGGTTCAGACCAGTCCCTGAATGAGCAGTGCCACCGCCATGATTAACCCGCAGCGCACAGAGGCCCGCTGTGAGGCGCCCATGAGCGGCAGATAAGCGGCAGATGCATTCTGCGGCTGCAGGTTGCGGTAGACATGCACCGGTGTAATGGCCGTCAGCAAGGCGAGCAGCGCATACACCGGCAGTACATCAAGCAGTACACAAACAATAAGGGATGCATATGAGGTATAGAGCAGCACATGAGAGAAAATCAATGCTCTGCGTTCGCCCCATACTACAACAAGCGTACGCTTGCCGGCCTGCTGGTCAGCTCTCCAGTGCAGGAAGTGGTGGTTGAACAGCAGCAGCGTTGTCAGAAGCCCGATCGGCAGAGACAGCAGGACAGGCTTCAGGCTGAATTCCCCGGTCTGAACGAAATAGGCGCCCAGAACAGGCATCAATCCGAACGCAAGGAAGATAGCAAGCTCACTGTAGCCCTTGCCGCGGTAGCCGAAACGCAGCGGCGGCGCGACGTAGAAATAAGCGATCAGTGCACCGCCGGCGACAAACCATAGTATCTCCCAGCCGCTGTACAAGCTAAGCAGTAATCCGCAGGCGACTGCAACGGCCAGCAGACCCCAGGTCAGAAGCGCAAATAGCGACTCCCGCATCATTCCTCCGGACAAGAAACCGGAATTCGTAGAAATGGCCTCAGGTGTATTATGCGCCTCCGTGTCGGTTCCGTTGCGGAAGTCCCATAAATCATTCACCATGTTGGAGAATAAGTGTGCCGCAGCCGCTCCGACAAAGGTTATAACAAACAAAAACGGATGGAATACTCCCTGCCATACATATGCCCCGACTGTTCCCAAGACAACAGGTATAAGCATAACGGGAATAACTCCAAACCGTGAGGCTTTCTTAAATATCGTCCATTTTTCCATCATGCCAAGGATTATCTCCTTCAATTATTATTTGATAATAATTATCATTAAATTATTATACATCAAATTTCGACACTTTGGGGAGATTTACGCTGCAAAATATTCCCTAATCGTGGTACACTATTATAGATGGTACTTATTTCCTATTAAGTCTAAAATATTAAAGGGGAACACCATGAAACTCCGCAAAAAAATAATGATCTTCATTGGCTTTGTAGCCGTACTCGGAATAGGCACTACCTACCTGCTTCTTCACATGATTCTGCTTAACCGTTTCGAGAAGCTGGACGAGGCGCAGCTGCAGCGCAACTTGAACAAAGCTGTGGCTTCCTATAATGAAGAACTGCAGGACATGAAGACCGGACTACTAAATTACTCCGTGGGGGAAGAAACCTACAGGTTCATGGAATCCGTAAGAAATAACGGCCCGGCCTTATCCGGCAGTATTGCCCCCACCCCCAGCAGCTTAGATCAGACCACCTATGAAATCAACCGTTTCGATATGATCGCCCTGCTGGATTTGAACGGCAGTCCAATATACGGCGGCTCCTACGATCTGGCATTAGGAAGTGTTACCCCCTTGACACAGGAACAGCTCACTCTTTTCAAGCTGATCCACAGCCGTCTGCCTGCTTTCACCGGAACCGAAGAGAGCAGGAGCGGCGTTGTTATTCTGGATAAGGGTCCTATGCTGATTACGCTCACGCCCATTGCCGGCAGCAGCAGTGACAAGGCAGTGATTGGAACGGCCGTTGCCGGAAGAATGCTACACCCGGAAGAGAATACGCATATCTGGAAGGACACCCTCTCAACTATTCATGTGTCCCGCGCCACCTCTGCGATGCTTGCGGAGAGCGGAGGCCAGCCGACCTGGACCCGCCTGGTCTCGGACGATATGATGTCGATTCATACGGCGGTGAATGATTTGTTCGGTGATCCGGGCCTGATCATCTCCCTGAAGGAGCCCCGGCAGCTCTACAATAGCGGACTGAAGTCCATAGGCACCTTCTGCAGGCTCTATTTCATCTCCATGCTGCTGCTGCTTGCCGCAAGCATGCTATTCGTCAACCGGTTTATTCTGAACCGGATGTCATCGCTGATAAGAAATATCCGCGCTATCGGCAGCAGCAAGGATCTGTCTATCCGGATTCCCAGCACCGGGCGGGATGAATTCGGCGAAGTGGAGGTTGAATTCAACCGGATGATCGATTCACTTGAACAGGTGCAGGACGAGCTGCGGCAGCAATCCCTGCTGGACCCGTTGACCCAGTTGCCTAACCGCTCACTCTTTTTTGCCAAGCTGAATGAAGCCATCGCCGGGGCCAAAGCAATCAACCGGCAGATTGCCCTGGTATTTATTGATCTGGATCATTTCAAGACGGTGAACGACACTCTGGGCCATGATTTCGGGGATGCCATCCTGAAGGAGACGGCCTTCCGGATCTCACAGGTTGTCGGCAAACACGATGTGGTCTCCCGGCTTGGCGGGGACGAATTCACCATACTGCTCTCCGATATCGCCGATGCCGGGAGCATTCATACGCAGCTGTCGCAGATTCAGGCGGCCCTCTCCATGCCGCACCATATTAAGGGACATCTTCTATATAATACGGCCAGTATCGGTATCAGCATTTATCCGCAGAACGGTGAAGATGCCGATTATCTGGTCAAACAGGCTGATCTGGCCATGTTCCATGTCAAGGAGACAGGCCGCAATAACATCTTTCTGTATTCAGAGGGTCTTGAGGCAGGGATCCGGCGCAAGAAGGTCCTGGCCCAGCAGTTGCTCTCAGCCGCAGTGGCGAACGAGTTCGAGGTGCATTATCAGCCTATCCTTGGTGCAGGTACTTTGCAGGTATCGAAGGTGGAGGCACTGCTGCGCTGGACCAGTCCGAGCTACGGAAGCATCTCACCGGCCGAGTTCATCCCGCTGGCGGAGAGCAGCGGCTCGATTGTCGGCATTGGCGGCTGGGTACTGCGGCAGGTCTGCTCCGATATGCGTGAATTCCGCAGCCGGGGCCTGGAAGTCACCGCCGCAGTCAATATCTCTGCTCTGCAGCTGATGCAGCCCGGTCTTCTTGAACTGCTGCTCGATCTGCTTCATGAGTATGAGCTGCCTGCGTCAAGTCTGGAGCTGGAGATTACAGAGAGCGTTCTGGTCTCCGGGGACAGCATCTTCCGGTCGCTGCAGCAGCTTAGAGCCCACGGCTTCCGGATCTCGCTTGATGATTTCGGCACAGGTTTCTCTTCCTTAAGCTATCTTCGCCGCTTCCCTGTCGATGTGATTAAGATTGACCGTTCATTCGTTTCCGAGATGTCTCCGGCCCCGCCGGGTGATGTGCTCGTCAAGGCAATTATTGAGCTAAGCCATAACCTCGGGCTGCGGGTAGTCTCCGAAGGTATAGAGCATAAGGAGCAGTTCGACATGCTGCGCGAGCTGGGCAGTGACGAGCTGCAGGGATACTATATCAGCAGGCCTCTTCAGGTCACGGCGCTTTATTCTTTTTTGGCGCAGAAAAATTACTTTTCGGAGTCAAAATAAGCAGTAATTTTATAGGCAAGCTACCGGGTATATGATATGATAGGCAAGCTGATAACAGCACCCGCTCCGGGTGCTGTTATCCTATGCGAACAATTATGAAAATTGGAGGCTTTAATTGTTATGTCAGCGCAACCGCAAACAACTCAATCCGTCAAAATCGTCACCGCCGACCCCAGCGCCATCGGCTTGTTCGGATTGGCTATCGTCACCTTGGTCGCTTCTTCACAAAAGCTCGAAATCACAACAGGTCTAAGCTACGCTATTCCATGGGCTATCTTCCTCGGAGCCTTCGCCCAGCTGTTCGCATCCATTCAGGATGCCAAGCACAACAACACCTTTGGCATGACCGCTTTTGGTGCCTATGCATTCTTCTGGTTCGGCATGGGCGCAAGCTGGCTGATCAAGCTCGGGGTATTCGGTACGGTGCTGGCAGAAGGCGTTGATCCCAAGCAGCTCGGATTTGTTTTTGTAGGATATCTTGTGTTCACCCTGTTCATGACGCTCGGCGCTGTTGAAGCGAACCGCGTCCTGCTGGTCATCTTCATTCTCATCGACTTCCTGTTCCTCGGCCTCGCTATGGATTCCTTCGGAGTCGCTGCGGAATTCTTCCACAAGCTGGCTGCCGTTGCGGAAATGGCTATCGGAATTGTATCCCTCTACGGCTGCGGCGCATCTGTGCTCAATGCTCATTTCGGACGTACTTTCCTGCCGATCGGCGCACCGCTGGGCATCTTCAAGAAATAATTACAGGTTCAGGCTCAAGCTACTTGGGCTCCAATCTTAAGAGCAACGGATAAATACTTGCTGCCCCAGGCAGAAGGTGTTTATCCGTTTTGAATTTACACGGCTGTTTGTTAGGTTTTTCCTTGCGCAAAGACGATAAAAATGACATGCTATAGAGACACCTACGACATATCTCGACATTTTTCTGCGGTGCAGGAACCGCTTTTTATGAATAGCAAATCTACTGCTTTAATCTTTCGGGTATCGGAGGCAATCCATGGCTTTCATTAATAAAAAGCCTTTAACGATTATTGTCGGCTTCTTAGTCGTCCTGCAGCTCTCGCTGTTCTATTATTATTCCTTGTCCGTGAACCGGGAATACAGGGCTGAGAAGGCCGATCTGTCCTCACAGGCAGTCATGCTGACCTCAAATATTGAGGAGAGAGTGGCAATTGTCAAAGGCGTAAGTTCCTTTATTCAAACGGTCGGCTTCGATGCTGATCCCGCACTCATTAATAACTATCTGGTAACGGCACACAACAACAACTCAAGCTATGTCACGAACATTATGATCGCTCCTGACGGTCTTATCCGCTACCTCTACCCTCTTGAAGGCAATACAGCGATTCTGGGCAAAAGCCTGCTGCTGGATGCCTCCCTGGCCTCCCCCGGCATGATCCAAGAAACGATACGCTCCCGCGGCATTACGGTAGACGGGCCCCGTACACTAGCCCAAGGCGGCTATGGAATGGTAATCCGGCAAGCAATTTACAAAGACAACTCTTTCCAGGGCATCGTCTCGGTTACAGTGAAGATTGATAACATTGTGAACCAGCTTGCGCTCGAGGACAGCAATATATATGTTACAGCCGAGGACCACACGTTCCTCTTTGGCAATGAATCCCATGCAGATGAACTGCAGCTTACCGTTCCTGTTCAGGCCTATAATCAGCATTGGCTGATGGGGATTTCCCTGCCCACCTACAAGAAATGGCAAGTGTTCCGCAGCGTACTGTGGATCGATATTGCCTTCCTGCTTGTGATTGCCTTCATTCTCTATATCTTCTGGCATCAGAGCCGGTTCAACCGTGAGCTGGAGCGGGTAGTCAGCATCCGGACCCGTGATTTGCGTATTTCCAAGCGTCTGTATGAAAAGCTGGCGCATTACGACAGTCTGACAGAGATACCGAACCGGCGGTTTTTCATGGATGAATTCGAGCGGCTGCTGCAATGTTCTGACCCGACTCAGACTTATAGCTTATTCTTTTTCGACTTGAACCGGTTTAAGGAGATCAATGATACGCTTGGGCACTCTACAGGAGATCAGGTGATTAAGACACTGGCCGGCCGGTTGAAATCCGGTGATCTGCCCTTCAAGCTGTTCGCGCGTACCGGCGGAGATGAATTCGTCATGATCTTCCCTGACCTGCCGCATGAGCAAATCCCTGTAGTTGCCGAACAGATTAGCTTAATAATCTCGCAGACGCTGCTGATCTCCGGAGCACATCTCAGCTTGTCCACCAGCATCGGCATCTCCCTGTACCCTGAGCATTCGAAGAATAAAGATGATCTGCTCAAATTCGCGGATATGTCCATGTACCAGGCCAAGATACAGGAAGACACCAACTTCTTCATCTTCGACTGGGAGCTGCGTGAGAAGCTGGAGCAGAAGACGATGATCGCTAAGTATTTGCATTCTGCACTGGAGCGGGAGGAATTCGTGCTGTATTATCAGCCGCAGATCAATGCAGTCACAGGTAAAATGATCGGTATGGAGGCGCTAATCCGCTGGAACCATCCCGAGAAGGGTCTGATCGGACCGGGTACCTTCATCGCCGCCGTGGAAGAAGCCGGACTGATGATCCAGCTGACCGACTGGGTGCTGCGCGAGGTATGCCGCCAGCTCTGCGAATGGAGAAAACTGGGGATTCCGCTGCTGCGGACATCCATTAATATCTCCAACAGCTGGTTCTACAACCGCAATCTGATCGAGAATCTGCTCTCCGTGCTTGACCAGTACGGACTGGATACCAATGTGCTGGAATTCGAGATTACAGAGAGCACCGCATTGCTGGAAGAACACTATCCGCTGCTGCAGCAGATGCGCGATCACGGAATCATCGTTTCCATTGACGATTTCGGCACGAAATATTCCTCACTGAATTACCTGAAGCATTTTCCCGTGAACAAAATCAAAATTGACCGTACCTTCATCACCGGCATCGGTGTCAGTTCCATTGACGAGACCATCATCAAATCCATCGTCTTTGTCGCCTCGCAGCTTGGCTATGACCTGATTGCCGAAGGGGTAGAGACACCGGAGCAGCTCGCCTTCCTGGTGAAGCATGATTGCCCGCATATTCAGGGATTCCTGTTCTTCCCTCCGCTGCCTGCCGACGAAATCCGCAAGCTGGCTTCATAAACGGGGGATCGTTATAATAAAGGTAAGACTGATTTTAACCCGAAAGACGAAAGGATTATGAGAACATGAATGGATTGACTACCGGCGAAATTGCCGGAACTGTTATATTTGCGCTGATCCTGGCTATACTTGCCTACCGCATTATCCGCGGCATGCCGAAGATGGCCGGAGAACTTACAGCTTTCCGCAAACGCACACTCGTCTGGACCCAGGTCGCATTGGTACTTACGGTCCTCCAGTTGAACTTCAAAGCAGGAGACTGGCGTTTCGGAATTATTCTTGGACTGATCGTGCTCTTTACCGGAAGCATCTGGCTGTCCGCCCGCCGTTATGATAACGCCCGTCAGGCTGAGTCCGCAGCAGAGCAGCAGGACAGCACCAGAGAATAACATACTAATCTTTCAAGTGGAAACGGCTTTGCCGTCCTTTTGAAGGGCGGTATCCGTTTCAGTGAGAAATAGAAGGATAATTAATAGCGTGTAACATATAAATTCTTATATTTGAATTTGAAGCTCCCGCGTGGGGGCTTTTTTTAAAAAGGAGGAGGAGCTGTGAGCAATACAAACGAACTGGGCATCTACGGCTTCCGCTTCAGTGAGCCGGACCGGCTGCCGCTGCTGAATCTCTTTGCAGCCGGGCATTCGGTTGAGCTGAGCCCGGAGTATCACTGGAACGGCCTGGAGCGCAGCGATGGTCCGCTGCTGCTCTTCCAGTACACCGTTTCGGGAAGCGGGATCTATGAGCTTGACGGGGAGAGCTTCAGCATCGGCCCCGGACAGGCCTTCATGGCTGAGATTCCCGGCAGCCACCGGTATTATCATCCCGGCGGCACGGAGCCGTGGGAGTTCTATTTCCTGCTCTTCCGGCCGGAGCCGCTGCTGCCGCTCTGGAATGATATCAAATCCAGAATCGGGGAAACCCCGGCCCTGGATTCCGGAAGCCCGCCGGTCCGTATGCTGCGCGATATCGTCCGTGAAGCCCACGCCGGACGGATTACCGATCCCTACTCGGCTTCCTCGCTGCTTCATCAATTCATGATGGAGCTCGGCAGGCATACCTCCGGCGGTCCGCGCGACGCGGCCGACTGGCCGCCCGCCATCCGGGAATGCGTCCGGTTCATCGAAGCGAATTACTGCTCTATGATCGGCCAGGAGCAGCTCGCCGGGAAGCTGGGCCTCTCGAAATTCCATCTGCTGCGGACCTTCAGCAAGGCAGTGGGTGTTACCCCCAATGACTATTTGAACCGGGTCCGCACTCAGCATGCCGTGGAGCTGCTGAGAACAACAGACTGCAGCATCGAAGCCATTGCGGGTCAGGTCGGCTATTCCTCTGGCAGTTACTTCATTAAGGTATTCCATAAGCTTACCGGCCAGACACCAGGTGCCTTCCGCTCAGGGAACAGCAGCCTGAATTACAGCCGTCTGTTCTTCAGCTGAGTGTTGCTGATACACGCCCCTTGTTTTGGAGTTGGATAGACATTTGCGCTCGGTGAGGACGCTCCGAGAACGGACCGTTGCTCCAATCGCTGTGCTCTCCAGATTTTTTTCATTCCCCTTTGCGGTGAAAATCCGGAGACCAAGGCGAACGCTATCGCTTTTCCACAATCGTTCCGTCCTCTCCGCTGTTTAAGCGGGAAATGGACAACAATATTTATATAAATGCAAAAGAAACCACTCTTTTGGTAAAATGGAAGTGCGACCAACCATTTCAAAGGAGAGGTTTCTTTTGTACATTCAATATACAATGGACCAACTTTGCCGCACGCTCAACCGCTTTCGTTCTCAACGGATGAAGGACGTCCTTGAAACGGTTTTTACCGCTGTGCTTCAGTTTCTGGCGGACGAGAAATACATCTCCTTCGAGCATTATTTTGTAGATGGCATAAAAATAGAGGCGAATGCGATTCGCTATACCTTCGTGTGGGGCAAAGCCGTCAGTAAACATAAGGCGAAGCTGCAAGAAAAGGTACATGCCTTGTTTGCCAACATTGAGGCTGCAGAGAAACAAGAAGAACAGAAACACCGCGGCCAAGACCTGAGCGAGCTTGGCGAGTCCGCCGAGATCGACAGCGAGAAACTTGAACAAATGACCCATGCGCTAGAGTCGCAACTGCTGGAGAAACCTAAGGACAAGCCCATGAAAAAAGCGGTTCAGAGGCTCCGTAAGGATCTGTTACCGAGACTGCTGAAATATGAGCAATACCAAAACCTGCTCGGGGACCGAAACAGCTTTAGTAAGACGGACCCGGATGCCACCTTCATGCGGATGAAGGAAGATCACATGCGAAACGCTCAACTCAAACTCGGCTACAATGTACAGATTGGAACCGAAAACCAGTTTATTTTGGCGTATAGTTTACACCAAAGACCGACCGATACCCGTTGTCTACAACCACACATGGAAAAGGTATGGCAGATCCTGGGGAGACTTCCGCAGGCGGTGATTGCGGATGCCGGCTACGGTAGTGAAGAGAACTATGCGTATTTGGAAAACGAACACGTGAAGGCTGTGGTCAAATACGGCAGTTACCACAAAGAAAAAAGCAAAGCGTGGAAAGAGAACGACGGAAAGATAGAGAAATGGACGTATGACGAAACCAAAGATACATGGACCTGCCCTGCCGGACAAACGCTACATTTCCGCAATGAAAGCAAGGAAACGCTCAAGAATGAATATAAGATTCGAAAACGTCATTACCGTAGCCAGAGCTGCGAGAACTGCCCACTGAAGGAACGATGTACGAAATCCGAAGGAAATCGAGAAGTAGTCGTCAGTTTGGAACGACTGCGGCACCAGAGTCAGGCTCGGGAGATTCTACGGAGTGAAGAAGGTTACGCCTTGGCCATCCGCCGAATAACAGAACCAGAAAGCGTGTTTGGACAACTGAAGAACAACCGTGGCTTCCGAAGGTTTCTGCTTCGCGGCATGGAAAAAGTGACGCTTGAAGTCGGGAGGCTTTCTCTTGCCCATAATCTGCTGATGCAAGCTGCCAATGACAAAAAACGCAGAGCAGCGATCCTCCAATAACGGGAGGATCGCTGCTCTGTTGACTTTATTGGGTTTTTGAAAAAGAGGAAGGGTCTGTCTCTGCTCGTAAAAAATCCACTTATGGGACAGCCCCTCTTTTCCCCATTTATAAATACTTCCGGCAGCTCCCCCCGCTGTTGCCAGGCGATCCTACACATCACTCTTGAGTCTAGCCTTATGCTCATACATTGCCCGGTCAGCATAAGTGAATACTGTATGAATATCCTCCCGGCCCCTTGTATGAAAAACGGAGTAGCCGTACGCAAGCACAAGAGGAAATCTCCGGTTCCGGTTGATATCCTTTGCTGCGTGATCCATTTGATATAAAGCTTTGTCCACGGCCTCCACCGGCATGTCCTTGCACAGCACACAAAACTCATCACCGCCGATTCTGAAGGGTCTGCCGATTCCTTTGAAGCTCTGTTTAATCACGTTAGCACAATCCACAATGGCTTCATCTCCAGCAGTATGTCCAAAGCAGTCATTGATTGTCTTTAAGTGATTTAGATCAATCACTACGACCACCACTTGCTCGCTGGCCTTCCCGCTATGCTCCATATCCTTTTCAAAAGCAGAACGGTTCTTAATCAGCGTAGGTGCATCATAAGTAAACTGCAGCTCACGCAGATAGATATAGTACATCAACAGGGATATCGCGACACTCGCCCAGATAATGATGAAACCGGTATAAATAATCTGAATCACCATGCATAAGACGGGTACGAGCAAAATGAGCAGCAAAACCTTGTTATTCTCCCATTCGTATTCTGCATTGGTTCTCAGAATAGCTGCGATGAGGCCAATGATGTAATACATACTTACGATTGCCGGCAACAGAAAGAGGTCTCCTCGCGTATAATGGCCTGCAGCATCTACATAATAAACCCAACCCGTCCAGCAGCTCAGTACACAGACTACAGCATTGATAAGGAGCGGTATCCGCAACAGCAGAGCTTTAAGGGTGCTACTCTTGCCGATGCTATTCAAACACAGCAAAAAAAAGGGTACAAGGGGACTTAGTGAAAAGCCCAGGCTGTTGATCATCCGGTAGAGGATTACATAGCTTGCACTCCTGTTATTCTCCAGATAGACCGTTGCAGTCTCAAGCAGCAGCAAACAAATCGTCGTAACCGCCGCACACAAATAAAGGTTATTCTTCTGACGGTTAACGACGATGTTTTTTGTGGCAAAACTGATAGTCAAGCATAAGGAAAATATACCAAGGGTATTCCCAACAATAGTATCGGTCATATCTTTGCCCCCACCTGCCCGTCCGTATCCATATTCACTGAATTCCGTCTCCTGTTGCAGCTTTCCTTGATTATATCTCCATCTCCGGCAGTTTCCCATCATTTCCTTTCATTCTGGAATTGAACTATACACGTCACTGCTTTAAATTACATTAATTACCACTTTACGTTCAACAGGCATACTTTACCTCCGTACAACCATACTAATGACATTCTATGAATACTAATGGAGGGTTAACGTATGGGTAAAAAATTAAATCTGCTGATGTTCAGCGGAGAATATGACAAAGCCATGGCGGGACTGATTCTGGCGAATGCCGCTAGGGATATTGAGGTAGAGGTTACGATGTTCTTCTCATTCTGGGGGCTGTTCCTCATCCGGGACCCGGAGACAATGACGCTGGAGGACAAGAGTATCTACGAGAAGCTGATGGATGTTATTACGCCCAAAGGGCCGGAGCAGCTGCCGCTCTCGCGGATGAACTTCAGCGGCCTAGGCAAGCTGATGCTGGAGGAGATGATTGAGGATCAAGGGGCACCGAAGCTGATTCACTTCCTTAAGGGGGCGCGCAAAAAGAACATCAAGTTCTATGCCTGCAAGCTCTCGGTGGAAATTATGGGCTTCAAGCCCGAGGAGCTTCTGCCTGAGGTGGAGATTATCGATGCTGCCGCGTACCTGAAGGACGCGCTGGAAAGTGATATCCAGCTTTTCATCTAAGCAGCATTAGGTCCAGCATGGGCTTTAACCTAATTCCGGGCACGGGCATATACTGAGGGCAAGCGGAAACGGATTTGCCGTCGTTATATTAGGGCGGTACCGCCATCCCTCCAAGGACGGTCCCCTTCCGTATCCGCGACCACAGATTCATTGTCTGGAGGGATTATCCGTGCTGAGTATCCGTCACGCCGGTGCAGCAGAGGCGCCGCCATCATTGCAGGAGCATTTCGCGGCTTTTCGCGAGCATACCATAGGAAACCGTCATATGATTACTACCCCGTACGGCCGCCAGCCGCTGCTGTATGCCGACTGGACGGCCAGCGGTCGGCTCTACGAGCCGATCGAGCGCAGAATGCAGGAGAGCTTCGGCCCCTATGTTAGCAATCCGCATACCGATTCCAATACTACAGGGCTAACGATGACCCTGGCTTATAATGAAGCCCGGCAGATCATCCGGCAGCATGTGAATGCCGGTCCCGGAGATGTGCTGCTCTTCTGCGGCAACGGCACTACCGGAGCGGTGAACAAGCTGCAGCGGCTCATGGGCCTGAGGCTGCCGGAATGGCTGCAGCAGAACTACGTCTGCCCGCCGGAGGAACGCCCGGTTATCTTCGTCAGTCATATGGAGCATCATTCCAATCTGCTGCCCTGGCAGGAAGGCATCGGCGATGTGGTCACCGTTCCATCCGGGCCGGGCGGGCAGGTTGACCTTCAGCAGTTAGAGGAGCTGCTGCTCCGCTACCGGAACCGCCGCTTCAAAATCGGCTCTTTCACCGCCTGCTCCAATGTGACCGGCATCCAGACACCCTACCATCAGCTTGCCGCGCTCATGCACCGGCATGGCGGGGTTTGCTTTGTCGATTTTGCCGCGAGCGCACCTTATGAACGGATTGACATGCATCCCGTATCTCCTCAGGAGAAGCTGGATGCCATCTTCTTCTCTCCGCACAAATTCCTCGGCGGCCCCGGAACAGGCGGAGTGTTGCTGTTTGATGCCGCACTTAGCACCGGCAGTGTGCCGGATGAACCCGGCGGTGGCACCGTGGTATGGGTCAACCGCTGGGGCGGGCGGCGCTATATTGCTGACGTGGAGGTGCGCGAGGACGGAGGCACCCCCGGTTTCCTTCAGGCTATCCGCACAGCGCTGTGCATCAGACTGAAGGATCAGATGAATGGACCCGGACAATATATGGTCGTCCGGGAGCAGGAGCTATGCCGGAAGCTGCTCGCGGAGCTTGCGCAGATTCCTGGCTGCTCTGTACTAGCAGGCGCGCAAGCTGAGCGCCACGGGATCATCTCCTTCACGCTGAAGGAGATCCACTACAATCTCGCCGTCCGCCTGCTGAATGACCGCTTCGGTATTCAAGCGCGCGGAGGCTGCTCCTGCGCCGGCCCGTACGGCCATCAGCTGCTCGGGCTGGACCCTGCGGATTCGCAGGCGTTCATCCAGGCGATCCTCGCAGGTGACCAGTCACTGAAGCCGGGCTGGGTCCGCCTGTCCCTGCACCCGGTCATGACTGACCGGGAGGTGGAGCATATGGCCTTCGCCGTCCGTTCCATCGTCAGCCGCATCGGCGAATGGAGCAGCGACTACCGCTATAATCCTGCCACCAACAGCTGGCTTCACTCCGGGGATACCAGGGA
This sequence comes from Paenibacillus sp. FSL R5-0912, assembly GCF_000758605.1. Lineage (NCBI taxonomy): Bacteria > Bacillati > Bacillota > Bacilli > Caryophanales > Paenibacillaceae > Paenibacillus > Paenibacillus sp. FSL R5-0912. The sequence continues at coordinate 7,322,124 of NZ_CP009282.1, forward strand.
ACCTGGCGGCGAGATCCGCGAATTATTCTCTCTGTAGCGGTTTGCTGCTTGATTCCCGTTCCCGGGCCATCCGGGCGAATCTGGACTCAATCGCCTTAACCCCCCACAGCGACACCCCGATAAACAGCAGCACGTAGACCATCTCTCCCGGATGACGGATGAACCGGTCCACATCATTGCCGATGTAGGAGACCGCGAATACCATAATGGCTTTGCCGGCGCAGAGGGCAATCAGATAGGAGCGAAGACGCATGGCAGCAAGCCCGGCAGCCATATTGATGACTACGAATGGCCCTACCGGAAACAGACTGAGCAGAAAAACATAGCTGAACCCGCTCTGGCGGACCCAGGTCATGCTTTTGGCGACCTTGGGCCGCTCGGCCCATTTGCGCAGGTAGCGGTGGCTGCCGATTTTACGGATAATCAGGAAGGTAGTTACACACCCCGCTACAAGACCGATCCAGGAATACAGGAACCCGAGCCATAAGCCGTATACTGCTCCGTTAAGCCCCACAATCGCGATGGTCGGCAGCGGCGGCACGAATGATTTCATGAAGGTAAGACCCACTCCGGGCAGCGGCCCGAGCGAGCGGTACTGCTCCAGCAGCGTCCGCAGCCGCTCCTCGGTCAGCCATGACATTATATCTAAAAAGAACATTTCCTCAGCTCTCCTCATTACATTCTGGAATAGTTGAAAGTTATACATAGCATTGAGTTTCAATTATACAATACTTCTGTCCGCCTGACGCTAAAACGTCAACTGACTAGACAAGCATAAGCTGCCGGGGATATGATGAAATCAACTAGTAACAGAGTCGGCATGAACCTGGATATACTCTTATCCTGTCGAATTATCAGTCAGCCCGAAGTGAGGTCTTCATGAAACCATTTGATTATAGTCTGCTGGCCAAAAGAACGCTCGCCCTGCTGTGCATCTGCCTGCTTGCCGCATCTGCCCTGGTACCCTTGCTCGACAACTCCGCTTCTGAATGTACTAGCCGGAATCCCGGTTATATAGATTTGTCCACATGTACCTTCGATGATTCTGCTGTCTTCCCGCTGGATGGAGAATGGGAATTCTACTGGCAACAACTGCTGGACCCGCAGGAGAACCTCTCCAGGACTGCGGAAGCGCCAGCTTATTTGACCGTGCCCGGGACTTGGACCCCGCGTACTGAAGCTAGCGGATTCTCCCGTTATGGGTATGCCACTTACCGTCTGCTGGTCCAGCTCCCGCCGGATATCCCCGCCTTTGCGCTCAAGGTAACCAGCATCCGCTTTGCCAGTCTGGTATTTGTGAACGGCAACCTTCTGGAGGGAAGTGGAATACCGGGCATATCCCGTCAGAACACTGAACCGCGGAATAACCCGTATTCTCTTACCTTCAGCGCCAAGAACAATAAGGCTGAGATTCTGATTCACGTGTCCAACTTCACTTATACCAACGGAGGAATTGCCGAGTCTATCCGGATTGGCACTCCTGCTGCTATAGGAGCCATGGACCAGCGCAACAGCACCTACGATATATTTCTGGTGGCAGGTTTTGCTTTTATCGGACTCTACTTCTTCGGACAGGGGTTGCAGCGTAAGGAGGATAACTCTTCCCTACAATTGGCCATGTATTGCTTCACTATTGCCCTCTACATGATGACACACAGCGAGAAGCTGCTTTTTGAATACTTCCCTTCGATCTCTTACGAGGGATTCAGCAAGCTGCAGGCGATGTCTAGTGTGATCGGATTCTATTTCGTATCCAGCTATACCTATTCCCTGTTTCCTTCTCTCTATTCCCGGCTTTTCCGGTGGATTACCCTTATTTATTCACTAGGCTTCTGCCTGATTGTCCTTACAAGTACAATTACTGTTTACTCCCGCGTCGCAAGTATACTGCTGATTTTCAGCCTCATCTCCGCCTGCTATACCTTCTATGTTATGGCGAAGGCTGCCTGGCGGCGGGAGACCGGTTCTTATTATTTGCTCATCGGTGTAGTCGCTGCGATCATGTTCACCTCCTCGCTCTCCGCCAACCTGTTTCTGGGCACAGGACTATATGCTATCCCTCCGGTGTCCGGCCCCATCTTCGTTCTTGCCGAGGGTTTGTTTCTGTCTGCACGGCATGCACATGCCTATCAGACGATCAAGCAGCTCTCCCTTCAGCTCGAACGCAAGGACAGGGACAAGGATGAGTTCCTGCTCAAGACTTCGACCCAGCTGCGTACACCGCTGAATGCTATCATCAATATCTCACTGTCTATGTATGAGGGCGCCGGCGGGCCGCTTACCCCTTCACAGCGTGAGGATATGCGGCTGATCCTCGGAACCGGAAGACGGCTGGCCTTCCTGGTCAGGGATATCCTAGATTATGAACAGATCAAGCGGCAGCGCATCACCCTGCACTGGGGTGCTGTGGATATTCAGGGCGTTGCGAAAATTGTAATTGAAGTCTTCCAGTTTCTAAATAAAAACGGTGAGATCCGTATCAAGAACCGCATTCCGCCGGGTGCGTTCCTGGTCCAGGCCGATGAACAGCGGCTGATGCAGATCCTCTACAACCTGATGGATAATGCGCTGAAATTCACCGATCGCGGCAGCGTGATTATTGAGGCCGCTCAGCTGGATGATTCCATATCGGTTACGGTCACCGATACCGGCCGGGGCATTCCCCAGGAACAGCTGGAGAGCATCTTCCGTGATTATGAGCAGGTTAACGAAGCCGATTCGCTGGAGACTGGTGGACTGGGCCTGGGTCTGGCCATTACCCGTAAGCTTGTAGAATTGCACGGGGGAAAGATTACCGTGTCCTCCACGCTTGGCCGCGGAAGCAGCTTCACCTTCACACTCCCCGCCAGGCAGGCTGACGCTGCCGTTAAGGAGGAGCCGGAAGACCGTCAGCTACTGCTTAGACCGGTGCAGTCGCCTCCGGAAGCTGTCGATGAAGAGTGGAAGTACAGAACCACCCTAGTAACACACTCCACCGGACAGGCTGGCCCCTACGCTCCCCGCATTCTGATTGTGGATGACGATTATGCCAATCTGAAGGCGCTGACCAACCTGCTGTCGCTGGAGAATTATACGATCTCCAGTATGGGCAGCGGCAATGACGCACTGGCACTGCTTGCAGAGGACCGTGATTTCGACCTCTGCATCATCGATGTCATGATGCCGGGAATGTCGGGCCTAGAGCTGTGCAGGAGGATCCGCCAGACTTACACGCCTCTGGATCTGCCGATCCTGATGGCCACTGCCGGACAGCAGCTTCACTTCAATGAGGCGGCCTTCCGTGCCGGAGCTAACGACTTCATCCATAAGCCTTATGCCTGGAGCGATCTCAAGGGGCGCGTCAATACCCTGGTACAGCTGAGACGATCGGTATCCGACCGGCTAAGTTCGGAGATCGCGATGCTGCGCGCGCAGATCAAACCGCATTTTCTCTACAATGCCATTAATACGATCATCTGGATGAGCACACGCAACAATGAGAAAACCCGGCATTTGTTGTACGATTTGAGCCACTTTCTGCGCGGCAGCTTTGATTTCAGCAATCAGGAAACGGCGATTCCGTTTGAGAAGGAGCTTGAACTGATTGAGGCTTATCTGTCACTGGAGCAGGCCCGTTTCGGGAAACGGCTGAATGCCCAATATAATATTGAAGTCAGTGAATTCTCATTGCCGCCGCTGATTGTGCAGCCGATCGTGGAGAATGCCGTACGCCACGGACTGATGGAGAGGATTGATGGCGGAACCGTAATCCTCTCCACCAGACAGGAAGGCAATTCCATCCTCATTACTGTCGCCGATAACGGTAAGGGAATGAGCGATGAGCAGCTCTCCTCCTGGATGAACGAGGGCTACCGTTCTCCACATGGAGAAGGCACCGGAATCGGCCTGCGGAATATCAACCGCCGGCTGCTGACACAGTTCGGCTATCCGCTTGTCATTTCACGTGGGAGCAACGGGGGTATTGAGGTACTTATAACAATCCCATGGAAGGATGAGGTCTCCTGAGTATATCTGTAATGGTTATTGACGACGAATGGCCAGCGCTGGAGCAGATGCGTGAGCTGCTGCTTCAGTGTGACGGCATTCCCTCTGTTATTGTGTATGATAATCCGCGCGAAGCTTTTACGGCTGCTGTAGAACATAAACCTGACATTCTATTTCTGGACATCCAGATGCCTGAGCTGTCCGGCTTGGCTTTTGCCGAGAAGCTGCTGCCCTTCTCACCGGACACGGATATCGTATTCGTGACAGCGTACCGGAATTATGCCGTCGAAGCCTTTGAGCTGTCGGCGGTGGATTATCTGCTGAAGCCCGTAGACCCCTCCCGCCTGCTCAAGACGTGGAACAAGATACTCTCCAAGCGTATGCTTCCCGTCGCCACCGGGACAAGAAGTGCCGAAACGGCCTTCCGCCTTCTTGGCGGTTATGAGCTGACCGGTCCACAGGGAGCCGTGAAATGGAGCACTCATAAGGCGGAGGAGTTATTCGCCTATCTATGGATTCACAGACAGGGCAGCGTAAGCGTAATTCTGAATGATGTGTTTCCGCAATGGAACTATGAGAAGGGCAAGCAATATCTGCACACCACTGTCTATCAGATCCGCAAAACCTTAAAGAAGGCTGCGCTGGAGGACAGTATTGAGCTGACCTTCGACAGGGAAAACTACCGGCTGGAATCCAGGGGGATCGAAGGCGATACCGAAAGATTCATGGAGGCAGCCACGCTCGCACTGCAGAACAATCAGCTGGAGGAGATGCGCGAGGCTGCCGCCCAGTACAAAGGGGACCTGCTGCAATCGCTGGACAGCCTCTGGGTCTATTCCTCCCGCGACAAATACCGCCGTCTCTACCTCAAGCTGCTGGAGCAGCTTACCCTGGAGCTGATACAGGCCGGGCGTCATTATGAAGCGGAAGATTATGCCGTGCGCCTGACCGAGCTGGAGCCGCTGGATGAGAGCTATGCCCTGCAATTGATCTCCATTTATTATGAAATCGGCAAGCCTCTGAGGGCGCAGCGAAAATTCACCCAATTCAGAGACTCCTACCAAGCCGAGACGGGCGATGACCTGCCGGAATGGTTCATGGAGGTCTACCAGCGGCTGGGCAAATAAATGCTGAAGCGCACTTTTTCTTCGTATATTTCACGAGGCGCGGGCAATTATAAAAGACGACATTCCTTCCCCAGCCTGGCGAAGGAATGTCGTCTTTATAGACTTCATCTTTACTGAGATAAGTCTCAGTGAGCTCGTTAGCTTATAATCCCGTTCAATCACATTGAAAGAGGCGTATCCATGCTTACGAAAACAACAACAGATGATTTTATCATTTAGATACTAATTGGTTCTCGATAGCTGCCGCCAAAATCTCATAAGAAGAATCCGGTAGTAGTGTCCCGTTAACCATAAATTGAGGAGTTCCATTTATTCCGTAATGTCCAGCTGTTTTATAATCTTGTTTAACATCCAACATATACATACATTTTTTCGTAAAAACCCCAAAATATTTCATTATTTTGATGGGCAATTGCTTCTCCGGCGCTTGCTGCGAGAATAGAATCACGATCTATAAATGCGTAGTTAATAAAAAATATTTCTGCTTTACCCGAATCGACAAATTCCTTTTTTAGACGTTCCCGGTTTGCTTCCTTCCACTTTTTACAGGCTGGGCACTTAAAGTCAGCATATTCAATCACCTTTACTTTAGCATCAGTATTTCCAAGGTGTGGCTGCTTTTCGTATTTAAATCCCTCCACATAATACTTTCCTTTAATTTCCGTATAATTTGGCATCTTTTCCAAAGCGGATATTTTAGGAGAATTATTATTGTATACAACAAGAAGCGCAAGAAATATTACAAGAAGAGATAATATAGAAATAATAAAATATAGGCTCTTATTACGAAATTTATTCATACTCTCTCTTTCTCACTTCATATTCTAAGGTTGATTTTTCATCCATACAATCTGACCATTCTGATTAATATATACTTCTTCTTCTTCAACACTACTATATGTGTAAGAAAGACCATTCGTAAAGTTCTGGGCCCATGCCAATGTTGGCTGGATAACCCACACTCCTGTCTTATTAATGAAGCCTGTCTTCCCTCCCGTTTCAGCAACTGCAAGTCCCTCATGAAAGTCGCCCGCCGCATCAAATTGGTTGTGAATAAGCAGCATTCCTTTGTTATCTATATAACCTGATTTTCCATTTATTTTAACAACTGCCAATCCTTCCGAAAAGGAGTGAACTGCCTCATAGATAGCAGGAATCACTAATTTTCCTTTCTTATTAATAAAGCCATACTTAGTTCCCGCTTTAACAGCTGCCAATCCTTCTGAAAAAGATTCCCCATTTGAATAATTTGCATTGAATAAGAATTTCCCTTTGTTATCGATATAATGGGAAGTTCCATTTATTGTAACCTGAGCAGCCCCTTCAGAGAAATCCTTAGCGCTGTTATATTGAGCCTTAATTACTATTTTCCCTGAAGAATTGATATATCCATATCTACTCCCCACCTGGACAGCGGCCAATCCTTCGGAGAATTTATTAGCTTTTTTAAACTGCGGTTTTATAACACTGGCTCCCGTAAGGTCCATATAACCATAGTTAGAAACAGCATAGTTAGATGCAGTATCAAGCGTTCTATACGCTGCAAGTCCTTCTGAGAAATCTTTGGCATCATAGTAGTTTCCCTTGGATATCACTTTATTCCCTTGCTGATTGATGAATCCGTCAAATTTTGCATTTGAATAAACAATAGCCAAACCCTCATTAAAAGCATAGGCATCTGTAAACTTTGTTTGATAATCAATTACAATCTTGCCATCCGCATCAATATAGCCGAATTTCCCACCGTTTGATACCGGAAAAAGATTTTGCTTAGAGTATAGTGAGACAATTTGAGAATTCCCATACCACTTCACTTCGAGACTGCTAGCTTCACCTATAAAACGAAGAGGTACAAATGTTGTCCCATATATAATCTGAGGAGCTACTTGAAGTGTAATTGGAGCATCATTAATCCATGCCGTATTTTGATTAATTACTAATTTAATAGTAGTGCCTGCTTTATCTCCAAAGATTGTTTTGCTTGCTGAATCATAACTAACAGTAAAACCCAGTTTTGCGAATATGCCTTTAAAGGGAACCAACACCGTATTATTTTTCAGAATTGTGGAGTGCTCCATTTGAATGGAATTTCCATATAAAATAACCTTAATCCCATTTTTTGCAAAAGCAGACTCTTTACTGACTATTACAATAATGAATATAGCAATGAAAAATGAGAAGGCCACTTTTATTGATTTAAACATACCCTACAATTCAGCTCCTTGTATCTTTCAAATTCATCAAAGAAACTACATGATATAGCCAATTCCCTAACATCGCAGGAAATTGGCTATACCATTGATTACATTCCAGTTACGGCAATTATAACATTGTTGCTAGCATCACGTGTTACGGTAGCATAATCTTGATCTGGAGCTGGGAACGCACTACTTGGTACAGCTACTCCATCGACTTTGATATTAGTAAATTCCGACTTGTTTTTTCCGTCATCATCTCCGGTTACCACTGATAAAAGTTTCCACTTCTGAAAACTTGATGGCTGAATATTATAATTAGTATTAGATACTATTATTGTAGTCAATGGTTTATCAGCTGAACTACTACATCCAAGATCGCCACAAATAGCTTTACCATCAATTTTCATACGGATTTTCATGTTATTGTTGTACCATGCATAGAAAGTAACCTGTGAACCTGCTGTACCAGCATCGATGAATGTTTCCATATTTGATTCTGAGTGATCAACTGGAACAAAAAATGCTTTCTTTTCATGATTAACATCTTCTTCGTAAAAATAATAACCGTTATCTTCTACACTTATATAATCATATACCTGCTCTGAGAATGTTGTAGTAGCAAATCGTTTTAAATTTTTTATTAGCTTCTCTTTCTGAACCTCAGTAGCAGCCTCGGAGAGGAATTGATCAATTACATTCTGTAAGATACCAATTTCATTTAGTATCTCAACTTCACTTGTTGGCTCATTGGTTACTGAAATAGCCGCATTTTTAAAATCCATTGTTTTTTCTTCCTATAATTTAATTTTTTGAATAAAAAGTTTCCACCCAACGCTCCTCTCATATAATGAAATATTTGGAATTTTAAAGCTTATAATATTCCATATTTTTCAAAAATACAATCTATTTTAGAAATGAAAGTTATTTAAAGTTATATAAAACCAATTTTACATTTTTTATTAATTCGCATTTACTGTAAATTTATTTTCATAAGTAAGTGGTTAGCATATAAAAGACGATATTCTTCCCGCGGCAGTCGGGTGAATATCGTCTTTATTAAATATAGATCCTGAATCACCAAAATATACATAAAAAGCACAACATTTCATCCGCAGTTTTGCGGGTAAAGATCGTATTTTTTGGGGTATTGCTACAAGGGGGGGAATTCACTTTTCAGGCTGCTTTTTAGCGAAAATATGTATATTTTGTGCTCATCGATTCGATATTTTACGTCATAGTTCGACGTTTATCAGTGTTTTATCAGTGACAATTGTTACCATAGCCTTACACAAGTTAATTCAGACACAGGACCCATGATTAGAGCTATGGAGGTTATATAATGAATAAATGGACCGGATTCAAAAAAGTTGTCAAAAACACCCGATTGCTTCCACTTATGATGTCGATCATTCATGATGTTACTGTAGATAGTACAACTCCTGCGATGTCTGTAGAGGTTGCCACGGATAAAAGCTCTTATTTACCCGGGGAAGAAGTAACCGTGCTGTTGCTGTTGCGGGATTTCGCTCCTAATGACCATGGCTACAGCTATTTCAACTTCATTGTGCAATATGACAGCCAGGTATTCGACAACTCCGAATACACGCAGCAGTCAGTCTATACTGAAAGGAACTTTACCCCAGGTGACGAAGTGAATAATATGTTCCAGTTCAATTTCCAGAACCCGGTTGACGGAAGCATCTATATCGGAATGAATACCACTATGCGCGGAATTGATATTCAAGTCGAAGCTGCCAATAAGCTAAGCTTCATTCCGGCTGTAGACCAGACGCTGATAACCTTCAAGCTGCGGGTCAGAGAACAGACGCTTGCGTCCTCCTCGACCATCAGCCTTGCGAATGAATTCACCAGAATCCGAACTTCTGAGGCGGGCAACAGCTTTTATCTCTACTCACCCGATGTTAACGAAATCGCTCCCGTGCCTGTTGAAATCACCCAATCCCCGTCCGTTTCCGTCTTCTCACTGGAGTCAACCAACCGTCTGGCGTAGCGAAGTACCCATCAAAACCAGATCCAGCTTCAGATACACTTCAAATTGGCAGCCGGCTCTCCTTCCTGTACTATAGCTGTATACATACTCAGGAAGCAGGTGGATTGTTATGCTGCATTCAGAAATTATAAAGTTACGGGCAACAACCCTGGAAGATCTCGACTTTGTCCTGGATGCCGAAGGGGCTGAGCTAAACCGCCGGTTCATCGGCCAGTGGAGTAGGGATCAGCACACAGCAGCTTTGGATGACGGAGATATTATGCACCTGATTGTTCAAGACTCAGCCGGGGAACCGGCAGGTTACGTGATCCTTACAGGAATTCAGGACCGTAACCTCACGATCTGTATCCAGCGGATTGTCATTCAGACCAAGGGCTGCGGCTATGGAACAATGACACTGAAGCTGCTGACCCACTGGGTCTTCACCCATACAGATACTCACCGGCTGTGGCTGGACGTCAAAGATTATAACGCCAGAGCACAGCATGTCTATGAAGGGGCCGGCTTCAAACCGGAAGGCATCTTGCGCGAATGTGTACGAACTGAGGAAGGCTTCGAATCGCTGCAGATCATGTCTATCCTGCGGCAGGAATACAGACACGAATAATTACTGCAAAAACAGCCGGTCAGCCCATGTTCAGGGGCGATCCGGCTGTCTTTATTATAGAATGCAGGAACTGCAGTCACGATAATATTGGCAAAAAGCCGCGATCCCAGGATCGCAGCCCCTCTATCCGATATGTTGATTTACGTGTGGGTTTCAATCGGAGCCGCTGGCTTGCTGCCGCCAAAGATCAGCGTCGTCACATGCTTGCGTGCATCTGCTGTAAGCAGCAGCAGCTCTACCGGTTCTCCGGCCGGCTCCCTGCGGATAAATCGGACCTTCGCCCCGTCCAGATCCTCGAAGATGCCGGTAACCGTATATCCTTGCAGCAGGAGGCTGTCAATCGCCTGCCGCTCTTGGTCGAACTCCTCGAATGCCGACATCTCAGATCACTCCTCCGCTGATTTCCGCCTGGACCGGACGGGGCGCTTCAGCCTCGAAACGCTTGCGGTGCAAATACTTGCCCGCACCGGCCGTACCGACGAACGCCTTGTCGCGGATAACGAATTCTCCGCGGCTGAGCACAGACACCGGCTCGCCCTGAACCTGCATACCTTCAAAAGCATTATAATCCACATTCATATGATGGGTTTCTGCGGACAGCGTTCTTTCTACAGCCGGATCGAAGATGACGATATCTGCGTCACTGCCTACAGCGATTGTGCCTTTCTGCGGGAACAGGCCGAACAGCTTGGCACTGGAGGTGGAGATAATATCCACGAACTTGTTAAGTGAAATGCGGCCCTTCTGCACACCTTCAGAGTAGAGTACACTGAACCGGTCTTCGATGGTTGGCCCGCCGTTCGGAATCTTCGAGAAATTACCCAGTCCCAGATCCTTCTGTCCCTTGAAGTTAAAAGAGCACTGATCCGAGCCAATCGTCTGCAGCGTGCCGCTCCACAGCGCATCCCAGAGTACATCCTGATTCCACTGCTCGCGCAGCGGAGGAGACCAGACATACTTCGCACCCTCGAAGTCCGGCTTCTCAAGCGCTGACTGGTCCAGCACCAGATACTGCGGGCAGGTCTCGCCGTAGACGCGCAGCCCTTTCTTGCGGGCTTCCGCGATCTTCCAAGCCGCTTCGGCGCAGGTCACATGCACTACATAGAGCTGCGAATCCGTCAGCCCCGTTAAATATGCCGCCCGGCCGGTGGCCTCGCCCTCCAGCTCAGGAGGACGGGTCAGCGCGTGATAGATCGGATCGGTGTTGCCGGCAGCCAGCGCCTGGTCGACCAGATACTCGATCACATCACCGTTCTCGGCATGCACCATAACGAGTGCGCCTTCGCGCCTCGCCGCCTGCAGCGTCTTGTACAGCACGCCATCATCGGCCTGGAACGTGTTCTTATAAGCCATGAAAACCTTCAGCGAAGTGATGCCTTCCTTCTCAATAATCTGCGGCAGCTCGCCAAGCACCTTGTCGTTAAGCTCTGAGACCATCAGGTGAAAGCTGTAGTCAATGACTGCTTTATCCTGCGACTTGTTATGCCAGGTGTCTACCGCCTGCTGCAGCGGCTGGCCCTTGGTGGTCAGGCAGAAGTCGATAACCGTTGTGGTTCCGCCATAGGCGGCGGCCATCGTGCCGGTCTCGAAATCATCGGCAGTGACGGTACCGCCAAAAGGCATATCCAGATGCGTATGCGGGTCAATCCCCCCCGGAAATACGTAACAGCCGGAAGCGTCGACAATCTCTGCTCCCGGCGCTTCAAGATTCAGGCCAATTCCGGTGATGATCCCATCTTCAATCAGGACATCCCCTGTATAAGTATCCGCTGCTGTGACGATAATGCCGTTCTTGATGATCTTCTTCATCTTAACCCACCTCCACTTCCGAATAAGAACCGTTTAATCCGCTAATGACCTGATTACGCTGATTCCAGGTCATCGGGGCCGCTCCGCTATCCAGTGCAACCATATCAATGGCACCCTCCGCCGGGCAGACAATCGAACACAGATTACAGCCTACACAATCTTCCTCACGCACCTGCAGAATCGCCTTGCCTTCGGCATTCGTAAGCATGTCGATACATTGATGCGAAGCGTCCTCGCAGGCGATATGGCATTTATTGCAGTTAATGCAGTTATCCTCGTTAATCCGCGCAACCACTTTATAGTTAAGGTCGAGATCGCCCCAGTTGGAATACTTGGGCACCGATTTGCCGATCAGCTCCATCACAGAGGCCAGGCCCTTCTCATCCAGGTAATTATTCAGGCCGTCGATCATCTCCTCCACAATCCGGAAGCCATGATGCATAACCGCCGTACACACCTGAATGCCGGTGGAGCCCATCAGCATGAACTCTACGACATCCTGCCAGGTGGAGATGCCTCCGATTCCTGAAATCGGAACACCGACTGCGCGGTCGCGGGCGCATTCCGCCACCATGCTGAGGGCAATCGGCTTCACTGCCGGACCGCAGTAGCCGCCGTGTGCACCCTGTCCGCCGACATTCGGGATCGTGTTCCAGCTGTGAATATCCACTCCGGCCAGACTGTTGATCGTATTGATCAGGCTGATTGCATCCGCGCCGCCCTTGACGGCATGCCGGGCTACGACCGTAATGTCGGTGATATTCGGCGTCAGCTTCACAATGACCGGTGTTGTCGCCACTTCCTTGACCCAGGCGGTCTGCGCCTGCACCAGATCGGGCTGCTGGCCGGAGGCTGCGCCCATTCCACGCTCGGCCATCCCATGCGGACAGCCGAAGTTGAGCTCAAGGCCGTCTACGCCGACCGCTTCGACGCGCTTGACGATTTCATGCCATTTCTCCTGCTTGGGCTCGACCATCAGCGAAGCGATAATCGTATTGTTCGGGAATCTCTTCTTCGTCTCATAGATTTCCTTGAGGTTAACCTCCAGCGGACGGTCGGTAATGAGCTCGATATTGTTGAAGCCCGCTACACGCTGCCCGTTAAAATGAACGGCAGCAAACCGCGAGGAGGTGTTAATGACCGGCTCGCCCAGCGTTTTCCACACCGCACCGCCCCAGCCCGCTTCGAAGGCACGCTGCACCTGATAACCTGTATTGGTAGGCGGCGCAGAGGCCAGCCAGAACGGATTCGGTGACTTGATTCCTGCAAAATCAATACTGAGATCTGCCATTGATATTCCCTCCCTGTCTTATGAAATCTATACCGCAGAGCCAACCACACTGTCCTGATGGCCCGACATTTGCTTCACAATCGCATAGGCGGCATCCTTGCCCTGCTGGGCGGCGGAGACAACCATCGCTTCACCTGCACCGGAACCGAAGACGATATCACCGGCAGCATAGATCTGCGGATCAGAGGTACGCCCGGTTGCCCCGTCAATCTTCACTACACCCCGGTGATGCTCCAAGCCCAGCGCTTCAATGAGGTCAATCCGCCGCTTCTGCCCGATCGCCACAACTACAGCGTCCACGGGCAGGATGAATTCTGAGCCCTCCACCGGCATCGGAGCAAGGCGGCCATCCGGACCTGTCTCACCCGTCAGCTTCATCTGCACACATTCCAGCCCGGTAACATTCCCAAGCCCGTCCCCGACAATCCGCTTCGGCAGGGTCAGCCAGCTGAACTCCACGCCTTCCTGCTTAGCGAATTCATATTCGAAGTCATAGGCCGTCATCTCCGTACGGGTCCGGCGGTAGACCATCTTCACGTTCGCTGCGCCAAGCCGCACGGAGCAGGTAGCCGCATCAATTGCCGTGTTGCCTGCACCAATGACAGCAACGCGCCGGCCCATCAGCTCCAGGGTAGGAATCCCGGTCTTCGTGGTTTCCACCAGCTCTATCGCATCATAGACACCGGACAGCTTCTCGCCCTCGATGCCCAGCGGAGGGACATAGCCCATGCCTGCAGCCAGCACAATAGCATCATACCCGGCCTTCAGCTCTTCTACAGAGATATCCACTCCGACCTTCATTCCGGTGCGGATCTCTACACCCAGCTTCTCTACCTGCTCTACTTCCCACAGGGAGATAGACTGCGGTAGCCGGAAGGATACGATCCCGTGCGTATCGAGGCCTCCTGCCAGCTGCTTCGCTTCATAGATCACCACCTGGAAGCCTTCCCGCGCCAGCTCTCTGGCTGCAGACAGCCCGGCCGGTCCGCCGCCGATCACGGCGACTTTTTTACCGTTGGGGACACCTGCCTTGAATAATTGAACGCCGCTGCTGATCGCCCAGTCAGTAGCGTAACGCTGCAGCAGGCCAATCTGAATCGGCGCCGAAGCGTCATTCAGGACACAGGCACCCTCGCACAGCTCTTCAGTAGGGCATACGCGGGCGCAGCTGGCACCTACCGGATTGGAATCCATAATCGTCTGCGCCGAACCCTTCAGGTTATCGGTGGCGATTCTTTTGATGAAGGAAGGGATATTAATGCTGGTCGGACAGGCCTTGATACAAGGGGCATCATAACAATACAGGCAGCGGTTGGATTCCTCGATTGCACCTTTGCGGGTAAGTCCCGGCTCAGCCTCGGCAAAATTACGCATGAATAGTTCAGGTGTGAATGTTAACGGTGAAGCCTGCTCCATCGGTTATCCCTCCTTTTGTATGATAGCTTCCGCATTCGAATCAGGTTTGTGTTATATAATATAACATTATTACGATGATTGCCTTAATATTTTACTTACTTATCAGGATTATTGTAGTAAAATAAACTCTAAGCCAACATCAACACCCTAAAATTAAATATTGAGTCATATTTCCTGACATATTATATTAAAACTATAGTCAATTCGATTTTTCGTTACATTAGACACATTGTCTAATTTCAAAACTCTATTTTTTACCTGTGAGAATGTGCTGAGAATGAGGAAGCCGCGCAGGCGGGCTGCAAGATATACGTTCAAGCGAGGGGGAAGCTTATGGATTGGGAACTTGTATTTACGATCCGCGATGCACTGAAGAGACCGCTGTTTGCGGAAGCCGAGCTGATTGGAGGAAGAAACGGCCTGAACCGGGCGGTCCGCTGGGTGCATGTGCTGGAGAGCTCAAGCTTCGACAGCCTGATTCACGGAGAAGAGATGATTCTGACCACCGGGATGAGTGCAAGCACTGATTTAGCCGCTTCATTATCTTTTATGCAGAATTTGATCGATAAGAACGCTGCCTGTTTATGCATTGAGCTTGGAGCGTATTTCAGCTCGATCCCGCAGGAAATGATTGATCTGGCGGGCCGTCACGACTTCCCGCTGATCCAGTTTACCCGCACTGTACGTTTTGTAGATATCACGCTCGATCTGCATTCCCTCATCATCAACCGCCATCACCGCATGCTGCAGGAGCTGGAGAGCATCTCCCGCGAATTCCACCGTCTGACGCTGACCTCCCAGGGGACCCTTAAGGTATTGCAGTTACTATGCAAAAGCACCCGCACGCAGATTGTCTATATGCAGATTCAAGGTAAACCCCTCTTCTTCCCGGCCCTGCCGCCCGAGGAGCAACAGCCGCTGCTGAATTTCTTCGAGACCTTCAGCGAAGAAATGGAGGGCGTTCAACCGGATGCCGCACCGCATATCCGTGAGTACGGCCATAAGACCATTGCCCTGAAGCCAGTCGGAGCCTTAGACCAGACCTGGGCCTATATCCTGATGGTCTGCAATCACAAGCCGCAGGAATTCGACTGCCTGCTGCTCGATTCGGCCTCCCTGTCGATCGCCCAGGAGCTGCTGCGCACGCGGTATATGGAGGAACGGAAGCTTTTCTCCGAGAATCTATGGGTGGATGAGCTCGTTAGCGGCCGCGGCCAGGATGATAACCGGATCAAAGGGCTGGTCGGACCCGATTTCAACGTGGTTAACGAGCTGCCGTACCGCGTATGCCTGATCGAGATTGAGAACCCGCGTGACGTCAAATGGAACAGCTCGGAGAATGACTGGGAATCGATCACCTTCCATCTCTCGCTCATTCTGCGCTCGATCTTCGAGAAGTACTCCCTCCGTCCGCTGATTACACTGAAGAATAACCGGCTGACCGTCATCGCCCTGGACATCCAGTCCAAGCTGCCCGGCAAGCTGCGGCTGCAGCAGGCGCTCGACTCCCTGCAGCATATCCGCTCGGACGAGAAGCTGAAGGACCTGCAGCTCGTTACCGGAGTCAGCAAGTCCCACAGAGGTCTGAAGCATGCCCATGCCGGATACCAGGAAGCCGTACAAGCGCTGTCTCTCTATTCTTGTTACCAGAAGTCCATTCTGTTCTATGAAGAACTCGGCGTCTTCCAGCTGCTGCTGAGCCTGAACGACGGCAAGACGCTGGAGAATTTCATCCGCAGCTATCTCGGCCCGCTGATCGACCACGATGAGGCCAAGGGCAGCGAACTGATGCTGACACTGCGCGTCTACCTCGACCATGACGGCTCCAAGCAGATTGCCGCGCGGAATCTGTTCATTGTACGGCAATCCCTCTACTACCGGCTGGACAAAATCACCGAGCTGCTCGGCGAGGACTTCATGCTTCCGGAGAACCGAATCTCCATTCAGGTGGCCCTGCGGGCTTACCAGTTCCTGTACCCGGAGAAGTTCAGTTTGCCCAGCTCCCGTTCAGCACAGCTTTGAAGGTGTCGATAATGAACTGAATATCCTCATCGGTGGAGGATAAAGGAGGAGCGAACGTGAGGACATTATTGAAGCCCGCTACCGTATCCCCGTTCTTGCCGATGATCAGCCCCTTGGATTTGCATTCCGCGATAATACCCTTGACGATGCTGAGGTCAACAGGCTGTTTGGTGGCTTTATCCGCAACCAGCTCGATGCCTATCACCAGCCCGAAGCTGCGGATGTCACCTACCAGCTTGTGATCCTGGAGACTAGCGAATTCATCGGACAGCCTTTTGCCCAGAATGGCGGCGCGCTCCACCAGATTCTCCTGCTCCAGAATCTCCAGGTTACGCAGCGCGAGCGCACAGGCAGCCGGATTGCCGCCGAAGGTATTCACATGACGGAAGTGGCCGTAGTCATCGCTGCTATCCTTGAAGGCCTCATAGATCTCCTTGCGTACCGCCGTGGCCGACAAAGGCAGGTAGGCGCTTGTCAGCCCCTTGGCCATCGTGACAATATCCGGCTTGATTCCGAAGTTGTGGTGGCCGAACTTACGGCCGGACCGTCCGAAGCCGCAGATCACTTCATCGATGATCAGCAGCACACCGTGGGTACGGCAAATCTCCTGCACCCTGTCCAGGTAGACCTGATGCGGCACAATCACGCCGCCGCCGGTAATGACCGGCTCCATAATCACCGCCGCGACCGACTCTACGCCCTCCCAGATGATCATATCCTCAATAGCCTGTGCATTCTGAAGGTTGAACGCTTCCTCGGTCATCCCCTCAGGACGGCGGTAGCTGTCAGGCGGAGCCACATGCAGGAATCCGCCGCTGAGCGGCTCATATTTGTATTTGCGCTGTGCCTGGCCGGTGGCCGACAGGGAGCCCATCGAGCTTCCGTGATATCCGCGGTAACGGGCAATGAATTTATGACGGTAATGCTGGCCAATCTGCTGCTGGTACTGGCGGGCGATTTTGAAGGCAGCTTCATTGGCTTCCGAGCCGCTGTTGGAGAAGAAGATGACATAATCATCCTCCAGCCATTCGTTCAGCTTCTCCGCCAGAGCGATCGCCGGCATATGGCTCTGTGTCAGCGGGAAATACGGCAGCGTCAGCAGCTGATTATAGGCCGCTTCCGCCAGCTCCTTACGCCCGTACCCGACATTCACACACCATAGCCCGGACATCCCGTCCAGAAATTTGTTGCCATCGATATCGGTAACCCATGAACCGCTTGCGGATGCGGCAATCATCGGCGGGTTCTTCTCGCTGTATGGCGTAATATTATGCCATAAATACTGCTGATCCTTCTTGAGCAACTGCTCGCTTTCTTTGCCCAGGCTCTGCACGGCACTCTCTCCTCTCGAAACTCCCATTTGATATTTAAAATAATCAACTAATAACGCGCGGTGACCATTTTCTTGCGGGTGTAGAATTCAACGCCGTCCCGGCCGTTAGCATGCAGATCGCCATAGAACGACTTCTTATAGCCTGAGAACGGGAAGAACGCCATCGGGGCAGGTACGCCCAGATTGACCCCCAGCATCCCGGCATCAATTTCTTCGCGGAACTCACGGATCGCCTTGGCACTATCGGTATAGATGCAGGCTCCATTGGCAAAAGGCGACTCGTTCGTGACGGCTATCGCCTCCGCCAGATCCTTAACCCGCACTACAGACAGCAGGGGCGCGAAGATTTCATCACGCCAGATCGTCATGCCCGTCTGCACATGATCAAAGATCGTCGGGCCGATGAAATAGCCGCCGCCTGTTGCTGCAGCGTCCTTCCGGCCGTCCCGCACCAGTTCAGCCTGCTCGGCAAGCCCGGTCTCGATGTAGGCTATCGTCCGGTCCTTGTTCGACTGCCGGATAACCGGCCCCAGGAACACGCCGTCTTCCTTGCCGTCCCCGATCTTTAGCCCGTCGGCCGCCTCCTTCAGACGGATCACCAGTTCGTCCGCGATTGCCTCATGCACCGCGACCACCGAACAGGCCATACAGCGCTCACCCGCCGAGCCGAAGGCTGCGGAAATGATGTTCTTTACCGCATTGTCGAGATCCGCATCGGGCAGCACAATCGAATGATTCTTGGCCCCGGCCAGCGCCTGGACCCGCTTGCCGTGGGCTGTGCCATGCTTATATACATATTCCGCCACCGGCTGCGAGCCGACGAAGGAAATTGCCTTCACCTCTTCATGCTCCAGCAGGCCGTTCACCACCTCATGTGTACCATGCACGACATTCAGTACGCCCGGCGGAAATCCCGCCTCAGCGAACAGCTCTGTCAGCCGGCCCACAAGGAGCGGCGTCCGCTCGGAGGGCTTCAGCACAAAGGTATTGCCGCAGGCAATGGCCAGCGGGAACATCCAGCAGGGCACCATCATCGGGAAGTTGAACGGGGCAATGCCGCCGATTACCCCAAGCGGGTAGCGGTACATCCCGGATTCCACGCCCGTGGCGATATCCGGCAGCTGGCTGCCCATCATCAGTGTGGGAATACCTGCGGCAAATTCCACACATTCGATGCCGCGCTGCACTTCGCCCAGCGCCTCCTCCAGGCTTTTGCCGTTCTCCAGCGTGATCAGCTCCGCCAGCTCTTTCCAGTGCTGTACCAGCAGCTGCTGGTACTGGAAGAAATAGCGGGCCCGGCGAGGAACAGCTACTCTTTTCCACGATGCATAGGCCACTGAAGCTGCCTGCACAGCAACGTTCAGCTCTGTACGGCTGGAGATCGGCACATAAGCAATCACTTCGCCCGTTGCCGGATTGAATACTTCCTCTTCCTGCCCGGATGAGGATTCCACCCAAGCACCATTCACATAGTTCTTCACTTTACCGGCCTGCCCCACGAGCAGAGACATAGTCTGCACCTCTTTCCATATTCTGGGCTGCTTATTATAATAGATGACCGCCGTGCCCGGGCGGCCATCTATTATAGCTATATAAGCTGAACTTAAGAATGATGCCCTGCTGATTCTTAAACTCACTATATATAGGAAGGAACTTGGTTATTTTGCCGCCATCTCAACAATTTCGTTCGTATAGGCTGCATTCACATCAGATGCTGTCTTGATTACTCCGAATTTGAGCGCAATATCAGCTGTCTGCTGGAATGCCGCTGCATCCGTATACCCCATCTTGGAAGCATCGAAGCCCTCCGGCTGAATCAGCTTGGCAACTTCAGTCATCATGGTCAGCTGATGCTCGCGGGACGTACTACCTTCTTCCGCAAGCTTCATTACACTGTCCACAG
The DNA here is from genome assembly GCF_000758605.1 of Paenibacillus sp. FSL R5-0912. Classification (NCBI taxonomy): domain Bacteria; kingdom Bacillati; phylum Bacillota; class Bacilli; order Caryophanales; family Paenibacillaceae; genus Paenibacillus; species Paenibacillus sp. FSL R5-0912. Next base: position 7,341,825 of record NZ_CP009282.1, read on the forward strand.
CCGCTTCTGGATCGGCTATCGCATCTGCCCAGCCTTTGAGAGAAGCACGGACGAACTTGGCTGCCGTCTCCTTATTGGCTTCCAGCCACTCCTTGTTGGCGAACAGGTTGTCTTCGAGCATCGCCACACCCTCGTCATTCATGTCGATTACACTCAGGTCCTCTGCCTTGATACCTGATTCCAGCACCACCTGATATTCGTTGTAGGTCATGGCCGAAGCTGCATCAATCTCACCGCCGAGGAATTGGTCCATGGTGAAGCCCTGCTTGGTGAAGTTCAGATCTTTATTAGAATCCAGTTTGTATTTATCAAAGAGTGCCAGAATTTCGAACTCGTTACCGCCCATCCAGTTGCCGACCTTCTTGCCCTTCAGGTCAGCCGGTGTAGCGATACCCGCGTCCTTCTTGGATACCAGCACCAGGCCGCTCTTCTGGAAGATCTGGGCGATCTGCACCAGCGGCATTTCCTGCTCCTGGCTGGTCAGCAGACTCGCCACCCAGTCTACGCCGATGTCCGCCGAACCGCCGGCCACCTGCTGCTCCGGCACGATATCCGGACCGCCGGGCAGAATCTCGACATTTAGCCCTTCTTCTGCATAATAGCCTTTGTCCTGAGCTAAGAAGTAACCGGCGAACTGCGCCTGTGGTACCCACTTGAGCTGCAGCTTCACGGTAACCGGATCCGCCGCCGGTTCTGTAGTTGCCGCCGCTTCCGGTGAAGCCGCAGCCGCATTGCCCGCTGTCGCCTCTGCCGCCGGGGCAGTATTGTTATTGCCGCCGCAGCCTGCCAGCAGTGAAATCATCATAATAACCGCCGCCATCATTAACCCGCCACGAAATTTGCTTTTTTTACCGTTCATCTCAGCAACTCCCCCTACCAAATTGAGTTTTGTAATCCGGCCAAACACAGCATGGTTGCCATCGTGGTGCTCTATGCATACGGTCATGCGTTGACAGCTTCTCTATATCCCGTCAGCGCAGAAGCCGGATGTAACAGGTACAGGGTGTTACGGTTGTTGCAGGTGTTACGCACGCTGGGAGGGATGCCACTTGATGAATACCTTCTCCAGCCGTTCAACGGCCAGGTAAAAGATCACTCCGGCAATGGCTGCCAGCACAATGCAGGACCAGCCCAGCGGCATTTTGGCCACCTTAATGGAGTTGGAGAGCAGATAGCCGAGTCCCCGCGAGGAGAAGAAGAACTCCCCGACAATGGCTCCAATCATACTCGCCGTAGCGTTGATCTTCAGCGCCGTGAATACATAGGGCAGGCTGTTCTGAATCCGCAGATAGCGGAATACCGCCGGTTTGTCCGCTGCATAAGAATGCATCAGATCAAGGGCCAGTGGATCAACAGCCGCCATGCCTTTGTAGGCATTAATGGCCATAGCCGCCATCGTGGTCGCAGTAACAATAGCGGCCCGTGAGCCGATGCCGTCACCGAACCACAGGTTCATGATCGGGGCAAGCGCCACGATCGGCACGGCATTCAGCGCAGCTACCATTGTCAGGCTGCCCCCGCCCCAGCGGGGCCAGGCCGTTGCGGCCAGTGCAATGAGGAAGCCGCAGGCTGAACCAATCAGCATGCCAAGGACGGCTTCTGCGAGGGTGTATCCGGTGTAAGAGAGCAGCAGGCTGAAGTTATCCCGCATAGCTTCAGCTATGGCCGAGGGCAGCGGCAGCTGATATTTCTTCAAATCGAAGATTCGGTGAAACACTTGATATTCCCACAACACCAGGAATATCACCCCGGCCAGGAGGGGAAGGATGATTCCGGGACTCAGCCGCCGAAAGGGACGGCGGGGATTCTTAGACTTCCCTGGTTCTGATGAAGTTCCGTTGTTAGATGCAGAATTCGGAGCAGAACCCGCCTCCGCGCCGGCAGAAGTAATGAATGGGATATCGCGCACAGAATTGCTTGCCATCAGCGGCTCCCTCCTTTGGGACGGAATTCCGGCTGCCATGGCGCCACCAGACGTTCGGCCAGGCTCATCAGCCAGTAGCTTGCCATGCCGAGCAGGGCGCCGACCAGTACCGTGGACCAGAACATATACGTATGAGAAGGGCCGTAGTAGAGATTGCGGAGCATAATTACACCGATGCCGTGCTGCGCACCCATCAGCTCAACGAGAATAGCTCCCGTTACAGCCAGCGGTGCAGCAATCTTCAGGCCGCTGAACAGACCCGGCAGCGCTGCGGGGAAACGCAGCTTCCAATAGACCGCCCAAGGCTTAGCGGCATAGGAATGCATCAGCTCCAGTGCGGATAGATCCACACTGCGCAGTCCGCGCAGCATGTTAAGCGCCACTGGGAAAAAGGTGATATACCCGGATATAATAATCCGCGACACCTGCTCGTCGCGTACAATGCCGTAGATAATCGGCGCCAGGCCAAGGATTGGAATCATCTGCGAAGCAATGGCATAAGGGAAGGCAAGCTGTTCTATTGTCTTCGACAGGCTCATCAGCACTGCCAGAATGACCCCGGCCAGCGCTCCGATCAGAAATCCGACACCAGCGTTGCCGAAGGTGGCCCCGCCCTCTTTCAGGAGCGTCCCGCTATACTTCCAGAGGGTTGCGGCCACTTCATGAACATAAGGCAGCTTGGACTGGGCCAGCGGCGTCTTCGCTACGTTCAGCAGCCACCATGAGACAGCCTCCCAGACCACCAGCAAACCAAAGATCCAGACGAACAGCGGCAGCACGCGCTCCCGCATAAACGCACTGTTCTGCTTCATGCCTACACCCCTTCGAAGCTGTCGCGGATGCGGGCGATCAGTTCAAAAAACTCAGGACTGTTTCTCATCTCCGCCGTCCGCGGGCGCGGCAGCGGAATATCAACAATCGCAGACAGTCTTCCCGGATGCGGGGATAGCACGAATACTCTGTCTGACAGGAAGATGGATTCAGGGATGCTATGAGTGACGAATACAATCGTGCTCTGGACCTTGCTCCAGACGGAGAGAAGCTCTTCATTCAGGCGTTCGCGGGTAAATTCGTCCAGCGCAGAGAAGGGTTCATCCATGAGCAGAATTTCCGGCTCCATCGAGAGTGCTCTGGCGATGGCTACGCGCTGCTGCATCCCTCCGCTCAGCTGCCAGGGATATTTATCAGCGAACCCCTGCAATCCCACGAGATCCAGCAGTTCCAGCGCTTTATCCTCGCGGACCGATTTCTTAACGCCCATCAGCTCCAGCGGCAGCGTAATATTATGTTTGACCTTCCGCCAGTCATACAGCACCGGACTCTGAAAGACAATCCCATACTTTTGTGCCAGCCGTGCTTCCTTCGCCGTCTTCCCGGCCACCATGATATTTCCGGCTGTTGGTGTTATAAGATCTGCCATCAGTCTCAGCAGTGTGGTTTTACCGCATCCGGAAGGCCCCAGCAGGGACACGAACTCTCCTTTGGCAATATCAAGACTTACCTGATGCAGCGCAAGCACGTCAGCCGCTTCCGTCTGATACCGCATCTCGACGCTCTCCAGCTGTATTTCAGGAATTTTCGTCGCTACTAATGACATTCCCAGCTCCCCCTTCATCCCTGAATCTATTGTATGTTAAATAACATAACACATATGTTTTGAAAAAACGCCTTTTTTCTTATTCCGTGTTCGATTAACTAACATCTTACACTTTGCTCTGCAGACCCACATTAGACAAATCGTAAAATGGACTCTGAGAAATTCCGTCATTTTGTCCAGGAGCCCGTTTGTATTGTTAATAATCTAGAATTGTGCCGATAAAGTTAGTATGTATTCTCACCCTCTGTTGCCGGATTCCTGCCAACTGTTATCTATGCAGTTGTGTGATATCATTTAACTATATCTACTCTTATAGAGGAGACCTTGAGCCAATGTTCAAAGCCTATTCCTACACATGGAGGCGCTACCCATGGAATCCATGATTTCCAACTATATAGTCATCGTCTCAATCTCAGGTGTGCTGAGCGCATTGCTGGCGCTGTTTGCCTATTATAGGAAGACAGATTTCTCCGGTCTAAAAGCTTTCATTGTAAGCTCAGCTGCTTCGGCGATATATACCTTCGGGTTCGCGCTGGAACTCTCCGGCAGCACCATGCAGGAAATTGCGTTGTGGGTTAAGCTGGAGTACCTCGGTATGCCTTATATCGCCCCCTCCAGTTTGCTGATGATTATGCACTTCGTAGGTCTGGAGCGGCTGATTTCCAAAAAACTGCTGACCGTCCTGTATTCGGTGCCCGTGATCTCTACTATGCTCGTATGGACCAACGAGTCCCATCACCTGTTCTATCAATCCATGCATTTCCGGGAAGGTGCCCCTACGCCGCTAATCGATATCGTTATGGGGCCCTGGTATATCGTGCAAGGCAGTCTGACCTTCGGCTGCATGCTGGCCGGCATGTGCCTTATTCTCTGGCGCTGGAACCGGATGAAGCGGGCTTACCTGCGGCAGATGGTGATCATCTTCATCGGGCAGTTTCTGCCTGCGCTGGGCGCATTCCTCTACCTGATAGATGCGACCCCGTATGGAATGGACCCCGTGCCCGTAATCATGAGTGTAACGTCCACCCTGTATATATGGGCTATTCTCTCCCGGGGTATGCTTACCGCCGCGCCCATTGCCCGCGAGAATCTGTTCGAGAGCATGCGGGACGGCGTGCTGGTCATGGACCTCTCGGACAAGCTTGTCGATTACAACCGGGCCGCAGCCGGGATGCTGCAGGATCTCGATGCCTCCGCAATCGGCAGGCCGCTGGCACAGCTGTTCCTTCCCGCCGGCAAGGAAGCTGTCGATTATGTGATGAATTCCAATCCCGGGGACAGCGAGGAGCAGGAGCTTGTCTGGAATATGGGGGAGGATGTCCGTTATTACCAGATTCGCTCCTCCCCGGTGCAGAAGCATGACGGGCATCTGGCCGGACGGATGATTATGCTGATCGATGTCACTGAACGGACACTGCTCCAGGAGAAGCTCCTGCAGCTGGCCACCATCGACAGTCTTACCGGTATTTATAATAGGACGCATTTCATGGAACTGAGCCGGGGCTTGCTGGAGGAAGCGGCCGAACGCTCCGCCCCCTTTTCGATCATTCTGCTGGATATCGATTTCTTCAAAAGCATCAATGACCGTTACGGACACCAATATGGCGATATGGCATTGCAGCATGTAGTGGGTATATGCAGCCGGCATGTGCGGGAAAAGGATATCTTCGGACGTTATGGAGGCGAGGAATTCGTCTTATGTCTGCCGGATACTCCCTTGAAGCAGGCGGCGGTCATCTCAGAGCAAATCCGCGGGGATATCGAGCGCAGCGCTTTCTACACGCTGTCCGGGTCCATCAATGTAACGGCAAGCTTCGGTGTAGTGGAAGCCTTCCGCAGTAATATATCGCTGGAGGAGCTGCTCTCCGAAGCCGATCATGCGCTCTACACCTCCAAGCGTAACGGCCGCAATGCCGTTCACTTGTCCAGTGGTTCTGCGATCACGCATTTCAAACCCGTATAAATTCATAACAATAACACTACCCTCATGCCCGGAGAGAATCCTCAGCACGGGGGTAGTGTTATTTTTGAGGAAATTCTTTTTGGGTACCAGAGAGGATGGAATGTCGTGGATAAGTTAACAGAAATATTAGAGGCCAAGCAAGTGGAGTTTGAAATCCTCCATCATGAAAGACAGATTCGTACAGCGCTAAGCCTAAAGAGGTTGAGCAGATAACCGGCTCTACCGTTGGCAATGTTTCCATGGTACTTCCCCTGCCCTATATTCTGGACAGAGGGCTTTTCCGTTACCCGTTTATTTACGGAGGCACAGGCGTGCCGGTATCCACACTCAAGCTTAATCCGCATGACTTGGAGAAGCTGAATCAAGTGGTTGCTTTTGGGGATTAGTCTCGGCTTCGGCTGCGGAGTATCACCTTGCGCCCTCCAGGAAATATTCCACGCTCCGCAATAAACCCGATGGCAGCTCCTCCAGCTGAAGATACGCCTTAAGCTCCAGCAGCACCCGTTCACGGTTATCCCCGAAGACATCCACAATCCGGGCAAGGCGTTCCCAAGAGGCTATGTCTGCGCGGAATTCCTGGTCCGTCATCGGCACTCCATGTGACTCCACAAGCACGTGCGCCTTATAGCCGGAGATAAGCCCCAGCAGCTTAAGGAACCCCGTACTGCTGTAGCGGCGCGGCCCGCCGTATACGGAGGGTCCCAGAGCATCTCCCAGGAAGAGAACTTTATCTTCTATAACATGCAGGACGCAGGAATCAGCTGAATGATCACCGCCCACATGGTTTAGCTTACAAGTGACTCCGCCCAGATCTACAGTAATGCTTCCGCTAAATATAAGATCAGGCGGACACACGGTAATTACCCGCGGAGAGCCATATTCCAGGCGGATATGCTCTGCACTCCCCTCACTGATGGTCCCCTCCTGCACCAGGCGCTCCAGCTCTTCATCACTTCCGCTCAGCCCTGCGAGCCGGTTAAGTACCCGCGCCGTTTCTTCATGCGCAATCACAGGGACGTTCCAGGCTGTCATTCCGAAGGTGTGGTCCCAATGCCAGTGCGTCAAGGCCAGCAGATCCGGCTGACGCCAGCCCCCTCTTGCCAGCTCTTCCCGGAACAGCTCCGCATGGGCGGGGGAATTCCCCGCATCCATCAGCAGTGTCCGGCGTGAGCCGGAGACGGCCGCCAGGATCGGGCGGTCCGTGTCATGCTCCGCATGCATGATAAGAATATGCGGACTTAGCTCCTGAAACTTATGTTCCATACACAACTTCCTTTCCATAGCTATACCTTAAAGGGTAGAGTAAGCAGAATAAAAGGCATTCTGCCGGAGTATATCCTCTTCCTCTTTTGGTGATAACAGCACCATTAGCAGTTTTTCATTCACAGTATTCTGTTCCAAATTCTATCTTCATGTTGCCTGAGTTTCAGCTTTTAATCAAATGCCCTTGTTTGCCTTGACGGGTTTTCAGTTTAATAAGAGATAGCCAGTGTTGAAACTGGCGTAGAGCAGGCTGATACAAGGAGGGCGTTCTATGATTAAGATCGGGCTTACCGGCTTCGGAGACCACGAGGAGCTGTACGGCAAAATCAAACCTGCCGACCGGCTTCCTGCATATAGCGCTTATTTCTCCATTGTGGAGATCGACAGTTCTTTCTATGCTGTGCAGCCGGTCAAGAATTATGTGAAGTGGGTTAACCAGACGCCGGAGCAGTTCAAGTTCATTGTGAAGGCTTACCAGGGGATGACCGGACATCTCCGTGATAAAAAAAATTATTACTATACGCCGGAGGAGATGTACCGCGCCTTCCATACCTCCATTGCCCCTGTGCGTTCGGCAGGCAAGCTGGCCATGACGCTGTTCCAGTTCCCTCCCTGGTTCGACTGCACCAAGGACAATGTGGAATTTCTGCGTGAGGCTAAGGAAAGAATGCTGGATGTGCCCTCCGCCATCGAATTCCGCAACGATTCCTGGTACAGTCCTGAGCTGCGCAGCAGAACTTTGCAGTTCCTGGAGCAGGAGGGCTGGATTCATACCATAGCCGATGAGCCGCAGGCTGGTTCAGGCTCGATCCCGATTGTACCGGTCGCTACTACGCCAGACATCACCTATGTACGGCTGCACGGCCGCAATACCGGTGGCTGGAATCAGAGCAGTCATCCCGATTGGCGGAAGCTGCGATATCTGTACCGTTACAGCACCGAGGAACTGGTGGAATGGAAGAACCGTCTGCTTACACTTACGCAGAGCAGCCGTGATATCTACGTAGTCTTTAATAATAATTCCGCCGGTGATGCTACACCCAATGCGCAGGAGCTGCAGTCCCTGCTTGGGATTGACGGCGGTTTGGCCCCGCGCCAGCTGGATTTATTCACCTGAGGTTCGGAGGTCTACATAAATCTCTTCTACTCCTTGCTGAAGCAACAGACCCAAGAATTGTTCCATTCGTTTCACAACCCTTAAGGAGGCTAACCTGGAATGAAGAGAAACCATACCATGATGCAATTTTTTGAATGGCATGTTGCCGCAGACGGAGAACACTGGAAACGCCTTGCCCAAATGGCCCCTGACCTGAAGGCAGCGGGGATTGATTCCGTATGGGTCCCTCCCGTAACCAAGGCGGTCTCTCCAGATGATACCGGTTATGGAGTCTATGATCTATATGATTTGGGGGAATTTGATCAAAAGGGTGCCGTGCGCACGAAATACGGAACCAAGCAGGAACTGGTCGACGCGATTGCCGAATGTCTGAAGAACGGAATCGCGGTTTACGTGGATCTGGTCATGAACCATAAGGCCGGGGCGGATGAGACAGAAGTGTTTGAGGTCATTGAGGTCGATCCTAACGACCGCAATAAGGATATCTCCCAGCCGTTTGAGATCGAAGGCTGGACCAAGTTTGATTTTCCGGGACGCGGGGATGAGTACTCCAGCTTCAAATGGAACCATACCCACTTCAACGGCACCGATTTCGATGCCAAGGCGAGCCGCAACGGCGTATTCCGGATCGATGGGACGAACAAAGGCTGGAATCAGAATGTGGATGACGAATTCGGCAATTACGACTATCTGATGTTCGCCAACATTGATTACAGCAATGAAGACGTGAAGAACGAAATGCTGAACTGGGGCAAATGGCTGGTGGACACCCTGCAGTGCAGCGGCTACCGCCTGGATGCTATTAAGCATATCAACCATGAATTCATCAAAGAATTTGCGGCGGAGATGAAAAAGAAACGCGGCGAAGACTTCTACATTGTCGGCGAATTCTGGAACTCCAACCTGGAGGCCTGCCGCGAATTCCTGAACACTGTTGACTATCAGATCGATCTGTTCGATGTATCGCTGCATTATAAGCTCTACTCGGCTGCGCTTGCGGGCAGGGACTTCGATCTGACACATATCTTTGACGATACGCTGGTCCAGACGCATCCGGCCAATGCCGTCACCTTCGTTGACAACCATGACTCCCAGCCGCATGAGGCGCTGGAATCATGGGTCGGCGACTGGTTCAAGCAGAGCGCCTATGCCCTGATTCTGCTGCGGAGGGACGGATACCCCGTTGTCTTCTACGGCGATTATTACGGTATCGGCGGCCCGGCGCCGGTGGAGGGCAAGAAAAACGCCATCGATCCTCTGCTCTGCGCCCGTTACAATAAGGCCTACGGCGACCAGGATGATTATTTCGACCATCCCAACACCATCGGCTGGGTGCGGCGCGGCGTCCCGGAGATCGAAGGCTCCGGCTGCGCCGTAGTGATCTCGAACGGAGACAACGGAGAGAAGCGGATGCTCGCCGGCGAAGAGCGCGGCGGGGAAGTATGGGAGGATCTGACCGGCAACCGCCAGGAGACTGTCACCATCGGAGAAGACGGCTGGGCGGTATTCCCGGTGAATGGCGGAAGCGTCTCGGTCTGGGCTCTGCCTGATCCGGAGCCGGAGGACGTCTGCGTGAAAGAGTGAGCATTGGAGTCTTGGCGGGCGGTGCACAGCCGGGGCGGGCAATGGACTGGCGAGGACAGGCGGCGGGCGGGCAGACGAGGACAGGCTGGGCGGGCGGGGAGTGACGAGGACAGGCGGTGAAATCAGGGGCACTTTTGCCCTTCATTCCCACTTTTGCCCCGCATCCGGCCAAATCAGGGGCACTTTTGCCCCTCATTTCCTCCTTTTGCCCGCATTCGGTGAAATCAGGGGCACTTTTGCCCCTCATTTCCTCCTTTTGCCCCGCATCCGGCCAAATCAGGGGCACTTTTGCCCCTCATTTCCTCCTTTTGCCCCGCATCCGGCCAAATCAGGGGCACTTTTGCCCCTCATTTCCTCCTTTTGCCCGCATTCGGTGAAATCAGGGGCACTTTTGCTCTTCATTTCCTCCTTTGGTCAACGTCCGGGTGTGATTAGAGGGATTTATCCCTTTGATTTCACCGTGCTGCCGACTCCCGGGGGATTCGGTGAAGTTTCCTGATATAAGAACAAATTTGTCCTTCAAGCGGATTGGCTCCAAGCTCCAAAGAAGCGTAACCAGGACATCTTGCACGTTTTATCGACTACAGACGGACATCATAATTTTCTAAATAATAATAAAAGAGGCGACTCCCTGCCATACGGCAGCGAAATCGCCTCTTTGCTCCGTGCAGCCAGCCATTAGCCAGCCTCATCCAGCCGTTCACCACCTCAGCCAGCCGTTCGCCAGCCTCAGTCAGCTGTTCGCCATCTCAGTCAGCTGTTCGCCATCTCAGCCAGCCGTTCGCCAGCCTCAGCCAGTTGTTCGCCACCTCAGCCAGCCGTTCGCCAGCCTCAGTCAGCTGTTCGCCATCTCAGCCAGCCGTTCGCCACCTCAGCCAGCTATTCGCCACCTCAGCCAGCTATTCGCCACCCTCAGCCAGCCGTTCGCCATCTCAGCCAGCCAATTAGCAGCCTCAACCAGCCACAGCGGCTAACGAATGACGGTTGACTTCTCCCCGTCTGCCCAGACACCGGAATCACTGTTTAAAATACGGTCGATCGGATACACCTTCCACACAGCCGTCACTACGGCAGAGCATAGTACTGCCTTGGTCAAGTCGCCCGGAATGAACGGCCACATGCCTGCAGTTAACGCCTTGGAGAGCGAGTCCATGCCGGTAGAGTGGGCCAGCCACCATACGCCGCCAGGATAGACAAGCAGCGCACCAAATATAAAGTTAGCCGCAAGCAGCTTCACGAAAGTATATTTATCCTGCTTAATACGCTGGGCGAAGAAGCCGATCAGCCAGGCTACGAACGGCCAGGAGAAAATATAACCAGCAGTCGGGCCAACCAGCACCGCGAGTCCGCCGCTTCCGCCCATCACCGGGAAGCCCGCAGCAGCAAGTCCGATCACGATCAGTACGGCGAGGGTGCCGTAGCGTGCTCCCAGAATAGAACCGGCCAGCATGACAGCCAGGGTCTGCATAGTAATAGGTACAGTAGAAAAAGGCAGAGAGATCTTTAAAAAACTCAGAGCAATCATTACTGCGCCGAATAATGCACTGAATATCAGGCCGCGGGTCGTCCATTTCTTCATTGCCGGGAGTACCCCCTTTTTTAGGATCACTATATCATCCCCCTCCGGATACATCAATCCTTAAATCTTTGTTATAATGGGGAGCGATTGTTGACTAGAGCTGTAAGGAAAGCGGGCATGAGGATGATCAGGGCGCATAATTTGACCTTGTCTTTACGGGATGGCCAGCACAGGCGCCCGGTTCTGCAAGGGATTAGTATCCATATTGGACGGGGAGAATGGGTTGCGCTCACAGGAGCCAACGGCTGCGGTAAAACATCGCTGGTCCGCACCTTCAACGGGCTGATCCCCCCGTCAGGAGGCAGTCTGTCCGTCGCCGGGCTGGATCTGCGCTCGCCTCAGAACCGCGCGGACGTGAAGCAGCAGGTCCAGCTTGTATTTCAGAATCCAGAAGCACAGACGGTGGGCTCTACGCCCTTTGAGGACATCGCTTTCGGGCTGGAGAACCGCGGACTGGACCGGAATCTGATGATTACGCGAATCTATGATATTCTGCAGCAGGTAGGACTGGCCCACAAAGCCGATGCAGATGTCGCCAGTCTATCCGGCGGAGAACGCCAGCGCCTGGCTGTCGGCTGCTGCCTTGCCCTGGAAGCCGGCATGATCATCTTCGATGAGGCCACTTCCATGCTGGACCCGGTGGGAAGGCAGGATATTCTAGAGCTGGCCCGGCGGTTGTGGAGGAGCGGCACAACTGTGCTCTGGGTCACGCAGCGGATGGAGGAACTGGCCGAGAGCCCGCGCATTGCCGTTATGGGCGAGGGCCGGCTGCTCTATGACGGCGATCCGCGCACCCTGTTCTACGCCTCCGGCCTGCCGGATGCGCTCGGATGGGCTCCATCGCCCGTGGTCCGCATCGGGAGACTGCTGCAGAGACAGAACTGGCCGCTTCATCTGCTCCCGCTGACCGAGCCGCAGCTGGAGGCGATGCTATGAGGATTCGGGCAGAGCATCTCTCCTTACATTACGACGGCAAGTACGCCGTGCAGGATATCTCCCTAAATATCTCCACAGGCACACTGACCGTGCTCTGCGGAGTTAACGGAAGCGGCAAGTCCACTCTGCTGCGCCTGCTCGCCGGGCTGGAGCAGCCGGCATCCGGCAATATCATTCATGAGGATACGAAGCCTGCGGACCGCAAGGCCGGGGAGGCTGTTGCTATGGTATTCCAGCAGCCGGAGACCCAGCTGTTCGCGGACAGCGTCCATAAGGATATCGAATACGGCCTGACGCAGCGCGGCGTGCCTAAGGTACAGCGGACGGACATCATCCGCAGCGCCCTCGCGCGCACCGGGCTGCCTTATGAGGTGTTCGCCGAACGTTCCCCTTTCCTGCTTAGCGGAGGCGAGAAGCGGCGGGTCTGCATTGCCGGAGCCATAGCCTCCCGGCCCGGGCTTCTCATTCTCGATGAGCCGACCGCAGGACTGGACCCGCTGGCGGCACAGTCGCTGCTGGAAATGGTGCAGGAGCTGCGGCAGAGCGGCCTGACTCTGATCATCGGCACACATGATCTGGACAGCTTTCTGCCGATTGCCGACGGGGTGATCGTGATGAAGCAGGGCGCAGTCCATTATGATGGCCCTGCTGCGGCACTGACAGCAGATCCCGGCCTGCTTAGAGGTGCCGGACTTACGCCTCCGGCTTATGCCTCGATAGGCCGCAGGCTTGTTGAACGCGGCTGGCTTGAAGCATTGCCGGACAATCTGGAGGAGCTGCTCGCCGGACTGGATAAGCAGCCTCTGCCCGTTCCGCAGGATGTCAGCCCCCCGGCGAACATCCCTGCAGCTCCTGTGCCGGACGGCCAGGATAACCGTCAGAGGGATCACGGTGAAGGGACACAGGACCAGAGTGCCCCTCCCCTGCAAATCGTCGCAGAGACGGTGTTATCTGCATCAACATCATTCAAACAAGCCCCTGGCCGGATACGCTGGCAGGGACTGGATCCCCGGGTCAAATGGCTGGGGATGATTACCGGATCACTGACCGTGCTGGGGATGGACACCTTCCTCCCGCTGCTGCTGGCTGCATTCCTGCTGGCCGGACTCACGGTTTCGGCCGGAATTTCCTGGCGGAGAGCCTTCCGTTTCTTCCGCCCGTTCCTCCTCATGTTCCTGTTCCTCTGGCTGCTGTCCGGGCTCAGCTGGAACTCACCCGGCTTCAGCATGGGTCCGCTCAGCTTCAGTTCTGCCGGACTTCAGCGCGGAGGAATCAGCGTGCTGCGGTTTCTGCTGCTGATCGTCCTCGGGTTCCTGTTCACGGAGACCACTACCGGCACTCCGCTGCGCGAAGGGCTGGAATGGGGAATTGCTCCGCTGAGACATCTTGGAATCCGGACCCGCAACTGGTCGCTGGCTGTGTCCGTGACGCTGCAGTTCGTGCCCTGGATTCTCGGCAAGCTGACACAGCTGCAGCTGGCGCTGAGCTCGCGCGGCAGACGGGCCCGCGGACTGGCGCGCTGGTCCCCGCGTCAGATTGCCCTGATCATCGTGCCCCTGCTGATCCTTGTCCTGGGCATGGGCGACGAGCTGGCTACAGCCGTTGAATCACGCGGGTATGATCCCGCCAAGCAGCGGACTCCTGTCTATCAGCTGGCCTGGAACAAGCGCGATACATTGGTTGCGCTATGTATCCTGACGGCAGCGGGCCTGCTGTGGTGGGTTGCCCGGATCAGCTAAGTGTATAGCTGAGCATGTATTCCGTATTCGGACTTCCGGCTTCTATACCTGGATCATTAATGGTCCAGGTGCCTGGGATATCCAGCTCCCGGCAGGCCAGTTCGAAATTGCAGGCGGCAATGCCGATATCAATCCGCTGCATCTGGAACCCGAGCTTATTGCCGCTGTAATTAGGCGTATGCTCCAAGTAGAAATGTAACTGCTGCCGGTCTGGAGACAAGACAAGTCTCCAGGGCTGCTTGTTGGAGGCTGACGGGCCGATCCGGACCATCTCGATGGGGACGGCCAGCTTCCCCGCGGCTTCCGGTGTCAGCCGTTTGCTGAAATCACCGTCACAGAAGAGCTCCTGCCAAGGCTTCTTATTGTCGGCTCTGACCACATACCGCATCGTGGTATCCAGCAGGCGCTGCTTCTCCCGCGCGTAGCCTAGCGGCGTAATGCAGGGAATAATCTCCCCTTCGGCAAGCTCCAGCTCACGCGTAAAGGATTTGCGGTTAAAGGTTCCACCAATCCAGCAGGTTCCAAGACCCAGCCCGGTCGCAAAAAGAATCAGCTTCTGGAAGGTATATCCGAACTCCAGCAGTTCCAGCTTCCCGTTACGCACGGAGCCTACCAGATAAGCCTGCGGATTCACAATGATCCCGTAAGCGCCCAGCTTCATGCCCTTGCCTTCCCCCGCCCCGCCTTTGGCCCAGATCCATTCAATCCCTGATATCCCGCCAAAAGGACCGCGCAAATTCTCTTCCTTATCCAGATACTCCATAATGGAGGCATGGGCTGCTGTATCAATTGGTGTGGTTTCATAAGTCCGCACAGACTTGCGTTTCTCCATAATTTCCATTACTGCATTCCCCATAACAGCCGCCTCCTCAAATTATCCCGCAACCCTGGCTTGCCCTGCCCTGTCCTTACTGGCTGACTTAGCCTCCTTGTTACAGCTTCAAGCCCAAGAAAGAGGGCTCCGCTAAGAACAGGAGCCCTCCCGAAATGATCTATACTCTATAGTTGCCTGTTCTGCAGTCCGGTTGCTGGTAAAATTAGTATCCTCCATTTCAGGAGAATCGTCCAGCTCTTATTCCTTATCCTCCGGACCCGGATGGCGCGAAACCAGTCTCACCAGATCGAGGGTTAAAGGGTACAGGGTAAGCGATGCAGGATAGGCCAGATACCGCGGCTCCCACTGCGGCCCGAATTGCTCCTTATACCGCCGCAGGCCGGAGAATCCGTACCAGTGCCCGCCGCGTTCAAAGACCAGGCGGGCCACCTTCTCCTCGCGCAGCGCTCCGGTATTCCTGCCGGCACCAGGCAGTGGGGCATGACCCAGATGAAAGCTGCGGAACCCCCGCGACTTCGCCCACTCCAGCAGACACAGGAATACGTACTCCATAATCCCGTTTGGGGTATCCTTGCGGTGGCGCATGAGATCAATGGACACGGACTTGTGTCCGTAGCAGCAGATGACCCGTATAACGGTTGTATGTTCACCAGAGTTAGACAGCCGGCAAAGTGCAAATCACTGCAGAGTAGCAATAACCAGAGGAATAGCTTGAGTTTCAGCGGAAAACCGAAGGTTGATTGATCCTGGGATACAAAATAATGGGATACAAAAAATAGACACCCGGACTGCGATCAGTCCGGATGCCTATTTCTTGTTGCACCCTGGCAATTGCGGTCCTCTTCTCAGGCATGCTGGTTAGCCGGGGTTATACCCGAATGTCAAATCTACCTTCGCGATCTGTAGTTGCCGTCGCAATTTCCTGCGCAGATGCCGCCATCAGCTTACTGCTGTCAGCAGGTTTCTCTGGCGGTACAGCTGCACTTCCGGCCGAAGAGGAGCTGCTTGTCCCCTGTGACTTTTGGGCAATTTGCGCTTCGATCTGCTTGATCTGCTGCTCAAGCTGTTTGGTCTTGGTTTCTTTGGTCTTCTCGTCGTCTTTACTTGAACTTACCTTCTCAAGATCAGCTTCCAGCTTTGCCTTTTGCTTCTCTAGCGCGGCTGTGTCCGTTGCACTGGAGGACGAATACGAGGTGGACGTTGATGCGGATACGGATGAAATATTCATGCCTATCCCTCCCTTCACCTCTTCAATATAGCCCTCTCACCCCAGAAGAACGTTAAAATGCGCTGAAAGTTTGCTGAATGTCTGTTGTCCTAAGACCTGCGCAGCTTCCGGTTAACCAGTGTTACGCTCAGCAGGATGATAACCAGTCCGGCAAGGGTATTGGCATAGACCGGCTCATGCAGGAAGATGGCTCCCCACATCAGGCCGAATACAGGCACGAGAAATGTGACGCTGACGGTCTTGACCGGACCGATGCTCGCGATCAGGCGGAAGTACAGCAGGTAAGCCACCGAGGTACAAATCAGCGACAAACCTAGTACGGAGTATACAGCAGCGGCCGAGGGCAGATGATCCGGGGCAAAAATCACCGCCAGCGGCAGCAGCACCACGCTTGCACCCAGCTGTTGTCCGGCAGCAAGCGCCAGCGGCGTGAGGCCGGAACCCACACGTGAAGCATACAATCCTCCGAATGCATAGCACAATGCGGCGCAGAGCGAGTACCCCACTGACAAGAGAACTGTACTTGTGAGCGGTACCGGACTCCAGCCGACCAGAACAGCTACGCCAATTAGACCAATGACCAGGCCGGCCGACTTGGCCAGGCCGGGCTTCTCCTGCCGGGTTCCCCAGGCGGCCAGGGCCGCAAACATCGGGGTCGTGGCATTAAGGATTGCCGCCAGCGAAGCACTCAGATGCAGCTCAGCCATGCAGATCAGGGTGAACGGAAGCGCGGCATTAATGGCACCGAGCAGCAGGAACTGCTTCCAGTGCTTCAGGATGCCCATCTTGCGCCGGGTCACTAACGCATAGAGCAGCAGGGCTGCTCCGGCAAGCGTAACACGCAGCTCGGTCGTGAAGACCGGCCCCAATTCGGGAGAGGCGATCCGCATGAACAGGAAGGAAGCTCCCCAGGCAAAGGCAAGCAGCAGCAGGGTGGTGAGATCCTTGCGGCTCATGGCTTGTCCGCCCTTTTGCAGAGCAGCAGGTAAGATAAAATGGACAGAATTCCTGCGCCTGCGATGACCAGCGCCATCGGCAATGCAGAATCACTGCCGCCAAGTCCGACTAACGGAGCCGCACAGCTGCCCAGCAGCAAGGGAAGCAGACCCAGGAGTGCAGAGGCACTGCCTGCCGTTTCCCCCTGATCCTGCATGGCAAGTGAGAAGCTGGTTGTACTCACCAGACCCACACTGGAGACCACGGCGAACAGGCAGACCAGAATCGGCAGCAGCCCGCCTCCGGCAAGGAGGGTAACCAGCAGCAGGACACCGCCGAAAGTACAGAGCAGAAGGCCGCTAATCAGCAGCTTGCGCTCCCCTACTCTTGCGGACAACCGGCCGGCAATCTGCCCGGAGATAATAATGCCGAGCCCGTTAACTGCGAAGATCAGGCTGTACATTTGCGGGGATACCCCATAAATAATCTGCAATACGAAGGAAGAACCGGAAATGTAGGCGAACATAGCCGCTGTAACGAAGCCCTGGGAGAGGGCATAGCCCATAAACTTGGCATTGCCGAGCAGGATACGGAAGGTGAGCAGGGTCCCTTTGAGCCCGCTTTTGATTCGGCGTTCTTTGGGCAATGTCTCCGGCAGGCGCAGCAAAATAATGGCCGCAAAAAGCAGTCCGAACACAAACAAGACTATAAACACACCCTGCCAGGTGGTTACTCTCAGCAGCTGTCCCCCGATGACAGGAGCAAAGATCGGCCCCAGCCCGTTGACAATCATCAGCAGCGAGAAGAACTTGGTTAATTCCGAGCCGCTGTACATATCGCGGACCGCCGCCCGGGAGATAACCACACCTACCGAGCCGGCCAGCCCCTGGATGAACCGCAGAAACACCAGCAGCCCGATTGAAGGACTGAACGCACAGAGCAGTGAAGATACCGCGTAAATCACCATACCGATAAAGAGCGGAACACGGCGTCCATGGACATCGCTGAGCGGTCCGGCCACCAGCTGGCCCGAGGCCAGCCCCAGCAGGAAGAAGGTCAGGCTGAGCTGCACCATGGCCGGACTGGTGGTGAAATGGACGCTTAGTGCAGGCAGAGCCGGCAGATACATATCAATGGACAGGGGGCCAATCGTGGCGATAGCCCCCAGAATGACTGCAAGCTGCAGCCGCTGTTTCTTGGACGGCCCACCCTCCGCCAGGCCTGAAATATGATTTTGCTTAATCATGAATAGTGACGCAACCTTTCTCTTGGCACCCCTTTAAAAGACAGCAAATCCGTTTTTGCTCAGGTCCGTTTTTTATTCTTCATACTACCCGATCACAGCCTGAAAGTTCAATGCTTTTATGCATTAACGGGGAATAGAAGGGGAGCAAATGTATCGGGCCTATACCTTTATATCGCAAATAACCGCCTGCAGGAGCCGGCCAGCCGATTATGTCACTGATCAGCAGCCCCCGCAGGCGGTGCACATACTATTATATTTATTCTCCGGAAGCTGTGAGACCGGCCAGCCAATCCCTGGCCGCTTCAGCCTCGGCGGCGCTCAGGCGGTGTCCCTGATTGCCCCAGTGCGAGGTGACCTCGGCTCCCGCGCCGCTCAGCAGGGATTCCAGCTCACGTGTCTCTTCAGAGCGGATGATCGGATCATTGGTTCCTGCCCCGATAAAGACCGGAACCCCCTGCAGCGACGGGATTGCAAGGCCGCGCAGCGGAACCATCGGATGCAGCAGCACTGCCGCGCGGAAGAGGCCTCCGTAATGGAAGAGCAGGCTGCCGGCGATGTTCGCACCGTTGGAGTAACCCACTGCAACCAGATTGCCGGCATCGAATCCGTACTTCGCTGCAGCCTCATCCAGGAATTGCTTCACCTCATGGGTGCGGAAGATCAAATCCTCCTCGTCGAAAATCCCTTCAGCCAACCGCCGGAAAAAGCGCGGCATGCCATTCTCGAGTACATTCCCGCGGATGCCCAGTACCGAGGCGCCGGGAGCCAACAGCCCGGCCAGCGGCAGCAGGTCATGCTCGTTGCCGCCTGTGCCGTGGAATAATACCAGCGTCGGCTGAGTTACATCCGTACCTTGATGGAATACATGCGTCATATTCATTTCTGCTTCACCCCGATTTCGCGGATTTCAAATGGGCTTAAGTTCTGTTCTATCACCGCACGCTGCGGCTCAAACCATGCCGGAAGCATCAGCTTCTGTCCCAGCGCGTCCGGTGCTTCATCACGGGCAAAGCCGGGAGGATCGGTCGCAATCTCGAACAGGATTCCACCTTCTTCACGGAAGTAGATGGCATTGAAGTACTGGCGGTCCTGCACCGGAGTCGGCTGATAGCCGTGGCTCTGTACGCGGCGGCCCCATTCCAGCTGCTCGGCATCATCTTTGGCGCGCCAGGCGATGTGGTGGACGGTACCTGTGCCGCCAGCCCCCTGCGGAACCGGAGTAGACTTCAGATCGATAATATTCCCGATATCACCGGCAGCTCTGTACCGGATGTAGCCGTCACCTTCAGCAGTCCGCTCCATTCCCAGCGTACGGGAGAGAGTGTCTGCTGTTTTGTCCGGGGCAGCGCTGTAGAGAACAGCACCTCCGAAGCCTTTGATCGCATGTTCTACGGGTACTCCGGCGAAGGACCAAGTGCTCAAGGAACCCTCTTCACGTTCCACCAGCTCAATCCGCAAACCGTCGTAGTCCGCGAAGGAGAGATAAGACTCGCCGATCCGGCTTACTTTGGTAACCGGAATCTGATAAGCGGCCAGCCGCTGCTCCCAGAACCCGATGGAGCCTGCCGGCACAGCATAAGTGGTTACGCCCACCTGACCGCCGCCAATTCTGCCCTTGCGTCCGGTAGACCAGGGGAAGAAGGTAATAATGGTGCCCGGTGCACCCTGCTCATTGCCGAAGTAGAGATGATAGACGTCGGGTGCGTCGAAGTTGATGGTTTTTTTGACAAGTCGCAGTCCGAGAATTCCGGCATAGAAATCAGCGTTGCGCTGAGCGTCTCCTACAAAAGCGGTGATATGATGAATTCCTGCAGTTTGCATAGTCATGATTATTACCTCCTGAAATTGGGTGTGTTGTACAATCTGTTTTTTCGTAAAATGAGGATGCTATCTTGACGTCCGCCTTGGGCAGCCGCCCGCTGTCTGTGGAGCAGGCTGCCTGGCGAACCGGCTATTATTTAAAGAATAGTGCATCAAGTGAAATCGAACCCGGACCCGCCAGGGCCACCCCGACCGCCACCACCAGCACCGTCAATGGAAACTCGATCCCGTTAGCCGTAGACCAGAACCCGTTAGGAGCATGGACTTTGACAATCGCGCCAAGCATGGTTGCGGCAATCAGCACAGCAGCCACCGGGGTCAGCAGACCTAGTGTGAACAGCAGTCCTCCGACCAGCTCCATCAGTCCTGCCAGCACCGCCATGCGTACGCCGGGCTTAATGCCGATCGACTCCATCCAGCCGCCTGTACTTTTGGGGCCGTAGCCGCCGAACCAACCGAACAGCTTCTGTGCACCATGCCCGATAAACGCTACACCAATTACCAATCTCATCAACAATAAACCTACACTAACCATTTTAAACACTCTCCATTCTCTCGATTTTAATTATCTTAACGTTAAGATATTAGGTAAAAATTTTGGGTCCTGCTGATCTATATATAATTTGCCCGCATCCGGGGACTTAGCTTGATCATCAATGCCTCATCCCGCTGCTAAAGCTGACTGTCATCTATTGGGCTCCGGCCAGTTCTTCAACTTGCTGCGCGGTCCATCTTCTATACACCCTTGCCCAGCTTCTTCAGCAGCTGAGTGGCTTGAGCCTTCTCTTCACTGTCCAGCCCGCCCATCAGGCTGTGTATGGAACTGACATGACGGGGAAAAATATCATCGAACAGCTCGCGCCCCGCTTCCGTAATCTCGGCATAAGTTACACGGCGGTCGTCCTCGCATGGAACGCGCTTCAGAAGTCCGCGCTTCTCCAGCTTATCGATGTTGTAGGTGATGCTCCCGCTGGTGACCAGAATCTTCTCGCCAATCTGCTGCAGTGGAATCCGCGTTCTATGATACAGGACTTCCAGCACCATGAACTCCGCCGATGCCAGCCCGTGGCTCTTCATATCCTTCACCGCCTGATCCATCAGGCTCTTGTAAGCCTTGGACAGAACAACGAATAATTTCAGTGATGCCGCCTGCTCCTGATCGATGCTTCCTTCAGCTGCTGTACCTGCTGTGTTTGTTGTGTCATTAGTTCCGCTCATAATGTGCACCTCCTTCGTGTTCGCGTTTATCTTTAAGTTAATTATCTTTAAGTTAAGATAAATATACAGCATGCTGTAGAATCTGTCAACAGTATAGGGTGTACAAAAATTTAGACCCCATTACGTATAGAAACGCCCCCTTTACTCATTTACTTGCTTCTGGAGAAAAATATCCAGCTTCTTTCTAAAAGCTGTAGAATTACTCTGTGACAACGGAATAATATCCCCGTTCGTAATATAGATATTGTACCCCTTTACATAATTAACATAGTTCAGATTAATTACAAAACTCTTATGCGGAACCACAAAATCATATAGACTCATTTTCTTCGAAATATTAGATATCTTTTCTTTATGGATTATGTATTCTTTATCCCTTAGTGTCTGTAGATGTATGTCACGGTTCATATACTCAAAGTATAATATTTCCTTGAGGTGAAACGACTTCACACCTTCCTTGAACAAAAATTTAACCTGTTGTGTGTCTTTTTTTCTCGGCGAAATGTACTTAACGGTATCTCGGAGTATAGCAGAAAGAATATCACGATTAACCGGTTTAACCAGATAGCCAAAAGCATGAACTGAGAACGCATAATCTTTGTAGATTGAGTAATTGGTTATAAATACTATCTTCACTTCTGTATCAAGCTCCCGGATTTCCTGTGCCAGCTCATATCCGTTCATGCCCGACATATCTAAATCTAGAATCACCAGATCAAGAATTTCTCTGTCCTTTAGCATGGCCATTCCGAAATTGTATTCCTTGATGCTGTATTCTATTTCATTGTTTAAAGCTTCTTGAATACAACAGCTAATTTGATTAAGGACGTTTTGTTCATCCTCACATATTCCTATCTTAAGCATCTATGTCATCTCCATACATTTTTCTATGAGACCTTCACAATACAATTTTGATCTGTAGGTGGTCTCCAGATAACTCGGCACTGATCGTTCCGCGTATTTTATCAATTAGAATTTTGACGATCGACAATCCTAGCCCTGTGCTCCCTACACTTCGCGATACATCTGAAGTATAGAAGCGGTCGAACAGCCGTGCCGGATCAACCTCTTTCGGACTTGATATCGTATTCGTCATCATCAATTCTGTCTTACTATTCTTCAGCAGGGTGATCATGATCTCGCCTGTGGCATACTTTGCTGCATTATCAAGCAAGTTCTGTAGGATACGCCGCAGCATATCCTCATCCGTCCAGACAAACACGCTATCTTCCGGGAGCGTTATCTGCGGATGCAGCCCCCGCTCTTCAAACATGGCGGCGTTCTCCACAACGCTATCCATAATCACATTAGAGTAATTCACATTCTTGAACTTCGGCTGAATTTCTTCTGAATCCAATACAGCCAGTTCATAAAATGATTTAATTAATGTCTGCAGATGATGGCCCTTGCGCAAAACAATTCCTATTTGCTCACGCTGCTCTGGTGTTATAGCCCCTTTTTGCAACAGCTGGAGGTAGCCAATCATCGAGGTCAGCGGTGTGCGCAGGTCATGGGAGATGTTAGCTATGGATTCTTTCAGATGATTGCCGCTTCGTGCCATGTTAATACGGAGCTCACGCTGCTTCGTCAGGTTCTTGTTTATTTCTGCAGTGAGCACATTCAAATTCTTATCTATTAATGAAATATTCAACTTCTTTTCAATAGTCCCGGATGACAGTTCAACCATCTGTTTAGTGACATTGCGTATTTGCCTTTTCAACGAAAAGAGGCGAAACATAAGCACCGCAAGCATTACCGTGAGCAGAACAACAATATACATCATGGATTATTACGCCTCCTTCCCCGTCCCTATTTGAGTTCACAAGTATTGAACCTCTGAAATGAAAGTGCGATGAACAACAGCAGGTACACTATCCCGGAAAGTGCAATCTCTGTCGCCTGGACCAGGGAGAGAGAATAGGCTAAAGATGCTCTAATTTGATTCATCGGCAGAAACCGCAGCCACGGTACAACATCATACCAGCCCATCGGCCCGGCATAGGCGATACACATAGCGCTGATAAACAGAACAATCATCGATACAGATACCGTTTTAGCAGAATCCTTGAATATGAAGGCAAAAAATATACAGACTGAAAATACTGCGCTGTTCAGCAATAACGAAAACAGGATTACCCGCAGGATATACAAAGCATCATGATTCCATGAATCTCCCCAGCCCAGCTGAAAAGACATTCTTATGCTACCCACCACCGGACCCAGCAGCATTAAGAGGTTAAACACGGCTAAATAGATAAGACATTTGCTGAAGAAGATTTTTATTCTGGAATGACCTGCTACAACCTCCAGGTGAATCGTGCGGTTAGTGAAATCATGACCGATCATCAGAGCCACGATAGCAGAGAACAATACAAGCCAGACAGTGGAGTCATAAACCATGGCATAGAAAATCCCTATAGCGTCTTTATGTGTGGTCAAATCGGCAATATAGCTTTTGCTGGCAAATAGTCCGTAAATGATACTCAGCAGCGCACAGCCGACAAAAAATTTATTGTACTTTATGCGGTACCATTCCATCTGCATAAGATTATTCATGGCATCCCCCCCTTTAATAAAGTTCCGAATGGTTAAAAATCCTGCCGGCCGCTACGCAGAAGCAGCCTAATAAAATTATTCCGACCAGCAGAGCCGCTCCTGTCGATGAAGAATCCCCGATTAACAGTCTCAGCTGCCCCAGGGGAATAAACCGCGCAATTTCTTTCGCGTTCGGGCCGTTTAACAGGAATATGGTCAAAAAATAAAACAGCGCTGGAATGGATAAGGTTTTACCAACATCTTTACATATGAATGCCGCCAGTAGGGAGATTCCGCACATAGCCGCATTCAATACGGCTGTTGTAAGAAATAATTTTATTATCTCCTTCAGATCTGACCCGAAAGATTGGTGCCCCCACCCGTAAATACCGGCATTAAGAGCGATACTAAGGATCGGCTGCAGGAGTAAAATCATGTTCGACCCCGCTACAAATAGGATCGTTTTGCTAAGAAATACATGGTTCCGTGAATGCCCAGCGCAAATCATGTGATGCAGCGTGTGGTCTGCAAAATCCTTTCCAATGTAGAGCGCCCCAAATACACATGTCAGCAGCATTAATATAGGTGCATTATACAAGGACGCAAATACACTCTCATATCCGGTAAGTTTTCCTTGATCCAGCATAAGGAAGCCGCCCAGTACTATAGACAAAGCCAAAAGGATAAAAAAGCTCCGGTCATGCACCAGCTTGTAAATTTCTGCTTTAATGAGACAATGCATGCTTCTCTCCTCCAATACGGTCGAGGAAGTAACTTTCCAGAGTATCTCCAGCCATTGTCATCCCCGTAATCAGGACGCCTTCCTTCATTAATGTGGACGAGATGCCTTCCATGTCATCCAAGTGATCATACAGCTTAATGGTTCCGTCAGGCATAACCTGATAATCTTTGATATGCAGCCGGTTTTCTAAAGCAAGCAGGGCATTCTCTACATGATTGGTCTGCAGCGCAATATGGCGTTTGCACTTCTCATTCAGCTGGCTTTGTGTTAATTCTTCAATCAGGACACCTTGATTAATAAGGATATACTGCGACACCGTCTGATAAAGCTCGTTAAGGATATGGCTCGATATCAATATCGTGGTCCCGCGTTCCGCATTTAAGCGTTTCAGCAAGATCCGCATTTCGGCGATCCCCATGGGGTCTAGCCCATTAATCGGCTCATCTAAAATAAGCAGTTCAGGGTCATGCAGCAAGGCAATCGCAATACCCAGCCGCTGGCGCATTCCCAGAGAAAAATTACGGACCGCTTTTCTGCCAGTAAGATGATCATCCAGACCGACCAGCTCCAGCGTCTCCCTGATAACATGCCGATCGGGTATTCCCCGCTGAATCCGCTGGACTTCCAGATTCTGCACAGCAGTCATATTGGGATATAGAGCAGGCGTTTCAACCATACAGCCGATCCGTTTACGCTGCTCTTGCAGCGCCTGCTTCCCTGTCTTGCCGAACAGGTACAACTCGCCGCTTGTCGGAAAGGATAACCCTACAATAAGGCGGATCAGCGTTGTTTTCCCAGCCCCATTTTGACCAATGAAGCCATACATCTTTCCTCTTTCAATGTTCAGATTAATATTATCCAAGGCCAATGTATGATTATATTTCTTGGTGAGATTGTTGGTCGTAAGGATGATGTCACTCATGTCTGTCACGCTCCAGTTCTACGGTTAAGCATTAAGTATATATTTACCGTTACTGACTATAGTAAGAGGTAATCTTAAAGAAATTCTTAATTTCCTCCGGGATCTCTTTAAAGAATTCTTAAAGTTATGGTTCATGCGAGCTTTTGCTCCCAACAGGAAGAGCCGCTTGCGCCATGAGCAAACGGTTCCTTCATAATAAGGCATATAATAATCAACCGGTTCTAGTCTGTTTTATACAAGCGGTAGCCTATTCCCCAAACGGTTTCTATGTATAACTTATCCGGACTGGCTGCCTTCAGCTTATTGCGTATATTGCTAATATGAACATTTAGTGTATTGTCTTCACTCATATATTCTTCATTCCAGATGCTTTTGAATAGATTGGCTTTAGAGTATATTTTCTCCGGATGTTTCATAAGCAGTTCAAGAATTCCATATTCTTTGGCTGTAAGCGCAAGCTCGCGACCCTTAACCTCTACATTATGCTTCATCTCATCGAGCTGAATATCCTGATAGGTTAAACATCTGTTTCCCGCAGTATCCTGGTTCATTTTATTCCGCCGTAAATTACTTTCTATCCGCGCAAGGGTCTCATCGAGATCAAAAGGTTTAGTGATATAATCATCTGCCCCGATCCGTAAAAGCTCAATTTTGGTTTGCGTTGTATCCTTGGCTGAGATCACAATCACTGGTACTGCAGAATGTTCCCGTAATTCACACAGAAGCTGATCTCCGCTCTTATACGGCAGCATCAGGTCTAGCAGAATCAGATCATAAGATTCTCTTTGAATAAGTTGCAGGGCCTCTAATCCGTTATACGCAGAAGTAGTCAAATAACCGTGTTCCGATATGAAGCAGCGAAGCAGACCGTTAATTTCTTTCTCATCCTCAACTATCAGTATATGCTCCAATTTTCCACATCCTTATATACCTGCATTCACTGCTCACAAATCCGGCCAATCTCGGACTCATGGAATTTTTACGTATATTTTTTCCTCTTATCCTTTATTTTAACACTTATTCTTGAAAAAACGATTATCAACATCCTGTTATATCTTTGCGCATAGAACACATTTTTTTCAACATAAGATCAATATTTTCCAGTCCGATAGCCAAAGAAATACTGTTCGGAATAGCATTTGTATCTGCCGTTATACACGTCTGGAGATTCCGTTAGAACACCCCCTGCGAATTTGACCTGTTCTCAGAAACGGCGTAGACTTTCAAAGGTAAAGATGAATTGAAGGAACAGAATCCCGGCAAGCGGTTTTATCGAAGATCTTTAGATACAAACATATAAAGGGAGGCAGATTATGGAAGCGAAGGTTGAGTTGAATTCGCAGACCGCCGCGGACCTTGTTGCAGCGCAAGAAGCACGCGCGGCGCGCGTGCTGATCGTAACCGCTGTCGCAGCCGAGCGGGATGCCGTCCTGCGCGGCCTGCAGGGCAGCCGCAGGTTCCATGTCATCGCAGCGGGAGCCGGCACCGCTGCGGCTGCGGCGGGCACCGCCGCCGCTCTGGCAGCCGGCTCCTACGGCTGCGTCATCAGCGCCGGGATCGGCGGCGGCTTCCCCGGCCGTGCACCCGTAGGCTCGCTGGTCGTCGCCAGCGAGATGCTTGACGCGGCCCTCGGCGCAGAGACGCCGGAGGGCTTCCGCAGCGCTGCCGAGCTCGGCTTCGGCAGCGTGTCCGTGCCTGCGCCGGGCGGCACGGTCCAGGCCCTTGCGGCCGCGCTGGCAGCGGCCGGGCTCACGGTAAGCACGGGCACCGTGCTTACCGTGTCGACCGCGACCGGCACCGCCGGGACGGCCGCGGAGCTTGCCGCGCGCCATCCGCAGGCGGCGGCGGAAGCGATGGAAGGCCACGGGGTCGCCGTGGCCGCCCATGCCTTGGGGATCGCAGCGCTGGAGCTGCGCGCGGTCTCGAACCCGGTCGGCCCGCGCGACCGGGCCGCGTGGAAGATCAAAGAAGCCCTGGATGCCCTCACAGCGGCAGCGGCTATTCTACTGGAGGTGCTGTAATGACAACCGAACTTCATATTGCTTTTTCTCCATGTCCCAACGATACCTTCGTATTTCATGCCTGGGCGCACGGGCTGGTGCCGGATGCACCCAAGCTGGAGGTGACCTTTGCCGATATTGATATCACCAACGGACTCGCGGCAGACGGTGCCGGTCCGGAAGTGCTTAAGATCTCCTACGCCGCGCTTCCCTGGGTGCTGGATAAGTACAAGCTGCTGCCATGCGGCGGTGCACTTGGACGGGGCTGCGGCCCGCTCGTACTTACGCGCAAGGGTGCAGGCGCGATCAAACATCCTCGTCAGCTATCCGGCCGCAGAATTGCAGTGCCAAGCGAGCGCTCCACCGCCTACCTGCTCTTCCGGCTGTGGGCCGCGCAGCAGGTGCCGGACGGCCCGGCCGAGATCGTCGTCATGCCCTTCGATGAAATTATGCCTGCTGTACAGAATGGCACGATTGATGCCGGGCTGGTCATTCATGAAGCACGCTTCACTTACCCGTCCTATAACCTTAATCTGCTGACTGACCTCGGCAGCTGGTGGGAAAGCGACACCGGCCTGCCTATTCCGCTCGGCGCGATCATCGCCCGCCGGGATCTGGACCACGAGTCCATTACCGGCTGGATCCGCAGCTCTTTGCAGTATGCCTGGGATCATCCCCTGGACTGCCAGGAATATGTCCTGAGCCACGCCCAGGAGCTCTCCCCGGAAGTAGCCAAATCGCATATTGATCTTTACGTCAACGAGTTCACGATGAACCTGGGCGAGGACGGCTACGCGGCAATCTCTGCCCTGCTGACCCGCGCCGCTGCCGAGGGTCTCGTGCCTGTCATTGATCCGGAGCTGCTGCGCTAACTCAGAAGCTGGTTGCTTTTTATCCGCCTATGTTTATCCGGCTTCTTGATATCACCGCTTGGACTATCTATGATAAAGCACAAACACAACTCATATGGAGGCTGATTCCTATGATTCCTGCAGGTAACAGCAAGCCTAATATTGACCGCTTCTTGGGATATCAGGATGAATACGACCGTTACCGGCCCGAAGCGCCGCCGCTGGTTATTGAGCTGCTGAGTAATTACCTGGGCCGCCGTCCGGCCGTGGTCGCTGATATAGGCTGCGGCACCGGTCTGTCCACCTTCCTGTGGAAAGACGCCGCCGACTCCGTAACCGGAGTGGAGCCTAACCCGGATATGCTGGGCAAAGCGCAGGAGAAGCTGAATCGCCTGGACAACGGGGCGCAGGTTTTGTCTTTTATCCAAGGCTACTCCAATCAGCTTCCCTTCGCCTCAGAGGGCGTCGACATCATCACCTGCTCGCAGTCATTCCACTGGATGGACCCGGCCAGCACACTTCAGGAAATCTCCCGCTGTCTGCGTCCCGGCGGAGTGTTCGCAGCCTATGACTGCGATTGGCCTCTGGTACTGAACCCTGCTATTGAAGCCCGTTACAACAGGCTGATTGCCACTTCAGACGCCCTGCTTAAGGAGCTCCAGCCTGATTCGGATCAGGCCCGCAAGTGGGATAAGGAAGGACATCTGGGCCGGATCAATGCCAGCGGATGTTTCACTTACGCGCGAGAAATTGTTTTTCACAACACAGAAGCCTGCGATGCAGAGCGCTATATCGGATTGGCCCTCAGCCAAGGCGGGATACAGACTGTCCTGAAGCTTAGCCCGGCCTCACTTGAGCAAGAGATTGCCGAGTTCTCGGCAGAGGTTAAGAACTACTTCCGAGGCCGGACATTGCAGGTGCTGATTAGCTACCGGATGCGGATCGGCGTGAAATAAAAGCTTTTCATGCTGTCATTCTAGCCTTATCCAAGCTTTTCACCTATACTTAATAACAGCGAGACGAAGAACGTCCCGGTTGCCCTCAGCGAGGGTGCCGGGGCGTTTTCTATTTTCCGGGGAGGCTTGAGAATCATGACATTTGAAGAAGCACATCTGCAGTTTATCAACGGACATCTGGGCAGCAGACCTGAAGGAGAACGCCGGGCACGATTGGATCGGGGGCACCGGCATGCCGAGGTTCTGTTCCTGAGGAACATCTGGTGGCCTCTGCGGGGCCACTTTGGCGGACTTCATCCGGAGTATGAAGTCATGGACTGGCGGGGAAGATCTTATTTTGCAGATTTCGCCTGGTTACCGGGATACGTGAAGCTGCTCATCGAGATCAAAGGCTATGCCTCACATGTACGCGATATGGACCGGACTAAATACTGCGGCGAACTTAACCGGGAAACGTTCCTGTACGCCATGGGCTATCATGTGATTTCATTCGCGTACGATGATGTTGAGCAGCGCCCTGAGCTTTGTATGACCCTGCTGCGGCTCGTACTGGGCAGATATCAGCCTGCCGAGGCACCTGTGTCACGTGTACAGCTAATGGAGCAGGAGGTAATCCGGCTGATTATCCATCTGGCCCGGCCCATCCGCCCACAGGATGTGAAGGAACATTTCTCTGTCGATTACAGAACCGCAGTCCGGACGTTACACAACCTGGCTGACAAAGGCTGGCTTCTTCCCGTCCCCACCAGTAATCAGGAACGGACCGCACGGTATGAGCTGAAGCGCAGTGTGCTTGAATATATTAATTAATCTGCATACGGAGCAATCTACTTGCGTTTCCGCAGCAGACCAAATTTAATGTAACGGCTGCGGGCTGGGGCTGCGGACCAGCATTAATGCGACCCGTTGCGGGCCATACACTGACGTAGATGAACATTGCAACACAAGTGGATCTCCACTATACTTTGTCCGCTCGACGTTTGCCCAGTAACATGTATCCGAAAAGTACGCTGAGCTTTAACCAGAACCGCCAGCAACGTTCAGGTGGATCGTTGAACCCGCTGCTGGCTGTAGGCTGTAGTGCCGCGAATCAACTGCTGTAACAGTAAGTGGAAAAAGGTATCTTAATTTATCGATTTCGTTGGATCGTGGGCAAGCAAGTGGAAAAACAGCAACTAATTGGGGTGGTTTCAGCTACGTGGGGTGAAATGTAATAATTTAAGTGCTGTTTATCCACCTGCTGCATTCGCAGGGTTCATTCGTTCACCAGCAAGTGTAGAAAATCCAACTAATACTGCCTCTATTGCCTCAGTAGCCGGTGAGGGCCATACAATTCTCCAACAAGTCATGCCCCTCACCAGTGCTCTGACCCTAGCCTTCAGCTTCGCCCGTCTAGCCAACCCCTCTGACCCTAGCCTTCCGGCTTCATCCTTCTCACCCTCCCTTTAATCTCATCCTTAGCTTCGTCCTACTCCCCCTTCCTCTAGCCTCAGCCCTCCAGCTAACTCTTTCTCTTCAATCCCTCTAGCCCCAGCCTCCCCCCTTCCTCTCCCTCCAACTTCACCCTTCTAGCCCAATCCCTCTAGCCTTATCCCTCCAGCTTCCCCCTTCTCTCCCTCAAGCCCTAGCACCCAGCTTCATCCCTCTAGCCTTAGCCCTCCAGCCTCACCCTTCTCCCCCTCCCTCTAGCCTTATCCCTCCAGCCCCATCCATCTATCCCATCCTGCCAGCCATCCCGCTCTGCAGAAGCTCCCCCTACCCTTCCCCAGCAAAAAAACACCCGCATGCGAAACCTCCGCATGCGGGCACTCAATGACCGGCAACCTACTTCTTATTCATCTTAAACTTCAGGAACAGCTCGTTATAATGGGCAAGCATCCGCTTACCGAGGTTATCGTAGACCTCCAGCCGGTCTGTGATCTCGGCGGGCGGGTAGAAGCGCTCGTCGCCGGAGATGTCCTCCGGCAGCAGCTTCAGGGCAGGAACGTTCGGCGTAGAGTAGCCGACATATTCCGTATTCTGCGCCGCCACATCCGGGCGGAGCATGAAGTTGATGAACTTATGTGCCCCTTCGATATTGGCTGCGCCGCGCGGAATGACCATGTTGTCGAACCAGATGTTCGAGCCTTCCTCCGGCACTACGTAATCCAGCTTGTCGTTCTCATCCATAATCTCCGAAGCATCGCCGGACCAGACGATTCCGACAGCCGCCTCCTCGTTCGCCAGCAGCATCTTGATCTCGTCGCCGACGATCGCCTTCACATTCGGCGACAGCCGGTTCAGCTTGGCCAACGCCTCCTGCAGATGCTCTTCATTCCTGTCATTGACGGAATTGTGCAGACTGTTCAGCGCCATGCCCATCACCTCGCGTGCTCCATCGACCAGGAAGATATTATTGTCCAGCCGCTTATCCCAGAGCGAATCCCAACTGCTGAAATCGATGCCCTCCGTCATCTCGGGGTTGTAGATGATACCTACCGTCCCCCAGAAATAAGGCACCGAATACAGGTTACCGGGATCAAAGGACAGATCCATGAATTCGGACCCGATATTGGCCAGATTCGGAAGCTTGCTGTGATCCAGCGGCAGCAGCAGGTTCTCTTCGCGCATCTTGGCAATGGCATAGTCGGAAGGGACCACGACATCGAAGACCGTACCGCCCTGCTCAACCTTGGTCAGCATCGCCTCATTAGAGTCAAAGGTCTGGTAGATCACCGTAATGCCGGTCTCCTCCTGGAACTGCTCCAGCAGCTCAGGATCGATGTAATCACCCCAGTTGTAGATCGTCAGCGTATTGCCGCCGGAATAGCCCTCGGCCGAGTTCAGCCTGGAGGCCAGGAACATCAGCCCGAATGCCACGATCAGAATCGCCAGAAACGTATTTACCAGCTGTTTCATCTAGGCACCCCCGCTTCGGCAACCGGTTCTGCAATCTGCATAGGCGGGCGGCTCTTCCGCTGGTTAAGGTAGTAGTAACCTACTACAAGCAGAATCGTGAAGAGGAAGATCAACGTCGACAATGCATTAATCGACAATGAGACCCCTTGGCGTGCCCGGGAATAGATTTCAACCGACAGTGTGGAATATCCATTACCGGTTACGAAGAAGGTTACCGCGAAATCGTCCAGGGAATAGGTAAGCGCCATGAAGAACCCGCTGAAAATCCCCGGCTTGATGATCGGCAGAACTACCTTCGTAAGCACATCGCGGCGCGTAGCCCCGAGATCCCGGGCAGCGTCAGTCAGTGTCAGGCTCATCTCCTGCAGATGGGGCAGGATCATGATGACGGCAATTGGAATACTGAACGCCACATGCGAGAGCAGAACGGAGGTGAAGCCAAGCTTGATCCCGACAATGGTGAACAGGATCAGGAACGAGGCTCCGATAATCACATCCGGGCTGACAATCAGCACATTATTCAGCGAGAGCAGCGTGTTCTTGGCCCGGCGGCTGCGGACATGCTGGATTGCCAGTGCTCCGATGATCGCAATCAGTGTCGCAATCGCCGAAGACAGGAGCGCGATCACCAGCGTGTTAATCACAATAATCATTAGCCGGGTATCAGCAACGACCTCACGGTAATAATCCAGTGTGAAGCCCTCGAATTCATGCATGGTGCCGCCGCTGTTGAACGAGTAGTACATCAGATAGAAAATCGGCGCATACAGAACAAGGAAGACCAGCACCAGATAGATATTGGCAATCCCGTTTTTATTTTTGCTTTTGTTTCTCACCCGCGCACCCCTTTCCGCGAGCTGCCCGTAAGAATCATGAACAGCGCCATAATGGCGATCAGGAATACCGCTACCGTAGAGCCCATGCCCCAATCCTGTGTGACCAGGAAATGCTGCTCAATCGCGGTGCCGAGTGTAATGACCCGGTTGCCGGCAATCAGTCGTGTAATCATGAAGAGCGACAGCGCCGGAATGAATACCGCCATAACGCCGGAACGGACCCCGGAGATCGTCAGCGGAAACACAACCCGCCGGAACGTCGTCCACCCGGAGGCACCCAAATCACGTGCAGCATCCACCAGCGACAGATTCATCTCATCCAGGGCACTGAAGATCGGCAGGATCATGAATGGAATGAAAATATAGACCGATACAAACACAAAGCTGAAGCCTGTGAACAGGATCTGCTGCTCCCCGAGCCCCACCAGATCAAAGAAATTGTTGACCGGGCCGAAGGTGCCGAAGATACCGATGAAGGCATATGTCTTCAGCAACAGATTGATCCATGTCGGCAGAATAATCAGCAGCAGCCACAGCTGCTTGTGCTTCGTGCGCGTCAGCAGATAAGCAGCCGGGTATGCCACCAAGAGCGAGAACAGTGTGATCAGAAAAGCATACCAGAAGGAATTCAGCATCATTCTCATATATACCGGCGTGAAGAAATTGACGTAGTTGTCCAGCGTCAGCTTCCCGTCCAGATCGAACAGGGAATAATAGACAACCAGCAGCACCGGTGCAATAACAAACAACGCAATCCACAGGTAATACGGGATGAGGTAGTACGACTTGCCCTTACTCTTCATCGCTCTCCACCTCGCCGTAAGCCTCCAGACGTTTGTCGAACTCTTCCTCCGTTTCGCCGAAACGCATAACATGGATCGCTTCCGGATCAAAATACAGCCCGATTTCGCTGCCTACCTCCGCCTTGCGGGTGGAATGGACCAGCCATTCATGGCCTGAGCCGTCATAGCAGCTGATCTCATAATGTACCCCGCGGAACAACTGGGAATCCACGCGCACCTTCAGCTTTCCCGCTTCTACTGTGGCAATCTCCAGATCCTCCGGCCGGATGACGATCTCCACCGCCTCATTCGGCTTCAGGCCGGCATCGACGCACTCGAACCGGTGGCCGTTAAATTCAACTACATAGTCCTCAATCATTACGCCCGGCACGATGTTCGACTCGCCGATGAAATCCGCCACGAAGCGGTTGATCGGCTCATCGTAAATATCATTAGGCGTACCGCTCTGCTCAATCTTTCCGCCGTTCATGACGAAGATCCAGTCGGACATCGCCAGCGCCTCTTCCTGGTCATGGGTAACGAAGATGAAGGTGATGCCCAGCCGCTGCTGCATTTCCCGCAGAATATACTGCATCTCCGTGCGCAGCTTCAGGTCGAGCGCGGACAACGGCTCGTCCAGCAGCAGTACCTGCGGCTCGTTGACAATCGCTCGCGCAATTGCGACACGCTGTCTTTGTCCCCCGGACATCTCATTTATCGCCCGCTGGTCATAGCCGACCAGATTGACGAAGCGCAGCGCCTCCTGCACCTTTTGATTAATAACATCCTTCTTAAGCTTCTTGATCCGCAGTCCGAAAGCCACATTCTCAAATACGTTCAGGTGCGGAAACAGCGCATAGTCCTGGAATACCGTATTGACCTGCCGCTCATTGGCGGGAATATGGTTGATGATTTTGCCGTTCAGATAAATGGAACCTTCAGTCGGCTCAGCGAAGCCGGCAATCAAACGCAGAATGGTCGTTTTCCCGCAGCCCGAGGGGCCCAGCAGTGTATAGAATTTACCACGTTCAATTTCGAAGCTCACGCCTTTTAATACAGCCTCTTCATCGTCATATTGCTTAATAACCTGATCAAAAGAAATAATAGTGCCTTCCTGGGTAGCTATAGCTAACAACCTCCCTACCTTATGTAGTACAACCTATTTTACCCGCTTATTGCGGGAGACAATCCATAAGCAGCATCCTCAGCGCGGATAAGTGACATTTCCTCCCTTTGTTCGACAGACTTCAATATATATAGCATATAGGAATCATTCGATATATGCGATAGCTTACATTATTAATTGCAGTACAGAAACTTAACAAGTTCGTAAAAAATGGACCCGGCGTGGCCTGTTTTGAGGTGCTATAATGAAAACGGCTGAAAAACATAAAATTTTTCTTACATTTGCGAAAGAAGATGACTACCATGAACGAGGGGTTACAAGACCGCCTTGAGAAGTTCGGATTATCCCTTTATATGATACGTGTTACCCTTGCTGCATCACTATCCTGGCTCGCGGTACACAGCTTGTATGGCGACCGTTATCTGTACTTTGCGCCGCTGGCGGCGATTCTTATCACCCAGAGCAGTGTCAAAGCCTCGCTTGAAAAAGGGGCATACCGGCTGCTCGGTATTGTGCTAGGCGGAATCGCCAGCCTGGTCGTGGGCCGCTTCTTCGATGTTGGTGCGCTCTCGATTCTGCTGATGCTGCTGCTCGGTATAGGCGTAGCCACCGCCTGCCGGATTAATATCCAGGCCGTTTCGCAGGTTGGCGTCACTTCCGTCCTGGCGCTCACCTTCTATCAGGATGGGTACATCGTCTGGAGAGTCGCCGAGACCCTGATCGGCGTGCTGATTGCCTTAATTATAAATATGATTATCGTTCCGCCCAAGGGGTTCGTCAAGGTCAAGGACTTGGCACTGAGGGGCAGCCTGACATTGTCCGATGCCTTAACCGGCCTGACGTCCGGCGGACGGGATGCTGCCCAGGCACTGACCGCGCTTAAGCTTTCCGGTGAACTGCTTGGCAAGAGTAAGCAACTGCAGAACGAGCTTCACTTCACGCTCTCCCATTACCAGTGCCGCAAAGAGCTCGGTACACTGTCACAGGCTACCTCCCATCTTAGCAGGGTGCATTCCTACGTCAAAGGAATTTCCGAAGAGCTCTCCCTGCTTCCTGCCCATTATGCCGCAGCCGACTGGATGACAGAGGTTGTGACGGCAACGGCAGACTGCATTGCCTTATATGGTACCCGGACGCTGTCGGATGCGGAATGCGGACGTTCGCTCCCCGAGAGCCTTCGCCGCGCCCGTGATGTGCAGCTGGCCTGGTTCTCTGAGCTGCAGGGTCAATGCCCGCTCGCCGCATTCCGTGATCTTGGCGCGGTGTTCTCGCATCTGAACCGGATTCTTGAAGAGATTGAACGCGCTGATTATGCGGCAATCTCAGCTGGCGCGCAGCCCGCCAAGGCTGCACCGGCGCGCGCTATACGTTTCATACAAAAAGGACTCTCCCATAAGCTATAAGCTGGGGAGCGTCCTTTTTTTGGGGGTGGGGGCTAGTACAAGTGATCCATTCAACAATTCAACAATTATGTGAAGTTCAGATCGAAGTGAACATTCAGTTGAACATTCAGTGATAGTTGTATTCTGTACAATTAATAACAGCAAAAAGGATGGCTTGCCTCTGATAACTGTAGTCTGTACAACTAAATTTGCCCGAATGAGTGAAACCCAATCTATGTAGAGCAGAGTAATTCTACGAAATACAACTAAACGGATGATCGGTTGTAAATAAGGGGAATTAGTTGTACAAAGTGCAATTAAGTATACCGCATGTACCGTAATCGGGGACTGCGTAATTATTATCTTGCCTTCTTCCGGAATATCAAAAAACTCATGAACAGCCTGGAATCTACACCGCTTGTCAGGAATATCAAATCGCCCCGCAAGCAATACTTCTGCTTGCGGGGCGTTCGCGCGCTCCAACAGGACATTATTCAATTTACAGGAAGATTTTTCCATCCCCCGTATGCCGTAATATTCTCGGCCCCGGCTGCGGCATAGCCTTCGCATATGAAGCCAGTCACTTCCCGGCCGTCTTCGAGCACCACCCGCCCGAGGCCCAGCGGAGCAGGAATGAGCGATGCGAACGCACCCAGCGACTCTGCCGGCATCCGCCACAGCTCCAGCTCGACAGAGCCTCCCCCCTCCGCCTGCCGGAGCAGGCCGGGCTTGGGCGGCACGGTCTGGAGCTTGACCAATTCATAGCACGGGGCCGTCCGCGCCTCCCGCCAGAACCGGGCACCATGCTCCAGCATCTGCTTCTCCAGCGGGAAGCCTCGCATATGAAGACCGCAGACTGCCAGTGTCATCATACCCGGAGATGCCGTCTCATCAGCAGCACCTTCCGGCGGACCGTTCTCTCCAAGAAGCTGTGCGCCCGCTCCGGCCAGCAGATGCTCGCTGTCCGCCAGAGCGAACATCGTGATGCCGAACGGCAGGCCCGCCGCCGCATCCCCGGCAGGAACCGCCACGGCTGACAGATCAAGCAGGTTGCAGTGGTTGGTATAGCGGCCCATATCGGAGTTGGCCCCTACCGGATTACGTGCAACCTGCTCCCGGGTCCAGGTTCCGCCGCAGGTCGGGAGCACCAGCACGGCATCCTTCAGCAGCAGCTCCGCTTCCCGCTTATAGCGCTGCAGCCGGTGCATGGCCTGGAACAGGCTTGCGGCCGTATGGCGCCCGGCCGCCCCGGAAGACAAGATGGACTCCGTCACCGGCAGAACAGCTTCACGGTGATTCTCCACGAACTCACCCAGACCGGCCCAGCGCTCGGCTACCCAGGGACCCTCGTACAAGATAGCTGCCGCTTTGGAGAACAGCGTACAGTCCACCCGTTCAACCGGCAGCCCCAATGCCTGCACGGCAGCTTCGGCCCTTCCCCAGGCCTCCCGGTATTCTTCGGCATGGGGGCCATAGAACTCCGGCGGAGACTCCGGAAGCAGCAGCTTCGCCGGAAGAGCGGCGGGCCACAGCTTCACGGAACGCGACCAGGGGTCGGCTTCATCGAAGCCGCGCGCTGCGCGGTCCACCGCGAGGGCATCCTCCAGATTGTGCGCAAACACGGTGACGCAGTCCAGGCTGGCACAAGCGGGCACTACCCCGCGCACCGGCCAGGCGCCGAGGCTGGGCTTATAGCCGACCAGCCCGTTCAGCGAAGCAGGCACGCGGCCCGAGCCGGCGGTATCGGTGCCCAGGCTGAACACGGCCTGGCCACGGGCAACAGCCACGGCGGATCCGGCGCTGGAGCCTCCGCTGATATATTCCGGGCGCAGGGCGTTATGCGTCTCGCCGTAAGGGCTGCGTACACCGACGAGACCGGTGGCGAACTGGTCCAGATTGCTTTTGCCCAGAGGGATAGCTCCCGCAGCAACCAATCTTGCGACAACCGAAGAGTCATGATCCGGCTGATAAGCATATTCAGGACAAGCTACCGTTGTGGGCAGTCCTTTAACATCGATGTTATCCTTAACGGCGAACGGAATGCCCCACAGCGGATGGCTCTGCGGGTCCAGCTCCCTGAGCCTCTCAAGAAAGGGACGGATATGCGCCTCGGCAGGCGGCTCAATCCAGATGTTCATTGCCTTGTCGCGTGCAGCGCGGCGGATGATCTCCCGGACCACCTCCTCCGGGTCCAGCACACCGCTTAAATATTGCCCGCGCAGCCAGCCTGCGGTCAGCTTGGCGGGAAATTCAGTTGTTGCCGTCATGATGCTTCATCTCCTTCTCTGCGATTCCGTACGTATCCTGCGGCCGCTGCTCATCTCGTGCAGCTTGAGTGCAAGCTGCAGCTCCAGCATATCGTCACCGTCATTCTGGCTGAGTCCCAGCAGCTCGCAGGCCCGTTCTATCCGGTAAGTCACCGTATTATAGTGGGTGAACAGCTCGGCTGAGGTCCGTTTGATGTTGCGGTTGCACTTGAAATACAACTGGAGTGTCTGCACGAGAGACACTCCATGCTTGCTGTCATACTCCAGCAGCGGAACGATGTACTGGTCCCTGTACCCGCTGATCTCCGCAAGCTCCGGCAAATGGTACAGCAGCCGGAAGACACCCAGCTTCCGGTAATCCACATAAGCCCCGCTGTAACCGCTGACCTCGCAGATACGGGCGATTTTGCGGGCGGACTCATAGCTGAAGCGTACCTGGTCGGGACCTTCCGCAAGATCTCCGATGCAGAAGGCGCAGCTCTCCTTGGCAAACACCCGGTTCATCTCAGCCAGCAGTCGTCCCAGCGTTTCCTCCAATGGAATATCCGGCTGCTCCGGAACCGTCAGAACCAATTCCCCTTCAAGGATCGTAAGCTTCACATGCTGAAGATCTCCCCGGGCCCGCACCCGCTTCACCGCTTGCTGCAGCTGCTTAAGCTCCGGCTTCTCCTCCAGCCAGCCGACGGTTACGGCGCGCAGCGGGCGCTCAGGAAGCGGGCAGCCGCAGGCCTCGGCCCGCAGCTTCAAATCCTCAGCTGCGGCAATCCGGCCGCTGATCCAGTCCTGCAGAAACTGGTCGACATACTTCAGTTCAACCTCCCGGCGGGCACCGGCGTTGATCATCTCCAGGCCGACCAGTACACCCACCCGGTCAATGGTTAACTGATCTACAACCGCCAGCTCGCGGTTCCACTCCAGCAGCACCAGCAGGCATTGATCCACCCCCTTGTCATGGACGGACGAGACATATGCGCGGATCCGCCGCTCTCCGACCGTCAGGAAGGTAATCCCCAGACTGCCCTCCTGGCGCAGCTGCATCCATAACGGAAGCTGCTCTGCCAGCGCCAGCGCCTCTGCCTGCGGGGAACAGAGGACCTGATCGGTATCATCCAGCAGCACGACCGGATTATGCAGCATACCATCCAGCGTCAGCAGGAAATCCTCGATGCCGTCGCCATGCAGAAGCTGCTTGGACAGCTTCTGGAAACGGCTCTGCAGCTGGGAGAGCTCCCTGGCCTCCTGCACGAGCACCCGTTCCATAATGTCACGTACAACGTCGGAGAAGGAGATAGCCGCCGGCAGCTCGAAGATCGGGAAATTAAGCTGATCCGCCAGCTCCAGCGCCCGTGCCGGAATTTCGTCGATATAACGCTTTGTCTTGATCCCAAGCGCGGATACGCCCTTCTGGTTCAGCTGGGGAATAATCTCGGTGATGAGCTCCGGCTGACCGTGGAAGGGGAAGCCGCTGGTAATCAGAAATTCTCCCGGACGGACCCAGTCAATCACATCGGGAACCTCCATCACATTGACACGGTTAATGTAACGCCCAAGACCTCCGGCTCCCGCCAGGACCACCGCTTCCTTCAGATCGGGAATCAGCAGGATATCGCTGCAGTTCAATCCGGTGATTACATTGCTGCCCATAGCTCCGCCGCCTTTACTTTAGCTTGGAAGAATACACATCCTCGATCAGTGTGGTGCCAAAAAAATGGTTCGCAGGTACATTCGCCTCGGCCGGCACAAAAATACTGATCTGCTCAGACGGCGAATCACCCGCATTCGCAACGGAGTGGACTACACCCGCAGGTACATGGAAGGTATCCCCGGCCCGGTAGCTGTACCATTCACCCTCGCACAGCAGCTTGACCTCCCCCACAGTGATATGAATAATCTCCACCACATCATGATGGTGCGGTAATACCTGGCCGCCGACGCCCAGCTTCTCCCACAGAATGGAGCTCATCCGGATGCCCAGACGGTCCGCCTGCGCTGCCGAGACGATCTCCCGGTGGTACAGCTCAATATGATTCGGCATTAACTCCCATGTCATGTCCGCCGCTGTCAGCACTTCCGTTTCCTGTGTATGCATAATCCATTCCTCCATGATGTATAAGTTATAGGTATAGGTTGAAAAAAGCCCGCTATCTGCGGCGGAATACAGCCGCTACCGGCCCTCCGCCTTGTGGCCCCTGGTGCTCGCCTCCGCCGGATACGTAGATCATCGGATCGCCGCCGACATAGGCCAGTACACCTCCGACCACGGCCCGCGCATGCCGCGTATGATTGATATCCGAATCATCCAGCATGATATGGCGCCGTCCGCGGATGACTCCGTCCGGATCAGCTTCAGCTTTGGCCAGCACCTGCACCAGCTCCTCACCGGGATACCGGTCCAGCAGGCCCTGCAGCGCTGCGCCGTCAATAGCATCCTTCATGACTGCATGGTCGATGTGATACGGGCCTTCCGCAGACAGCGAATTGCCGAACACAATCACTTCGCAGTAGGCAAGCTCACTTCCGGCTGAAGTAGACGCCACAGCACTGAATTTATCCCAGTTCACGCATATATCTTCTTCACTTAAGGTCGAGCGCTCCACTTCACCCAGGGCAACGGCAGTCCCAAGTGCGGATGCACCCCTGGAATATCCCATGGATTTATAGGTATCCTCTGTAACGAGCGATACCTGACGGCTGTGCGCGTCATATATCTGCTCTGCAGTGAGCAGCGGGCATTTAATCTGCACAAAATGCACATCCGCTTTCACGGTGATTCCGGCATCCAGGACCGCCCGGGCCACGGCATCCGCCACAGCGTCCACCTGGCTGAGCCGGCCCAGCTCCTCCGGCCGGAAGATCCGTGTTCTGGCAGTACCGACCGCAAGTGACTTCAGACCATCAGCATTTATGCCCGTCTCTGCCTGGCCGCTGCGGCTAATTACCGTGAAATGCGGGCTGAGCACACCTTCCGTCCCTCCGGACATCACATAGGATATTTCTGCAGGCCGCTGTTCCTGAGACACCCCGGCGAAGAACGCCTTCAGCGCCATAACGGCATAGCCCCGCGTGAAATCATTGACACAGCCGTTCCCCTCGGTCTTTCCCAGTACAGCTGCAACCTCTTCGGGCCGCAGCACCCCCTCTTCTATCGCCGCCTGCAGGCCGGACATATCATTCGGCGCACCTGCAGGGATTTTGATCACCGAGCATTTCATCACAGATCATCGCTCCTTGTCCAGAAAATAACCTTCTTCTCCAGCAGCCCGATACACCAGAACAGCAGCAGGCCGCACAGCGCCGAAGCAATAATGGCCGAGAACATCACCGGAGTATCCATATGATAGGAGGAGACAAGCACCACATAACCCAGCCCCTTATTGGCCCCGACAAATTCGCCGACAATCGCTCCAACAATGGCAAGCGAGGTCGAGATTTTCAGTGCGGAGAAGATATAAGGCAGACTGGTCGGCAGCCGCAGCTTCCAGAAGATTTCACTTTTGGTTCCTTTATAGGTGGAGAACAGCTCCCAGGCCTCGTATTCAATCGCCTTAAGACCTTTGACACTGTTCACCAGAATCGGGAAAAAGCAGATCAGCATTGAAGCGATGACCTTCGAGGTATATCCGGTCCCCAGCCACACGACAAGCAGCGGCGCCAGCGCAACCAGCGGTGTAGTCTTAAGGGCAATGGCGAGCGGGAACATCCCCTTCTCGATCGGCTTGGAATGAACAAAAATAACCGCAGTAATCAGGCCCAGTATGTTAGCGAGCATGAACCCGGTCAGGGATTCACCCAGGGTAACCAGCGTATGGGACCACAGCGAACCGTCGATGGCCGAGACCACCTGGGTTGGAGAAGGCAGCAAATACATTGGAACCGACAGGAGCCGTACGGCCAGCTCCCACAAGATCAGGAAGCCGAGCGCAAAGGTGACCGGGTACAGGCTGTCCTTGAGTTTGGCTGTCATAGATGCTTCACCCGCTTTCTCAATTCCTTGACGGTCCGGTGGAATTCCGGCAGCTCTTCCATTCCCGCTTGACGCGGTGAAGGCAGCGGTACCGGAATAATATCTGTCACCCCGGCCGGCCGGGGTGACATCATCACCACCCGGTCCGACAGAAGCACGGATTCCTGAATGGAATGGGTAACCATTACAATGCTGCTTAGACTTGTCTCCGGACTCTCCCACAGACGCAGCAGCTCAAAGTTCAGCTTCTCGCGGGTCAGTTCATCCAGCGCACCGAACGGCTCATCCATCAACAGCACGGTCGGATCGGCGGCCAAGGCTCTGGCAATCGCCGCCCTCTGCTGCATTCCGCCGCTGAGCTGATGCGGGAAGTGGTTCTGGAAATCCTGCAGGCCGACCAGCCGCAGGGCGCTTTCCGCCTTTTCACGCGCTTCCTTTTTGCTGAATTTCTTCTTCGGGCCCAGCTCAAGGGGCAGCATGACATTCTGCAGGGCACTGAGCCATGGCATCAGGACAGGCTTTTGAAAAACCATGCCCAGCGACAGATCCGGGGAGGAATACGCAACCTCCCCGCCTCCTTCCGGGCTTAGCAGCCGCAGCATCAGCCGCAGCGTCGTTGATTTCCCGCAGCCGCTCGGTCCGAGAATGGAGATGAATTCATTGCGGTATACGTCAAGACTGACATTATCAAGCACAGGCACATTGCCGAAGGAAAGAGAGCAATTGTGCAAGGAGAGCATCGTGTCCCGGGTACCGGGATTCTTCACAGGGGCGGAATCCATCTGTTCTTTCATCGCTGTTGTCATACCGGTTCCCTCCTTATTTCAAGTACTCATTGGTGAACAATGAGCCGATGTCCTGCTGCTTCTTCACAAAGTCCAGGTCAATCAGATTCTGCTGCAGCGTCTCCCACGCCGCCTCATCCATCGAGCCGAGTGGAAGCTTCTCCGGCTCAAGCAGCGGAATGCTGGCCTTCATCATGCTGACTTCATGCGCAAGATCAAGCTTTTCTCCATATTTCAGGCCGAATTCTGCCGC
This sequence comes from Paenibacillus sp. FSL R5-0912, assembly GCF_000758605.1. NCBI lineage: Bacteria > Bacillati > Bacillota > Bacilli > Caryophanales > Paenibacillaceae > Paenibacillus > Paenibacillus sp. FSL R5-0912. The sequence goes on from NZ_CP009282.1 coordinate 7,385,110, forward strand.
TTCCTCAGGATGCTCCATCGCATAATCCCAGCCCTTCATAGAGGCCTGTACGAAACTCCGGACCATTTCCGGATTCTTCTCAATCACAGACTCCGTGGTAAACAGGGTATCGGCATAGAAATTGATGCCATAGTCGTTCGGGTCGATAATATTAACTTCCTTGCCCTGCTCCTGCACAGCCAGCACCTCATTAATTACATATCCGGGCCATGCCTTGACCTGGCCGGTCAACAAGGGGCTGAGATCATATTTGATCGGCATCTCTTCGATTTGCGAGGTTTCGATGCCCGCGCTTTTCTCCATAGCACGGAAGGTCAGCTCTTCATTGCCGCCGAGCTTGATGCCCACCTTTTGGCCGACAAGATCTTCCATTGTAGTGATACCGGATTCTTTAAGCGTGAACATTACGAACGGGGTTTTGCGGTATATCGCAGATAACGCCTTAACCGGTACGCCTTTTTCTCTGGCAATAATGATCTGATCAGCACCGGTTACCCCGAACTCCTCACTGCCCGAAGCGACCATCTGTACCGCCGGAAAATCCGAGCCTCCCGGCCGAATCTCGACATCCAGCCCCGCCTCCTTATAGAAGCCCTTTTCAACTGCGGTATAGAACCCGGCAAACTGCGCCTGATGAATCCACTTCAACCTCAGAACAACCTTCTTAAGCTCACCGGAGCCTTCCGCCCCCTGCCCCTCAGCCTTGCCGGTATCCGAATTGTTGCCGCAGGCCGTAATGAGCAGCATTAGTGAAGTGAGCAGGATGAGCGCTTTGGTTCTGGACTTGTTCCACATGGTGATTCCCCCGTTATGATGTTATTTGGAATACTGGTCATTCGTAATTCGTATTTAGAATTGCTCCAGCGCCTTAAGCACCGCTTGCGAATCACTCACACTGCCGAAGACACCGCCCTGCATTTTGACCATATTCAACGCTGCCAGGTGATTGGCATAATCCGTAGCGCCCGTGCAATCCTCCAGGATCAGACATTCATAACCGCGGTCATTGGCTTCGCGCATCGTCGTGTGTACACAGACATCCGTCGTGATTCCGGTCAGAATCAGATGGGTAATCCCTTTATTCTTCAGTATTAAATCCAGGTCCGTAGCATAAAAGCTGCCTTTACCCGGCTTGTCGATAATGTGCTCTCCCGGTATAGGTGCCAGTTCATCAATGATCTGCCAGCCGCGCTCACCCCGTACGAGAATCCGTCCCGCCGGTCCTTCCGAGCCGATCTCAGCACCGATCTGTCTGCTCCGCCACCGTTTATTCGCCGGCAGATCGGACAAATCCGGCTTATGGCCTTCCCGGGTATGGATAACGGTGAATCCGTTAATTTCCCGGATGCGTGCCAGCAGCCGCCCAATCGGCTGAATCGCTCTGGCTGTTAATGAGAGGTCGTAGCCCATTCGCTCCACGTAACCGCCTTTGCCGCAAAAATCCGTCTGCATGTCGATAATCATCAGTGCCGTCTTCGCCGGATCAAGGACGCCGTCATAGGGCCAGGTGTAAGGTGCTGCTGTAATCTGCATGGTTCATGCTCCCCTTCCAGAATTCAATGCATGTATTTAATGTTATGTTTATTAACATTAATTTCATCTTTCCTGCCGTTTGTTAGATTATATTACAACAAATTTGCAATGTCTTCGTTTTTATTACGAAATAATGCGCTAATTGTTTGTGTTATTCTACATATATAACATAAAAGTAACATGCAAACCCCGAATTAACCCCATTCATATATTAAAAAAGCCGCCCAACGCAGGCAGCTCAGCAGCAGTCCGTTCTCCAGCTCAAAGATCCGGCTGTTCTTGCAGAGCAGACTTCTCCCATAAGCTGTAAGCGCTGGGAAACCAGTTTTTCAAGCAATATAGAGCTGCACATTTCAAGATTATTAATAGATTGGCAGAATACAGTTGAAAAATAGCTCCTTAAGTACTAGAATTAAGCTTGTTTGCAGAAGTTCCTACAGCCCAGGAACCAGTTATGACCTTTTTTGTCGATTGCGGTCGATTGAAATCGCCTCATGCTGAGTGTATATCATTGATCTATTTCTAAAGGCAAACTTCCTGAAAGGGTAGGACGCAAAGCAATGGGCCTAAGAATGCAGAGAATCCGCATTTATGGTCGCCAGGCTGCCAATAGAGACCACGTAAGCCATCAGTCACCGGGAGATCCCCCAGGCTTTATGATGCTCTTTTCTGTACGAATGCCATTGATTATACGAAAAAGCGAGGTTAAGATAATGCCGCAGCAATTCATCGAACCAACCCGATATGATTTCGTGGAATCCTTGATGCTTGAACGGACCGGATTCCTGGATTCTTTCTCTGTGGAGGGCCGGACTTCCGGTGGGATGAATGGAGATAAGGATGGAATTATCCTTGTGCAGAATAATCAGATCTTCATTACTCCCCCGCTCTCTGGCGGCAAGCCCGCCCGGATCTCCGCTGTTCATCCTGTAGTGCTGAAGATCAACTGGAAGACCGTTACAGAGCCTACTGAGGTGACCTCAGCGGACCATATTACCTGGGAAATTTGCGAGAAGCCACAGTATCAGATTACAGTTTCACCTGACAAGCTCAAAGTGCATTTCACCTTATACCGTGCAGAGAAGTACGCCTGGAATCTGGTCAATTGCCCGGCTTCCTTCGAAGCCGCAGTCCGGGCCGAGCCTAACCGGGCGATGCTGCTGTCCACGCTCACCATAGAACAGATTCTCTCTTCGCTGGATAACCGCTCCATTCTGCGGAATCTGAATATCCCGGCCCTATACGCCGAACTGAACAACCCTACATATCTCCCTGTCTGTATCGCAGAAGGGAGAGCCCCGCTGCCCGGCAAGAAATCAAGGCTGCAGCTATCCCTCCCGGAGCATACGCTCACAGGTAATGGAATGCTCCGGGAGGGGCGAACTGCGGAAGGTGCAGATTCCTTAGATTATCTGCGGTTTCCGGGAGCACCCTTCGCCAGAGAGGGAGAGGTCTTCGCCCGCAAGCTGCCGCCCGAAGAGGGAATTCCCGGATTTGACGTAGAAGGAGGCATCTTGCCTCCACCTCCACCGCAGGATATTTATTTCGCAGCCGGAGACAATGCACGGCTGCTTCCAAACGGGGAGATCGCAGCTCTGCGTACGGGCAGACCCCGCATCTGCGGAGACTCCGGCAGCGTTACAACCTGCGATTTCCCGGCCCTATGCCTCATCACCAAGGAAACGGCGGCAACGGCCCGTGAGATTATGTTTGCAGGTGACATCGTTGTACCCTCAGATATTGAAGGCCCTATGTGTATTGAGGCGTTAGGGAATGTGTATGTCTACGGCAACGTCTGCCAATCTACAATTACAGCTACCGGCAGTATCTATATAAGCGGTCAAGTAACCGGCTGCAGCCTGCACACCGGACTTGCCGGGGTACACCAGCACCGCCTGCACCGCTTCTCCAGTCTGCTGCTGACTGAAGTTGGCGGACTGCGGGAAGCCGCCCGTCTGCTGGCCAAGAATGTAGAATCCCGCCAGCAATCCGTGAAATACGGTCTGGTGGTTATGCTGCTGCTGGAGGATAAGTACAGCCATATGGAACGTCTGATCAGCGATCTTAAATCCGCACTGCTGTGCATGGAAGGAGCTTCCCGGCCCGGTACGGATCAGCTCAAGCAGATGCTGGAGGTTTTTACCCATCCGGGGCAGTTCACCGAGTTTATCACTGACAGTGTTCTGAACAGCTTCTCCCGGCTGCTGCGTAGTCTGTGTGAAGACATTGAACTGCTCCAGGAGGAGCATGTCTTCATTAATATCGCCCGTTCCCATAACAGTATCCTGGAGTCCGGCGGAGAACTGATCCTGCGGGATTTGGACAGAGATCCTATCTGATCCTGCTGTGACCCCTGACAAGTACAAACGGCTGCCCCTCTTCTGAGGGAGCAGCCGTTTGTTTATTCCTTACCCAGACCGGGTACCGGGGTCTGCAGGACACTCCCGGCCTTCCGGCCCAGCCTGACATTCACCAGAATAATGCTGCTCACAATCAGCAGCATACCGATGACCAGATTCAACGTAATCTGTTCATGCAATAAGACTACACTGGAGCCGATGGAAATCAGCGGAATCAGAAAGGTGAACGAGCCTACCTTGCCGGCCTCTCCTTCATTGATCAGCTTGAAGTATACCATCCAGCCCAGCGCAATCACGAAGACCGCGATGAACAGTGTATTGATTATAAAAGTACTACTCCAGGTAATATCCGCCCAGCTCTCCGAAGCCGAGCCTGCCGCCAGCAGGATTACCCCGCCGATCATGATCTGCATCGCGGTCATCCACAGCATATCTACTCTGGCTGCGTTACGTTTGGTGTAGACCGTAGCCAGCGCCCAGCTGAGTGCACTGGCCAGGGCCAGGAGGACGCCTATTGGCGAGATACTTCCGGTTAATCCCCCAAGGCTTAACGAGGCTACCCCGAGGAAGCCGATGACGAGGCCGGCGATCTTAAGCCCGTACATCCGCTCGCCCAGCCAGATCCAGGCAAAGATTCCGAGCAGCACCGGCTGCAGGAATACAATGGCCGAGAAGAGGCCGGACGGTACATACTGCAGGCCAATCGTCTGGAAGCCATAGTAGAAGACGATACTGAGGAAGGCTGACACCAGATAGACGGGCCAGAGCTGGTGCAAATTCAGCTGCTTCCGCTTCGGCAGAGCCGCGATGATTAGTATAATACCGGCAATGACCGTTCGTATTCCGGCGAACAGCAAGGGCGGGGCATACGTTAAGGCAATTTTGGAGAGCGGCCAGTTGATGCCCCAGACAATAACCAGGAACACTAGTAAGCCAATGGTTTGCTTCCGCTTCTGCATGTGTTCACCTCTTGTTCTGATTTCTTCCCAAATGATACAATAGATTCAGTCATAATTGAAATGAATTATAATCATGAGGGGCATACCAGATTAGATATGAATAATACTCAAATTCGCCTATTTGTCTTAATCGCTGAGAGCCGCAGCTTCACCAAGGCAGGTCTTGAGCTGAATATGACCCAGCCCGCAGTCAGCCGGGCCATCGCCGCACTCGAAGCCGAGCTGGACGTGAAGCTGCTGCTGCGCGACCGGCGCAGCGGATTGATACTGACGGATATCGGCAAGCGGATTCTGGTTATCTGCCGCGGAATCCTCAGCGGCCTTGATAAGATTGACCAGGAGATTGCCGCCGAGAAGGGTCTGGAGAAGGGCCTCATCCGCATCGGCGCCTTTCCGGTTGCCGCTGCCTATTTTGTCCCGAAGATTATCAGTGCCATCACTGCCAAATACCCCGGAATTGAGATCAGATTATATGAAGGTTCGGTCGCCGAGGTGAAGGACTGGCTGGCATCACGGTTCATTGACGCAGGCCTGATGATTCCGCCGGTCGAAGATCTCGCCTCCCTGCCGCTGTTCCGGGAGAAGCTCTACGCCGTATTGCCCGGGGATCACGAGCTTCGGCACAAGCAGATCATCTGTGTGAAGGATCTGGAAGCTCAGCCTATGCTGCTCTGCCGGTCGGGCTACGAGCCTCCGGTAGTGGACTTATTCAACCGGGCCGGAAGCAGGCTGAATGTGAAATACGAGGTCAATAGCTACATTACCGCACTGAACATGATCAGGGAGGGGCTCGCCGTCGGTGTGATGTCCCAGCTCTCCCTCTTGTCGCTGCCGCCGAATGTCGTGGTCCGGGAGCTGGCTCCTGATGCTTACCGCGATATCCATATCGCCGTCCCTTCCCTGGAGGAGACTTCTATTGCCGTACAATTATTTATTGATACTGCACTGCAGCTGTTCTCCGGCAATGAAGCTGCTCCCCCGCCGCTGGCCGCAGCCAGCCTAATTAACGTTAATGATAATAAATAATGATAATGATAAGGAGTGATCATGATGCATTATAAGCGTCTCGGAAACAGCGGCCTGCAGGTATCTGCACTGGGTCTTGGAACCAACTCGTTCGGCAAACGGGCCGATCAGGAGGCCTCGATCCGCATTATTCATGCCGCCATGGATCAGGGAATCAACTTCATCGATACTGCCAACATCTATGCCGGCTCCGAGTCCGAGCGGATTATTGGCCTCGCTCTTGAGGGCAGACGCCATGCTGCCGTTCTGGCTACCAAAGCCGGCCTTCCGAAGCATGACGGGCCTGACGGAAGCGGCTCTTCGCGCCGCCATCTGATGCAGGAGCTGGAAGGCAGCCTGCGGCGGCTGAAGACGGATCATGTGGATCTGTATCAGATTCACACCTTCGATCCCTACACCCCGCTGGAGGAAACGCTGCGCACCCTTGATGATATGATCTCTGCGGGCAAAGTGCGTTATATCGGAGCCTCCAATTATGCTGCCTGGGAGCTGATGAAGGCGCTGGGCATCAGCGAAGCGCGCAGCTGGGCCAAATATGTCTCGATCCAGTGCAGCTATTCGCTTGCCGACCGCACACCTGAAGCAGAGCTGCTTCCGCTGTGTCTGGATCAGGGACTGGGCATCATCCCGTACTTCCCGCTGGCCGGCGGCATTCTCACCGGCAAATATACCAGCAGTGCCCCTGCCGGTTCCAGAGCGGAAACCGATCCTAATTTCCGCCGCTTCCTTACCCCGGAACGCATCTCGCTCGGGGAGCAGGTTAGTGCAATCGCGGAAGAGCTGGACACTTCACCGGCGGCGCTGTCTCTGGCCTGGCTGATGAGCAGGCCGGCCGTCTCCACGGTGATTGTCGGTGCCACCCGGGTGGAGCAGGTGGAGCATAACCTGCAGAGTCTCTCCGTCCGGCCGGATGCGGCAACGCTTGAGAAGCTGGATCAGGCCAGCGCCGCCTTCCGCAGCGGGGAGCCGTTCGCTGTCTATCGGCTGCCATAACCGCAGCCGGCGCACACACAAATAAGCGCGTCCCCGTTGTGCCGGGGACCCGCTTATTTGTGCGTTACATAAGATGAACAATCGCTTTAGTCAACCACCAGACAAGTTACCGAAAATTCCTGGCATTAGCGGCCAGCTGAAGGTCTTGTGAGACATAGCGCCGCAGGATAGACGGTCAGTTATTCTGTGTTACACTGCTGCAATGAACCGCTCCATGTCTTCCTGTACGGTAGTAATGCCGCCTATGCCAAAGCTGTCTACCAGCACCTTGGCTACATTAGGTGACAGGAACGCCGGAAGTGTCGGTCCGAGGTGAATGTTCTTCACGCCCAGATGCAGCAGCGCCAGCAGCACAATTACCGCCTTTTGTTCATACCAGGCAATATTGTAGGAGATCGGGAGATCGTTGATGTCGTCCAGGCCGAAGACTTCCTTCAGCTTCAGCGCTATGACCACAAGGGAATAGGAATCATTGCACTGGCCTGCATCAAGCACGCGGGGAATTCCGCCGATATCGCCAAGCGCCAGCTTATTATATTTGTATTTGGCACAGCCTGCGGTAAGAATCACAGTATCTCCCGGCAGCTCTGCCGCGAAGTCCGTGTAATAATTCCGGCTCTTCATCCGGCCGTCGCAGCCCGCCATTACGAAGAATTGTTTGATTGCGCCGCTCTGGACGGCCCCGACTACCTGATCTGCCACGTTCATTACTGCCGCATGGGCAAAGCCGCCGATAATCTCACCTGTCTCGATTTCTACCGGAGCGCTGCAGCCTTTGGCCTGCTCAATCAGTGCCGAGAAGTCCTTCACTCCGTCTGCTCCTGCTGCAATATGCTGAACTCCCGGATAACCTGTGTTGCCTGTTGTGTACAACCGGTTCTTATAGCTTTCTTTTGGAGGTACGATACAGTTCGTAGTCATTAGGACCGGGCCGCCAAAGCTATCAAATTCTTCAGTCTGCTTCCACCAGGCGTTGCCGTAGTTGCCCACGAAATGGCTGTATTTCTTGAAGGCCGGATAATAATGGGCCGGCAGCATCTCACTATGCGTGTATACATCGACTCCGGTACCCTCCGTCTGCTTCAGCAATTCCTCCATATCCTTGAGGTCATGTCCGCTGATCAGAATGCCGGGGTTCGTGCCCACACCAATATTCACTTTGGTAATCTCCGGACTGCCGTAAGCCGCCGTGTTCGCACGGTCAAGCAGTGCCATCACATCCACACCGAATTTGCCGCATTCCAGAACCAGGGCAGTCAGCTCCCCCCCGCTCAGGGTATCATCCAGCACGGCCGTCAGGCCTTTTTCCATAAAAGCATGTGCGCCTGCTTCATAGAATCCCAGCACCGCCGCATGCTCCATATAAGCTGCCATTCCCTTCAGACCATAGGTCAGCAGTTCGCGCAGAGAGCGGATATCCTCATGCTCTGTAGCAAGCACACCCACGGTTGCCGCCTTGTCCATCAGTTCCTCATCCGTAACAGCACTCCATTGCGCTGCGTCATGCTCTGACAGATACGCGATCACTCCGGCATCCGCAACTCTGCTGCGCCAGTTATCCCGCAGGGCCAGCCCCTCCCGGATCTTCGCAGTGAAGTATTCCGGTACAAAATTAGCGTTGGTAATCGTAGCGAACAGGCTCTCTATAATAAATTTCTCTGTCACCGGATCGGTAATCCCCAGCTCACGGCCGCTGCGTGCGAACACTGCAATGCCTTTGAGCGTATACACCAGAAGATCCTGCAGATTGGCTACATCACTGGTCTTGCCGCATACCCCCTGAATCGTACAACCCGTCCCCTTGGCTGCCTCCTGGCACTGAAAACAAAACATGTCGCTCATTACACATTCACTCCTCATTATGAATTGGATAGCTGGACAGGACAACGCTGCGTCCCGCCTTTACAGTTACCAGTAATTGTAGTAGACTTTCGTCTATCAATCGGTAACGGATGTTACCGATTATTATGAATTCGGAGGAAATGTATGAAACCGGAGCCTGCCGCGCTGCAAGCCTGCCTGTTATTCCGCGGGAAATCCGCAGAAGAGATCGAACTGCTGCTGCATACGCTGGCCTATACCGTCAGCACTTACCGCAGGAATGCCATCATCCTCGCCGAAGGCGATCCGGCTGACCGGCTGGGAATTCTGCTCTCAGGCCGGGTCGAGGTACAGAAGACACATTCCACCGGCAGCAGCGTTACCATCGCCCACCTCAAGGAAGGACAGACCATCGGGGAGGCCGTGTTATTCCGCAGGGATAATGTAGCCCCCGCCACGGTAACAGCAACGGGGCCCTGCAAGGTGATGTTCATCGGCAAGCAGGAGCTGCTGCGAATATTCGCAGCAGACACAGATATCCTCACCCGCTTCATTGAGAATCTGTCCGAACGGCTGGTGCTTGTTAACCGGAAAATCGAGAACCTGTCCGCCGGGCCGCTGCGGCGCCGGATCATAGACTTCCTGCTGGAGCAGGGCACGCAGCAGGCCTCCGATACGCTGAAGCTCCCCTTCAGCCGCAAAGAATGGGCCGGGCATCTGAATACCGCCCGTCCTTCATTGTCCCGGGAGCTTGGATTCCTGCGCGATCAGGGCTGGATTGACTTCAAGGGCAGTGAAATCACGCTTCTGGACCGCAGCCGGATGAATGATTACCTCCTGAGCCTGCCCTCTTCAGCAGGTAACCTGTGAACAACGCCTCTGTTGCAGAGCAGACTGGGCTAGACTAAATAGACGCACCAGGCAAGCTGTTATATTCCGATAGATTCACCCGAGGAGGATGCAAGCATGTTGCAGTTAACCGCACCCCATATCGACCAGCTGCTGGCAGAGCATAGACAATGGTTCAGCAGCGGAATCACGAGAACCCCCGGCTTCCGGCTGGAGCAGCTGCAGAAGCTGAAGGATGCCATCAAGCGCAGTGAGCCCCGGATTATCGCCGCCTTGAATAAGGATCTGCGTAAGAGTGAGTTCGAGGCGTACGCCACCGAAATCGGCTTTACGCTGGACAGCATCGGCTATATGATGAAGCATCTCCGGCGCTGGATGAAGCCGGTTAAGGTAAGATCACCGCTGCATATGTTCCCGGCGAAGAGCAGCATTATAGCAGAGCCTTATGGGACTGCGCTCATCATCGGACCTTTCAATTATCCGTTCCAGCTTCTGATTGAGCCGCTAATCGGGGCCATTGCCGCCGGCAATTGCGCGGTATTGAAGCCTTCCGAGAGTACCCCGGCTACTTCGGCAGTCATTGAAGACATGATCCGGGAGACCTTTGACCCCGCATATATCCGGGTGGTGCAGGGTGAGAAAGAAACGACAAATCTGCTTATTCACGCGAAATTCGATTATATATTCTTCACCGGCAGCGTGCCTGTAGGCAGAATTGTCATGGAGGCGGCAGCGAAGAATCTGGTGCCTGTAACCCTTGAGCTGGGCGGTAAAAGTCCGGTCATTGTCGACAAGACCGCCAATCTGGAGGCCGCGGCCAAACGGATCGTGTGGGGCAAGCTGATCAATGTCGGGCAGACCTGTATCGCCCCGGATTACCTGCTGGTCCATAGCGATGTTGCAGCTGAGCTGATCGGGCGGATCAAACACAACATCACCGCATTCTACGGAACGGATATCCGGCATAACACAGACTACGGACGGATTGTGAATGAACGCCAGCTGCGGCGGATTGAAAAGATGCTTGAGCAGGACCGCGATAAGCTGATCCTGGGCGGCAGCGTTGTGCCGGAGGATCTGTACATTGAGCCGTCCCTGATCTACCCGGCTTCCTGGAGCGATGCCTCGATGGAGGATGAAATCTTCGGACCGGTGCTGCCGATTATGGAATACAGTCAGATTAGCGAGGTGATCCGGACTATCAACGATCACCCTAAGCCGCTCGCCCTCTATCTGTTCACTGAGGATAAGCAGGTCGAGGAACAGGTGATGGGCAGCGTTTCCTTCGGGGGCGGCTGTGTGAATGATACCATTACCCATGTAGCCAGCACCCATCTGCCGTTCGGCGGTGTGGGGAATTCCGGGATAGGCGGCTATCACGGCAAGCATAGCTTTGAGCTTTTCTCCCACCGCAAGAGCATTGTTAAGCGAAGCACGAGACTGGATTTCGGGATTGTCTATCCGCCATACGGCAACAAGGTCAAGCTGGCACGGAAGCTGCTGAAGTAGAGGAGACGGGATAGCCCCCTACCCCACTTTTGCGCAAAAGAATAAACAAAAAGGAAGCCTCCCTTGCTAAAAGGTGGTTTCCTTTTTGTTGTTATATTACATACCTGGACTATAAACGGAGTACATTCCGTATACCTATTGCTTCAGCCCGCACGCCGTCCGGCAACCCAGCCCGCAACCTCTTTCTCCGGGATAGGCCTGCTGATATAATAGCCCTGAATCTTGTCACAGCTCGTCCGCTCCAGAAAAGCCAGCTGCTCAGGTGTCTCCACCCCTTCTGCGGTAACATTCAGGCCCATATCGTGGCCGATGGTCACAATGGAGCTGGCCAGCGACATGTTGTTCGGGGTATCGATACTGTCGATGAAGGACTTATCGATCTTCAGTGTGGTAATCGGCAGCTGCTTCAGATAGCTCAGTGAAGAATAGCCCGTACCGAAGTCGTCCAGCGCGATGCCGATCCCCTTCTCCTTGAGTGCTTCCAGCTTGGAGCTAATGGCTTCGAAGGATTCCATGAAGATCGACTCCGTAATCTCAAGCTCCAGATATTCCGGGGCAAGTCCGGTATCCCGCAGCACCGTAAGCACCATGTTCGTGAAATCATCCAGCATCAGCTGAATGACCGAGATGTTAACCGAGATATGATAACCCGCATACCCCTGGCTCTGCAGATCCTTGATGAACTGGCAGGCGGTGCGCATCACCCATTCCCCGATAGGCACAATCAGCCGGCAATCCTCGGCAATCTTAATGAAGGACAACGGCGATACGAAACCCAGCACAGGATTGTTCCAGCGGATCAAGGCCTCGAAGCCCCAAATCTCGTTCGAACCGATATCTACCAGCGGCTGATAATGCAGCGATAGCTCATTATTGGAGATGGCGTTTCTTAGATGCATCTCAATAATCATCCGCTCATCGAAATGCTGCTGCATCTCACGCCCGTAGATCACATAAATGCCTTTGCCTGCTTCCTTCGCTTTATACATGGCAATGTCGGCATTCTTCAGCAGTTCCTCCGCGTTCACGCCATTCTCCGGATATTGGGCAATCCCGATACTGGCCGAGATATGTACGACACTGGCACTCAGCTGAAACGGCTCCTTGAAGCCCTGAACCAACGAGTCCGCATAGCGGATTACTTCACTATACCCGTCTACATCCTTGAAAAGAATCACAAACTCATCGCCGCCGAAGCGGAAATGCTTACTGCGCCCGTCAGACAGCTCCAGCAGCCGCTCGCCGACCTTCACCAGCAGCTCATCGCCGAAGGTGTGGCCCATCGAATCATTGATATACTTGAAATTATCAATGTCCAGGAAGAACAGCGCCGCATGGCCGCCGGAGTGCTCCTGAATAAATTTCTTCAGCTCTTCGGAAAGCGACAGCCGGTTCGGCAGGCCGCTCAGTACATCATTATAGGCCAGCAGGCGGTACTTCTCTTCACTGGTCTGCAGCAGCGCCTGGTTCTCCACCACCTTGTTATACTGCTCCAGCAGCTCATCCTGCAGTGCTGTCAGCTCCTCATAAGTAGACTCCAGCTCCTGATAGCTCATCTGCAGCTTGCTCTCATACCCTTTGCGGTCGGTGACATCGACCATCGACCCGGCAAACCGGATATATCCGCCGCCTGCATTACGCAGCACCTTGCCCCGGGCCTGGAACCATTTGTATTCCCCCGACTTGCTGCGCATCCGGTATTCGGCGTAGTAATACGAAGAACGACCCTCCAGATGCTGGGTCCGCAGCCGGTCCTCCTGCTCGGCATCCTCAGGATGCAGGAGGTCTCTCCAGCCGCCGCGGGTCTCATTGACCTCATCCCGTTCATACCCCAGCAGCTCGTACCAGCTGTCCGAGAAGTAATAGATCATCGTGGACATGTCCACGTCCCAGATTACCGCGTCCGCGCCATAGGTGGCCAGGCTGAAGCGTTCATTGCTTTTTTCCAGATTGCTTCTGATCCGTTTCACCAGCTGTACATAGAATAATAAAACAAAGATAAAGGTCAGCAGCACGGCAAAAGCGGCAATAATGCTCAGTACCAGCGCTTTGTAGGTCTGATAGAAGGAGAACGGCTTGTTAATGACTTCGCTGCCCTCCGGCAGCTTGTCCAGCGGTACGCTGAAATGCTGAAGCTCATTGTAGTCAAATACATTGCGGACATTGCTGTCAGTCACCACAGGGATATTATCCGCACGCTCCCCCTGCAGGATACGCAGCGCCAGCTCCGCTGAGGTCTGGCCCTGAATTCTGCCGCTGATCAGACTGCCGCCAAAGGCGCCGTGGTTTAGTCCAAAATCATAGATATGGTACACCGGAACACTGCTGCTCTTGCCCAGTTCACTTGAGAACCTGTCAAACTCAACAATCCTTCCGGTAGAGTCACTATAGTATGTAGTCATCAGCACGATGCTGTCCGGAGACAGGGCGGATGCCGTTGCTTTAATTTGTTCAATAGAAAAACGGTTCATAGGGAAGATCTCCAGCCCCAGGTTCAGGGCGTCAATCTGATCCATCACCATTTTGCCGGTCGACAATCCGCTCTCCGAATTATCAAAAACAACGTAAACCTTCCTCACGGAAGGGTTGATCTCCAGCGCCATTTGGATCGTACGCGTAGGATCAATCTTCTCGATAACGCCTGTGATATTGTGAGTGTCCGGGATGCCGGCCACACCCAGCTCATTGACACCGCTGAAGATGATAGGAGCATCATCCAGGATCTCCCGGCGGTATCTCATAGCAAAGCTCAGGGCTGCATCATCTGTGGCGAGAACCGCATCAATATGGACATTCTGATACTTGAATTTGATCGTTTCGTAGAAATGTTCGAGGTTCTCCTGATTGGGATACCGTTTCCAATCCATATACTCGGTATAGATTACGGGCAGAGCGGCTGCACTTTTGAGGCGTTCTTCAATTCCGGCACTCTGTTCATCGCTCCAGGCAAAACCTTTCTGATAGGAATGCAGCACCAGCACATTCTGAGCGGGAAGTTCTTCGGCGTAGGCGTGTGTGCCTTCTGTCGTACACAGTAAGATAAACAGCGGCAAGAGCAAGCTTTTTAACAACCTGAGATGAATTTTATCTACACCCATTCGCACACTCCCGTTCATCTATCTCAAAGTCAGATTTCGATTATAAAACGAGGAATTTCGACATTATACTAATTCGTTAAACCCATTTCCCATCCCTCTTTTGAGCGAAAAAAGCCACCCCATTCTGCACCGTACGGTATCAGCGTAAAAAATAAGGATAATTTATTGCATAAAGCAAATGAATTCTTATCTTTTAAATTTGCCGCTTTCTTATAATTATAGGGGGAAACGATATTTTAATAAACAACAAATAGAGCGGAGCTGCGGCCTTTGTGGACAGAGAACAGCGCTCACGTTAGAATGAATTTGCAGTTGACTGCTTAGACAGGAGGCCAGGCCATGCCGACCATCAAAGACGTTGCGCTGAAGGCTGGCGTATCGGCGACTACCGTATCCCGGGTGCTGAACAACAGGGGGTACTTAAGTGAAGAATTGAAGCAGAAGGTGCAGCAGGCGATGGACGAGCTCAATTACCGCCCGAATGAACTGGCCCGCTCCCTCAGCCGCTCGAAATCAAACATCATCGGACTGATTATTCCGCATGTTTCCCTGCCCTTTTTCGGGGAATTGACCAGTCATATTGAAGAACATGCCTACCGGGAAGGCTACAAGCTGCTGCTATGCAACTCGTGGCAGGACAAGCAGAAGGAGCAGGAGTATATCAACATGCTGCGCGCAAGCCGGGTCGACGGCATTATTATGGGCAGCCATACGCTTGAAGTCGAGGATTACCGGCAGATGAACCTGCCTCTGGTTACCTTTGACCGGCAGATTTCGCCGGATATTCCTTATGTATGCTCGGATAATTATACGGGAGGACAGCTGGCCACGACCCTGCTGATTCAAAAAGGCTGCCGCCGCCTGGCCCATATCGGCGGGCATCCCAAGCTGAATATCTTATCGCATCTGCGCTGCGTGGCCTTTGAGGATACCGCGAAGCAGCACGGCGCCCAGTACGTTTCGCTGCATACGGACAACAACAGCTTCGACTTCGATGCCTATGAGCTGCTGCTGGCCCAGCTGTTCCGCGAGCATCCTGAGGTGGACGGCATCTTCGCCGGCAGTGATATCATTGCCGCCTGTGCCCTGAAGGCCTGCCAGATCAGAGGGCGGCGCGTTCCCGAAGATGTGCGGATAATCGGCTATGACGGCATCGCCCTCCGCAGCCTGCTGTATCCGGCCATCAGCTCTATCCGCCAGCCGATGGAGGCGATGGGCAAGCTGGCCGTCGATTTAATCCTGCGCCAGGTGCAGGGTGAGCATGTCGAGTCAGCATACATCCTGCCCGTGGAGCTGGAGGAGGGCGCTACGACTTAGCCTTTGACATGGGCATAGGCACAGACACAGACACAAAGTCACCCTAACGGGTGAATCAGGCTGGAGTTTATACGGTTAAATGACATATAAGGCCTGCTGGGCAGCTCATGCAGATATCCAGGCCGCCACGCATGGCTTCATTCAGGCTGCTTCTGGGTCGCCCCGGTGAAGCCTGGGAAATCAAGGGCACTTTTGCCCCTCATTTCCTCCTTTGGGCCGCAACTGGCGAAATCAAGGGCACTTATGCCCCTCATTTCCTCCTTAGGCCCGCAACTGGCGAAATCAAGGGCACTTATGCCCCTCATTTCTTCCTTGCGCGCGCATCTGGCGAAATCAAGGGCACTTATGCCCCTCATTTCCTCCTTAGGCCCGCAACTGGCGAAATCAAGGGCACTTATGCCCCTCATTTCCTCCTTAGGCCCGCATCTGGCGGAATCAAGGGCACTTATGCCCCTCATTTCCTCCTTTGGGCCGCATCTGGCGGAATCAAGGGCACTTCTGCCCCTCATTTCTTCCTTGCGCGCGCATCTGGCGAAATCAAGGGCACTTTTGCCCCTCATTTCCTCCTTTGGGCCGCAACTGGCGAAATCAAGGGCACTTATGCCCCTCATTTCCTCCTTAGGCCCGCATCTGGCGGAATCAAGGGCACTTATGCCCCTCATTTCCCCTTTCCGCCCACTTCCGGCGGGGATTAGAGGAATACAGCAATAGTTTCTCAATAGTCTCTATATAGTGTCTATATTTGAATTCAGGGATAGACTCCTGATCCAATCCTATTCACACTTTATAGTTGAAAGGAAGCGATGTTTTGATGCTAACGCCTATGATTGCAGAGCTGCAGCTGCTGCTGGCAGCAGTACCCGCTGCGTATAACCGTCTCACACCAGAGGAAGCCGCCGCACCGCGTCGGGGAGGCAAATGGTCCTGTTTGCAACTACTCGGACATTTATGCGATTCGGCAATCAACAATCTCACCCGGTTCATCAAGGTTCAGTACGAGCCGCAGCCCCTGCAGCTGGCTTATTATGACCAGAATGAATGGATGAATGCCCAGCATTATGCCTCGGCTCCGCATGAAGAAGTGCTGACCCTGTGGATCAGCCTGAATCAGTCGGTCCTGCGCGTAATTTCGCGACTGTCTGCTGAGCAGCTGAACCTTCTTTTCCTCCGGAATGACGGTACTACAGTCACCCTGCAATGGCTGGTTGAGGAATACGTGAATCACATGAAGCACCACCTGCGGCAAATGTTCCCGGAGCAGGGCTGGGATAGCTCAGCGATAAATAACCTTAACCCGTAAGAAATAGCCTTGCCGTCATTAATAAGGACCGTCCATTCCAGCGGGAAATAGGAAGGAGAAGTAATCGTGTGAAACTTATACATTCTTGAATTTCAACAAAGACGCCCATGCTCCCCCCACCAACTAAGGAGAACACGGGCGTCTAATATTTCTCTTAACCGCAAAGCGGAGCACTTCAGCATACTACGGCTCCCTTCACATGCCGTACATACACCGGTTTCAACACCGAAAGTTCGCTGCTCTGCCGGTTACCGTGCGCACAGCTCCAGCAGCTTCCCGGCATCCAGCGCCGAGGTAGACGGCAGCAGCAGGTCAGCCGCGCTCAGCTGCGCCGCGCTGCCAATGCCTACGGCCTTCATGCCCGCCGCCTTGATCGCGGCGACCCCTGCGGCCGCATCCTCCACGCCGATGCAGTTGCCCGGCGCGGCCCCAAGCAGCTCCGCCGCCTTGAGGAAGATCTCCGGGTCGGGCTTGCCCTTCCGGAGCTCAGCCGGGTCGGCGACCGCCTGGAACCAATGGGCTGCGCCGAGGCGCTCCAGAATCAGCGGCGCATTCAGGCTGGCCGAGGCCAGCCCCGTAGAGATTCCCCGCTCGCGCAGGGAATCCAGCAGTTCAGGAATCCCCGGCAGCAGGTCAGCCGGGGTGATCCGGCCGATCATCTGCTTGTAATGATCGTTCTTCTTCTCCGCCAGCCGGAGCTTCTCGGCTTCTGGCAGCAGCGCAAGTCCGCTGCCCTCCAGCACAATCTCCAGCGATTCCATCCGGCTGACCCCTTTCAGCCGTTCATTCTTCTCTCGGCTGAAGGGAATGCCCAGCTCATCGGCGAGTGCCTGCCAGGCCAGATAATGATATTCAGCCGAATCGGTAATGACGCCGTCCAGATCGAAGATTACCGCCTGAAGCCGGCCCGCAAGCGAAATCTTCACCGGTTCCTGCGGAAGCAGCCGCAGCAGCTGATCCTTATGCCGGATCTCAAGACCCGTACCGGCCAGCAACGTATATACGGCAACCTCACGATCAACGAATATATCCAGAAGCTGCCCGCGCACGGTGATCTTGAAGCGGTAGCTCTCCCACTGCTCCGGCAGGGCAGGATCAAAGCTCAGCTGCCCTTCATACAGCCGCAACCCTCCAAAGCCGTTCACGATCGACATCCACGAGCCAGCCATCGCCGCCATATGCAGCCCGTCCTTGGCGTTGCGGTTAATGTCATCAAGATCCATCCGCACAGTGCGGTCGAAGTAGGCATATGCCCCGGTTAAATCACCGATCTCAGCAGACATGATGCTGTGAATACAAGGCGATAAGGAGGAGTCGTGGGTGGTTAGCGGCTCATAGTAATTATAGTTGCGGATTTTATCCGCCAGGCTGAACTTGTTCCCGAGCAGGAACATGGCCATCACAAGATCCGCCTGTTTCAGCACCTGGTGGCGGTAGATCACCAGCGGATGATAATTCAGCAGCAGCGGATATTTATCCGGCGGCGTATGCTCGAAATCCCACTTCTGCTTCGTCAGGAACGTATCATCCTGGGCATAGATGCCGAGACCCTCGTCGAAAGGAATAAACATCCTTCCGGCGGCTTCCCTCCAGCCCTCCGCCTCTTCCATAGACAGTCCTATGGCCAGCTGCAGGCGTTCATAGTCTGCAGGATATTCCTCCTGCAGAAGTTGGGCGGTCTCATAGGCATACATGAATTGGTCCTGAACCATGAGATTGGTGTAGGCATTGTTATTCACAATCGCCGTATATTCATCCGGTCCAGTCACAGCATCAATGCAGAAGGCACCTCCGCGCGCGGGGTTGTAGTGACCAAGATCGGCCCAGAAGCGCGAGGTCTCAAACAGAATTTCCGCCCCTTGGGCAACCAGGAATTCCGTGTCGCCCGTTGCCAGCACGTATTGCTTCAGCCCGTAAGCAATATCGGCATTGATATGCGCCTGGGCGGTCCCGGCAGGGAAGTAGGCGGAGTTCTCCTCACCGTCAATCGTCCGCCATGGATACAGCGCCCCCTTCTGGGACATGACCGCCGCACGTTCCCGCGCCTTGCCAAGCGTAGCGTAGCGGAATTCCAGCAGCGCCCGGCTGACTTCAGGCTGGGTGAAGGTGAAGAACGGCAGCATGTACATTTCCGTATCCCAGAAATAATGGCCTTCATAGCCTTCTCCGGTTAAGCCTTTGGCCCCGATATTGGTCGCGCCGTCCCGGCCTGCCGATTGCAGTAGCTGAAAAGCATTAAAGCGGATACCCTGCTGCAGCGCCGGGTCGCCGTTGATCTCCACATCCGTATGCGCCCAGAAGGTATCCAGATATTCCTGCTGCTCCCCGGCCAGACCGGTGAATCCAAGCTCTCCGGCCATCTCCAGCACCCTGTCACTCCGGCCCTGCAGTTCCTCCTCCACGTAATCCTTGGAGGTGTGATAGGTTATATATTTGGTGAGTCTTACGGTCTCACCGCTACACACCGCTGCGGCATAACATACCGATATCCGTTGACCGATCAGTTGGTGGCTCATCTCGCGCCCGGACTTCGCCAGCAGCCCATGGCTGACTGCGGTCAGCAGCGCAAACCGCGTATGCCGTGTCCGCTGCTTCATCCATAGCTTCCGGGTGGCAGTGTCGTAGCCGGTATCCTCCAGCAGCAGGCTGGGCTCGGCACTGCCTGCACCCAGCCGCGGATCATCGGTGGCCTCCGGCCGCCGGATCTCGCCGTCCACGGCAGATTCAAACTTCAGCGTGCCGGAGAAGTTCAGCGCGGTCACTGCATAGTCGATTGCGGCCAGATGCTTGTGCACAAGCGACACCATCCGGCGGATCTGCAGCAGCACCCGGTGGCCGGCAGGGGATTCCCACTCCACCTCCCGGTGCAGAATACCGCTCTGCATATCCAGGCAGCGTTCATACCGGTGCACCTTCCCTTGGTCCAGCCGGAAGTCATGTCCTTCAATACTGAGTTCGATCATACGCGCATCGGTCACATTCAGCATCGCCTGATTCCGGGAAGGGAACCCGAAGGCCCCTTCGGGATAGACAATCGGCTCAGAATCATAGAATCCGTTCAGATAGTTCCCGGCTACGGAAGTGCCCGCCTTGCCTTGGTAGCCTTCCTCGAAATTACCGCGCATACCGATATATCCGTTGCCGAGCGCGAATACGCTCTCGCTCCGCTGATTATACTCCTCCTCGTAGTGTTCCTCACCGAGACTCCACTCGCGGTAAGGATATAATGCCGGCGGATGTTCATAGGGCTTCATCTTCATCTCTATATTCTCCTCCTGATTGCGAATTTCTCCTGACCCCCGTATTGGATCTCCGGGGGACAGACCTCCGCTCTTTACATTCCCGCCGGAAATGGCGGTACTCATGTACACCCGGCACCTGCTCTGAGCCATGGGCTCAGCCCTTCACCGAGCCGCCCATCAGACCTCTGACGAAATACTTTTGCAGCAGGAAGAAGATCGCCAGCGGCATCAGCATTGAGATAAACGCAGCTGAAGTCAACAAATGCCAGTCATTGCCGCGTGAGCCGACCAGATCGGCGATCTTCATGGACATTACCTGCACCGACGGCTGGTTGCCGATGAAGATCAGTGATACCAGATAATCATTCCACACCCAGAGGAACTGGAAGATTCCGATGGAGGCGAGCGCAGGCACAGAGAGCGGCAGAATCAGTCTGCTGAAAATGGTAAAGTGGCTGGCCCCGTCAATGAAGGCTGATTCAAACAGATCCTTCGGCAGCTGGCTGATGAAGTTATACATAAAGTACGTAACCAGCGGCAGGCCGAAGGCCGTGTGCGCCAGCCAGATTCCGAGATAACTGCCGTTGAGCCCCAGCGACGTGTAATCCTTCAGCACCGGAATCAGCGCAACCTGTATCGGAATGACCAGCATCGCGATAATGATAACGAACAGCGTCTTGCGGCCGGGAAATCGTAGCCAGGCGAAGGCGTATGCGGCAAAAGAAGCGATCAGCACCGGAATCACCGTAGCCGGAACGGCAATCGTCAGCGTATTCCAGAACGCCTGCGATAATCCGCTGCCCTTCTGCACCGTCTCACTGCCGTCGGCTTCCTTAAGCTTGTATTCCTTGCCGGACAGTACATTCTTATAATTATCAAGCGTCAGGTCAGGCGTAGTCTTCCAGCCCTGCTCCTGCATATTGACCGTGCGTGCTCTGCGGTTCTCCCAGATCAGGCGGCTGTCATCCGCCTTCACACCAGCTTTGAGCTGATCATCACTGTAGGTTTTACCGTTCACCTCAATCGGCTGCCGCAGATCCACATCCTTGGACAGCTGCAGCGTTTCGCCAGCCTTCCACTCCTGATGAGGGAAGACCTTCCACCAGCCGGTGTGCAGAATATCCGCAGCCGGACGGAAGGAGGAGGCAAAGAGCCCGAACGTTGGCAGAATCCAGATGAAGCAGATGACGCCCAGTATCAGGTTAACAACCGTTTTGCTGCCTTTTCTTTTCTTTTTGCCGACCATTAGAATCCCCCCTGCTTGCGGAACTGACGCAGATTAATAAGAATAACAGGCAATACCGCGATCAGGAGTACGATAGCCAGTGTTGAGCCGTAACCGAAGTTGCGGTACATGAAGAATTGCCGGTAGAACTGTGTCGCTACTACTTCTGTATCGTATTGACCTCCCGTCATCACCATGACGACGTCAAATATTTTCAAGGTAAAGACAATAATGGTTGTGGTTACAGTCAGGATTGTCGAGGAGATAAACGGAATCATGATACCGAAAAAAATCTTCACCTCACCGGCGCCATCCACCCGTGCGGCTTCCAGAATATCGTCAGGAACACCTTTGATCGCAGCGGAGAAGATCACCATCGCGAACCCCGTCTGCATCCAGATCAGGATAATTATAAGGAAGAAATTATTCCAGGGCTGCAGCATACTCGTCCAGGCCTGCGGTTCGCCGCCGAAATAGGTTACGATTGCGTTCAGCAGTCCGATTTGCTCATCGCCCGGCTGATAATAATAGACAAACTTCCAGATCACACCTGCGGCAACAAAGGATATGGCCATCGGCATGAAAATAATTGATTTGGCGATACGTTCATAACTGCTGCGGTCGGCAAGAATGGCAATAAGCAGCCCGAAGCATACACAGGCCAGCGTACCCACAAACACCCAGAGCAGATTGTTTCGCAGTGCAGTTGCCATCAGATGGTCGCTGAAGATTGCAGCATAGTTGCTGAGTCCGACGAACTTCTCCGAAGAAGCATTGAAGAAGCTTAAGTACAGGGTCCGCAGCGCAGGCAGGATTAACAGCCAGCCGAGGATAATCACCGCGGGTCCGACAAATACGTAGGGCAGCACTTTCCTGCGGATACGATCGGGGTATTGCTCAACCGCCCAGGTCAGAGTGTAATAGATCAGATATACACCCAGTACGCCCCACAGCACGGCAAGCACCGCAGTCAGCAGCGGATTAAGCGTAGAATCGCGGAAAAACAAGAAGATCAGCCCATTGATCACAATGTTAGCGAGCAGCACTCCCAGCGATAAAAGCACCGCCCGGCCGCTGATTCTCTGCTTGGCCTGCGTACCTGGGGCACCGGCCTCCGGCTTTATTTGTGCATCCATATCAGTTCCTCCTAATAAGTTTTGCGCAGCAAAACTCTCTACATAAGCATTCTTTAACAAGTGGAAACGGCTACGCCGTCCTTAATAGGAATGCGTATGCTTCCGAAGCAGCGATACTACGTATCGCTTTCAGGTATCCGTTTCAGCGAGAAATAGAAGGATAAATTATGGTGTGAAACATATAAATTCTTATAATTCAAGAAAAAGAGGGGCAGGATTCATCACTGCTGCCCTGCCCCTCTTCATCATTTACTTCCCCCTAAGTCCCGCTTACACGCTCCTTAGTTGTTCCAGCCGGACTGGATCTGCTCCAGGGCCTGATCCAGAGTAGCCGTTCCGCTCACATAGTCGGTCATGCCTTTCCAGAACGTGCCCGCACCCACCTTGCCGGGCATCAGGTCAGAGCCGTCAAACCGCAGGGTTGAAGCATCCTGCACCAGCTGCGCCATCCGGCGGTCGGATTCGGACTGGTACCAGTCCAGCGGGGCATCATTCATTGGCGCCACTACGCCGCCGGATTGTACCCAGCTCTTAATCGATTCACCGGTGGTGAAGAATTCCATGACAGCACGTACTTCAGGACGGTCATTGAACATCGCGTAGATATCGCCTGCTACAAGTACCGGCTTGCCGTATTGCTCATCAATCGGCGGGAGGTAGAACCAGTCATAATCTTCATCAACCTTGGCGGTTTCCGGGAAGAAGCTGGTAATGAAGTTCCCCATCAGGTTGAACCAGGCTTTGGGAGGGTTCTCGAACATTGGCTTCGGAGCATCCCCGAAAGCAGTGGTTACGATGGATTTAGCGCCGCCGTATACATAGTCCTTGTTCATCCAAATTTTGGACATCACTTCTACAGCATTCTTCACTTCAGGAGAGGTGAACGGCAGCTCCCCGCTTACCCACTTGTCATAGTTCTCAGGAGTTGTGGTGCGCAGCATGATGTTCTCCACCCAGTCGGTGGCTGCCCAGCCGGTAGCCGCGCCGCTCTCAATACCGATAGCCCAGGCAGGATCACCGTCTTTGGCAATTTGCTCTGTCAGCGCCATCATCTCATCCCAAGTCTGCGGAACCGTGTATCCGGCATCGTCAAATTGCTTCTTAGGGTACCAGACCAGACTCTTCACGTTGCTGCGGTTCCAGATCCCGGCCATAATCTTGCCGTCTTTACCGTCCATGGTGGACATATCCAGCCAGCTCTTATTGTAATTGGCTGTCAGTTTCTCTTGATCCAGCACCCCTGTCAGATCGACTACCTTGCCGGTCTTCGCAATGGAAGCCAGGAGGCCCGGCTGCGGGAAGTCAGCGATATCCGGAGCGTTGCCGCCGTCGACACGGATATTAATCGTAGCTTCGAATTCCTTGGAGCCTTCATACTGAATATCAATCCCGGTTTTTTCTTCGAACTCTTTGATGCTGCTCTCAAATTTCACCTGGTCGGCGTCCACAAACGGGCCGAACATCGTTACCTTAGTCCCTTTATATTCACCTTTCATCGCTAAGTCCAGCGGGCTGCCAGCAGCTGTAGCCTCCGCATTATTTGTCGATTCCTGGTTGTTATCTGCTGCTGTTGCTGCCGGGGCCTCTGTTGCTGCCGGGGCTTCCGTCGGTGCCGCATTATTGTTATTCCCGCCGCATCCGCTGAGCATCATGGTGAAGGATAAACACAGCACCATAGCGAGTGACAGTTTACGTCCTGGAGCCTTCTTCATTGTTTCATACATCCCCTTTAATTGTTTTTAGAGACTGCATTAGGTCAGCTTAATTCCCGGAATGGCTACCGGCTGAGCACTGGACCACCTCCTTGCAAAGCTTTTCAGAGAATGATAATTTGTACAGTTTAATGTCAGGGATTCCTGAGTCAGCAACATTAATATAGCGCTTACATTTCCATAATATCACATGTTGAATGCGTTTCCAATACTGTAAATTCATCTTTTCCAGGGTTTTATTTTTAATTTGAGGTATTTCTGCACCTTTCACCTCTGGCAACCGTATTTTCGGCAGATTTTCGTGTAAACTAAGCGTAATAATTTACATTAATCTGCTGAATTTTGGTGAAAAGCTTTTCAGATTTAGAAAAAGAGACCGCTCTGCCCCTCCACAACCCAGGCCGCAGCGCTTCAATCCTGTCCGCAAGCAGGTTTCATTTCTCACGCGAGGATTCTCTTACAACCAGCTTATGCTCCATCTTTTCTTTCATGACAGCCACAGAGCCGGTCGTTAATAACTCATGCAGCTTCTCCGCAGCCCGGTAACCCAGTTGATAAATCGGCTGTGCGATCGTTGTCAGCTTCGGAATGAACATGCCGGACATCCGCAGATTGTCGAAACCGATCACCGACACCTGACCCGGCACCAGAATATTGCGGTCCTTCAGATAAGAGATCGTTCCCATGGCGAACTCATCGGCCACACAGAATACAGCGGTCAGCTCCGGATAGTCACTGAACAGCTCATGCGATGCCTGATACGCCTGTTCAAAGCGGTGATTGGCGTATTTGACCTTCTCCACATTACGTTCCAAACCGAATTCCTTGAGCGCTCTGACGAATCCGGCAACACGCGGGGGCCCGGACACCGAGTTATCATGATTGAAGCCGATCATTCCGATCTCCTGGTGACCCAGCTCAATCAGGAATTTCACCGCATCATACGCTGCCTTCTCATCATCGACCTCCACCGAAGCCACCTCATACTCATCGGAATGGGAGGAGACCAGCACGAACGGAATTCTGCAGCCTACCAGCTTCTCATAATACTCGGGGTACAGCACATCACTGGCGAACACGACTCCGTCCACCTGCTTCTCATGGAAGGTATCGATATAAGACAGCGTCCGCTCCTTGTCCCGGTCTGTATTGCAGATCATCAGACTGTAGCCGAGCTTAATGCAGGCATCCTGCATCCCCCGGATCACCCCTGCGAAATACAGGTTCTCAATATCGGGAATAAGCAGGCCCAGTGTATAAGACTTCTTGTAAATCAAACCGCGCGCAAACGCATTAGGCTGATACTTCAGCGCTTCTATGGCTTCCATGACCCGGCTGCGTTTACTCTCAACTACCGTGTCCGGCGCATTCATTACACGGGAAACCGTGCTGATGGATACATCGGCCATTCTGGCTACATCCCTGATTGTTGGCTTCATAGCTCTGACTTCCTTTTTATAAAGATAAGAGTTTATCTGCTTACGCAATAAATGTTCCTTATCTTTCTCGCTGAAACGGATACCTGAGCCGATATGTAATATCGCTGCTCCGGAAGCATAGGCTTTCCTGAAGCACAGCGCAGCCGTTTTTAATTAGAAAAGCTTTTCAAAGCGATTATAGCAAGGCTCCCGCAAATTGGCAAGATCTTTGTTATACGCTTACATTTCGCTTCCCCCGGAAGGAATTTCTGATAATTAATCCCCCTTATGCTATTCACCGGCTGCGGATTTTGCCTGTTTGGCTAATGGACAACGCCTATTTTTTAATCACCTCCGTCCATCTGAAAAGCTTCCCAACTAACCATTTCACCTTACCCTGCAGACCATTATGTAGCTATAGCACATTAATCGCTATACCTATATGGAGTGAACTTACGTATATAGATCTAACTTGCTGAACAACGCCTGCATATCAATTGAGAGTAACGAGTGTGGAATGCACAGCAGTTAATTGTATTTCCTGCAGACAACTATTCAAATTCCGGTCAGTCACTGCGGGACTGGGGGAGTACGTCAATGCCTTACACTTGATTCTCCAGCGGAAGAGTAGAGACTTCTTAGGGAGCACTTTAGATACTGTAGAAACCGTAGATAGTTTAGAGACTTTAGAGACTTTAGAGACTTTAGACACTGCAGACAAAAATGTTGTACGTTTTACAACTTGGATTGATGGTTAGCCGGGTGTTCGGGAGGATTGTTGTATGAAATACAACAATAATCCTGCTGAGCCGCTTGAACAAGGTAAAATGTTGCCTTTTGTACAACAATTTTGGATTAGGGCCGGTATGAGGAGGATAATGTTGTATTTGGTGCAGGATTTTACAATAAGTAACTGCATCTCTGCCACAGAAAACGGATTAAATCGGGAAATTCCTCGTCAACAGTGCCGCCTAGAAGTTCAATTCACAGAATAACGGATTAGCCAGGATTGGTTTTATGTTGGGGTTTTATGGTGAAATCTTGAGTTCAGTCTAGACAATGCTAGGATAAGGGTCCGTACCAGCCTGCCTGCAGATTAAGCCATGAGCCCGGTGCAGATCTGGTGCTGATTTAGTGCTGATCCGGTGCTGACCTGGTGCTGATTCGGTGCTGACCTGGTGCTGATCCGGTGCTGATCCGGTGCTGATTTGGTGCTGATTTGGTGTTGACCCGGTGCTAATCAGGTGCTGATCCGGAAGAATACCGGACCAAGCGATATAGCTTCTTCATCCGTAATATCCCCTCCTTCCCCATACCGCTTACTTAAAGTGTGTAAATAATATTATTTCATGTTATAATTGGCGGGTAGATCAATCCATAGCTGCAAATACTGCTTACTGATGCTGAAGCATCCATTATGGGAGGGATTATGGTGAAGCAATTGCACGACATTCCGTTCTCCGTGCTGGATTTAGCCCCTATTCGCGAGGGCGGAACAGCGGCGGATTCATTTCATAACACACTTGATTTAGCACGTCATGCCGAAGAATGGGGATACCACCGTTACTGGCTGGCGGAGCATCATAATATGCCCGGCATTGCCAGCTCTGCCACGTCCCTTGTGATTGGACATGTAGCTGGAGGAACCAAGCGTATCCGCGTCGGCTCGGGAGGCATCATGCTCTCCAACCATGCACCGCTTGTTATCGCTGAGCAATTCGGCACGCTGGAGTCCTTATATCCCGGACGCATCGATCTTGGCCTCGGCCGGGCTCCCGGCTCCGACCAGGCCGCTGCCAGAGCGCTGCGACGAGGTCTTGGCAGCGACGGCAGCGAATTCCCCGAGCAGCTCAGCGAGCTCCGGGCTTATTTCGACGCTAACGGGGCAGGCGGCCGCCCGCTCGGTGTACGCGCCGTTCCCGGCGAAGGACTGAATATTCCGATCTGGCTGCTTGGCTCCAGCGGCTTCAGCGCCCAGCTTGCGGGCCAGCTCGGTCTTCCGTTTGCTTTTGCCAGCCACTTTGCACCGGATTACCTGCTGCCGGCACTGCATTTGTACCGCAGCAGCTTCAAGCCTTCCGCTGTGCTCGATAAGCCCCATGTCATGATCGGACTGGGAATAACCGCCGCAGATACGGTGGAGGAAGCGCGTAGACTGGCTACCTCACAGCAGCAGCAATTCCTGAATATCATCCGAGGCCGTACCGGCAAGCTCCAGCCTCCGGTGGACAGCCTGGATGGAATCTGGACGCCACAGGAGAAGGCGATGCTGCTGAGCAAACAGCAATATTCCATTGCCGGCGATCCTTCGCTAATTAAAGAACGGCTGCTGGAGATTCTCGAGGAGACTGCTGCTGACGAATGGATTATTGCATCACAGATTTATGATCACTCCGCACGCCTGCACTCTTATAAGCTGGTATCCGAGCTGCTGCAGGAGCAATAAACCGATACCGCCCATCAAATAACCGGCCCGTTTAACTACACACGGAGAAATCCGTGCATGTAGCTTAAATGGGCTATTTGTATGCAAGAAACACCGCTAGTCTCTTCATTTACAGCTTAACAATGAGTCGTTCTCTATAAAATACTACATATTCATTAATATCCGGAGAAATAATGAGTGAACAGCAGTAAACTGTAGAAAACAAATAATTATGTGCATCAAACCTTCATTTATACCTAATTTAGACCAATTTCAATGTTTTTATTTATCTTTAAATTTGATTATACTGTAGTTATTCGTTATAACGAACAAATGCGCAATTGCATTCTTCAAGTTCGTTCTATCGGGTACTATCGCCCCATTTCGTAGTGGTTCTCTAAAAAACCACTTTATTCGACAAAGCATGTGCAGGCAGGCATGAATTGCGGCGGATCGTGGCTGGAAACTGCAGAATTAGGCGGTTATAGGCTAGGAATTACGGGTTGTAGGCGGGCGAGTGAAATAGAAATAGAGTAAAGATGACTTCCCAGAAGAGAGGGGCGGGAATGTGAAAAAGAGCTATCGCGCGTCCTTGCTAGGCGCTTATATTCTAGTCGTGCTGGCTGGTGTCGTATGGCATGCCGGAGGGGCCAGCGCCGAGGACACGATTAAGCTGACCGTGAATTCGCATACGACCAGCACTGCGACCATGAACAACATGCAGCCGGGAGATACTATGGCTTCAGACTATACGGTCATCAACGACGGAAATGACCCGTTTGATTATTCTGTAGACTTCAAATTCCTCTCCGGGGACGCAGAATTGTACAAAATCCTGCAAATGACCCTGCAAAAAGAGGGAGTAATCATCTATACAGGGGTAATGAGCGAGGCAGAAGGCCGGGTGACTATCGGCTCGCTTGAGGGCGCTGAACAAGAGGCCATCCAGATGGACGTGGTATTCCCGCCTGAAGCCGGCAATGAATTTCAGGGGAAGACGGTGAGCGTAGCCTTTGAATTCACCGCTACGGCAGAGCCTGCGCCGACAGCTGAGCCTACGGCAACGCCGGTACCGACCGCGACACCAGACCCTACAGCTGGGCCTACGGGAGAACCGACTGCCGAGCCTACGGCAGCACCGACTGCTACGCCAACGCCGGACTCCACAATCGGACCCGGCAGTACGCCAACAGCAACGCCAACTGCAACACCAGCACCGACGGATACACCATCCAGCACGGAACCTGTAGTTACACCATCTCCTTCCCCAACAGCTGCAGCAACACCGGCAGTTGATGAAGTGACTGTAAGTGAAGCACCGGTACCCCTGGGCGGCGGGGATAACAATGGAGGGAGCAGCCCGTCTGCTACGCCAGACGCTGGAGCTGTCACCGCCAGCAGTACCCCAGCGCCTTCACCGGAGGATGGGGTAACCCTTACCGATGACGAGCTTCCGCTCGCCGGACCGGATGAGGACGGCAAGCTGCCGGATACCGCAGAGCCCTGGTACAATCTGATTCTGGCCAGCATGGCTGTAGCTATTCTCAGTCTGATCGTCATCCGCAAGCTGGGCTCGAAGAAATAATATTTCACACAAGGCTGGAGGAGAGAGTATGAAGAAGCGTTCCGGTATATCCATAGCCGTGAAGCTGATCTTCATACTCTCTTTATGCGTCATGCTGTATTCGGCCGTCCAGATCTTCAAAGCGCCTGCAGAAGCCCGGGAAGCCCTGCAAACCTGGGAGAAAAAGAAGGAGGAAGCCCATCTCCCTGTGGCAACAGAGGAAGAAACCCCGCTGCCTGACGGTATGATCAGCAACCCTGCAGAACAAGGCGGCGCCAACCCCGCATATACGGAGGGGGAGGTGATTGGAGAGATCTATTTTCCCAGGCTGGACAAACGGGTGGCTATTCTGGAGGGGACGGGACGGCACGCTCTTAAAAAAGGGGCAGGACATGACGAAGGAAGCGCAGCCATAGGCTCCTCCGGCAACAGCGTGCTGGCAGGACATCGCGATACGGTGTTCCGGGGCCTTGGAGAGCTGGAGAAGTCGGATGTTATTGAACTCGAAACGGCGGACGGGAAGTTCACCTATGAGATCACAGGGAGCAGGATTGTAGACGGAGAAGCCCGGGGAGCCATTAAGCCAAGCAAAGAACCTGTCCTTACCCTGATCACCTGCTATCCCTTCTCCTACGTCGGTTCAGCTCCGGACCGCTATCTGCTCTCGGCCAAGCTGATTGCAAGCCAGCCGCTGGTACGGCAGCCGTAAGCAGATATTTCCCTCTTCGGAAGTCCGCACGGGATGAGACCTCTGGCGGATCGTGATAATATAGACATACGAAGATGAAGAGGAGATGACCTGAATTGAAACAAGAGCTGATCAAGCGTTTTATTTCTTATGCTGAAATGGATACCCAATCGAATGAGGATAGTGAGACCTGCCCTTCCACCCCCGGCCAAATGGTGCTTGCCCATAAGCTGGTACAGGAGCTGCAGGAGATCGGGCTGACGGAAGTCACAGTGGACGAGCATGGGTATGTTATGGCTTCACTGCCGGCAAACACGGACAAGGACGTTCCGGTAATCGGCTTCCTGGCCCATTTGGATACGGCAACTGATTTCACCGGCACGAATGTGAAGCCGCAGATTGTAGAGAACTATGACGGGAACGATCTTGTGCTGAATGAAGCGCTGAACGTCGTCCTTACCACACAGAGCTTCCCGGAGCTGAGCGGCTACAAGGGGCATACTCTGATTACCACTGATGGCACTACCCTGCTGGGGGCAGATAACAAGGCTGGTATTGCAGAGATCGTTACGGCGATGGTGTATTTGCTCGCGCATCCGGAGATCAAACACGGCAAGATCAGAGTTGCCTTTACCCCGGATGAAGAAATTGGACGCGGCCCCCATAAGTTCGACGTTGCAGCATTCGGCGCTTCCTATGCCTATACCGTTGATGGCGGCCCGCTCGGAGAGCTGGAGTATGAGAGCTTCAATGCCGCTGCCGCCAAAATCAGCTTCCATGGGGTCAACGTGCATCCCGGTACAGCCAAGGGCAAGATGATCCACTCTTCCAAAATCGCCATGGCCTTCCATCTCCGGCTTCCTGCCGGTGAAGCGCCTGAATTCACGGATGGATACGAAGGCTTTTACCACCTGATCTCCATGCAGGGCAACGCCGAGCACAGCAAGCTGCATTATATCATCCGTGACTTTGACCGCGAGCATTTTGAGAACCGCAAAGCCCATATCGCCGCCATTGTGGATGAATTCAAGTCGACTTACGGAGCAGACAATGTAGTGCTGGAGATGAATGACCAGTATTATAATATGCGTGAAAAAATCGAACCGGTGCGCCACATCGTTGATATCGCCCGTGAAGCGATGGAGGGTCTGGGGATTACGCCGGTGATCCGCCCGATCCGAGGGGGAACTGACGGCTCACAGCTGTCCTACATGGGCCTGCCAACACCGAATATCTTCACCGGCGGCGAGAATTTCCACGGCAAATTCGAATACGCCTCTGTAGACGTGATGCTGAAGGCTGTTCAGGTTATCGTAGAGATTGCCCGTCTGGCTGAGCAAAAAGCTTAACTCCTCCCGCATAGCACAAATACCCCCGGTAAAGCGCACCTCGCTTATCCGGGGGTATTTGTGCTGCGCGGAGCTGCTTCCATGGAGTCTTCTCTGGCCCGGCCGCCTGCAGGCTGCAGCTCAGGTCCACTCTGGGCCAGTACCTCCCTGTATCCTTCGCCCCAGTGTTTGATACTAAGCAGGCCGGATTCCAGACCCCGGGCCCACTCGGTCAGAGAATACTCTACCTTCTGGGGCACCTGCGGGTACACCTCACGGTGAACCAGACCGTCACGCTCCAGCTCCCGCAGCTGCATGGCCAGCATCCGCTGGGTAATGCCCGGACATAATCTGCGCAGTTCATTGAACCGCTTTGTACCGCTGATTAGATGGTAGAGAAGGACTCCTTTCCATTTACCGCCGATGACCTCAAGCGTCCGCTGAAAAGAAACCATTTCTTCATCACGCCTCATCTCTTCCGCATCGCCGGAACTATCGTTTCTCCCCTGTACATTCATATCTGCAAACTCCTCATTGTAGGATGCTCCGTTAATTAATACGATTGTATCATATATAGATTTCCACGTTTATGCAATATGGCAAAAAACCTCTGGAAGCCTTAAATATAGGCACCCAGAGGTCATGAATAGGTTACAGACGCAGGACAGACACCCTCCTGCTACCTGCTATTTACTGCTTCACCGGCAGCCAGCCCGGCGTATGAATCAGTGCATTCCAGAGCGGGTCCGGGATTACAAGCTCAGCTTGGGCGGAAGGGTCCAGCTCAGTCTTAATCTCAGCTGCACGCCCTTCGGCAACCTTCTGAACCCAGTCCGGTTCAATCAGGAGCGGACGGCCCAGAGCGACCAGGCTGATCCCGCTGTCCAGACCCTTCAGGGCATCAGCAGCGGTATAGAGCGAGCCTACTCCAATTACAGGGGCCTTGCCTCCCACGCGGTCTACAATTTGCTCGATCCGCGGACGGCTATCCTCGGTACCCCGGCGCGGCAACGACCACAGCTCCATCAGGGAAGCATGCAGATAATCAAGCCCTTCCCCTGTCAGTGCATCGATCAGCGCAAAGGTATCGGCCATCGTAATTCCCGGTGTTTCCGGCTCTTCAGGCGAGAAGCGGTACCCTACAAGGAATTCACCCTGTGCATGCCGCTTCACCGCATCCTTGACACTGCGCAGAACAGCCAGCGGGAAGGTCAGGCGCTTCTGCAGATCGCCGCCCCAGCGGTCTTCGCGCCGATTGGAATGCGGGGAGAAGAACTGCTGCAGCAGATAGCCGTTGGCACCGTGAATTTCCACACCATCGAATCCGGCCTCGATCGCCCGGCGTGTAGCTTCTCCGAAATCAGCGATAATTCCGGTAATTTCTTCATCAGTCAGTGCGCGCGGAACCGGTCCTTGCCCGCCGCCCGGAAGTTCCGAAGGTACTTCACTTGCGCTGACCGTCTGTCCGTCAGGCAACTGTGCCGGAGGGCATTGGCGCCCGCCATGGAAGATCTGCAGAACCGCCTTCGCCCCTTCACCCTTAATGGCCTCGGCCAGCCCGCGCAGGCTCGGAATCAGCCCGTCATGGTCAGCACCGAATTCACCCGGGAAGCCTTTCCCGCCGCGTGATACATATACACAGGCTGTAACAACCATTCCTGCCCCTTTGGATCGGCGGATGTAATAATCAAGCTCCGGCCCTGAGACGGTTCCATCCTCATTCGAGGAGAAATTGGTCATCGGTGCCATCACCACACGGTTCTTCAATTCAATGCCGTTCGCGAACTTAAACGTCTCCAGCAGCGGGCTATATTCTGTCTTCAGCATGATTATCAATCTCCTCCATTTGTCTAAATCTATATGAATTTCATTTCATCGATCTGTTGCGTTCAGGGTCGTCCTTCCAAATGACGTTCTCCCCGTAATTCTTGCCCCAGTCATACATCATGCGCAGCACAGGCATCAGCGTATGCCCATACTCCGTCATGGAGTATTCTACTCTCGGCGGGACCTCAGCATACACTCGCCTGAATACCAGCTGATCTTCCTCCAGCTCACGCAGCTGATTGGTCAGCATTTTCTGGGTAATATGCGGAATCAGCTTCTTCAGCTCGCTGAAGCGTTTGGTCCCTTCCAGACCCAGGTGCCACAATATGATAAGCTTCCATTTGCCGCCGATGACGGCAAGCGTAAGCTCCTTCTCGCAGTTGATTTCCTTCAGATTGATACGGTCTTTAATCTCAGTCGCCAATACAAGTCCCTCCTTTCGTTCCTTAATATCATACTACAATACACCCGGGGACTGCACACCGCCGGAAGACGCCCTGGGGCAGACCCCATAAATACGTAACAGACCGCCGGCCTAGGGCCCGCGGTCTGTATACTGCATAAGGGCCTTGCCCCTGCCATAATAGACAGTGCTGCTGCCCATTCCGGCAGCAGTATCAGTATCAGCTTCAGCAGCGCCACCCCCTGACACGCTTAGAATGCAGCCAGCCTGCCCGGAGGTTCCGGACAGGCTGGCTTTACGTTACGTTATTCCAGATTCGCATGGTTACCGTACATCTTACCGGTGGTCTGCCCCGTTTGCTCCATCATCCGTAGGATGACGGCATCGTAGAATACCAGCAGCGTCTGCTCAAACAAGGAAGCCATCGGCTGGATCGTAGCATAGCTCCCGCCTGTCTGATCCTTGGGCGAGCCCGGCAGCTTGACGATATAATCTGCGAGACGCCCGAGTGACGAATCTGGGGTGACGGTCACGAGCACTATAGCTGCGCCGATCGCCTTGGCTTTCTCCGCCATGGATACCAGCCCCTTAGTCTCGCCGGAGCCGGAGCCCAGCACAAGCACATCGCCGGAGCCGATCCCCGGGGTGACCGTCTCCCCGACGACAAACGCAGCCTGCCCGGCTTGCATCAGCCGCATCGCGAACGCCCGGCCCATCAGTCCGGAGCGGCCGGCACCGGCTACAAAGATCTGCCCGGAGCGCAGCAGCAGCTCCGCCATGACTTCGCCTTCTCCGGCGTTCAGCCCGGAGACCGAGCCCTGCAGCTCCTTCACAATTTCCTGTGCGTAATCCAGCGTATCCATAGCTGCTTAGGCCTGGCTTACAAGGCGCTTCATCTCCGCCGCAGCCGCTCTCTGATCCGCTTCGCCGGTAATCCCGCCGCCCACGATTACCAGATCAGGATTCGCAGCAATCACTTCAGGCAGCGTGCTCAGCTTAATCCCGCCGGCAATCGCTGTTTTCGCTTTTGTAACCACACTCTTAATCGCTCTCAGATCCTCGAAGGAATTCTTGCCTTCTGCCTGATGATCATATCCGGAGTGCACACAGACATAATCAACGCCAAGTGCGTCCACTTCAGCGGCTCTGGTCTTCAGATCCTTTACGTTGATCAGATCAACCAGGATTTCTGCGCCGGTCTTCTTGGCTTCTTCCACCGCGCCGCGGATCGTTGAATCATCGGACACGCCAAGCACGGTAACGATTCCCGCCCCTGCTTCTACAGCCTTCATCACTTCATAGCCGCCGGCATCCATGATTTTGAGATCGGCCAGGACGGTCAGGGCCGGAAAAGCGTCCTTGATCGCTTTTACCGCATGTAAACCTTCATTAATGACAACCGGTGTTCCAATTTCCACGATATCTATAAATTCGGCAACTTCCGCAACAATGGCCTTGGCTCCCGCAATATCCACCAGATCGAGTGCTAGCTGTAATTTCATAGGTTTAGAATCTCCTCGTCGTTAATATATTTTAGTAAGTGATGTACTAAGTTTAGGGATATACTGCCGATAAGGGAAGTAGGCACTTTATTGTGATGTAGTTACCTGAAGGATACTATTGGGCGGGGAAGGGGCTCACTGATGCCTCTTTTTGAAAAACGAAGGTTGATTTTATTTACGATTTTCTTAAATTCACTGCATTTTCACATAAGCTGTGCTACCATACATTAGATTTACAAATTCTCCAGCGGCAATCCTATTTTATCAACAAGAAGGTGTAAGGTTTATTATGGAAGCAAACAAACCCAAAGAGTTCAATTTAATTAAGCTGACCTGGCCGATTTTCCTCGAGTTGTTCCTGTTTATGCTCATGGGGAGTGTAGATACATTCATGATCAGCTCCGTATCGGATGATGCCGTCTCCGGTGTCGGGGCGGCCAATCAGATTATTGCCATAGCGATTCTCGTGCTCAGTGTTATCGGGAACGGCGCGGCCATTGTCGTGTCGCAGTATCTCGGTTCCAAGCAGCCCAAAGAAGCAGCCAAGGTAACGGGCAATGCCATAACACTCAATCTTGCAGTCGGAATTATTCTGAGTACAATTCTGCTGCTGTTCGGAGGCAGTCTGCTGAGCGCACTGAACGTGACGGGCGATATTCTCATCTACGCCAGATCGTACATAAATATTGTCGGGGGCGGGATCTTCCTCCAGGCACTGCTCAATGCACTGGCTGCCACTATCCGTACACACGGTTTCACGAAACATACGATGATCGTCTCCATGCTGATGAATGTGATCCACGTCGGGGGCAACTATCTGCTGATTTTTGGACATTTCGGACTGCCTGCGCTCGGTGTAGAGGGGGCTGCAATTTCAACGCTTACCAGCCGCCTGATCTGTCTGATCCTCTACTTCCTGCTGCTCTACCGGATTATGGAGGTGCGGGTCAAATGGACCTATTACATTCATCTCTCCAAAAAATATGTGCGGCAGATTCTCAAAATCGGCATTCCGTCCGCATTTGAATCGGTGATCTATCAGTGCTGCCAGCTGGTCTTCACTTTATACATCACCTATCTGGGTGCAGAAGCCATGGCTACCCGCCAATACGCGCTGAACATCTCCAGCTATATCTTCCTCTTCAGCGTAGCCGTATCCATGGGCACCTCGATCATTGTCGGCCATCTCGTGGGCGCAAGGCGGCCTAAGGAAGCTTACTCGCGGGTGTTCTCCAGTGTGAAATGGGCGCTGCTGGTCACCGTAATTATGGATGCGGTTGTCATTCTGTTCCGCGTACCGCTAATGGGCCTGTTCACGGATAATCAAACGATTATAACTATGGGCGCCCAAGTCATCCTGCTCAGCTTCTTCCTTGAGACGGGACGCACCTGCAACCTGGTCATCATCAACTCGCTGCGCGCTTCCGGCGATGCCAAGTTTCCGGTCTACATGGGCCTGATCTCCATGGTCTGCATGAGCCTGCCGCTGGGCTATTTCCTGGTATTCACGCTTGATCTCGGTCTGGCCGGAGTCTGGCTGACCACTGCATTCGATGAATGGGTGCGGGCGGTCATTATGTACTTCCGCTGGAAGAGCAGAGCCTGGGAGAAGCACGGCCTGATCCAGCATGAACCTGCAGAACCGCTGAGCACTGCGCCGGTGCATTAACCTGCGACAACAAACAGGCGGTTCACCCTGATCTCTTCGATTGGGGCGGCCGCCTTTTGAATACATAATCCTATTCATTTGGCAGGAAGAATGAGGAAGACTATGACAACACGTCTGACTGCCTTAATTATCCGGCTCCGCAAATAAGGGATGCCCCGGCCGTGTAATCCGGCTAATTGGCATCCCTTTGTGATAAGGTTGTACGCTTATTAGGTTCCTTTGGCTACAGCTTCTTTATGCTTGGCCGCGAACTGCTCAGGTGTAATCGCTTTGCCGAACAGTGCTTGAATCATATCCAGATGGACCTGGGCGGCGTTCGGCTTCATCTGGATATCAGCAAACAGGGTGATACTGCTCGCATGGTTTAATTCATT
Source organism: Paenibacillus sp. FSL R5-0912 (assembly GCF_000758605.1). Lineage (NCBI taxonomy): Bacteria > Bacillati > Bacillota > Bacilli > Caryophanales > Paenibacillaceae > Paenibacillus > Paenibacillus sp. FSL R5-0912. The sequence continues at coordinate 7,422,388 of NZ_CP009282.1, forward strand.
CAGCAGTTCGACATACAGCTGCGGCAGCTCTTCATTCGTGGTATCCACTTTGGTCGCCGGAATCACACCTGCACTGGTTACAGACGCCTCCCCCCATTTGTATACGAAATATTCGACAAATGCTTTCGCTGCTTCCTTAACCTTGGAAGCTTCGGCTACGAACAGTCCGACACCCGGTCCTCCGACCCAGCTGTTGATATTGCCCTTTCCGCCTTCCACAGTCGGAAATTTGAAGAACCCTACTTTATCTTTGAAGTCTTGCGGGATCTCCGGATTCGTCGTGAAGTTGGGAAGCTCCCAGGTACCCGTCAGATACATTGCCGCCTTCTCATTCAAGAATTCCGATTTGCCCTCATCATTGGATAGCCCGTTGAAACCGCTGTTGAAGGTGTTCATATCCACCAGCGTCTGCACTTCAGCCGCAGCCCGGACCAGGCCGGGATCATCGAAGTAGCTTGTCCCCTTCGTAGCGCGCTTCAGTGTATCACTGCCGGCGATACGGTCAGCAAGGTACATATACCATAGTGAGCCGGTCCAGCGGTCCTTGTTGCCAAGGGCAACCGGAGCCACGCCATGCTGGGATAACGTTCTTACCGTTTGCTTGAACTCTTCGTAAGTAACAGGCACCTGGAGATTATATTTCGCAAAAATATCCTTATTATAGTATACCGGTGAAATGTTCAGCTCAATCGGCAGGGCATAGGTCTTATTATCGACCACATAGGCTTCAGTAGTGCCTGTTACGAATTTACCCTTTAACCGCGTACCATTCAGGATGTCATCCAGCGGAGCGAATAATCCGCCCTTCACATAAGGCTCCATGAAGCCCGCAGCCCAGGTGATTCCTACATCCGGCAGGTCATTCGAGGCAGAGAGCACCTTCAGCTTATTCTTGTACTGTTCATTCTCCAGCACGCCCTGCTGGATAATAATATTAGGATTCTCTTTCTCGTATTCTCCGATGATCTGGCTAACCAGCTTATTCTGCTGGGCGGAGAGGCCGGCCGGCCACAAGTGCATCATATGAATCGTTATTTTTGGGGCCGAAGCATTGGTGGCTGCCTCCGCACTATTATTATCCTGTGTAAAGCTGCAGCCTGTTAGAGCAAGGGCCAATGTAAGTGTCAGGAACAGTCCCTTGGTTATGTTATTCCTCAACATTGCTATAGCCTCCCATATCACATTACGCGGCCTGATGTAATCGCTACCAATCAAATTCTAGCATCGTACCCGGAGGGATATAAGACTACACTTATTGGCTAAAATTCCACATTTAATGGATTTCCTGCGATCCGCCCTTCATCTTATGCCTATAGCGGCTTGGGCTTAACTGTTCCAGCGACTTAAACACCTTAATGAAGTACTTATCCGTCCGATAGCCTACACGCTCCCCGATCTCCCCTATAGAAAGTGTGGTCTGCAGCAGTAATTCCTTAGCCCGCTGAATTCGCAGACGTGCCAAATATTCGCTGAAGGATACTCCGGCCTGCTCCTTGAACAATACGCTGAAGTAGCTGGCATTCAGATGGATGAGTCCCGCTACCTCTGCCATTGTCAGCTGTTCATGCAGGTGCTGCTCCACATAGGCGATCGCATCTTTGACCGGCTGCCCCATTCGTGCCTGATCCGGGTCTATCTCCATCAGCTTATGATCCACCAGCTTCTCCAGCTTCACGTGGCGCTGCTGCTCTTCCTCCCGCTTCAGCGCATCCTCAACCACGGACAGTAACTCGGACTTGTCCAGCGGCTTAAGCAGGTAGTTGACCGCCCCCAGCCGCATAGCCTGCTGCACATAATCAAATTCGGCATAGCCGGATATGACAATAATAACCGGCTTCCAGGCTGTCTCCTGCAGGGAACGGATCAGATCCAGTCCGCTTACTTCGGGCATGCGCACATCTGTAATCAGGAGATGGACCCGCTCCTGCCGCAGCCGCTCGCGCGCTTCAACCCCGTTGTCGCAGGTCTCCACGGCATACCGGCCTGCCGCCCATACTTCCAGCGTCTGCTTGATTCCCTGCCGTGTTCTCGGTTCATCATCCACGATCAGAATCGTCCTATTGCTCAGGCTCATAGGTATATCCTCCATTGCTTGGAATTTCAAAAGTAATAACGGTCCCTTCGGATACCTTGCTCTCAATCATCAGACCCTCTGACTTGATGCCCTCTTCCCCGTAATACAGCTTGAGCCGCCGCTGCACATTCACCAGGCCGACCCCATTGCCTTTGGCGGAGATCGACGGGCCGCCCTCCAGTGTATTGCGCAGCGCCCGCAGAGTATCCTCATCCATGCCGGGCCCATTGTCGGATACCTTCACCGAGGTCCAGCCGTTGCGGGGTGATGGCGTGATCATAACCTCCACACTGCCGCTGCCGACACGGCTCTCCACTCCATGAAGAATGGCATTCTCCACAATCGGCTGAATCAGCAGCTTGGGTACCGGAACAGCAGCCTCGCTTGGGTCCAGTACAATATCCCAGGACAGGCGCTCGCCCATCCGCATCTCCATGATCTTCAGATAACGCCTGATCTGTTCAACCTCTTCACTAAGTGCAACCCACTCCTCTTTATTATTGGGACGGCCAATAATATAGCGGAACAGCCTGGACATGACTACGACCAATCCGGCCAATTCCTCCTCCCCCTTTTCCTCAAGCGACCAGTTAAAGGCTTCCAAGGTGTTGAACAGAAAATGAGGGTTGATCTGCGCCTGCAACGCTTTGAGCTCAGTCCGGCTCTGTAATACTTCCTTCTCATAGACAACCCGGATCAAATCATTCATATTGGCAACCATACCGTTATAAGTATAATTCAGCTCCCGCAGCTCCATCGTAGATACCTTCTGCGAGTTGGGCGTCAGCACGCCTAAGCGCGATTTGCGCATGGCCCGGATCAGATGAATAATCGGCCTCGTGATCATCGTTGACAATAGAAACGACATAATCAGGAAAAGCAGGGCTCCCAGCCCCCCTGACAGCAGCAGAACCGTCCGCAGCACAGACAACCCCTTGGTGACATAGCTGACAGGGGTCAGCACAAGCAAGGTCCAGCCGGTCTTGTCCGAGCGCAGCTTAACCTGTACATACTCCTTGCCGTGAAAGCTGACCGTCTGGTCCACACTATCCAGCAGCGGCATCAGGTCTGCCTCCGGTGTTCCATTGCTGCCCAGGAGGCGGCCTTCGTCATTCACCAGCAGCACAGACTCGCCTCCGTCACTGCCGGAGATCGGATCATCCAGCTGGAAGTAGCTGCGCTGGATGCGCGCCATCAGATACCCTCCCCGCGAGAACCAGCGGTCCATGAGGCTAACCTGGCGGATGGCCAGCAGGCTCTGGCTGTCATGCGGATCGACGCCGATCCAGACCAGCCGCCCTTTCTGGACATTAGCCTCGCTGATATATGGCTCGTTGATTCTCGTCCCCAGACTGCCGTCCTTGATCGGGAAGAGCAGCCGGTAATCGGCAGTATACAGCTCAAGAGATCCTACGCTCGGCATATACGCCTGATAGCTGGAGATAATCTGCTGCAGCGACTGCCGTTGATTGAATGACACTTCATTGCCGTTCAGCTCCTCCAGCAGCAGCTGCTGCACCGTAGGATGATTGGCCACCTGCTCCATCAGGCTGTCAATCTGGCCAATCAGCGCATTCAGCCGTCCGTTCGCCTGAACCGCCGTCTGCTGGATATGCCGCTCGGCATTATTTTTGAGCAGAATAGATACCCGGTCATATACAAACGCCCCTGAAACCAGAAGAATGATTAGCATAACCAGCACAAAGCCGATGAATATTTGATTGCGCAGCGTGTTGAGTTCTTTGAATCTCTGGAGCATCGGAATTCCTTCTTTCCTTGGCAGCGTTTCCAACTCTATTCTCCAAAACTCCCGGAGTTTGTCAAGAGAAAATAGTTGTCCGGCACAGGGCAGCAAAGAGCCCTTAAGCAATGCTCCTTGTTCCAGAGCTGTTTAAGGGCTGCAGCAGAAGGGACTAGATGAACATTATCGGAGTGATCCACTCCCGGTCCAGGGCTATCCACAGTAAGGCCAGCAGGACAGTACCGATGCTGTAGATCAATACTTTCCGTCGGGTGGGCTCCAGGTAAATATCCAGAATAACGACTATAATTCCTATAACAAGCACGGCTGCAAGCAGGACTGGATTGTGATATTTAATATTTACTGCATTCAAGATAACCATAACCAGGGCCAGGAGCCTAAGATATTTGTTCATAGCCACACCACGACCCCCTTGTCGTTGAGACCATTTTCCAATTATGTATCCTTCATCCTCATCTCTAATATCCCTTGATTCCCCGCTATTGTCAACCCCGGCCACCCATCCGCTGCCAAGACAAAAAAAATAGCCCGTTCCCCACAGGGAACTGACTGCTATCGTGTTGCTGCTATCATCTGATTCTGTACAGAGCGTTCAGGAATTGGCAGATTACCGGATGGTAATGCCCTTCTTGATCGCCTTCATGTCAAAATTCGTATTCACAAGCATAGGCAGTATCTTCATGCTTCTGGTCATAGGCGAGTTGCATTGCCAGCAGGTTGGGACATATTGGAAGGCGAAGTTATCACGCATCCACCCGGAGCAATCTTCCTTGGTGCAGGACCAAATGGCTGTGTCTTCTTGCGGAAGATCCTCCAGCGCTTTTTTACGAAAATACATAAGTACCCCTCCTAATAGCTTTGTTAGCATATACTTCCTGATTCGGTTCGTAATACAAAGCTCGCTTCGGAAGCATATCCTTCGAATAAAGACATATTTCCAGCCCAACTGGACTGTTATGGCAGGATGGTAGCTTGTTCTGGCCTGTTCAAAAAAAAAGCTGCCCTCAACTTGTGTTAAGGGCAGTCTATTTTTAATACTACAGTTTTACAACGTTTTCGGCTTGTGGTCCACGAGCGCCTTGAGTTACGTTGAACTCAACGCGTTGGCCTTCGTCCAAAGATTTGAAGCCGTCGCCAGTGATTGCGGAGAAGTGTACGAATACGTCGCTTCCGCCTTCAACCTCGATAAAACCGAAACCTTTGTCTGCGTTGAACCATTTTACTGTACCTGTTTGCATGATATTACCTCCAAGTTTTATTTAACACATGTCCTTTTATTCCTACGTATTGTACGAACAAATAAAAATTCACACATTGGAAAAGGATTCATACGCACAAATGATAACCTTTTACAATATGTGAATTAAGGGTTAAATTTATGATTAACTTCATTGTAGCACACTAATTCTCTAAAAGCAAAGGATTACTTAAAATTACTTAAAAATAAGTGGAAATATATCGTACCCGGCGCGCAGTGCTCTATGAATAACCGCACCACGCACCCGGCAGCTACAGGGTTTAGTCGATATATCCGGCCAGTCCCTTGTCCATCAGATAGTCCATCTCAGCATCGAGGATAGTCTCTACGGTCAGCTCGTCCAGCTTAACATCGTGCTGCGCAGTAACATAATCGACCAGATCATCATTATCGATATCAATCTCGCCCTTGGCATTGGCCTTGGCTTTGTTGATAAAGGCCTGCTCATGCTTCAGTACCAGCCGGATGACTGCCGGATCCACCTTCGTCTGTGCAGACAATACTTCCACCAGTTCCTGCTCATTCACTTCATTACTCATATTCGTTAGTCAGCTCCTTGGCATTTATGCACACTGATTGTACCATAAGTCCCCTCAGGCCGCGCAGCCTCATCTCCACCAGGGAAGTGCAGGATACTCCGCAGCTCCGGCCACTACAGTCTCCCCAATTCTTGGTGTAGCCAGCCGTACCCCTTTAGCTGCAGCCGCAGCTGCGATACGCTCCACCGGATCGGTCCAGTCATGCATCGACAGGGTGAAGGCCCCCCAATGAACCGGAATAAGCAGACCTCCCTGCACATCTATATGTGCTTCAACCGTCTGTTCCGGCAGCATGTGGATATCGGCCCAGCGCGGATCGTATTGGCCGCATTCCATCAGCGTAAGATCGAATGGACCATACTTGCGTCCAATCTCGGCAAAATGCGGCCCGTAACCGCTGTCCCCGCTGTAGAAGACCTTCGTCTCCGTCCCGCGGATGACCCATGAGCACCACAGGGTGGTGTTACGGTCCAGCAGACTGCGGCCGGAGAAATGCCGCGCCGGCTCACAGCTGAACGTAATCCCCGCATACGCAAGCTCATCCCCCCAGTCATGCTCGCGGATCTTATCTCCGCTTACTCCCCAGCGGCGCAAATGGGCGCCGACTCCGAGCGGCACAATGAACAGGCCTACCTTATCCTTAAGCTTGCGGATGGTGCCGTAGTCCAGATGATCATAATGATCATGGGATAGCACAACCGCATCAATCTGCGGAAGCTGGGAAATCTCCAGCGGCAGCTGCTTGCTGTAACGGCGGCCGCCGATGAACGGAAACGGGGACGGCGCATTCCCCAGCATAGGGTCCAGGAACAGCGTAACCCCATCCATCTCCAGCAATACCGCAGAGTGGCCGAACCAGGTAACGCGGGTGCCCGGGCCTTGCCCGATAGATGCAGGCTGCAGCGGTAGCGGCTGCAGCGGCTCGGCCGGTCTGGACCGGGGATTACCTTTAATGAAATCCTTCAGAATGGACAGGCCCCCACCGCCAGCCCTCTCGCCGATGAGTTCAGCCGTCTGCGGATAGGCAAATTTGCCCTTGCTATAATTAAGCGAGCGGCTGTTCAGCGCCTGTTCCTGCTTCCCTGCCCTCCGTCCAAACGCCGGATAGAGGGTCATAAGCAGATACGCCGCTGCAACAAGTATCACCAGTGAAGCTGCAATATCAATAATAATCAGAGTCATGCGGTAAGCCTTCTTTCTGCCAGTTCATTTCTACAGGCTCCAGCCCGGAATTTTGCGCAGATCCCCATCCCAGATCTGCACCGTGCTCTTCACCGGAACGTTATCCGGAGAGGAAGCTGTATGAATATAACACGAATCCATGCCGATTGTATTTGCTCCGGCAATATCCGTACGCGGATCGTTGCCGATCATAATTGCCGAACTTAGCTCGGCCCCATAGTTATCTGCTAAATACCGGTAAAATAGCGGGTCCGGCTTGCTTACACCGGCTTCAGAGGAAATGGCTATCCCATGGAATAAATGCAGAATGTTCAGCATGGTTAATTCTGCCTCAATGAAGGTCTTCTGGCCATTCGAGAGCAGATAGACCTTCTTGCCGCGCGACCGCAAGGTCCGGAGAATCTCCGGGACTCCGTCATAGAGCGCGATATGGTTCATGGATAAGGTCCGCAGCCAGCGGACAGTCTCATGCAGCCAGGCCTGCCCGGGGTCCCCCCCTAAGTCGCGGGCTACGGCACGGAAGACCTCTTCCATGACGAAATCGGGAAACTGGCATGTCTGTGCAGCGGCTTGAAGCTGACGGTCACGCTCCGCAAGGAAACGGGACTGCAGATCCGCACCTTGCGTGCGCAGCCCGTGATAGCTGAAATGAAGCGCCAGCCGCTCCCATACCTCGGGATGCTCTTCATCTGTCTCAATATCAATTAAGGTTCCATAAAGGTCAAAAATATAAGTCTGATACATAGATTCGGCATCCCTTCCTATTTGGTCCGGCCCAGCTTACGGGCCACGATGAGAATAAGCAGCAGGGAGACCACGATAATAATAAGGTTGAATCCCCATTCACTCTGGAACCATCCGCCTTGTGCCGGTGACTCTGTCGGTGCCTCAGGTATCATATTCACTGCACCAAGCGTAGCTGTGACCCGCTTGTCCCCGGCAATCTGGTCTTTGAAATTAATAATATCATACTGCGGAGCAAGTGCCAGGGCATTGCCGTAGATTAGCGAATACAGTCCCTGCTCCTGCTCTCCTCCCGCAAAGACAAGGCGGTCCACCAGATATTCTATTTTCAGGCCGTTAATTGAAATCGGGGCATCATCCAGATCATAGATTATAATCCGCAGGGCAGCAGAGGAAGATGCGTGAAGCGGCTGGATGTCCGTCCGTGAAATCCGGGTATCCTTGAAATCGAGCCGGTACAGCTCCCCGCTGCCCGCCACCGGCAGCCTTTTACCGTCACTGTCATACAGCTCATACCGCCGCGAGAAATTCCCGGTGCTGCCGAGTGTCAGCCTGGCAATCTTCAGCCGGTCCTTGTTGCTGATGACGATCTCTGTGCGGTTCTCCACCCGGCTGATCTCATACTGCGGCGTCTTCTTCCGCATGAATCCGGCCATCTTCACCTCCCGGCTGCTGTCCACCAGGGTCAGGCCGGGGAAATCCAATCCCTCCGGATTACTCTTTACTACAAGCCGGTAAAAGCTGAACTTGCAGCTGCCTTGCAGCTCAATGCTGTCCGCACTTAACCCGTTCGTAGCGTACAAATCCCCTTTGGCCAGTGGCTCCCAGGCATTCCCGTCATAACCTCCCCACACCTCCACATGTTTCAGGAAAGACTCATCCGGAAGCTCAAACACCAGCTTGTTTCCCTGAATATCCACATGCTCAGCAAGCGGTGTAATCTGATAATCCAGCAGGGTGTCCGTTCCTTGATCCGCCCGGCGGATCAAAATCGATGAATAGGCAGTGCTGCGCTCCTCCACCGTTCCCTCTCCGCTCTCCAGATAATAAGGAACCGGCTCGCCGGTGCTGCTGGTAATACGCAGATCGCGCAAATCCTCCGCTGCCGATCCATACACGCCTTCATCCAGATATACCTCATAATAAGGGGCCGGCTCTGGAATTCCGATGGCCCGCGAGAACTTCCACTGCCCGCTGTCAGCCTTCTCCGCCAAGCCAGTTGCCGCTGCCGTGCCCTCCGCCGGATAAGCGGAGGTGAACAGCAGCAAGCCTCCCAGCACCGAGAGCAGCACTGCCGCCCTAGCTCTCCGGCTGGTCTTTCTCTGCGAGCGCATAGGCTTCCTCCATTCTGGCTGACACCCGCTGATAGAGATACGAAATCCCCAGCAGGCAGAGTCCGAAGCTGAAATAAGCGATGATCTTGCTGCCGGTGTTCAGCAGGGTCAGATCATAGAGCAGCAGCTTGCCCGTTGCCAGCAGTGACAGGCCCAGCCCGAAACGGCGGATGTACAAATACCGCCTGCGGAAGCCGTACATAATGAACAGCACCGAGAGCAGCAGGTAGACCAGACTGAACGCCAGTCCTCCATCATGCAGCCGGATCTGTACACCCAGGAATGCAGTAATCATCACCAGCAGATAGATACCCATAGCGACCGGAACCAGCTCCATATTCTTGGAATCGCGCAGGAGCGTTGTCCGCAGCAATCTTCCGCCGCTGAACCACACGAACAGATTGAAGAGGATAAGCAGACCCAGCACCAGAAGATCTGCCCCGGAGCTTCCGGACAATCCGCCTTGCAGGCTGGGCATCCCCAGCGTAATGCCGATGCAGATAGCATAAGTGATCCCGTACATCAGCATAACCATGTAGCCGACCACCGCATCATAGAGCACCTTAACCTTCGGCAGCCCATAGGCAAGGCCGGCCGTGAGCAAGGCTGCCAGCAGCAGCTTGTAGAATGTACTGTGCGCCATATTTTCCGGGACTGCCCGGTCGTACAGACGCAAGGCTTCATACACCAGATATACATAGAAATTCAGGATCGCCGCATATTTGAACCAGACTACACCCTGCACCTCGGCAGGTGAGCTGCGGAGCAGAAGCTCCTCCCGGGAAAGGCGGACCGCATAGAACAAGGCTACCGTAACCATCCCCGCAGTAATAAACGTATATTTCAGCTCAAAATACGGATTGCTGTAGATGACCACTGGGCTTAGCTCGGATATCCGCAGCAGCCCTTCAATGCCGAAGAACGTCCCCAGGCAGAGCAGGAGAATCCCCCAGCCCGAGCGTTCCACCGCCTTGAAGCGATACAGCTGGCCGTAGACCGTCAGAACCACTCCCTCAATCAGCCAGCCGATGGACCACCAGGCCGTTCCTAGCTGGAACGGGATCATCAGTACGGCAAAGGTCAGAGAGGTGGCGTAGAAGAGCAGTCTGCTCTCCCGTTCCTGCGGCATCCGCTTCTCCAGCAGAACGCCAAGCCCCAGGTACATCAGACAGAAGAACAAGGCAAGCGCACCTTTGAATTCGCCCAGACCTGCATCCTGGAAAAGAATATACAAGGTTACGCAGCTGATGGCCGTATTGCAGCCCAGCAGGCAGAAATCCAGCCACGCAAGCTTCGACTTGTATTTGAACGGGTACCAGAGTGTGATGCCCAGATACATGACAAAGGTCAATATAGCGCAGAGCATGACCGCTGCACTGCTGTCCGACAGATTAATCAGCAGCAGCATGGAGGGTATATTAAACAGGAAGCTGATGTAATTGACAATAACCCAGCGCTTGCGCAGGGAGACCAGCAGAATGAGCAGGTTCAGCACGAACAGATACCCCATAGCCGCATACACTGCGCTGCCTTCCAGCCCGAACGCCCCTATATAAGAGAACAGCGGCAGATAACCGCCGACAAGTCCCATGGAACAGATCGTCCGCGACTCATAGCGCAGCGATAACAGCACAGCGGATAGAGTGACCAGTACGGATAGACCGATCCCGGCCCATAAACCGATAATCTCTAATAAAAAATAGCTGTAAAAGATCGAGCCGTAGAGTACGGATACCCCGCCTCCGATCAGACCCAGGGCAAAGGCTCCCCTGCCTTTGCGGAACAGCCACTCGCCGCCGCCCAGCATGATAGCGCCAAGCAGAAAGAAGGCACTGCCCTTCATATAGTCGTTGAACCAGGTGGAATAACTGTATCTGAACCCGGCCCCCACTGCCAGAATCAGCAGCAGAATCCCCAGGCGGTTGATCCAGTTCAGCCCGATCTTCATTTCAATCCGGTTCTGCTTGCGGCGGCGCAGCAGCGTCTCCTCACTGACCCCCTCAGCGGCAAAGACATCCATACGGCTGTCAAGCGCCCCTGTCAGTGACTGTTCCACCTCACGCTGCCGTTTTCTGCGCAGCAGAATACTCTCATTCAGTCTCCCTTGCACCTCTCCCAGCATGGCGGCTATCTGCCCCTGGTCTTGCCCCAGCTCAGCTTGGGCACGTCTGAACGTGACATCAATACGCTGCCTGGTCTCCAGCTCGAAGGAAGTCAGCCTGTCGAGGTAGGCATTATTCTGCGAGCCAAAGTAGGTCTGCAGCTTCTGCCGCGATACCCGGAGAATGCCCAGCTTCTCATCCAGAATCTGCTCACTCAGTGCCGTCCGCAGCTCGGAGTTATCCTGCCGCAATATAGAAGCCTGAATTTTCAGTTCCCTGAGGATCAGCTTGTTCTCTTCATTCTCCTTCTTCAGCGCTTCGTTCTCATGAACCAGATCGCTGCTCTCATATTCCTCAATCAAAGCCTGGTATTCTTTCAAAAGCCCGTCCTGCTGCTGCTGTACAGCCCTCAGCCGATCTCTGAAATCCTCCATAGCGCCCCCCAGTGCCTGCTATCAGCAATTGTTAATATTTTCATTTTACTATATCTGCCCAGGTAATCCAGTGCAACATAATGCGTCCAACCAGCGTTAGAGAAATAACACATACTTACCTACTGACATACCCAAAGGAGCTGTCCCATGAAAACTTCGCTCAAAACAAGTGCAGCGCTCCTGACGCTGTCGCTGGCCCTCACTACCGGAGTGGTCTCCGCTGCTCCTGCAGCAACCGGCTCGAACCAGACCAATGATGCCCAGAGCAAAGCTGGCGCCTCATTACGCGCATATGCCATTGCCATTAACGGCACAGCCATCTCCGAGACCGGCTTTCAGCCTTCCGGCACCAAGGAGCCGCTGATTCCGCTGCGTACCGTCGCTGAGTCACTGGGCTTCAAGATTACCTGGAACATGGCAACCAAAGCTGCCGACTTAAATAAAGGAAATATATACACAACTGTGAAGAACGGCGAAGACCGCTATGTGATTAATAAAATGTACACCTCACTCGGAACCGCTCCGCTGACTAAGGCAGACAAAATGTATGTCCCCGCATCCTTCGTAAGTGAGGTACTGCATCAGACCATTAGTGTGGAGGGGAACAATATCGTGATCACTTCAGCCGTAGAGCATGTCCTTGAGACCGGCGTCATCACCGCCATCCGGAATTCCGGCGACACTTCCTCCATTCAGATTAAGGGTACCGGAACCGCAGGGCTCGTACTGAATGTCAGCGGAGATACGTTATATGAGAAGACCGACGGCACCAAGCTGTCCTTAGCCGATCTCCAGATTGGTATGACGGTAGAGGCCGAGCACGCAGTGTTCTCCACCCGCAGCCTGCCGCCGCAGACGCCCGCTTACCGGATAACTGTCCAGGATACAAAGGCTCAGGCCGATATGCTGGGTACGGAAGGCACGCTTGAAGAGATCATCAGGGCCGAAGACGGCTCACTCAGCCTCCGCATCAAGGGCAGCGCCCTCAGTGACCTGTCGCAAAGCGAGATCGTGCTTCGCCTGACGGAAGATACCCTGCTGGTGAACGGGAGCGGAGAAGCTGTAGAACCATCTGCTCTGGTGCAAGGCATTACGGTTATGGGCTTCTACTCCCCTGTAATGACCCGGAGTCTGCCGCCAATCGGAACCGCGCTCAAAGTCGCTGTGCAGGCCGTTCAGCCTTAAAGAATATTATGCCTATAGTTCAATAGAAAGCCCCCGGCCTCTGCATCGGCAGAAACCAGGGGCTTTGCTGTATGATGTCCGGGTAACCGGCTAACCCTTGGCCGCCTGCCGCACAGCGGGCTGGCGGCCGAGCGTGACTCTGTTCTTGCCCCTGGCTTTGGACTGATACAGCGCTTCGTCCGCCTCGCGGTATAAGTCCTCGAAGGTCACATCGCTGCGCTCGGTGAAGGCTATGCCAATGCTGACAGTCAGCTGGATGCTGTGCCCCCCGTCAAGCAGGACGATGTGCTCGCCCAGGGCAGCGCGGAAACTCTCCGCTTCTCTCAAGGCCTCAGCCTCGCTGCCGGCAAAGAAGCAGACCGCGAACTCCTCGCCCCCCACCCGGCCGGAAATTCCGTTATGTTGGTACACCTTCATAATCTTCCGGGACAAATCTACCAGCGCCAGATCTCCGGCCAGATGTCCATATGTATCATTAATTAACTTGAAATCATCGATATCGAACAGCAGCAGCGCCATTCCCGCCCCGTGCTGCGCGGAATAATTCTGCACCAGCCGCATGAAATGCCTACGGTTGTACAGGCCGGTCAGATCATCAACGGTAGCCTGATGCAGCAGCTCGCGTTCGTACCTCTTCTTCTCACTGAGATCACTGAAGACCATCAGCATACCTGTGGTTTCTGCGCGGGCCCGCTCTGTGGCAATCAGTGCGACGCCGAAACAGGCGCCGTCCTTACCGGAAGGCTCGATCTCGAACTGACCTTCCAACCGTTTGGTATAATGGTCCGAAATCTGCCCGTACTGCTTCAGTAGCAGATGTATGCTTCGGCCCCTCCAGGTCTCCGCCTTCTCCTCCAGCAGCCCGGAGAGCATCGCATCCGCGGCTTCATTGACATCAATAATATGGTCATAGCGATCCGTCAGCACAATGCCGTCTTTCATATTCTCGAAGATTTTATTCTTGGCAAGCGGATATAAGGATAGCCGCGGATCACGGAACAAGGAGAGGTACGCCACGATGATGGGCGGAAGATAGGTAAATGCAGTGAACCCGGTAATCGTAATTTTGAGCAGCGGAAGCAGAAAGACCGTCATTACCGGAATCACCAGCCCGAGCAGCAGCATCAGATTACGGCGGAAATAATATGCCGGAGCATTCAGGAGGGAGATCGCCAGTAAATAGACAGCATACAACCCGAACAGCTGGTCATACGCAATAAGGATCATACTTAACACCGTAGGCTTCACAGTAATTCCGGTAACACCTGCCACGGTTGCGAGCCCCACCTCGCTGCGCATCAGATGATGATAGGAATCGGTGAAGATCAGCACAACATCGAGCACGACCGGAATACAAAAGAAAATAAGCCTCTTGGCCAAACCCTCAGAGGAACGGGATACATACTCTTTAATAACGGCATAGGTAAAGATCGTACTCAAAAAAAGCGGGCCCTGCTGCATGTTCTTCCACCCTAGCTTGGCTTGAAAGGAATCCGACAGAATCTCTCCGGCCGTAGCCGCGAATATCAGACTGACCAGCAGCATCAATATCCATAAATAGCATCTTCCTGGTGTGTGGCGGTGCTTGAAAGAACCGATGCCCATGTAGAGACTTAGAACGCTGCCCATTACTAAATAAAACGGATAACCCTGCATCCACGGCATGTCATATTTCTCCTATTTTTGAGATAACTTTGCCTTATTATATCCTACTCCTTCGTACAAATGAATCATTCTTCCAAAAATACTACCTGTACCCAAAGTATAACCGTCCGTCCGCCGTTTCATGGAGATGCCTGAACATACACGAAGACCCTACGGGCAGCCCGTAGAGTCTTCAAAAGGTGAGAAGCGAATTTATAGTTATGCAGGATTCCAGTTGCTAGGGTGCTAAACCGGAGTAGAATCGGCGTAATCTCGATCTTCTCCGTCTTTTCAAGTAGTACATGGGTTAATCAACTACCTTTCGGAAAACACGCAGGCATGCCCTTCCAAACGTCTAATTGATACCTTCCACTTCCCACCTAAGCATTAATACCCGCAATGCAGGCCGCTTAAACAAGCGTACATAATAAACAAAGAGGATACTCCTTCACCATCTGCATGGATGCGGGAATATCCTCTATAGTAGGAATACCATTATTTCTTCTGTGCCAACCGTTGTTTGAACTTGTCAACACGGCCGCCAGTTTCGGTATCTCTTTGTTTACCTGTGTAGAACGGGTGGGATGCGGAGCTGGAGTCTACACGGATCACTGGATAAGTGTTGCCGTCTTCCCATTCCATCGTTTCACCGGAAGACTTGGTGGACGAGCTCAGGAATTTGTAGCCTACGCTTGCATCGAAGAAGATAACCTGGTTGAACTTAGGGTGTATGCCTTCTTTCATTGTAATAACCTCCTTTCCGTACTAATACAACTTCTATGGTATTATGAAGCCATCTCTTGGTCTATTTAAGAATTCCGGTTAGACGAAGGGAGATGCGTAAATCTTCCGATTTTTACACGCCATACTATCATACGTGAAAGCGGGCCGTGAGTCAACCTTTTGAACTGGAAAAAAGGCAGTTTGTCCATCGGTTATCCACCATCTGCAACTAGGCTGTTTCCCTCCGGCTCCGGGATAAACGTTAGAGCGATTTCACCATTCCGCCGTCGACAAGCAGGGATTGGCCGGTAATATAAGTATTGGCAAAAGAACCGAGAAATACTGCCGCTTTACCGAACTCCTCCGGAGTTCCTGTTCTGCCGAGCGGAATCCCTTTCAGCGCCTCCGCCTGGACCTGCTCAAGCGAAGTCCCCACCGCTTCCGCCCGTTTGCCGTCGAGCTGTAGAATCCGGTCTGTACCGATGCGTCCGGGCGCCAGACTGTTGATCAGAATGCCTTCGGGCGCAAGCTCCGTGGCCAGGCTCTTGTTCAGCGCGTTCACCCCTGCGCGGAACACATTCGAGAGAATCAGCCCCTGGATCGGCTGCTTGATCGAGACCGAGCTGATGCTGACAATCCGCCCTCCGCCAGCGCTGCGCATATGCGGCAGCGCTTCACGGATCAGGCGGACCGTGCTCATCAGCGTAAGCTCGAAGCCGCCGCTCCAGTCCGCGTCGGCCATATCCCCGAAGCTGCCGCCCGGAGGCCCGCCGGCGTTCGTGACAAGCACATCGAGGCCGCCTCCGAATCCGGCGGCCGTCTGGACCGCCCGTTCAATATCCTCCGGGCGGGTCACATCCATCTCTGCCACCGCTACCTCTTGCCCCGTTGCTTCATGTATTGCCAGCCGCGCCGCTTCCAGCTGCGCGAGGCTCCGGCTCGCGATCGTTACCTTCGCTCCCTCACGCGCGTATTCTAGCGCGGTAGCCAGCCCCAGCCCTTTGCTGGCGGCAGCCACCAGTACCGACTTTCCCTCAAGACCCAAATCCATAATGATGTCCTCCTGTCAGAATGGTCTCAAACATGTAACCTTACTCTGCATTATACATCGTACTCCAGCTGCTTTTTAGCCTGGACAATGAAATCCAGCGGATTCTCAATCTTGTCCGCCTCATACTCCACTGCCCCAATCTTCAGCCCCAGGTTCACTTTATACTTGCCGGAGAACTCGGTATCATTCAATTCCTGCAGCCGGAGCTTAATCCGCTCAATGACAATCTTGGCCCCTTCACGGTCTGTGAAGAGCAGGAGCCCCCAGGTGGCGTCCTCCTTGTCCAGCAGATACAGCGCGTCATTGGTGCGGATACTGGACTGGCTGAGCTGGGAGACATCATAGATCGCTTCGGACAGCTGCTCTTCCGGAATCAGACGGCGGATCTCATTCCAGTATTTCACCTTGACGACAAGCAGCGTCAGCGGAATGTGATACCGTGTCGATATCCCGGTGAACAGGCTGGCATCCTTCTGAAAAGAAATACTGTTACGCAGATCCGTATTCTCATCCACGGCGGCAAGATTGGCCGTCCGCTTCTGCAGGCGCTCATTCTCGGCCTGCAGCTCACGGCTGCTGGACGTGAAGACCCAGAGGACGACTGTAATCAGTGGAGTCATAATTAGCCAGAAGTACGTATTTACGCCAATCGATGCCCCTTCGGACACCGTTTGATAGACCACGAAGAAGCCGTATCCGAAGATAAACGCCAGATTCAGCGTCAGTCCCGCAGTTACCGTGGTGAAATACGTGACCAGCGCCAGTAGGAAGGCCACATTCAGAATAATGATGTTCTGTATATAGTGATCCGGAGAGCCGGCAATGAATACGGTGCAGGCAAACATCAGGACCAGGAAGGCCAGAAACCCGAGATCAGAGATTAGGCTGCTGCGGTTACGTCTCACGCTTATCACCACGTTTCTTCATATGTTTGCGGAGCAGGAGCAGCAGCGATACAATGACCAGCGTGATCATAAGAACAGCCGCAACCACAAAGCCCAGCACATCTGAACGCTCAATAATCTGCGCCACTGTTGATTCTTTGGCCGCGCCTGAGAGGGTTTTGAAGCGGTACGCATGAACCTGGCCGTCTTTATCTGCAGCCACACCGTCCCCGTAGACCTTCCAGCGGTCTTTCTCGCTGGCAATCAGCTTCGAGACCAGGTAGTAGCTCTCGGAGCTGACCGCTGTAACCGCAAGCAGGCCCCGTCCGCTCTCGTAGGGTGAGTCCAGCAGCTGCAGCGTACCGATGCCGGCCCCGTACTGCTCCTCGATCGCTATTTTCTCATTGGACAGCAGGGTTGAGCCGTCTTTGTTGTATTTGAAGAAGAGCTTGTCGTTGTTGTCGCGGATCACCTTGTTGTTCTTATAAGTGCCGATGGCAATGATGTTGTTGTCCTTCAGATTATCCGCAGCCACATCATCGCTGTAATAATGGACATCGCCGGTGTTGCCTCCGGCGTATTGGCCAAGCATGTTGAAGATATTGCCCAGACTCTTATAGGCATAGTCGTCCATCTCCTGCGGCAGAACGACCGCTACACGGTTGAAGATGCCGTCCCGCAGGAACGGGTACGGATAGTTGCTCAGCAGCAGCTCTGTGCGGTCCTTCGTGTTCAGGCGCATCATCGATTCCTTGCTGATATATGCCCAGGGCATCTGCTCCGTATTCGGTGTACAGATGGCATTCGCCATCTCCAGATCAAAAGCCACCGTGACCGAGAAGTTGCCGGAGATGTTCAGGCTCTGCGGCACATCCAGAGTCAGCACATCACCGTCAGCCAGTTCCTTCGTCAGCTTCTTGCTGCCGACCGGCGTATTATTGATGCTCACCGTCACCAGTGAGCGCTCAAAATCCAGATTCCCCGCATAGCGGAAATCGAGGCTGATTTTGCCGTCATCCGCAATCGAGCGGTTGGACGGCAGCGAAACGAAATAAGTCTGCTCCTGATGATTCGGTCCGGTCAGCTTATCCCCAGTCTCTGTGAATGTAACATTCGAGCTGATGGGCGGCGCCGGGTCTGCTACAGCGGTAGCATCATCCACTAGTTTCAGGTCTTCGCTGCTCTGGCTCAGCAGCTCCCCGCTGGCCATGAAGCGTCCGGCCTTGATCAGCAGGCTCTCATCCCTGGAGGTAACCACCAGCACCGGTGAGGAATCCATGTTCACCAGCTGGATCACGGCATGGGTGCTAAGATCAGCTGTAGTGCTCACCAGCTTCTTCAGCGGGCCCGGCAGATGATCATACATCGCTACCAGCACTACTGCACGCTTGTCCTTCAGGGCTTCCTCACGGTAGGGCAGCAGCGGAATCGTCTTATCGTTCAGCGTATTGCCTTTGGCGAAGCCCGTCAGGGCGTAGGTAGCGCTCTCCAGTTCAGACCCTGTGGCATTCTCCGGCACGGCCAGCAGGCTTTGTCCTCTTTTCACCGTATCCATCCCTGAGAATCTGGCACTGAAATCGGCAATCCCGCCCGTTATCGCCTTAGGCACGTACTTCACGGATATATTGGAGGTATTGAACAGATGCAGCCAGTTGTCCTGCGTATTGTCTATACTGCAGAGCTGATAATCCCCCGTATCGGTCTTCAGATTCCCCTGAATACTTAGTGTGTTGCTGCCTTCCTTAAGGAAGCCCTTGGGCGCTGGAACGCTCAGGCTCTGCTCCCCGTTATTCTCAGTAGACGGTCTGAAGGAGTAGAACGGAATGCCGTTAAGCGACAGTGTCACACTTGACTGCTGGTCCGCATTAATCTGTGACACCTGAAAATGCAGCCTGATGTTCACCGCCTCGACGTTCCAGTAATCCATGACTGTGAAATACTGCTGCTGGGAACTTGTGCCCGTCAGAGAGATCTCACTGCCCGTAAATGAAGTCTCGTAAGTCATCGTGGCGTCACCGGGAAGCACTGCTGCTGCCAGTGCCGCAGGAATTTGAACCAGGAAAAGGGAGAGGCAAATCAGCCCTATCATTATCTGTTTTTTCATCATGTTCCGTATCTCCTGTATCGCTTATTTCTTCTCCTCCGGCGCTTCAGTAACGCTCGGTTTTGTACCATTTGGCTTCCCGTTTGAAAATGACGTCTTTGAGATAGTTATACAGTCCGTAAGCGGCAACCACCATCCACAGCTGGCAGTACGAAACATACATCAGCAGAATGATCCACAGGTTCGACAGGCTCATCTCGCCTTTCTCCGTTGTCAGCGTAACGAAGATTCCGACCACGAATAGAACAATGGCGAGCAGCCACAGGAAGCTGCTGAGCCCGGCAATGGTCGTATGGACGTACCCCATCGCATGAAGGACAAGCAGAACATCAGAGGTGACCAGCGAGATCAGGAGCAGGAAATAGATCGAGACATAATACAGGATATCGAAGCGGATCTTCGCCGCCTTCCGGTCGAAGAGGAGCGGAAGATTCTTCACAATGACATAGATATTCCCCTTCGCCCAGCGTGTCCGCTGCTTGAACCAGACCTTCACCGTCTGCGGCTCCTGCTCCCAGGTGACCGATTTCGGCTGGAACTTGATCCGGTACCCCATCATATAAATGCGGAAGCTAATCTCCGTGTCCTCGGCAATTGCCTTGACATCCCAGCCGCCGATACTCTCTACAATAGACCTGCGCATAATGAAATTCGTTCCCGGAATCGTACAGAGCTTAAACAGCTTCCAGCGGCCGGCTTGTGCCATCCATTGAAACGACAGCGTCTCAATATTAATAAACCGGGTCAGCAGGCTTGCATCGCGGTTGCGGGTTCTGAACTTGCCGATGACTGCTCCCAGGGTGGAGTCATTCATGATCTCAGCCACAAGATAGCGCAAAGCGGTGCGTTCCGGTGTATTGTCAGCATCATAGATGGCAATGAGCTCCCCCTTGCTGCGGGTGAAGCCAATGTTCAGCGCATTGGATTTTCCTTTGCCGCCGCTAATAGCATCCGTATTAATGATGATCAGATTGCGCTGCGGATTCCTCTGCTGGATATCGCTAAGCAGCTCCGCGCTGTTATCCGAGGAATTATCGTTGATGACGATGATCTCATACCGGTCATGCGGGTAATCGAGCGCCAGCAGGGATTCCACCGTTTTGCTGATGACCACGCCCTCGTTATGCGCAGGGACCATAATCGTCACCATCGGATACTCACCCCTGATCTCCGGCACTGCCTTATTCTCAGTTTCAATATAGTACAGGTAGCCCGCTATAATCAGCGCTACATTCACCAGCAGCAGTGACCAGATGCAGATCACCGCAATGACCATCAGCACGTCTGAGACCGTCATATTATTCTCCTAATGTTGTTTGATTTTTCCGGATTCCTTATTTCAAATATTTCCTCCGGTACAGCCTGTAGCCGATCGTAAGCAGCCCTCCGAACAAGAGCAGTGCAATCAGGATCACAATAATAAAAAACTGGTTCTGCACGCTGAACAGCCTGTTGAAGCTCGTAGCCTGCTCCTCCTGGTACTGGTAATCGGCTGCGACTGTCTGCGGGGTATAGTCGACGTTCAGATTGTTGCCGTTGATGTAAATTACCCCATCCGCTGATTCGATGGTGTTGATATCTGTAACAACGTTATGGGCCTCCCGTTTATAGTCGGCGAACGTATACCACTCTTCCTCCAGATTCTGCATCAGACTGTCCAGTGCAGCCTCATCCTCAGGCAAGTCGACAGTAACTGCCGCATTCAGCGGAAGCTCCGGCATCGCCTTGCCGGTCCTGCTGATCCCTTGCAGGAATTCCAGTGGGAGGCTGTACAGGGTGGACGGGAAGGTGACCGAGGTATCCGTCTGTTCCATATATCTGGCTTCTTCATCCGCATAGAGTACCGCCGAGTCGAAGAAGCCCATACCCGCCGTAGAATACTCCTTGTCATACGTCCAGTAGCCTTCTGCAGCCATACCCAGCGGAGCTACACCGCCCTCCGCCAGCACATTGATGAAGCTGTTCATCTTGACATGCAGCGACCGGTCACTAAGGCTGATCGGCGGTCTGACCGCCGGAGCATTGACAACAATGCTCCCATTACGGGACTGCACCGTTCTCAGGGCTTCCAGATACCGCTTCATCGCCGGAAAATCCGTATTGCCAAACACCGGCCGGACACTGGCGATGAATGGAATTCCGCTCTGATACAGCTTGTCTGCCGTTTGCTCAAGCAGCTCGAGATCGGAGAAGGGATAGATCTCCTTGAGCACCAGATACGTACGGGGCCGGGCGGAGGATTTCAGCCAATCCTTCAATACATATGCCGCGGCCATGCTGCTTAAATCGCCAGGCTTCAGATAGGGCATATAAGTAAATTCGCCGCGGCTTACCGCGTAGGGCATTTGCACCCCGCCATCTTCAAAAGACCACCCGCCGTACGTACGGCCGCCCTGTGAAGCAGTGATATAAGGCATTTCTTCCACTTCCAGCGGAATGCCGGTGAATCCGCCGATGGAGAGGCTTGCGCTGGCTCCATGCCACACGTCTGTCTTCAGCTGCATGGCCTGCTGCACCCGGTCCGGCGGCTGGTATCCGACATACATCACCGACCCTTTATAGCCTGCTGCGTCCTGCAAGTAAGCCCTATTCGTAATCTTCAGCTCCGCACTGTTAATGACGGTGATCATTCCGGAGTAGGCAGACAGGCTGCCTTGCTCATAATCGGATATATTCTTAAGCGTAACCTGTGTACTGTAAGCGGCAAGCAGCCGCTGCAGCTCTGCCACATTCCCTTCCTTCCCCGTGCCCCTCGCCAGGCTGTCATAGAGCAGCAGAATATGCTGCGCAGCGGCAGGTGACGCGGCGGCGGAAGCAGCCGGGGCGGAAGCAGCCGGGGCGGGCAGCAGGAGATTCCCAGCCAGGAGCAGCAGTAGAACGATGATCCCTCCGCGTTTCAAAGGCTCACCCCATTATTCAGGGCAGCATATTCTGGGGCCGGCACGGAAGGCGGTGCAGCCGGCATGGATTTCCGGGAGGAGATTCCGCGGCCAATGACGCTCGATATGACCTGGAAAGTGATCAGGTCAAAGGCTAAGGTAAACAGGAATTCATGCTTCGCAATATCGGCATCGCCGGCTCCGATAATGGAGACTACAATGCCGGACAATCCGACAAGCATTGTAGCCAGAATCACGAACAGCCGCTGCATTCCCCGGTAGTCCCGCACCCGGACCGCGCTCACGAAGGAAGGCATATAGACACCTGTAATCACAGCCATCCAGAGGAGGATGAAGGCAAAGGTGCGGGGAGCCAGCTTCTCCTTCAGCGTACTGTATACATTGAAGAAATGACTCTGCGCCCGGAACTCCTTGCCAGCAGATTTCTCATAATTTCCCATCGCCGCGGGCTTGATCGTATAGGCGCTTTCGGCAGCCGTATTGAGAATCGAGCCCAGCTGGTCCGGATGCGTAACATAATATTTCAGAATCGAGATGAAACCGTATTGGCTGTAGAAATCCTTTTCCAGCAGATCCGATTTCACATCCACGGTCCCGTATTGATCATAATAGGTATTCTCTTTGAGAATTGCGTACTGTTCATTAATCCCGAAGGATTGAAGCGCGGTCTCCGGATTCTCTGATTCCATTAGCACTCCGCGGGTCATGGCATGATACTGGTTAATATTCACGAACTCTTTGGAGATATTAAGATAGGTGGCAACACCGGCGAACATCATCAGGGCGGCGGACAGGAGCGTGACCCAGCGGAACAATTTATCCCGGCGGATCCAGACAAGTGAGATAGAGAGCAGGGAAATCACCATGCCCACAGGAGCATTTTGCTGCTTGGAGGTCGTTAGGATCAGCGTGCTGACCAGAAGTACCGCCAGCATGGCGTAATCGTTGTATCGTTTTCGGTACAGCAGCAGCCATGAGGCGAACACCAGAATCATCGTGACCATTACCAGGCTTTCGCCGAAGAACGAATTGAAGTAGGCGGTATACCCCGTGTCCCCGAAGATAAAAACTGCCAGAACCGCAACAATCATCCCCCGCTTCCGGGACATCTTGAACGTAACGGCTTCAATGAGCAAGTAGACAGCAGCTACATACAGGAGCGTATAGATCGCGGCCTGAAACCGGATATCGAACACTTCCTTGCTGAATACCAGCTTATTGACGAACAGCGCCAGCTTGATAAACAGGGACTGGGAGGAGACCAGCATCGAGCTGTTCTCGTTGTAGTACTGGTAGATTCCAAACTGCTTGACGAAATACCCGAAATACTGGCTGTCATAATCCGGGAGGTTGAAGTACAGTCCATTGCTATATATAATCCGGAAAAAGTCACCGTTATCTGCCATTCCCACATAGGGAGCGGTAAAGAGCGCGATGACTGTTACGAGCAATACGCCAAAAGCCGCGGCAAACGCTGGGGTAATCCGAAGGCTGGCAAGGGTTATGCCGGGCCGGGTTGATGTTTTCACTGGGTTGTCTATCATACGGATTCACCTTCGTTACTATTGTTGTGGGTTGGAATAGGAATAAGCGAGGAGCGCCATCAGGTTGTCAAAAGAATACGCCTGGCCGGCAGCCTCATCACCGAACCCGCCATACAGCGGACTTGCAGCATTCACGGCTCTGAATTCATTCATCCGTTCAATACTGGATGTGTAGAGAGACTGATCGCCCAGCACAGCGCCGATCATGGCCGTGAGCGCATAAATCGCCGTAGAACGGATATCATTCGTCCGCTGGCCGTCACGCGTATACTGCCCGTACAGTGTGCCCGCCGTAACCTGCTCTTTGATATAACGGATGCTCGCCGGCTTCTGCCGGTTGCTCTCGGTCAAATGAAGAATGGTAAGCAAAGATTCTACTGTGTTGATATGTTCGGAACTGTACTGGCCTGTCTTGTAATCAAATCTTGTCTCATAGAACGGGAAAGAGTCGGACAAATATCCGTCTTCCAGAATTCCGCCCATATTATTCAACAATATACCGCTTAATTCGCTAGATATCGACAATTTTCGCAACACACTCAGATCAATATAACACAAAGTTACGAACCCGTTGGTGGTTTTGAAAATATTGTCATAAAAATCATACATGTATCCATCTTTTACATTATTATCATAGAATCTTCGGCCATATTTATCGGCTGCTTCCGTATACTCAGGCTGATTAAATACCTCTCCTGCTTCATACAGAGCGCCGATCAGCCGCAGGTCGTCTACCGCTGCATTGACGGTGTATTGCTTCTGTTGCTTAGGACTGAACCTGTAACTGAAGCCGCCCTCCATATCGAAGGTATCGCGGGCCAGCGTCCACTGCTGGTCATATCTCTTCTGATCTCCGTTAAGCACGGCCGCCCTCATCAGAAGAGAAGCCGATTCGCTCAGAACCTCATGGCCTGTAGCCATCTCTGCCGATTCGCCGGTTTCCTGCAAATTCGTATATACCCCGTAGGGGCCAGTGAGCTGCGTATCTATGAATTTCAGTAATTGCTGTACTTCACCCGCTGTGTCAAGCAGCGGCTCCTCCGGCACGTTCGTTCCCGCAGGAGTAACTGCCGGAGAAGAAGTAGCCGCGGATGGTACGGGCCGGGCCTGATTACCGCTGCATGAGGTGATCAGAAGCAGCGATATACCCAGTGCAGCAGCCTTGCTGATTGTACTCCCCAATTCATCACATCCTTAAAAGACAAGTCTTTATATTGGCCATAATAATATAACGGTAATTTATGTCACATTGTTTACTGTTTTGGCGAACATTATGTGTCTAAATCATAGATAATTCCATTTATTCAAATAAAAGCAGGGCTGCCTGGATCAAATCGACCCAACCAGCCCTGCTTATGTTTACAATATACTTTAGCCTGTTTTAATTCTCCGGTAAGTCTCCTCATCGGCAACAATATAGAGTCTGGCATCGGCCGGAATCGGCTGCTCCAGCTTACGGTTAATGCCAAGGTCGCCACGGTCGGACAGCAGGGTTGCTCCCTGCCGCAGCAGAGCCTGAAAGGCGTCACCATAGGTATTCCAGGCACTGCTGCGCGGAATCTCATAGATATCATCGCCATGCTGGCGGCTGAGCAGTTGGGTGATCACTTCAGAATTGCCTTCCTGCAGGGCAGATCTTACCGCGAGTCTGGAGATGGCATCATGGGAGAGCACGAACTCGTTCACATGAACATGCTTGAAGTTCTGAATGTTCTTCTCCTGCATGATTTCTACGGTGGTATGTACTTGCGGGGCGATCCGTTCAATACTGGAGGCGATCAGCAGCGTCTTGCCGTCGCTCAGCGAGGCCTCGTCTATACGGGTATCGCTGAACACGATCGCCGCTCTGGCGCTCCCGATGTTCGCCTTCAGCAGAATATCATCACTGGAAGCATCCCCGCTGATGAAGTGAACCTGCTCCAGCTGTTCCAATGGATGCCGGCCGTTCTCATCAATAATCACGATCTTGCACTTGGCGTCATAACACAGAATTTCATCCACAGCCGCCTGCGTTTTACGGCTCCAGTTAATCAGTATGACATGATTATGCCCGTGAAAGTTCAAGGTTCCGGCTCCTCTCCTGCGCTGCATCTCTCCCATGGCATCGATAACCTTACCGATGACCAAACTGAGCAGTCCGATGCCAAAGATATATATGAATATCGTAAATACCTTACCAATGGCTGTAGTGGCGAAATAGTCGCCGTAGCCTACAGTAGCCATTGTGGTCATTACCCAATAAAAGGCGTTGAACCAGTTATGAAAAGTGTCCGGCTCCAGCAGGAACGCAGTGGTTGCACTCAGAATGATGAATGCCAGGATGATCAGAGCTATGGACTTCTTCTTTAGATGCAGCAGCTTGCCGGAAATTCGGATTAGAAAATGCAATGCTCATCCCTGCTTTCGGGTAGTTAGCTTAAGCCGGCCGGGCAGCTGCCGCCCCAACATCCGAGGTACGGCAGCTGCCCTGCTGTAAGGCCGGTCCTTTTAAATAATCAGGCTGCTGACCGCAAACGCTGTTCCGACAAAGACCATACAGAGTGTTACGCCTACCGCAACATTCCCTTTCTGCAGCTGCTCCGAAATCCGGAACCCGGGAGTGAACAGCTCAAAGATCCAGTAAGAGGCAACCAGGCACACATACCCCACCGCGAACCAGAGCATCATGAACCAGATGGAGGTATTCGTATAGGCCGCCACACCAAGAATGATCGCCGTGGCCAGAAACTTGCCGCCAAAGGCCAGTGATACCGCGACATTCCCCTTCTTCAGCTCCTCCATGTCTTTAAAAGGCGTCATCAGGGTGAATACAACCATACCCAGCACCTGAAGCAGAACAATGGTCAGAATACTAACCACCAGATTAATAACAATCGTCAATTAGCCCACCCCCGGAATTTCGCATAGGCCGAATCATAGTCGGCGAAATCATGTACTTCCTCCAGCACTACGGAGGCTGTCTTTTGTTTCTCGAGTGCTGTATAGCGCTTGTCGTCAATCGGCTGCTTGATCCGGTTGCCGGAAGGCAGCTCAAGTACGGCAAAGTTTCTGGTTTTATCCTGATACTGGGTTTTGTATACCCCGACAAGATCTACATCAGTTGTGATCGATACCTTGAGATTAGCCAGATCCTCCGTTGCTGTCTTCTGGTCCCCGTATGATTTAAGCGTAGTCCAGGAAGACAGCTTGATATCGTTCTTCTGATCGGCATCTGTCACGAGCTCAGCGTCCATGAACTGCAGCGTCCATATGGTATCGCCTGTAGCATAATTGCCGTCGTTAGGCAGCAGCTCATTATCCGGCAGCACGGTCATGTCGCTGCCGATCAGATCGCCTACCTTGCCTTCGACCACCCGGTAATCCCACGGTACCCGCGATACACTGTCCGTTGTTTCGGTATCCGTATGGAACACACTGTTACTGTTTCCTGAGCATGCGCTTAGCAGCATGACTGCCAGAAGCAGCATTGCGGTCAGCGCCCCGCCCCTAATTCTGCGTCCGGCGGCACGTCCCTCTCTACCCTTGTTCATCTTCAAGCCCCCTCACTCCTAGCGCGATAAAATGACTGGCATTGCCTGTAATCGGTCCGCCAGCCCTGCCGAGCAGACCGCAGGGCTTCCCGTTAATCACGAACATGCCGGTCAGCAGGTGAAGCTCTCCTTCACTGGTCTGAATCCGGGCCATTTCGGCTCTTTTTTGATAGACCACCGGGAACAGCTGGCTGCTGTCATAGCCTTCTTCATCCTCTATTTCAAGCGTACCGCTGTCATCAAAAATCCGCACGGACCCGCCTTCCCGGCCGAAGACAGACTTGGACACAAAGCTTTCGGAGAATACCGCCTTATTATACGTAGGCAGTATGTAACGGGAGATGACCTGACGTTCCTCTTCGCTGAACAGCAGGCCCAGCTCATACATCCCCCATACCGCAGCAATCAGCCCCTTGGATTGCAGGATGATGCTGTGCGGACCGTTGAACAGCTGGAGCTTCCCGGTCTCGATGGCGTAGGCCAGGGCGTCGCCGCCTTCATCCACAGCCATCCACTCCTTCGGATAGAGCGCGAACATCCGCTCAATGATCCGGTCCTCTGCGTCCTTCACTACACCTTCATCAATCCACAGGTCCAGGCAATCGACGCAGCGGATATCCAGTCCGCTATGTGCTGCCAGTGCATCTATCGTTCCGGTATCCTCCTGATGGCTGCCATAGGCAACACAGGCTGCCGTATCCGGACGTTCAGCGCCCCAGGCGGCAGCAAGCTGCTGCTTCATTGCGGCATTGGCATTCCCGATACCTGCCTCTGCGCAGATCCACGGCGTAGCAATAGAGGCCTCCACATAGCCGGTCGGCGTATCGGCATTCAGCTCCAGCAGCTTAATCGTCCCGTCTCCGGCTACAGCAAAATCAAACCGGGCATACCGGCTAATCAGCCCCGGCTCAGGCATTGGGCAGTCGTCGAGCATCTGCCACAGCACCGGGGGAATTCCCAGCAGATCATACAGGTCATGCTTAAGATGGACGTAGCGGACCGCCTTATCCAGAACCATCCACAGTCCTGATGAGGCATCCTTCAGTTCCCGGTAGGTCTCTCCGCGCATTACAGCTATCGCATCCAGCCAATATTCCTCTTCCTCCAGGTCAGCCCAGGTGAAGCCCAGCTCATGCAGCTGCTGTACCCGGGGTGCCCGCTCCAGAGCGGACTGGTCCAGATATTCGAAGACGCTCTCTGCCGGAATCATCCGCCGAAGCCGCTCTTGCTTGAGCTTTTGCCGGAGCTTTTACTTGAGCTGGACTTCGAAGTCGAGGAACTTGATTTGTTAGAGCCCAGCCCGCTGGAGGTGCCGCCGATTCCGCCTGATTTCGAAGAGGTGTTCCTTCTGGTGATGGAGCCGGTCGATGAAGTCGAAGTCTTCGGTTTCACCACTGATCCGGCTACAGGCTTGTTCTGGAAGCTGCCGCTGCTGTAGGTTGGTGGCTTATAGGCAGTACGTGTGCCTCCGTAATAAGTCGGCCGGTCATTGTACCAGCCTCTTGAAGAGTAGAACGAACCGCTGTTGAACAGCATGTGGTACAGAAGCACATCATCCCAGCCGAATCCCGAGTTATAACCGCCATAGTTGTTAATTACCGTTGTCCCGCCTGATGTTACCGCTCCCTGCCCTTCCTGGACAGTCTCCTCCTGATTCTCATCCGGATATGGAATATTCCAGTCAACATTCTTGTCGAAATAATTCTTAACTTCCTCGGTAGACCAGGATACCAGCTTCGGTTCATCCCCCGTACCGCCGGTACTCCCGCTGGCACCAGCGCCTCCGGGAATAAATAACGCATTGGCCAGCAGGGCAATGCCGAGCGAGGTCGACAATACGCGGATCGGCTTGCCATCAGGGGTGAACAGCCTGCTTACAGCAGGTTCTTTAACATTTTCGTCTTTTGCCAACTTGGGCCCTCCTTTCCTGATAATGTTCCTTAACCTTCGGTACGCATCGGAACCAGCAGAAGCTCAAGCTTCCCTTCGTCCACATTCAGCCGGCCCTCTACAGCCTCGAACTCACGGCCGCCTACGACTATATAATTCACATGCTCCAGGGCCGTGATCATGTTCATGCTCCAGACGCGCTCCTCAATAATCTGCAGGTCTCCTTCCGGCATCTTCTCGAACAGGATGACCTTCATTCCATTATCCACACCATACCAATCCCTTCTGAACACTCTTATGCTTCTGATACGCTGCCGCTATTATTTCGTTTCAACTCGCGCAGCCTGGAATATCTGTACCCCAGTACTCCATCCCTATCTATATTATCTGTTCAGGCTCAACTAAATTCTATGCCTAACAAATAATAATGGCAATGTCCTTAGGATGAATACCCCCGGCTGATTTATAGCACCTTCTGGACCCAGTTGTCTATGACATGATCCGGCTGGATGCCTAAATCCCGCTGTAGCAGTTCTTTATATTTATCGTAGTGTTTCCTAAACCCGATGAAATCTCCCAGGTCGGCGTAACTTCTCAGCACCAGCCGGCAGATTTGATCGGAATACGGGTCTAGTGCCTGCAGAATCAGCAGCCTGTCCAGTGCCTGCCGGGGACGTACGGAGGATAATTCATATTCGGCCGAATGCAGCGACATGCGGATAAAGCGGATCTGCAATTCCTTGCGCCGCGTTTCTGCCCAGTCATAATGATGTTCTTCCAGATAGTCTCCGCGGTACAGACTCAGCACCGCTTCTCTGCGCGCCCATTCCTCTTCCGATTCCACAGAGGTATTGCAGTATCCCAGCTCGAATTCTTCCAGATCGAGCAGCACCTTCTCCTTGGTCAGCCTGTAACGCTCCTGCGAGAACTCAACCCGCACATCCATATCCCAAGCCTTAAGCAGCTTACGGATATGGTACACCGTTGTATGCAGGTTGGTTACTGCTTTCTCCGGTTTGAAGTCCGGCCAGACCCAATCCACAATGGTATCCTTAAGAATCCATTGGCCGCGGTTATGGAGCAGCAGGGCGAACACTTCCTGCGCTTTGCTGGTTCTCCACTGCATCTTGCGCCCAGGCTCCGTGCTGTCCATGAACTCCAGACGTTTGAAGCAGAGAATCGAGAGCTGTTTGACGGCAGCTGCAGGCTCCGGGAGCGCCTCCACACGCGCTTCATTCTGCTCTATGCGAATCTCTAGGCGTTCGAGCGTTTTGCTCAGGCGCTGGGAGGTTACCGGCTTCAGCAGATAGTCGGCGGCGTTCAGTTCAAAAGCCTCAATAGCATACTCACTGTATGCTGTGATATAGACAATCCGCGTGCTCCGGTCCAGACCGGCTATATACTCGCCGGCTTCCAGCCCGTTCATCTCAGGCATACCTATATCCAGGAAGACGATATCCGCCTTCTCCCGCTCCAGATGCTCCAGTCCCCGTCTTGCCGAAGTATACTTGCCGGTAATCTCCAGACGTCCGTCTTTCAGGAGCAGGCGCTCCAGATGCTGCAATGCAGGCTTTTCATCATCGATTAGTATCGCTTTCATTGAAAGGACTCACCTCATGTCATCGTTCTCGAGTGTCGCTTATCTAGGAATTGTATAAGATATCGCCGTCCCCTGGCCGGGCACACTGTGAATACTCAGGCCTGTTCCGTACATTTTGAGCAGCCGGCGCTGAATATTCCGCAGTCCGATGCCGCCCTCTGTCCGTTCTTCTGACAGAACCTCCGCAATCCGCTGCGGAGACATCCCTACACCATCATCTTTGACGGCAACCACAAGCTGGCCGGGCAGCAGTTGAATCGACAGCTGCACTGTCCCTCCAGCCTCCTTCTGCATCAGCCCGTGGTTGACGGCATTCTCTACAATCGGCTGAATGCTGAGCGGCGGAACCAGTCCCATAATATCGTCCGGGACATCGAACTCGATATTCAGCCGCTCGTCAAACCGCGCCTGCTCGAGGGCGAGATAGGACTGAACCAGCCCCAGCTCCTTCTCAATAGGAACGGTCTGTCCCCGGTTCTGGAAGTCAAAGCTGCTCCGCAGGTACTGGCTGAGATCCAGCAGCAGATCAGTGGCCTTATCCGGGTCTACCGGACATACGGAGATGATCGCATTGAGCGCATTATACAAGAAATGCGGCTTGATCTGGGCCTGCAGGAAGGCAATCTCCGCCTGAACGGATATCCGGACAGACTTGCGCATATCGAGCAGTGTCTGCACGCGCGCCTTGAACTCACGCAGTTCCACCGGCTTGCTCAGATAATCATTGGCTCCGGCTTCGAACGCAGCCTGGATATCCTCGGGGCGGCTGCTCGCCATCAGCACCAGAATCGGCAGCTCCGACAGAACAAACCGTTCACGGATCGTTTTGCATAATAACAATCCGGGTATTTCCGGCATCACCCAGTCTGCAATGACGAGATCGAGTTCAGGGTACTGCTGTATTTTACTTATAGCTTCAGCCCCGCTGCTGGCCGTAATCACCGAATGGTTCTCCAGCTGCAGCACACTAACCAGCACCTGAAGATTGACAGGATCATCATCCACAACCAGAATGAAGCAGCATTCCGCAGACGGCGGCAGGACTGGTTCTTTTCCCGGCAGTTGGACTGCCGCCGCCTCCCAGCCGGTAATTTCCAGATACTCCTGCTCCAGCAGCGCTTTGCTTTTCCGCAGGATGGGTTGTGTGAAGCGGAAGACAGAGCCGTGCCCCAGCTCCGAATGCACCTCTATCTCTCCTCCGGCCAGCTCAACCAGCCTCTGGGTAATGCTGAGACCGAGTCCGGTTTCCCGGTAGGCTTTCTGGGCTGCGGGTCCGCTTGGATCATAGGCATCAAAGATGGAGTGCAAACGCTCAGGAGCAATCCCCTTCCCCGTATCCGTGATAAGAATGGCAACATACTCTTCTTTAACCTCTGCAGACAGCGTTATCACGCCTTGAGGCGTATAATTGACGGCATTTTCCAATAAATTATACAGAATTTGAGCAAGGCGCTGTTCATCCGTCTCCAGCAGGGGAAGCTCCCCGGGCAGATCCAGGCGGAATTCAAGATTGGACTTTCCGTATACCTGGCGCGTCACCTCCATGATGGAAACAGCCGCGGTGCGGAGATCCACCGCCTGCCGGCGCAGAAAGAGCGAGCCGTGATTCAGCTTCGCGAAGTCAGACATATCATTGATTAAGGCTGACAGCCGCTTGCCCGTCGAGACAATCATGAGCAACTGCTCACTCTGGGCACTGCTCACGGAGCCTGCCGCACCCTGCGCCAGTGTCTGGGCCATGTTGACCATTCCCTGCAGCGGCTTGCGGAGCTCATGGGAAGTATCGGAGATGAAATCGTCCTTCAAGCCATCCAGTGTCTGCAGCCTGCGTGACAGTTGCCCCACCTCAAGGAAAGAGGACGCATATTGCCGGGTCATAATAATCGCCTGAACGAACCCGAACAGGACAATTTCATAAGAGATTATGAAATAGCTGAATGACAGGTTCATAAAACTGACCAGGTAGCAAATAATAACGACGCTGAGACTCTCAATGCTGACCATCATCAGGAACATATTTTTCGGGTTCCGCCTTGTTCCCTGAACCATAGAGTAGAGCACAAAGCCGATACTTACCGCACCCCAGGTCAGCAGCATGCCCTCCAGATAGCTGAATAGATAGGCCGGCATGAATATTGAGATCAGCAGCAGCATGCTCGTAATCATTTTAGATGCCTTAATGACCACAATAGACATCGGGTAATTCACGGAATTGGCGACATAGCGCAGCAGATAATAGTAGACCAGCGTGGAAGAAGCCAGCTGCAGCTTGAGCACAATTTCATACGGAAGCCCGGGAAGCCCTGCCGAGATCAGCTTCTCGCCGTGGGTCAGAATGTAGACAAAGGCCGCCATGCAGAATAGACCCAGATAAAGGGTGACCCCCCGGCTCTCTCTAACCTTGGAGAACATCAGCAGGAATAGAGAAAGAATAATAAATCCGAACAGCGCCCCGCCGTCTACAAACAGCGCAAATTCGCGGTGCTTCATAATAGAGCCCTGATCACCGATGACAATCGGCATAACGATACCTCCGGAGGAGTAGCTGTAATTCGCCACCTGTACAATAATCTCCATGGTATCTCCGGTCACCGAAGCAAACCCCGTATAGGGTATATTATTCTGCTTCCCCTCAGAAGCCGTGGGAGCAGGGCTGCCGCTGCTGCCAATCTCCTGCCCGTTCACGAAGACCCGGCTTGCCGTACGGATGTTGCTGGTGCGCAGACCGTACACTACGGCTTCCCCATAGGCAATCCTGGCCTGCAAACGGTAAGTGCCGTACCCTTTGGCTGCGGGTTCCCCGGTGACGGATATATAAGGATTCCACTTCCCCGGAACCTGTACCATTCCGGACACGGCAGGCACGCCCGGGTCCTTCCGCTCCTTGGAGAACACCTCAGGCATCAGCAGCGCTCCGCGGTACAGCTCCCATTCCCCGTTCAGCTTCACAACACCGTCTTTGCCGAAGTCCCAGCTGCGCAGATCGATCATACCTTGCCGTGCCTGCGGCATTCCGCGGTTTATATGGAAAGTCTGGAGGACAGAGAGCAATGGAATGATCAACACCAGCACCAGACTGCCTAGAATACTCAGCCAATATTTTTTCATGCGCCATGCCATTCCCTTCTAGCTGTCAATGTATAAATTATACATTAAATTCTATTTACTTAAGTGCACTAAAAAAGCCGATTCCCATTTATTTCGGAATCGGCTGCTTATCTTATTAGATTAAAATTTTAGGAATATTTCACTTTACTTCCGGAGCTGCGACTGCGGAAGCTGTGCTCTCCTGGGTTTGGGACAGAAAGATATTAAGAATAATTGCTGTCAGAGACCCGGATACGATTCCGTTCTGCAGTAGCATTCTGGCGAATTCCGGCAGCTGGTCGAACATGGACGGCAGCACAGCAGAGCCGAGACCGACAGCAATACTACAGGCGGCAATCAGCAGATTGCCATCCTTACGCAGGTCAACATCCGAGAGAATCGACATGCCGGATGCGGCAACCGATCCGAACATGACAATCATCGCCCCGCCAAGCACCGCATTCGGCACGACTGTAGTCAGCGCTGCCAGCTTCGGCAGCAGCCCGAGCACGATCATAATTCCGCCGGCGGCAAAAATAACATTGCGCGTCTTCACCCGGGTCAGCGACAGCAAGCCGACATTCTGGGAGAACGCCGTATAAGGGAACGCATTAAACAATCCGCCGAGCATGATGGCAAGCCCTTCAGAACGCAGGCCGTTCACGATCTGCTTCTGTTCTACCTGCTGGTCTGTAGCCTTGCCCACGGCAAAATACACACCCGTCGATTCCACCATGGACACAATATTAACGATAATCATCGTGAAGATCGCAGTAATGCTGAACTGCGGCCAGCCGAAGTAGAATGGCTGGGCCACACTCACCCAAGAGGCCGTAGTCACTGTAGAGAAATGTACGATGCCCATGGCATAGCCGATTACGGTTCCGACAACCAGGCCTACCAGTACAGATACGGAACGCAGGAAACCTGTAGTCAGGCGGTTCACCGCCAGAATTACGAGCAGTGTAATCAGGGCCAGCAGCAGATTGCGGGGCTGGCCGAAATCAGCGCTGCCCTGTCCGCCGGCCACATTATTCATCGCTACCGGGATCAGCGAGAGCCCGATGATCGTTACTACGGAGCCGGTTACTACTGTAGGGAAGAATTTCAGCAGCTTCCCGTATATCGGGGCTGCCAGTACAACGAACAGACCGGAGATAATAATAGCCCCGTACGCTGTCGGGAGATTGGAGCCTGAAGCGATAGCGATAATCGGGCTGACTGCAGTAAAGGTACAGCCGAGTACAACGGGAAGTCCGCTTCCGAAATATTTGCTGCCCATAATCTGCAGCAGTGTTGCCAGTCCGCAGGTGAACAGATCCGCTGCGATCAGATACGCCATCTGCGTTCCGTTCAAATTCAGTGCCCCGCCGACCACCAGCGGCACAATCACAGCTCCGGCGTACATAGCCAGCACATGCTGAAGCCCGAGGGCGAATATCTTCTGTTTGCTTAGCATCCTGCACTCTCCTTAATTAATTCTTCCGCACGGGCAGTGCCGGTGCAGGGATTATCTATAAAGTGAACTTCTCCTGGAGACATCGAAGCAATCCGCGCCAGGGCATGTACCGGAATTCCGCGCTGCTCCAGCAGGCTGCGTCCTTCCTGGAAGCTCTTCTCAATGACACAGCCGACTCCCATCAGCCGCGCCCCGGACTCCTCCACGATATCGCATAGGCCTATAAGCGCTGCACCGGTAGCCAGAAAGTCATCGACAATCAGCACGTTGTCGCCAGGTCCGAGATACTTCTGCGAGATGCTGATCAGGTAGTCTTCCTGACGGGTGAAGGAATGCACCGGTGCGGAGTAGACCGCCTCGGTGAGGGTAACAGCCTTCTTTTTCTTGGCATAAATAAACGGCACACCCAGCGCAATGCCTGCAGCCATGGCGAACTGGATGCCGCTGGCCTCTACAGTCAGCACCTTGGTAATGGGCTGATCTCCGAAGATAGCTTTGAATTCCTGCCCGATTTGCAGCGCAAGCTCCGTGTCCACCTGATGATTCAGAAACGAGTCTACCTTCAGCACAGTCTCCGATAAAATTAAGCCCTCTTGTCTAATGCGTTCCTCCAGTACTTTCATTACAGCGATTCTTCCTCCTTTAAAATAAAAAGGACAGATCCCCTTGAGTGTTTCTCTCAAGTGAATCTGTCCTTCTGGGTTTTTGTCCCTTAGTGGTGTAACACATAAGCGTGTCCGCATCGCTTGGACCAGTCCTTCCTCTGCCGCAGCACAAGAAACGGAACCCTAGATGCGCTATTTCACTCATAGTCGGATAATTACAGTGGTCATCCGGTAGAAACTTATGGGCCATATTCCCAAGATTATATGAGGTATTATGATAAGCCTGTTTTTAAAAACCTTCGTATATCTTACACGCTCTGTATGATCCTTACAAGCAAAATTTTAAGTATATTTGCTGTGAATTTCAAAGTTTTTCATGAAATACACCCGCATTTCAGCTGGAAATGAACACCTGAAAATCTTGTAAATTTAGGTTTTTCGGTATTTTCTCTATGTCTTCTATTTCGCCCGCCGTCTATAGAAAGTATACTTATACATATTTGGTAGTACTAACTGAACAAAGGCGGCGAACTATGAGGATTAAACAACAGGTTTGGTTAGCAACACTCGCATCTATACTGCTGCTGGGCAGTATGATTACTATATCTACTCTCTATCTGGAGGGCATTCCCCGAATTTTCGCTACTGCATTAGGCGGGGTCGGCATTCTGATTGGAATAGGCCTCATCTTCAGCATTCAGCGGAATATAGACCACGGGCTGGACCGGATTACGAGTATCTCCCGGGATATCGCCGATGGGACGCTTAACCCTGCAGCCGCAGCTACTGTGCGCAAGGATGAATTCGGCCAGCTCGCGGACTCTTACTATACGCTGGCCGCCGATCTTCACCACAGAGCCGCTGAAGAACGCGAACTGCGCATGAAAGCGGAGGAGCAGGCCTGGATTAATACGCAGGTGTCTGAGATGGCTATGCAGCTTCAAGGATCGGTGCATCTGCAGACAGCAGCGCGTGTATTTATCAGCAGGCTGGCTGTCGCTGTCGGCGGAAGCTATGGAGCCGTATATATGAAGCAGGAAGGTCAGCTGAATTTCGCAGCTGGCTATGCCTTTGACGAATCGGCACGCCGCCTCGAACCCATCCAGCTGGGCAGCGGACTGGTCGGACAATGCGCGGTGGATCAGCAGACCCTCGTGCTGGTGGATCTTCCGGAGCATTATATCAAAGTCCATTCCGCGCTGGGTGAAGCTTCCCCTTCATCGCTTATCGTAGTCCCGATTATGCATGAGCGGGAAGTGGTAGCCGTAATGGAGCTGGCAGCTTTGCACCCGTTTGGCTCCAAGGAGCACGAGCTGATCGAGCGGACCGGTCAGAACATGGGAGTGCTGATCAATACTTTGGCCGGCGTGGCCAGAATTGAAGAACTGCTGAGTGAAACCCAGCTGCAGAAAGAAGAGCTCGAAGCGCAGACCGAGGAACTGACGGCACAAACCCAAGAGCTGGAGGCACAGACCGAAGAGCTTATGGCCCAAACCGAGGAACTGCGGCTGCAGACCGATCAGCTCCAGGATCAGGGAGAAGAGCTGAAGATGCAGGCCGAGAACCTGCTGTCCTCCAATGAAGAGCTTCAGGCGCAAATGGAGCTGACAGAGGAACAAAAAGCCGAGATTGAAGCCCAGGCCGATGAACTGAGGCAGCAGACGGAAGAACTGTACGCCTCTAATTTGGAGCTGCAGCAGCAGATGGAGATTACCAGCCGTCAAACCGCGGAGATCAAGGCGCAGGCTGACGAATTGTCTGCCGCCAACCGCGATATGCAGCAGCAGCTGCAGATTACTGAACGCCAGAAGGCCGAGATTGCCGATCAGGCCGAGGAGCTTCAGGCGCAAACGAACCAACTGCTGGACCAGAAGGAGGAACTCCAAGCCCAGACAGAGGAACTTCAGACGCAGACGGAGGAACTTCAGGCCCAGACGGACGAGCTGCAGGCGCAGGCCGATGAACTTCTGACCCAAAAAGAAGAACTCGCGGCCTCCCATGACCAATTGCTGCTTCAAGTTGAACTTACCGAACAGCAGAAAGAGGAGATTCAGGCGCAGGCCCAGGAAATCTTCTTAGCTGCCCAGTATAAATCGGAATTCCTTGCCAATGTGTCGCATGAGCTGAGAACACCGCTGAACAGCCTGCTGATCCTCTCGCAGATTCTCGCCGAGAACAAGGAAGGCAATCTTGAGGCGAAGCAGCTGGAATATGTGCATACCATCTTCTCTGCAGGCAAGGATCTGCTGCAGCTTATCGACGAGATTCTCGATCTGGCCAAGCTGGAGGTCGGCAAGATGACCTCCGTTCTTGAACCGGTCTCTTTGCAGGACCTTAGCAACCACGTCTTCCGCCATTTTGAACAGCAGGCCAAGAAAAAGAATCTCCGGTTCGATGTCCATTCAGACAGCAGGCTACCTGACCATCTGATGACCGACGGCCACAGACTGCAGCAGATCATGAATAATCTGTTGTCCAATGCTATTAAATTCACCCCGGAGCAAGGCTCCGTTTCCCTGTCCATCCGCACCAGCGGCGAAGAAGTAATCTTCTCTGTCAGTGATACCGGCATCGGCATTGCCGCCTCCAAGCTGGGGAGCATCTTCGAAGCGTTCCAGCAGGCGGACGGCACCACCAGCCGCAAATACGGCGGCACCGGTCTTGGGCTCACGATCTGCCGCGAGCTGGCTACCCTGCTGGGCGGAAGAATTGAAGTGGATTCCGTTGAAGGCAAAGGCAGCACCTTCTCGCTGATCATTCCTGCAGTCGAGCCGGGAGAGGACGCACAGGCGCTGGCTGCCGCTACCTTTGCAGCCGCAGCCACTGCGGATATGCCGGGCTGCGAGACCAACAGCCGGGAGAATCCAGCTTTCCGGGAATCGTTCGTTCCCGATATTTCCATCTCGAATCCGAAGCTGCTGCAATATGCCGAGATGGAAGATGACCGCGGCAATCTGCTCCCCGGTGACATCCTCCTGCTGATCATAGAGGAGGATGCGGAATTCGCCACTATGCTGCTTGAACTGGCGCGCAGCCGGGGCTTCAAGGCGATCGTCGCCTTCCAGGGCGATCAGGGTCTGGCGCTTGCACATGCCTACAAGCCCGACGCCATCCTGCTGGATCTGCATCTTCCCGTTCTGGACGGCTGGTCAATTATCAGCCGGCTGAAGAGCCGGCCGGAGCTGCGCCATATTCCGGTGCATGTCATCTCGACAGCCGAGGAGAATCAGCAGAGCCTGGCGATGGGCGCCTTGTCCTTCTGGAAGAAGCCAAGTGATTATGCCGAGCTGGAGGCAGCCTTCCTGCAGATTGAGACGTATATCCGCCGTCCGGTGAAGAGCCTGCTGATTGTTGAAGACAACAAGATTCTGCGCAGCAGCCTTGTCGAATTCATCGCCCATCCCGATGTGAACATTATTGCGGTCGGCACAGGCAGGGAAGCGATGGAGCATCTGGCCAGTCATCATTTTGACTGCATGGTGCTGGACTTAGGCCTGTCGGATATTTCCGGCTTCGATCTGCTGGAGCAGGTCAAAACCAACCGTAAGCTGCAAACCCTGCCGGTCATTATCTATACAGGCAAGGATCTCAGCAAGAACGATGAGCAGCGCCTCAAGCACTACGCCGAGAGCATTGTCATCAAGAATGTACGGTCTATGGAACGGCTCTACGATGATACGGCCTTATACCTGCACCGCAAGCATGCCGATCTGCCGCCAGACAAACAGCGCCTGATCGAGAATCTGCACAATCCGGAGTCGGCGTTTGCCGGAAAAAGCATACTGCTTGTGGATGATGATATGCGTAATATTTTTGCGTTATCCAGTGTGCTCGAAGGTTATAATATGGAGATCAGCTTTGCCCAGAATGGTAAAGAAGCCCTTGAGCATCTGGAGACACACCCGGATGTTGAGCTCGTATTCATGGATATTATGATGCCAGAGATGGATGGTTACGAGACCATGAGGCATATCCGGCTCAGACCGGAGTATGAACAGCTGGTGATTATCGCGTTAACCGCCCGCGCCCTGGAGGAAGACCGGGTCAAATGCCTGCAGGCCGGAGCGAACGATTATATATCCAAACCGATAAATACGACACAGCTGGTGAGTGTGCTGAAATTATGGTTGATTCAGTAGGAGGAATTATGGAGTATCCTATTAATATTTTACTTGTCGATGACCGGCCGGATGAGCTCCTGTCGATACAGGCTTTGCTGGCGGACACCCCTTATCAGCTGATTGGTGCAACCTCCGGCATGGAGGCCCTGAAGTGTCTGCTGGAGCAGGAGTTCGCCCTGATTATTATGGATGTGCTCATGCCGGACATGGATGGATTTGAAACGGCGAAGCGGATCAAAGCGCGTCAAAAGTCGCGTGACATCCCGATTATATTCCTCACCGCGCTGACTTCAGAGCTGGAGAACTATATGATGGCCTATTCAGCCGGAGCTATAGATTTCCTGACCAAGCCGTTCCATCCGATCGTGCTCAAGAGCAAAATTGACGGCTTCGTCCGCCTCTATCAGACCCACAAAGAGCTGCAGCTTAAATCCCAGGAGCTGGAGGCGGCGAATAGCGTCCTGACCGAGCTGAAGGACACTGCCGAAGTCGCTCTACGGATCAAAAGCGGCTTCCTCGCCATGATGAGCCATGAAATTCGCACACCGCTGAACGGAATTATTGCCATGTCAGATGTACTGCGGACCTCTGAGCTGGCGGCGGATGACCTGGAAATGGCCGAAATCATTCATACAAGCGGCCACGCGCTGGTGTCTGTCATTAATCATATCCTGGACTTCACCAAGATTGAATCCGGCAAAATGGAGCTGGACTATGAGCTGTTCAACCTCCACTCCTGCATCAAGGAAACCGTGGATCTCTTCCGGGCACTCGCCAAGGAACGCAATCTGGCCCTGGAGACCTTCATTGATCCTGCCATTCCCGCGCTGCTCGTGGGCGATCCCAACCGTTTGCGCCAGGTACTGAACAACCTGATCGGCAATGCAATCAAGTTCACCTACTCGGGCGGCGTTAAGGTAGGGGTTCATCTCCGGCAAGCGATGGATAGGGTAATGGAGCTTGAGTTCATTATTGCAGATACCGGCATCGGCATTCCTGCGGACAAAATGAAATACCTGTTCCAGCCGTTCACCCAGATCGGCGCTACGATCAACCGTAAGTTCGGGGGGACCGGACTCGGGCTGTCCATCTGCAAAATGCTGGTCGACCTGATGGGCGGAACAATCTACGCTAAGCAGGATGTTGAGCAAGGTGCCGTCTTTATCTTCACGATTCAGGTCAGTGAAGGACAACCGGATTAAGACGGGCCGAGTCCATCTGATGATTTCCGCAACTGTACCGTATTCTTTTGAGCAGAACTCCCGGAGTCCAGGCACATCAAAGAACCGTAAGTCTCCGGGGGGAGACTTACGGTTCTTTGTGTACGCTCATAGGTCTGCTGCGCCTTATTCCACGCTTATTCCACGCTTATTCCACGCCGCCAGGCAGCATTTCCACCTTTTTGTTGTTCAGCACATTGTCCTCAAGCACGGCGAATTTATCGCCATACTCTTTAATAATATGCTGTTCTCCCCAGGCGCACAGGGAATCCAGAATGGACCCGAGCGTCTGTCCATATTCGCTCAGCTCATATTCCACTTTGGGCGGAACCTGATTATAGCTAATCCGGTTGACGATGCCGTCCTGCTCCAGCTCGCGGAGCTGCTGGGTCAGCATTTTCTGCGTAATATTCGGCATATGCCGCTTCAGGTCGCTTGTCCGCAGCTTGCCATGCGTCAGGTGGCATAGTATAACGCATTTCCACTTCCCCCCGATCACTTCAAGCGTAGCCTCGACCGAAATATTATATTTTTTAGCCATTATAGTGCCTCCTGTATGCTCACTGTACATCCCTTTATGTGTCGCCAGCGGGTAGTTTATGGGTACTTTTTGGTACCTATAGTACTTTAAAGTACGTACTGTCCATTTTCGTATCTGTACTCCATAATAGCACTTACCGGCCGGTGATTACCATAGTAGGAGTGAAGAACATGTCTCTGGACACAAAAAGAAGTACCCTCGCGCTGCTGGCTCTGGCGGTCAGCGCCTTTGCGATAGGAACAACCGAGTTTATCAGTGTCGGGCTGCTGCCGCTCATTGCTGATGACCTGAATATATCCGTGACCACCGCCGGATTAACCGTAACTCTGTATGCACTCGGCGTAACCTTCGGTGCGCCTGTGCTAACCTCGCTGACGACAAGAGTCTCCCGCAAAACACTGCTGCTCCTGCTGATGCTCGTATTCATCGCCGGTAACAGTCTTGCGGCCGCTGCTGGCGGAATCGGCACTCTGCTGGCCGCCCGGGTGATATCCGCCCTCTCGCATGGCCTGTTCATGTCGATCGCCTCCACCATCGCCGCCGATCTGGTGCCCGAGAACCGCAGGGCCAGCGCCATCTCCATTATGTTCACCGGGCTTACCGTAGCTACGGTCACCGGCGTGCCGCTCGGCACCTTCCTCGGACAGCAGCTGGGCTGGCGGGCTGCCTTCACCGCCATTGTGGTGATCGGCATCCTCGCGCTGATCGCCAATCTGATTCTGGTACCCGCCGGACTCCGCAAGGGGACCCGTACGCCGCTGCGCGAGCAGGTTAAGCTGGTGACGAACGGCCGCCTGCTGCTGGCTTTTGCCATTACAGCCCTGGGCTACGGCGGAACGTTCGTCGTCTTCACCTATCTCTCCCCGCTGCTGCATGAGATCAGCGGCTTCCAGGAGAAGACGGTCGCCGTGATCCTGCTCGTCTATGGCATCGCCATTGCCATCGGCAATGTGATCGGCGGCAGAGCAGCGAACCGCAAGCCGATGAACGCCTTATTCTATATGTTCGCCCTGCAGGCTGCCGTGCTGCTGATCTTCACCTTCACGGCTCCATTCAAGACCGCTGCCCTGATCACCATCTTCTTCATGGGGCTGCTCGCCTTCATGAACGTCCCCGGGCTGCAGGTCTATGTAGTAATGCTGGCTGACCGGTTCGCACCCGGCGCCAGAGATGTCGCCTCTGCCGTCAACATTGCCGCCTTCAATGCAGGCATCGCCATCGGCGCCTATCTCGGCGGGCTGGTCACCGATCATATGGGACTGATCCACACCGCCTGGGTGGGCGCAGTCATGGTCTTCGGGGCCGTTCTGCTCACGGCCTGGAGCCGGGCGCTGGAGAACAGAGACGAGCGTATGCAGCGGACGGAAGCTGCTTAACCTGCAATGCTGTGTACGCCGCAAAAGGCAGTGTGCGCAGTCAAGAGGTATGTATGGTCTGATTTAGGCTATAGCTGCCGCAATCCCTTTCTCGTATTAACTCGCCGGCTATGGCGGGGAGAGCTCCTTGCTTCCTAAAATCCTGCCCAAAATACAACATTACCCTTTTTATTCCGGGCAAATTTCAAGATTGTTGGATAAAAGGCAGCATTTCTCGTCTTGTAAGCAGCTTATCGAAGAAATTATTGTATTTAATACAACAATCCTTTAGAAAATCCAGATATCAGGGAATCAAAGCTGCACTACGTACAACATTTTGCCCGTCCAGTTTGAAATTAATGTTTTCATTCTGTCATCAGCGAATCAGATCTGCGGATTGAATGTTCCGCTTGTCTAATTATTATCTTACCTTTAACTACACTATTCCTTCAGGAGGTCATTCAATATGGCACAGCATTTACAAGATACAACTATACTTCAGGGCGGCGTGAATATGCCGTGGGTTGGACTCGGAGTTTTTCAGGTAGAGGACGGCGACGGGCTGGTGCAGGCGGTGAAGTCCGCAATTGCCCACGGCTACCGCAGCATTGATACAGCCGCAGTCTATGCCAACGAACGCGGAGTGGGGCAAGCAGTCAAGGAAGCTATGGCCGATAACAAGCTGGCCCGCGAAGAGCTGTTCATAACCTCCAAGGTCTGGAATGCAGACCTTGGTTATGAAGAGACCCTTGCCGCTTACGAGGCCAGTCTTGAGAAGCTGGGCCTTGACTACCTTGATCTGTATCTCATTCACTGGCCGGTGAAGGGCAAATACAAGGAGTCCTGGAGAGCGCTCGAAGCCCTCTATAAAGCAGGCCGCGTCAAAGCCATCGGCGTCAGCAATTTCCAGATTCATCATCTGGAGGATATTCTCCAGGATGCCGAGATCAAGCCGATGGTCAATCAGGTTGAGCTGCACCCTTATCTGTCCCAGCAGCCATTGCGGAGCTTCGCTAAGACGCATGGTATCCAGATGGAAGCATGGGCTCCGCTGATGCAGGGCCAGCTGCTGGATCAGCCGGTGCTGGCTGAGATCGCCGCCAGCCACGGCAAGTCCGTTGCCCAGATCATCCTGAGCTGGGATCTGCAGCATGGGATCGTCACCATTCCGAAATCAACCAGAGAGCAGCGGATCATCGAGAACGCCTCCCTGTTCGATTTCGAGCTGAGCAGCGCCGACATGGAGCGCATTGACAGCCTCAATCGGGATCAGCGGACCGGCCCCGATCCGGACAATTTTGATTTCTAAGCGGTAGGCGTTCCGCCAGGTGTCCAGCACGCATTATAACTGCTATATACGGCACACTTAAGATTTGAATTTGAAGCTTGGTCGTCACTGCGCTGAACATTTGGACTTCCGGCCGTTGTTGTCCCCAGATTCACATGATTCGAACCGCTTTTCGCGGTAGAAATCCGGTGACAAAGCGGTCGCTATCGCTCCTACAATTCCAAATTCCCCCTCCGCTTTGTTTTTGCTTTTCGTTAATTTCTTTAGTGCTTCTTAATATAATAGTAGAAGCTCCCGCCTTCACACTCTGAAGGGGGAGCTTTTTGCTCTTACTCTTTGCTCTTACTCTTTACTCTTTACTCTCATTCTTTACTCTTCGCCCCTTTGCCCTTACGTTGCCTGCTCTGTCTCTACCCGCCCACCACAGCAATCAACACTGGGAGAGCCAGGAAGGACGCCAGCGTAGTCCAGACAATACAGCGCGAGACCAGCGCAGGCGAGCTGCCGAAGCGTTCGGCCAGCACTACGGAATTGACGGCTACCGGCATCGAGGCCAGAATCAGCAGCACCGAGAATAAGGTGCCCGTAATATTCAGCGCAAGCAGCACCAGCGCGGCCAGCAGCGGAGCCAGCAGCAGCCGGACGGTCAGCCCCGTCCAGAATGCAAGCTGCACGTTGCGCTCCGTATGCGCAGCCCGGACCTTCACCATCTGTGCGCCGAGGATCGCCAGCACTACCGGCGAGTACGCTCCTGCGGCCATCGATAAGCCCGAAGCCAGCTCATG
Source organism: Paenibacillus sp. FSL R5-0912 (assembly GCF_000758605.1). Lineage (NCBI taxonomy): Bacteria > Bacillati > Bacillota > Bacilli > Caryophanales > Paenibacillaceae > Paenibacillus > Paenibacillus sp. FSL R5-0912. The sequence continues at coordinate 7,467,333 of NZ_CP009282.1, forward strand.
CGGCATATGCAGGCCGAGCGCCCGTAGCAGTAGGGCCACCATGGCTGCATAGATGGCCGGCAGCGAGAAGACCGACTTCACGGCGCTGCGCACCGAGAACTGTGATCTGGCGGCAAAATACACGCCGATTGTATTCACAATCACCATCTGGGCGATGACATAGACCGAGGCCTTGTCCAGGCCAAGCTGGCCGAAGGCCAGCAGCACCAGCGGCAGACCGTAATTGACGCTGTTCGTGAAGGTGGAGATGAGCGTCAGGCCGGCGGCTTCCGGCGGAGCCAGCTTCAGGATTTTGCCGATCAGGGTAGCCAGCCCCCATAAGAGAAACAGATTCAGCAGCGAGAATGCGAGCGTCTTATAGACATCATCGAACGAGATATCCGCCGTAGCGAGCGTATCCAGAATAATCGCCGGACTGAGAAAATACAGGTACAGCGTCAGCAGGGGCTTCGTGTCGAGATTCTTATAACGTCCGAGCAGCGCCCCGGCGGCCACCGGAATGGACAGCGGCACAATAACCTCCACAAGTGTCGATAGCACAGTCTGAATCACAAGCCAGGACCCCTCTGTTCTTTAGTTACTCCCTACTATAACTCCCCCGGCAGGGAGCGTCTAAGACACGGAATCAATATCCTTAATAGAAACTGCCTATGGCAGCCCGCCGCTTGCAGTCTTTGCAACAAATTCCGCCCGAAGGGCAGAATCGGCACCTTACCAAGGGATAGATTAGACCTTACTCCCCCGCCCTGCCAAGGTGCCTGACATTCACCTGGAAGTGACGGCATAGCATCCCACACTGAGGCAATAGTTGGAAAAACGTATCTTAATTCGGCTTTTTATGATCCTTTGCCGCAATTAAGTGGATTAACGTCATTTAATTTCCTGCCTTTTCTCTATTCTGATTTATATGCAGCCTATTAAGTGCTGATTTTCCAACTATTGTCCGGCAGGTAATCTTCCGCTCATAAGCAAGTGGAGAAATTCCATCTATTTCGATCCACTGGCTCTACCTCCACCACCGGTTATCAGGCGCAGCGTATAAATTCATATCTTTAGACAAAAAATCCTGTACCCTTATTAAAGCAGGGTACAGGATTTAAGAATTACAGGATTTAAGAATTACAGGATTTAAGAATTACAGGATTTAAGGTTTACAGCATTTTAATCTCAAGCAGCTCATATTTGATAACGCCCATCGGGGCATTGACGCTGATAATGTCGCCCACTTTTTTGCCGATCAGCTCTTTGCCGAGCGGACTTTCGTAAGAAATCTTGTTGTCCAGCACATCAGCCTCTGCGGGACCTACCACTCTATATTCAATCTTTTCGGAGTATTCCACATCATTCAGAATAACGATGCAGCCCACGCTGACTGTGCTCAGATCCATATTGCTGGAATCCACAATCTGCGCCTTGATCAGCATCTTCTCCAGAATCATGATCCGTGTCTCCATGAAGGATTGATCCTCCTTCGCGGAGTGGTATTCGCTGTTCTCCTTCAAATCGCCGTAGCTGATCGCCAGCTTAAGCCGGGCCGCAAGCTCCTTGCGCCCTGCTCCCTTAAGTTCTCTCAGCTCTTCTTCGAGCTTGGCTAACCCTTCTTTCGTCAAAAACACTTCGTCATTGTTGGACATATTTACAACTCCTATTATTTGCTCGCTTTATTGTATTCTAACTCATATCCGCCCAACATGCGAAGAGAAAGCGCTACAATGGAGAACTTCCACTAGGACCGGCAAGAATCTGGCGTGGCGGGTTTGCTGTGTATCTGGCGATAACTTCAGTAGTCGCCCGCCTTCTGCTTCACGCGTCAGCCTGCGACGCAGGAGCTGCCGCAGCCTTGCCGTCTCCGCTTCTCAGCAGAAAGGTCAGCGGAATTGCCAGCAGGCCAACACCTGTAGCGATCAGGAAAATATCCTGTACGCCCAGGGTCATTCCCTGCGCCTTGATCAGTGCACCTGCCGCAGAAGCTCCGCCGCTGAGTTCCTGCTGATGGGCGAGTGATCTGGAGGCGAGCAAGGAGCTGAACACGGCAATGGACAACGCGCCTGTAGCCTGGCGGACCCAGTTCGTCACAGAAGAAGCATGCCCCGTGATCTGCTTGGGTACGGCTGACATCCCGGCATTCGTTACCGGCATGAAGGCCAGGGCAATGCCAACATTGCGCAGGGCCATCAGCATCGCCACACGGGTATGTGTAACGGCCAGCGTAATATGGCTAAGCTCCCAGGTTGAAGCGCTCAGCAGCAGAATACCGCTGAGAATGAGCCAGAACGGGCCAATCCGGGAATACAGCTTGCCGACGGCCGGCGACATGACCGCCATCACGATTGAGCCCGGCAGCAGCACCAGTGCCGTCTTCAGCGGAGTGGACTGCTGGATATCCTGCAGGAAGACCGGAATTAAGAAGGTCCCCGAGTATAACGCAACGGTAATAATACAGTTGATGATCAGACTGTAGGTGAACCGGTTCTGCTTGAATACCTTAAGGTTCAGCAGCGGCTCCTGCAGCGACAGCTCCCGGCGGATGAAGTAGGTTAAGGCCGCTGCGCCAACCAGCAGCAGGGATAAGGTCTTCCATGAGGTCCAGCCCCAGGCATTCCCCTTATTGAAGGCCAGAATAATAAAAGCGCTGCTCAGAATCACGGTCACGAATCCCGGCAGATCGAAGCTTCTGCTGCTGGCGGTTTGACGCTGGAACGGCAGGCATTTCAGCGCTACCACAATCGCGATCATGCCGATCGGCAGATTGATCATGAACAGCGACTTCCAGCCGAAGTACCCGGTGAGCCAGCCGCCGAGCGTTGGCCCGAAGGCAGGAGCCAGCATGGAGGACAGGCTCCAGAGGCTCATGGCGAAAGCCTGCTTCTCTTTCTCGATAAACTGATAAATCATCGTCATCGTCGTCGGGATAATCAGCCCGCCGAATATTCCCTGCAGGGTCCGGAAAATAATCAGGGAATGAATACCCCAGGCCACGGTACACAGCCCCGAGAACAAGGTGAAGCCTGACAGGGCAAACACATAGAGATATTTATAGCTCCACTTGTCGCCGAAATACCCTACGACCGGAGCAATTACGCCGGTAGCCAGCAGATAACCCGTAATCATCCATTGCACTGTGCTGATCTCGGCATGGAAGTTTTTCAGAAACACCGGGAACGCAACGTTAATCGTTGTTGTACTGAGAATAGCCATGAAATTACCGAAAAAGATGGCCAGAATAATAAGCCAGAATGATGAATTTTTTGCCGTCTGATTACTCAAGTATGCTCTCTCCTCTGCACTGCCACCACTATAAACCTTAGCTTCACACTAATATAGGTGTATGATACAATCATTTTAGCATATGTGTATTATACAACTATATTTTCGGAAGTCAATATGACTTATTTCATCAGAGTTTCATTATGCTCTCATAAATAACCGGTAGCTTTCGCTAAGGGCTGTATTATCACTTATAATATGGAGACATATAAGGCTGGACCTTAAGAATTACTCAATCATAAAGGACGGATACTAACTATGGCTGATGAACAGACTGATAAAAACCTCGAAACCCTGAACCATGAGCTGATTACGCTAATCCGCCTCGGTTCGCTCGATAAAAAACATGGCGGCCTGGACCGCTCCTCCTACACCCTGCTCCACCATCTGTCGAACCACGATAAGGTAGGCGTTAAAGCGCTCGCTGAAGAATTCGGCCTCGACACCTCTACCATCAGCAGGCAGACGAGCGTCCTTGAGGCGAAGGATTATGTGGTAAAGGTGCCAGATCCGCAGGATGGAAGATCGAGCTATTTTCAGATTACCGCGCTGGGTGCCCAGACGTTTGCCGAGGCCCGGGACATCCGGCTACAGCGCTATGAGCAGATTTTTGAAGACTGGTCTCCCGGGGACTGCCAGACCTTCAGCGGACTGCTGGCCCGGCTCAACCGGAAACTGCAGCAAAAGTCAGACTAAGGATTGACGAATAATGACGAAACTGGTAGATTGAATTAATCATACAATTTAACTCGGAATTATATTTTAGCCAAAGGGGCTGGTCCGCATGAACTTTATCTTCTTTTCCCCGCATTTCCCCAAGAACAGCGCTGATTTCTGTACCCAGCTGCAGCAGCAGGGGGCGACGGTGCTCGGGATTGGCGATGCCGAATATGACCAGCTGGAGGACAAGCTGAAGTTGGCACTGACGGAGTACTATAAGGTAAGCAATCTGGAGAGCTACGAGGAGATCCTGCGGGCCGTTGCTTTTTTCACCTATAAATACGGTAAGATTGACCGCTTCGAGTCGCTGAATGAATACTGGCTGGAGCAGGATGCCGCCATCCGCACGGATTTCAACATTTACGGCACCAAGTCCGATTTCGTCTCCAACCTGAAGCAGAAGTCCAAGATGAAAGAATTCTTCCATAAAAGCGGTGTGAGCACCGTTCAGTTCTCCACCGGGACTACGCGTGAAAGCGTGGAGAGCTTCATCCAGAGCGCCGGCTTCCCGCTGGTGGTTAAGCCCGATCTCGGCTCCGGGGCCAGCAATACGTATAAGATCAGTAATGAAGAGGAGCTGCAGCACTTTTTTGACACCAAGCCGGATGATGTGGCCTTCATTATTGAGGAGTTCATCGACGGGGTCATCCTGACCTATGACGGTCTGGTCGATATTGACGGCAACGTCCGGTTCGCGGTCAGTCACCTGTTCGAGAACAGTGTCATGGATGTCGTCAACACCGACAACCACCTCTACTACTTCTGTCTGCGGGAGATCAGCCCGGAGGTTGAGGCGGCCGGGAAGAGCATTCTGAAGGCTTTTGACATCCGGGAACGGTTCTTCCATATCGAGCTGTTCAAATCGCACAAGGATGGCCGGATCATTGCCCTGGAAGTGAATATGCGGCCGCCGGGCGCCTGGATGACCGATGCCATTAACTTCTCCTACGATGTGGATGTCTACAAAGAATGGGCCAGCATGGTTGTGCATAACGAGGTCGGCGGCCCGTACGATGGCAAATATTACACAGGCTATGCCAGCCGCAAGAGTCACAAGCATTATGCGCACAGCCACGAGGACATCTACCGTGAATTCGGCGGGAAGATTGTGAATTATGCCGAGATCGAAGAGGTATTCAGCAGAGCCATGGGCAACAGTGCGTATCAGTTCCGTTCACCCGAGCTTTCGGAGGTTAGGGACATCAGAGGTTATATTCACCAAGAAGAGGGATAGGATGTGTTAACGGATGAGGATAAGCTATCATAAGGAGTACAGCCACAACCTGGGCAGAGACATGGAATATAAAATATACGGCCACGCCGGCAAACCGATGCTCGTCTTCCCCACCTCGCTTGGACGCTTTTATCAATATGAGGATTCGGGCATGATTGACACGCTCTCCTCCTTCATTGAAGCGGGCAAGCTGCAGATTTGGGCCTGCGACAGTATTGATGAAGAGACCTTCTTCTCCACTCACTGGAATAATGAGGACCGGGTCCACCGTCATGAGCAGTATGATAAATATATCGCATATGAGCTGATTCCCGGCATTCTCCACCAGAGCAAGCAGAACAACGGAGGGACCGATCAGCGCATTCTGATCTCAGGCTGCTCTATGGGCGCTTATTACAGTGCCAGCTTCTTTTTCCGTTATCCGCACTATTTCGATACCTTAATCGCCCTGAGCGGCGTCTATTCCACCTATTATTTCTTCGGCGACTATATGAGTGAGCAGATCTACCTGAATTCACCGCTGCATTATCTGCCGGAACTGACGGATGATTATTATCTGAACCAGTACCGCAGCAGCAACATCATCGTCTGCGTCGGACAAGGCGCGTATGAGGACGAAATGCTGCATGAGACCCGTCTGCTTCAGGATGTGCTCGGACGCAAAGGCATTCCCGCACGGATCGACTACTGGGGGCATGATGCCAGCCATGACTGGCCGTGGTGGAACAAGCAGATTCATTATTATGTGGAAGGCTGCTTGTAACACTTTATAGAAAAAAAAGGAAACTGCTAGGTTCAGCAGTTTCCTTCCATTACTTACAGCCGAGTCTTATTCAGGCAAATGCTCTGAACAGAACAGAACCAGTGCTGCTTCCTCGTCTTCTTCCATATCGAAATCGAGCAACTGGCCTGACGAGGTTTCCTGCAGATCGTAGCTGACAATGCTTGTCTGCTCCTCTTCCACTTTAACAATCACACGGGCGGAAACTCCGTTCTCTACGTACAGCTCATCATCCTCAGGTACATCAATATTAACGACGAATTCATATCTCTTGCCGCTTAGTATACCAAAAGGATCTCTTACGTTCTCCACGGTGTAGCTTGTAAATGTCAACAAGTCGCATTCCTCTTTTCTCAATTCACTGCTGCCAGATTATTGTAACACAGGGCCGGACAAAAAGAACGGTGCGAAGTGAATCCATCACCGGCACCGTTCTTATAATATCATTCAGAAGCTGCATTTATCCTACAATGGCGCTGCCAGTCTCCGCTGCTTTGCCCTTGGTCTTCTTGATCTGCTTGCTGCGAAGCTGTCCGCAGGCCGCATCAATATCGACTCCATGCTCCAGCCGGGTGCTGACGCTGACACCCTGCTTCTTCAGCGTGTCGAAGAACGCACGTACGGATTCCCGCTCGCTCCGCTGATACTGGCTATGCTCATCTACCGGATTATACGGAATCAGGTTGACATTCGCCAGCTGACGCCGGTCTCCGATTAACTCGGCCAGCTCCAGAGCATGCTCCTCACGGTCATTGATATCCTTCAGCAGGATATACTCCAGGGTAATTCTCCGGTTGGTCTTCTCCAGATAATAATCAATCGCCGGCATTAACTTCTCTATAGGAATGGCACGGTTGATCTTCATGATCTGTGTCCGCAGCTCATTATTCGGCGCATGCAGGGAGATCGCCAGATTGACCTGCATATTGGCGTCAGCGAATTCTCTGATTTTGTCAGCCAGACCACTGGTGGATACGGTAATGCCTTTGCCGGCAATGGCCAGACCCTTGTGATCCTTGATCGTAATCAGGAAATTCAGCAGATGCCGGAAATTATCGAATGGCTCACCAATGCCCATTACGACTACATGGCTGACCTTTTGTCCAAGACCGGCCTGATCCAGATCAAGCTGGACCTTCATAATCTGCTCGACAATCTCGCCGCTGGTGAGATCGCGGCTCTTCGCCAGCAGCCCGCTTGCGCAGAAGCTGCAGCCGATATTGCAGCCGACCTGAGTGGTAACGCAGACGGACAGACCATACTTTTGCCGCATAAGCACCGTTTCAATCAGGTTGCCGTCCTGTAAGCGGAACAGGAATTTGACAGTGCCGTCAGCCGATTCCTGCTTCACATGCTCTTCCATCGTCTGAAAGACATAATGCTCTTCCAGCAGCTGTACACAGTCCGGGTTCATCCCCGTCATTTCTGCAAAGCTGGTAACCCGCTTGCGGTATAGCCATTCCCAGACAGCAGATGCACGGGATTTCTTGTGCCCATGCTCCAGCAGCCAGGCGGTCAGTTGTTCCAAAGTCAATCCATAAATGGATTCTTTATTCATTTCATATCCTCTTTTCAAAACGTTAAAGTTCAATCAATCTATTCTACCTTGCGGGGGACATTAGCAACAACAATAACTTATTGTCTCAAATTTTGTTTATTAAAACAAGGGGAAACACTGCCGATTCCGGGTCTTTTCCGTGCACATACGCAGAAAAAGCGCACCCCTCCATCCGGGATACGCTTCCTGGTTTTTATTTGAAGACGGCGAACTTTAGTCCCTGTGCCTGAAGATACTCAATGATCTCAGGAAGCGCCTGGACCGTAACTGCTTTCTCGTGCAGCAGATAGATGCCGCCGGACGGGTCCGTTGTATGGAAATAACGGAGGACCTGCGGGGCATTATCGGCTTTCCAATCCTCGGTATCCCGGTTCCAGAGCAGCAGCTTCATATGCTGCCGCTTCGCTTCAGCGGCCAGTTCATCGTTGACTGCACCATAAGGCGGACGGAAGATCGTTACCGCCGAGTTCATGTTCGACTCCAATTCCCGGCTGGCCCGCTCCAGATTCTTGCGGTTCTCCTCAGGGCTGTTCCGTGTCATATCACTATGATCCCAGGAATGGCTGCCTACTGGCATACCATGCTCATTAGCATAGCGGACCTCTGCCGGGCGGCGGCTGGCCTTCTGTCCAATAAACAGGAAGTTCGCCGCCACACCATACTCGTCCAGAATATCTACAATCTGCCTTGTGTACTGCGAGGGCCCATCGTCGAAGGATAAAGCCACATAACCCTGAGGCAGGCTGTATTCATAGCTATTCCCGTCCAGTTCTATCTCTTCAACCGCAGTCTCCGGAGCAGCTGCAGAGGTATCTTCCGGAGTATCTTCCGGGGCCTCTTCCGGGACTGCCGGGACTTCGCTGCTCTGGTAGGCCACCGTCTGGACCGCCGGTATAACATTAATAAGGGGACTGCTGCTGACGTCCGCAGCTACGGCCGATTGTACAGAAGCAGCTACGGCCGATTGCACCGGGTCCTCATGGGCTTCTGCACTGCTGCTGAACAGCTTCCCGTCCATGCGCAGCAGGAACAATGCGATGAGGCAGCTGAACAGAATGCCGCGCAGCAGTATAGCCCGGGCAGGCCGCAGGCTGCGGCTGCGCCTCACATGCCCAGGTTTGTGATGATGCAATTCAAGTGACGGTACATGAGCTGCAGGCCCGGGCTCAGCTGGACGTTCTTCCTCCTGCCGCGCCTTCACAAGCTGCGAGGCATACTCCTCGGAGCAGCCATAATACAGCGTTTCGCTAAACGTCTGGTTCATTTTGATCAGGGAGCTGAAGAAGCTGCGGCGGAAGGGGTCCCATTTGGGATAGAGAGACAGACGCACACGCTGACCCGCGAAGGGACCAAGCATACTCAATTGCACATATGTATATTCATCGATGAATAGTATTTGGCGGGCGGAACCGCTGCTGTGGGTTAAACCTACCTCCATCTGATAGACGCCCTGCCTCTGCTCAAGGGACAGCAGCTCTACCATCCGAGCAGCGATCGCCGGGTGCACTGGCATAAATCCTATGTATCTCCGTTGCTGTCGTTACGCTCTGCCGGCGGAGTGTTTCCGCTAAAGGGTACGGTCATGCGGTTGGTGAAATCACTGATCATGCTGGAGAGGTAGGTTTTCTCCTGCCGGACCGTATCGTATTTCTGCTTCAGGTGACTGTTCTCTGTCTCCAGGCGCCCGATCTTCTCTTCGAGCTCATTCATCCGCTTCAGCTTCTCGGAGATGGCATCATTATGTTTTTGTACAAGATTGGCATATTTCTGCTGCTCCAGATCAATAGTGCTCTTGAGCTCATCCATTTCCCCGGATAAGGTCGTGTGCAGCTCACGGTAATCCTCCAGCACCTGGTCCACCTTCAGATTCTTCTCCACCAGCTTATGCTCTAGCTCCAGAATGCTCTTCTCCCGCTCTTCAATTACCTTGTTCAGGTTCCTCAGATCCCGTCCCAGCCTCTCCACATGACTGCTGGAGTGATTCAGCCGGTCCTGCAGCTCATGGTTGTTCGTTTCAGCATGCGCTCTCGCCTGAATCATCTGTTCTACTGCGAAGATCAGGTCCAGCGACTTTTTATCCAGCTGCGCTTTGCCGACGGACACGAGGGCGGGAGCACTTTCAGCCTTCTCATAATTATCGCTATCTTCGGGCGGAAGTTCGGCCAGTTGAACCTTTTGAACCATACCCGGTTTGGCCGGTTTGTCCACAGCTTCTTTCTTCTTAAAAAACGGAGCCGCCATCTATAGAATCACCTCATTATAAATGTCAAAATATGTCGAGCATGTACGTGTTCATTATAGTTGATTTAGCGGATACGTTAGTGAGCCTTAATATCTAACTTTACTAAATGTATCCAAAGGCCCAAGTCGCGCCTTCCAGCTGCTGCCCGGCTCATTTCAAGACGAATCACCCCTGCCATTTGTACTGGATGTTCCCGTAAAATAAGAACTGCAACGCGCCTGATAATCCCGGATTATGCCTGCGTGTTGTCATAGCACCCTAGAGCCAGAGCAAATTCCTGAACAACAAAAAAACGCAGTCTGCAGAGACCACGCTTTTCATCCAAACTATTATTTATACAGTACCTTCTCCACATTGTATTTCGCCTTAAGCTTGTTCACAATGTAAGTCTCATAAATTTCTCTGTCGACCGGGTCTTCCACGATGCAGACTTCAATCTTGGTAACTTCGTCACGGTGTGGCTTCATGACCGATACGTTATCTTCGAAGTGCTTCTTGATCCGCGGTCTCAGTTTGCGTGCCTTGCCTACAAACAGCAGCTCATCCTTGTCATTGTAGAACATGAAGATGCCGCCAGCTTCGCGGGTGATCAGGTGAAAATCCGTAAATCCGTAAATATGGCTGAGCACAGGGTTCTCCTGCTTAAAAATAGTAACTTCCGGTGCCGGAATGGTAATGCTGATCATTAAGCTCACTTCCTCATTGTATATAGAAATAAATAGTATCACAGATTGGGAAACCTGACTATTTCTATCTTCTGCAGATAACCTGTGTTTTATGAGGGGGAGTTACACTTATTTGGCTGCACGGTTCTGGAGGGAATGGATCGTCGCTGTTATCCCCTGTTCAAAAGACGTGGCCGGAACCGGCCCGGCTAACCGCTCGTATTTCGCACCGCTGAGCCGCAGCGGCTCCTTCGTCAAATACAGCATCTCGACAATCTCTTTCATTACCGGTACAAACAGGCCGAGCAGTGACAGACCTGCTGCGCCTAAGGGGATAACCACTTTCGAGCTTCCGGCCGCTTCGCGGGCAATCCGGACGATCTCTTTGCCGGAGATCACGCCGGCTCCAGGAATATTCCAGTTCTGCCCGTAGGCCTCCTCGCGGAGGGCAAGCTCCACCATCATCACTGCCGCATCCGGCAGATAGACGTATTCACGCGGAACATTCATGTTACCGATGAACATCGCAGGTCTACCGGCAGCTATGGCTTCCAGCGTTGATCCGAGGTAAGAGGCTTCATTGGCCGTGGGGCCGTAATAATCCGGCAGGCGGACAATCATTCCCTTCGTGCCGCTCCAGCGCGGGCTGAAGAACATCCGCTCGAATTCCAGCTTTATTTTCCCCTTGCGGGTATGCGGATTCTTCGGATAGTTCTCGGCAATCGGCTGCTCATCCACTCTTCTGCCATACGGATAAATCCCGTCCACAGCCACTACCTTCACCCCCAGCCGGTTCGCGGCCTCCATCACAGCTTCACCCATCGGCAGCAACTTCTCGGCCATTTCGTGATAGGGCACCGATGCACTGTGAAAAATAACATCAGCCCCACGCGCGACCTTAAATACATCATCCGCACGGAACACATCACCGGTCTGCAGGCTCAGCCCTGCCGGATTCCCCAGCTTGGCCGCGAGCTGTTCCAGCTTCGGCATGGAGCGCCCAAAGGCTACAGTCTCGATCCCTCTTCGAAGCAGCTCGGCAATAATCACCGTTCCTGTCCCTCCGGTTGCTCCCAGTACCAGCGCTTTATTTATCATTTGAAATTCCTCCTGTTAGAATGAATTGTTATTGATTATTAATCACAATTAGTGATTGATCACTAACTATATAATAAATTTAAATTGTATATAGCTTAGCTTAAAGCGACTCATTGAAATTATCTTATTCATGGCCGCTTACCTGCGCTCAGAATGAAAATGATGGACACCTAACACTATTTAGTTTCGTTCAAGCTTTGCTTGTTCTTTGCTTGTTCTCCATTGCATTGTTGGTTATTGATCAGTCACTACTTAAACTTAAAAAATGATGATCCGGCTGGATCGGGGATTATGCGGCTGACTCTTACCTGCCGTGCTTACCTGTTGCTCTGAATATTGCTTAATCCACCTACTCCGCTCGGTGCACCGTTACACCCGATCATCCTCCAGCCCGCACCGATGCTTACAGATGCTTCGGCTTCAGCTCCGGCATTCCCAGCGTGAGGGCGATATTGCAGAGCATACCGTTAGCCATAAAGGTGCTCACCTCCACCTCAGGATGCGCAAACCCTGCTGCCGAGAACTTGCTCTCCATCAGACGGGCTACCTCCAGAATTCCAGCCTGCATCGACTGGCGGATAGCTTCATCCCGGATGCCGATGGCCTGCACCTGCAGAATAATCTCATTCGGATGGGTCTCCATCAGTTGCTCGTATACCTGAATGGCCTCTGCAAGTAACTGGTCTGCAGGAGCCTGAAGCCCTGAGAAGGTGCGGAGAATCCGTTCAAAAGCCCGCTCCAGCGCAGCAATGAACAGCTCTTCCTTATTCTTAAACAGCTTGAAGATATACGGCTGGGATATCCCCACCTTCTCGGCCACCTGCGCGGTTGTAGCCCGGTAATAGCCATGCTCTGCAAACACAACCACAGCCGACTCCAGAATCTGCTCCCTGCGGTTTACCGGAACGGCCTCCTCTCCTCTGGAACGGATAGTGCCCGATTGCTTGTTCATATAGGTCTCCATTTCTGCCGGAATGATAGGTGATCGTTTGACTGTCTTTTGGTTATTGATCAATCACTCTCTTATTTAGCAGTATATACTTCAATCTTTAAATAATCAACCACAGTCTGAAAAATAATAATTACTGAACAAAATCTCCCGGAAGGCGAATCAGCACCAATCAGCACCTCTCTAAGGTTAATTTAGACCTCACTCACCGTTCCCGGCTAATCCCCCTTTGTATTATCAGCTGCAAATATCAGCTGCGAAAATGGAAAATTAAGGTGATACACCTCCACTTCCTAATTAATTGGATAGACGTATCTTAATTCGGATGTTTCGGAGTATTCGAGGTAAGCAGTTGGATAAGTGCAATTAAATTTGATGTATTTCCTCCGTTCTGATCTATTTCAGCTAATTAAGTGCTGATTTTCCAACGGTTTCCTCGTAAGGGCTCCTCGGTTCATGAGCAAGTGGAGAAAAAGCAACTATTTCCGGCCGCCATACAGCCAAGCCCTTTCCCCTTGACAGCTGTGCAGCCTGAATTGCGCTTTGCCGGACCAGCCCCCATTTCAACCGCGTGCAGGGAGATTGCACGCGGCGCTAAGCCAATTGTTCCATATCATTATTTATTTTAACGGACCGGAGTTAGTGGGGTGATGGAAAGGACATGTCATCGCTTCGGCAGCACCCTGTTGCTCAGACTCTGCTGCCGGTTCATCCGTCTCCGCATGCAACGAGGCAGAGCCGCCAGCTTCACTGGATGGACCCGCTGCTGCATTTAACCTGTCCGCGTACGCCTTCTTCTGGTACATGAAGCGCGGACTTAGATGCAAATCTCTCAAGGTATTATCATTCCAGATCGGCGTGGACGAAGGCGACATCGGGGGGATCAGCCAGCCCCACTTGCCAGATACTTCGCGCCCCTGACGCTTCTCCTGTTCCTGGAAGCGGACGAACTGATCTGCCGCTGTATGATGATCTACAATACTGACCCCGGCCTGCTTGAAGGAATGCAGTACCGCGCGGTTCAGCTCCAGCAGCGCGCGGTCTTTCCACAGCGAGGTATTAGTCGAACGATCCAGGCCCAGCAGATCGGCCACTGCCGGCAGGCGGTTATAACGTTCTGTATCCCCCAGATTCCGGGAGCCGATCTCCGTTTCCATATACCAGCCGTTGAAGGGCGCCGCCGGGTAACGGATGCCGCCGATCTCCAGGCACATATCCGAGACTACCGGAACGGGATACCAGCGCAGGCCCAGCTCCGTGAACCGTTCGATCTCCGGATGACTGAGCGGAATCTCCTGCACAAGTCCCGGCGGGACAGGGAACCAGCGGGGTTCCTCCTCGCCGATGCTGATAACGAGCGGCAGAATATCGAAATCCCCGCCTGTACCCTGCCAGCCCAGCTTCAGGCAGACTGCAGTGAACTCATCCGAGGCCGGATCACCGGCACGCAGCTGCTCCCCGTCCCCGGGATAGCCGGCATAACGGATCAGCTGATGATTCCAGATCCGGATAGCTCTATCCGGCTGCTCTCCGCTGCGGAACACGGTAATGACCGGCCGGATCCTGCCGCCGTTATTCGCATGCTCCACATGCCGGAATAGCGCCTCGGCCACCTCCTCCATAGTCTCTGCCCCGCGCGCGTCAAGCACTGTAAGCGAATGCCAGAACAGCCTTCCGATACAGCGGCTGTTATGACGCCAGGCCATCCTCGCCCCGTGGGTTAGTTCTTCCTCCGTATGTATATAGGCGCCCGTAAGGATCACCTCTTCATGTATATCTGCAAGACGCCGCTCCCGCTCACTCTCGGACTTGTCCAGCTCCTGGTAACATGCAGTGATGAAGGATTCCGCCTGCCCGATTAACGCCCGGCTGCTGTGCTCTTGATCGTTATTGTTCATTTCGTTCACTCCCTGTTAGTCCGTTGGACATACGCACTCCTGTCCATTAGCTCAATCATAGTAATTGCAGGAGTAAGGATCAAGCTCACTCCACTCCTTGTTTCTGGTAAAATAATGTTGATCAACTCCGCCATTGGAGCGGATAACTACATCTACATGCTGGAGTGATGAGGTTGAGCAAATTTGGAATGTATGCAAAATTCACCGCTAAACCGGGTGAACGGGAGGCATTGGCCGCCATTCTGCTGGAAGCCGCAGCGGCGGCTGAGCCTGTTCAGGAATGCGAGCTGTATATTGTGAACCTCTCGGAATCAGAGGCGGATATCCTCTGGGTCACAGAAGTATGGAGCAGTGCGGAAGCGCATGCTGCTTCCCTTGCCCTGGAGGCCACCCGTGCCACGATCCAGCGGGCCATGCCGCTGATTGCCGGAGTCGAGCCGGTCAAGCTAATACCTGTAGGCGGAAAAGGGCTGGCGTTCGGTTCAACTGCCCCATAGGCGGCTGAATCCTTATAGCTTCCCTGAAATAGAGGCAAGGAATGCAGCCCTAGGGCAGTAATCCTTGCCTCTATTTCATCATGCCCGCCTTGCCGGCAGCCCCGCTGCCATTTATGCGCGGTTCGGCTTCAATCAGAGCCCTTATTTCAGCTCCAGCTCAGCCAGCCTGGCGATAATCCGTCTTTTGCGGTATAGCATACGGGCAGCCTCCGTCACATCCTCCAGCGTCTTCCGGTTGAGATACGCGCCAAAGAACATGCCCGCAACCGGAACCGTCTGGAGCAGCTTTTTCCAGCCCCAATTGTCACGGTATACCATAACAACCTCTTTCCAGCCCTGAATCTTCGAGACTGCCGCGTTCGTTCCGGCAATGATGTTGCCGTCCCCGCCGGCCTGCAAATTCAGCTCCCGCAGAATCGTCCGCTTGCCGACAATATCGGAGGATGCGAATTGCATCACCTTCACAGTGAATATCCGTTCCGCCTTATCTGTCGGATCGTAGCCATAGCATAGGCCAATCTCCTGGATGGCCTTCAATGAAAGGCCGAGCACAGCCGGAATATCGGCAGCAAGGGTGAAGATTCCGCCGAAGCCGGTAGTTGCCCCTTGGGCAGTTGCCGTATTCCGGCTCCTCTCTGAGAGCCGGAGCGCTGCCGCATCCATCACGGCCAGCGGATACGGCCCGTTCCCCGTACCCCCGGCTGCCACGCTTGCTTCCCCGATCAGCGTGCCTACCTTGCGCCCGGCAACCAGATAGTTGCCGCCATTCTGGATGTAGCTGCCCAGCTCATCCAGCAGCTTGCCTACCTTCTCATGAATAATCTTCGGTGTGATTTTATCAAGCAGCTTGAACGGCAGGCGGGTAATCCGGTCCCAGATCATCAGCTTATTCTGCTCTTTCTCCCACTTGGCAATCCGGGCAAGCTCGGCATGCAGTGTCTCCGGTGTCTCCAGCGGTACCCGTGAATCAGTAGCTTCTGACATATTTATGCCTCCCTTGAATGATGGTCTTGCCATGTTTGTTGCGTCTTAGTGGTATTACTACGTAGACTCTCTCTGATCCGGTTCATGTAAATTATAGATGTGCCTGATACCTTATAACCTTTTTCACTCCAAATGATTGCACAAGTTAGCATAAGCTGGCCCCTAAGTAGGTAAATAGCAAACAGGCATTCCCGGAGTCAATCCGGAAATGCCTGTTACACCAGTAACGCAGGTGCTTAATAGCCTGCCGAATTTAGGCCAGCTTCAGACTCGGTGCAGATCACGTTGGCTATTGCTCAGGCTTTAACTCTGGCTTTAGCCACGGGCCTTGCCGCCAGGTTCGTCCAGTGAAGCGAGTCTGCGTTTCTCTTCGGCCAGCCTATCTTCAGTCAAGTCTACACCGTGTCCGCCGACTGATCCTTCGGGAGCATGGCGAACGGCTTCCTCGGCATGCTCCAGGCTATTCTCTGCCTGGTCAATCATCTGCTCTGTCGGATGGCTTAACGCCTGAGTTACAGCGTTATGCAGCTTGGTCACAGAATCCTGCGCCTGATCCACCGTGCTGTTCGTCCGCAGACTGGATTCGTAATGCTTCATAAGTATACTTCCCCCTCAATCACGGTTTCTGTTCTTCTCTAGGATGGATTGGAGTGCGTATTCTTATGCAGACATTTCCTACACCAGAAACATGGCGGTGAGAGTCGTCGCCGCCAGCCCCAGCAGGACCGGCTTCAGATTGCGCCGGGCCAGCTCGAAGGGGCTGACGCCGCAGATTGCCGCGGCGGGAATGAGCGCCCACGGGATCAGGGTGCCGCCGCCGACCCAGATGGCGGCCACCTGCCCAAGGGCGGTCAGGGTCGCCGCGCCGGAATGGATCGCGGCGGCGAACAGCCCGGCAATCGAGCCGGCCAGCGAGATGCCGGAGAAGCCGGAGCCGTCGAGACCGGTGATCGCCCCGATCACCGTCAGCGTCACGGCTCCCACGGCACCATTCAGCGGCACGTGATCCGCCAGGGCAACGCCCAGGTCGTTCACGATGCCATGCGAGCCGTCCGGCAGCACCTGGCCGAACAGCCCGGTGAAGGCCGAGTCGCCAAGATAGAAGAAGGCGGCGATCGGGATGACCGGTCCGAACACCTTGAAGCCGAATATGAATCCTTCAATGAGATAAGCCGTGATTTTCTCCAGCCCCTGGCCCTGGCGGCGGTGGGCCAGCAGGGTAATGACAATCAGGATCAGCACGGCGGTTCCGCCGACCAGAGCTGTAGCATCACCGCCCTGCAGGTGCAGCATGAACATGGCTATCACATCCAGAAGGAAGAGCAGCGGGATGGCGATGGCCAGCGCTTTTCGAAGACCAGCGCTCATGAGTACCGTCCTGTCATCACCCGGTCCTGCTGCAGACAACGGCCCTGCTGTACCTTGGGCAGCGACCAGGCCGTCTCTCCACGTTCCGTTCTTCTGGTCTCTGCGCATCATCCAGAAGGCAGTGACAGTAGTTACAACACCCATCACGATAACCAGCGGAATACTTGCCTGCATGACGCTGGATACGGGAAGACCGGCAGCATCCGCAGTCAGCTTCGGCGCTCCCTGGATAATATAATCCCCGGAGAGGGCGATCCCGTGCCCGAACAGATTCATTGCCACCGCTGCACCAAGTGCAGGCAGGCCGACCCGGACAGCAACAGGCAGCAGTACCGCACCGACCAGGGCCACCGCAGGGGAAGGCCAGAAGAAGAAAGAGGTCACCATCATGATCAGCCCGATCCCCCAATAGGCCATCGCTGGTGTGCGCAGAAACCGGGTGAGCGGGGATACCATCGTCTCGTTGATGCCTGTAAGAATCAGAATCCGGCTCATCGCCACAATAATGGAGATGATCATAATGGTGCCGAGCAGCTCTCTGGTAGCATATACAAAGGAATTGAAGATTCCAGACACCGACCCACTGAGCGTAGCCGTTGCCAGCAGACCCAGCGCAAAAATCCCGGTCACACAGATCATTGTCGTATCACGCCGCCGGATCAGCAGCGCCAGAATGAACACAATAAAC
This sequence comes from Paenibacillus sp. FSL R5-0912, assembly GCF_000758605.1. Classification (NCBI taxonomy): domain Bacteria; kingdom Bacillati; phylum Bacillota; class Bacilli; order Caryophanales; family Paenibacillaceae; genus Paenibacillus; species Paenibacillus sp. FSL R5-0912. The sequence goes on from NZ_CP009282.1 coordinate 7,485,282, forward strand.
ACTAAGTACACCCAATGAATCGCCGTAAGCTGGATACCCATTATTCTACGCGCCCCCTTTCCACTTCCTTATAGCAGGTTCAGTGCTATATGCTATGCAGGGGCATAGGCTGGTGTTCGTACAACCGGGCACATCTGCGCCATCCTTACAAGTGGAAACGGCTTTGCCGTCCTTTTAAAGGACGGTACCGTTTCAGCGAGAAATAGAAGGATAATTTATAGCGTAAAACATATAAATTCTTATATTTTAAAAAAAAGACCCCGGAATCCACGCAAACCGCGGACTCTGAGATCAATATATAGGTTTTTCCCTATTAAGACTGCCGGTTTGCCCTCCGCGCCCGGATGAAGGCGAGCTGCTGCAGCCGGTCCTGGGTGGAGCTTCCGCTCCACAGGCCAGGTTGACCGGCAGGGCCCCCGCTGCTCTTCCCTGCTTGATCCGGTGGAGGGGCAGAAAGGGACAGGGTACAAGTACCATCCCTGTATATGATCAGGCTACGATCAGCAGAGAGGTGATCTTTGGCGACATACTCATCGATGTAGCCGTATATTTTTCTTAAGGTCACAGGATCTTTGCTCATCTGCTGAAGGATATTCGGGGCAATTACAATCTCCCGCACCTCATCCCGGGCTCCCTTGCCGGCACTTTCCGCACTATTGCTCCCGTCCTTGGACACCGCTGTGATCTGGACAGACAGGCCGTATTTCTTCCTGATTCTGCGTGCCTGATCTTCAATGGCCGCAGCAACAGCTGCCAAAGTCTCCGAAAAACTAAGCACAGACGACTCTGCCGGAGCATGGGCCTCCTGATGCGGTGAACGGGTCAGCGAAGCGGCTTGAATCCGGGATATGGGAATATACATCGAACATTCCTCTTCTCGATAAAAGTTCAGGACAACTCTTTATCGGTGAAAAGAGGGAGATTGCTTAAACCGTTCTATTCTGTGCCCAGTGCCCCGGCCGCTGCATCCTCGCCGCCAAGCCGCCCGGAGGTGAAGGAATACCCCAGTCCGACGCCATTTCCTACATAAGTATCGTTAAAGAGTACGCCTTCGGACTCCACGCCCACGGCATATAATCCCTTGATAGGCACACGCTTGTCATTCAGCACCTGGAACTTGGTATTTACAAGCAGGCCGCCCACCGAGCAGAGATTGTTGATCTCGGAAATAATTGCATAATACGGGCCGCTCTCACCCATGGGAAGCAGATATTCCTTCGCTTTGCCGAACTCGGTATCGATGCCGGTCTTCGCCGCTTCCTGATACAGCTTAAAGTCAGCAGCGAATACCGCAGCGTCCATACCCGCATTCTTCGCCAGTTCCTCCAGGGTACTGCCTTTGAAGCCGTCGCCGTTGGCAACCATGGACTCGAATACTTTATCCGCATCCTTCCAGGGCTGGTCCAGCGTGAATTTGTCTTTGTAAGGGGCATAGAATTCCGGCGGCATTCCCGGCAGTCCGGGTGCCTTCAAGCCATTCATCCCCTTGGTCTTGAGGGCATCAATCTGCGCCTGCGAGAGGATAACCAGATGATAAGCTCCGTTAAAAGCACTCGTGTTCGCCGCTGCTACTGCGGTAAGAGTTGCCGCTTCATCTCGGAATCTCGCTCCGGAAGGGCCGACATTCATCAGCGTTGGCAGGTAGGAGAGCATCAGCGGATAGCTGGCTTCGAACGGCTCATATTCCGCCTTCAGCTTGTCCGTTGCTCTGGCCAAGGTCTGGTGAAGCATTTGTCCCCCGAAGTTATCGGGAACCTTCGCCCCAATATCCCAGGACATTTGCAGCCCTTCGCCGATATTCTGTCCAAGTCCGCCATTCACGCCTTCGAAGCCGAAGGCTTCCTTGACCATCTCTTTATTGCCGGCATAACCGCCGGTAGCCATGACAATGCTTTTGCCGGTGATCTCAAGCACCGTTCCATCCGCCTTCTCGGCAACCACTCCGGTAACCTCTCCATTACTGCCTGTAATCAGCTTCCGGGCTGTTGTTTCGGTGATTACCTGTCCGCCGCCCTTTTCCACAGATGCTGCAAGCATCGCCTTCAGCAGATCCTGGCGGGTGTCATAGGCCGGTAACATATGCAGCTGTTCTCCGCCAAAGTTAAGGAAGGTAGTGGTGTAGCCCTTGCCTGTCAGCCAGTCATAGGTTTCACCCGACTGGGTCACGTATTGGCGGATTGCCGCTGCGTCTACTCTCCAGTGATTATTAACGATCCAGTCGCCAATCTCCTTCTCTACTTCCACTTTAAGTCCGCTGCTGACAGCGGCTGAAGAGTTGTAGAACTTACCTGCCCAGGACAGATTACTTGCTCCGCCAATCGTAGCTGTTTTCTCAATAAGAATGACCTTTGCACCTTTATCGGCTGCAGAGACTGCCGCAGATACGCCGGATGCGCCTGCACCCACAACAACGACATCCGCAGACAGCTGCTCCGTCTTGCCTTCTCCCGATTTCACTACAGCTCTCGATTTAAAAGCCTCCACGTTGCCGCCCGCCTGCTTCACCGCATCTTCAACAGCTGTCAGGATCGCCGTGCTCGACTCCGAAGCGCCGCTGACTGCATCTATGGCCAAGGTCTGGCCGGCAATAATCTCTTCCTTAATCTTATTGATAGCCTCCACACCAATGCCGGCCGTTTCGTTCTGGCTGACCACCTGGATATCCGTGATTACGGATTCGGCGTTGAGTGTGACTTCTACCTGAATCTTGCCGTCTTTGCCGTCAGCTTCCGCTTTATAGGTTCCCGCTTTAAAAGTTTCCGGTACCGCACTGGTATCCGCCGGCTGCGTAGCCTCCGGTGATGATGAAGGCTGCTCCGATGCTGCCGGTCCGGCTGAATTATTGCCGCTGCAGCCGCTGATGAGCGACAGAACCAGGATCAGACATACGCTTACTTTTAACAATGGCCGTACTGCTTGCTTATGCATTATTTCTCCCCCTGTGTGGTTAGTGCAGCCCCGCTTCTCTCTCTATAAGAACTGCTGACTACGCACAGAGTGTAAACCTTGGTACAGCACCAAGGTCAATGAATTATATGTGAAATATTTCTCAATGTATGCAGGCGGGCGGTTCCGTTTCTGCTTGTTTTGCCGGAATATTGATCTCCAGATAGGTTTTGTTGCCGCTGTTCGTGCGCTCTGTAAACAGGATTTTACCGCTGATATCCCCGCTGACCGTATATCTCTGCGCCTTCGCATAATCCAGCATGAATCCGAAGGACTCCCGTTCGAGGTATTCCTCATAGGTGCTGGCAATCACTGCAGAGATGCAGGTTGCCGGCTCCAGATACTCCACACTGTCATTCAGGCAGACCTCAAGCTTCTGCTGATCCTCTTCCAGCAGGGCAAGCCCCCAGCTGTAATCCAGCTCTTCGGTTCCATAGATGCATTCTGTATTCTCAATACGGAAGGAATAGAAGGTGAACGGCAGCAGCTCCATCCAGGCCTGGACGGTTCTTTTGAGACCCTCCTTCTGCAGCAAATGGTTCTTGTTCGTCTGCTGAATCCGGTACATACCCGGCACTTGCTTGATTCTGCAGGTATAAAAGGATTCGCTGATCCCCCCAAGCTCGGCATGGATCTCCTGAATCTTATTCAGCAGCAGTGTGCTGCGGCGTATCTCTTCCTCCAGCTGCATTCCGGCAGCCGCTATCGACTCCACCACTTGCTCGGAAGGTGCGTCATTAATCAGTCCGGCCACATCCTGAAGCGGAATCTGCATACTCCGGTACCATCTGCTCGACAGTAAATTGCGCGCGTCCAGATCATTGAAATACCGGTAATTGTTATGCTGATCCTTCATCGGCCGGACAATATCATGTTTCTCATATAAGCGCAGTGTATCTGCCGTCACCCCTAGAATTGACGCGAATTCACCGATAGAATACTTCATCAGCAGCCCCCCAGCTTACTTGATCCCATTCTTTCATCAGTTCAATGATAGAGGGTTTAGCCGGGAGACTTTGTGGATTATGTCACACGGTTGCTACTGCGTCTTGCCTTCGCTTAGGCTCGCCATCGTCTTATTGAGCCGCCGCTGCCGCGTTTCCGCCGTCTTGGCATCCTCAATCGAGAGGACAAACCGCCGTTTATTCGTGTAGGAGAGCCCATCCCAAAACTGCTTCGCTCCGGCATGCTGCTCCAGCTCCGCAGCCAGATCAGCCGGCACTTCCACTTCACGCGGCTGGGTATCCAGCGCAAGCTATAGGCGCTTAGCCATTTTTATACCCATTGTAGTGCAGGGAATGGAGCTTTTCCAGTCGCCGGTGAGGGCGGCATGGTTTATACTTAAAGGTACTGAAGAATGTGACGAACGGAGGCGGCCGCCATGCCCGCGAATTTAACAGAAAAGGTAGCAGACCTTCCTTTATCGCCTGGCGTGTATCTGATGAAGGACAGTCTGGGCCATATCATCTATGTCGGCAAAGCGAAGCAGCTGAAGAAGCGGGTCCAGTCCTATTTCTACAATAACAAAGGACACTCGCCCAAGGTGAAGCAGCTCGTCAAGCATATCCGCGATCTCGAATACAGGCTGACCGATACGGAATTCGAAGCCTTCATGCTGGAATGCCAGCTGATCAAAGAGATCAAGCCAATGTACAACCGCAAAATGAAAAATCCGCTCGCCTACAGCTATATTTCCATCGTGGACACTGCGCCGTACCGGCAGATCGAAGTCGGCTATGAGCCCAGCACACAGGCAAATAGTCTCTCCTATGGTCCTTACACCAGCCGCAGCACCGTGGAGCGGGCTGTACAGGGCATTAAGGAATCGCAGAGAATCCTCTGCAGCAGCCCCCATTCCCGGACTACCCGCTGTCTCAACCATTCGCTGGGCTTATGCATCGGCATGTGCGGGGGTGGTGAGGCTCTGAACCGGTATGAGGAGATTATTGGGCAGATCATTTCACTGCTGAACGGGAGCGGCAATTCAATCCTAAGCGGACTGGAAGCCCGGATGGAGGAGGCGGCGTTGCGGTATGACTTCGAAGCAGCTGCCAAGTACCGGGATTACCTCGGGGCGGTCCACTCGCTGCAGCACAAGGAGGAAGTGATCGGCTTCACCGGGGAGAACAAGAATATTGTCGTGCTGGAGCCGGTGGACGAGCAGTCCCACAAGCTGATTCTTATCAAGGGCAGCGTGATTCTCTACCGCACCCGGCTGGCGACTGAAGCGCTGGACAGCGGACAGCTTACTAAGATGATTACCTCTGCCGCATTGGAGCATTTCCGCAGCAGCAGCCTGATTGCGGCTACAGAAGAAATGAGCCGCCATAAGATCGATGAGGCCCAGATCATCTACAGTTATCTGAAGAGCAGCTCCGGCAACTATCTGCTGGTTCCGCAGGAGTGGCTGGAGGATACGGATGCCGCTAAGCTGGAAGACGGGATTAACGGGCTGATCGGGAGCGCATTATAACCAGCGCGGATACCGGCTCTCCATGTGTCAGAAATACATCGTCAACCTACTCGCGGTAACAATAAATCTCTGCAACAATAGAAACCAGGACCTCTGCACACAAGCAGCGGTCCTGGTTTCTAATTTTAGAGGAGCTTACGGCTGCAGCCTTCCTCTGCTCGAGGGCCGCCGGCAGTCCTGACTTATTGGTTACACTTGGGCAGTAGGACGGATCACGATCTCGTTCACATCGATATCATCCGGCTGTTCAATTGCGTAGGCAATGGCACGCGCTACTGCATCCGGTGTCATCGCCAGCTTATCGCGGACGGCGGCAAGCTGATCTCTCACTGCCGGATCTGTCACACTCTCCGTGAAGCCGGTCTTGACGATACCGGGTGAAATGATAGTGACGCGCAGCTTGTCGCCCGCCTCCTGGCGCAGTCCCTCCGAGATGGCACGCACGGCGAATTTCGTTCCGGAGTAGACCGACTGGTTGGGAACCGTCTTATGTCCTGCTGTAGACGCAGTGTTCACGAAATGTCCGAAGCCCTGCTCACGGAAGACCGGCAGCGCTGCGGCAATACCATACAGAACACCTTTGATATTAACGTCAATCATGTCCTCCCAATCCTCGACGCGCAGGTCGTCGAGCGGGGAAATAGGCATCACTCCGGCATTGCTGACGAGCACATCTATCTTCCCGTACCGTTCACAGGCAAGTGCAACGAGTCTGCTTAGATCCTCCCGCTGTCTCACGTCCGTGCTTGCATAAACGGCTTCGCCGCCATTGTTCACAATGCGTGCCGCCAGCGCCGCCAGGCGGTCTGCTCCGCGCGCTCCAAGCACTACCTTTGCCCCGCGCTCCGCAAGGAGCAGCGCTGCCGCTTCCCCAATCCCGCTGCTCGCACCCGTAATGACGACAACTTTATTCTCAATGCTCATACTCATCCTTCTCTCTACGGTCTAATGGCCTTGCCTGTTCATTGTAAGTAAACAGCAGCCCAATCAGGTAGACAGATCGCCTCCGATCCTTGCCTAATCCTCTCCGGTGTATATATAATTAGCCATTAGACCTTCGCGGAAAGGAGCAGTGAAGCATGAACGACATCTCCTCCCTCTCTACCCTCTCTGCCCATTTACAAGACCTGATTCTGCTTATTCAGCGTCATGCGCCTTCAGAAGGAACACATGCTTCAGACTTGCCGGAGCTATGCTTCAGACGTGCAAGCCAGGTGTCCGAGCCGAGACATTCGGTCAATACGCCTTCGTTATACGTGATTGTACAAGGCTCCAAGACAGCTTCGCTGGCGGGAGATACTTACATATGCAGTCCGGGCAGCTACCTGGTCAGCCCGGTGCATCTGCCTGTAGTCGGGATGATTACCGAAGCCACGCCGGAGCTTCCCTATCTGAGCCTGCAGTTATCTATTCGTCCGGAGGTCATACTGAACATCATCCACAGCAGCGGTCCGCAGCGGGAAGCAAAGACAGAACGCGGTATTCTGCTGGGTCAATCCGATACGCCGCTGCTGGAGGGGCTGGTCCGCCTGGTCCGTCTTCTGGATACGCCTGAGGATATTGAGTTCCTCGCGCCGATGATGATCCGCGAGATTCTGTACCGTGTGATGAAGGATGATCAGGGGGCAATCATCAGCCAATTCTCCATTGCCGGCAGCTATTCGTATAACATTTCCAAAGCGATCCACCGGATTAACCTCGATTACTCTAAGCCCCTTGTGATTGAAGAATTGGCGAAGGAAGCCAATATGAGCCCTTCCTCCCTGCATAAGCATTTCAAAAAGATCACAGCAATTAGCCCCCTGCAGTATCAGAAGGCCATCCGGCTGCAGAACGCACGCCGTTTGCTGCTGTCAGAGGGATTAGAAGCCGCTGACGCGGGCTTTCGCGTAGGCTACGAGAGCCCTTCCCAGTTTAGCCGGGAGTATGCCCGCATGTTCGGGCGTCCTCCAATGAACGATGTTAAGCATCTGCGTAATACCTTACGTGTTCACGTGGATGAATAGGCGAACTGGGAGCTATCTGGCGCCGGTTAATCAGATACACATTATGCAGTATGCTTAATTGCACTTTGTACAACTAAAGCGGCTGATTTATAACCGATTATGCGTTTAGTTGTATTTCGTACAATTAAACTGCCATTTTAACCTTGGATATCCCCTTTAGGGCAGATTTAGTTGTACAGACTGCAGTTATACGGGGCAAGCAACCCTTTTCGCTGATTTTAATTGTACCAAATACAACTATCATTAAGCCGACTTGTTAACAACGGGAATCCAGACTTCCATTTCATACATGTTATTGCCCCGGTCATACGTCATCTCAAACTCAGGACCCTCTGTGGCTTCATAATTCGAGCCCGGGAACCATTCCCCCCAAATGCGCTTCCATAAATCATGAATATCGCTTTCTCCATCAGGATAAACTCCGGTCGTGAAAATTGCGTAGGTTTGCGGAGGGATCTGCAGCTGTTCAAAGCCTTCCGGCAAGCCGCTTTCGGGTACAAAATATCCGATCATGTATGAAGATTTCTCACCCTGCTTGTTATACATTACCGCATGAATTTGGCCGTTCTCCCCCAGTCCTGCGGCAGCCCGAATCCGGTTCACATCTCCGCCAGCAATACACCGGGTCCAAAAGGCAGGGATTTCAATAAACGGATTCTCGCCATCCGCATTAATTACAGTAGATACGCCAAACATTTCAACAGCTTGTTTTTCTTCGATTTTATAGTTCACTTCTACATCCCCCCGAATTGAAAGTTGAAAGGATAACCGGGGATAAGCCTTAAGTGAGACGCCCTTGTCGCGCGCGGACATTGGCATTACACCATGCATTTTTTTGAACGCTCTGGAGAAGGCTTCGGGCGATTCGTAACCATACTTCATAGCGATGTCGATAATCCGGGTTCCGCCTTGCTGCAGTTCAAAGGCTGCAAGGGTCATCCTTCTGCGCCTGATATACTCTGAGAGCGGCACATCAGTTATGAACGAGAACATCCGCTGAAAATGGTACGTTGAGCAGCAGGCAATCCTGGCCGCCTGATTGAAATCAATCACATCCGCCAGATGTTTTTCTACATATTCCATTGCGTTATTCATGCGGTCCAGCCAATCCATACCGGTCCCTCCTTTCAAGTCTGATTATAAGGGAGAATGAGACAGGAAACCTTGCAATCCATGCACCGAAATATCATGTTCGATATTGCTTCTCCAGATTCCTTCGCACGACGGAATCAAGTATGGCTTCGCCTGCCGGAATCCTTGGGTATGTAGTAAATCATTTAAGAAAAACTCTACCTTGGGCCTGCCGTTAGGCCGTGTCATAATACATCATGGGGCTTGCTTACCCGATCCGGATCCTGACAGCAATTAGGAGGCTGAACTTGATTATTGAAATATGCAATTCTGAAGAAGACCAGTACGGCAACAGTAAAGAGAACATATTTATTGCACTCGGTGAGCACGGGGAATACTTGGGAAGTGCCTTCACCTATCCGGCCATCAACTGTCACCAGACGCCGGATACACCTTATCTGATTTACATCAGTATAAATTCCGCCGGTCATTTAGATGAATCACTGAATAAAAAAGTTAGCCAGCGGCTATTTGACACAGTGCTTGCCAGAGCTAAAGCGCTGCGGACGCAGCATCCGGAATTAACCGCCAGAATATACGCCGGATTTGAACCGGATCAGGAGAAAATGGACTTCTATCTGGGCAACGAATTTGAGGAAAATTACATTATGGTTATGGAGGCCAGTATTCCTGACAGCTTCACCTATACCTTGCCGGAAGCTCTCGAAACAGCACCGTTGAACCTTAACTGCGGAAAAGAGCTTACGGAATATAAAGAGCGGTACGATGAGTTTTTTGTTACGCCGCTGAACCTGGAGGCGCTTGCAGAGCAAGCCAGACAGCCCTTTTTTACCAACCTCTCGTTTTTAAAAGACGGCAAGCTGCTGGGCGGCTGCACTATTTTCGCCAGGGATGGCTGCGGATATATTGAAACGGTATATGTGGTACCCGAAGCCCGCGGAACCGGCAGTTCCAAAATGATTATGAATTACATCTTCAATTACTTCTCATCAAACGGTTTAAATACTGCCCGGCTTGAGGTCTGGGAACTGAATACCCGCGCGGCCGGCCTATATAGATCCTTAGGATTCATCAATGTGGAGAAGCAAACGATGTTTCCGGGGATAACCCTGTAGCGCTTAGTTCCTGCCAGTGTACCCGTAAACATAATTTCGGAGGCTAAAGGATATGGACATTTATTATATACTCAAGGAACCATGGGTAATTGTTGAAGGGCAAACTGCACTATGCGTTTGAGGATTTCATCAAATATGCTGAAGAAAACTTTCTGTTTGCTGAGGATTTTGAGTAAGCTGTTCTAAATGCACTTATCAGTACACCGCCTGCGGTTCAAACTGTCCAGTCCCTTTTAACGTATAGTCAAAAAACTGCAGAATCAGCGCATTCATCGTCTCAATGCAGTAATACTTATCGATATCGGCTCGCCCGCCCTGCAGCATATTCGCAAGGATCGGCGAGAACAGCGGAAGATCGGTTAGGCTTAAGTGCTTGGCGCCTTGAAAATGAACGGTATACGCATCCTTAAAGTTTGGATTATCGGTCTTGTTCGCCGCGTAAGCCGAGTTTTTCCCGAGCTGTCTCCACACATCGTCTGTATAAATGTTCAGCAGCGGTACGCGGTAGGGTTCATTTTTTGCCGCCAACTCATTAATCTCAGGGTCATACACAAGCTCATTGAAGAACGGGGCATCCAGATTCACCACAGCATCCACATCGCTACGCTCCCGGACGAGCGCCACGCTTGCCGCACCACCCATGGAGTGGCCGAATACGCCAATGTGCTCAGTGTCGATAAGCTGATATACGGGGTCCTGGTCACTTACAGCCTTCTCCAGGATCGTATCTATCACCAAATTCATATCCCCGGTCCGCAGCTTCATCCATTTTTGCGTAAGTCCGTACAGCTCTTCCATCGTGTAGATGCCTTCTTTGTTGGAATCGTTAACCTCCCGCAGATAATCTGCATTAACCATAGTGATCTTCCCGTCCACTCTCTGTGTGTAAAAGGAATGGTAAGGATGATCGATAGAAGCTACTACATAGCCGTGACTGGCCAGCTCCGTAAAGGTTGAAGTGTTGCTTTCCCTGACCCCGTAGGCCCCATGAGAAAAGACCACCAGCGGATAGGTGCCCTCCGCATTGCCCGGATACCAAAATTCTACATTCACAAACCGCTTCTCCCCGGTATCCGTAAATTCTTCAATCCGGTTAGGGTCCGTATATGTGTAAGCCGCCGTTCTGACTTCATATTCCCCTGTCACTTCAGGTACCCGGTACTGCGGGAATAGAATGGGCGGTGTAAGTGCGATTAGCAGTGCCACAGCGGTTAACACGCTTTTCAATACCCTGGATGAACGTTTGGGCTTACTTGGATTCGCCTTCCTTCGGATAAGATCAATCGAACCCTTCAGCGCAAACATGAACAGCAGTGCCGCCAGCAGTACCCAGCTGAAGCTCCAATCAACAACGGGTGACAGTGTCAGTATAACGAATACGATAAACAGGGCGATTCTAATCCAGCTTTTGAGCTTGTTGCGGATATGCATAGGGGGGGCTCCTCTTCCAGTTAAGTTATGACCTCATCATAAAAAACTGCGAAAAGGGTGTATATAGATATACGGTAAGCTGTAGCTACAGGGCAATAAGATGCAGAATAACCCCATAAAGCGGGGCACTGACTTCGGGATTATTCGTGAATTTCTTGTTTAACAGCCTTAAGTCTCTCGTTAATTTGCTCTGCTTCCTTCTTATCCTTCCCATAGGACAGCACCCGGACTACGGCATATACCACGGCAATTTGGAGGGCAAGAAGGAGTGCGCCGGGCACACCAGTCACAACTCCGATCAGGCTGGCAAGGGCAATCAACAGAATCTCCAGGGTGAGAAAATGAACAACGATTCTAACACGCATGGCCCGCTCGCTTATCTCATGTGGAGTGTACCAAATGATTCCCGTTAAGGCCCCAAGCAGGGAGAAGCCCATAATCGTATAGACCGATATCAGGTCAAATGCGAGCTCCGGGATAAAAATCTGCCGCAGCACTGTAATGATAATCATGATGGATGCGAAGATGATCAGAAAATCGCGGATGATGTCTTTGACAAATTCAGATAACTTCATACTGTGATCCCTCCCCCTATAATCCAAGTCTTTGTTTGAGTGCCGGCACATACTGTCTTGATATCACTACACGTTCCCCGTTATCAAGCAAAGCTGTGAACCGGCCGCTAAGGGACGGATGCACGCTGGCAATCTTGCCGATGTTCAGAATCGTGGATTTGGAGGCGCGGAAGCAGTTTTTGTCTCTGCATAGCTCCTCCAGCTCATACAGCTTCTGCTTCACTTCATGCACCTGATTCTCGCTGTAGACAAACACTTTGCCGTCCACGGCTTCAAAATAATAGACATCACTGAGCTTGATGCGGCTGAGCCGGTCCTCCTGATACCCCATTATGATGAGGGTCTCTGTCTTGAGCTTATTTACAATTTCATGAATCTCGTCATCGACTTCATGGCACCGGATACGGATTTCCTCTTCAAGCTCTTTGCTTATTTCCTCGATAGAAATTTTGATAGGATCACCTACAATAGTTCAGATTCAATTTCCGCTGCCTGTTTCATTCTCATGATAAGGGAACGGTCTGACAGCTACAAGGGGAAGGATACACAACAAGCTGTCCTCCGGTTTGACCGGTCGGACAGCTTGGTATGAAACGGGGACCTTGCAGGGATGTGATGCCTGCCAGTCCTTATTTTAGAGCATTCGCCTGCCTATCATGATACCGTCCTCTGGGTACGACCAGCGGAGAGCCTGAGACAGGGTCTGCGATTACCGTGCAATCCAGCCCGAAGATCTCTTTGACCCGCATGCTTGTAATCACCTCTGCAGGCGTACCGGCAGCGACAAGCTTACCTGTGTGAAGGGCGAAAATATGGTCGGCATACCGCGCGGACAGGTTGATATCATGCAGCACCATTACAATTGTCGTTCCGTGCTTGCGGTTCAGGTCGGTGAGCAGATCGAGAATCTCAACCTGATAGGTAATATCCAGGAAGGTCGTCGGCTCATCGAGAAACAGGATATCCGTCTGCTGGGCCAACGCCATGGCGATCCAGACACGCTGCTGCTGGCCGCCCGAGAGCTCATCGATATTATGATTGGCGAATTCGGTGATATTCATAATCTCCATCGCTTCGGCAACGGCCTCATAATCCTTCCTGGACCATCCGCCAAGCAGGGACTGATGCGGAAATCTGCCCCGTCCCACCAAATCGGCGACAGAGATTCCTTCCGGAACAATGGGGGATTGCGGCAGCAGTCCGATGACCCGGGCCAGCGGTTTGGCCGGCATTTTGGAGATCGGCTTGCCGTCGAGGGTAACCTTACCCGACGTTGGCTTGATAAGTCTGGCCATTGTTTTGAGCAGCGTGGACTTGCCGCAGCCGTTCGAGCCGATAATCACACTGATTTTATGGTCAGGTATCACCAGGTCTACGCCGTGGATAACCGTTCTATTCTCATAGCCCGCTACGAGCTGCTCGGCCCCGAAATGATGTGCCTTGTTCATTATAACTCTCCCTTTCGATTCATCCGGATTAACAGGAAGATCAGATATGGCGCTCCGAGTAATCCGGTAATGATGCCTACAGGGAATCTGTACTCAAAAGCAAATTGTCCGATCAGATCGGACGCCAGAACCAGATTAACTCCGACAAGACCCGCCGGAAGGATATTCGAGGAGCCTGTTCCAACCAGTCTCTTCGCGATCGGCCCCGACAGGAAGGAGACAAAGGCAATTGGTCCTGTAGTAGCCGTAGCAATCGCAACCATACAGACAGAACTGACAATCAGCACAATTCTTGTCTTATCTGTGCTTACGCCGAGCGAGGTGGCCGATTGTTCTCCAAGCTCCAGTATACTCAGATGCTTGCCCAGCAGGATGATGATTGGCGTACAGATGATTACGATGATCACCAGCGGCGGAAGCTCGCGCATTTGCGAGCCGTTGAGACTGCCGGTCAGCCATCTGATGGCTGAGGGAACGTCTTTCTCGGAGCTGATCAGCAGCAGATAGGAGATTACAGCATCCAGCATAGCCTGCAAGCCGATCCCGATCAGGATTAACCGCCCGATGGAGAAGGTCTTCCCTCTGGATAGTACATAAATCAGCAGTACCGTGGCCAGACCGGCAATTACCGAAGCTAGGGAGATAACCGCTCCGCTTGCCTGAAGTATGACGATGCAGTACACCGCCGCCGCGCTTGAGCCGGACGTAATGCCAATCACATTCGGGTTCGCAAGCGGGTTACGCAGCATGGTCTGGAAGGTGTACCCGGCAATGCCAAAGGCAAATCCGGCGAACAGTCCCGCCAGCATCCGCGGCAGCCGGATGATATTCACCGCAAAAGAGACTCCCTTGAGCTCCTCTCCGGAGAGAGCCCGGATGACATCTGTCACCGGATAGATCGTGTTCCCGAGCAGAAGCATCGCGCAGCACAGAATACCTGCAAGTACTGCGAGGAGGCTGGTCACCAGTATGCCCCGGCGGTGTCTACGGCGTCTGCCAGCAATAATATATTCAATCGCCTGATTTGTCATAAGGACCGCACTTTCGATTTCATCGCTAATAGAATTAAGATCGGTGCCCCTACAAACGCTGTAACTACACCGACTTCAAGCTCCCCGGGGCTTCCAATAAGCCTGCCGCCTACATCCGATATCGTCAGAATAATGGCTCCGGTAACCGCTGACATAGGGATAACGAAACGCAGGTCCGATCCAAGGATAAGACGTATGACGTGAGTTGATAACAAGCCGATGAAGCCGATCGGCCCGGCCAGGGCCGTAACTGCACCGCATAACAGAACACCTGCAAGCGCCGCAATGAGCCGCAGTGTGCCTGTCCGCACACCCAGACCCGTCGCCACATCATCGCCCAGTGCCAGCGCATTCAGGGCCGGAGCCGTAATGAACGCGATCAGCATACCGGCAAGCAGGAACGGGATAAATGTCGTAATGCTGCTCCAGGTTCCCGAGCCGACACTCCCCACCTGCCAGAACCGGAACTGGTCCATAACATAAGAACGCGGAATCATGATGGCCGTGACCAGAGAAGATAAGGCAGCGCTTATGGCAGCACCCGCCAGAACGAGCTTAATGGGCGTGGCTCCGCCACGTCCCATTGAGCCGATTCCGAATACGAATACAGCAGTAATCGCAGCTCCGGCCAGAGCTAACCATATATACTGGTTCGCGGAGCTTATGTTCAAGAACGCAATGCCGCAAACCACAAACAAGGATGCCCCCGTGTTCACTCCCAGGATGCTCGGGTCGGCAATCGGGTTGCGGGTAACCGCCTGCATCAGCGCTCCCGATACTCCGAGTGCCCCGCCGCACATTAAACTGAATACCGTCCGGGAAATCCGCTTGCGGACCACATTTGCCCCGTAGCTGTCCACCTCCGGATGAAATAAACCATCGATCAGTTCATTCCACCCCACGTGACGCGCTCCCAGTACAAGGGAGGCTATCACGCACAAGACAAGCAATACCAGGCAACTCATCAGGACCAGGGTAAAGTTCTTCGGGATATGCAATTTTAGCTGTTTATCGTCCGAAAGCGGTGAACTATTCATTTATTTTATCAATAGCTCCTCCAATTAAGGCAAGGTATTCATCAATCGTGTAAGCAATGGACAGCGGGTTAGGCGTTCCGGCCGCTACCAGCGGTGTATCACTGTCGATGAAGGCAACTGAACCTCTTTCGATCGCAGGGATTTTGCCCAGCAGCGAATCTGCCTGAAGTGTCTTGAGCAATTCGTCATTCCCATATCCGACGATAAGATCAGCATCGTACAGGGCTTCCACATTCTCTGCGCTTAAGCTCAAAGAGTAGCTGGTAGGGTCCGTAATCTGGGAGGTAATGCTTTCCGGATACACCATTCCCAGCTCATACAGGAACGAGACACGGGAATCCACAGGCGTATAAATATGCAGTTTGGACAGGTCCTCAGCGGAGAAGTTAACCCAAACCACTTTTTTACCGTTAATCTGCGGATATTTGCCCGCCTTTTCGTTAACCAGGGCTTCGGTGTCCTTGATCAGCTGCTCCCCTTCTGCCTTCATGCCCATCCCTTCTGCATTGAACAGGACCTGCTCGCGCCAAGTGGTTGCCCAAGGAGCCGTCGGATAAGCGACTACCGGAGCGATCTGGCTAAGCGTATCATAGTCTTCCTGCGTAATTCCGGAGTATGCGGCCAGAATGACATCCGGGTCTGCATCCGAGATGGCCTCGAAGTCAAGACCGTCGGTATCCTGGAACACATTCGGATCGGTTACATTAAGCTCCTTCAGCTTATCTGCTGTCCAGGGCAACAGTCCGCTGTCATCCTGAACGCCGAAGTTCGCTGCCGAGAAGCCTACAGGTACAACGCCAAGCGCGAGCGCCACATCATGGTTCGCCCATTGAATGGTGACTACGCGTTCAGGCTTGCTCTCAAGTACAGCTTCGCCAAGCGCATGCTTGATCGTAATCGGATACTGCGTAGCATCCTGGGAGGCTGGTGCTTCTGTAGCAGCCGCTTCAGCAGATGCCGCAGCAGTTGCAGCCGGAGATGGTGAAGCTGTTGAATTAGACTCCTGATTTGAGCAACCAACCAGCGCTATAGTAAGTGCAAATGGAATGAATAATGCTTTCAAAGAGAACTTTCTTGTTGTGCTCATGCGTGGACCCTTCCTTATCTTATACTGTATTTTTTTGTTCTGCTGCTGCTGACTAAACGGCGGAGTGACCCCTCATCCCCAAAAAACAATGTGCAACTTTATACGATAATGAGAATCATTATCGATAAATATATAGTTGCCTGGACAGGTTGTCAATGTAAAAAATGGATTTCGCACGAAAAAAAACCGCAAGCGGGCACTGTTCAAGTGCTCCGTTTGCGGAGATTCTACGGTTAGGATGAAGGTTTTATGGCCTCACCTTACATGCTTTTAGTTAGCTTGATGGATTTATCTCCACCCCATTGTACATTCCAGCCCAGCAGCTCCGTAATAAAGCGGAGCGGAACGACCGTTCTGTTGTCGGCGTTCACAAAGACTTTGGCTCCAACAGATTGTCTCATCCCGTTAACCTCCATGAAATCCTTGTTCATCCAGAATACCAGTGTGTCGCTGCCTGCCTTAATCGTGACCTGCTGCGCCCCTTTATCCCATTTCACTTCAGCCCCGATACCCTCGCTCAGGTAACGAAGCGGAATGTAGGTCATGCCGCTCCAGATGAAGGGCTCTGTATCCATTTGCGTTACGGTGCCATTAATGTTCAGGACACCGCTGCCTACCTTCATCCAGACCTTGGTCATTGCTGCTGGATCTGTTGTGGCAGGTGCAGCAGCTTCCTGGAACTTGCCGTTATACTGCGTTACAATCGCATTGCCCAGCGCTTGTCCGACACTGAACATGGTCTTATAGCCCTCGCGGTTCGTCTGATAAGAAGCGGTGTAATCTCCGGCTGCATACTGTGTAAGCACTTGCTGCACCTGATTCTCATGTGCTGTTAGCGCGGCTTGACCCGCAGCCTCCGGCAGGTTGCCTGCGGTTGCCGAATCAAGGAACGCGGCGAATTCAGTAGTGAATCCGGCGATACGCGCCTCTACTGCCGCTTGGGCTGCTGCATCCTTATTTTTGACTGCCGTTACAAAATCAGCTTGCGCATTGACATGGTTCGTCACCCAGATTTGCTCGAATGCCGCCGCACCTTCTGCACCATAGATGGAGGCAATCGCTGCTTTGAAGTCAGCCGTGTTCATGGCTTCTGCCCGGATCAGCGCGTCTGAAGCAGCTCTTCCCTCGTATTGCTCCTGCATTTGCAGAACCGACAGGGCGAAATGCTCGCCAGCCAATTGATTGAGCGCGGATCTCAGATCAGCTGCTTTGGTATCGGCCTTGGTGCTTTCGAATTTGGCAGGCATCTGGGCAACGATTGCACTCGACAATGCCTTACTGATGCTGAACATTTCAGCGTAGCCTTTACGATAAGCCTCATAGGCGCCCTGGTAATCACCCGCTGCATAATCCTCGAATACCTCCTGGACATGATCCTCGTGACTGCGGATGACCTGCTTCGCTGCGGCTGCCGGAAGCTTGCCCTCTGTGGCCGTGCCGAGGAAATTTCCGAATTCATTGACGAAGCCGCTCACTTTATCTTCCGCTGTTTTCATTGCGGCTGCATCCTTGTTCTTGGTTGCCTTCACTAAATCATCTGTGTACTGATTATGGGCGCGGAAGATTCTCTCGAATTCAGCTGCGCCTGCATCGCCGTACAGCGAAGCAATAGCCGGCTGCATATCAAGTGCGTTCTGATCAAGCGCTTTGTAGGCAGCAGCCGCATCCGTTGTCCCGTCATAGGCTTTGGTCATGGCCGTTACTGCCAGCGTGAAATGTTCAGAGAGCAAATAATCAAGTCCTGCTCTCAGTTCAGCGGCCGGTGTGTTCACCGAGGCCTTCATGGCCCCTGTTGTCGGTTCTGCTGCACCTGCAAGTGCTGGCATCATTAAGGTCATGCTTAACATGGGAACGATCCATTTCTTCATTGTCATCTCGCTTCACTCCTTAGGTTAGTGTTATGAGTGTTACGGGGGCAGTTCAGGTATGGATCACTATTGGATCACAAAAAATCCCCGCTCGCTGTAATCAGCAAGTGGGGATGCTTTTGAAAGTAAGGCGTCCCGGATAGGAAATCAAGCCAGCAGCTGGCGTACACCTTCACTAAGCGGGGTAAGCGGACGGTTCAGCAGCTTCTCCAGATCGCTGCTCTCAATGCCCAGCGCACCGTCGCGGATGGCGCCCTGAATGGCAACTACGATCGGCAGCGCGAATTCGGGCACGCCTGCACCGGCCATGATCTTCGCGTAGGTTGCGTCGTCAACCTGCTGCACGTTCACCTCTTGTCCCAGCACTTCACCGACTATGGCAGCAAGCTCTGCCTGGGTCGCGGGTGCGCCGGACAATTCATACACAACATTCTCACGGCCTTCACCGGCCAGTATGGCGGCCGCGGCCTGGGCATAATCACTGCGTGTGGCCCAGCCAACCTTGCCGCCTTCAGCGGAAGTCACCCAAGGTGCGCCGGCCTTAGCAGCCTGAATGGAGCCTGCCTCATTCTCCAGATACCAGTTGTTGCGCAGGAAGGCATACGGAATGCCGGATTCACGGATGAATTCTTCCGTGGCACGGTGTACCGGCGCAAGGAACAGGGAGCTGTTATCGGCATCAGCTACGCTGGTGTAGACGATGAAGCCTACCCCTGCGCGGACAGCGGCATCCACAGCCGCCTTGTGCTGGCGGGTCCGGGTATCATTATCGCCATCTGCAGAGACGATCAGCAGGCGGTCGACTCCGGCAAACGCTGCATCCAGCGTCTCCGGCTGATCGAAATCACCATGGCGGACATCAACGCCTTGTGCCTGCAACTGCTCAGCCTTCTCCGGGTTTCTGACACTGGCTACAATATTCTCAGCCGGTACAGTCTTCAGTAATGTCTCTGCTACGATGGAACCAAATTGACCCGTTGCTCCTGTTAATGCGATTTTCATTTCAATTCCTCCATTATGGGTATCTTTTATTTGAATAGCAGTTGTTATTTCCCGTAAACATAGGTGATTTGCTCTCCTGTAACTATTGTAGTTACACGTTGGCGAAATGTCAAATGGATTGTTTCATCAGCTGATGACAGGTATGGAATGCGCATAACGCTGAATGGTTAGCCTTCCCTTATCATGCTATTCTTAATAGACAAATTCCCTTTTAGAAAGGTTCTGCATAATGGAGAAACAGAGAGAAAGCATCTATACACGCTATGTTCCGGGATTGACTCCGGAATCTGAATTCACCGGCGAGGCCTGCCAGCTCATCTTCCAATCCGGCAAGCTGCTTGTTACGGAGCCTTCCTCCCCTCCCGGCATCCCTATGGCCCGCTCCCTTGAAGAGCTGGCGGTCACGCCGCTGCGCATACTCTACCTAGGCACCTTCGAGGGTCTCCCCTGCTATGCCTCAGAGGTAAGCGCGGAAGCTCCCGAGCCGCCGGGCCTCACTTTCCGTCCGCTGCGCTCCTTATATGAAGTGCTGGAGGAAGACCTGTTCCATCTTGCCGGCAAAGCGCTCCAGCTGCTGGTCTGGGACGGCAATCACCGGTTCTGCGGCCGTTGCGGAACTGAAACCGCACACTCTCTGACGGAGCGGTCCCGGATCTGCCCTCAGTGCGGGCTGGTTAGTTACCCGCAGCTTGCGCCTGCCGTCATTACAGCAATTCTGAAAGATAGTCAGCTTCTGCTCGCCCATGCTCCGCATTTCCAGAACGGGATGTACGGGCTGATTGCCGGCTTTGTCGAGCCGGGTGAGACCCTGGAGGATTGTGTGCGGCGTGAGACTATGGAAGAGGTCGGCCTGAAGGTCAAGAATATAACCTATTTCGGCAGCCAGCAGTGGCCTTTTCCCAATTCTCTGATGGTAGGCTTCCTTGCAGAGTATGAGAGCGGAGAAATAACAGTTGACGGCGAAGAGCTTGATCATGCCGCATGGTTCCCTACGGAGCAATTACCCGTTATTCCGCCGCCGGTCAGCATCGCCCGCAAAATCATCGACTGGGTCGTAGAGCAGCACTCTGAGTCAGGTGCAGCTGCGGACAAGGAATTATAGACGGGACCCGATTCAGCCTACCGTCTTGAAATAGCGGTAAATCTGCTCCAGCTTACGGCTCTGCTTGCCCTTCGGACTCTCCATGCTGCCGAACTCGAAGAACTTCACCTTGCGGATGCCCACAAAATTGAACAGGGCTTTGCGCATCAGCGCCTTGTGTGAGTTATTCAGCCACAGCAGCGGATAGTGGGCCGGCCCCTTCATGCTGGAGATGCAGATAACGCTCTTCCCCTTGAGCAGTCCTTCCGGCAATAGTCCTCCCTTATCGCGGTACGCGAAGCCGGAAGCAAACATCCGGTCAATGTACCCCATCAGCATCGCCGGCGGTCTTCCCCACCAGATTGGATAGACCAGCACAATCTGATCGGCCCAGAGCAGCTGTTCCCTGTATTCCTCAAGCTCCGGATCACGGTACATATCGCGTCTGCGTTTATTCTCATTAAACACGAGCACCGGATCAAATCCGGCCTCATACAAATCAAGCACTTTGACTTCGTTAATCTTCGTATTCTCCTTGCTGCCGCGCAGCACTTCCTGCAGAAAAGCATAGCTGAGACTGCGGTGGTTCGGATGTGTATAAATAACGAGTGTGTTCATCAGTGTATTCCCCTTTAGTTATCATTTGATAACAAAAACATAGCATAGATTTATTTTAGTTGTCAAATGATAATTGTTTTTTGATAATTAATTTGGTATGTTTTCCTCTGAGGTGATCTTATGGACAATAACCAGCTGTTCCAGAAATTCGTAGCCTTCAGTGCTGCCGTCCATCAAATAACAAACGATATAACCAAAGATGTGAAATCAGAGGCCTTAACGCCGCTGCAATATAAAATTCTCGAATACATCGCCGTCAGCCAGCCGGTAACACTCAGCGAGGTCAGTGACTGTATGCAGATGTCGATGCCCAATACGAGCCGTGAAGTGAAAAAGCTCAGCGAAAAGGGCGTCTGTACCCGGATCACTGACCCGGATGACCGCCGCAAGCAGGGGATCACGCTCTCTGCCGCAGGTGAAGCGCTGATGAATGAAGCCTTTCAGCAGATTGCAGCCCGGTTCGAGCAGCGTATTGCGGGTATAACGGCAGCAGAACGCAAAGAGATCGAGCAGGCGCTCGATCTCTTGCAGCACAAAGTATTTTATTAAGCCAGGGCTATCCTATCCCCATTCCAACAATGGTTATTTCACAGCCACGCCCTTCGCCGGAATCTCAGCGGGGGCTTCCTTGCGTTTGATGAAGAGGGCCAGGATCAGCGCAGCTACTGCGGCTCCTGTTGTTACCATAGAAGCCACATTCATCCCGTGAATTAAGCTGTGGACATCTCCCGTTGGTTGCTGGCCGCCGCCGCTATGAGTCATTATGGTGACCAGCAGCGCTGTGCCGATGGAACCGGCAACGGTCCGCAGCGTGGTGTTCACGGGAATCCCATGCCGGATCAGGGCAGGCGGCAGGGAATTCATCCCGCTGGTGATGACCGGCAGCAAGGTCAGGCTGACGCCGACCATCCGCAGAGAGTACCCGGCCATCAGGAACGTATAGGTCGTATGCTCTGTCAGATTCGAGAACAGCAAGGCAGAGAGGACCGTCAAGCCGAGTCCGGTGATGACCATCGTCCGGGCACCTATTTTATCGAAAAGCCTGCCCGCTATGGGCGACATTATACAGATGAGAATCGCACCGGGGAGCAGCATGAGACCTGATTTGAGCGCGGTATAACCAAGCATAGTCTGCATGTAGATAGGGAGCAGCAGCTGGGCGCTCAGCATGATAATCATCAGAATCATACTGATCACTGTAGCCATCGTAAAGGCAGGACTGGTGAATACCCTCAGCTCCAGCAGAGGATTCTCCATGGTCAATTGCCGCCAGACGAACAGGCCCAGCGCAATGAACCCGATCGCCAGGGAGATCAGCACCTCCGTACTTCCCCACCCTCTGCTGCCGGAGACGCTGAATCCATATAATACGCCGCCGAAGCCAAGCGAGGATAACGTCATGGATAACGCATCCACCTTACTTTTCACCTGCGGGGTAACATTCTTAACGAGAAAGACTCCAATGACGGTGATTAGCAGGGAGTAAGGAGCCAGAACATAGAACAGCAAGCGCCAGGAATGATCCTCTACCAGCCAGCCGTTCAATACAGGTCCGATGGCCGGGGCGAAATTAATTGCAAGCCCGATCATCCCCATCGTGAACCCCCGCTTGGCAACCGGGATCAGGATGAACGTTAACGTCTGCACCAGGGGAAGCATGATGCCCACTCCGACGGCCTGCACGATTCTTCCGGTGAGCAGCAGTCCGAAATTCGGCGAGACCGCACACAGGAGCGTTCCCGCGGTCAGCATACCCATGGCAAAGACGAAGACCTGCTTGGTTGTAAACCTCTGAATCAGAAAAGCCGTGATCGGAACCACAATGCCTGTAACCAGTGCAAAAGCCGTTGTCAGCCATTGGGCAGTACTCGTGGACACCTGGAAATCGCCCATAATATTCGGCAGGGCTGTATTCAGTGAAGATTGATTCAGCAGCCCGAGCATAGTCCCGATAATTAGAATAGCCATGATTAGTACGGTTCCCTTTGGTATCTTCTCCATTTAGTTTCCCTCCATTGATACGTATTGATTATCTTCTAAAAATCCGCCTGATCTATGTCTGGTCGGCATAACGCCACCAGGCAAGAGTGCCTATTACGCCAATGCCGCCGGTTAGATACGGAAGCATACGGCTAATCGCCTCCAGATGGGAGCTCTCCTCCCCCGAAGCGCCGCTGAACAATCCGGGAACAGCCCATGGAATATATTCCACAATACCGAGCGCCCCGCCGAACTGGGCAACTACAATGGTCAGCAGGACCACGCCGAGCGGAGTCATATAACCACGGCCGATACAAGCCATCCACGCCACAGGTATGCTCAGGCAGATCACCATTAGACTGACCTCCGCGTAACGGCCGAAGCCATGAAGAATGACCTCCAGGCTCCATCCGTCCAAGCCGACAAGCCCTGCTGTTACGCAGCCGACGATGAATACCAGCAGCGCCAGCCCCATGCTGAGGACTGCGGCAACGAGCAGCTTGGCGGCAGCCACCCCGTATCTAGACAGCGGCAGGGCCAGCAGATCCTTGAGCGTGCGGTCGGAATATTCCCGGCCGAAGATCCAGCTGAACACAAACCCGAATCCGATGAGGCCCCCCATAGAGATCACAATACCCAGCTCCTTCAGGAGTCCCTCCATATTGATCTCACCCTCGAAGCTGCTCTGGGAGCCAATCGTCCCCGAGAAGACCAGCCCGATCATGACCGGCACCATCATACTGGCGGCAAGCGAGATCCAGAACAGCCTGGAACGGCGAAGCTTAAGCACCTCTACCCCCAAGGCTGATATCCATTGATTCATCCTTTCTTTCCTCCTTCAGCCTCAATCATTCTTAGAAAATAAGCCTCCAAATCCTCTTCCTCCACCTGAATCAGCGTGGGCGGCATATCCGCATACACAAGCAGCTTGGAGATGTGGTCCGGGTTCGCGATAGCACGTTCATCGGCAAGCAGCAGCGTTCCCTCTTCGGCTTCCTGCACAGCATATCCGGCCTGAATCAGCCTCTTCCGGGCACTGGCCGTGTCCCGGGTCTGCACAAGCAGGCGCTTGCGGAGCAGATGCTGCAGCTCCTTCACATCCGCCTCCTGCAGCAGCCGGCCCTGATGCACGATGCCAATCCGCGTCGTCAGCCTGGAGACCTCACCGAGAATATGGCTGGAGATAAAAATCGTTACGCCGTGCTGAAGTGCAAGCTCCCGGAGCAGCTCCCGCACCTCTACAATCCCGGCCGGATCAAGCCCGTTCGTCGGCTCATCCAGAATCAGCACCTGCGGATGATGCAGCATGGCCTTGGCGAGACCCAGCCGCTGCCCGTTGCCGAGGGAGAGCGTCCCCGCCTTGCGGTCCCGGTAAGCGGTAAGCTGGAGCTTATCGATGATGCTTTCAATGGCCCTGCGGTCTGCGATACCCCGCAGCCTGCGGATAATCTCCAGATTCTCGCGGACGGTCAGCTCAGGATAGGAGTAGGGCGTCTCGACCATGTACCCTACCTTCGCCCACAGCTTATGACTGCCCGCATCCACCCGCTGTCCGAATACATAAGAAGACCCGGAATCAGGGCGGATCATGCCTAGCAGCATACGGATGGTTGTTGTTTTGCCGGCACCGTTCAGTCCCAGGAAGCCGTAGATTTCGCCCTGGTTCACCTCCAGAGACAGTCCGTTCACAGCATGATTGCTGCCAAAATGCTTGGTTAACCCTTCAGTCTGAATCATTGCGGTCATAAACATCACTCCTGCTCCCAATTTAAAACTAACTAGTTGTTTATAATTTGTCCAAAAAAGCAGCCGTCTCTTACAGCAAAGACGGCTCCATAACACCATGGATAATAAACTGCACGATCTGCCGGGTGGTCTCTTCTCTCATCTGCGGGGAATCCAGTGTCCCTAGCAAATGTTCAAACCGTGAAGAAGACTGCAGGGTAGCTGTAGTCACATTCATAATCAGAATCGGAAACAATGCCGGGTCCAGATCCTGGCGGAGGATTCCGTTCTTCTGTGCAGCTAAGGCCAATTCATGCATTTGTATAGCATCGTCCGGACGATAGGTGATCTGGTTCCAGGTCTTCCAGTCTTCAGCGGCCTCCCAGAATAGAATTTTCAGGTAACTCCGGTGCTCCAGAAGGAAGGACACCGTCTCCCGGGTCCAAGATTCCAGGAAGCTCCTGAACGCCGCAGGGTCCGATACAACCTTCTCATTCTTCAATAATCCGCTAATGACCGCGCCTGTAATCTGTTCGCCAATCTGGTCCGCGCGTTTGACGACTTCTGTATATAGGCCCAGTTTGTCGCCAAGATACTGATAAATCAGACTTTTATTGTACCCGGACGCCTTCGCAATGACATCAATCCGTGCCGCTGAATAGCCAAACTCGGCAAAGATCTTCTCGGCTGCATCAAGAATAATCCCTCTGGTTCGGGCAGCATCGTAAATTTTGGGACTCCGTTTTTTTTCTGATGATACTATACTTGCCACCTCCATTTATAACTAACTGGTTAGATTTTATGATGAATTCTGGCAGAAGTCAAGAGCAACTCATTTAAGCCTGGCCCAATCACCTTGGCCCGGCCTTCCCTTCCAACAATTGGCACAGAACCATTTCGCCCCGGCAACGTCCAATGTATAGAGTTAAATCTATCCAAAAGGTGATAATCGATGACAACTAGAAGAACTGTACTCCTATCCCTGCTCGGGCTGACCCTGTTAGCCCCGGCCTCTGTCCATGCAGATGCAGCAATTGCGCCCAAGCCCATTTCCATCTATCTGAACGGGCAGCAGCTTCAGCCCGAAGCCCGGCCGCTGAATATCAGCGGTACGGTGCTCGTACCCATGCGTAACCTGTTTGAAGCCCAGGGTGCCGAGCTCTCCTGGAATAATACAAGCAAGACCGTGACGGCAACCAAAGGCGGCACTACCCTGACCTATACCCTTGGTTCAGCCGCTGCCCGGCTGAACGGACAGCCGCTTGCCCTGAGCGTACCGGGGCAGCTGTCGCAGGGTTACAGCATGATTCCCCTGCGCTTCGTCAGTGAAGCCCTGGGCAGCACCGTCACCTGGGAAGCAGCCACAGGTTCCGTCTTAATCTCTTCAGCCGCAGCCTACAATACCTCGGTTACTTGGGGGGTTAATCTGCGCAGCTCCCCCGGCTCAGAGAGTGAAGCCACCAATCTTGGTCTGTTGCCCGCAGGCAGCAAAATCCAGGTCATCCGCGAAGTGAATGCCCTTTGGCTGGAGGTGCGGACGGAAGATCATGTGACCGGATATCTGTCCTCCAAGCCGAAATATACGGATTACAGAAGCACCTCTCTGCTGCAGAAGCAAGGGGACGCACTGATTGCCTACGGGAAGAAATATCTGAATGCGCCTTACGTATTCGGGGCTTCGCCGGATCAGACCGATACGTTCGACTGCTCGTCTTTTGTGAAACGGGTATTTGCGGACACGCTGTCGGTTGAGCTTCCCCGCGTGTCTTATGACCAGGCGCTGGAAGGTACTGAGGTTGGAGTGGACGAGCTGCGCACGGGAGATCTGCTGTTCTTCAGCGCCCGGGGGCTGGATATAGGACATGTGGCTATCTATGCCGGAAATAATCAAATGCTGCATACCTATTCCAAAGAGCTGGGTGTACATATCGAGGCCTTCGGCAGCCAGTGGAAGAAACGTTTCGTTACCGCCCGCAGAATTCTATAACATCAAGTACATTCTTACTCCTCTACCAAGAAATAAAAGGACCGGAATCTGCTGCCCGCTGGGGTTCGGATACCGGTCCTTCTGTTTTATGCTTTACGGACAAACTCCGACTTCAGCTTCATCGCACCAAACCCGTCGATTTTGCAGTCGATATCATGGTCGCCTTCCACCAGCCGGATGTTCTTCACCTTAGTGCCTATCTTCAGAACGGATGAGCTGCCTTTTACCTTGAGGTCTTTAATCACCGTTATGGTGTCCCCGTCAGCCAGAACATTGCCGTTCGAATCCTTAACCACCTTCTGGTCCACGTTGCTTGCATTCTCTGTGTCCAAAGACCACTCATGTCCGCATTCCGGGCATACCAGAAGCGCTCCGTCCTCATAGGTGTACACGGAACTGCACTGCGGGCAGTTTGGTAATTCATTCATTATTTCTTTTCTCCATTTCTGCTTAAGCACTATTTTGGGGATGATCCTGCTTAATTTTAGCATATAGCTTGCTAGCCAGCGACAATTATATTATCATCTAATTAGATATTTATCTAATAGAAAGCTGGTGGTTATCATCATCCAATTCGAAGCCGTTCCAGATCCCCTATCCCCGGAAAGCCTTCAAATTCAAGCCTCAATCCTTAATTCCCAGCCTGCCTTCAACCTCATGGTGGAGCATAAAGCGTACCTCGAACCGCTGGAAATCCGCGAAGACAACCGGGTGAACCTCGAAATGGGAGAAAAGATGCTGTACATCAAGGCCCACACCGGGTACGCTGGGCTAATTACCTACCTTCCCGATTACGGACAGGATCATCATCCATGGATCGGGCTTCTGGTTATTCACCAGCAGTATAGCCGGCAGGGTATCGGGAAGACTGCCGTCCATGAGCTGGAGCAGATGTTTAAGCAGCAAGGCTTAACCGCGGTCAGGCTGGCGGTTCAGCTGGAGAATAAGGCCGGGGAAGCATTCTGGACTGCGAACGGCTATGTCCGGATCAGAAGTGCCATGGATAACCATAATAATGAAGTGGATGTCTACGAGAAGCAGTTTAAGTAAAAAGCCGGTGTGGTAATAACTATGATCCAGCTGATGCAGCTTGTCCGGGTACAAATGAACTTACGAGGAGTGAGTATGGCATGAATACATCTGATCGGATCAGCCATCTTCCCGCAAGCGGGGACGAATATTCCAGCCTGGCCGCTGAGGCCGTAGACGCGATCGAGGATCTGTCCGGGGTGCATCCCGGATACCGCCGCGCGCATGCCAAGGGAATCTGCTGCCGTGCTTTCTTCCGGCCAAGCGGCCTGGGCATGGAATTCACCACCGCCGCACATCTTCAGGAGCAGCAGGTGGACGCAGTGGTCCGTTTCTCGGGCAGCTCCACCGATCCGGCGCTGGCGGACCTTCTCTCGCCCGCCAAGGGTATGGCGGTCCAGTTCAGCCTGCCGGGTGGAGGGATTACCAATCTGGTCGGAGTGACGATACCTGTCTTTTTTGCCCGCACCCCTGAGTCATTCATAGATATTGTCCGTACGGCCCACCGCGCACAGGCCGGCATACTCGGGACCCTGGAGCTGATCAAGGAGATCACGGTCCACTTCAGCGAGAGCAAGACGAGTCTGCTGGCCGTGAAACGGCTGAAGCCGCCTGCCAGCTACGCAGAGAGTCATTATTACTGCATTCATGCTTATTATTTGGTGAATGCAGAGGGAAGGCAGCAGCCCGTACGGTTCGAGTGGATTCCCGAGACGGGAGTGCGTACCTTATCGGCTGAGGATGCGGCGCAGCAGCCGGATCATTATCTGGAGGATGAACTTGAGCTTCGCTTCAAGGATGAGTCGGCCATCTTCCAGCTCGTGGCTGTTCTCGGTGAAGAAGGGGACCCGACGGATGACCCGACCCGTGCCTGGCCGGAGGACCGCCGGAGAATCGATCTCGGCCGGCTGCATCTCTCGGAGATCATTCCGGAACCGGAGGGACTGGTAATGGACCCCACCGCAATCACGTCCGGGATACTGCTGTCGGACGATCCGATTCTTAACTTCCGCAGCGCAGCCTATGCCGATTCTCATCATAGACGAAGTGAAGGAAGATAATCCCGGCCGGAGCTGTGGCGCAGGATGTCCGGATACAAATTAAGCGCCAAAGGGACTTTTTGCTGCCCTTTGGCGCTTTTGATTCAATCGCTAGGCCTGGTTGGGTAATGGATAATAATCCAGACACACAGAGAGGAGTGCAGTATGCAGCAGGCTATGATTATCATCAACCCCGCGTCCGGCAAAGCAGACGCGCGGGACTATATCCGCAGTGCGGAAGAGATTCTGCAAAGCGCAGGATATCAGGTTACCATCCATGAAACCGCCGGGGAGGGGGATGCAACTGCGTTCTGCGTGCAGGCATGCAGCGGGGGCTATGATCTGGTGGTGGCCATCGGCGGAGACGGCACCCTTCACGAGACCATGAACGGGCTTGCCGATCAGGAGCACCGCCCTAAGCTGGGGATCGTGCCCATGGGAACGGTGAATGACTTCGCCCGTGCCCTGCAGATTCCGCTAAGTCCTGCGGATGCCATCCGGACGCTCTCTTCCACCCGTACGCAAAGAGTCGACATGGGCCGGCTGAACGACCGGCTGTTCGTAAATGTGGTTGCTGCGGGCTCACTGGCCGGCTCACTCTCTTCTGTTACCACCGAAGACAAGACCCGGCTGGGTTTCCTGGCCTATCTGAAAGAGGGCATTAAAGAGCTGGCCAGCAACAGCGCACACGCTCTGACCATTACGCATGACGGGGAGATCTGGGAAGGCTCTTCGCCGCTGTTTATCGCGGCGCTTACGAATTCAGTAGGCGGATTCGAGAAGCTTGCGCCCGGTGCTGCTGTAGATGACGGGCTGCTTCACTGCTTCATCGTCAAGGATCTTAATCTGCTGAACACCGTAACGGTCAGCATCTCCTTGCTGCTCGGCAACCTGAGAAATCATAAAGATGTTATCTATTTCACGGCTAGACAAGTCACGGTGCACTCTTCCGAGCTGGTGAAGACCAATGTCGATGGTGAAGAAGGCCCGCCGCTCCCCATCCGGCTAAGCACGATTCCGCGTCACATCCGGGTTATTGTGCCGGAGCAGTGACTGGCCAGCCGGTTACGGAAGACTACTCCCGTGCAGATCGCTGAAATCCTCATTCAGCGTCCATTCCAGACGCCGAACCCACTCACGCTGCACCTCTTTGGGAGCAATCCGCAGCCGGTGCAGCACATTCCACACTTTATATAGGCTGGATGCTTTCAACTGCTGCGGTGTGAACGAGAGCGGATTCCCGGACAGGTAGCCCCGGATGAAGGCTGCATTCAGCTCCTGGGCTTGCCCGGGGTAATGCAGCTTCGTGAACCAGCAGACCCAGGCCACGTCATTGAGCGGACCGCCCCATTCTGCCCATTCCCAGTCCAGCACATGAAGAGTACCTTCCGGTTCACAAAGTATATTATGTACCCCGTAATCCCCATGCGTCAGAACCCAAGGCTGGTCCTGGGCATCGGCAGCCGATAGGAGCTGGAGCGAATACCTGCTCAGGGGGCCCGGTACGAACTCTAACTTCTTCTTAATCATCTGACTAAGTGCAGATCTGTTGCTGAGGCGTAGCCCTTGCTCTTGCAGTTGGTACGGCTGCGAATGAATCTGGGAAGCCAGCAGCTGGCCCATTCTGCTGTATATTTGCTTCGCTCTCGCCCAGTCTCCTGCATCAAGAACGGATTGTGCACTTACGCCCGGCAGGCAGTCCATCACGAGTATCCGCATCCCGTCCATCTCTGACACATCATGTATGGCCGGTGTATCACAGCTTCCCTGTACCAGCTTCATTGCCTGGATCTCATTGAGCGTGTCTTCGTTAGACAGATTCGTTACTTTGGCTACAAGCGGAGGCTCCGCCCCTGCCATCAGATAGGCGAAATTTGTATACCCTCCTGTAAGCCGCTCCAACCGGCAGGCATATCTTATTTCCAGCGCTCTGATGATATTAGCATTCATGATATGAAATCCCTCTCTTTTTCCTTCAGTAGACAATATTCCAAGAATATCACATGCTCCAGTTTATTACAGATTCAGGCATTCTGCACAAGCAGGCGGCGGGCAAATTCAGGAATCCGCTTCAGCGGAAAATCGTGTGCAACCTATATATTCTTATCTATGCAGTATAAACAAACCCGCAAGTAACCTTACGGGTCTGTTCGGGATGCTTCTTATCGTTCCGGCAGTATTTTCGCAGATGGGTTACTGCTGAAGCGTGCCGTACAGCTTGTGAAGCAGGACCATTTGGCCGATATGGTAGGCATTATGCGTAGCCGCATTGCTGATGATTTCCCACCAGACAGCCGGTCCAGGGAATCCTTCCACCTGTTCCTCAAGTCTCGCTTCGGACAACAGGGTCTGCCATTGCAGCAAGACCTGCAGCAGGCTTTCCCGCAGTTCGCTGAATGCCGTACCCTCCGGAATCACAAAGCTGCGGTTGTTATCACCAACCGGAGGGACAGCATCCACCCGCCCCGCCCGGTACCTAATCTGCCAGGTCTCATTCCAGTACAGCAAATGCCCGGTGAGTTCAGCAATACTGTTCAAGCCCGCTCCGGGCTTCCAGAAAGCCTCTTCCTCTGTAACCGCCTCTACCGCCTGAATGAACGGAAGATGCCAGCTGGGGTCATTGGCATTCGCCAATAATTGATTGGCAAGCACATCCTTGGCATGAACCATACTTCCACTCTCCTTTTCTTACTGAAAATACCACAATCCGGACATCATAAGCCAGGTAGGGTTCAACTATAATTAAAGTCCTCTTCCCTTAACGGAAACGAGGACTTTCTCTACATCCCAGAAGGGTGATAATCGCTTAACTTACCGTAATAAACCAGCTCCAGCCGGTCGCTCTGCCGGAAATCATCCGGGGTCACGAGTGCAGGCAGCTTATTCCACAGCTTAATTCCAGAGCGCTCCAGAATCTCGGCAACAAACTGCGAGCAGAAGTAGGAGTTGCTGAATTCAACCGGCTCCTTCAGCGCTATGCCGATGACGCCGAGAATATTATAGAGATACTTCTGGCGGCTGCGGATGAAGACATGCAGAACCCGCTTCATTTTCTCCACCTCACGGTCTGTAACCTGAAGCCTGTAGATGACGCATGTTGTACCCGGATACTTGCTGTATGTACCTGTACGGATATCCTCCTTCACGAACCCGCCGTTCAGCGGATTGGCCGGATGCTTCCGCCCGAAGCTGTACAGCTCTGACAGCTCCCGGTTAAACGAGATGGAGGCATGATTATACGGAGCCTTCGTGTAGCCCTGGATCAGCTTCGTAAAAAGCGTACCTGTATTGGTGAGCAGAATATAGACCGAAGAATCAGCTGACATTGCAATTTTCCCCTTATAGTCTGGTATATAGGCCTTATGTGGCAGTGATCCTGTAACTCTCTAGAATCCTGCACATAATACAACATTTCACTTATTAAATCGGTTCAAACACAAAATTGTCTCCAAAAGGCAGCATTTCGCCTCTTCCGAGCGGCTTAGCGGGAATATTCCTGTATTTCATACAACATTCCCCCCAAGCACCCGGTTATCAATAATTCAGAGTTGTAGCACGTACAACATTTATGTCTACAGTGCCTACTAAGAAGGCTCCACAGACGGCTGGAAACGGATCAGATCAAGTGGAAGCTTCAAAATAAGCTGGACACTCTGTTTATTCTAACATAAAATTCCTTTATTGAAATTCCACCCCGAGATAAGTTGGTGATTGCTGATGGACCGCTCGTTATTTACGCTTGTACTTATTTTTGCAGCTTTGTCGGTTATACACTTATTATATCTTGCTGTCAGCAGACTGCAGAAGGATAAGGACTACACCGGAATCGGCTTCCGGATCAAAACCTGGTGGGGCATGCTGTTCATCTTCTGCCTGGCTACCCTGTCCAATTCCGTTGTTTCCCTGCTGTCCCTGATGGTGCTGGCCTTCTTCGCGCTCAAAGAATATTTCTCCATGATCCGGACAAGAAAAGCGGACCGCAGACTGTTCCTCTGGGCGTACCTGTCCATTCCCCTGCAATTCTACTGGGTCTATATTGAGTGGTACGGGATGTTCATCGTCTTCATTCCAGTCTACGTGTTCCTGCTGCTGCCGCTTCCGCGGCTGATCAACAAAGGAACACTGGGCTTCCTGCGCAGTGTCAGCGCCACCCAGTGGGGGCTGATGCTGATGGTCTTCGGGCTAAGCCACCTGGCCTACTTCCAGTTTGCGTCGCCGGAATATGGGGCCGGTCTTGTCCTGTTTCTGGTCGTGCTGACCCAGCTTAATGATGCCGTTCACTATCTGGCCTCGATCTATTTCGGCAAACACAAAATCGTCCCTACCTCCAACCCCTACCTGACCTGGGAAGGATTCGCCTGCGCGTTCGTTGTAACTACAGCGGTGTCCTATCTGATCTATCCGCACCTCACACCTCTGAATCCGGCCTTCGGGTATCTCTCCGGCATGCTGATCAGCCTCAGCGGCTTCTTCGGCAGCCTGACCGTATCTGTGCTCAAGCGCGATCTTCTGATCGGCGATGATGATAAATTCGCTGCGCTGAAGAAAAGCTACCTCAGCCGTATCGACAGCCTTACCTATACCGCTCCGGTATTCTTCCATGTGATCCGTTACTTCTTCGACTTCATGTAACCGCCCGGCAGACCCGTTGCCGCTCCGGAACGCAAAAAACAGAGACTATCCGCCAATGGATAGTCTCTGTTGTCCTGTCAGGCTACAAATGCTCAGCCTGCTTACTTAGTGCTTGCTGCTGCATCTGCAGGAGCTGTTGTGCCGGCATCCGCTGGCTTGGTAGTTCCTGCGTCTGCTGGCTTCGTGGTGCCCGCATCCGCTGGCTTCGTGGTGCCCGCGTCCGCTGGCGGTGTACCGCCTTGGCCGTTGCCTCTACCGCCGCCGCCGAATCCGCCTCCACCGCCAGGGCCGCCCATGCCGCTTGGGGCAGTGGTTATACCCGACTCATTGGCCCAGGTTACACTGCTGGTGATATCAATGGTCACGAATTCGGTCCCTCCGTTGTACTCACCATCTGTATACAATCCGTCTACGGCTGTTCCGGTAGAGCTGCCTCCGGTATAGACAGTGTATGAGCCTTCTTTCAGCTCAGGAGAGCTCACAACTACCGTCTGGAAGCTCTTCGATGGAGTGAAGGTCAGGATCGTATTGCCATCAGCGTCTTCCAGGTGAACCAGGGTTCCGGCCTGCTGGGTTTCCGAGAAGGTCATGCCTACCGAATACTGGCTGGAGTCTTCACCAGGAGCCTGCGCCATACCAGAGGCACCTGCTGCTACCAGATATCCGCCCGTCATATTGAAGGTTCCGTCGTAATCCAGTGCCCCGTTGCCCGAATTCTCAGG
Organism: Paenibacillus sp. FSL R5-0912; assembly: GCF_000758605.1. Classification (NCBI taxonomy): domain Bacteria; kingdom Bacillati; phylum Bacillota; class Bacilli; order Caryophanales; family Paenibacillaceae; genus Paenibacillus; species Paenibacillus sp. FSL R5-0912. Next base: position 7,519,207 of record NZ_CP009282.1, read on the forward strand.
GCCATTCACAATAGCGGTGCCGCCGGTCATAGTGATCGACCCGTTTGAATCCAGACCGTCGCCTGCTGCATTCACGGTCAGGGTTCCGCCGCTGATGGTCAGCAGGTTGCTTCCGGTGCTGCTGAATTGATCTTGTGCCTGCGTTCCTCCAGCAGCCGCGTTATTATCGTTGCCTCCGGCCACATTCACGCCGTCATCCGTCGCGACTACATTAATCTCACCACCGGATACGGTAATGCTTCCTCCTTCAATCCCTTCATAGCTCTTCGTAATGTTGATCGTTCCGCCGGACAGGGAGGTCAGGGAATCGGCATGGATACCATCATCGCCTGCGGCAATTTCGAATTGTCCATCCGTGATGGAGACATTGCTGTTACTGTGCACCGCATCATCTGCGGAATCAATCGTGAAGCTTCCCCCGTTCACGGTGAGATCTCCGCCTGCTTTCAGCCCCTTGGCGCTCGTGGACTCGGTCTCAGCCGCCGCTGCGGTGTCTGTTTCAGCCGCTGCGGTTGCAGCCTGGTCTGTTGTTGCCGCTGCATCCATCGCAGGCGGCGTACCCCCGGCTGCTGCCTGATCCCCAGAAGTCTCTGTTCCCGGACGTTGACCGCCGAAGCCGCCGCCCATGCCCATTCCGCCTTCGCCTGCCTTCACTTTCGCATTCACACTGCCGCCGCCGGTTACCAGGGTGTAGGTGCCGCCGTCAATCACTGCCGCCGTCTCGGCTTGAATGCCGTCATTGCCTGCGGTAATATCAAAGGTTCCTGCTGCAATCGCGATGAAGCCTTTGTCCGCATCTTCGTCATTAGTTGATTTGATGCCATCGCCCTCTGCATTAATGGTAATATTACCGTCCTGTACGGCGATCAGGTCTTTGCCGACGATGCCATCATCTGCTGCCTTCACTTCAAACGTGCCGGACATGATCTTCAGATCGTCTTTGCTTGAAATACCATCGTTGTAGTTGCCGGTTACCGTCAGCTTGCCGGTGCCGTTAATGGTCAAATCGGCTTTGCTGAAAATGGCTGCGCTCGGTTCGTCGGTAGCCGCATCTGCGAACACATAAGCCGCTCCGTCAGTCACGCTATTCTCTGTGCCTTCCTGCAGGGTAATCACTACTTTACCCGCTTCCTTAATATAGATCGGTGCACTGTCGCTGTCCGTCAGCTGTACACCGTTCATTACCAGCCGTACGGTTCCCTTCGCCTGCTCGTCTACAATAATCTGCCCGTCACTGAGCGTGCCGCTGAGTACATAAGTCCCTGCTTCCGTAATCGTTACTGTTCCGTCCGCAGCTGCGGCACCGGCGCCGTTGACAGTAGCGCCCGTTCCGGCTAGGGTAATCGCGGTCGAATCCGCCTCCGTCCAGGCCGTCTCAGCATCGTCTTCATCAAAAGTTACCAGATCCGCCAGCTTCACACTTGCCAGCTGCACTGCGGCAGACGTACTGCTCTGCTCAGCCGTTACTGCAGTACCTGCGTTGTTACTTGTAGTATTTTGCGTAGCGGCGTTTGTGCTGCAAGCCGACATGACTGCGGCGCATAACAGCACCAGTCCTATTTTACCGCCTAAGATTAAGTTCTTCATCTGTCATCTTTCCCTTCTGTTTTAGCATTAATAATCATTCATGACCGGAGCCATGGTCAGTGAGAGGTCAAGGTTACCGTTGCGTGTGCGGATAGCGTCAAGTAATTCCTTCTGGCTCGTGTGCTCATCAATCGTTACGGCATAGACCAGTTCATACAGGCTGCCTAGTTCGGTGGTTCTGATCTTCTTCAGCTCGTAAGCCACACCAAACTTGTTGAAGACTTCCGCAAAGGCTTCCTCATACCCTAGATTCTCGGGAATGGTCACCTTCAGTGTCTTTTGCATCGACTTTCTAAGACCAAAGCCTGTGCGGTTCAGCACGACCATCAGGATGCAGAGAATAAGGGTGAAGAGTACCGCATACCCGAATGATCCAACCCCGCAGGCCAGGCCGGAGGCCATAGTGAACAGGACGAAGGTGATATCCTTGGGATCGCCGGGTGCGCTTCTGAACCGGATGATGGAGAAGGCGCCGGCAAGGCTGAAGGCCCGGGCAACGTTGCTGCCGATGAGCAGGATAATGATGGCCACAATGACTGGCAGCAGGACCATCGTAAGCGTGAAGCTCTGCGAATAGCCAGCAGGGTTCGTCTTCATGTAGGTGAAGCTGATCAGTCCGCCAAGTACAATCGAGATCAATATGGTTAGAATGGCATTCGTGAAGGTTAGCTCCGTAGTGGTCAGGGCTGCGGAAAAAATCGAATCAAGCATATCGAACACTCTCTCTTTCTGCTTTGCTGTTCTTCAGCATTTTTTTATATTCGTTGCCGTATTTGGAGAAGCTGGTGCGGTACATCTGGTGCTCCGAGAGCAGCTTGGCCAGCCAGACCGGAATCGTCTTCTCGGCCTTCACTTCCATCAGCCATTGGCCCGGCTCCAGCAGCTCTTCGCCGTATACACCATGCTCCATCTTCAGATCGTACCGCCGGCAGCGGATATTCGTATCGAAGGTGATGCGCAGGTCGCGGTTATTTTTGCAGAACATTGCTTTGCGGTCATAGGACAGGTACAGCTTCGGCTGCAGATCATAGCGGGTCAGCATGTACTTGATTTCTTCAATTACCTGCTTGTTCATGTAGCTCTTGAATTCAGGCTCGATCCCGCTGGCGACAAAATCATAGGCTTCATTCAGCTTGAGCGAGGTTCTTCTCTTGTTCACCAGGCCGAACACCTTCTTCTTAATCTCCAGATAGACCTTGGTGTCGCCGGTAGGAATGCCGTAGGCCCGGATGCGAAGCTTCTCCTTGTATTTCGGCTTGGCCAGGCTGCTGCGGATCAGGGAATCATGCGGTGTGTCATAATACAGGTTGGTGATGGAGTAATACTCATGCTGCTTGTTGTACTCATCGGGCTCCATATATTCGAGCAGTTCGTTATAGAGCTTCAGGTAGGATTCGGTGTCAAACAGGTATTTGTTCTCGTAACGGTTGAACACTTCGATAGCCATAGGGGTTCAGATCCTTTCGGGTTGTACTGGAGGCTGCATTTATCTGCCCTTTCGTGTATGCCCTCGCTTGCTTATGAATGTATCTTAGCCCCCGAACCTTTAATGAATCTTAAATGGTTTTACACTGCGCTGACTTTTTAACACAGGGATAACACTTCCGAATTCATCTTCTATATAAGTGCCCTGGAGCGGTTGGAATTTCATCCGATGATCTCGCCCTGAATACCTCCGGGAGCACTTGAACAGCAGTACAGTTAAGGTTGATTAAAGGTAATCTTGCTATAATGGCTTCAGCAGCAAGTACATTACTTATGAAGAGGATGAGCCATCCCATGAGAATATTAATTGTAGAAGACGAGATTCATCTGGCGGAAGCCTTGACCCAAATATTGAAGAAGCACAATTACTCGGTGGACGCCGTCCATGACGGCAGATCAGGTCTCGATTATGCGCAGAGCGGGATCTATGACCTGCTGCTGCTTGATATTATGATGCCGGAGATGGATGGAATCAGCGTGCTGAAGGCCCTGCGGAAGGACGGAATCTCCACGCCGGTCATTATGCTGACGGCCAAAGGGGAGATCACCGATATGGTCACCGGACTCGATCACGGAGCGGACGATTATATCGCCAAGCCGTTCTCCTCGGAGGAGCTGCTGGCCAGAATCCGGGCCGCCCTGCGGCGCAAAGGGGAAGTGATTCCTGAGGATGGCCTGAAGTTCGGAGATATTGAGCTGAATACGGCGAATCCGAAGCTGACCGTGAAGGGCAAGGAAATCAAGCTGAACCTTAAGGAAACCGAGCTGCTGGAGCTGCTGATCTTAAGGAAGCAGGCCGTTACCTCGAAGGAGCAGATTATTGAGAAGCTGTGGGGCTTCGATTCCGAAGCGGAGCATAATAACGTAGAGGTCTATATCTCTTTTTTGCGCAAAAAGCTTACCTTCCTGGGTTCAGAGGTGCGCATCAGCACGATTAGAGGCGTGGGTTATGTATTAGAGGTGAGTGCTTAATGTTCAAGAAACTCAGAAACCGGTTCCTGATTGTCAATCTGGCTACCATCTCCATCATAATGCTGATTGCCTTCGCCTCGATCTATATTATCATGTACGTTAATGTGCAGAGCGATATTAATATGGCGCTGCACCGGATTGCGGACAATGAGCAGAAGGGACCCGGCGGTGCATATGGAGGCCCGCGCGGCGCAGCAGATGGAGGCGGCATGCCCATAGATAAAGGGCCCATTGACGCCTACCAGCCGGACCGTTCCGTCTCATTCACCATACAAACCGATGCAAGCGGTACGCTGGTCAGCAAGGATTCCAAATTCACGATGGATGATGAGTTCTATGACGCTGCGCTTAAGGAAGCCCTTAGTAACGGCAAGGATATTGGACGCTTCACGCTGGACGGCAGCCGGTGGATCTTTATGGTCAAGCACACAGCGGCCGGGAGGCAGATCGTCTTCATGGACATCACTTCACAGCAGAAGATCCTGACCAACCTGATCTATACCTTCACAGCTGTCGGCCTGCTGATGCTGATTATTCTCTACTTCACCAGCCGGTTCTTCGCGAACCGTTCGATCGCACCGGTCCGGGAGGCCTTCGACAAGCAAAAGCAGTTCATCGCCGATGCCTCGCATGAGCTGAAGACGCCGCTGACGATCATCAACACCAACGCGGATGTGCTGCTCTCGAACAGTGACGATACGATCCGCAATCAGGCGAAGTGGCTGCAGTATATTAAGTCGGAGACGGAGCGCATGACCCGGCTGACCAATGACCTGCTGTACCTGACAGAGATGGATGATTCGCGGACCGGGATGATCCACAGCAAGTTCAATATAAGTGATGCGGTAGAGAATATTATCCTGACCATGGAGGCCGTCATCTTCGAGAAGCATATCTCCTTCGCCTATGACATTGATCCGGAGCTTACCGTGCTGGGGAACAGCGAGCAGATCAAGCAAGTCGTGATGATCCTGCTGGACAACGCGGTGAAGTATACCAGTCCCAGGGGCGCTGTAAACATCTCGCTCAAAAAACAAAATAACGATGTCCTCCTCTCCGTCTCGAATACCGGGGAAGGTATTGGGGCCGAGCATCTGACGCGGATCTTTGACCGCTTTTACCGGACGGACACTTCCAGAGCGCGCAAGCAGGGCGGCTACGGCCTGGGTCTTGCAATCGCGAGGTCGATTGTGGATCAGCATAAGGGGAAGATTTACGCGAAGAGTGTGATAGGAGAATCTACGACGTTCTATGTGCAGCTGCCGTGAGGGTTGCTCACAAGGAGACTGGCAACCATAGAACCAGGGGTGCATCGCGTGACGTTTTTGTCACTTAGCAGACAGGCTTGGGTTATAATTATGATACATGCAGCTACCCGCATACAATATTCCAGGAAAGGTGTGACCTTATGCCTTCTACAGGACCTAATCCGAACGCAATTCATCCGAATCCCCATATCAAGCAAGTCCGTTTCATCAAAAATACGCTCACCCGCCCCAATATTACCGCCGGAGACTTCTCTTACTATGATGATCCTGACGAGTCGGTATCCTTCGAGAGCCGCGTAACCCATCACTATGAGTTCATCGGGGACAAGCTGATCATCGGCAAATTCTGCGCCATCGCCCGAGGCGTCGAATTCATTATGAATGGGGCCAACCACCGGATGGGCTCGGTGACCACCTACCCCTTCAACATTATGGGCGGGGGCTGGGAGCAGGCGACACCTGAGCTGGCGGATCTCCCCTACAAAGGCGATACCATTATCGGAAGCGATGTCTGGATCGGCCAGAATGCTACGATCATGCCGGGCGTGACGATTGGCGACGGGGCGATCATCGCCGCTAACGCTACCCTTACCAAGGATGTTCCCGCCTATCATATTGCCGGAGGCAATCCGGCCCGGATTCTGCGGCAGCGCTTCAGCGATGAACTGATCCGGCTGCTGCTGGAGCTGAAATGGTGGGACTGGAGCCCGGAGAAGATTACGGCGAATCTGGAGGTACTGTGCAGCAGTGATCCGGAGCGGATCAGAAGCCTGGCAGCTGGCAGCTAACTTCGCAGCACAGCTAACCGTTGAATACAAAAACGGCTGTCCAAGGGTATTCCTACCTTCCCGGACAGCCGTTTTTTCTGCTATTAAGTTCAGTAAGATGCCTTATCCTCGCCCGCGCTTAGTCTGGCCCGCATCTCCGCATACGCCTCCGGGGTGCCGACATCATCGATCGTCCCCTCCGTATAATAGGCCCGCATCTCCTGGCGGGAATGCAGCCACTCCGGGAAATAACTCGGCGCATCCGGGTTGCCTCCCTCCGCAAGATAGCGCGAAATCAGCGGCAGTGTAGTCCGCTTATAGATATAGAGGGCGAATACGCCAATGTTGGAACGCGGCTCCTGCGGCTTCTCTTCCAGCGACAGGACCCGCATCTGCGCATCCAGCTCCGCCACGCCGACACTGCGAAGCTCTTCTATATTGTCTACGGTACGGACCAGAATACAGTCCCTATCCACTTGATGAAAATAGTTCAAGTACCCGTCCAGGCCGAATCCGAGCACATTGTCTCCTGCCAGTACCAGCAGATCCTCCTGCAGCTGCTCCCGCTCCAGCACATATTGGATATCGCCAATTGCACCTAAACGTCCTTCCGGGGAGGAAGTGCCGTCATTCAGAATACGGATCAGCTTCTCCCCCTGATACTGAAGCTGCCACTGCCCAAAAGCATGAAAGAAACGGTCATTCGTCACAATGAGAATCTCCGTGATGTCCTCCAGCACCTCCAGGCGGCCGATCAGCAGATCCAGAATCGTCCGGTTCCCTTGAACAGGCAGTAGCGGCTTGGGTGTGTCTTTGGTTAAAGGATACAGGCGGGTCGCATACCCCGCAGCCAAGATTAGTGCAATCATCCCTTGTTCGCTCCTCTACCCTGGCTTGATGACGCAAACAAGGATTCAGACAGTAAACCCATTGTTTGTCTGTATATGGTATGGGCTGCCGCTACATCACCAAGGAACCCGCCCATATACAGGTGGATTACACCGTGCAACGATGCCCATATCGTACTAACTAGGGTCCCCGTCTCTTCCTGATCCGAAATCTGTCCTCGTTCCTGGGCAGTGCTGATTAGAACCAGCAGACGGTGTATAGCTGTCATCGTTCCCTGCATACTCTCCGCATCCGGCTTGAACTCGGCAAAAGCCCCCCCAAACATCAGCTTATAGTAGCTCGCGTAGTCCTGTCCGAACTCCCAGAAGGCTTCGCCCAGATCCAGCAAATGCTGCTGCAGATCAGGCGATGGCGGCACTTCTTCAAAACGCTGGGCCAGCAGTTTGCAGCCCTCCAGATACAATTGCTGGGCCAGTCCCTCTTTATTGACAAACAAACTGTAAATGATCTTGGTGGAGCAGCCCATCTTCTGCGATACTCTACGCACAGTGACGGCCTCCGGCCCCTCTTCCTGGAGAATAGCAGCGGCGGCATCCACCACAAGCTTACGGAGATTCTCCGTATTTTGCAGACGGGCTTCCTGATATGTTTTTAATACCCGCCCCGTGGAGGGTGTGGGTTGGTCTTCGGTACTGATAACAATCACCTTCATTCGGATATCATGTTATTGACCAGCAACAGAGTTGCCGGGTTCTAACAGGAATTCTAAACATTTGAACATAGGTTGTCAATTGAACCCTCACGCTGAAAAAAACGAGTTGACACAGGTGTGTCATTTTGGTTACTATGATTCATATATGAAACACCGTTACCAATTGTATTCATGCCGCTGATAACGGATTTATGCCGTTGATAACGGACTTATGGCCGCTAAGATCGGTCATATTTTTTTCGAATCCGGTAACGTTGTTTCCATTACAAAACATTGTAACAGAGGAGTAGAAACTATGAATACTAAAGGGAAATGGTCGTTAATCACCGGAGCCTCTTCGGGAATCGGCGAACAGTTCGCAAGACAATTAGCCAAGGAAGGCAGTCATCTGGTGCTTGTAGCCAGAACCAAAAGCAAACTCGATGCGCTCTCAGCCGAATTGACGCGCAGCCATGGAGTTCAGTGCCGGGTCATCCCCCTGGATCTATCGCTCGAAGGCGCTGCCGGAGATCTGTACCAGCAATGCCAACAGCTCGGCCTGAGCATCGATCTGCTGGTTAACAATGCGGGTTTTGCCACCCATGGCCTGTTTGAAGAGGTCTCCGGCGAACGCCAGCATGAAGAAGTGATGCTCAACGTCACCGCTGTAGTCGATATGACTCATTTATTCCTTCCCGGAATGCTCCACAGAGGGGCAGGCGCTGTGATCAATGTATCGTCTACCGCAGGCTTTCAGCCGCTGCCTTATATGGCTGTCTACGGGGCGACCAAAGCTTTTGTCCTGTCCTTTACCGACGCCCTGTGGTGGGAGAATCGTAATCGCGGCGTCCAATTCTTCGCCCTGTGTCCAGGCTCGACGGAGACCAATTTCTTCAACGTGGTGGGTACGGAGGATGCCTCTGTCGGCGGCGCGAAGGACTCGCCGGAGCGGGTAGTGGCCCTTACACTGCGCGCTATGGCCCGAGGGAAGCAGTACCTTGTTCCGGGACTCCGCAATTACCTCAGTGCCCAGATTACCCGGTTCATGACCCGCAGACAAAGTCTGCGGCTGGTCGGTGGTATGCTTCGCCCTACACACCCTAAGGAGGATCAATAATGTCTACAGAAACCAATCCACGTAAACGTTCCACCGGTCAACACATTCGCAGATGGGGCTTGGTCCTGCTCGGCGTAATTGTGCTGGGAATCGCCGGGTTCCTGCTGATGCCTGCTCCGGTAGAGCCTGCTGTATGGTCTGCACCTGCCGCCCCTTCTTTTGAGAAGGAGGGTCCCTGGAAAGAGAACAGCAAGCTTAGCTCCGCAGAGCTTGTGACAGACCGCGCGAAGTTCCCGGAATTTATCACTTTTGATTCTACCGGGCGGCTGTATACAGGCGACTCTGACGGCACAATCTACAGAGTGGCCTTCGATGCGGAAGGCAAGGCGCAGCCAGCCGAAGTGTTCGCCGATACCCAGGGAACACCTAACGGGCTGAAATTCGATGCTGACGGAAATTTGATCGTGGCGGATATTCAGAAGGGGCTGCTGTCGATTGACCCGAATGGAAAGATTGAAGTATTGGCCACTGAAGTAGATGGAGGACCGATCTATCTGGCGAACGAGCTGGACATCGGGCAAGACGGATCGGTCTATTTCTCCGACACCTCTAACTATGGCAAGGTCATGTTCAAAGAAATTGCCGAGAACAAACCGCATGGACGGTTGTTGAAATATGATCCGCAGACCAAACAGACAACCGTTCTGCTGAAGGATTTGTATTTCGCCAACGGAGTCGTATTATCTGCTGAAGAAGATTTCGTGCTTGTTGCTGAATCGTACCATTACCAGCTGACAAGATATTGGCTGAAGGGGCCAAAGCAAGGTACCTCTGATATTTTTGCGGAGAACCTGGCGGGGTTTCCAGACAATATCACCCGCGACGCTCAGGGAAATTTCTGGGTGGGGGTATTCACAACCCGTCTGGCTTTTGCCGATTACATGCATAGTCATCCCTGGGTAGCAGCGATGATGTCCAAAGTTCCGCAGGCCTTGTTAAATGGAGCAAGTGCGCCGGTGAAGCACGGACTTGTCGCAGAATATGGACCCGAAGGAGAGCTTGTGAACAGCTGGCATGATCCTGAAGGAACCTTGTATGGCATCACCACTGCCGTAAGCCAGGCAGGATATTTATATCTCGGAACCGCACCGGGAGGAAGCCAGGGTGTTCATCGGGTGCTTCTGAAACCATAGGGATTGGATTGCTGCATTCATCTATCCACTGCCGCTTGTAAATATCCCAAACAGCAGCTCACTCTGACAGGAGGGGCTGCTGTTTGGCTTGAGGCATCTTCTTCTGTTAGCGTAAGACCCGCCTGCCATACGATCACTAAACTCACTCAGCGCTCCTTCCGCGTAAACCTAGTCGTTCCCCCGCGACCTGTGCTAGCAGGCATATATAATCCGACAATCTCTGGACAGGCATTCCACCTGCTTCGTGGCGTTACCGTTCAGTTGAAACATACTCCTAATTCTTAAAAATTCCAAATAGTGAATGAGGTTGATTATAAGGATTTAGGTTTCACTTTATTAATTATAAGCAAGAGAGCAATATCATCCATGGTGAATTGTTTGAGCTTAAATTCTATTTAAGGATGTGTTGATTTATGGCATTTACGTGTACAACAAATGGAGGCGGAGTCGAACTTTCAGCTTCTACGTTCGAATCAATTTATGGGAAATATGCGGACTGGGCAAGTTACAAGACAGGCGTTCCCTATGTAATGATCCTGATCATGTGGTACCACGAAAGCGGGAAAGGAATTAAAAATATTAATACTCCCTACAACAATCCAGCAAATGCTTATGGAAGTGGCCCTGATCACCCGTATGCAAATATCTGCGTAGGCGTTACAGACTTCATTAATCTGATGACAGGAACAAATTTTAGTGTTAGTGCTGTTGATGCAAATGGACGTTCTGCATCTAAGTATATCAAAGACGCTATTGCTAACGGCTACACGCTGCCAGCCAGTAATAGGTACGGATCAATCCCTGGTGCTGGCACTTATTATGCTCCTGGTTTCGGTGCTGGATGTGCTGCTATGGGAGCAATGGGGTGGGCTCAAAGTTTTTACTACTCTTCTGGTTCTGCTGTTGGTGCAATTCCTAGCGCAGCCGGAAATATCCTTCAACGTTGGTGGGAGATTTATTACTCTGCTATATCCAAAACTAAAATCGGTACAACTTTAGCGCCCAGTTGTTGCAGCTAAAATTTAAACAAAATAGTAGGTATAGACATAAGGACGCGAAATTCCCATTACGGGAATAACGCGTCCTTTTTTTTGTATTTTAGACCTAAGTAATATTAAGACTAAAAGGAAGTATATTGTTCTTTGAAAAACAATCAAAAAATGTAGATTTATGAGATATAATAGAACATATGTTCTGTGTTAGGTTGATTATGGAAGTTTTTTCTTCACTTTATTAATGGAAAGAATCTAAAAGGAGCCATTCCTGTAATGAATTAATTTGAGGTTTGAATGAAAAAAGCGCCAACTGTATACTGGGAAACGTTCCGCCAAAGAACAATTGCAGCACAGGAGGCACTCAACATGAAGTATAAACAATCGAAGAAGCAGAATCAACGGATTACACGAATTTCCGACAAGACCCTTGTCGTAGGCGCAGACATTGCGAAAGAAACCCATGTGGCTCGCGCTATCGACTACCGGGGGATTGAACTCGGAAAGGATTGTGTGTTCTCAAATACCCGTACCGGACTGGAGCAACTGGTTCAGTGGATGAAGGAGCTTCAGCGGGAGCATGCCAAGAGCGACGTCCTCTTTGGCATTGAGCCTACCGGACACTATTGGTTTAACCTGGCCGAGTATTTGGGACAGCACGGCATTCCTTTGGTCATTGTCAATCCGCATCATGTACACAAAAGCAAAGAACTGGAAGATAACTCACCCACGAAAAACGACTATAAAGACGCTAAAGTCATTGCCGATTTAGTGCGGAATGGGAAATACAGCGAACCTAAATTGCCAACGCGTATCTACGCAGATCTGCGAATTCTCATGAATCTTCGGGAGAAGATCATGGTGAACCTCGGGCAGGTGCAAAGGCGGGTGCAGAACTGGCAGGATCGCTTTTTCCCGGAATACACTGAGGTGTTTAAAGACTGGGAAGGAAAAGCCTCGCTTATTACTCTAGACGAGTTTCCGACGCCAGGTGAGATCGTAGGACTCGGTGCAGAAGCCATCGCTCAGCGGTGGAAGAAAGACGTGAAACGAGCGGTGGGAACGAAGCGAGCCCAATTGCTGGTCGAAACGGCGAGAGGCTCTATCGGTCTGACCGAAGGTCTTCCTGCAGCAAAGATCGAGATTAAAACACTTCTGGAGCAGTATGACATGTTCGCCAGACAGCTTGAAGAGATTCTGTCCGAAGTAGAACGTCTACTAGGGCAAATTCCAGGCACGAAAGAGATGCTTACCGTGCCCGGTGTGGCTGTAGTGACGTTAGCGGGATTCCTGGCGGAAGTGGGCGATCTGAGTGGTTACGAGCATGGACAGCAGATTATTCGGCTGGCCGGACTGAATCTCAAAGAGAATAGTTCGGGAAAGAAAAAGGGCAAGTCCAGTATTACCAAACGTGGACGTGCAAAGCTGAGGGCCCTGCTGTTCCGGGCGGTCATGCCCATGGTAGCAAAGAACGCCGAATTCAAGGCACTGCACCAGTATTTTACGACACGAAGTCAGAATCCACTGAAGAAAAAGCAATCCCTTGTGGCGTTGTGCGGGAAACTTATTCGCGTGCTTCATACGCTCGGGACGAAGCACATTCCATACGATGCAAACAGCGTGTTAGGGCCGGTCCGTCAGGCCCAGCTACAGATGGCAGCCTAAGAAAAACCAAACTCATTTTGCTCATTGAAGTAGGTTTCACCAAAGACAAAAGAAGCACGGAGCAGCCGCAGGAACTAATTCCATAAGGGCAACGACCCTGTAAAGGAGCAAGAAACGGCGTCCACCTCTTGAGAGGCAGAACGAAGGAATGTAAGGGCAAAGACCCCGCGTGACATGGGAGGGTAAGCCGTCAAGAGACAGGTGTGGATATCCAAAGTGCGATCACAGGAACGATCCATGGGCTGGGGACAATCCCCCCAACCTCTATTCCCGCCACCGGCTCTGCAAGAAAATAATGTCATCCTTACATGACTTCTCCAACTCTCAACCTGTCCATGGCTGAAAACCTAAGAACGAGTGAGCAAACAAGAGAAAATATTAATTTATAGTGGGAGGCTATCAGATGAATTTAACATTATTGAATGAAGCAGAGTCAGTAATCGTAAGAAATTTTTTTCAAAATGATAAAACAATTCCGTTTCTAAATCCAATTGTCAATTCCTTTTTTGATGAGGAACAACATATAGAGTGGTTGTTATCGGCAATAAAAGGGAATGACGCTAACTTGCAACTTCTCAATAGGGCGTTCAAAAAACATTACTTCAGGATACGTTTTATTCGCTTTATTTCTTCAACTATTCGCTTCGCAGCTATTGATTTTATACGAAGAATGAGGAAGGCCAAAGAAAGAAATCCTCTTTTCTTAGATAATGATACCTCTGAGAAAAACAATAAAGACGAATTTCTATATAACCATTCTCCACTGTTAGATCAATACTTTTCAGGAGATGAATTTTTTAGAGATAGTATTGAAGACGACGCACTTTACTTTGCTTGGATCGATCTAAGTCCTAAACAAAAACAGGTTATTTTATTGTCTTACACGATGTCCTACCAAGACATTGAAATTGCTAAATTTCTCTCCATTAGCCCGCAAGCAGTATTTAATAGAAAAAGAAAGGCGTTAGTTAAAATGAGAGCAATTTATTCCAGTAAGGTGGTGAACATCAGTGGATAGTGAGGCATTTACTATTTTCATTACTGCAATAAATAATGTTGGCTTTCCAATTGTTATGATTGGATATTTAGTAGTTAGATTTGAAAAAAAGATAGATGCTCTGACTAACGTCATACACGACCTGCTCACTTCAATAAATGAATCAAAGGAGAAATGAGTTCTATGGAAAAAGATTTATATACCTTAGTCAGTTTGGCCCAGCAAGGAGATCGAGGGGCGTTAGAGAGTATTCTTGAAATGTTCTCCCCCTTACTTAATAAACAAAAGAGGATGGTTGGTTTGAACGACCAAGACGATTTACTTCAGACTTTAAGAGAGCTATTAATAGAAAAAACACTACACTTCGATATCGAACATTCACCTGATTTTTCACATTTCAAAAAATTGAAAGGGGAACTTAATGATGATTAAAAGTAATATGGAAAGACAATTAGAAATTCAAAAAGAAATTTGCATGTTAAGTAAAAAAATAATTACTGCCGCACCGGAAGATCTGGCATTCTACGATTCAATTGGACAGCTCTATGTTTTAAAATTGAAAGAAATCCAAGAAGAATGCCTTACCTTAAAAAGCGATAATTGCGTCGTTATACCGTCAAATTGCTAACCCCAATTTCGAATTCTATTTCGTATAGTATTCGACATATAAATTTAATGTTATTATTTGTTAAACATTTTATTAGGTCGGAGCGTCTAATTATACGTAGTTACAGTTACAGTATTTTGAATTATCATTTGAATATAATTGCAAATATGTAACAAAAAACTATTTTCATAATGTATAATTAAAAATGTTCAAAATAAAATCTTTAGAGGAGTTCAAAATGAAATATGCAAAATTCTATACGTTGACAACAATTCTTGCAGGCACTTTGCTTATCTCGGCATGTAATAACAGTAATAATTCTCTTAACAATAGCGCTACTTCAAACATACTCTCTCATCAAGAGGAAAAGGCAAACTCAACTTCAAACCCAAGCAGTAAAAGTGTACAAATCGGGGAAGAAAGCTACAGCATTCCATTAAATGATGAAAAAACAAAAAAGTACAATTTTGCTGTCAATACATTAGCCGGTATTGTTTGGTTGCCAGCGCCTAAAATGGAGATAGCTCCCGGAACAGAAACAAATCCATTTTATTTTCCGACTGAACCGTTTGTTTTTTATTTGAGTTCTCCTAATGAAAAAATTCTTACTTTAGAGAAGTCTAAAAAGTTATTTACCTTGCCACTTAAAGATAGTGCAGCTACGCTGATTGTAGATGATTTATTTGGATTTGGAGATTATATTCTCTACCATACATCATCTGTCTTTACAGATGGTGCTCAGCCGCTAAGACAACAAACCTGGATTATGAAGGTAGAAGACCCCTCATACAATAGAGTAATTAATGAGTTTCACTCAACGGGAGGAGATTCTTACAAATATGCAACTGATCAAATTGAAAATCTCTATATTTGGGTTAGTGTAACCCCTGGAAATTCTGATGGCAGCAGCAACTCTGAAGCCTATGTTTATAATATTTCTACCGGAAAGAAAGTGAAGCTAGAAGATTATTCTCTTAGCGGACAATCATCCGACTCAATTAAGTTTAACTACAATGATAAAGAATATACTTATAAGCTTCAGACTAAATAATCGTTAATTTCGATGGTTATAACTTGGAAGGTTGAAGACCTTTCGCATAAGTTACATCATATCCAGGCAAAAAAGCGCACCCCCTACAGGATGAATCGCCCTTTGCTTATCCTTTATCACGCTGCCCGTTCTATAGCCGGATAAGGCGAGAACAACGGCAGCGTGAATTTTTATAAATATACAGCGCAAATGCACAAATGTTCGAACACAGTTACTGCGGCCTCTCTTCCAGCGAAAGAACCCGCATCTGTGTATCCAGTCCAGCCACACCATCACGTATATGATGTCGCCAATCGCTCCAAACCGCCTCGCCGGGAAATTGTGCCGTCATTCAGAGTCGCGGTCTATACGCCACACCGTCGATCTGAACCTTGAGTCCCTCCGGGCCGCCAACATGCGCGAACTCGGTGGATATGGTTTTGCGTGCCGGATAATTGCCTTGGAATCTGCGCTTAAACACCTCTTCCATGACCGGAATATCCCATACATCCCGCAGCAGAATATCCATCTTCACCACATCTGTTAGCGTAAGACCCACCTGCCCCAGGCGGCCGCTCATATCATTCAGCGCACCTTCTACCTGCTCTTCCACCGTTCCGCCCAGATTGCCCACACAGAAGCTGAGAAAAATAAAATCCCCGGCCTCCACAAAACCCGAGTACGCGTATTCCGCGTTCACATCATGTCTGATGATTTCGCCCATGTTCGCTTGTTCTCCCCTTGTCATCTGAGATATGCCAAGTATAACGGGGGAAACCGGACAGCTGTGTGTCGTGGTTTTATAGGATAATTATGGTAATATTAGAATGAGTGAAAAAGGATTGCACCTGAAACGGAGGAGAACCATGAAACGATTTCTTACCTCAAAATCTTTCCTGATTACATCTGTTCTGTTCAGCCTGCTGTTCATTGTGAATCTGACGGCAACTCCTGACAGCACGGCTGCAGATATTGTATGGAGTATCTTTAAGTCCATATTAGCCGGGATAATCAGCGGCTTCTTGGTTGGCGGACCGATCTTTCTTGTGCAGAAGAAGAGAACGGTCTGAATCTAGACTCCCACCTGCGGAGGCTCATGAAGCTCCACAATAACCTGTCCCAGACACGCTGCCAGTACCTCATGATACCGTTGCTCCTCTTCTATCGTCACTTTCTCACGCAGCGATTCGAACAACACAGTTCACAAAACCTATACAATACTTTTGGATATTTCTTATGTAACCCTCTAAAAGTAACGTCCATTTCTATGTTTTGAATAGAGAATTCATTTATAATCTGCTGATAAACTTTGTCCTTCCACATGTAACCATGATTATCAGGTTCGATGAACCGCTTAACAAAACTTTCTTATTAACGATCTGAAACTCCCGGTAACGGTCGTATTGATGCTCTGACAAACTCTAATAGTGATGAGTCACGGTCCAGCAGTGTTCCATCCAGATTAAAAAGAACCGCTTTGATTATCATTCACTCACTCCTTTTTACCTAAAATTCTTTATAAATGATCATTATCCCTCCTATTTATAGCGCCAGATTTAAACTAGTGAAAACCATTTTGGTAAATCGTGTCTGAAATCTGTGGCGCAGCAGATTCAACATTACCCAGCGGAACTGGAACCGCCAGTAAAGCCAGAATCAGCAAGTATACCGCGAGCTTGTGAAGCTTGAACCTTGTTAGCATGTAATTACCTCCATTGTAGAATGAACTTGCAACTCAGACAGAAGAGAAGGGGTTGCCCTCACCCTCCATCGATTCACTCTCTGATGTGTGCGCTCCATTAAGACTAATGGAGAAGCTGCTGGGGCAAGCAGGAGGAACTCAGGGCAATTGCATATCGGCCAAAAGAAACCGGAATCCACGAGGCATACGTCTACTCCATTCCACACTAGCCCTCATACGTTATACAGAAGCCCGAGTGGTTATGTATAAACCTGACCGGCAGAAGGTGGGATAGCATGAATAAGTCGGATGCAGATAAGAATAGGAAGCTCAAGCTGCAGCGAATCAAAAGAAAACGGATAAAGCTTCGGCTCTATAGCAACACAATGTATAAATATAATAAGCACCTGAAAAAAAGCAGGATTCTAAAAGGGAAGCGCAGCGCCAAAGGGAATCCTGCTTCACGGAGTGCTAAGTGTCCGCCTAGTGAGACAGCAGCTTCACCAGGTCCAATGAGCATGATGGAACTCATGCAAAACATGGCTGCAATGGGGATGCAGGGAGCCACTGGCGCTGTAGGACTCATGGGCAGTATCGGTGTTATGGGCGCGACCGGGGCGACCGGAGTGATGGGCAGCATTGGACTGATGGGCAATGTTGGAGCGACTGGCGCAACGGGGACGACAGGTGCAATGGGCACGATCGGACTCATGGGCAGCATTGGGGTGATGGGAGCTACCGGGGCAACAGGTGCGATGGGCAGCATCGGACTTAGCGGCAGCATTGGAGCCATGGGCGTGACCGGGGCAACGGGCTCAATGGGCAGCATTGGGCTCATGGGCACCATTGGCGCGATGGGCGCGACCGGGGCAACGGGCGCAATGGGCAGCATTGGGCTCATGGGCACCATCGGCGCGATGGGTGCGACCGGGGCGACCGGCACGATGGGCAGCATCGGGCTCATGGGCACCATCGGCGCGATGGGTGCGACCGGGGCAACCGGCACGATGGGCAGCATCGGGCTCATGGGCACCATCGGCGCGATGGGCGCGACCGGGGCAACGGGCGCAATGGGCAGCATTGGGCTCATGGGCAACATCGGCGCGATGGGTGCGACCGGGGCGACCGGCACGACCGGCACGATGGGCAGCATCGGGCTCATGGGCACCATCGGAGCCATGGGCTCGACCGGAGCGACGGGCGCGATGGGCAGTATAGGGCTCATGGGCAACATAGGAGCCATGGGCGTGACCGGGGCCACCGGCGCGATGGGCAGCATCGGGCTCATGGGCACCATCGGCGCCATGGGTGCAACCGGAACGACCGGCGCGATGGGCAGCATCGGACTCATGGGCACCATAGGCGCCATGGGCGCAACCGGAGCGACCGGCGCGATGGGCAGCATCGGGCTCATGGGCTCGATCGGCGCCATGGGCGCGACCGGAGCGACGGGCGCGATGGGCAGTATCGGGCTCATGGGCAACATTGGAGCCATGGGCGTGACCGGGGCCACCGGCGCGATGGGCAGCATCGGGCTCATGGGCTCGATTGGGCTCATGGGTGTGACAGGAGCAACCGGAGCCATGGGCAGCATTGGACTCATGGGCAATATTGGAGCCATGGGCGATATGGGACTTATGGGTGCTATGGGGGCAATGGGCTTAATGGGCCTCGAAGGCATAACCGGGGCAACTGGCGCAACTGGAGTGACCGGGATTCCGGGACCAATGGGTCTTATGGGCTTGCCGGGAACGGCCGGCTTGCCAGGTGTTACAGGTGCAACTGGCGCAACTGGAGCGACAGGTGCAATAGGAGCAACAGGACCGGCAGGAGCAACGGGCGCGCCCGGTCTGGCGGGCTCACCAGGGATAGCAGGAGCAGGCTCGGCATTCATCGAGACGCTGAAAATCGGGGATCTCAACACCCAGATCCCATTTAATGCCGGGGGCGGAAATAATGAGGCTATCGGGGCGCTCGCATTCAGCGGATCGCAAATAACGATCAACAGGCTTGCAGCTTACGTTACTCAACTAGGCTCTACGGGTATTTTTCAGATGGCTGTCCTGCAGCCGACCAGCTCCTCCCAGTCTACAGTTATTGGAGTAACCACTGTAGCGACCTCTTTACGGGCAGGAATATTTATTCTCCCGCTGACGGCCTCTCTGACACTTTCAGGGGATATCACGTATCAGCTTGCTGTCTACAACCAGGTTAACGGCTCCAACCTCGGAGGCCGGAGCACAGGCACCTCCGGGCTGGCAGCACCGCCGATTAATTTCAGATCACAGAACCTCACGGGATTTACAACAGGCCAGTCTATCAATACGAGCGATTCTATCCTGCTGTCGCCTTGGCTGGCGGGACTTGCTTAACCCTTCCTTGGCGCATGGTACAAATAAAACGGGGACTGTCCTATAAAACGGCAGTTCCCGTTTCTATATGCCGCTCAAGCGCCCCGCTTAATCCAGCTCCGCACGCGAGAATAAATCCCGTATGAGTGCGTCGTTCTCACAAGCCCGCTTGAATGCGGAGGCGAAGGCTACGACCGCAGCTCCATCGGAGGCATACGCGCAGAACATATCGGCCTCCGGGTCAAAACGGATGATTCCGGCGAGTTCAGGCATCTGTTCCTCAAGGAATACCGCAGCCAGAGAGCCCCAGTCATATCCATTGCCTTGGAATCCTTCTTCCTCCCGCGCAGCAAACACTTCGGCCTTGTAGCTGCCCACGTTCAGAATCACCGATTTCCCGCCATTCCCCTGCTCTACTATAATAAACGGCTTAACATTCACAGCTTCCGTGGCCTCCGCCTCCCTCAGCTTCTCTAGCAATTGTTCCTCTGCTATATCCGTGAACCGCAGCGCTCCCTCACGCTCCACGATCATTCCCTGCCGCACCCGTTCATCCAGCCAGTCTGAGATGAAGCCCGGGGCATATGCGCCAGTGCTGAATTCGCCGCCGAACGCGATTATTTTCGAATAGACTTCAAGATATTGATCACGGCTGGTCTGCGGATAGGCACTGGTGTACAGCCAGAACTGCAGATCATACATCAAGGTCGAGCGTTCGTCCACATGAAGAGAGAAATGGCCCTTCTCTTCAACGATGGCGGTGCAGATGCTGCGGATGATCCCCTCTATGTTGTCCACTCCGGTGACTTTATCGCATAGCTCCTGAAGCAGAGGCGAGAATTGCCCGGCGGCTACCTTCCGCAGATCGTCCTGCTTATCTTCCTCCGATGTATCATAGACCTCCTCGCTCACCAGCCCGCGGATGAAGGTCTCATAATCCTTGGCCAGGAACGTAATTTCATAGTTGTTCTCCTGGTCCACATGAATGACCTCGGGTTCTCCCTCCGGCCCGCAGTAGCGGTAATCCAGCATCACCACATCATGGCCTGCAGACGGACAGTCCCCAATAACCACTCCAATATCGGGGTATCCCCACTCCTCAATCATGAACTGGCTGCCGAGATCGCCGCAGAGGGCATAGCTTTTGTCCCGGCCGATACCGGCAATTCCCGATATTGCGATATGATCTTCAGCCCAGGACGTGGATTCCTCTACCGGAAAGCAGGTGTTGCGGGGAATTCCGCCGTTCTGCTGCTTCATCATCGCGATGTAAGAGGACGGCAGCTTATAGCCCAGCTCCTGCTCCACAGAAGCAATCCCTTCGTCACTGGGCGGCGCCGACACATACTCCTTCCGGGCATAGTCGCTGTCCTCCCAGAAATCCGCGCAGTATTCGATGAAAGAGTTCAGGTCTCTTCCGTCCGCAGCCCCCTGTGCATTGGAGGCACGCAGCGCTGCGGCACGCCTTGCCTGCTCCCGCTTCTCCCGCTGCGCGCCGCTCCGGCTCCACTTCAGCAGCATGTGGGTATCCCCATCCCCGGGAGCCAGTTGGTCCGCCTGTTCGAATGCGCTTATAGACTGTTCATATTGCTTCAGATAATAATAGGAATATCCTATGCGAAAATGCCACAGCGGATCATTCCCGCCCTCCCCCGCAATACTCAGCAGCTGCTCCAGTGCCTCCCCGTAATGTTCCAGGTTGTTATAGGCTCTGGCCAACTGGCTGATCGTCTCATAATCTCTTGTATCCGGCGGAATCTCCTGAATGCGGTCCACTATCTGCTGATACTCATTATCTTCGTGCCAGCGTTTCAGCTGTGCCAGCAACTCCTCGTCCATGCCTTCGGCCTCCCCATAGTGACAATGCAAATAAGCCCGTACGCGATCGCTGCCGGACTGCTTGCAGTCAGTTAAATCGCTATTACCCATTCACCCTGAATGGACAGCTCTAAACATAGGTTTGGAATATACCCCAAATATATAAATGCGTATTATCAAAAAAGAGCCCATCCCCCGCCAACATCCGGCAAGGAAACAGCCTCTTCGTATTATCACTCCTACTACACTTATCTGCTCCGCTGCCCGTCCGGTTACTGAATCGCTTGCAGATGCTCCTCGAGGCGGTCCCAGGTTTCGGTAATCCCCTGCTCCATCCCCATATCCATCACCGTCTTGAGCGCTTCCGCGGAATCGTATTTCGACCGGCTCACCAGCTTCGTCTTCCCATCGTATTCTTCAAAGAACATGCTGACCAGCGTGGACGGCATACCTTCGGTTTCGTTGCCTTCGGCATCCGAGAAGTAATCGGTATAGACAAAACTCTCACCGTCGGTGATCTCATGGTAGACCCCCTTGCCCCAGGATTCCATGCCGAAGAAATCGCCCTGCTTCTCATCCACACATTTCATACAGTAGTGCCAGACGCCGCCCGGACGAAAATCAACGCTGCAGAAGGGAACGATCCAGCCGCGCGGGCCCCACCACTGCTTCAGATGCTCAGCCTCGGAGAATACTTTGAATACAAGCTCACGCGGTGCATCGAATACACGTTCAAGAACCAGTTCAAGACCTTCTACTCTCGTAATCATTTTGCTGGACATTCCTAATCCCTCCTGATAATCATGAATTGTCTTTGGATTGCAGCTTCCGGAGATACTCATCCAGATTGTCGAAGCGTTCACTCCACAGCTTACGATAGGCCTCCAGCCAAGCATCCATAGCCTCCAGCGGCTCTGTACGCAGCCTGTAATTCCGGCGGTTCGCCGCCGCCTCTACCTCAACCAGTCCGGCTTCCAGCAGTACGCGCAAATGCTTCGAGGCCTGAGGCTGCCGCAGTTCCAGACGCTCAGCAATATCGCCTACGCTCAGCGGCCCCTCCTTCAGAATCTCTACCATCCGCAGGCGGGTTGGTTCGGCAAGTGCGCTAAATGTCGTTGTGTCCATTTCAGATGTTCCTTTAGTGAAATCTTTAGTATTGGGGTACAGCTATAATATACCCCAATCGGAATATTCCAGTCAAGGAATATTATAATTCACTCTGTTAAATCAGGTTATTGATTCGTTGGATAGACCTTACTTATACCACCGCCCGCTTATGCTCCTGCAAACGTCAGCGTTACGGTTGTACCTTGTCCCTGCGTGCTGTCGATGGCGATGGAGCCGCCATACCGCTCCATGATTGCCTTGGCAATGGCCAGACCCAAGCCCGAGCCGCCCTGCGAGCGGTTGCGTGAAGCCTCCGTACGGTAAAAGCGCTCGAAGATATGCGGCAGCTGCTCAGCGGATATTCCGATTCCAGTATCGGCTACGCTCAGGATCACCTTACCGTCATCCGAACGGGAATGCCCGATCGTTACCGCTCCGCCTTCAGGCGTATACTTCAGTGCATTCTCTACGATGTTGCGGAGCACCTGATAGCAGGCGCTGCCAGGCATCCGGATGGGCAGCGCCTGTTCACCAGAGCCGCCGTCATAATCAAGCCGCACCCCCGGATTAACATGAACAGTCTGAGGCAGCAGTTCGTTCAGCACGGACTTCAGATTGCAGGCTTCTTCTCCGCCCTCCGGGGCCAGCGCCTCCGCCTCTGCTTCCGCAAGCAGCAGCAGCTGGGAGATCAGCTCCTTCATCCTCCGGGTCTCATCCATCATGAACGCCAGCGATTCATCCAGCACCTCCGGAGACTGCCTGCCCCACCGCTGGATCATATGCGTATGGCCTTCAATAATGGCCAGCGGTGTCTTAAGCTCATGGGAAGCATCGGCGATGAAGCGGCGCTGCTGGTCGAAGGAAACCTCCAGCTTATGCAGGAACCCGTTAAAGGTCTCGCCCAACTGCTGGAGCTCGTCCTGGGCGGCAGGAACATGCAGCCGCCGGGACAAGCTGTTCGTTCCGATGCTTCGCACCTCGCCAATCATGCTGCGGATCGGCTTCAGCGCTGAACGGGAGACGATGCCCCCTGCAAGCACAGCCATTCCTGCAGCCAGCAGCAGCCCCAGCAACAGCAGTCTGCCCACTTCCTTCTCAGCGGTGGCGCTGCGTGATTGCCCGCTGTCCGTAAGCTGCAGCCGGACAAGCCCATACACGGGCAAGGACAGCTCCTTCTCTGCGCTGTAAACATCTGAACCGGGCGCCGGTTCACCCTCGCCCGCTTCTGCGAGCACACGCCCGCGTGCATCCAACATTTGCAGAACCTGGCCTTTATCCAGATCAGGGGCAAAAACGGAGAAATCCGGCTTCAAAAAAGCCGCTGCACCGCTTCCTTTGCCCAATCCGGGCTGAAGCAGGGACGGCAGGAATTCCACCTCACCGACCCGCAGCTCAAACTGTCTAAGCTTCGCATCCAGCAGCCGGGTCTCCTGGCTGTCTGTCCAATGTTTGAAGGTAATATAGACAAATCCGCTGACCACCGCCGTAACGGCCAGTGCAGTGAGTGCAATTGAAGCACTGACTTTACGGGAGAACGTCCATGGCTTCATTCACTCACCTCAGTCTCTCAGAATATACCCGCTGCCCCGGACCGTATGAATCAGCTTCTCGCTGAAGCCTTCATCCACCTTCATGCGCACATACCGGATATAGAC
Organism: Paenibacillus sp. FSL R5-0912; assembly: GCF_000758605.1. NCBI lineage: Bacteria > Bacillati > Bacillota > Bacilli > Caryophanales > Paenibacillaceae > Paenibacillus > Paenibacillus sp. FSL R5-0912. Next base: position 7,542,979 of record NZ_CP009282.1, read on the forward strand.
ATCCACCACATTCGTCTCGCCTTCATACGAGTAGCCCCAGACCAGGTTCAGCAGTGCCTCTCGGTTCATCAGCCGGTTCTTATGGACCAGCAGGCAGTGCAGCAGCTCGAATTCGCGCTGTGAGCATTCAATCTCGCGCCCGGCGCGGCTGACCCGGTGCGCAGCCCTGTCCAGTATCAGATCCTTGGCATGCAGGACTTCATCTCCGGCTTCTGCGGCGTGCAGCCTGCGCTGCAGGGAACGCATGCGGGCCAGCAGCTCTTCGATGGCGAAGGGCTTCGGCACATAATCATCCGCCCCGGTGTCCAGTCCCCGTACCCGGTCACTCACCGTGTCCCTGGCAGTCAGCATAATGATTGGAGTCTGCTTCACCGCGCGTACCCGCTTGCATACTTCTATTCCGCTGATGCCCGGCAGATTCAAATCGAGCAGAATGATGTCAAAATGCTCCCCCAGCGCTTTCCCGGCACCCGTAAGACCATCGCACGCAACCGTAATGTCATAACCTTCATAGGACAGTTCCAGCTCCAGCAGGCGGATCATGGCAGGCTCATCCTCAATAACCAATACGCGTTCCTTCAACCTCTCGTCCACCTCTTCACAACATCAGTTCTTCATTAGCGACAACCCGGCCATAGATTTGGCACGGATCTGATACGTACCTGCGCCCAGCTTCCCGCTGGCCCGGTGATTCTTCACTGTCAGCGGGAAGTCCGTTTCAATCTCTTCAAAAGCGGATTCGGCATCGACCACGACACCCGCATTCCCCGGCCAGGCCAGCTCTACGTCCCCTACCGCTGTAGTTACCTTCCAGTCTCCGCCGACCTTCCGGCTCTTCACATGAATGTTCCCGGCTACAGTGACCGCTTCTACAGCAGCCAATGCGTCCTTCACCGACAAATTGCCGTTTGTGGCCTTCAGGGTCAAGGCTCCGGCAATTTGCTCTGCTTTCACGTTGCCGTTGGTAAGTGTGACTTCTACGCGGTTCTTCGCTTCAGAGACCTGCACATTGCCATTAACCGTATGTAATTTGAGCGCATTGCCGATGCCGGAAGCAGATATATTTCCGTTCACAGCCGCTAACTCAATTCTACCTGTACTAGAAACTTTTGACAAAGAAAGATTGCCGTTCTCCGTCTCTGCCTGAAGCTCGGCCTTTATGCCCTGCGGCAGTGTAACCGTCAGATCAAGGCTTGGATATCGCCAATTGCCATAGGACTCGCTGTAGGTTCTAATCTCCAGATCAGCCCCTTTGCTTACCTTCATCCCCGCCTTGTCCGCTACGGCCTTCGCCTCATCCGAGTTTGCCTGATGGACATTCACTGTCATATGGACCTCCATCTCCTTAACATTGCCCTGCTTAATTTCGATGGTTCCGTTCGTGTTAGCAATAGAGACACTTTGCGTGCCGGCCGGCAAGCTGACGCGGGTAATGCCTTTGTCAAAAGAGTATCCCGTCCCCGTCTTCTTCCCCGTTGTCTCCAGAGAGACTGCAGCCGCCGGAGCTGACACCGAGGCCTGTGCTGTCGCGGATTCAAAGTCCGCCTCGGACAGCGGCCGCGCACCGGCGCTCCCTCCATCCGCTATGCCCATGTACATTAATACCGCCGCCAGCGAGGCGCTTGTGATTAGCCGTTTCCACGTCATTCTCATATTCTCTCTCCTCCAGTTCTTGTGATTACCCTTAGGGTAAACCATCCTTGATGAGAAAGACTTTGCAGGGAGATTAGAGTTTGATGAGAATATCTGGGGACTCCGCCCCAAGTTCTAAAGAGCCCTATTGTTTATTTTCTATTTAAGCAGGTTTACGCTTGCTTCCTCCAGCGAAGGAATGAGATTTTTAGGCTCAATAGGGGATGACATGACGATTAGAATCGTATAATTCCCATATTTATCACACTGATTTCCAAACTCCTCAAGACCCTGAGTGGAGTCTGACATGACTTTTAACAGATAATTGTGTTCTCCGCTGATGCGATAGCATTCGACGACATTGGGATGGGTACGGCAGAAGTCCAGAAAGGCATGACACTCTCTGGAGTGGAAAAGGATATAGGCAGCTGCCTGTTTCCCGATTTTCTCCGGAGAAATGATCGTCCGGTACTCCTTGATCACCCCATTTTCCTCCATCCGCTTCACTCTTTCCGTTACTGCGGGCTGAGACAAGCCCACGCTTTTCCCCAGCTCTGTCATGGAAATTCTCGCCTGACTTTGAAGATGAAACAGAATTTGCTTATCAATAGAGTCCATTTTTAACCACTCCTTTAATTTTAAGATTATCGGTTTAAAATGCCTTTATTTTAAATGTTATAAGTGGGTTTTACCTTTATCGGCTCATGTATTCAAGTTAATTTATTTTATATACTTTACTTACAATAGTAAAGCGAAGGCAGTTGCTGCTTTAACTATAGCGAAAGGATGTTGAGTATGCCCTATTCGAACACAACCAACCCTAACCGTATCCCGGAGCGGATCGACAAGGTCATTGATGAGACACTAACCGACAAGCGCCTGGCAGGTGTTGTCATAAAGGTAGCGCTAGATGGACAACTCATCTATAGCCGTGCTGCTGGTTATGCGAGCCGTGAGCTAAACCAGCCTATGCGGGAGGACGCGTTGTTCCGGCTCGCCTCGGTTTCCAAACCGATTACCTCTACGGCAGCCCTGATTCTGGTGGCGCAAGATCGCCTGAAGCTGGATGACCGTGTAGACCGGTGGCTGCCGGAATTTAAGCCACGGCTGGAGAATGGAGAGACTGCAGCAATGACTGTCCGTCACTTAATGACGCACACCGCTGGTCTGACCTACCGCTTCTTTCAGGAAGAAGGCGGTACCTATGAGCAGGCTGGTGTATCTGATGGCATGGATCAGTCTGGTATCACGCTTGAAGAGAACCTGAAGCGGCTCGCGTCTGTTCCACTTCTCTATAAACCAGGCACCCAGTGGAGATACTCTATTGCAACAGATGTACTGGGGGCAGTAATTGCTAACGTAAGCGGGAACACACTCAGTGAAACGATCCGCTCACTTATTACTCAACCCCTCGATATGAAAGATACCAGTTTCGTTGCCGTGGACCCGAAGCGCCTGACCACAGCTTATGCCGATGACATTCCGGGACTGCGGCCTATGAAGAATCCCGATAGGCTGGGCTTTGTAGAAGGAACGGCGGGCTTCCGGCTCGCACCGGGCCGGGCGTTAGACAGCACTGCCTACGCTTCCGGGGGAGCCGGTATGGTAGGCAGCGCCGGAGATTTTCTGCAGCTGCTGGAAACGTTGCGGAAGGGAGGGGCGCCCCTGCTGCCGGAATCCCTGGTCCGCGAAATGATCACCAACCAGATTGGTGACCTGCCCATGCCCTTCTGGCCGGGACGGGGGTTTGGCCTTGGGATCACAGTCCTTAAAGATCCTTCTGCCGCAGACACAGCGGAGTCCCTTGGCACATGGCGCATGGGCGGCACCTATGGACATTCGTGGTTCGTTGATACCAGGCAGCGGCTAAGCGTGGTAGCCTTCACCAATACCGCACTGGAGGGCATGTCGGGTCCGTTCACGGTTGACCTTTGCAATGCTATCTATGGCAGATTGGACCCGTCATGAACAACACAAAAGAGATCGCCGGGAGGAGCGGCAGCACAATTGCTTCCCCGCAGCAAAGCTTCAGTGCCCCTGCTTCCGCACGCCTTCCCTGGGCTGGATTACTTGCGCTGGCAATGACCGGGTTTATCTGTATTCTGACTGAAACGATTCCCGCCGGACTCCTGCTTCAGATCAGTAAGGGGCTTGGAGTAACAGAGGCCTTGGCGGGTCAGCTTGTTACCTTCTATGCCCTGGGTTCTTTACTCGCCGCCATTCCATTGACCACGGTAACACGCGGCTGGAGACGTAGACCCTTGCTACTCATTTGCATCCTTGGTTTTCTCATATTCAATACCGTTACTGCCTTATCTTCGAGCTATCCCCTGACGCTTGCGGCCCGTTTCTTCGCGGGTGTGTCCGCTGGTGTCCTGTGGGGAATGATCGCAGGCTATGCACGGCGCATGGTACCGGAGCAGCTTAAGGGACGGGCTATGGCTATTGCAATGGCGGGAACGCCGCTTGCTCTGGCGCTCGGTGTCCCTGCCGGAACGTTTTTGGGTGATCTTGCAGGCTGGCGTAATATCTTTGGAGTCTTGTCGCTGTTCGCTCTGCTGCTGACCATTTGGATACTCTGGAGGCTGCCGGACTATCCGGGAGAAGCTGCAGATCAGCGGCTCCCTCTAAATAAGGTCTTCACAAGCCCCGGAGTGCGGCCGATCCTGTTTGTCGTGCTGGCCTGGGTACTGGCCCACAATATCCTGTATACCTATATAGCACCGTACCTTACTCAGGCCGGGTTAACCGGACGCGTGGACTTGGTGCTTCTTATTTTCGGTATTACAGCACTTCTTGGCATCTGGTTAACCGGTATCTGGATAGATCGTCACCTGAGGCTGCTGGTTCTGATTAGCCTCACTGCATTTGCATTGGCATCTGTTCTTCTCAGTATAGGCAGCGGCAAGCCTGTTGTAATCTATCTAGTAGCTGCTGTATGGGGCTTAACGTTCGGGGGAGCAGCCACGCTGCTGCAAACAGCAATGGCTGCAGCTAGTGGAGAGAGCGCAGATGTAGCGCAATCCATGCTTGTAACCGCATGGAATCTGGCCATTGGCGGAGGCGGTATAATCGGTGGAATTCTTCTCGAAACAACGGGTGTCATGTCATTCCCATGGGCGTTGTTTGTCTTGCTGGCCCTTTCTGTATGGATAGTCCGGCGCAGCAGAACGCATGGATTCCCTCCCGGAACCATGGATATCCATCGCGATAAATAACTTCACGACCTGCCCACAAGTAGAAACGGCTTTGCCGTCCTCTTGTAAGGACGGTACCGTTTCAGCAGGAAATAGAAGGATAAGCTATCATGTGAATTCTTATATTTGCGCAAAAACAGCCGGGAACCCTCCCGGCTGTTCTTCATTACATTGAGTTCCCGCCAATATCGGCATTGCGGAATTCAGCTGCTACCCCTGCTTAATCGGCGCTGCCAGAATGATCTGTCCCCGCGGGGCGTCTCCCCCGTCATCCGGCTCCAGCGTAATTGCCACGGTATCGTAGGCCTTCGGATCAAACGAATAATAGAGTGCCCCGTTTCCGTCCTGTGAGATGAAGGTGCCCGCATTCTGCGGCGTATCCCCTTTGATCAGCCATACCTGGTAGACCTCTGTACCTGTAAGCTCCGGCAGATCCTCTGCCTGGATTACGAGGTGGGTCCCGGATGTATCAGCAACAATGGTCGCTACACCCTTGGCGGAAACAGCCTCTCCCGACGGGCTAAGCGCCACCGTCTCATTCACCTTAAGCCCCTGCAGGGGCCCGGTGCCGGAGGCAATCTGCCGCTGCAGCTGGTCTACATCCCCGCGCAGCTGGCCGGTATAGACAATCAGCAGCAGCACGGCCACAGCCAGCCCGAGGCTCAAGTAACCCCAGAAGCGGGTTTTTCTAGGCTCTGGAATTCTCGCCTTGGGCAGGCCCTGTTCTATAGGTGCCACCTTAACGGACTCACGCTCAATGGTGCGTTCTGCCGCAGGCTGAATATTAGGGCTGGCTTTCGGCGGAGCAGCCGGTGTACTCAACTTTTCCGACTCTAATACCCGTGATAATATCCGATCCTTCATTCCGGAAGGCGGCTCTGCGGGCTCGGAAGCAAGGGGAAGATGGCCCAGTACCTGCCGGTATTCACTTACCAGCTCCTTGCATTCACTGCAGGCTTCTGCATGGGCAGCGAGCTGCGCTGTCTCTTCTGCCGTCAGTGCGCCCAGAACATATAATTCGGCCAGTTCACAGAGATCATCCTTATGTTCACTCATGCGCATGATCCCTCCTTCCCCAATGCCGTAATGATTTGTGCAGCTGCTTCATTGCCAATCGGACCCTTCCTTTGACCGTCCCCAGCGGAATTGCCGCAAGGTTCGCTACTTCCTGCTGGGTATAGCCCTGATAATAAATCATATCCATCACCTGCTGCTGATCCCGGCTCAGCCCCAGCAGCGCGTCCCTGATCTGTTCCCCGGCCATCTGCAGCTCAACGAGATCCTCGGTGAGCGCTGTATGGTCTTGAATCATATCCAGATTCCCGGAGTCTGCAGATTGCTGCGGCAGCCGGGAGCTGCGTTTGCGGAGATGATCAATCGCCAGATTGCGGGTAACGGCGAACATCCAGGTAAGCAGCTTGCCCCTGCCGAAATCAATCTGCTCCGCATTCTTCCATACCCGCAGGAACAGTTCCTGCATTACTTCTTCAGCGGCCATCGAATCCTTCACGATCTGGTAAGCAAAACTATAGATTACCCGTTCATACCGGTCATAGAGCAGTTCGAGGGCATTCGAGTCTTTCTGTGCAATAAGCTGGATTAACTGCTTATCGTCAGCTGTGTCATTCAATTGCCATCCCCCATTCAACAAAAATTTAGTACTCCGGCGCTCCCGCGCTGAACTTCCTGCGTTTCACTGAGTATAACCGCTTTGCACAAGCGGCTCAACTTTGAATCAAGGATCATGTCCTCCGGAATTGAAGCCCGGCCGGCTTCCATATATGATAGCTATATCATATCCGCAAAGGGAGGATTCATTTCCGTGGCCGTACTTATTAATGAACAGATTAGAGCCGCCGAGGTCGAGCTTACCGGGCTGAAGGGCCAGAAGCTCGGCACCGTATCCAGAGAGGAGGCGCTGGCTATGGCCAGATCCGCAGGAGCCGATCTGGTCTGCACCTCGCTGATGAGCAGTCCGCCGCCCTGCAGCCTGGTCGCCAAGGGCACAGGCAAAGCCGCTGCGCAAGCGGCACGCAAGGGCGATACCAGCCGTCCGCAAGGCGGCGGAGGCAGCACTGAGAAGGTGAAGGAGCTGCGCTTCACCGCCCATATTGAAGAGCATGACTACGACACGAAGCTGCGTCAGGCGGACAAGCATCTGCGCTCCGGCAAGCCGGTGCAGCTGGTCGTGAAGTCCTCCGGCGCGAAGGAGGCGGCGGCCGCGAAGGCAGTCCTGGAGCGTCTGCTGGCAGATCTGAAGGAGGCCGGAAGCAAGACCACCGGAATTCAGACCAGCGGCAAAGGCGCACAGGTACGGGTAAATCCGCGTCCGTAATATTGCTGTGAGAGCAACAAGTGGAAAAAGGTATCTTAATTTACCTGTTTCTGAGGGATAGACAGAAGCAAGTGGAAAAACAACACCTAATATTGTTAGGTTTAGCTACTGTGGGTGAAAAGGGAGGATTTAAGTGCTGTTAGTCCAACTGTTATTTGAGCAGAGTTCTATCGTTCATCAGCAAGTGGACAATATCCAACTCTTTCCGGTCCTCATAGCATCCGAGCTTGTCCCGTTCGTTCTCTCTGGCTCGAAGCATATACATTCTTATCTATGAAGTGGAAACGGCTTTGCTGTCCTGTAAAAGGACGGCAAAGCCGTTATTCTTGAACCCTATCTTCTTCCGCTTATCTTGTCCCGCCGGGCCGCTCATCTTCTACTCGTCTTCCGTACATCTCCCGCTCATCCTAGGGTTATCCTCCACTGCCAAGCCGCCCAGCAAACCGCTCCCTTTCCAGCACATGCAGCAGTTCACCGTTGCAGTCCTCATAATCGCCGGTTAGCCCGGCCAGCTCACGTTCAAACCGGAAGCCCAGCTTCCGGAATACCCCGAGTGACGCTGTGTTCAGCGGATCTGCCTTGGCGTATAACCGGTCCAGCCCGATGACATTGAAGGCATAAGCCGTGAGCGCCCGGGCGGCCTCGGTAGCATACCCCAGGCCCCAGTGCTCACGCCCGATCAGATAATACAGCTCGGTATCCGGTACGCTGAAATCCAGCACACCGAGGCCGCACCAGCCGATCAGCTGTCCGGTTGCCTTGCTACAAACCGCAAAGGAATATTTGAACGGCAGCTCAAACGGCGTATGATAGCTGAACATCAGCCAGCGGAACAAGCCTTCATATTCATGCCGCTGCATGACCTCCATATGCATGAAGGCCAGCACCTCCGGATTCTGCATCAGCGCGAAGGAGGCGCCAAGATCACTTTCAATATAGGGACGGATGATTAATCGCTCCGTTTCCAGTCTCATCTTGGACAGAATTGAATTCATTGCCGGCAGCCTCACTTTCAGGTTCTCTAGAACCCAGCATAGTACAGGCCGGAGAGGGGCTACAAGGTACAGTTTGATTTAATCCGTTTGTCCCCTGCCGTTATTCCACAGCGTTCGGAAGGAATCGCAGCCTTGGATCAGAGAATCGAAATCCCCTTCCCCCGTCAGCCTGCCCTGCTCCATAACCAGGATCTTATCTACTCCGCTGATGAAATTCAGCCGGTGCGCGATAATAATGACCGTCTTGTTCCTGAACTCCGTAAATACCGTTTCCATCAGGCTCTTCTCCGTGATATTATCCAGCGCTGATACCGGCTCATCGAGAATGATCAGATTCCGCTTCTGCAGGATCGCCCGGGCAAAAGCCAGCCGCTGTCGCTCACCGCCCGACAATTTCAGGCCACGCTCACCAACCATCGTGTCCAGCTTCTCCGGCAGCTCCAGCACCTTATCCTTCAGATGGACCTTGTCCAGAACCGCATACAGCTCCTCATCCGCCACATCCTGGTCAAACACCATATTGCCCCTGATCGTGGTATCGAATACCGGACTGTCCTGCGACAGATAGGAGATATGATCATAGTAGCTGTTCAGACTCAGCTCATCGATATCCGTGCCGTCCACCAGCAGCTTGCCGCCGCCTTTCTTCAGCAGGCCCGTAATCAGCTTAATGACCGTCGACTTTCCGCTTCCGCTTAAGCCAACCAGTGCAACTGAGGTTCCGTGCGCGATGGAGAAGGACAGCCGGTCCAGCACCTGAACCTCCCCGTAGCCGAAGGACACGTCCCTGAATTCAAGATCGCCCTGCAGCCCGGCCACCGCCTTCCCCTTCTCCAGATTGGCGTCCTCCGGGGCGTTCAGGAATTCCCCGAACCGCTGGTAGGTCACCCTGTTCAGCTTGTAGCCGACGAATAACACGTTGAAGATGGCAATCGGCGTATATATTTTCTCAATGAACATGAACAAGGCCACCATAACCCCGACCGAGGCCTGCCCGGAGACCACATTCTTCACTCCATAGAGCAGGACAATCACTTTAATAACCGTAATGAACAATTCGAATAAGGCAAAAAAAGACTCATGGATCATCTGCAGCTGAGCGCTTTTCCGAATGATCTGCCGTGCGGTCTCGTTCAATCTGCTGATTTCCTGCGCATACTTCTTATTGGTCCGGAACACAACCAGCTCCATGAAACCACGTATCGAATAACGGGACATAGCCTCCTGCTCCTGGAGCACAGCCGCTTTAATCCGGTAGAGGTATTTCAGCAGCACATTCGTGATCCCGAAGATCACCACATACCCGCCTGCAATCACCAGCATGATTCTGAGGTCATAATAGCTGATGAAGAACAAGCTGAAGAGGATGGTAGGCAGCAGCTCGTGCAACGTCCCCAGAATAAAAGAAAACAGAATGCTGTTTCCGGCCGCCGCCCCGTTCTCAATCACCTTGATCATCTGGCCTGTGCCCATATTCTGATAGGCGGTATAATCCATTCTGGAGATTTTGGACAAGGCCAGAATCTTCAGCCTTTCCGTGATGCTGTTTGACAGATGGGCGCCCGGATATTCATCCGCATAATTCAGAAGTACATTCGCACCCAGCAGCACCCCGTAGATGACAATCCAATGTGTGATTTCGCTGAAGCCCGTTCCATCCACCGCCTGATCGAGAATCTTCTGAAAGACCACTATGCCCAAGCTGCTTAAGAATTGAATGGCGAAACCAAGAAGGATATATAGAGCAATCCACCCTTTGAGGTGGACAAGACATTTCCGCAGCATAATTACAATCCCCAATCTTCAATATGAGTATAAAAAAAGCCGGGATCACGCTTCGCCACCCAACGCTAATGAACCCCCTGCATACGCAGTGTGGTCTTTACGTTGAATAACTCAGTGTCCCGGCTCTAAAAATGAATGCCTGGCACCGTCCAAGGTTATAGTTATCTGTGACCAAGAGGACAGACTGCCCCCTTGGTGGCTGGTACGCGTTCAACCCAGCCCGGTAACTAGTTCCTTGCGACGGTACGGAATGGCATCCATTTCACCTCGATTGTAAGATTATCTTTCATTGTATGCCCCGGCCAGCCCGGCCGTCAACCTTAAGGTTGGTGGCCTAATCCAGCATGGAACGGAGCCATGCAGCCGATTGCTCCATATACCCCAGCTGATCCACAGCATCAAAATGCTCGATGGCCAGCGTATCTGCGTATCCCTCTGCCTTCAGCATCCGGAGCACCTCGGCGATCCGGATGCAGCCTGAGCCTACAGGGGACGGATACAGCGGAATCCCGCTTACGCTGATTCTGGGCTCCCCGCCGTTGTCTTCCAGTGACCGGTCCTTGCAGTGGACATGAACGGTCCGCTCCTTCAGCTTCGCGAACGCTTCCAATTCATCCTCGCCGCGGTAGATGAAGTTCCCGGTATCGAAGGTGATCGCCAGCTTAGGCACCTGCTCCAGGAACCAGAGCAGCGCGTCCGCCGACGAGAACGGCGCCCGGATATCGTCGAAATCCTCCATCGTCACACGGATGCCCTTACGCTCCGCGTAATCACAAATGGCATTCAGCGCTGCAGCCATGCTCTGAAGAGCCTGACTCCGCTGCTCCGGGCTGGCCGTCTCTTCCATGAAACCCGGAATGACCAGTACCTTGCCGGCTCCCATATAGGCTGCTGTATCAATAAATGCATACCCCGGCTCCGGTGCAGGCTGATTGCCGAAGTCAAAAAAAGCATACATCGACGCCACGGAGAGCCCCGCTGCATCCAGCCTTTTTATCATCGCCTCCGTACCGGTCAGCGCCTCTTCCAGATCTAGCTCTACCGCTTCTATGCCATAGGCATGCACTTTGTCCAATACATCCGTAAGCGGCAGGCCGCTCTGCTCGCTTGCCTTCACAATATGATTGTAAAATACCGACAGCTTCAAGCTCTCCAGCCCCTCTCAGCCTAGCGCTTAGTATCCTCAGCATCCTTAGAATCCGAGCTACCGTCCGCTTCTTCGGCCGAATCCTCAGCATCCCCAGAATCCTCAGCATCGTCAGGACCCTCCTGCACGCCCGCTTCATTCCGGCTCCATTCCAGGAACTCAATAATGTCCTGATCCTCAGGGTCCAGCTTATGGGCCTTTTCAAAAGCCTTGATCGCCTCATCATACTGGTCCAGATAATAATGCGCGTAACCGACGCGGAAATGCCACAGCGGATCTTTTTTGCCTTTGTCGGCAGTCTTGTTGAACCATTTAAGCGCTTCCTTATAACGTCCCAGATTATTGAGCGCCCGGCCCAGATGGACCGCCAGCTCATCATCGATCAGCGGTGTGGGCACCTCTTTGATGCGGGATACGATTTGTTCGAACTCATCTTCCTCATGCCAAGCATTCAATTGCGCAATTAACTCTTGTCTCATTTACAAACAGCCTCCCGGTTAATATATCCATTCCTCTAAGAGCTACTTTATCATTTTCACGGAGAGTTTCCCACTGTTGCCCTGTCCGCCCTAAGCCGGGATGGCGATCTCGAAGGTGGTTCCCTTTCCTTTTTCGCTTCTAACCTCGATAACTCCCTTAACTTTGTTGATCGCACTGTAAGCCATGAGCATACCCAGACCCGTACCTTCTTCTTTGGTGGAATAGTAGGGTTTGCCCAGACGTGAGATTTCATCCTTCGTCATCCCGATGCCGGTGTCGCGGATGGTAATGATAATATTCTGCTTCCTTTCGGAGATATCAATGGTCAGAACGCCGTCTTCCATTCCCTTCATCGCTTCAATCCCGTTTTTGTACAGATTAATCAGACATTGCTGCATCAGATTCCGGTCATAATGGGCGCAGAGCGAGTTGTTGAAGCGGAACTCAACCGCTACCTTGTGGATTGTGGCATACGGCATGATGACATTCTTGGTGTACTCACACTCCGCCTGGAGGTTGGAATAGACCCTATTCTCCGACTGCGGCTTGGCAAAAGAGAGATAATCGCTGATGATCTTCTCCGCCCGGTTCAGCTCCAGCAGCGACAGTTCAATATACCCCTTCTCTTCGGGCGTAAGCGTCTTCGATTTGTTCAGCAGCTGAAGGAACCCGCTCGTCACGGTTAACGGATTCCGCATCTCATGGGAGACGCTGGCCGCCAGCTCACTAACCACATTAAGCCGCTCCGACTGCATAATCCGGTCACGATTCCTGAGATTGGTAATGATCTGCTCCAGCAGAATCATTAAGACCGCCATCACGGCTGCATGAGTGGTCAAAGCATAGAAGGCGAGCATCCAGAACTGCATATCCAGCGACTCCATAACCATGCTCAGCACAATCAGATAACAGCCCATCGTAAGCACGGCAATGACGGTTGCCCAGCTGATCCGGACCTTTGGCTTCGAACGGATAAATCTTGAACTTAATAACGGCACAACGACCAGAACTGCTGTTGAAAAAAGAAACGAGTGAATCGTTCCCTCTCCGCCTATATAGAAACGGTATACGTTTAGTATCAGATAGAGCGGAAGAACATTTTTGTACCCTCCATACAAAGCTGCGATAAGAAACGGAACATACCGCAGGTCAAAGATAAACCCCGTTTCCAGCCGGATCGGCTTGGCGATACACAGGATCATGGTTATAGCTGTGAGCAGCACAAGAATCTTCCGGTTATAGGCGTGTGGCCTATTCTCAAAGAAGATCAGAAAGATAAGTACCGGAAACAGCATAAACAAAAAATTAAGAAGCAACGTCTCAAACAAGGGTAACTTCCTTTCGGCTCCAATACGGGTATGGTATCTGCATTTGTGTTCTGAGCACTATACTTAGAACATTACGCTAATCTATTATTATAAGTAAAGCTAAACTGGATTACTATTAGAATTTTCTATGATTTTCCATTATTTTACCCACCTGTTATGGACTCTGCTATAATCAATTGACATGCCCAAATAACTGCATCTCAGGGGAGGAAGCATTATGGCTTTTACCATTAATAATTTGAAGGATAACCCTAATGTTGTAATTAAGGAACAGCTTGGCGGATTCTCGGTCATTGAATACAAGGAGGATCTTAGCAGCACCTCCATGCTGGAAGCCCAGGCCAACTTCTTCATGAGCAAGAGCAATATGCGCAACAAGCAGCTGATGATTGAGCTAACGAATAGCGAGGTTATGCTGAGCGCAGGCGCTATGCAGTATATGATCGGCAATATTGAAATGACGTCGGGTGTCAAAGGTGTCGGAGGCTTGATGCGCAATATTATATCCAGTGCAGCAACCGGCACGAGTGCCATCAAACCGCTCTATAAAGGGACGGGGACGATTATGCTCGAAACCACCTACAAATATCTCTGGCTGATTGATGTCGACAACGACCATATCGTGATTGATGACGGCATGTTCCTGGCCTGCGAGTCCACGCTGGATATTGCTGTCGCTGCACGCAAGAATGTATCCTCAGCCCTCCTCGGCGGAGAAGGGCTGTTCAACCTGAGCGCACGGGGGAAAGGGATTATCGCTCTTGAGGCTCCTATTCCATCCGAGGAAGCCGTGGTGGTCGAGCTGCAGAATGACGTGCTGAAGGTAGATGGCAATTTCGCGTTGATGTGGTCGAACTCGCTTGACTTTACCGTAGAGAAATCAGGGAAGACCCGCATGGGCTCTGCCGTTTCCGGCGAAGGCCTGGTCAATGTCTACCGGGGAACCGGTATGGTCTGGCTGGCACCGCTCATGAATTACAAGAACAGCCTGTTTCAGGCTGCACCTACCTCCTGACTCTGAGGCCACTTGAGACAATGCTCCATCCACCTAATTCATCCAAAGGACGGGCCATCCGTATGTCTATTCAAGCTGTATTATTTGATTTCGACGGAACACTTGCAGATACACTGCCTTTATCCTTCCATGCGTTCCAGGCTGTATTTCAGCAATACGATCATAGAGAAGTCACCCGCGATGAACTTGTCGCCATGTTTGGCCCCACCGAGGAGGACATCATTGGCGGCAATTTCGCTGACCCGTCTTCCGTTCCGCAAGCTATAGAAGATTATTATTCATTATATGAGCAGGGGCATTTCGGAGAATTCCAGAATGACGGGCACATTGTAGAATTACTTCAGGCCCTGAAGGCGCAAGGGATGAAGCTTGGCGTCATTACCGGTAAAAGCAGACGGGCCTATCAGATATCGGCCGGGGCGCTGGATCTGGAGCGCTTCTTCGATATCTCCATTACCGGAGATGATGTCGTTAAGCCCAAGCCTGATCCCGAAGGCATACATTCGGCGCTGCGTACACTTGGCATGGATCCCTCTAATGCTATATTCGTTGGGGACAGTAATGCGGATATTCTCGCGGGCAAGGCTGCCGGACTGCCGACCTACGGTGTCCGCTGGCTGTCCACCTTCCAGAGCCAGGCTTACGATGTCCCGCCCGATGGCGTGTTTGACAGTGTTGATGAGTTCCGCAAGCTTCTCAAGTTAAATAACATCATGGCAATGACTTACCACTCCAAGCAGCAAGCGGCGGACATTACTCTACTGGAGCAGCAGTGCAGCCACGCGGATTCGCTCAAATTAAGCTCAGATCTTGAGCATCTCGTCAAAGAGGATGGCGACCATGCCCTGCTCTGCTATCGCGGAAACCAGCTCATAGGTTTGCTGAGCTGGTTTGCTTCCGAAGGCGATTATGCGCAGATCAATGCCATGGTCCATCCGGAATACCGCCGCCAGGGTGTATTCCGCAGCCTTTTGCAGCGGGCCAAGGAAGATATTGCGCCTCTCACTGTACACAGCCTCAGCTACAGGGTTCCAAGCCGCTCACAGGCAGGACTCCGCGCGGCCCAGGCTATCGGTACTGAGTATGACCGCTCTGAATACGCGATGTCATATGCCCATACGGAGTCCGGCAGAGAACCCGCTCCGGCAGAATTGCGTCTGCTGCCTTCCTTGCCGGAGGATTTCGAATTCATGGTCTCCTGCTCGTCCCGGGCCTTCGGGGACTCCGAAGACGCCACCCGGGAGTATTTCCTGCATACGAAGGAACCAGAGCGTATCACCTATATTGCCTGGGCGGGCGGCCAGCGGATCGGCCTGATCCGGGTGAATTACGTGAATGAGGCAACCGCCTTTATCCATAATTTCTGCATATTGCCCGCTTGCCAGGGCCAAGGGTATGGCGGGAAGGTGCTCCGGCAGACTGTTGATTTCCTGCTGCAGAAGAACTATTCTTCGATCCGTCTAGGTGTTGTCACCGAGAATGAGCGGGCTTTGACCCTCTACCTCAATGCCGGCTTCAAGATCAATTTCGAGTATACATATTACAGCGGCAGCCCGGCGTGAGCACAGATTAAGAAGGAGCGATATATGCCCGTTACCGAGAGTATTCCCTGGATTGCCGCATTTCTCATTCTGCTGTCCGTAGTCTGGATTGTGCTCGTAAGCTGGAAGAACGGAATATCGCCGATGCCCGCCTCCAGGGCTGTAAGGGCGGCAGTAGCCGTGGAGGTGAACCGTATGCCGGGTTATGCCAATGTTCTGGAGGCGGGGTCGGGCTGGGGAACGCTGGGCCTGGAAGTCATCCGCCGCTGCCCCGGCAAACGGCTGACCGGCATAGAGAACTCAAGGATTCCCCTAGGGTTCTCACAGCTGTTTGCGGTAGTATGCACACGGTTTCTGCCAGTGAAGAGTGAACGGGAGCGGCTGCAGGGCAAGGTCATTTTTAGGCGGGGCGACATATATAGAAGCTCTTATAGCGATGCCGATATTGTGCTCTGCTACCTGTTCCCCGGTGCCATGGAACGGCTTGCTCCCAAGTTCAGGCAGGAGCTGCCGCCGGGGGCAGCCGTGATCAGTGTCTGCTTCGCTCTCCCGGACAAGCAGCCGGTCCGCATCATCACCTGCCCGGACCGGCTGCGGACGAAGGTGTATGTCTATATTTTCTGAATATTACCTGCGTATAAACTGCAAATAGCCCAAAAGCATGCCGCTGCTTTGGGCCATTGGAGGGATCGCGTATTCTAGGATTTCCCCTTCTCCGCTAACTGCTCCTGTGCCAGACGGACCATCTCCCGGACCATGGAGCCTCCGATTCTGCCGCCAATCTGACCCGCAGATTCCGTGGTCAAATTGCCGTTATTGCCCGCCTGCAGCGGGATACCGAGCTCCTTCGCCACCTCGTATTTCACATCGTCCGGATGATTCGGATCTACATGGTATCCTTCCTGCTTCATGACCTCTGCTTTGAAGGTCTGCATGCCCTGAGCTGACCCGGGCACCGCATATCTCCTGTTTCTTCTCGCCATTTCGGATACACTCCTCTGCTGTCTTTTATCTAAGTTGCCCTGGAGTGTGTGGGATTATCCCGCCTTAAGACTGCATCCCGTCTTCAATCCGCTTCATGAAGTCTTCTACCGCGCTGTATCCAAGCTGCTTGAGATACCAATTATTCGCAGCAGCTTCGATCAGGCCAGCCACATCGCGCCCCGGCTGAAGCTGAACCTCGATATGCGGGATTTGAACGCCGAGATATTCCGTGAACTGGGGAACCAGTTCCAGGTCATTGTTGAGTGAATTCTCCTGCCACGGTGCCAGCTCGATATCCAGTACAATCCGCGTCTCATCCTGGAAGGCCCTGCGCCCGTACTGGCGTACGACATTGATCAGGCCGATGCTGCGCAGCGCCAGGAATTCGCGGGTCGTCTCATTGTGCGTCCCGAGAAGCGTTGCCGGCCCCAGCTTCTTGAGCACTACAATATCATCGGCCACGAACCGGTGGCCCCGCCGGATGAGTGTATGCGCCGTTTCGCTTTTACCGATCCCGGACTTGCCTCGAAGCAGGATCCCGATGCCCGACACATTGACACACACCCCGTGAATCGACAGCTCCGGCGCCAGCGTTTTTACCAAATAGCTGTCCAGCTTGGCAATAAACTCCGTGGTCACCTCTGGTGTCCGCAGCAGCGGAATGCCCTCCTGATTACAGTATAAGGTGAGGTAAGGGATCTCTTGCTGGCCGCTCGTTACAATGAAACAAGGCGGATGATATTTGACGATATTGCCGATGTGCAGCATGCGTTCCTCTACACTCAGCGTTAATAAATAGTTGATCTCCTTGCGGCCGAGCACCTGCACCCGCGCCATCGGAAAGAAATCGAAATAACCGACAAATTCAAGTCCGGGCCTGTGCGTCCGTGGACGGGTAATGATGCGGTCCATGCACCCTGATCCTGCCAGCACTTCCAAATGGAACTTGTCCGTAAGGTTCTGAACGGTGATAGATTTCATATTATTCTCCTCCCAACCATTTTATTCCGATAGATTCACTTAAAAATCTTGTAATCTGCACACGCTAATTATATATTAAAATCAATATATAAGACCTTAGACCCAGAAAAAGCAATAAACACTAAATATATCAAGAAGGTGTAGTATATTGGCCTTGGAGTCTTGGATTGATCTGATAATGTGCTTTGTCTTGTTCCTTTTGTTTATATACATATTTATTTCTGTGGGTACGATAACCAATTTGCACAAAGTCTACCTGGGTTTTCATTTCTCCATGATGATCTGGCCCTACTGCCAGTTTGCCATCCGAACCGTTGATGATCCCATCTATCAGCTATTCTATGTAAAGCTTGCCTTTATCGATGCCTCCCTGCTGACTACAGGCTGGATCTTCTTCACCATTCTGCTCTCAGGCCAATCGCAATTTCTTAACCGCAAAATATTAATCGCCCTGCTTGTTCCGGCATTCCTGTCCTCGCTGGCTGTTGTGCTGAATCCGAACGGCTGGTTTGTTCTCCCGGTAAACGGCGGATATGTTGAGCGGATCTACGGACCTATTTTTTGGATCAACATGTCTATTCTTATTCTTAATGCCAGCGTGTCGCTGTACATCATTTATGTAGCCCTGGTGTCCCGTCAGGCGCCGCGAATCAAGAATCAGATCATGTATATGCTAAAAGGGATCGTTGCCGTCTGTTTCTTCCTGATGATCGATGTGTTCCTGAACGTAGTGCTGGACGATTACCTGCCGGTCATTCCGGGCTTTACTTCGCTCGGCATTGTGGTGTCAGCCACCTTCTTCGTGATTACCATTCACCAGGACAAAGTGTTTGATATTGTAACTATCGCCCACCAGGATATCATCAATACGATGGAATACGGAATTCTCGTCCTCGACGATCAAGAACAGGTGGTCGAAATCAACCAGGCTCTGCATCCCCAGATCCGGCTGAATCCCGGGGAGAGGTTCGATATGGCCAGCCACCTGCCCGGCGGCAATACCGTCAAGACCGAACAGTTCCTGCAAGCCTACCGTGACCATCCGCTTGAGGTGGCCGAGACAGAACTAATGTATCCCACACTCCAAATGTACATCAGCATTCATGCCGCACCGATTATGGTGAGCGGTGTGAGGGTCGGACGGATTGTCACCTTCCAGAATATAACCGAGCTTCGGCGGCTCATTGATGAGACGAACCAGCAGAACACCATTCTGCAAGAGCGCAACTCCGCTTTAATCAAAGTCCACGAAGAACTGTTCCAGACGAACGCCAAGCTCCGGAAGATGGCCATCACCGACAGCCTGACCGGCTGCTTCAACCGGCATTATCTGATGCAGCAGCTGGAGCATGAATTGCTGAAGGAGCGCGATCATCACTCCCCTTCGACCATTATACTGATCGACATCGATTATTTCAAAATGGTCAATGACCGTTACGGACATCTCGCCGGAGATGAAGTCATTTGCAGTACGGTGGAGGTTCTGCAGCGCAGTCTGCGGCAATCCGATATCCTGGCCCGTTATGGCGGCGAGGAATTCATAATCTACCTGCCGGATACGGACGAGGCCGATGCGTATAATCTGGCGGAACAGCTTAAATCGAGCATTGAGACCAATAACATCAGAATTGATAATATAGACGAGGCTATATCCATCACCATCAGCATAGGACTGCTTAGCATCGGGGAATTCAAGGTCCCCCCGCCCATGAGCTCAACGACTTACTTGAATGATTTGTTCAAATCGGCGGATAAAGCCCTATACGCAGCCAAGCATCAAGGCCGCAATCAGATTGTTTCCGTGAAAAGTTAGCGAATACACATAAGCCACCCGGCTCAGGAAACCGGGTGGCTTAACTTTTGTCTGCGGGGCTGTTCCCTATTGTAACTTTAATTATAGCTAAGCTTTCTCTATACATCCGGTTTCGCCAAGCAGGATAATGAATAACAGTTAGAACAATTCGTCAAAAGGGGATACCGCCGATGGATTATGATCATCTTATCCGCGAGATTAACCGCTCCTACCCGCTCCGTATTGAGCAGCTCCGGCTTCACCGGGAGATGATCGGCGGGGTGTATTTCGCAGAGGGCGAAGGTAAGCGTTATGTACTCAAAATATACCGCAGCTTCAAGACAGCCGATGCCCTGCAGTCCGTCCGTATTCTTGATTATTTAGAGGCTCATTCTTATCCTGCCGTTACTGTTCTGCGGACGGCGGGGCAGGAGAGTCATATCCTTCTTGAAGCTCAGGATGGCTTGCAGGCAGCGGTGCTCTTCCGCTATGCCGAGGGGGCTACGCCCGATGGGATAGCCGAAGCAGAGGTTATCGGTCAACAAACCGGCGAACTGCATCAGCTTATGCAGGGCTACCCGGATGAACTGATCCACCGGACAAAAACCGACTACATCGGTGACTATCTCTCCATTATGCGCGAACTGGACTGTGCTTCCGAGTCCGTTACTGCGCTCGAACACTATGGCAATGAACTATGGAGCCGTATGTCAGAGCTACCCAGACACTTTTGTCATGGCGATCTGCATACAGGCAACATGCTCAGGGACAGCCGCGGGCAATACGTCCTTATGGACTTCGATGACGCTTCAGGGGATTATCCGGCCATGGATGTTGCCTATATGTCTGATAACACTCACTTTAATCAATTTCACGAGTCCATGTATGATGACACCCGGCGTCTGTTTGAACAGTTCTATTCCGGATATAGTAAGCTGCGGACCTTGAGTGACAAGGAGTGCTTAGCCGTATTGGATTTCATTGCGGTCAGACATTATCAGATCATCTCCAGAATTGTCCGCTGCCAGGGCTTGCAGTCGGTATCGAAGGAATTTTGCGATGAACAGTACAAATGGCTTATGAATTGGCGGGAGCTTTGTCTGAGCAAACAATACTAACATTAAGACAGGGCTCGGGGTTTATTAGGTTTGATAAATTAAATCCTGCTGTAACCTTTTTGCAGGGCGGCACGTCTAAGATCACAAATAAACCACAAACTACTCTACGAGGTGACTGACAATGAAGAACACATTCAAGATCATTACTATGTCTGCTGCTGCTGCACTGGCGCTCAGCTTCGCGGGGCAACAGTTCGCTTCTGCGGCAACCTTCAAGGATATTAATAATGTGCAGGATAAAGACAAGATTATTGCACTGCAGAATAGCGGCCTGATCAAAGGGATCAGCCAAGATCTGTTCGGCCCAAATATCAGCATCTCTGAGGCTGAAGGTGTACAGATGATCGTAAATGCTCTTAACCTGAACCTGGATCTGATCCGGTTCGTGAAGGAGCCGCATGCCACCGACTATTTCAAGAATGCCAATGATTCCGCCTGGTATGCAGAGGCGCTCATTATTGCCGGTGTCCACGGGCTGGATCTGCCCGCCGACCTGAAGCCAAACCAGAAGCTGACACGTGAAGAATTCACGCACCAGCTCATTGATGCGATCGAAGCCAGCGGCCAGCTGCCGATGATCAAGCCGGTTGTTATTGATTATAAGGACCAGGATCAGGTCAAAGCCGAATATTCCGGTTCGATCCAGCGCGCCCTGAACTACGGTGTCCTGAAGCTGGACGCCAGTGGCAAGCTAAACCCCAAGCAGGAAATCTCCCGCGCCGAAGCAGCTGTAGCGATCAGCAATGCGCTGGCGTATCTGAAGGCACATCCGGCACCGGCTGCGGTGAGTGAGACGCTTACTGCCGAAGAGGCTGTTCAACTGATCAAGGAAGCCGCAGGACCGAAGGCGGACCTGCAGATCAAGATTGATCCGGCAGCCAGCATGTCCCGCGAATCGTTCACCTACCTGCTGGTGCATACCCTCCAGACCAGCGGACAGCTGCCGATGATCAAGCTCATTCCGGTTGAAGTCAAGGATGCGAGTCAGATGGATATCTCCAATTCGGGCGCTATTCAAACCGCGCTGGCGCTTGGCTTCGTTACACTGGATGAGTCCGGCAATTTCAATCCAAAGGGTGATATTACACGCACCGCCGGTACGGATATCGTGAATAAAGCGGTGGAATACTTGAAGACTCATCAAGCACCCGCAGCAGAGAGCGAAGTTCTCACGGCTGAGCAAGCTGTTCAACTGATCAAGGAAGCCGCAGGACCGAAGGCGGACCTGCAGATCAAGATTGATCCGGCAGCCAGCATGTCCCGCGAATCGTTCACTTACCTGCTGGTGCATACCCTCCAGACCAGCGGCCAGCTGCCGCTGCTGAATCTGATTCCGGTAGAGATCAAGGATAATGACAAGATCAATATCCTGAACTCGGGAGCCATTCAGACGGCCATTGCCTTGAAGATCGTGAAGCTGGATGCTGACGGCAAGTTCAATCCGCAGGCTGGAATCACCCGTACAGACGCGGCCGCTATGGTTAGCCAGGTTCAGGAGATCCTGAAACGGGCTGCTGCCCATCAATAATACCCGGAACATTCCAATTTCCCGCCAGCTATAGTCAGCTCAAAAAGCACAAGTCAACGGCTTGTGCTTTTTGGCATATTCTATGATCGCCGCCCGGATGCTTGTCAACACGATAGAGGCTACAGCATCAGAATCATCAGGTCTTCATCCAGATATTCATCCCCAAGCTTCATCGCCTTCGGCTCTGTGCCATAGCAGATGAATCCAAGAGATTCGTATAGTCTTTTGGCAGCTACATTATTCGAGGTTACCGTTAAATTCAGAATTTCGAGCCCCGGCAACTGCCTCGCCCGGGCAATCAGCTCCACCATCAAGCGGCGGCCCACTCCTTGTTTACGGACATCCGAATCCACATATACTGAATATATATTAGCTTTATGATCAATTTTGGGCCGGCTCTCCCGGAAGAAAGTGACGATACCCACCAGCTTCTCCTCACCATCAAAAGCTCCCAGTGTGAAATTATTCTCCGAGGGCTCCAGCCTGATGCGGGTGGTGACTATAGACAGCTTCTTTTCCGATTCATAGGAGCTGAGATAGGCTTCCGGATGCAGCCGCAGCGACTGTAGCCGAAGCTCGCGGTAAACCTCCGCATCCACAGATGTCAGCATTCTTAGGTACAACGGTTTTGCCTCCTCAAGGAATTTATGGATTCCAAATTGACAAAATTGCAGAATTTGGCTATATTTAGACAGTGTAAAATTATATTTTAAACAATTTAATTTTTCCGTTGATCAATCTTACATAATTATGAAAAGAGGGATTTACTATGATGATGGTGAGTGTAATACTCGTGGCCCTAGTTGCACTGGAGCATGTGTATATTCTAGTGCTGGAAATGTTCCTGTGGACTACCCCGCGGGCGCAAAAATCGTTCGGCACCACCCCGCAGTTCGCCCGGGAAACGAAATCGCTGGCTGCCAACCAGGGATTGTATAACGGCTTTCTGGCGGCCGGTCTAGTCTGGAGCCTGCTGCATCCGAACGATACCTTCAGTGTTCAGCTTCAATTGTTCTTCCTGATCTGTGTTGCAGTTGCAGCCATCTATGGCGGCATCACGGCCAAGAAATCCATTCTTTTGGTTCAAGGCCTCCCGGCCTTCATTGCTCTGCTTGCCGTTGTTCTGGCGAATCTGTAATTATTAGAATGGCCGCTCTTCCCTCACAGCTTCTGTGCGAACTGGTTCAGCTGCTCGGACATCGTCCGGATCTCCTCAATGAAGCTGGAGATTTCATTCGTTGAAGCAGCCTGCTCCTGCCCGACTGACGCAATCTGATGGATGGATTGGCTGATCTGCTTCATCGCGGATTGGATCTCCCCCAGGGTATCCCGGATCCGCTGCGCGGACTGCTCGGTTTCCTTCGAGAATTTGCGGATTTCTTTCGCTACAACATCGAATCCCCGCCCCTTTTCCCCGGCGTGGGCGGCCTCAATGGCTGCATTAATCCCGAGCAGATTCGTCTGGTCGGCGACCTTTCTGAGGACAGCCAGCACTTCATCGCTTTTTTTGACACTTTCGGCGGTCGTTTCTGACTGGAGCAGCAGCTTCTGCGAGTAATCGGCAAGCAGTCCCGAGCCCTCTGCCACATGCCCAATCCGGGCATGTGCCTGATTTAGGGAGACGGAGATCTGATCGGCGATTTCGCGCAGTTCGGTCTGTCTGCGGACCTGGATACAGACCGCCCCGCAGACGCTTCCATCCTCTCCGTGTACCGGAAGAACCGTCCCGGCGAATTCATACCCGTAGTACTCCTTAGGGACATTAGCTTTCGAGAATTCATCATTTCTCAGCGCATGGTACAGAGGTTCGTCCGCGAGAATTATCTGCCCTGCCCGAATTCCCAGATCAATGGACGTACCAGGGAAATACGCGATGAACTTCTCCACATCACAGACAGCAATAGATACGTCGTAGGGAAAGGCAGCTTTCAGGATCGGCGCCAGGTTCACTATATCTTCAAAGGAGCGGATAATGTTCTTCATGGATGTGGGTTCTCCTTTATTAATCGCTTCGACATTTTCCAATGACTATCCTTTATTCAAAAACTTAATATTTAAAATTAATCATGCCCTCTTAACTTAAGTCAATGAAGCCCTGCAGGCGCCTTAGTACAATATAACCACAATCAATAATCAATCAGGGGGTTATGTTAATGTCTGCTGCAGTGGCTCGAACCGGGGGAATATCCCTCATTGTAATGGCGGTTGCTGCCGCGCTCTCGTACGGATATGTCCATGGGAGTCTGGTAGTGGATGGAGATGCCGCTGCAACCTTCGCCAATCTTCAGGCCTCTCCGTCGCTGTTCAGGGCCGGGATTCTGGGCTGGGTACTGATTATGGCCTGTGATGTGGCAGCTGCCTGGGCCTTATATCTGGTGCTGAAGCCTGTGCATCCGGGCTTGTCCCTGCTGGGAGCATGGCTGCGCCTGGCTTATACGGCAGTGTTGGGGATTGCTGTCTCCAGTCTGATCATGGTATCACTTCTTACCGGTAACAGGGAGGTTGCGCTTTCCGGTTTCACACGAGGGGAGCTGCAGGCCGAGGTCATGCTTATTCTTCATGCTTTTGAAGCGGTATGGTCGGCTGGTTTAATTCTGTTCGGGGGGCATCTGCTGATTATCGGTGTGCTGGCGGTATGGTCGGAGAATATTCCGAAGCCCATCAGTGTGCTGCTGCTGCTGGCAGGCTTCGGCTATATTGTGGTTCATCTGTGCGGCACACTTGTGCCCGGGTATGTAGAATTCCTTCAAATTATCAAATGGGTGTTCATGCTGCCGATGACCGCAGGGGAGCTGGGGCTTGGCATCTGGCTGCTGTTCAAAGTCCCGGCTGCGCGTGTTCGCGCTCAAGCCGCTTCTTAATCCGGCTGAGCGACTCCGGTGTCATCCCGAGATAGCTGGCCAGCTGATGCTGGGGGACGCGGCTGATCAGGCCGGGCCTCCGATGCAGCAGTGCCTTGAGTCGGTCTTCAGGGGATGCCGCAATGAAGGCGGCGAATTCCGCCTGCACCTGTCCGAAATTCTCCTCGATCATCCGGCGTGTCATCAGCTCCAGCTGTGTGTGTCTGGCGTACATTTCCGTCTCGGTATTCAGCGCACCGACAACCAGTACGCAGTCCTCCAGACAAGTCAGGCTGTATTCCAACGAGGCCTCCTCTTTATGCGCATTGAAGATAGCGATCGCCTGTTCCTCTGTGTAGAAGTTCGAGGTGATGTCGCGGCCTGTAACGTCTACACTATGCTGCCGCACACAGCCTTTTAACACGAAATAGCAGTTTCCGGGAACCTCACCCTGCCTAAGCAGAATGGTTCCCTTGCTGTATTCCTCGACAAGAATCTCATCCAGAATAGCCTGCTGCTCCTCTTCGCTGAGGGAGGTCAGCCGGGTCATATATTGGAGCAATCTATGCTTCATGTTTCGGATTCCTCCTTATTAACGCTGCTGACAACATGTCAGTAGCGTTTGAACATTCTTGCACTCATGTATTGATTATACTAACATCGGCATCACTTTTCTCCTTCTTGCTTCGCATGGAGTACAGGACGAATAACAGAATGAACCATAGCGGCGTAAACAGCAGCGCCGGACGGGTCTCATCTGCGAACAGCATAATGATCAGAATAGCAACAAACAGCGTTAAGACCGCATAATTGATAACCGGTGTGAACGGTGCTTTGAATTTGGACGCGGCATGTAAGTCTGGGCGGTTCTTCTTATATTTGATATGACATACGAGCACAACACCCCACACCCAGATGAAGCAAATGGCGCTGATCGTGGTGACGATGCCGAAAGCCTGACCCGGAATGAGCTTGCTGAGCAGCGCCCCGGCAGAGATAACAAGTGTAGAGATGAATAACGAATTCGCGGGCACATGATTTCGGTTCAGCTTGCCGAGCTGCGGGGATGCCTGATCTCTTCGGCTCAGATTATACAGAATCCGGCTGGTCGAGAACATCCCGCTGTTGCAGGCGGAAGCCGCTGAGGTTAAGACGACGAAATTGATAATGCCCGCAGCAACTGGAATCCCGACTAGACTGAAGGTTCGCACAAAAGGACTTTCAGCCGCACTGAGCTGGGTCCACGGGTTAATGCACAGCAGCACGAAGAGCGCGCCCACATAGAAGAAGAGAATCCGCAGAGGAATCTTGTTAATCGCCGAGGGGATATTTTTCTCCGGATCCGCTGTTTCTGCGGCTGATACACCCACAAGCTCCACACCGACATAAGCGAACACAACCATCTGGAAGGAAAATAAGAAGCCTTTGACACCGTTAGGGAACACGCCCCCGTGCTCCCAGAGATTGCGGACCGTCACCGATCCTGCATCCGTCTTGAACCCGATGACCAGCAGAATGATTCCCAGGCCGATTAAGGCAAGAATCGTGACGACTTTGATTAGGGCAAACCAGAATTCGAGTTCGCCGAAGCTTTTGACCGTTAGCAGATTGAGTCCGAGCAGAATAATCAGGCAGATGACTGCCGGTACCCACTGCGGGATATCGAACCAGTACTGCACATAGACGCCCACCGCAATCACATCCGCCATCGCCGTCATAATCCAGCAGAACCAGTAGGTCCAGCCCGTAATGAACGCAGCCCGGGGCCCAAGATAGTCCTCAGCAATGTCTGTAAAAGATTGATAACCCGCTTTGGAGAGCAGCAGCTCACCCAGCGCCCTCATCACAAAAAACACGGCAATCCCCACGAGTAAATACGTGATCATAATGGACGGGCCGGCCTGCTGAATCGCTCTGCCTGATCCCAGGAATAACCCTGTACCAATCGTGCCGCCAATAGCGATCAGCTGTACATGCCGGTTCGCCAAATCTCTCTTTAATTCTGTCTGTGCCATTGCCATTTTCCCCCTTAATGTGTACAACGCTATGCTGCCAAATAACATAAAAAAGAGATTGGATGTCATCCAATCTCCCGGTTCATAAGAATATCAAAATAAGCTATCTGCGCCGCTGACCGTAATTAATCAGCATAACAAATACAAATTCCGTACTCTTCTGTCCTTTTGCCTGAGATTGTGAACCCTTCGGCGCTGCGGTCTCCCGCAGTCTCTCCAGAAGCTGCTCCTGCTATAGTGTGATCCATAGCAATCATAGCCCGTGTAGTGTATTAAATTGGTGAAGCGTTAATGCATTCTGATATTCTAACATATTACTCGGCATGTGAGAGATATTCTGTGAAAAAAGTCGCAATGTTCAAGAGTTCAACATGAGGTAACTTTTGAATAAACGGGGTCATCTGCAAGAGAGAATTCGTATCTGCTCCTCTACTATAATAAATTCATCCAGATTATGTAGAGCGAGGTTAGAACCAATGGCAAATCCTTCAACCGTAAAAGCTTTGACCAAGCAGCCCCTTTCACACCAGCAGGGCAGCTTTGGCCGTTTGCTGCGGAACATTGTGAAATACCGGGTGCTGCTGCTCATGCTGCTGCCAACCGCCATTATTTTTTTCATCAACTGTTACATCCCGATGTTCGGATTATTCATTGCTTTCAAGAACATCAACTATGTTGACGGCATTATGGGCAGTCCATGGGCGGGACTCGACAACTTCCGGTTCCTCTTCGCCACATCCGATGCCCTGCGCGTGACCATTAACACCATCGGCTACAACGTTGTCTTCATTATCTCAGGGCTCATCCTCTCTGTATCCCTAGCCATTGCGATCAACGAGGTTCGCAGCAAGCTGGCCTCCCGTTTCTTCCAGACTGTTATGATTATGCCGAATTTCTTGTCCATGGTTGTCGTCAGCTTCATAGTCTACGCCTTCCTGCACCCGGAGTACGGCTTCCTGGTCAAGCATATTCTGCCCTTGTTCGGCCATTCCTCAGTCAATGCTTATATGCATCCCAATGCATGGCCCTATATTCTGTGGCTCACCAAGATGTGGCACTCGATCGGCATCGGCAGTGTCATCTATCTGGCCGCGATCACCGGCATCAGCGAGGAGCTGTATGAAGCTGCGGTGGTGGACGGCGCCAGCAAGTGGCAGCAGATCACCCGAATTACGCTGCCGCTCCTTACGCCTATCATGGTCATTCTCACCATTCTCAACATGGGCGGTATTTTCCGCTCCGACTTCGGGCTGTTCTACCACGTTACGCTGGACTCCGGTGCGCTGCGCTCCACTACGGATGTCATCGACACCTATGTATACAGGGGGTTAATTCAGCTCAATGATCTGGGTATGTCCTCTGCGGCGAACTTTTATCAATCCGTCATCGGCTTCTTCCTTGTTATCGGGGCGAACAGTCTGGCCCGCAAGCTGAACCGCGATACGGCACTTTTCTAGAACGGAGGATCTTAATGACTACTGCAACCCGAACCCGCGCCTATCCCAAAGGCTCCAAGAGCGCCCAGATTGTGCTGAACATCTTCTTCACTGCCTTCAGTCTGGCCTGCATCCTGCCTATTCTGCTCATTGTCGCCATTTCCTTAACCAACGAGAAAACGTTAACGCTGCAGGGGTATAAATTCTGGCCCGAGAAGATTGACCTGACCGCTTACCAATATCTGTTCAACCATTCGCAGACGCTGGTCAAAGCTTATGGAATCAGCCTGACCGTTACGCTTACCGGAACCCTTCTGGCAGTACTATTGATTGCTCTGTACGCGTACCCCCTCTACCGGAAGGACTTTCCCTTTAAAAAGGCTTTTAGTTTCTACCTGCTGATCACTATGCTGTTCTCGGGAGGGCTTGTCCCTTTCTACCTGCTGTACGTTAATTATTTGGATCTGAAGGACTCGCTGATTGCACTGATCCTGCCCGGCCTCTCCAACGCATTCTATATTTTCATTGCCCGCACCTTCTTCCAGCAGACGGTTCCCGAAGAGATGATAGAATCCGGCAAATTGGACGGGGCTTCGGAATGGCGGATTTTCTTCCAGCTGGTGCTTCCGATCTCGCTGCCTGTTCTTGCCACCGTTGGTCTGTTCACTACACTGACGTATTGGAATGACTGGTTCAACTCCATGCTCTTCATTAATGACACGGACAAGTACTCCCTGCAATACGTCATGATTCAAATGATTCGTCAGGCCGAGTTCTTCAAGAACCAATTGGCGGGAAGCGGTGTAGCCCTGCTCGTACAAGAGTCGGTTCCTACCGAAAGCCTGCGGATGGCCATGGTGGTGGTGTCGATTGGCCCGATCCTGTTCGTCTATCCCTTCTTCCAGAAGTACTTCACCAAAGGCCTTACTATAGGGGCAATCAAAGGCTAACCCGGTCTGACTCTGGCGTAAATGCCGGTTAGAATATATGATCTAATTATCATTGAGGAGGTTCATACAAATGAGAACAACCAGAAGCTCTGGCGCGGTGTTTGCTGCTCTGACCGCCGTGATACTGGGCATTACCGGGTGCGGCGGCGGCAATTCTAACGCTTCCACCCCGTCCAAGGCAGAATCGACAGCAGAGGCCACAGCGGCCGGAGGCACGGAGGGCAGCAACCCCGATATTTCAACGTACCGGAAGTTAACCGTTTACACGGTTGGGAACTTCCCGCAGAATGATACCAAGGCGGTTGTGGAGGAGATCAATAAATATCTCAAGGAGAAGATCAACGCCGAGATTGACTTCCAGGGGCTTCCTTGGTCCTCCTGGGCCGAGAAGATGGCGCTGGCTTACCAATCCGGGGAACAGGTGGATCTGACCTTTGCCCCTAACTGGGCGGATTTCGCCAACAACGTAGCCAAAGGCGCATTCCTGCCGCTTGATGATCTGTTAGCCCAATATGGACAAGGCATCAAGGAGACCCTCGATCCCCGTTTCCTTGAAGGCGGAACGGTAGACGGCAAAATATATGCGATCCCCACCAATAAGGAAATTGGCGAGAGCCATACCATTATGTTCCGGAAGGATCTGGTCGATAAATACGGATTCGATGTGAACTCTATCCAGACGCTGGAGGATCTGGAGCCATGGCTGCAGACCATCAAGGAGAAGGAACCGGCCATTGCACCGATCTGGCTCTCCGGCAGCGGCTCCGATACGCTTGGCTACTTCGACAAAACCAAAGAGAGCATGAAGGAAAACTTCCGTTATGAGCTGGTTGCAGGCGCTCCTGCTGGTATCGTTCTCGATACCAAGACCGATAAGATGGTTATCAGCTCCATGGAGTCCGACACGGCCATCTACCGGATGAAGCTCTACGGCGACTGGTTCAGCAAGGGGTATATCAACAAGGATGCCGCAACGACCAAAACCAGTACTGAAGACGCTTTCAAGGCAGGGAAAACCTGGATGAAATTCGGTTCAGACAAACCGGACTCCGACAAGGAAGATTCCATCGCCACCGGCATTGAGCTGGTGAAGCTGAAGGGTAATGAACCCGAGATCAGTACAGCCAGCGTCAGTAACTCTATGATGGCCATTGGACGTACCTCCATTGATCCGGAGCGGACGATGATGCTGCTGAACCTGCTGCATACCGACCCGGTTCTGGTCAACCTGATTGACTTCGGCGTAGAAGGCCGGCAGTATGTTAAGGTAGAAGGCAAGGATAACTTCATCAAGCTCCCTGACGGCATTGCTACCCGTGCCGATACAGGCTGGGCGCCGGGCATTGAATGGATGTTCGGTAACCAGACCATAACCTATCTGTGGGAAGGCGAAAATGCCGATAAATGGGAGAAGTTCAAGGCCTATAACGAGAGCGCCCATAAAGTGAAGTCCTTCGGCTTCAACTTCAATACCGACGCTGTCAAAACACAGGTCTCCGTGGTCAGCAATATTATCAAGGAATTCCGCCCGCTGCTGGAAACGGGCAGTCTGGGTGTAGACAAGGTGCTTGAGGAATATAATAAGAAGCTGAAGGCCAACGGAATTGAAGAGATCCGTGCCGAGGTTCAGAAGCAATACGATGCCTGGAAAGCAAAACAATCCTAAATAAATAGGCTCGGGGGAAGGACGGTTTCTGTCCCTCCCCTTTCCTGCTGCCGGGGCGCAAATGTACCTGAGGGGTGAGACTGTGAAATTATCATTGCGATTCAAAGTGAGTGCACTTGTCTTACTGCTGGTCACGCCGCTGTTCCTCTTCCTCTCTTATACCAATATCTATTCCACCAACATTGTCCGGGAGAAGGTTGCGAAGTCCGCTTCGGATACACTGACCCTTCACTTAGGTACACTCGATGAGCTGCTGGAGCAGACCAGCCATTATCTGCTGCGTACGGCCAATGAGAACATGCTGCTGGAGCTGTATTCCGACAGCGGCCCCGACAGTGTCAATTATTATCTGTCCATCCGCAAGCTTATGGACCAGTGGTATAGCGATGTCAGCTACTACACCATCATCCGCAGTGTGTTCGTCTACCATCAGGACCGGGAGGAGTTATTCCTCAGCAGCCAGAGAGAGTATTATCAGGAGAAAGAGATGATTACTTCCGGACTGTCCTCGCGCCTTAAGACTCCTAATCTTCAGGCTTCCCTGAAGTGGGAGACCGTGACCATTGGCGGAGAGCCCGTGTTATTCAAGGTACTGCCGGACAAGAGCGGACGGCTCCTGATGGGGGTTCTGGTCAGCATTGACTCCCTGGCACAGCCTTTGACCCAGCTAGAGTCTACAGGAGGCAGCGAACAGATCGGCATGGTCAGCAATGACGGCAAATTGTTATGGGGCCAATTCGGTGATGAGGATCTCGCACTCATCCGCAGACATCTCGATAATCCTGCCCATCCCGTGGATGCATCAATTCGTCTCAGCAACGGCAATCATTATCTGCTGATTGACAAGCCTTCACAATATTCCAATCTGAATGTCTTCATTCTGCTGGATGAGAAGTCCATTCTGGACGAGCTGCCGATCTTCCAGCGGATCATCAAAGTCATTCCTATCGCTATTATTATCATCATGGCCATCCTTCTGGCTCTACTCAGCCGGCTTGTGTTCAAGCCCATCCAGCAATTGACCAGCGGAATGCGCATCCTGGGGAAGGGACAACTGGAATACCGGCTCAAGGAAGGCAATAGCAGGGAGTTTCAGATTATTACCCAGCAATTCAACCAGATGGCCGAGCAGATCGGCAATCTCAAGATTGATGTGTATGAGGAGCAGATGAAGGTGCAGCAGGCGGAACTCAAGCACCTTCAGGCACAGATCAACCCCCATTTTTTCATGAACTCCTTGAATATCGTCTTTCATCTGGTAGAGCTTAAGCAATATTCGCTGATCAAAAAAATGATTGGACATCTGGTCTCCCATTTCAGATTCATTATGAATACCAATGACACCTGGATTCCACTCCTGAGCGAGTTAAATCACATTCAAAACTATATTGAGATTCAAATGGTCATGTATCCGAACAAGCTGTCCTATCAGGTTCAGCTCCCCAAGGAGCTTGAGTACACACTCATTCCCCCACTGCTGATTCAGCCCTTTGTAGAGAATGCCATCAAGCATGGTTTCATCAACAATACCAAGCCCTTTAAGGTTGGGATCACGGTTTGTGAAGAAGCCCGGGAGAACAGCGATTCCTGCATTGCCATTCAGATCAGGGATTCCGGGCCGGGCTTCTCCGCACACCAGCTTGACATGCTCAATCTTGGCTTGTATGAGAAAAAACCTACAGACCGCCATCTGGGCATATGGAATGTGTACAGACGCATGCTGATGTTCTATAACAACCGGGCAAGACTCACCTTCCACAATGCTCCTGACGGAGGGGCGGTTGTGGAGATAAGACTACCTGTTCAAAGGGGGCTGTGATATTCGTATGTACAGAGTTCTAATCGTCGATGATCAATATTTCGCCTTGCTTGGACTGCAGCAGGGTGTGAACTGGAGCGCTTTGCAAGTAGAGGATGTCTGTCTTGCGGAGAATGTGGATCAGGCGATTGCCTGCCTGGAGCAGCAAACCGTAGATTTGTTGATCTGCGATATCGAAATGCCCGGGAGAAGCGGCTTGGAATTGCTGGCCTGGGTCAAACAGTACTCTCCCGGTACGCTGACGATTATGCTTACTTGTCATGCCGATTTCGAATATGCGCAGCGGGCCATCCACCATGGGGCATTTCATTATTTGCTGAAGCCCGTAGATTACGGGGAATTAATGAAGGTGGCAAGCACAGCCCTGGCTGAAATCAATAAACAGAAGGAACAGCAGCAGTTCGAAGCGCTTATCGGGGATTACCGGAGGAAATGGGAGCATCAGCTGCCGTTGCTGGTGGAGCGGTTCTGGCAGGATATTCTTAGACAGCGGGCAGCCCCCGCCCTGGAATCGTTGCAGATCTCCGCAAACACCTACGATTTAGATCTGCAGCCGGACGACCGTTACTTCATCGCGTTGTTAGGTCTGGAGCAATGGAAGGAGAACCTCAGTGCACGGGATGAGACCATCATGGAGTATGCGCTGCGCAATTTGGCAGAAGAGCTGCTGCTAAGCGGGCTGGAAGGCACTGTGCTGCAGGATCAGATAGGCCACAACCTGGCGGTTATCTACGTGAGAGGCGACTTGAATGCTGTCCGGCACACGCTTAAACAGAACTGCCAGACCTTCCTGGATACCTGCGAGCGGCTGCTGCATTGCTCCTTGTCGGTCTACATCAGTCCAGGCGTATTACTGCCTGAGATCTTGAGTGCTTACACTTACGTCACCGAACGGGAGCAGGGCAATCTAAACCGTTCGCGTCAAGTGTTCGGGCCTGATGATTCCGCGTATGCTAAGGATAAACCGCTGGATGCCTTGCCGCTGGCAGCTCCCATACATTTATTCGGGGAGTGGGCGACCATCCTGGAGCTTGGCGAGCTGGAGGAGCTGGAGCGCCGCGTCACGCTATGGTTCGTAAATATCGGGCCTGACCGCTGGACAAGCGAGCTGCACCGTCAGCTCATCCACGGCATTCTCTTCATTCTCCATACTGTTCTGGCCAAAAAAGGCTTATCTGCACACGCCTCTGCGGAGCTGA
Source organism: Paenibacillus sp. FSL R5-0912 (assembly GCF_000758605.1). NCBI lineage: Bacteria > Bacillati > Bacillota > Bacilli > Caryophanales > Paenibacillaceae > Paenibacillus > Paenibacillus sp. FSL R5-0912. The sequence goes on from NZ_CP009282.1 coordinate 7,576,762, forward strand.
AGACGCTGATGGATAAGGAGAACTATCCGAAGCACTCCGCCTCTTTGCAGAACTGGGCGATGGATTGTCTGGGCGCCGCTTTACGATTATTGCAGACAAGCCATAATGTCTCCTCGGCCACGGTCACCAAGATCAGACAATATATCCGCTCCCGTCTAAGTGAAGAGATTACCCGGGATGAACTCGCGGCACATGTGTATCTGAACCCGGCCTATTTATCCCGGCTGTTCAAGAAAGAGACCGGCCTGTCCATGTCAGATGTGATTATTCAGGAACGCCTGCAGAAGGCCAAGCAATTGCTTGAGGAGACCGAACTCAAGATTACAGACATTGCAGAGCAGGTAGGATACACCAGCCTGGGCAGCTTCTCCAACCTGTTTAAGCGGATGGTCGGCGTAACGCCGCAGCACTACCGCGCACGGAATAAGAAGTGAGCGGCGCGAGCGGCGCGATAGGGCATACGAACCGCCGGGCGGGGACATCGTGTTCGGTTTTTCGCTTACATTGGCTCACACTCCGCCGCGCTGGCGCATTGTGTTCGGTTTTTCGCGTACATTGGCTCACACACCGCCGCGCTGGTGCATTGTGTTCGGTTTTTCGCGTACATTGGCTCACACCCCGCCGCGCTGGTGCATTGTGTTCGGTTTTTCGCGTACATTAGCCCACACACCGCCACGCTGGCGCATTGTGTTCGGTTTTTCGCGTACATTGGGCTCACACCCCGCCACGCTGGCGCATTGTGTTCGGATTTTCGCATACATTGGCTCACACATCGCCGCGCCGGCGCATTGTGTTCGGTTTTTCGCGTACACTGGCTCACACCCCGCCGCGCTGGCGCATTGTGTTCGGTTTTTCGCGTACATTGGCCCACACCCCGCCGCGCTGGCGCATTGTGTTCGGTTTTTCGCGTACATTGGCTCACACCCCGGCACGCTGGCGCATTGTGTTCGGTTTTTCGCGTACATTGGCTCACACTCCGCCGCGCTGGCGCATTGTGTTCGGTTTTTCGCGTACATTGGCCCATACACCGCCGCGCTGGCGCATTGTGTTCGGTTTTTCGCGTACATTGGCCCACACACCGCCGCGCTGGCGCATTGTGTTCGGTTTTTCGCGTACATTGGCCCACACCCCGCCGCGCTGGCGCATCGTGTTCGGTTTTTCGCGTACATTAGCCCACACACCGCCGCGCTGGCGCATTGTGTTCGGTTTTTCGCGTACATTGGCCCACACACCGCCGCGCTGGTGCATTGTGTTCGGTTTTTCGCGTACATTGGCTCACACCCCGCCGCGCTGGCGCATTGTGTTCGGATTTTCGCATACATTCGGCACACGCTTCCCGGCGGAGCAAGCAGATTTCCTTTAACTTACCTCCGTATTCACCATATCTGCACCTGCCAAACAAAAAGAGCGAGAGGGCTATATGCCCCTTCGCTCTTTTTAACATCTACTCGCTGTTTACTTTAACAAGTAACTCAATTACTTAATAATCACGTATTCCAGGCCCACCAGCTTGGCATAGGTAACGATCTGATCTGTCGTCAGGTTCAGCGATACCACGGTATGGTGACCACCGCCATTCTCGATCCAAGCCTTAACCCCATCCTGGAAGTTAGGCTTTACCTGCCAGAGCACGCGGGCCACTGGAAGATTCGGGGCCGGAACCGTCGGTTCGAAGGCAGTAACTTCATTGATCAGCAGCTTGTAATGCGTGCCGAAGTCAGCCATCGATACCACAACGCCTTCGCCGGCCTTGCCGTCGAATACGAGACGGGCCGGATCTTCGCGGTCGCCGATACCCAGCGGAGACACAAGCACCTTCGGCTTGTTGCTGGCCAGGCTTGGGTCAACCTCAAGCATGTGGGACTGCAGAATCGCTTCCTGGCCGGCAGCCATTTCGTAGGTGTAATCTTCCATGAATCCGGTGTTCAGGTTGTGGCTCATCACCTTCATCAGGCGGTCCAGAGCTGCTGTCTTCCAGTCCCCTTCGCCGGCGAAGCCGTAGCCTTGTGCCATCAGACGCTGAACGGCAAGACCCGGAAGCTGCTTCATGCCGTGCAGGTCTTCGAAGTTCGAAGTGAACGCATTGTAGTTGCCGGCATCCAGGAAGCGTTTGAGGGCAATTTCATAGCTGGCCTGTACCTTCACGCTGGCTTCCCATGCTTCTTTGCTGTACGAACCGTAATCAAATTCATACTGCTCTGCATATTCAGCGAACAGCGCATCAATTTCTTCTTCCTTCACTTCGTTTACATAAGCAACCAGGTCGCCGATCCCGAAGTAATCCACGGTCCAGCCGAACTGAATCTGGGCTTCTACCTTGTCGCCTTCGGTAACGCCCACGTTACGCATGTTGTCGCCGAAGCGGGCCACTTTGATATTGAAGCTTTCGTTATACGCAACGGCAACGTCCATCCATTCCGCAATTTGCTTCTGGACTTCGGCGCGTTCCCAGTACCCTACTACCACTTTGTTCTGTTTCTTCAGGCGGGCATTAATGAACCCGTATTCACGGTCGCCATGGGCAGCCTGGTTCAGGTTCATGAAGTCCATATCAAGTGTTGCCCAAGGAATGCTCTCATTGTACTGCGTAGCCAGGTGCAGAAGCGGCTTCTGCAGCAGCTTCGTGCCGCGGATCCACATTTTGGCCGGGGAGAAGGTATGCATCCAGGTGATCACACCGGCAACCTCGTCACGGTAGTTGACTTCTTTCATGATCGAAGTGATTTTGTCTGCGGTGACCGCCAGATCCTGCAGTACCAACGGATAAGGAAGCACACCGCTGTTATTGAGGGCATCCGTCATTTCCTGTGCATGAGCTTTAACTTCACCGAGGGCTTCTTCTCCGTACAGATGCTGTGATCCTACAACAAACCAGAATTGCTTAGCACTTACTGTTGACATATGATTCATCCTCTTCTCTTAGATAATATATAAATCAGATTATTTCTGACCGTAATAAGCGCCTTTGCCATGCTTGCGCAGATAGTGTTTATCCAGAATCCGCTGCGGCAGTTCTTCAGCGAAATGGTTCAGCTCGCGGGCAAAATGGTTCATCTTGGACACTTCCTCCAGCACCACGCTGTTCATCACTGCATCATGGGCATTCTTCCCCCAGGTGAACGGGCCATGGCCTTTCAGCAAGACGCCGGGAACTGCCATAATATCAAGGCCCCGCTGTTCAAAAGTCTCAATGATCACGCGTCCGGTCTCCGCTTCATAGCCGCGGTCAACCTCCTCCTGCGTCAGGAAGCGGGCGCAGGGTACCGCGCCATAGAAGGTGTCGGCATGTGTCGTTCCCATTACAGCAACATCCAGCCCGGCCTGCGCCCAGATGGTCGCCCAGGTCGAATGCGTGTGCACGATGCCGCCGATTTCTGCATAATGCTTGTAGAGTACGGCATGTGTCGGTGTATCCGAGGAAGGTCTCATCTCCCCTTCAACCACGTTACCGTCGAAATCCACTACGACCATATCGCTAGGCTTCATTTTGTCATAGCTGACTCCGCTTGGTTTGATGACGAATACGCCTTTCTCACGGTCAACTGCGCTCACATTGCCCCAGGTGTATTTGACGAGTCCATGCTTAGGCAGGTCCAGATTGGCCTCGAATACCTCTTCTTTCAGTTGCTCTAACATGTATTAACCCCTCCCGTTCTCTACCAGATGATCTACAGCAGCCTGCTCTATCGCCAGACCTTCGGTGTAACGTTCCATGAACAATTCGAAGCCAGCAACATCAGCTGCATCCGGATGGATGACTTGTCCTTCCACATCCTTAAATACCTTGTGGTCAAGGAAGTCATCAAGACGCTCCTGCTGCTCTTTGTTCTGCATGTAGGAGGCCAGAATCGCCATCCCCCATGCGCCGCCTTCTCCGGCTGTTGCCATGACAGAGACAGGGACGTTCATTGCAGCGGCTACGATTTTCTGGCCGACAACAGGGGTTTTGAATAACCCGCCGTGGGCCAGAATGCTGTCGATCGACACTTGCTCCTGCTTGGTCAGAATATCCATTCCGATCTTCAGCGCACCAAAAGCGGAGAATAAATGCGTCCGCATGAAGTTGGCCAGATTGAACCGGCTCTCAGGTGAGCGTACAAACAACGGCCGGCCTTTCTCAATCCCGGTAATATTCTCCCCGGAGAAATACCCGTAGCTCAGCAGACCACCGCCATCGGCATCCGCCTCCAGTGCTTTATTGAACAGGACACTGAACAGCTGGCCGGGGTCAGACTTAAAGCCCATCGCTTCCGAGAATTCACGGAACAAGCCGATCCAGGCGTTGAGATCACTGGAACAGTTGTTGGCATGAACCATGCCGACCGGACTGCCGTCTGGTGTCGTTACCATATCAATCTCCGGATATACGGCTGTAAGATCCTTCTCCAGCACGATCATTGCAAACACGGAAGTGCCTACGGAGATGTTGCCGGTCCGTTTGCGGACACTGTTCGTAGCGACCATTCCTGTTCCGGCGTCACCTTCCGGAGGACACAGCGGAATACCCGGCTGCAGATCCCCGGACGCATCCAGAATTAACGCACCCGCTTCAGTTAATAGCCCTGCCTGCTCACCCGCAGTATACACTTTAGGGAGAATATCTTTCAGCTTCCAAGGATAGCCCTTGTCTGCAATGAGTTCATCGAACTGTGCAACCATCGCTGCATTGTAATCCTGCATGGCCTCATCTATCGGGAACACCCCCGAAGCATCGCCGATCCCGATCGCCTTGCTGCCGGTCAGCAGCCAGTGAATATACCCGCCCAGCGTTGTTACGAACTCCGCCTGAGGCACATGCTCTTCCCCGTTCAGTATCGCCTGATACAGGTGCGCTATGGTCCAGCGTTCAGGGATGTTGAACTGGAAGACATCCGTTAATTCTTTGGCCGCAGCACCGGTTGTTGCATTACGCCAGGTCCGGAACGGAACCAGCAGCCCGCCTTCGCTGTCAAAAGCCATATATCCGTGCATCATTGCCGAGAACCCGATAGAACCGACGGTCGTAAGCGTAACACCGTATTTCTGCTGGACCTCCTGCTTCAGTTCATGGTAAGCCTCCTGCAGGCCCTTAATAATGTCTGTCAAATGATACGTCCAGTACCCGCCCTCAAGCAGATTCTCCCACTCAAAGCTTCCGGATGCGATGGTCTCAAAACGCTGATCAATCAGTACTGCCTTGATACGTGTGGATCCAAATTCGATACCCAGTGAAGTTTCTCCCTTAAGTACCGCTTGCCCGATGTTCTGATCCATGCCCACGTTACTCCTCTCTGAACCAAACTGTTATAATAGAAATGGAAAGAAGGCGCTTCCTTTATTAACAGACTTAGTATATTTTTTGTTCGTACATTTGTCAACATTACATACAAGATATACATACAAATTTTACAGTGAGAGATCCTTATTTCCCTTGAAACGCTTATACATAGTAGACATCGGATTATAATAACGATATATTCATACTATAATGTGTACGTACAACTATTGCGAATATACCGATTCGTATATGAACAACCATGAAAGAAGTGAGCCGGGTGAGAACCAAATACCAGATTATTTTTGATGATATAAAAAGCAATATACTGTCAGGAACCTATAGTGTGGGCGAGCAGATTCCAACAGAATTAGCCTTTCAGGACACCTATGGTGTGAGCCGGCAAACCGTCCGGAAGGCAATCCTGGAGCTATCCAACGAGGGCTTTCTAAGAAGCGAGAAGGGATCAGGCACCTATGTAAGCAACCAGTTCCGGTCCAAATCAGGGGGCAACCCCAATAATAAAACCATCGGTGTCATCACGACCTACCTCTCAGATTACATCTTCCCTTCCATCATCCGCGGGATTGAGAGCAGACTGAATGAGGATAATTATTCGCTGCTGCTCGCCAGTACCAATAATGATGTCGCCCAGGAGAAGAAGGCGCTGGAGATGATGCTGTCCTTCGGCGTTGAAGGTCTGATTATTGAGCCTACCAAAAGCAATCTGTACAACCCCAATATTGCCTACTATCTGTCGTTCAAAGAACAGGATGTCCCGTTTATCATGATTAATGCTTATTATGAAGAACTGGAGGTGCCTTTCTTCTGCCTTGATGATGTGCAGTCCAGTTACCTGGCGACCAAAGAGCTGATCTCCAAGGGTCATACCCAGATCGGTATTATTGCCAAAATGGATGACCTGCAAGGCAAATACCGCATGAAGGGTTATATCAAAGCGCTAGGAGAAGCCAAATTACGCTTTCACCCCGAGCAGGTGCTGTCCTTCGATACCGAGTCCAAGCAAGCCCTGTCAGAGAACCTGAAGCAGTTCCTGACCGATAACAGAGAGGTATTAACAGCTATTGTCTGCTATAACGATGAGGTTGGCCTGGAAGTCGTAAATGTGTGCAGACAGCTGGAGATTTCGATTCCGGAGGATCTATCAATTATTGGCCAGGATAATTCTTATATCGCCAAAAATGCGGGCATCAAGCTCACGACCTTAACCCATCCGCAGGAGCAGATGGGCCGTGATGCCGCTGAGTGGGTTATTAAAAAGCTGCAGGGGAAGAAGGATTTGCGGAACAGCACCTATTATCAGCCTGTGCTGATTGAGGGGGAGACGGTAAGGGCGCTGGATTAGACGGCTTTGTCGGCTCCTGGCTGGGTACCAAGCTACTGGGGCCGAGGGTCCCGTTGGTGCCGGGGAATCCTCCCTTATCCTTATAGAATCCTTAGAATCTCCTCTTAGACTGTGGAGATAGAAAGGATGATATACTATGCGGGACATGATTCTGGAAACCGAGAATCTATGCAAAAGCTTCAAGCACCAAACCGTTGTGAGCAATGTATCACTTGCTGTACCGCGCAACTCGATCTATGGACTGCTTGGTCCGAATGGCGCCGGCAAATCCACAACACTCAAAATGTTCGCAGGCATGCTGCGCCCCGATTCCGGCAGTATCCGCATTCAAGGGCATGATTGGACCCGCAAGGACTTACGCAGAATTGGCGTACTGATTGAGGCGCCGCCGCTATATGAGAACCTGACCGCCCGGGAGAATCTCAAGGTGCGCACACTCGCCCTAGGATTACCGCAGTCCCGGATCGAAGAGGTGCTCACCACCGTGGATTTGGCCCGGACGGGGAAGAAACGTGCCGGACAATTCTCCATGGGGATGAAGCAGCGGCTCGGCATCGCGATTGCACTTCTGAATCAGCCGGAGCTGCTCATTCTGGACGAACCGACCAACGGGCTAGACCCTATCGGGATTCAGGAGCTGCGGGAGCTGATCCGTTCCTTCCCCGGGCAGGGAATCACTGTCATCCTCTCAAGTCATATGCTCTCCGAGGTCGAACAGGTAGCCGATCAGATCGGGATTATCGCCGGCGGAGTGCTGGGATATCAGGGTGCCATTCCCCACGGCCAAGAGCTGGAAGCCTTGTTCATGCAGGTGGCAGCAGCAGGCCGGAGGGAGGTTGCGCCGCATGCTTAGTCATATTAGGGCTGAACGTTTAAAATGGCGGCGCACCTTCATCCCCAGTCTGGTCTGGATCGCCCCTGTATTCACGATGCTGCTGTGTGCCATTCTAATGGGCGGACGCTATTTTCAGACCGGGGCTTATAACTGGTGGTACACCATGCTCTTGCCGGGGGCGTTGACACTCACTTGTTCACTGGCTCTGCATAAGGATGCCAAGATGAAATACCGCGGACTGCTGGCACTTCCCGTGGATCCGAAGATCCTCTGGGCCGGGAAAATCATCGCCTGTGCGCAGTGGCTGTCCGCGGCTGTCCTCCTGTTCCTGATTGGCATTACAGCAGGGGGAATGCTGTTTGGCCAGACCCTTCCATTGCTAAGCAGCCTGGCCGGCAGCGCGCTGATCTTCATTACGTTTCTGTGGCAGATTCCACTGTGTCTGTTCCTGGCCGCACGGCTTGGATTATTCGCCGCTGTTCTGCTTAATATGTTCGGCACTGTCGTGGGTGTGGTTACCTTCGATGCCGGAGGACTGTGGGATTACATCCCGTATACGATTACTTTCAGACTCATGTGCCCGGTGCTGTCCATCCTGCCGAACGGCCTCCCGGTACCGGCGGACAGTCCGCTGAGAAGCACAGACATGATTCTGGCGGATGTACTGGTCTCCCTGGTCTGGTTCGGATTACTGTTCCTGCTTACTGCACTATGGTTCCATAAGCAGGAGGCGAAGTAACATGGCCACACTACTGGGATTGCTGCGGGCGGATCTGCTCAAAACCCGGCACACACCGTTTCTGCTGATTCATCTGCTGGCCCCCTTAACCGGAGCTGCCGTGTTCCTGGCCTACTATTCTTACTCCCCATGGAGCGCCTCAGATAAGGCATTGGCGTTCATGCAGTCTCTGGGCTGTGCCCTTCCTGCCTTGATCGGGCTCGTCTGCTCCATGGCGGCGGAACAGGAAGCGAATGCAGGACAGTATCAAGCAATGCTTGCTGTACCTGCAGCCAGAATCACAACCTATATAAGTAAGCTGCTGCTCCTGTTGTGTTTTGGCCTCGGAGCCGTCCTGTTCGCTTACAGCCTTTTTGGCCTGGGCTTTAGCAGAATTCTGCAGCAGGACAGACTGGGATTACCCTTTTACCTCACCGGGGCGGTTATTCTGTTCGGGAGCAATATATTTCTATACCTGCTTCACCTGACAGCCAGCCTGCAATTTGGCCGGGGGGCTTCTATTGGAACAGGGCTTGCGGGAAGTCTGGTGTCCGCCTTAATGCTCACCGGACTGGGCGATTCGATCTGGCCCTATATCCCCTTCGCCTGGGGTGTCCGCTTCATCTCTTTATGGACAATCCACGCTTCCGGTATTTCGTTATCCCCTGCCGTATCCGGCCTGAATACCGGAATTGCCGTCTGCATATCAGGAACAATCACCGCTTCCCTGGTATGCCTCTTATGGTTCAGGCGCTGGGAAGGACGATCAACGGAGAATTAGACCTACAACTTATAATTGAGGGAATGAATATGGCCAAAATACTCGTAGTAGACGATGAGCCCGCTATCCTGTCGCTGATTCGCAATGCACTCCGTACGGATCAGCACCTGGTGACGGTGATCTCTGATTCCACCCAGGTGCGCCAGTCCGACCTTGGCGCATACGATCTTATTTTGCTGGATGTCATGATGCCGGGGGTGGACGGCTTTTCCCTTTGCCGGGAGATCCGCGGGGCAGTGGATTGCCCCATTCTTTTTGTAACGGCCAAAACACAGGAAAGCGATCTGATGTACGGCCTGGGCCTGGGAGCAGATGATTATATTGTGAAGCCCTTTGGTATAGGGGCGCTGCGTGCACGGATTGATGCCCACCTCAGGCGGGAGGGCAGGGAGAAGCGGAAGGTGCTGTATATGGAGAACGTACATTTCAATCTCTCCGGCAAAGAGCTGTTTGTCCAGGCGGACAAGGTGTCTCTGACCAAAAGCGAATATGAAATCTGCGAATTCCTGGCCCGCAGCCGCGGACAGGTCTTCTCCAAGGAACATATCTATGAAGCGGTCTTCGGGTATGACGGGGAAAGCGACAGCAGCGCTATTACGGAGCATATTAAGAATATCCGGGCCAAGCTGAGCAAATATGGAATGGATGTCATTGAGACCATCTGGGGGATCGGATATAAGTGGAAGCTGTAAAATTAACCAAAACCGTACGCCTTCGCACCTTTTTCCTGCAGTACCTTCTGTTCTTAAGCCTGGGAACGATCCTGCTGCTGGGCGTGCTACTCGGCCTGTTCGCGCTGGCTTTTGCCTGGGATGCCGTGCTGCCGGCAAACTATGCCGAGAAGGAGATTGCAGCGTTCAAGGAACGGCTTACCTCAAGCGAAGCAGTAACGCCGCAGATGGTTCCGGACAGGGTCGATTATACCGTGTTCACCGGGGATGGGGAACTGCTGGCCGGTAATCTGAAACGCCAGGAAGCAGTACATGCCTGGGAAATCGTGCAGCATGGGGATAGTCAGGGCTCTCATTTCTATACAACCGCCCGGCACGGGCAGGAAATCTGGATATTCCGTTATAGCTTAACGCCGCAGTACGCCTCTTCCCTGATGCGCAGCTATCTGCCGAATCCTCAGCTGCTGGCCATCCTGCTCTTCATCTTCGGTATTTTGCTCCAGGCCGCCCTGCTCGCCGCTCTGTTCGGCAGCAGACTGTCGAAGAAAATGGCCGGGCTGCAGGAAGCGACCGGGCACATCCAGCGTGAGAATCTGGAGTTCACCATTAAGCCCTCCGGAATCCGCGAGATCGATGAGGTACTGGCCTCCCTGGACCGGATGAAGGAAGCCCTGAATACCTCGCTTAAGCGGCAGTGGGAGCTGGAACGTTCCCGCAGAGAACAGATTTCCGCGCTGGCCCACGACATTAAGACACCGCTCACCATCATCCGGGGAAACGCAGAGCTGCTGCAGGAGACCTCACAGGATGATGCCCAGCGGGAGTATAACAGTTATATTCTCCGCAGCGCCGGGGACATCGAAGCCTTCGTTCAGGAGGTTATTGATCTGTCCAGCCTGCAGGCTGGAGCGGAGCGCCGGGAATCCCTTGTGCCAACAGGGGGAATTATTGAAGAGTTGGAGCTGCAGCTGAAGGCCCTCTCCTCCGGGAAGAACCTGCATACCTCTGTCCAGAAGAAAAACCTGCCCGAGTTCCTCTTCATTAATAAAGAGCTGCTGCTGCGGGGGATTGTTAACGTGCTCGCGAATGCGGCAGAGCATACACCTCCGCAGGGAAGCATCGGTCTGCTCGTGCAGGGCGGTGCTGATACTGTTCATTTCATGATTACTGATACCGGCCGCGGCTTCTCGCAGGCTGATCTGAAAGAAGCAACCCATCAGTTCTACAGGGGCGACCGGAGCCGAAGCTCCGGCAACCATCACGGGATGGGGCTCTACATTGCCCGGTCTGTGGCCGAGCAGCACGGGGGCAGCCTTAGTCTGGATAATGTATCCCCCTCCGGCGGAGGGAAGGTGACCCTGAGCATTTCACAAATCAAGCAACCCTGATTCTCCTTGAGAATTGGGGTTACTTAATTTACCGCAAAGAGGGAATGTATATTGCCTTCCGGATCTGCAAAAAAACCCGTGGTGTGTCCCCAGGGCACCACCTTCGGCGCTGTGATTCCTGTAGCCCCTTTTGCAACAAATTCATCGTATCTAGTGTAGACATCCTCAGGAGAGTCACATTCGAAGTTAAGCTCAAAGGCCTGTCCTTTACGCTCCTCTGCGTAGGAGTGATGACCGTTCGTGTTATCCGCCATTAAGGGTGCTGAGAATATCGCTAGACGAACACCGTCATTCTCAAATTCAGCATAGTGATCCTCTTCAACAATAGCCTTAAATCCCAGAACATCACGATAGAAGCCAGTCATTCCAGCAACATCCAGGGCCAAAACCGTAATTCCTTCTAATTTCACTCTCACCCCTGTAACTCCACCCTTCTATCTTCATTGTCCTGTATCTTGATCCAGTCTCTCTGATACAACCGGGAAGGCGATTGTCCGGCAATATCCGTGGAGTGGCCAGTCTCAGCCACGAGACCCGCCACCTTGTCCCGGAAGCCAGCCTCCGGCAGTTCTCTGTCCAGAATCGCCTCGTACACTTTCTGTAGTTCCTGTAAGGTAAACAGCTTAGGCATTAAGTGCAGCGCGATGCCGGTCTGCTCCGTTTCTTGGCGCAGCCGTTCGATGGCGCGGGCAATGATTTTCCCGTGATCAAAAGCAAGCCCGTCATTGGACTGGATCGAGTAAGTGACTGACCTGGAGGCCGGCTTGGCTGTCACCGTACGGTCTATAACCACCGTCAGTTCTCCCTCTCCGGCACCCAGCTTAAGCTCGTAAGTAAAGGTTCCGATGTATCCTTCTTCCAGCAGCTCTTTGTGCTCCCTTACAAGCCGGTAGCTTACCGTGAACCAGGCCGCGTCTTCGGCATCATCCCCCGCCTGCAGCTGGATCCGGCTGCTGTCAATCAGGGCCATATAGCTGCTGCTCATCACCCAGGTACGGGGGTCGCGCCCGGGATCGGTAACGGTATAGAGCTGCTCCAGATATACATCAGCAACGCCGGTCTCCTCATACAGTTCACGCGCAGCCGCCTGCTCCCCGGTCTCATCCGGCTGGATGAAGCCGCCCGGCAGCGCCCAACATCCCAGGCAGGGATGCCCTCCCCGGCGGATCAGCAGAATTCGCAGCTCTTTGTCCTGGAGCTTGAGAGAGTCGTCTGCCTCCTTGTCCGTGACCGTAAAAACCACCATATCCGCCGCCACCGAAGGCCGCTCATAATCTCCTGCCCGGTATCGCTCCAGAAATTCACGTTCTGTAAGTCCATTATGATCTAACAATTCCAAGCGTCTTCGCCTCCCGGATTCATTGTTCTAGTTCTGCAGCTCTCCGAAGTAGTTCCCATAAGGCTTGAACCTGGCAAGCACCCCGTCCACCTTACGCATGCGTTCCTCCAGGGTTCCCCTCAGGGTGATGTAAGGAATCCGCCGCTCCTTCAAATCCGCTATGATCTGCTTGTGGAAAATATGCCGTTTCTGGTCCCCGCTGCGGTCCCAAGTATCGTCATAAGGAATATCGTCACCGCACAGGAAAAACAGATCGTACCGCTGCGCATTCTCCAGCGCCAGCCGGGTGAGAAGCCCGGGGGCCCGTCCGTGGTAATCCAGGGCGTACATATAGGTGGTAATCGCATTCGTATCGACAAACAGATACCGGTCTGCGTCCAGTAGCGCCCGTTCCTCCCGCTTAAGATGGCCCACGGCAATTTCGTCAAAAGCCTCTATGCCGATCCGGCGGTCCACCTGATGCTCCGTCCAATACTCCCGCCCGTACTCACTGGCAAAAGCCGTCCTATACTGTTTCGCCAGCGCCTCAGTAATCGTCGATTTGCCGGTAGACATCGCTCCTACAAACACAATTTTCGTAATTAAGTCCCGGTATACGATGTCGCCTACATATTGCCGGTATCTATAAGGATCAGAGCGGACCATGGTGGCCGATACCGGTACCCGCTGACGCGCTTCATCCACCCTCCGGTCTATGGCGCCCAGGGCGATGCTCATATGCTTGCCATAGAACTCGCTGGAGTAAAAGTGGGTCACCTGCTCGCCCTTCAGCAGCCCGAGAATATACTGTTCTTCCCGGATCTCATGCTCCCGGTCATCGGAGTACCCGTCCGGACCATCCCACGCTTCAATTACCCGCACCGATGACGGATACAGCCTGCGTATCCAGTTCGCGCGGATATGCAGCGGAACCGGAGAGACGGACGTTTCATAGATCACCACGATCAATTCATCGACCTCCTGCAGCGCCGTTTCGATCATGAGCTGGTGCCCTTTATGCAGCGGAGCGAACTTTCCGAGTGTTAATCCGAGCGTCTTCATGCCAGCGCCTCCTTAGCCCCTTTGTTCCAGTTATAGTAGCCATATAGCGCGTTAATCAGATAGGCACTCCACATGACGATCATCAGCAGACCTTCACCACTGCCCTCCACCGTCCGGATTACCCAGAGCAGCACCGTGAACAGATTCAGCACAATATAGACCAGCCACTGCTCCTTGAATCTCCGCACCATCAGAATCGTAGCCACTACAGATAACACAGTCGTGATAGCATCAATATAAGGCGAGTTCTGCGCCGGGAGGAACGACAGGCTATACCCCAGCAGCAGCGCCCCGGAAATACAGACCGCCATCGTGAGGAGCCTGCCTTTGACCTCCATCTGGCGCATGGACAGCTTGCCGCTCTGCATATTCTTCTTCCACATATAGAAGCCTACAACATTCATCGGCACGAAGAAAAGCAGATTCAGCATAACCTCTCCGAATAATCCGTTAATATAAGCCAGATAGGCGTAGCCGAAGGTGTTATACATCCCAAAAGCATAACTCATCAGCTTCCCCTTCGCCGTAAGCACCACGCACAGCACCCCGGTAATGAAGACCGTGAACCCCAGAAACGAATCCTTGGAAACAATTGTAAAACCAATTGCAATCAAAGTAAATATAACCAGCCAGACGATTTCGAACCCATTCCAGTTCCCCGCAATCTTCTTCACGCTGCATCCCTCCGCTTTCTGCATCTATTCTTGATGGGAATAACTTATTAACATTATGATAATTACATTTTGTTAATATCAAGATAACAGAAGCTGCAGCAGGATGCAAGCCCAATTCTCCTCTCGTCAGAAAAAAGAAATAGACCGCCCTCCTGTTTGGATAGCGGTCTGCTTTGCTATGGTTCTCCAAGCCGGGTCTCTCAGGTATTCTCTGCAGTAACGGGGTTAACCGCAAAGAGGGAATGAATATTGCCTTCCGGAATCTGCAAAGAATCCCGTAGTGTGCCCCAGGACATCACCTTCGGTGCAGTTATCCCTGTAGCCCCTTTTGCAACAAATTCGTTATACTTTACGCGGACCGTCTCAGGAGAAATCCCTTGTTATTCACATGTATTTCAAGCTTTGTTATACCTATAATAAACCTATATCAGATAAGGGGCGGTAATTAGATGGGCGTAAAAGGTCTGGCACATGTAGCGATTTAAGCTAGAGATTATACAGCGACTATTGCATTTTATACCGAAGTTCTGGGGTTTAAGCGGGGCCATCACTGGAGTCTGCCCTCATTTCACATCCAGGAAGCTTCGATGCTGATAACGATGCCGTGATTCCTGCTCAGGGAAAGAAAGCTTCATCTGAAGAAGAAATAGCCCACGGTGCATTATTGCATTTTGCCTTTTATGGAGATAATGTGGAGGAAACATATCAAAAATCCCTTGCTCACGGAGCAAGGACTTTCGTAGAACCGGATACCCTGTCACTTGGCGAACCGCCGCTGCTGGTGAAGAACGCACTCATTCACAGCCCTAACGGGGAAATTATCGAATTTATTGAAGAGGTTGATTTTGACAGGTCCGGATTTAACCCTACCCCATAAAAAGCCCCGTCCCTGAAGGGACGGGGCTTGCTCCGTTATGCAGCCATCGCTCAGATCACTCGATCTCTATCCCGTACCAGCCGTCCGCCAGTGTATCCAGCTTGTAGTTAGCAGGCTCCTCACTATAAGCCTTCTCGACCAGATCCTGACTGTCACAATACACAATATGATAGGTGTTGCCTTTCTCGCCTTCCCAGTCAAATACGAACCTTAGGAGGCTCTTCCCGTCCTGTCTGCTGTATCTGACAAAGTTCAGCTTGTCTTCTGATACCTCTATAATCTGCTGTACATTGCCCTGCAGGCCCGCATTCGCACCATCCAGGAACTGATGGCCCACAGCATTGCCGTTATTCGAGTAGATAAAGGTATTTCCTATATCACTCCGGTTATCCAGGCTGGTCATAAGAAGCTCGGTCTCCTCTTTTACAGCCTCAAACAGCTCGCGATGATCCCTGTAAATATCATATTTCGCGCTGGAATGGTTATAGTTAATAATCACCCCTAACGCCACAATTATCACTGCGGCTGCAATGCCTATAAAGACGATTCTAGTGCGGCCCATAACTCCACCTGCCTGACCCTTTCAGAATGAGACGCTTTGAATTAGTTAACAGAACCGCTGAAATACAGCTCGTAATCAATCGTTGTAATAAACGGCACATATTTTCCGTTGAAACGGTCGTAGTGCTGCAGCGTGAACCAATCGACAAAGCCCGGCCAATTAATCTCATCATCTGCGTCCAGGCCGAAATGATCATAGAAATGGAACACCAGCTTCCCGCTGAACTGGTCTCCGGCAATCTTGAAGTCCTTAATGGTAATATTATTGCCATGGAAGGCATGAATCGCCAGGGATAACGCCAGATTGGTCTTCTCCGTAAACACCGGATACGGGCTGTGTGAGAATCCGCCCACGTAATCATAAACAACTTTCTTGTTCGCACTTGGGTCATACTCCAGCTTAGACAGGTCGCCATTACTATTGTGCAGCTCCTGGACAACGAAATCACGGATTAATTGCACATAATTCTCGGTGCTGGAGTCACTTATGACTGCATTGTCCAGCTTGCTGTTATGATACTTGATATATTGGTCCGTATTGAAGGTGTCACCGTCGGAAACCGATGTGCCTTCATTACTGCGGTTATCGTATCTGAACGTCGAGATCAAATCGCTCAGAACGGAGCTCATATCGTCACTCGCACCGGTTTGGCCGACGGAGAACAGGAATGCCATTTCGCCCCAGATCATGGCTTCCGGCGTAATCTTGGCCACAGAGAACACCGGGCCCAGCTTGAATAATTCACTATAGGTGTAGTCATTGAACGTCAGGTCATCCGATACGGTATAATCTCCTCGCGGAGCATCCTTGAGTACTCCCTCTCTGTGATCTGACTGAAGGATCAATGCCTCATTAACATCTGGAGTCAGCCTTCTGGGATCCACCGCATCGTTCAGACCATCGCCGTCTGTGTCTGTCAGATTAGGATTAGAATACATATAGGCATAGACCTTATCGCCGACTTTCAGAATGCGGACCTCTTCACCATCCTTGAGCCCGTCGTCATCGCTGTCCGCATCCAGGTAGTTCACTCTGACCACCGCACCACCTGTACCTAGACGCAATCGGCCTGCCTGCATTTCTTTCTCGTGATAGTCACTAATGCCGTCCATGTCTGTATCTTTGTATAAGTCCGAGGTCTCGGCGATCGTATCGAAGATCCCGTATAAATGGTCGGCGTTGCTCGCATGATAGTAGCTGCCGCCGGTGCCCTGCGCCATATTTGTCAATATACTCGTCGATACACTGCTGCCGAGCCCTACCGTATAAATAACGATTTGATTATCAGCGGCCTGCTTGGTCAGCGATGTATTGTAAGTGCCGTCTCCATCTGTAAGCATAATAATATACTTCAGGACATCTGTTCTGCCGCTGGCGGTGAACAAATTAAGCGCACTTGCAATTCCGCTAGTCAAGCTCGTTCCGCCGTTACTGTCAATCTTCCCTGCGGCTGTATTCAAAGCTGTCTTATCAGAGGTGAACGCGGATAATACCTTGGCGGTGTCGTCAAAATCAACAATAGCGCCCCGGTCACTTCCTGTCAGCAGGTTGATGAACTGTCTGGTTACGCTGGTTCTCACATTGCTTCCATCATTGCCCGACATGCTGCCCGAGGAGTCGATGACGAAGACAATGTCCATCCCCGAATATTGCTCTTCTCCCTCATCATACAGGAACTTATACTGCCATACAGTATCGTATACGGTTTTGTTTAATAAAATATATTTTGAGAAGTGTGCAGTCTCAACCGAAACCACATTACCCGTAACCTTCTGATTAGGTAGCTCTTCAAATAACTGAGCGGCTTCATTGAAATAGTAGATCCGCGGGACGAAGTTCGCTGTATTCAACAAGCTATCATCCAGTTCGAAGGAAATCGTCGCCTTCTCAAAGGCTCCGTTTATTGAGAAATTGTAGCCTTGATCGATATAGCCGGGGATCGTTGCATCATTAAGAATGCCGTCCTGAACAGGATCTACAGATAAACTGCCCACCTGTTCCGCGCTGACCCCTTCAACGGTAACGCAGGGAACTACCTTGGCATCCGCAGCTTCAACCACAACCGTCCTTGAGAACTTCGCCTCCATTACGAGCGGATTGCTTCCGATCTTCACCTCCCAGGCATCCGACAGCCCGTCGCCATCGGTGTCCGTCTTCAGGGGGTCCGTCTGGTACTTCTGTACCTCTTCGCCATCCGAAAGACCATCGCCGTCCGTATCCGCGCTGATCAGGCTCGTCTGATAGGACAACTCTTCCAGGTTGGTTAATCCGTCGTTATCGCTGTCTTCGTCACCATCCAGAATCCCGTCCTGATCACTATCCTGTTCCAGCGGATTCAGCTTCAATACGATAATCTCATCCCGGTCGCTTAATCCGTCTCCATCAGTATCTTTACTGGTAACGGAAAGGCCATAATGTTCTTCGTAATAATCGCTAATTCCGTCGCTGTCGCTGTCCTGCTCCCGGTCAATCCCTAAGTTATCCAGATTATTCTCGTCGAAATTCACAATGATATACTCTTTGGCAACCTCAGAACCATCGCTTAATTGCGCACTTAGCTTCAGCAGATTATAGCCAACACCCAGCCCTATGCCTTCCACGGACCAGACCTCATTTACAGGAATAGCTCCTTGCTGCAGGACCGTTTTATTTTTATCAGAAGTCTGATAGGTAAAGGTCTTGATGCGCGATGTCCCTCCCAGTGTTCCCGACAGCTTGTCCAGCTTCGTTCTCAGGAAGTAATAGTCACCGTCTGCGCTATTCTGAAGTTCTAAACCGTACGTATCCAGCTGCACGGAGACTTCCTCCGGTTCAGGTACTTCTTGCCGGGCCGCAATCTGCGTCAGCTCATAGCCCGCAGGTTCATTGACTACATTTCCCGGATTCCCGGAGAACCCGAGTGTCAGCGTCTCCCCCGGCTGAATATTGGCGTTGTAGCCTGCATTATGTATGACGTAATGATTACCGGTATGCCCGGTGATTTCGGCCGTCCAGAACCGTTCCAGATTCCCCTCATAATCAAAACTCAGCTTCCAGTCCTCAATGGTGGTCTGCGATAGATTCTTAATGGCAATTTCACCGTTAAAAGCGCTTGCCCAGTCACTTGTCACCTTGAAGCTTGTTTCATAGTCTCCTGCCGGCACGATCTGTTCGCTGCCTTGTATATCAAATGCTGCCGGTAGGACCAGTTCCCCGTCACACTTCGCTGTAAAGCCAAAATTCACACTGCTGCCCGCAGGAATGTCCTGGTTGCTCCCTGCATTCTGAATTGCATAAGCACCATTCTCATAGGCCTGCACAATCCCGTTCCAGATATTAGTGATCTCATAGGGCTGGCTGAAGCCCAGTGTCCAATTCTCAATCGTCCGGTCGCCCGTATTCCTGATGGTGACATCCGCGTTGAAGGCCCCCTCCCACTTGGAAGAAATAGTGTAGATTACCTCGTAACCCTCTCCCGTGAAGACCGTTTCCTGCAGGCCGCCCGTTGAGTCCTCTTGAGCCAGAGCAGGCTTGAGCGGAATAGAAGATAATACCAATACTAGAATTACTAATAGAGCAAAGCTTCGTTTCATAATCCTTTTCCTGAACATCGCTACCGTTCCTCCTCGTATTATTACAAATAATAGTTCGAAAAATGATGTAATGTCATGGAGTATTATGAATCTATAATATTTGCAAATAGAGGATTAGGCAACAACAATTGGAAGAAAAGTAGAAGAACAACAAAACCATAATAGCCTATTCTGAATATAACCTCCCGCTTCAGCCATAATAATACAAGCCATTTCATTCACACACCTAAAGGAGCAGATGAATTTGAAAAACAAATGGCTGTTGGCGTTAACATTGGTGCTCATACTCACCTTGACGCAAGCAGCAGGCCCCGTACAGGCACAGGCTGGCGACAAGAAAGAAGCGGCTTGCTTCAGCCCCAGGATGGTTCAGCTGAAAAGCGATATGCAGAAGGTATGGATTGACCATACCATATGGACGCGAAGCTATATTGTCAGCGCCATCTCGAATAACCCGGACCAGAAGGACGTACTGAACCGGCTGCTGAGAAACCAGCAGGACATAGGTGATGTATTCAAACCGTATTACGGGGAGGCTGCCGGCAATAAGCTTGCGGAGCTGTTGAAAGAGCATATTGGGATTGCAGTGAAGATTGTAGCAGCCGCCAAAGCAGGCAATCCCGCCGATGTGAAGAAGCTGCAGGCCGATTGGCATAAGAATGCCGATGATATTGCAACTTTTTTAAGCGCATTGAATCCAAACTGGCCGTTTAAAGCGGTGCAAGAGATGCTGTATACACACCTTCAGTTAATTACAGACATTGTGCTGAGCTGCCTCCAGGGAGAATGGCAAGCAGATATTGCCGCAACCGACAAGAATGAGGTCCATATGATTCATTTAGCGGATGTTCTGTCATCAGGCATTATCAAGCAGTTCCCGGAGAAATTCTAGGGAGCGTAATAAACAATGTTTGCACAATGGCTTTTCATAATCGCCCGGAAGGGGATTGTGGAAAGCTTTTTTATGTGTTTAGCCATAGCAGAGTAACAGAGTGAACTGGCACGATATATTAATCCCCTAATCCCATCCTGTCAAGAAATAATTTCTGTGGGAGCGGCATTGAGGGTATGCCCCCCTAAACTTACCAAGTATGAATGAATTTGCGGGTATGAGGACCATGACTGCTTTTTCCTATTCGTCCGGCTTCACGTAAAATTTGCTACAAGCCTAGCCTAATGATATGCCATAGAAGGGAAGTGCTGTGCATGAACAGCGTGGATATAATCAAATTTGTGGTCCTTTACGGTCAAAAGCCCGAGCATGAAAGTTACGGATACATGGAGCTGAATCAGGAGGGCCATATGATTGCACTCTACAATAATTTTGGTGAGGAATTAGATTTGTATGGGGGTCACGAGCTTGTCCGGGTACGAACGCTTGGCCAATTTGATGACGAGGACCGCGATAATTTCTATTCCTTGTTGGAAAGTGACGGTGTAGGTTAATCCTACCGGATTAACCTGCATCCAGCTAAATATCCCCAAGAAGTGCATCAAGCTGATCCCAATGCTCCGCAGTATGAATCATTTCTTCGGCAAAGCGGGCAGGGACCCTGCTCGACGAATCGAGCGGCGGCTTGATCCACCAAAGCGACTCGATGCACCAGACATACTTGACTGCCCGCAAAAGAGTGCCCGGCGGCAGCGGGTGTACACTACGGTAGCCTTCAGCGAAAGCAGCAACCGCATCCCCGCGGAATCCGCTCCCGCCGAGTGTGCCGGAGAGGACCGCCCGTCCGAGGTCCAGCGCCGGAAACGAGTAGCGTGCCCGGTCGAAGTCAACGATGGCTGTCAGCGCATCCCCTTCGAACAGCAGGTTGTCCGCCCACAGATCAAGGTGGGCCCAGCCCGCTGTCAGAGGCGTAAAGTCCTTATCTCCAAGTGAATCAGCAACCGCCTTCTGTAATAGCAGCGCGTCCCGGACACGCCCAGACGAGCTGCGGGCTGCCTCCCAGCTTACCTCCCAGGCGAGCTCCATCTCCTCGCGCGACAACTGCCAGGCCGGTTCACCCGCCTGCACTGCTGCTCCGACCCCTGATGCCGCCGCGGCACCCCAGACGGTATGCATATCCGCAGCAGCCCGTCCGAGTGCATGCATTCCCTGCTCACCGATCCTGCCGGCTGGCACCATAGCACCCGGACAGCATGTCATGACGGTCATGTATCTTCCGCAGGGCAGGATGTGCATGCAGCGCCCTTCCAGCGTTAAAGGCTCAGGACACGGTCCTCCCGACTGGTACCACAGGAGCTGCAGCTGCAGCGCATTCTCAATCTTGCCGCGAAACTCCGGATCCTCCATCTTGAACCGCCCGGGGTGATAGCTTTTGGCGAATAGCCGCCCCTTATTCGTCCCGATAATCCACTTCTCGTTCAATAGTCCGCGATTCACACGCCCGGCAGACAGCAGCTCAGCCTCAAAATGCTTCTTCAGCCAGCCTGCGATCTCGTCAATTAATTGGTCCTCAGTCGTCAGCAGCATTATAAGCCAACCTTTCTAATCAGATTCCCCTATTCATGATTCTATCTCAACAATGTCAATATTTCTCTGACAGATTTATCAATAAAGGCACGCTCAGGCCGGGATTTCATGAACACAGTCAGTCCGATTAATGATATGACCAGTGTCTGCGCCAGACTCTTTGCGTTAATCCCGGGATCAAGCTCACCTGAACGCAACCCCCGTTCAACCGTTTCCTGGAAGATTACCGAGAGATACATCTGATGTTCTCTGGTCAGGATTGCAAACTTCTCATCATGCGGCGCAAGCTCCACCATCGAGTTTAGGCAAAAGCATCCCCAGTTCGGGTCTTTCCCATATTCCTGTGCCACTAGATTCTCAAAAAAACTGCGGAATGCTTCTTTAACAGAAGAATTAGTCTGGAGTCTGCCCCGGATAGAGGCAGCGTGAGCACTCGTATATTTGCGCAGCGCAGCTTCAAATAGTCCTTTTTTATCTCCAAAGGCGGAGTATAGGCTGGGGCGCTGAATGCCCATTCTTGAAGTCAAATCGCTCAAAGAGGTAGCTTCGAATCCTTTCTCCCAGAATAGCTGCATCGCTGCATCCAATACCTTGTCTTCATCAAATTCACGTTGCCGGGCCAATATAACCCCTCTTTTCATATCGTTCAGTATATTATAATTCTATTGTTCACAGATTACATTGTCAATAAAATTGGGATTGCGCAGCAGGTATTGACATAACCATTTATCAGGGTTACATTTATCAGGAATTATTTCATACCGTTCAGTATGAAATGAAATTTAAGGAGGCGTCTCTTTGGAAAAGGTAGTTGAACAACCGCTTATAGCATCCGAATCCGCTCCGGCATCTCCAATGTCCCGGAGTGTTGCACTCTTATTTGCCATCGCCTGCGGACTGGCAGTCGCCAATATTTATTACGCGCAGCCCCTGCTGGACGCTATCTCGCAGGAATTCGGGATTATTCATTCCTCCGTCGGTCTTGTTATCACCATCACTCAAGTCTGTTACGCTCTTGGACTGCTGTTGCTGGTGCCCCTCGGCGATTTATTGAACCGGCGCTGGCTGATCGCCGGACAGATGCTGGTATCCGTGCTGGCCTTGATTGTGGTGGGCACCGCCCCCACCAGCAGGATATTATTCATAGCCATAGCTGCAGTTGGATTGCTTGCCGTAGTCACACAGACACTGGTTGCCTTCGCCGCAACTTTGGCAGCCCCGGCTGAGCGCGGACGTACCGTGGGCGTGGTAACCAGTGGAATCGTAATTGGGATTCTGCTCGCACGGACATTCGCCGGTGTATTGACGGATATAGCCGGTTGGCGCTCTGTCTACCTGGTCTCTGCGGGTTTAACACTAATTATGGCTGGAGTATTGTTTCGGGTGCTGCCCAAGGATGAGCCCTCAAGAGAATCCTTATCCTACCTGCAGCTGCTGCACTCGCTGTTCACGTTATTCGCACAGGAGCGAATTCTGCGCATCCGCGCTGTACTGGCTCTGCTGATTTTTACCGCGTTCAGTATATTATGGACTTCCCTGGTCCTGCCGCTCAGCGCTCCGCCGCTGTCTTTATCCCATACTGCAATCGGCGCGTTTGGACTTGCCGGAGCAGCTGGAGCGTTAAGGCAGGCCGTCTTGCCGACCGGGGTTTAGGGCAGAGGACTACAGGTGTGGCATTAATACTGTTGCTTCTGTCATGGCTGCCCATAAGTTATACGGAGCATTCGCTTCCCGCGCTAATCATCGGCATTATCCTGCTTGATCTGGCAGTACAAGCCGTACATGTTACCAACCAGAGCATGATTCTTACGGTACGCCCTGAGGCACGCAGCAGGCTTACTGCCGGTTACATGATTTTCTATTCCATAGGCAGCGCCACCGGGTCAATCGCATCTACCAGCATCTATGCTCACTCAGGCTGGAACGGAGTATGCTTGTTAGGTGCAATCGTCAGTGCCCTGGCTCTGCTATTCTGGGCATTAACCCGCCGCCTTAAATAGATAAATATAAGGCCGCCCTTACAGGCGGCTCACGGCTCTCTTATATTCTGTGCATTGCGCAGACTAGTTAAGTTTGGTCACTTCCATTACCTTGCTGCTAAACTGGTAAGTTACACTGACATTCTCTATAATCTCCGTATCCTGATAGGCCAGGGAACCCTTGAACTCCAAGGTATCATTGTCCTTCCAGACGATGTTACTGGCATCACTATAATTTTCATAATCCGGGCGGATCCATGTGTCTATTCCTTGCTCCGCCCCATATTTGACTCTTGCGGATTCTATTAATTCTGGACTGGTTCTTCCTTCCTCCACATTAATAATCTGCACAAATTCACTTTTATTAGAGCTGGTGACGACCGCAACTAACTTCTTATCGGGTGAAGGAATCATATCTGTGATATACATAGAAGGTGCAGAGAAGCTTGAATATTCCTCCAGCTTATTGTCTTTGATCCTCCATAGGACATTCTGGCTTCCATAATCCGAATAATGATTAAATAACGTAAATAACATACTCCCGTCTGCCAGTTTAACAATATACGTACTCCGGTAACTTAAGGACAGAATATCTATGGCAAAAGCAGCCGCATCGGCGATTTTGGGATTCTCATTTCGTGCAAACGGCTGAAGTTTATTTAATGCCTTTGCTCGTAAGCTTGGATCATTGAAGCCTTCCACCAGTCTATTAATAGCAATATATACATGTTCTTCATTGTCACTTTTGAGGGCCTGCAGAAATTTCATCCCATCATACTTAGGAACGGGCAGTAACTCCATGTCTTCAGCTCTCAGATAACGGATGTACGGCTCTGCGTTTTGATTCTTATAATATTCGGTTGCTAATAGCGCAGAAGCGGTTGAGCTATAGAGCACAAGACAAGCAACCAGAGCCACCCACTTTTTAGAAAAGCCTTTTTTCCTTTTCTCCGCTCCGCTCGATCCGGCTGCTTCAATTAAATCCTCATCAATAAGTCCGATCTCGCGGAATAACTCTTCTCTTTTCACAGGCGAACTCCCCCCTTGGCTAAATGAACTCTGAGCTTATTTCTTGTTCTGAAAAGAATGGACTTCACCTTACTGCTGCTCATCTGAAATCTCATAGCAAGTTCCTCTATAGAATCTGAATACCAGTACCGCCTAATAAATATATTTCTGGCTTGCTCCTCTATGCCATATAGAAATTCGTTGATCAAGCTTGCGGTTTCACCCGCTTCATATTCTCCTTCTACCGTATCCGGGGAAGCTATGCACCCTTCCAGTTCGGTTAGAATGGCATCAAACTGACGGTTGCGTTTCTTGGCTGTAATATAGCTATATCTATCGAGCGCTATATTACGTGTAATTCTTCCTAGAAATACAGATAGCTTCCTGGGCATCGTTGGCGGAATTGCATTCCACGCTGCCAGGTATGTATCATTCTCACATTCATCAATATCTGAGAGATTGGATAGGATGTTTCGGGCAATCACTCTGCAGTAAGCCCCGTATTTATCCTTGGTCTCTACAATGGCCTGCTGTGAACGCTGTAAGTATAGGCGGACTATTCCCTGATCTTCCATCTGTCATTCTCCTTTTAATCTCTTATCTATACAGTAGGGAATTGTTGGAACGGGTTGCACTTATATTATAATTTCCACAGAAAAAATCCCAGCGCATAAGAAGTATCCCTCTTATCAGCCAGGATTAAGATATGTTCAGAACAATTTAAAAGCTAATTATTCCGCGTTCACTATAAGTGTGTCTTCATCTTCACCGGGTTCAGGTGCCAGACTTACAGTGAGGTCCACAGTCAGGGTATCCGTTATAGCGGTATCCGTCCAGGACGTTCCGTCCCATATCTGCTTCAGATAGGTCACCGTTATCTTGAAATCACCTGCTACAGAGGGAAGGTACTCGGCCTCATATACCAGATCAGTAACGGTAAACGTTCCCGACTTGCCTGCCTCCGTGGAGTTCCACGCTAACGGTTGATGCCGCTCGTCGCCGATGATTGGCGATGTGTTGCCCTGATTATAGCCCTCCGCTGTCAGGACCGTCTACCGCCTTGAACAGCTCCAGCTTCTTGTCGTTCACATTCATCCGGTACATATAATAGTTATTGGCATCCTGCACCCGGAAGAGGATGCCGGCATTGGCATTCGCGATGGGAACTTCACTTTGGCTTCCACATACCTCCTCTAGATCCATATTGGCTCCTTATGCATGGTGAAACGGGCAGGACAACCTCAAATAAGTAACCGCTTTCATAACATGCCCTCACCTACGGAGTTATTTCTTACTATAATCCTGGTCCATGAAGAAAGGAGCGTGGCAGGCCCACTCTCCAGGGATACAATTATACTGTGCTGTATGAACTACACCGCTCTCTGTAGAGCAGGAAAAGTCGTAATAACACTTTGCTTAGCGAATCAGCACTTCCTTTGTCACCTGTGCAGGGGGCCGCCAAAGAACAACGAATTACTCATAGAAGGACTACTAAACTGGAGGGATTGAAATGGAAATTCTGAAAACAAAGGAAGCTGCGGAGCTGCTGTCCGTTAGCCAGACTACGATCAAACGCTGGGCGGCCATGTTCCCCGATTTCTTTCCAAAGGACCGTCTTGGACATTATACCTTCTCGGAGCGGCAGATCAGCCAGCTCAATCATATTAAAGGCCGTATTAATCAGGGGGAAGCACTGGAATGCATCCATCTGGATCTCACGAATGACAACCTGCCAAGGGGCCCGCTGCAAGAGAATCTAAGCCCTGATACAGACGGTGACCCTATGAATAAAATATGGTCCCGGATCGGGTATATTGAACACGCGCTGGATCAGAAAGCAAACGAGGTAGTTTCGATTCAGTTGCTCCAGCAGCGTGCTGAACTTGAGGATATGCGTGTAATGATTAAACAATTATCCGCAACGCTGGAAACGATGCAGAAGCCCGGCAGTAACTCCCTCTCCACGTATGAAGAGCTTCATCCGGTTGCCGCCGGCAGGCTGACGTCTCCGCCAAGGAAGCGCGGTCTATTGCGCTCCTTTTTCCCATTCCTATAGGCCCGCCTCTTCACACAAAAAAGGTGCGACAAGCCCGGTTCATCACCAGACGCTCGCCGCACCTTCACTCTCCAGCTTATATTAATGCGTTGAAATGGCCATCCGCGTCCACCGTCGCCGTCCGGGGATCGGTGAGACCGATACCCTTGAAGCCTCCCGTTCCTTCATTGCGCCAGAGGGGGAGGTGATCCTGAAGCGGAGATGCCGGTACGAAATTGGCAGGGGTGCTGCTTCCGCTCTTTAGTACGAGCTGGGACTCCAGCAGCCGGATTTGCCGCTGCAGCTGCTCCCGCCGGTACGGAGTCTGCATCTGACTTCCCTGTGCCGCATTCACTTTATCCAGTTCCATCATCAGCTGGTTGCGCTGCTTCTCCAGGGAACTGACATCACTCTGTGTACCGCCATAGGCCGCAATGGGCTGTACGGAGCTGATGCCTGATACTGTCTGTGCCGCCATGATCTTTCCCTCCGTTTCCTTGGCCCCTACTCCAAATTCAGCCAAATTCGTAAGTTCTAATCATCTTTATTACCCCGCGTGCCCCGTTATGACAACATCAGAACCGCAACTGGACAATAATCGTCGTATAGTCTCAGCCGGCCGCTTGTTTCGGACCTACCAAAGACCCACCGGAGGCTGGCTAAAGTCCCTTCCGCCCAGTCCCCTACTCGTCCTTCAACCGCCGCACATACAGAACAACCGACACAACCGTTAATACAACCGTCCATGCCAAAATGATGAGAAGGGGTTTCAAGACATCTCCCGTTGTATATCCTGTATCGCTTAGACCCAGCAAATGCACAAGCTGGCTGCTTGGCATGTAATCCAGCACCTTGAAGACCGGGTAATCCTTGGCCAGTACTGCTCCCCAGGGTGCACCGGTGAATATGAACGCCACCGGGAGTATAGATAATGAGGCTTCAAGCACCGTCTTGGAGAATAAACCGCAGATTGTACCGGCTGCCGTGTATAGAATAATTGACAGAATGATTGCTGCCGTAAACGTTCCTATATTAGCCGGCTCATAGCCCAATATATATGTTGAAATAGCCAGAACAACAGCGGACATGACAAAGACCAGGCTGCTTTTTCCGATCAGAACATCCATGGCCGTGGCCGGAGTCAGCATTAATGACCTTAAAGTGTTACGCTCCTTCTCCTCTGCGATCAGGCAGGCTTGTGCCATACTCGTCAGGATCACTAACGATGTATTCAGAAGAAAACCGATCGCTCCAGGTAAGGCTGAGCCTGCACTTCGAAAAAGAAATGCGAAGAGTATAGGAAATACCAGAATAATCGAGATCGCGTAATTGCGCGAGAACTCTTTGTAATCCTTCACAAATATCGCCCGGGCCCGTTTCAATGAGATACTCATAGCAGCTCACTTCCTGTCATTTTAATGAAAATATCACCGAGACTGGGCTCTTTCGTCTCGATCCGGTCAATGAGCCCCCGCTTCATCCAATCCGCGATCCGATCCGCCGTCTCCTCACCGATTGGAAGCTCATAGGCTTCCCCGTTGGTTAAGTCAACACTAACTGCATTCTTCCGGTGCTGCCGTTTAAGTTCCTTTGGTGAGCCGATGACCTGAATTTGTCCCTGATACAGAATGGCTACACGGTTGCACATCAATTCTGCTTCAGCCATATCATGCGTAGTCAGAAAAATCGTTGTCCCTTTCTCATTCAGGTAGCGCAAGCCTTTATAAATATGTGCGGAGTTCACCGGGTCCAACGCCGAGGTAGGCTCATCTAAGAATAATAATTCCGGCTCATGGATAATCGCGCAGGCCAGCGTAACACGCTGACGCATCCCTTTCGATAAAAGATTGACTTTCTTTTTGCGCTCCCCGCTTAAGTTCACAAACTGCAGCACCTTATCGACTGCAGCTTTGGGAAGATCATATAACTTACGGTACAGCTCCAGATTCTCCTCAACCGACAACCGCTCATAGAGGCCGCTGTTATCCGTCAGAATGCCGAAACGCATCTTCTGGGCAGACTGCCGCATCCTATCCGCCGGCTCGTTAAATACACTGGCCTGTCCGCTGGTCGGATTTAACTGTGCCGTTAGAATCTTGATCAATGTAGTTTTGCCTGAGCCGCTCGGGCCGAGGAACCCAAAAATTTCTCCCTTAGGAATAGAAAAAGATACATCTGTTAGCGCATCCCTCTGTCCAAATCTCTTACGGATACGTTCTACCTGGATCACATCCATGAACTCCACATCCTTAGCGTTGATGGCATAAATATATAAAGAATGCATGCTTCCTGCCATCAAAACCCGCCGAAATGTAGCTGTAACCGGCTGAACGGTACCATTTAAATCTTCAGCAGTGCCTTTAATTCCTGCAATTTGGAACGGGATAACGGAACCACGGCATCCTGGCTTGTGTTTAACCGCAGGCTGTAGCTATTCTTCGTCCAGGTAATAATCTCTCTTACCTTTTGCAGATTAACGATGTAGGAGCGGTGACACCTGAAGAACCCGAAATTCAATAACCTCTGCTCCAGCTCGGTCAGCGTCAGCGCACAATCATAATTCTCCCCGCCCACATGAACAAGAATCGAACCCTCTACACTTTCTATAAAATCGATTTCAGGCGGATTAAATAAAATCACCTTGTCATTGCGTTTGGTAGAGATCTTCTGCAAGGTGATATTAGGCTCGTCCTGCTTATGTACATCCTGCTTGTCCTCTTCGGAGTCCCGGATATCGAGCGGATGGAATCCGGACTCGTTCAACCGGTAAATGACATCACAGGAAATCAGGGCATCCTCTAAATTCGAGGTCAGGATTAGAATCTGCTTGTCTCCCGACAAGTCATCCAGAATCCGTTTGAATTGACGGCGGTCCTGTTCTTCCAGGTAAAAGTAGGGCTCCTCCAGGACAAGTGCAGGCTGATACGCAAAAAAGACACGCAGCAAGGTTACATACACCCTCTTGGACGGGCTGAGATCCTTGATTTTTACCTTCCGTTCTTCTTTTAATGCAAAATACTCCATGAGCGAAGCGGCATGCTCCTTCCTCTCCGACACATCAATTAAAAATGTGATTAGCTCCTCTACCGTTAAGCGCATGTACTCGCCCTGCTGCACCCGAAATAAATAAAACCCGGCATGCTCCGCTAATTGATTCATTACAAGCTGCTTCCGCTTCAAGTCCGTTATAATGCCAACCGGCTGGCCCGGTGTCATATTGAATTCGATCTCCGGCAGGTATAATTCCCCGCCTTCATACATGGGTTGAAATTGCATACCATCCTCCTGGTCATTA
Organism: Paenibacillus sp. FSL R5-0912; assembly: GCF_000758605.1. Taxonomy (NCBI): domain Bacteria; kingdom Bacillati; phylum Bacillota; class Bacilli; order Caryophanales; family Paenibacillaceae; genus Paenibacillus; species Paenibacillus sp. FSL R5-0912. Next base: position 7,606,636 of record NZ_CP009282.1, read on the forward strand.
CTGCTATAGATATATATGCCAATTATATAAGTACCGCAACAAAGAGAACAGCCCTTATGCTGTTCTCTTCCGCTGTCTGCCTCAGAAGCAGGTGAACGAGCTGACCCGGTTCAGATCAATGCCGAAGTATGTCCAGAAGAAACCGGTCCACCGGAACCCTGCAATTGAACTGCGCCCGACGAATATCGGGAAGAACCAGAATTGCTCGCCATTGTTCAGCCAAATGTATGTGTTGCGGAACAGGCAGCGTCTAATTCCTCCAGGGTCGATGGCGAATGTGGTAACCGGCATTTGCGGCACGAATTGCGGCGGAGGGGACGTCGGCGCCTGAACGCCTCCCGGTCCGCCTCCCGGAGGTCCCGGAGTCCCCGGAAATCCGCCGGGACCTCCACCTGGAAACCCAGGTCCTCCAGGTCCTCCCGGAATCCCCGGAAATCCGCCCCCGGTTCCCGGTGTTGGAAAAAATCCCATATGTGATCGCTCCTTTCAAGTGAGTAGGCATAATCATCATATGCATTCGCGGAGAGGGCGCTTGGGCGGATGCCCATTGTACATGCGCCTGACGTAAATTCAGACTTCACAAAGAATAACCCCACACAGTGGGGCTTAAGCTTCGATGATAATACAGGTGCTTTGCGGGGACCCCAAAATATATAAATTCTTATCTATCAAAAAGGAGCCGCACCCTCACCGGGTGCAGCTCTTTATCCGTCATTCAGTCTCCCTGCTTAACTCGTAGCCCCGAGCACAGGCTCCAGCACTTTATCCTGAACAGTAATACTGTTGATGGCTGAATGTTTGATCCATGAAAGTGCCAGTGTTCCTTCGCCCATATGAACGCCTACCACCGGAACAAAAGTCATGATTTCTGTATGCACTGAAGGCGACATTTCTTTGATGGCCGACTCCAGGCTCAGCGCCTCCTCCATATTGTTGGCATGCATAATGCAGATATCTTGGATCAGACGGATATCCTGGTGGAGTGTCTCCAGCAATTTCTGCTTCGTCTTCTTGAAGGTGCGAATTTTGTCCACGACAATAATTTTGCCTTCATCGAACTTCAGCAGCAGATGAATCCGCATCAGCTGGCCAAGCACGAGCTGAGAGCCGGAGAGCCGCCCGCTGCGGTGCAACTGGCTCAGACTCGCAGGGATTAGGTAAAAAGACATCTCTTCAATGATATTTTCAATTCTGCTCCTGATCTCCAGCGCAGAGTACCCTGCCTGCTGCCAGTGAACGCCGCGCATAATCATCTCACGGATCGGGTAAGCGCCCACTCTTGAATCAATGCCAATTACGGCAACTCCAGCGATCTCTGCCGCCTGCATCGAAGTATGGAACGTACCGCTAAGCTCAGAGGAACAATGTATTGCTATAATTTCGTCATACTCTTCCTTTAGGCGCTCGTATAATTCCACGAACTCACCGATCGGCGGCTGGGAGCTGCTAACCTTGCCATTCTGGCGCATTTTATCATAGAACTGATCAGCGCTGATTTCGATATTTTCTTTATAGCATTCATTATTGACAATTAGACGTAGTGGAACAATATAAACATGGTTATTCATGGCAAATTCAGAATCAATTGTGCTGGTGCTGTCGGTTACCCAGGCGATGGATTTCATAGTCACTACTCTCTTTCGTGAGGGATTGATTACGATCAGGAATCAGCAGCTTCAACTATCTGCATATTCGTAAATTATACAGGAAGCCAAGCACCCGCATAGCAATTAAGCGATAATCGCAGCACCTTTTTTCAACTTAATTCGACATAAATTCACATTATACATGATAGATATACCTATTAAAGAACAGACCGGGTATGGTATGTAGAGACGCCAAAAAAGGATATCAAGCAGAAACGGCTTCGCCGTCCTTATCAAGGACGGTACCGTTCCAGCGAGAAATAGAAGGATAATTTTTAGCGTGAAACATATAAATTCTTATATTTAAAAAAAGAGCTGCACCCTCATCCGGCGCAACTCTTTACCCGTAATTTAATCTTCAAGCTCCGTATATATTTGAAAGGTCACGCCGAATTTATCCGTTACATCACCAAACCCGGGGCTGAAGGGTTCTTCTTTAAACGGCATATTGACCTGGCCCTCCTGCCGCAAGGCTTCATAGATCCGTTTGGATTCTTCTACATCATTCGTTGTAATGCAGATAGTAACCCGTTTCCCGTTTCCAGCAGGCGAACCGCCTGGAGTATCGGATAACATAAGCTCCGTACCTCCAACCTTTAACTTGGCGTGTGCTACAAGACTCCTCAGATCGTCCGTGAACGTACCGGGCATGTCCGGCATGTCACCGTAAGTCATCATAGAGAGGATTTGTGCGCCGATGGCTTGTTCATAGAACTGAATGGCTTCCTTTACCCGGCCCTCCAAAGTAATGTAAGGGGTAAGTTTTACCGTCATAAGATTGTTCCTCCTTGAGTTTGAATTGAACCCGCATTTGTGATTCATTAGTATAGACGATCCGGCCGCCGCAAACTCATCGGCCGATTGAAAAATTCTGCCTCGCGTCCAAATCTGCCGGCAATCCAAATCGCACGAATAACTCAGGATCAATGAAATGATGGATATGAGCGATCTTCCCCAGTTCCAGCTCTGGAATATGAATGCTCCACGGAACCAGCCGTCCCTCCGGTCCGGCGGGTACATACTGGGCAAAAGCGGGGCAATCCCCGTTAGCCCGGACCGGCAGCAATCTGGAGCCCAAACAATGGCTGCGTGTAATAGTGTAGAATGACGACAGATTAGAGCTGCCGCGAACCCACATCGTAAATGGCGGCATCGACAAGCTGCCGTTCTCGTGGAATAAGGCCAATAATGCATCAATATCATACCGTTCGAAGGCTTCCATATAACTTGCAAGCAGTTGTTGGTCTGCCTGGGCATCTCCCCCTTGTAACTCCTCGGACCGGAGATTGGACCGGGCGATACCCGACCGGGCCCGTTGCACTGCACTGTTGACGGCTGCCGTGGTCATTCCCATCGCATGTGCTGCCTCGTTAGCCGACCACCGGAAGACATCAAGCAGGATCAGTACAGCGCGTTGCCGGGGCGGCAGTATTTGCAGGATCGCAATAAAGGATAACCGGACGGTTTCCCTGCTGACCACGATGTTGGCCGGGTCGATAGCGTTATCGGGGGCCGGCCATATCCAGGAATCCCGGGGCAAGCTGTCACTGGGCTCCTTAATAATAGCCGCGGGTTCAGAGAGATCCATCGGAAGTGCCCGCCGCTTGGCATTCCTCAGCCTGTCCAAACAAATATTAGTGGCAATCCGGTACACCCAAGACTTACGGGAAGAATCCTGCCGGATCTTGTCCCAGCTCTGCCAGGCCCGGAGCAGGGTATCCTGCACTGCATCTTCCGCTTCAAAGATGGACCCCATCATCCGGTAACAATATCCGGTTAGTTCAGAACGCAGCTCCTCAAGCATATCTATTCCATGCTTTTGGCTCATGTTACGTTTCCTCCTCTTGAAGATGCCTTCTCCATGACAGTAATTCAGAGTTTTATATTTTTTTCAATAAAGTAACGACAAAAGACGTCTTCCCCAGCGAGCTTTTGGCTTCAATCTCCCCGCCATGTAATGTAACGATACTTTTGGCAATTGCAAGTCCTAGGCCTGATCCGCCCGTGTATTCGGAACGTGACTTTTCTACTCTATAGAATCTCTCAAAAATATAGGGGAGATCCACACTGGGTATTGCTTTGCCGTAATTATTCACTTCAACTTGAACGGATTGGCTCGAATCTCTTACTATAAGGTCAATGTATCTTCCTTCTTTTCCATACCGTATGGCGTTTTGAATGAGATTTTCAAACACCCTGGCTATTTTATTGCCATCGCCTATGATGACAGGGTGATCAGCCGTTATAAATGTCCTCATGTGCATGTCCGCTTCCTGCATTTGAATCCTATGTTGTACAACTAATTGATTAATCATTTCTTCAATATTAATGGATTGATCATTTACAAGAGTTTCTTTATTTTGGACATAGGTATATTCAAACAGATCATTTAATACATGATGCAGGCGTTCAACCTTGGCATACACAATCTGTATATAAGCACGAAGCTCCACTTCGTCCCTGTATTCATCCTCATTGATAAGATTCAAGTATCCGATGATAGAGGTTAGAGGGGATCTAAGGTCATGGGCAACATTTGTCACCAAATCATTTTTGATCTGTTCTGATCTCCGCTCTTCCTCAATGGCCTTCCGGGCTTGAATTACAACATTATTAATATGGGTAGCAAGTTTATCTAACCCGTTCTCTGCCCGCTCTTCTATTTTATGATCAAAATTACCGTTCGCAATAAGCTCAACCTCACGTATCATACGGTTAAACTCAGTTGAAATATAGCGTCTCTTTTCCATCTTATAGAACAGGAACAGATAGAAACAGACAAACAACCCAAACATCAAAGGTACAAGTACACCCCTGAGAGAAGAAACGGCATTGAATATAAAAGCTACCGCACCTGACTGTTTCTGATAACTATAAAGTGAAGAATATAGAATAGCCGCTGTCAGCGTTGATGCTATTAGCGACAGCAGAACATAGAGAATGGCTCTCCAAACCGGGATTGTTTTCATTATAAAAAACGTATTATTTTTCAATTTTATAGCCAACTCCCCAGACCGTTTGAATCACCGTTTCTCCTGTTGCCGCAGCAATTTTATCTCTCAGGTTACTAATATGAACCATAACGGTTTTGTTCGATCCGGCCCCCGTTTCATTCCATACCTTTTCAAAAATTTCTTCTGATCCGAATACTCTTCCGCGATTCTTGGCCAGCAAATATAAAATATCAAATTCAATAGAGGTCAGCCTTATTTCCTGCCCCTGCGCATGAACCGTGTGACTTTGTTTATCAATGGTTAAGGAGTGAATATAGATACAATCCGGATCTTTCGCCGCCGGGTGATAATTAGCTCTGCGCAGCAGCGCCTTTACTCTCGCTGTTAATTCCAATGGATTAAAGGGCTTGATCATATAGTCATCCGCACCCGTCATCAAACCCATAATTTTATCCATATCCTCTGCCTTTGCACTTAACATCAAGACTGGAGTTTCCTGCTCTTTGCGAATTTCCCGGCATACTTCAAGTCCATTCATTTTGGGCATCATAATATCTAAGATCACGAGGTCAATAGAGTGGCGCTCCATGAATTGAAGGGCCTCAATTCCATCCTGCGCTGTATGAATATGATAGCCTTCATTGCGCAGATATACCCCGATTAACCCTGCAATCTCATGATCATCGTCTACAATAAGTATCTCGGTAGTCATATATTCTCCCCTCAAAACATGTCCGTTGTCTCCTGTTATAATCTTATCCTATTCAATAAGTTATTCCCATGGCTTCTCTGTAATAGTCTGATTATAACTATATACCCCACAAGTGCTCCAACAGTGTTGGCAATAAGATCATTGATATCTGTGCTCCTGCCATTACCCAAAGTAATTCTGATCACCATCTGAAGTATCTCAATAGATAAACTGAATAAGAAGCCGTAGTACGCTACGCTTTTTAAAGACTCAATCTTTTTATGGAGCAGTGGCAGATATACACCAAAGGGCATGAACATTATCACATTTAATACAAAGGTTTTGATATCTATTGTTAATAGCGGAATGAAATTAATCGTTTTGTACCAAGAAGTGTGATTGGCATATATGCCGATATTCACATCGATGGGGAAGAATACCAGGTCGATGACACAAAGTAAGTAAATACTAAATGTTATTAATATTAAATATTGGCCTGCATGAAGCGGCCTTTTTTTCCATAGTGCACTTACTGTCAGGTACAGCAGGAATAATACGAATAGGGGCACCAGAAAATATGTTGAATGGATTGTATACATAATAGATTGTTCCACATCTAATTCCTCCTCTAAGTTATTATCAAAGTTGGACAAGAACAATGGGACTGATGACAGCCCCATTGTATCCAGCCCGCATGCTTAGTTAGTAACCGGAGTGATCTGGCCATCGACTGATATACTAATGATCATCGCTGCATCCAGGAAGACCCTTTTGCCCTCTTTGTCCAGGTTATAATGCCATTCGAATCCCCGCTTTGAAGAGCTTGTGGAGCCTAAAGAAAGCTCGGTTTCCTTGCCGTCTGATGTTGTTATGCTAACTCTAGGGCTGTACTGTGGTAATTCATCACTATGCCCATCTGTACGTACCCCTTCAATACCAATGCCAATCGTTGAGATATGAACCGATTCAAGAGACATCTCTTCTTGTTGCTGTGACAGGGTGTGATCAATTCCGATATTGAAAGAGGTACCGCTCTCTTGTGCTGTAAAAGTATTATGGAATGGTCCTTCAGCAATAACTGCTTCTGTAGCGGTATTCACTACTGCATCCGCCTTAATCGTAACTTTCTTTCCTTTCAGACTGCTTGGTGTATCGACATCAAACATGGCGATGATCTTTTTACCATCCTCTGTCACACGTTGCTCTACCATGTAACTTGCATCCTTTGCCCACTTGAGTTCAAGTGCAGCCATAGCTGCATCCTGTGAGAAAACTGTACCGTCTTCCTTCTCAAAAGAAACGATAATAACCGCACTATTTCCACCAATAATGCTTTCTTCTACCGTTGTTTTAATCCCAGCCATTACTCTAGACTCGTTAATTAAAGTCGTAGATTGTCCCGGAATCCCGGCATTTCCATTGAAAAATTCTTTGAAAGCATCCTTATCGGATGAAGCCAGCGCTGAGGTCCCCATCGCCATTAATGATACAGTTGCTGCTATCGCTGTACCGGCTACCCACTTCTTCCTTGTATTCTTCGCCCTCTGACTACTCTTCTGATTGTTGTTCATTGTAAGTCCCTCCAATATGTTTTGTTGTGTTCCTGGTGAATGTACCTAGTATAATCAGCAGTTTCTAAGATCCTTTAAAGAACATTTAAAGATTTACTAAATTTTCTCGGGAACACCGGTATCCAAAATCGCTTTGGTATATATTCAGTGATATGATAATCAAATATATGGGTTCACTTCTGAGATCGTAATTTCCCCATGATTTGTTGTTGACCAAATATAAAATGAATGGAGTAGTATTATGAAAATTATTATTTTTGGAGCAACTGGCGGGGTAGGTCAATGCGTCGTGAAGCAAGCGTTAGAAAAAAACTTTGAGGTTACTGCATTTGTACGTACACCTTCAAAGTTACAAATACACCATGAGCATCTACATATTATCCAGGGAGATTGCTTCAATAAAGAGGCGGTTGCCCAAGCCATTGCAGGACATGAGGCAGTTGTATCCTGCTTAGGCTCTAGTCTAGGCATGAAAAAATCTACGGAGCTGCAGCAGATGACCAAAAATATAGTAGATGGGATGAGGGAGCATTCAATTACCCGCATCGTCTATACAGCTTCTGCAGGGATTCACAAAGAAGTTCCGGGGATTAGCGGGAAACTGGTCATGACCATGCTAAAGAATCCTCTTCTGGATCATCAAGGCGCTGTGGATTATATTGTGGCAAATAAACTTAACTATACAATCGCCAGGCCTATGGGATTAACGAATAAAGCTTTGACAGGAAACTATAAGGAAGCTTCAACAGGCGTACCGGAAAAGGCAAGAACGATTTCCCGTGCAGACGTAGCGGATTTTATCGTGAAGGTATTAGGGGATTCTACATACGACCGTACATCCATTGGTATATCTGATTAAGCGTAAGATTTCCGTCCATACCCGGCATCATAAGGTCAATGACACAAACGGACGATAACATTCCGCAGCCAGGAACCTTTCCCTTATTCGGGATACCGTTCACCTTGCACTATATAACGGTAAAATATAGAGGCACCCATAAATGGGTGCCTCATGTCTGAAACAGTGATCCAAGTTATAGGATCAGGTTAAGACTAGCCTGATCCACTATGATAATCTTTCGTTGACCTACAAGCTTAATCCATCCCTGTTCCTGGAACAAGGCAAGCTTGCGGCTTAGGCTCTCCTGCGTTGTCCCGATCATCACTGCTAGGTCTTTTTTACTTACGGGCAGTATTAACACGTTATTCTCCAGGCGGTCATTCTGCTGATCGTGCAGCATTTCCAGTAAGACCTTTGCGAGTCGTTGCTCAACATCATAGAGGGTAAGCTGCTCCAGTTTATCTTCTGCCATTTCAATACGTTCTGTATACTTCTCAAGGAATTTAATCGCGATTCGGGGCGTTCTCAACATTAAATCACTGATAACTTTACCCTGAATCAGACAAATCTCTGTGGGTTCCAATGCTTCAGCGGTATTAGTTAATATGGTATGACTGAACAAAGACAATTCCCCTGTGAAATCCCCCGGGCTAAGAATGCGCACAATCTGCTCCTTACCTGCCGCAGAGAAGCGGGATATTTTCACACTGCCCCGGTGGACTATCCATAAATTCGCTGAGGAATGCCCGGGAGAGAAAATAACTTCACCCTTTGTATACTGTTTGCTGATAGAGGCGTTCATCACCTCAGCCTTCTCTTCAGGCGATAAAATCTCCAGAATGGGCACATTGTTGATACATAATGCCGGGGCCTGACCCGGAACATACGGCTTACTCACTGGACGATGATTGCAGTTCAATACGGCTCCCCCTATTCTTGGTAGTGTATCGAGTTAAACGCATCGCATTAAGAATGACTAACAACACACTCAATTCATGCACAAGCATACCGGAAGCCATGAATACATTACTGGTTAACACACCGATTAACAGCGTCACGACGGTGGCTACAGCGAAGTAAATATTTTGCCGGATATTATTCATTGAAGCACGACTAAGGCCCAGCGCGTATGGAAGGTTCATTAGGCGATCTGACATAAGTACCATATCGGCAGTCTCCATCGCGGCATCGGTTCCTGAACCGCCCATAGCAATCCCTACATCGGCAACGGCCAGAGCAGGAGCATCATTCACACCATCACCAACCATAGCCACAATATATTCTTTTTGCAGATCCTGTACTATTCTAACCTTATCCTCAGGCAACAGCTCCGCATAATACTGATCTATTCCAAGTTCACCCGAGACAGCAGCAGCCGAGCGTTCATTATCACCGGTTAACATAACCACCTTGTGAACACCCGACCGTTTCAGTTGATGAATAAGTGCATAGGCATCCGTCCGTAAGACATCTGCAATAGAGATTACTCCTAATACCCGTTCATCATCAGCGGCAAAGACGACCGTCTGTGCTCTATTCTCCTCTTGAGCTACGTAGTCGGCTATTTCCTGATCATATTGAATGCTGTAGTCTGCCAATAACCTGCGATTTCCAATATATAGATTCGACCCTTCAACTGTAGCAGCTATCCCTTTGCCAGGCAACGCCTTGAACTGTTCTGCAGGAATAATCCTGGAAGCGGATCTCGACGCAGCTTCTGCAACAATAGCTCTAGCCAAATGATGCTCAGAGGCATATTCTGCACGGGCTATCATCTGAAGGAGCTCATTCTCATTCAGGTGTATGGCGTTGATTCGCGTAACCTGTGGTTTGCCGGCAGTGAGTGTGCCCGTTTTATCAAAGGCAACCACTTGAACGAATCCCGCCTTTTCTAACGTCTCGCCACCTTTAAACAGGATGCCGTTCCTCGCACCTTTACCAATTCCGGCTACGATGGAGACCGGAGCAGAAATAACCATGGCACCCGGGCAAGCAATAACTAATAAAGTCAGTGTTAATTCAACATTTCCAGTACTGATATACACGATAATAGCCAATATAAAAATAGCAGGAGTGTAGTACCTGGCGAATCTCTCAATAAATTTCTGCGTGGGCGCTTTCGATTCCTGTGCTTCCTCAACCATATTTAGAATCCGGGCAAAGGTTGTGTCATCACCGACCTTCTCAGCAATAATCTCTAAATACCCATGCTCAATGACCGTTCCGCTGAACACTATTGCCCCTTTTTCTCTACTGACCGGAACAGATTCTCCTGTAATTGCTGCTTGATTGATCGTAGCTTTTCCCTTGAGAACTGTACCATCTGCCGGAATCTTCTCACCGGGACGGACCAGGACAATCTCTCCTTGGATCACCTCATCAGGAGATACCTGAACCTCTATCCCGTCGCGCATTACTGAAGCCATCGCAGGTGCCAAATCCATCAAGGCTTTCAATGAAGAACGGGTCTTCTCCATAATTCTCGCTTCAAGATAGGAACCGAAGATGAATAGGAAGGTAACGGCTGCCGCCTCCCAGTATTCCCGGATCATGATGGCGCCTATGACGGCGATCGTAACGAGTGCCTCAATCCCCAATATACGATAACGTAAAGCTTGAAAGGCATTCTTCATAATGGGATAGCCCGCAAGGAGCGCAGCTGTAATCATAAGAATATCAGAGGACAACTCCAGCACATTCCCTAATTTCATTACAAAAGATATAGTGATAAGCAGCCCGGTAATGCCTATAATTCTCTCCTTATTTTGTCTGGACATATGCACGGCCCCTTATTTAAAGCTTAGAATGGGAAATCCAAGATTAGTGATAACTTTACTCACACCCGCAGAATTGATAATAGTCTCATTGTGGCTCACCTTCACCTTGCTTGAAGTGAATAGAACCTTTACCTCGGATACGCCGTCTTTATGGGTTAAGGCTGTTTCGATTTTCTTAATGCAGCCGGGACAAGTAAGCTGCTCTAATTGAAAAGTTGTTGTTGTCATTGTAGGGCCCCCTTAAAAAGTAAGTTATCTTCTTGTTAATCACAGTATAGATGCAATCTTGTTTTGTTAAATTGATCTGGATCAGAATTTGGAATCATATCATAAGAAATAACGCCGCCAAGAGCTTAACCTTGGCAGCGTTATTTCTTGTGATATGTCAATAAATCTTCTTCAGCAGCCCCATCACTTCATCCAGGGTGAGGCCAAAGGACTTGTAGTAGGAGGTGTCGATCTCCATTTGCTTCAGGACCATTTCGTTGCGTATCCGCAGCATCTCCCCCCGCGAGAATTCCGCTACAAAACAGCCTTTACCTGTTACCGTATTGATCAAACCGCTCCGCTCAAGCTCTTCCCAGGCTTTCTTAACGGTGATCACACTAACATGCAGCTCCAGGGCTGCCTGCCGGATGGGCGGCAGACAATAGCCGCTTTCCAGCTCCCCCTTCAGAATTTGCGCGCTGATCTGTTCGTAAAGCTGCTGATAAATCGGTTTCTCCGATGTGTTCGAAATTGTTACATTCATAATATCTCCACTTTCAGAAATCTCTTTACCGCTATCTTATAGGCAATCAGCGTGAATGCAATAAAAATTAGAATAGCCGCTATCAGAATGGATAGCTGCAGTGCCGTATTATCCGTCCCTGAGCCATAGAAAATGTCGTTAACCCAAGGACTTTGGATTCCAGCCCATTGGGCCACTCCGGCAAAAAGGATAGCGCCTGTAGTGGATGCGGTCGTTGCCGCTCCATACTTATACGCCGTCTTGTAATACATGGATATGAATAGGATGTTAAAGATCGCCAGCATGATGAAACATAATCCCCAAAAACCCATATACGGCGGATAGAACATGTAAGTCAAATGAGGATACAAGCGAAACGTAAAAATACTGAAGATCATGGCGATGAGAAGATGCATGAGTTCAAGAATGACAATAACGGTTACCCGGGACTTCACGATATCTAATTTGGTCACAGGCATCATCGTGCTGAACATCAGATCATTCTGACTCTTGAACCCGCCAAATATGTTCGGTACCGTTAAGAAGCAGAAATACAGCGGCACGAGAAAATAGACCCAACCGGGGATAAGCATTAATCCGCCTAAAATAAAGGGTAAGGCGAAGAACCAGGGATTTACGCCTAATTTCAAATCCTTCATCACCAAATTATACATATACATTCTCCTTTTTCGCAAAGTAGATCATGATTTCATCAAGACTCGGCGTGGTTGCCCGCAGGCTGGAGGATGGATCAATGTCTTTGGCATGAATCAGTCCGGTAAAGCCAAACGAGTTGATTTTGTAGGAAATCAAATGCTCCTTCACTTCGTTTAATTGGGCTTCGCTGCCGCTGAGCAAACGGTAGGACTCCTTTAACTCGTTTTTCTCCGAGCTGGCAATAATTTGCCCTTGTTCAATGAAGGTTATATAATCCGCACATCGTTCTAAGTCGGAGGTAATATGCGTAGAGAAAAGAATGCTGATCTCGCCGCCGGTGATAAGCTCCTGAAAGATATCGAGCAGATCGTCTCTGGAGACCGGATCGAGTCCGCTGGTCGGCTCATCCAGGATGAGCAGCTTGGCGCCATGCGATAAAGCAAGGGCCAAGCTGTACTTTACCTTCATTCCTCGGGACAGCTCCGCTATTTTTTTGTTCTCATCCAGCTTGAACCGCTTGAGATAATTGTAGTAAGTTTCATCATTCCAATTCTTATAGAACTTCTTGGTGATATCGGTCAGCGTCTTGATCTTGCTGCGTGTATAGAAATCGATATCACCGAATGCGCATCCGATTTCCTGCTTCAATTCAATCTCGTGATCAGCGATGTTCTTGCCAAGAATGTATATCTCGCCGCTATCCACATGAACCATATTCAAAATCGATTTAATCGTGGTCGTTTTACCGGCGCCATTGGCTCCGATGAACCCCATAATGTAGCCCTTCTCCAATTGAAAAGATACATCCTTGATTTGAAAGTGCGGATATTTTTTATTTAAATTTCGAACATCTAATGCCAGCATACCCTACCTCCTTAATAAATTGTGTATTCCGTGTATACACAATGTATCATGAGGCTTTGGAAAAAGTCAACGGGTACAACAAGCAGTACAGCATATGAGCTGACTTATGCGGCACTAACCGATGATGCATCCTTGCGCTTGCGCCGGAAGAAAGGCTTGCCTTTCGACCATTGGATGAACGGCTGCTCTATGATATAATAAGAGACTGCCGCCGCCGCATACGAGATGACGAGGACAGTTACACTGATGCCGAGCCAGCGCCACACATCCCGGATCCCGGAATAGTGATAATCCGCTATCCCGTACTTCTCGATTAGCGTGATGAACAAGTAGTGCCAAATATACAGGCCGAACGAAAGCTTCGCGGTAAACCGGAAAAAGCGGTTATCCAGTAAACGCCCTATGATGACGCTGAACGGTGCTGACAGCAGCACGATTCCGAACAAAATGGCATACGCCGGGAAGTAATAGGGCTGGTGCTGGAGGCTGAAGTCAAATTCGCCCTGGTGGCGCATACGCCAGATCAATAGACCGGCAAGACCCAACGCGGCGGCTCCGGCTGCATCGAACACCCCAAGCTTGCATAGCCGCTCCACCTTAGTGCCAAGCTGCATGAACGCGGTCGTTATACCCGCCGCCAGGATACCGATAGCGAAGTGGCCGAAGAATCCCACGGGATTGTAATTCGGCATCCAGAATTTCGCACCGCCAATCTGGCCATAATCCCAGCCCCGTCCCTGCCCGCTTGGCGTAAACCAATGATGGACAAGGGAGTTTATAGCAAGCACCAACCCAAACGTGACCACCCAGAACAAGATCGCTTTCCCGAACGAACGCCGCTTGCCGAGCACAAACAATACAGCCATAAACAAAGGCATAAGCAAGTAGCTAAACACCTCGAAGCTGATCGACCAGAACGGCCCATTCAAGTCAGACGGGAAAAAGGTTGTATAGTGGAAGCCTGACGTAAACGTGAACCCCGTGAGGATTCGCCGCCACAAGAACTCCGTAGGAATGTCCAGCCTCCATACGAGCAACAGACATACCAGGAAGGATACATAGAAGCCGGGCATAATTCTTGCAGCGCGGCGTACAGCATATGTCCGGATGGACGGATACGGCTTATTTTCCAGATAAGCGCTCCAAAAGGGGAACGACAGCAAAAATCCGCTTAACAGGAAAAACAAGCTGACCCCGCTGTTTCCAAGCAAGAGAACCGACTGCACTTCTTGAAGCCAGGGCTTTTGTGCGGGCATCACCAGCTTTTGTGACAGATGATGCAGAATGACGGACAGGCAGGCGATCGCACGAATGCCATCCGCTCCCGCTAACCGGGTACGGCCTAACTGAATCTTGGACATCAGCTACATTCCCTCTTTTCTTCAATAACTTGATTTCAGGCACTCACATATTTCCATATATAATAGAAAAATCCTTCAACGATCCAGGAATAATTCCGCGCACAAAAAAAGAACCTTCCGCACCGGGAAAGTTCTCACCTGTTCCTATGAATGCTTTACCTTAATCTGCTGCACAGGCTCCCCTGGTCCATTCGTCAGACCGAGCGACTCTGCTGCCAAAGTATCGATTTTGTTCAAGAGCTCTGTGTTGCCCTGCAGAGACAGGCCGTAGGAAGGGATCATTCGTTTGATCTTCGGCTCCCAGGCTTCAATATGCTGCGGGAAGCATTTGCTGATGACCTCCAGCATGACAGAAACGGCGGTAGAGGCTCCAGGAGAGGCACCAAGCAATGCGGCTATCGAGCCATCGGCGCTGCTGATCACCTCCGTACCGAATTGAAGCGTACCTTTGCCGGCAGCTGTATCTTTAATAATCTGCACACGCTGGCCCGCCACCACCAGATCCCAATCCCCGCTTGTGGCGTTCGGGACAAATTCCCGCAAGGCTTCCATCCGCTGCTCTTTCGACAGCATGACTTGCCCGATCAAATATTTGGTCAATGGCATATTCTTGGCGCCTGCCGCCAGCATCGTGACGAGATTACCCGGCTTAACGGAGGTGACCAGATCAAACATCGAGCCGTACTTCAGAAACTTGGGCGAGAAGCCGGCAAACGGTCCAAAGAACAATGATTCTTGCTTGTCGATTACCCTTGTATCCAGATGTGGAACAGACATTGGAGGCGCACCAACCGCTGCTTTACCGTATACCTTGGCATGATGCTGTGCCACAATCTCCGGCTTCCGGCACACCATGAACAGTCCGCTTACCGGAAATCCGCCAATCCCTTTGCCCTCCGGGATACCGGATTTCTGCAGCAGATGCAGGCTCCCGCCTCCGCCCCCGATGAAGACGAATTTCGCTGTATGGCGCTCAGCAGCGCCGTTAGCATTCCGTACCTTGAGCTCCCAGGACCCGTCCTTCGTGCGCTTAAGGTCCTCAACCTGATGGTTGAATCTGATATCGACGTTGTTGCTCTGCAAGTGGCCGAACAGGCTGCGTGTCAAAGCGCCAAAGTTAACATCCGTTCCCGATTCCATTCGGGTGGCCGCCACCGGCTGGCCGAGTGTCCGGTTCTTCATCATAAGCGGCATCCATTTCATCAGCTGCGCCGGATCAGCGGAGAATTCCATCCCTTGAAACAGCGGATGCCTTGAAAGCGCTTCAAATCTTTTTTGTAAAAAGGTTACGTCTGTCTGTCCTTCTACAAAGCTCATATGTGGTACGGGTACGATAAATTCCTGCGGATCTTGTATGCGTCTGCTGTTCACCAGATAAGACCAGAATTGCTTCGAGAACTGAAATTCCTCATTCACCTTGATAGCCTTGCTAATGTCGATAGATCCATCCGGCTGCTCCGTGGTGTAGTTAAGCTCGCACAATGAAGAATGCCCCGTTCCCGCATTGTTCCATTCATTGGAGCTCTCCTCCCCGGCACCTGCACGCCGCTCAAACACAGTGATTCTCCAATCAGGCACCAATTCCTTAAGCAGTGAACCCAGTGTTGCACTCATGATTCCGGCACCAATTAAAATCACATCTGTTTTGGTCTGTTGGTTGCTCATATTCTACCGTCCTTCTACCCTACGATTTGCAGGAAGGATGCAGGCACTCCTGCTCTGGCACGCATAACTTGGCCACACACCTGCTTAGGATCAATCCTGATCTTAGTGTATCACTATTGAATATAAATTTTAAGATTTATCTAATATTTTATGAAAACAATGTTTATGGAAAAGCCTCCTAACCGCTCAGTCTGCAATGAATTGTTGTGTTGAATACACGCCTTCCTCAACCTTACCGTTAGACAAATGGTATTCTCTCTCCACTGAACCGTCTGTTTTGGTGAAGCTGATTGCAAAAACCTGGCCTGTTTCGATCAGCATCGGATATTGCTCGTAAGTAAGAATACTGCCCACCTGTGGCAGGTCTTTGACATCTTCATAAGCATCCTCTAATCGCCAAAATTCCCGATAAGCGTAATCCTGGAATCCGCTCATATCCTGTTTTCCAAAATACGATGCCGCATACTTCTTGCCCTGTAAGGTAATGGAGTCTACTCTGGTAGGTTCAATATCTTTAGCAATCCAGCCTAGGTCCTCGGAATGAAGGTTGCCGCCATAGTGCTTCTGTAGCTGATTGGCCATACAAGGGATGGATTGGGTACTATAGTCCATTCCATCAAGCCCGGTATGTGCTGAGCCGTAAATGCCCATGACGCTCTCGCTGCCCAGCTTTTCAAATTCACGGATAAAATTTGCAGTCATCATGTTTTCCCGGTATACCCCGTCATCCTTACTGTAGAATAACCGCCCTTGCTGAATCGCTGCTTTTGTTAAAATATACTTCTCCGATCCTATCAGATCGTTTGCCTCAAGATAAGATAAGAACCGGGTTCCGGTCGAATCATACTGATGCCCGATATCTGTGCCGTGGAAAACCGTCTCAGGACACTCGCTTTTTATTTTTTGGTAAAATGCCTTGGTATAAGGACTATGAACTGCGGTTCCCTCCCAATCCTCATAAATCTGCTCCAGAAGTTCGTCATTGTCCGAATGCATCCATAGGTTCAAGTATTCAGCGGTAAAATAGGACAGCTCGACGAACAAATGTCTCATGCCCTCGTTATGATAATGTTCAGACCACAATTCATATTCCTTGTCCATAATCTTGTCATTGCCATGTGCTTCACCGTACAGATAGATGCTGCCGGAGGCTTGCGTCACCACAGGCGTTTCCTGGGTCGGCTGCGCAGACATGCTCGCTGTCTCACCTACGGAAGAATTGCTGCAGGCTGTAAGGCTACTGGCCACCATTGCAACGATCAGGACAAGCAGTAAAGAGCGTACCTGCATTATAGTCGTTTTGGCTAAGCAGGTGATTTTGTTACCGTTCATAAGTAAGATCAACCTTTCATGTTTAAGAATTCATAAATACCAATTTCAAATCATTACCATTAATCATAAAATAAGAGAGACACTAGTGCTGCAGTAAAACGCACAGCCAGTGTCCACAACTTGCCGAAAAAATCATTTTCAGACAAATAACGGATTGTAGACTTTAGCAAACAGAACTCCATAATGATATGATTAGTATGAAATATCATACTGGTGTAGATTGCTTATCAAAGGAGAGATTAAGATGCAGCAAAAAAAAGAAAATAGTCACGGATTCGGTCACGGCAAAGTGCTGGGAACAACCTCAATGGGTGAGCGGGGACAAATTGTGATTCCTAGAGAAGCAAGGGAAGAGCTTGAACTTAAGCCAGGTGAGAAATTCATCGTTTTCGGGAACAAACGCAAGGGAGCCGTCATTCTGGTCAAAGCCGAAATGTTCAATAAATTCGCCGATTTCTTCATGAGCGCTTCGAAAAAGTTTGAAAGCATGGCCCAGGCGATCTTCGATAAAAACACTACTATTCCTGAAGATGAAGATGATGAACCTGAGGTCGATGAAAAAGAACCTGTGGCAGCTGAAAAAGAATGAGCGAATTCTTTAAATTGATGAAGGATCTCCGGTTCAGAAGAACCATGCAGATGATTTTTAAGTTCGCCTGGGATTTCTGGTGGCTGGGCAAACAAAAGTATTTTATACCGGGACGGCGCTTAGAAGCGAAAACAAAAGCCTTATATCGAAAACAGGCAGCTTATTTTACAAAGACCGCCATGGATATGGGTGGATTAATTATCAAGCTTGGGCAGCATGTGAGTGCTCAGGTGGACATTTTGCCGAAGGAAATCATCGATGAATTGTCCAAGCTGCAGGATTCCGTAGAATTCGTAGATTATTCCGAGATTAAGCACAAGGTAGAGAGCGAACTCGGAGTATCCATAAGCGAGATTTTTGCTGAGTTTAGTACAACTCCTATCGCAGCGGCTTCCTTAGGACAGGTACACCGGGCGACCTTACGAACAGGTGAAGAGGTCGCAGTGAAGGTTATGCGTCCCGGGGTCGAGGACATTATCGCCATTGATTGGAAATCCATACAGGTTGCTATTTCGTTATTGAAACGCTGGACGAAGATTGCAGACTTCATGGACCTGGATGCGGTGTATGATGAGTTTCACGATACCGTTATGGACGAGCTCGATTATGAGCAAGAAGGGCGAAATGCAGAAGAATTCCAGCTGCAGTTTATCCATCGGGAGGATGTCGTTGTTCCAGGCATTCATTGGTCTTATACCACTTCGAAAGTTCTAACCATGGAGTTTTTGGAGGGTGTAAAAATCAATGATTTTGCCCAGCTGGATGCCTGGGGTGTGGACCGGACCCAATTAGCGACATCGCTGATAGAAATTTTCGTGGAACAGATTCTATTAGAAGGCTTCTTTCACGCAGACCCGCACCCGGGCAATGTTCTCGTGCAGCCTGACGGCACCATCGCTTTAATCGATTTTGGAATGGTCGGACGGATTGCCGAGGATATGAAGACGCAAATGGTAGCCCTGCTAATGGCGGTGTATTTAAAAGATGCTCACGGCGCAATCAATGCCCTTACCCGTTTGAGATTTTTAAGACGGAATGTAGATTTAGAGGTATTCGCAAGGAATCTCACGTTATTATTTGAACAAATCAACGGGGATACGTTTGACCTTAGTTTTGTGACGTCAGGTGACAATGCTGAAGAGCTACGTGACTTCCTCTATTCTCAGCCCTTTCAGTTACCGGCAAATACAACATTTTTGGGAAAAGCCATAGGCACGGTATATGGACTTTGTACCGGACTGGACCCCGAGCTTGATTTGATTGGGACCGTTAAGCCTTATGTCGAAGAGGTTGTGCGCAGGGATCTGCGGGGAAATGTCTTTTCCAACATTGTGGGTGAAGGCAAGAGCATTCTCAAAGGAATCCTTCCTACGACCAAGAAGTTCATATCTGCCGTAGATAAAATGGATAGCGGAAATTTACGGGTAAAGCTATCAAGCTCCTTTGAGCAAAAACTGATCGATACGCAAAATAAAAATACACAGCGGATTATTGCAACCATCATTGGGGCGGTATCCCTTCTGACTGCGGCAAACCTGTGGAATGAAGTGAGTCATCTTGTTTCTTATGGGTTGGGGATTTTGGGGCTCTTCATTATGCTTAGCCAACTCAGAACGAGAGGACGACGCCGTGATGTAAGACATGCCAAGCAGATGAACGCCATGCGTGAACGTAGCAGATTGGAAAAGCCGAAGTCTAAGCACTAGCACAACGCACAAGCCAATGGCTTGTGCGTTTGCTTTGCTTCATAATGACAACTTCCCATCTTCCATCCGGTAGACCTTGTCGCAATATTCAAGCATACGCTCATCATGAGTAACCATAATCGCTGCTTTCTGGCCTGAATTCACTTCTTGTGCAATCAGGCTGACCACTTCATGTGCACGTGTGGTATCCAGACTTGCTGTCGGCTCATCCGCCAGGATGATGCTGGGATTATTGATTAGAGCACGGGCAATCGCTGTCCGCTGCTTCTCCCCGCCTGATAGCTCTTCCGGGAAGCTATTTAATTTCGAGCCCAGACCCAGCTCTTCCAGCAGCTTAGTGGCGAACTCCTTGTCCTCTCTTTTAACCTTTCCCGACATCTTTTTGATGATCAGCAATTGGTCAAGAACATTCAGATAAGGAACCAAATTGGATGATTGCATAATGAATCCGATTTCTTGCAGTCTTATATTCGCCAGTTCTTGCGCCGTAAGCTTAGAAATAGAATGTCCATTCAGCTTAACCTCTCCTTCTGAAGCTTGGAGCAGTGCTCCAGCGATAGACAAAAAGGTGCTTTTACCAGAGCCCGACGGTCCAACAACAGCAACAAATTCCCCCGGCTCCACGGAAATGGACACATGACCCAGTGCCGCGATCCGGTTGCTTCCTTCGGCATAATACTTGGTAACTTCACTCATCTGTAATCCCTTAGTCATTATTCAACCCTCCCGAGCGCCTTGAGCGGATCAATCTTGGTAATCTTTCGAACCGACACCAGCGAACTTAACATAGCGATAATTAGCAAGATAACAGAATACGAGACGACAAGACCCGGTTCCAGCTTAAATGGCATACCCTTCGGCATCATGGCTGCTGTTCCATAAGTCAGTAAGACTCCAACTACAATACTAGTCAGCGATAGCACAAACACTTGCGATACAATGGTTTTGCTCAAGAATCTGTTACTGGCACCTATAGCTTTCATAATGCCGAACTGGTTAGTCTTCTGCATCGTCATTACATAAAAGAATACCCCGAGCACGAATGCAGCGATTGCGAGCAGGAATGCCAGCATCATTAAGATCGTACCGTTCTCTTCCTTGTACCCTGGCATTCCTTGAACTGCAGCCGCCCGGGTAACCGTGTCCGTATCCGCCAGCTTGCTATTCATTACTTCCGGAGCGATATCCTTGCCTTGTAACATAATCGCATTAACGGGCCCTGCAACTCCCTTATCCGAACCCGGAGCCGCGAAGGCAATTTTCCGCCATTCCGCCATTGGAGTGAATACAGATGCAACGTGATTATAGGTCTGGTTCTCGGCAAAGCCTATAATCGTCAATGATTCCATCGTGCCATCTAATTGAAAAGTGTCACCAATGTTATAGCCCTCATCCTTCATGGTCGAGTTCACTACAACACCGGTAGGGTTCATAGAAGATAGGCCTTCCCCTTCCACGACAGCCGGCTCCAAGAAGCTTCCCGGGTTAATTCCTATAATTGCGATATCCAGCTTATCTTCACTCTTGGTGCTTGGTTCCTTCAACGCTGTTGCCATCGTACTTCCCATAGGTGCGGCAGCACTCACATTGGGCAGTAGCTCCACCTCCGCCAGTAATTGATCAGACAGTAGTGACTTGCTCATGGAGGACTGCGATCCTTCTTCAAAAATGACATAATCCGCCTTCATCGTCTTAAAGGTTGACGCAGCTAAACTAGATAGACCATTCCCTAAACCGGATAAGATAAATACCAGCCAGGCTAGTAATACAAAAATAATGATGATCATCAAAAATCTCATTTTGCTGTGCATCAATTCTTTCATAGCCAGAAACATTTCTTTTCCAACTCCTTAACTATATTTTTGACACATGTGTCAATTTAAACCCGCCATCACACTCACAACATTTATTAAACAATATAAATGACACTTGTGTCAAATTAGATCCAAGACTGAGGTTAGCTCTTGGCTCCTCCGGTCCACATCTGAAACAACAGCTTTCCCCAAGCGGGTACAGGGATATTCAGCATATTAGGTGTATCAATTAAGTTAAAGAATACACCAATAAGTACAGGAAGTGGGATATCCTTCCGCAGGTCATTATTCTGTTGTGCGCGTTCAAATAAGCGTGATAATTGAATTTTCAGGGTCATATGTGCTTCCTCAATAAATTCAAGATCTCTAGCAGCTGCAGATGAATTAGCAGTATTAATTTTACTGGCATTTCCTAAAAGCTGATGTAGTGCAGACTCTTCTACATAAACAAGAAGCAGCTGCTCGAGGGCGTCCATAGGATCAGACTCATCAATGGCTAATGCATTTTCTAATACCGTTGCCATTACGCGCTTCATACAAGCAGCCACAATCTCTTCTTTATTAGAGTAATATTGATAAATCGTGCTTCGGGCTCCTGACAGATGCTGTGAGAGCAGCTTGAGGTGAAAACCGTCATACCCATGCTCTAGCACTAATTTTTTTGTCATATCCAGCAGCTCTGTCTCCGTGAAAGACTGTTTTCTTCCCATTGAATCTCTTCCTGTCCTATCTCTGATTTTATATGTTATCAGTTTAGCATATGTTTATAAGCATTTCCCAAAAAACAAGATCACTGCTCTCCACCATACGCTTCGCCTCTGGAACTTCTCGAAAAGGCTTCTCACGACTAACAATCCATCGTAAGAAGCCATAACTTAGGAATCAGTCAGCGTTAAGCATTGTTCAATTGCCTTGCGCTTGCCGGGCTTCTCGTTGCCTACGGACATTTAAAAGTTGCCGGCATCCCCTTTGAGGAATAAAATTAAGATTGCAGAAGGAGCATGGAGGAACGATGGTAATCCGGCAAGCTGTGAGCGTATGAACGGAAATTCGCCAAATCGCTCAATGCCTATCAGCGTTTGGGCTGACATGATTAAGGGAGGATGTGCAGCGTGATTGATGTGGGTCTATTTGTAGGAAATATGGAAAAGATGGTCACCTTCTACCGCGATGTTTTGAACTTTGAAACTGATTGGGACGGCGGTCTGTATGCGACTTTTAAGAAGGACACGGATCAGCTGTTTATGTTTGACCGCAAGCATTTTGCCGAGTCCATAGGCGAAACCTATGTTCCACCGAGCGGCATCAACCTGACCATGGAAATGTACATGCGTTTTTCCACTGCTGAGGTGGATCAGGAATATGAGCGGCTGAAAGCGCTAAATGTGAGAATTCTTGAAGAATTATCTACCAAACCATGGGGTCAGCTGAACTTCTTCATTGCAGACCCAGAGGGAAACATTATTGAAATTGGTGATTAGTCCCCTTCACCAAATACCAACCTTCCTATACTCCTTTATGTTTACATACCTCACGAATCTTGTTCCGGAATCTTGGTTAGGAACGGTCTGCCAAATATTCTTCGAGCTGATCGAAGGTTCCTCCGAATCCCTCTTGCATGGATTCAAACATGCCTTCAAAAAATCTTCTCTCTTCCTCAGTTGCATTGGCCGGTCCGCTGCATAAAGTCATTGTTGTAATACCGTCATTCTCACTAAATGTTACCGTATTGCGTATTTCTAGCGGGATCAAATCACTAAACGGAGCCCGGACAATATTGCCTAATTCATCTGAGAAGCTATTGAGCCAGACAATCTTTTCGAATGCCTGGATTTCCTGGTATACAAATTTACCCCACATTTGTACACCATCAGGAGATTGCATATTGTAATGGAACAAACCGCCCGGACGGAAATCTAATTGTGCGACATGTATTTCAAACCCTTTCGGCCCCCACCATCGCTTCAGATGCTCGGCCTCGGACCAAGCTTTGAATACGAGTTCACGCGGATAATTGAATACACGTGTTATGACTAACTCCATGCCTTGCGATTCCACTGCCATTTCGATTCCTCCATTTCTCATATTGTACCACTGACTAGAGTATAGACCGATTGGAATATTCCCGTCAAGGAATATTCCAAGGACTCTCTTCATGATATTCCACGATTTAATATTTGTATCGTATTATTCTTCACATGCTCTTAGACATCACAATGATAAGCTTAATAATGTATGCCTTATAATACTTTAGGAGCCATTCCTGTAATGAATTAATTTGAGGTTTGAATGAAAAAAGCGCCAACTGTATACTGGGAAACGTTCCGCCAAAGAACAATTGCAGCACAGGAGGCACTCAACATGAAGTATAAACAATCGAAGAAGCAGAATCAACGGATTACACGAATTTCCGACAAGACCCTTGTCGTAGGCGCAGACATTGCGAAAGAAACCCATGTGGCTCGCGCTATCGACTACCGGGGGATTGAACTCGGAAAGGATTGTGTGTTCTCAAATACCCGTACCGGACTGGAGCAACTGGTTCAGTGGATGAAGGAGCTTCAGCGGGAGCATGCCAAGAGCGACGTCCTCTTTGGCATTGAGCCTACCGGACACTATTGGTTTAACCTGGCCGAGTATTTGGGACAGCACGGCATTCCTTTGGTCATTGTCAATCCGCATCATGTACACAAAAGCAAAGAACTGGAAGATAACTCACCCACGAAAAACGACTATAAAGACGCTAAAGTCATTGCCGATTTAGTGCGGAATGGGAAATACAGCGAACCTAAATTGCCAACGCGTATCTACGCAGATCTGCGAATTCTCATGAATCTTCGGGAGAAGATCATGGTGAACCTCGGGCAGGTGCAAAGGCGGGTGCAGAACTGGCAGGATCGCTTTTTCCCGGAATACACTGAGGTGTTTAAAGACTGGGAAGGAAAAGCCTCGCTTATTACTCTAGACGAGTTTCCGACGCCAGGTGAGATCGTAGGACTCGGTGCAGAAGCCATCGCTCAGCGGTGGAAGAAAGACGTGAAACGAGCGGTGGGAACGAAGCGAGCCCAATTGCTGGTCGAAACGGCGAGAGGCTCTATCGGTCTGACCGAAGGTCTTCCTGCAGCAAAGATCGAGATTAAAACACTTCTGGAGCAGTATGACATGTTCGCCAGACAGCTTGAAGAGATTCTGTCCGAAGTAGAACGTCTACTAGGGCAAATTCCAGGCACGAAAGAGATGCTTACCGTGCCCGGTGTGGCTGTAGTGACGTTAGCGGGATTCCTGGCGGAAGTGGGCGATCTGAGTGGTTACGAGCATGGACAGCAGATTATTCGGCTGGCCGGACTGAATCTCAAAGAGAATAGTTCGGGAAAGAAAAAGGGCAAGTCCAGTATTACCAAACGTGGACGTGCAAAGCTGAGGGCCCTGCTGTTCCGGGCGGTCATGCCCATGGTAGCAAAGAACGCCGAATTCAAGGCACTGCACCAGTATTTTACGACACGAAGTCAGAATCCACTGAAGAAAAAGCAATCCCTTGTGGCGTTGTGCGGGAAACTTATTCGCGTGCTTCATACGCTCGGGACGAAGCACATTCCATACGATGCAAACAGCGTGTTAGGGCCGGTCCGTCAGGCCCAGCTACAGATGGCAGCCTAAGAAAAACCAAACTCATTTTGCTCATTGAAGTAGGTTTCACCAAAGACAAAAGAAGCACGGAGCAGCCGCAGGAACTAATTCCATAAGGGCAACGACCCTGTAAAGGAGCAAGAAACGGCGTCCACCTCTTGAGAGGCAGAACGAAGGAATGTAAGGGCAAAGACCCCGCGTGACATGGGAGGGTAAGCCGTCAAGAGACAGGTGTGGATATCCAAAGTGCGATCACAGGAACGATCCATGGGCTGGGGACAATCCCCCCAACCTCTATTCCCGCCACCGGCTCTGCAAGAAAATAATGTCATCCTTACATGACTTCTCCAACTCTCAACCTGTCCATGGCTGAAAACCTAAGAACGAGTGAGCAAACAAGAGAAAATATTAATTTATAGTGGGAGGTAATATATTGAGCAAGTACGATGAAGCCATGAAGCTGCTGGAAGAACAAGTGGGTAACAAGGACGGCCTAATCTCTCTGTCCACGATCGCACTGGAACCGGGGACCCATGGGAAAAGCCGTCCTGCCGCCCGCATTGTGGACGCCTATTATGAGGACGGCGCATTTTATACCGTTACTTACGCCACCTCAGGTAAGATGCAGCAGATCGCCCAAAACCCCGAAGTCTCCATTTGTATCATCGTCGAAAACTTTACGGCCGATGGGATCGGTGAAAACCTGGGGTGGGTGTGTGACGAGAAAAACGCCGAAATGATGACAAAGCTTCGCACAATATTCGCTGATTGGTATAACGACGCCAATAACGACGAAGACCCTAACACATGCCTGCTGCGCATTCGCCTGACAAAGGGCCTGTGGAATGATGCCCATAAAGGGATCAGAAATGAGATTGATTTTGTCAATAAGACGGTAAATTAAGTAGTCTATATCATTTAATAACCGACAATGTTAGAGCGTCTCAACCAATTTCTGAATCTTGGAGCGGGAAATTAAATATATAGGACCCATTGTTTCGATTTTGCCGTCCTTTACCCGTATGGCGCTCTCTTGTTCTGCCGCATAGACATCAATCTCTTCAGACAAGGGGAACAGGTAGCCTTGAACAAACGTGGCGTAGCCCCGTTTAGAATGAGATTCATAGGCAAATTGATCAAAGCCCATACCCTCATAAATAGTACCTGTTTCAACTTCATGGTCCGTGTCATTCAAGCTTAACCATTGAGCAGACATGTTCAGCGCACCGGCGCTGGCACCCAGTATAATAGCATTGCTGTTCTTAATTACATCCGATAATCCATAATCCGCCAAGAAATCCTTATAGCTGTCCATAATATAGTATCCTCCGCCCTTGCCGCTGGACGATGCAACCGGTATGCCGGCTTCTCCTATTTTTTCGTTATCCCGGTAGATCGTCCGCAAGGATACCTCGAAATGCTCGGCAAGCTCCTTGCCCGTTACCGTACCTTTACCGGAGATGATCAGCAGCATGGAGAGCAATCGATTGACTCGCATGATTGTGTGTGACGTCGGGTAACGTCTCCTCCTCTGTGTGAAGTAAGTGAATCATATATTCTCTTGCTTTAATGCATCAATAATATTCTCCTTTTTTACTTTAGCTCCGGAATAAACAACCGCAGAGCTGACAATGACAAATACACACACAATGACAGACAGAATGCTCATCCAGGGCAGGGTGAACCCATAGCTGAATTGACGCGATCGTCTTATCATCTTCAACTAATAATATTTGCATCTGAAGTTCATCCTTAGGATTGATTTTAGAACATTTAATGAATTCCACGACTATAAAGAGTCGTTGTACAATCATTATGGGAAATGACAGGGAACGTTCCGTGCTCATCTTTTAACTCATAGCTCTTCGTTTTGCAAATTCTGCATTGATTCATTTTTTTCATCGGACAATATTTTGTAAACATCAAAGGGGCCCTGCCATATACAATCATCTCCTGTGAAGGATAGCCATCATTTTCTTCAACATAGGCATTCCTTAAATCGGCGTCCAGTTTGTCGATAAGGTGTATCTATCAAAGACGGGTATGAGGAGACCTTTGCCGTCAATCATCTCGGTCATTTTCTGCTTGTCAATTTACTGGTCGGTCAAATGACGGACCACGGGAGAATGAATTGAATCTCAACGGTGCTGGGTATCCTCCGTCTGAGCACTCCTCTCCCTTTCTTTTCGTCTAGTCGAGACGATTTTCCTTCCTTCCGTACTCACTTTTCATCGTAAAACCTGCGTCATTGGGGGCGCGGCACGAACAACATTCCACCGTACGCAAAATAAAACCGCGCCATAGATGCGCGGTTTTACGGATCGTTTTTGGCATGGCATGGCAGTTGTGAATCATTGCCGCTGCCGCAACCTCATTCTGAAAATCACGGCTTCTATGACGAGCAGATTAGGAATCCAACAAACCCAAGCGACAACCCGAAACCCCGCCTCGAAATCGCCAAACAGAAGAGTCAGCGGTGCTAACCAGATTCGAAGCGTGACAGCTGCAAAAGTAAGCGCATAACTGCGAAGCATCCATGCTTTATGAGCTTGGATGTCTTTGGCCATAATTTTTCTCGTTGCAGTAAGCGTCGTCGCAACCCACAATACATCGAGCGACATGAACCCAAGCCCGGCAATCCAACCTCCTGTGGCAAAAAGGGATAAATACACACTCACGATCCCACTAACTGTAATCGAAAGAACATATCCATACCCCAATAGGCGATGCCAACGTTTCCTATCATTCGTTGGCTTCATAAATAGTTGAAAGGGTCCTATGATCAAGGCAAATATCGCGGTAAAAATATGGATGTATAGTACATATATCCATGGTTTGAGTTCAAAATTCGGCTTTTGCAATTTGAAAGAGACAAGTCCTGCATCACTAGCTTTAAGCACGCCATACTGAACAATTGCGTATGCGGCAATCGAAAATGCGAGAATGAGAACGAGTGCCCGGATCATCTTATTTCCCATATGCATTATCCTCCTCCGTTGATGCACCGTGAAGCTGTTGTCCCTTTAAACCCTATAGTGGCTATAGGGTCAATACCGATCTTCTCGATTGAGGAACCAGCTAGGAGTCGAAAGGAACGCACAAATTCAACGCTTGCCGTGGTCAAGTTTCCTGCCGTACTTTTCCAGCATGCGCTCCTTGTTCTCCCATACCCCTTCCACGAAACATCCATTTTCGGTTTACAGTTAGAAATAATACCCCTTCCGAATTTCATCTAAAAGGGTAGGATGTACTGGATTCCATCCCAAACGCTCCTGCGTCAACGCACTGGACACCGGATTATCCGTTTTCGTGAAGGGTGCAAGCCATCCGAAATGTTTACCTGCTTCTTCAACCCCAATGCCTTGGACCGGCAGGTTCAGATGGAGGCCCAGAGCCGTGGCGATCTCTTGAAACGGAATGCCCTCTTCGCTCACCGCATGAAACCGGGACCCTGCCGGAGCTTGTTCTAAGGCGAGTCTAAAAAGGCGCGCCGCATCCAGTAGATGCACGGATGGCCAACGGTTGGTTCCGGAGCCTGTATAGGCGGAGAAACCCTTCTTGCGAGCGATGTTCACCAGATTTGGGAACAAGCCCGTCTTATCGCCTTCACCATGTACGATCGGTGGGAGGCGTACAATCGAGGAACGTATCCCCCGATTCGCCAAGTCTAGGGTGGTATGTTCAGAAATGATGCGTAATCCACCTGGGGATTGAGGATCCCCAGCGCTGTCCTCCGTTCCGAGACGGCCGGGAGTAAGCGTCATCGTAGGCATCGCGATGACAAGCGCCCGGTCACCGCCGGGTAAGGGGGTGCCAAGTGTCTCGATGACTCGCCTGTCGGTCTCAATTGCAGCCTTCATAAATCGCATCACCACATGACGAGGATTCCCGCCTAATAAAACCCTAAGCCGAGTTGGAAGGCCCGCATGCGAGAACTTGTGGAAGAAGGCCAAATGAATGACCCCGTCTACTGCAGCAGCCACTTTGCGCAAGCCTGCTAAATCCTCAATCGAACCGATTTGAACCTGGGCACCCAATGCCGTAAGCCGTTTGCCGGCTTTTTCAGAACGGGCAAGACCAACCACTTGATGACCGGCATCCAGCAGTTCGCGAACGACCGCCCCTCCGATGAAGCCTGTCGCCCCTGTAACCAATACACGCATATTCAGAAAGCCCCTTTCCTATCGGTAGGATGTTTACTCTTAGTATAGGGGATTGACCACTGCGGTCTTTGCCTTTTCCGTCGGAGTTTTTGCCTGATTCAACAGATTCCGCTGCCTAAAAAGGGAAAATCCGCTAGGCTCTATGCCCGCGGAAATTTGAAAAGCCGTTTACGTGTGCGTTTCACTTCAACTGTTGCTGGTCCTGACGCCACCTTGTGATATCTCTAGTTGGAGGGCACCCAAAAAATCGGCTGTAATCGCGGCTAAATTGGGAATCGCTCAAATAGCCCACAAGCCGGCTCGCCGTAGTTGCGTCAATGGAGCTGGATAACATTAGACGCCTCGCCTCTTGCAGACGCAGCACCTTTTGATATTGCAGAGGGCTCATCGCAGTAGCCGATCTGAAATACTCGCGAAACGACGATTCGCTCATATGGACCAACTCCGCCAAATCCGCTACTTTCCACGGCTGGGAAAAGTTATTTTGGAGCCAATCAATCGCTTTTGCAACCTGCTGCATGCCCGATTCCGCCAGAACAGTCTCAGCAACATAAACACCGATTGGGCTACGGAGGAGGCGGATATAAATCTCGTCTTTCACCAATGGAGCCAGCATTTGAGCATCATCGGGAGAGGACAGGCATGCCATCAATCTTGCAGCGGCGTTCATCATGGCCAAATCAGCTTCGATGACGTAGCACGCACTGCGATTGCGAACCTCCGGCAAACC
Organism: Paenibacillus sp. FSL R5-0912; assembly: GCF_000758605.1. Lineage (NCBI taxonomy): Bacteria > Bacillati > Bacillota > Bacilli > Caryophanales > Paenibacillaceae > Paenibacillus > Paenibacillus sp. FSL R5-0912. The sequence continues at coordinate 7,636,354 of NZ_CP009282.1, forward strand.
ATTCGGAAATACCATCGGCAGCAACGAAGCAATCCTTTGCGGATCGAGATATAAACCTATCCCCAAGAACGGTACTTGGGGGCTGGCCTGCATGATTTTCATCGCAACAGGCAAGGCAACGGGGGCAATATACATTCGCGAAGCACTATACTCATAAGCATCCTTGCCTACGGTAATTCGCTTTTTCCCTTGCGCAGCAATGCAGATTGCCGGCGAGAATATGGTGTGAACATCATCCGCCGCTTCTACTTGCGAATATCGGTTCACATACAGACCATGGATCGGTGAAGCATAGGTCCCATCCTGCGAAGTATACGTGTAAATCAAACTTGCCAACCGGGCTGCTTCACCATTTAGCGCTGACTTGGCATCATCTAATACAGATACATCCTCATATTTATGGTAATTGTCCATGTTCACAAGCAACTTCTTCCCCCTCAAATGTAACGGGATGATAGGCATGTTCATGATACCACAGGCGCATCCAAATCGTAATGAGCTGATTGCCCCACTCGGCAGAGGAGGGGAATTCTGTGACTATACTGTTCAAACATATGGCATCGCCTCAAAGCCGAAATAGATGAAATGCAATTGTATTTGAATGGACAAGTGTTTATTCATGAGAAAGCGCTGAATGGAGTTTACCACGATCATGAGCATGACTACCGGCATACGATGAAAGAAATGAAAGAACAACTAATCGAGCAAGCGAGAAAAGCAATGACGATTAAGGGAAAGTTATCCGTCTCCATATTTGATGATTTGGAGCTTGCTTTCGTTGAGTTATGACGAAAAGAATAAACAGCCTATTTCGCTTGAACTGCCTGACTGTTCACGGTCTGCCTTACCTCTGTTGGTTGTGCCCCGGATATCGCGAATTTTCTATCAATGACAAAGAAAGGTGCTCCTGTTATATTCGCTTTACCACTACTTGTGATAAGGTTCCCCGATACGTGAATGTCCGTAAGACCACCAAGCTTAAACCTTGAAGCACGAAAGACGGCGATTTTCATATCGAACAATCTTGACAATTGTAAAAGATAGTATTATTCTGTTAATGGTTAAACGTTTAACTATTAATCATTTAACTATATTGCGCACACCATCCGAAAGAAATTGAAAGGAGGGATACAAAATACAGAACGAGCCGATGCTGTTGATGATTAAGGAGTTCTCAAACGTTCTTCATGAACTCAACAGTAAAATCATAAAATTCGTTGACGAGCAGCTAAATACAACAGGTTTGGTTCGAACACATTTTGGCATTCTGCATGAGTTGGCGGACGGAAAAGAACGCTCCATGAGTGATTTAAGTAAAATTCTGCATGTTACAAAACCAAACATAACCGTTTTAATCGATAAGCTTGTAAAGCTTGACTATGTTGAGCGGGTAAACAGCAGCAATGACAGAAGAGTGTCTTTGATTCGCCTTACAGATGCTGGGCAAAGGCTTATTAACAAAACAGCTGAAACGCTAATTAATTCCTCCTCTGAAATTTTAAAAACTCTTGATAACGAGGATCGGGAGCTAATAGAACAAACGACTCAAGCAATGAAAAAACTGTTAACCAAGTTCAATAACACATAATTGTTAGGAGTGACTATGCGATGAATACAATAAACCCATATCCCGAAAGTGTAACGATATTCATTGAAATCCATGCAAAAGCTGGCGAAGAGGAGTTTACAAAGCAGACCTTCACGACTACCATTGAAACTTCAAATAAACCGGGTCTCATTAGCTATGAAATCTTCGAAGACAGCAATGCACCCGGAACTTTTTACTCAACTCAGGAGTGGGAAAGCGTAGAAGCCTTTCATGCTCATATGCGCGAAGCGAAATCAGCGGGAATAGCAGAAGCTACTTCTATGTTACGGGAAATGCCAAGGACCAGTATCCTCAAACGCATAGGGAAATCTGAGAATCTGTGATAACAAAAAGACGCGAATGGATGTAGAATCCAGCTCTGAATGATCTGGTATCAATGCCTGCTACTGAACCGTCTAATCGCTTCCTCAGTCACCGGCTCGAAGAGGTTTACAAGGTTGCCGTCGGGATCACGGAACAGCATAGAACGGTTCCCCCACGGCATCGTCGTCGGTTCTTTTACCCAATCATAGACAATTGGCTTCAAGCGTGCGTACTCGGCTTCGACATCGTTGACGCGGAACTCGATGATGACAGTGTGATTACTCGCTGCCACTACGGAACCAGCACCAAATAGCTGCGCCGTTTGGGAGTGACCGATTGCCAGGGTACATGCTGGCATAACGAGTTCGGCAAAAACAGGCGCGGGGTACACCGCCGAAACACCCAGGACTTTTTCATAGAACTCGGCGAGACGATTCACATCGTCAGTAATGATGCGTACAGAAGCAAAATTCACAAAATACCACCCTTCCTATACTCCTTTATGTTTACATACCCTATAATAAAACAACGCTACTGACAGCGTTATGTCAGTAGCGTTCTGAAATTATTCGGGCTTCCCCAATCCAATCCCTCTGCAGGATGGGCTGTTTACAGCTTCCTTAATTCATCCAGTATATCCTCGGGGGACAGGCGTTGCATGAAATCCGGGTTGACGTATGCGGAGCGGATTATGCACGACTCGTCGATATCGTACAAAATATTGTAAAAGGCAGCCACCAGACCATTCGTATCGCTCAGCAGTCAGCGCGCAGGAGCGGCGGAGCCGGTCTAGGTCTGTCAATCGTCCGGCATCTGCTTACATGTCCCCAAGGGACCGTTGAGCTGGAGACCAGCTCCGAATCGGGAAGTGTATTTAAGGTCACATTGATTCAGGGCTAAGAAGATCGTCTTCATGTTATATAGATGTAGAACAAGAAGCCCGTCCCAACCGGGCAGGCTTCTATATGATAAGTTCTGCGATCTGACCGACTGTCACTGTGCACCCTACTCTCTATTTCAATCTGCTTCGCCATTCTCATTCACGCTCCAGAAGCGCTTCACATACTCCATACTTATTCCTCTTTTCTATATTTATGTTGCAAACAGTGTTGCTCGTTGTCTCATCTGTTGTTTTGAACAAGCATACTGTTAAAGAGCCAGCGAAAGTTCCAGTCGAAATACTGGGGCAGATGCCAATCCTCATAGCCTTTTAATACCCCTTGTTCCAGCCAGTAAGACTCTGATTTCCCGCTTTTTACAGCTCCAGAAACATAGGTGATCGTTTTCTCCAAAAAGCGTATGACATCCGTGATTCGATCTGAATTGGATACATCTCCATGTCCCGGAACGACAGTATTGACCTTGAGGTCTTTTTGAATGCGTTTAAGGATGCGTACCCAAGCGTATGGATTACCGTATGGCAACACCGGAATGGTCTTAGTCGATATTAAATCACCAGCGATCAAAGTTTGCTCTTCTGGAACGTACACAACAGCATCACTTAAAGAATGCCCGCCTCCGTAAGATAATACTTCGATGGTTCGCTTTGTTCCTTGAATAACGAGTTTATCGTCAAAAGTTATCGTGGGGATCACCCTGCAAAGGGAAGGGATGGCATCATAAAGGGCTCGCTGTACGGAAAGATCATAGTCGATTTCAGTTAGCATGTGGGGATCTCTTTGCTGTGAACGTACATGATTTAGGCTGGTTATTAACTTTAGAATGTTTTGCTGCATAAGATCAATATTCACTTCGCCCATATCAGATAGCAAGTCTCTTGTCCAAACGGTAGATATCAATTCGCTATTCATAAATTCCTGATTGCCGTTGACATGATCTCCATGAAAATGTGTATTCACTACATATTTAACCGGTCTGTTTGTTAATTGTTCAGCAGTATGGCGTAACAAAGCACCAGAATGCGGGAGGTTGGTTGTATCCACTACAACGGTTAAATCCCCAAGATCAATAATTGCTGCATTCCCCAGAGAACCGCTGCCTGGAACCGAAATGGCCCCCCAGATCCCTTCTGCTGCTTGTTGAATCGTGAAATATTCGTTGTTCATTGTTGCACCCCTTTAACAATTAGTAAAGTTAACTTACAAGTTAGAGTCAACTGGAAGTCAAGAGGTTTTCAGGAGGGGTTAGGGGCAATTGTACACATTGGCTTTGAGTGAACTGAAAGCTGTATAATATCTTTCAATACCAGCATACAAAAGGAGGGACAGAAATCGGATGCTTACGATAAGTCAAGTGTCAGAACAAACGGGATTAACTCCTTATACGATTCGTTATTATGAAAAAATCGGGGTGCTACATGAACCCAAGCGTAGTAATGGAGGGGCACGTGTCTACAAAGAAAGTGAGGTTTCCTACATTCAATGTCTAAATAAACTTAAAAAAGTGGGCTTATCACTTGAGGAGATTACGGAATTTACTCGTGAGGGCTGTGTAATGGATAAAATTCAGCAAGGGGAGAATCCTTCTAATTATAATCCTACCTTAAAAAAGCGGATTGAAATCCTTGAGAAGCATCTGATGGGACTGGAATCCAGGCGGCAAGAAATTGATTACATGATTTCTCTCGCCGCAGAGAAACTTACCCTATACCAAGAACTCACGAAAGAAGACATAGTAAATACTAGATAATAGGCGGCGTAAATCCTACGTGAACACTGCAGGGTGCCTGATGTGGAAAATCAGACACCCCACATGCAATTGATCATATTTCCGTTTGATCACATCATTAACTTCCCAGATCAATGACTATAGGGAAAGGTCCGCCGCCCCCCAATCTCCCCCTGCTGTTGCCTGTAGCTTCCGAAATATCCTTTAATGCAGCTTTTCCACTCTCCGCACCTCTGCTGATAATCACGACCTTGGCCCCAAGTCTGGCTGGTCCGGGTGCGATTGCTTTACCTACTCCAGACGATCCTCCTGAAATTAAAAACACTCTGCATTTAATATCCGTATGTGTTTCGTTCATTTGAGGATTCTCTAATTTATTACGTTTGATTATATTTCGCCGCAAATTCTGCTGCGTATTCTTTCAATTTTGTTGTTCCTAAAGTTGGGCGGTTCTTGTAATAATCTTCATACACGTAACCTGTCCGGGCCGCCACTCCCATCTCCATAAACCCTTTTGCCATTTGCTCGTTCATCCCACTTTTCAGCATGGTATTGACGAGCATTTTATCGGATATTTTCCCATGCTTCAAATAGGGTTTACCAATAGCTTCACCTAATATTTTAGCAATCTCATTACAGGTAAGCTCCTCACTTGCTATGTAGCGAAAGGTTCTGCCTTCAAAGGGTTTAGCCATTTCCTCAGCAATGACAGCAGCAATATCATTAGCCGAGACCAACAGGTATTTGATTTCACCACCATAGTTGGCCAGAATCACTCCTCTTTTGCCAGTCAGTAAACCTCCGATCCCATAATGCTGCAAAGACAATAATCCACCTAAAAACCCTTCGCTTGTTGATTTTATTACATCAATATTAGCCAATAAATTACTGTAAAAGCCAGCTGGCCGCATAAATTTGATTGCCACATCATTAGGTAGTTGTTTCAAAATACTCTCGGCAATGTTGTGAATTATTAAAAAACCCGTACCTTTGTCCGTGTGAGCTCCGATACTGCTCAGATGCACGACTTTTCTTACCCCTGATTGCTCAACCGCTTTTTTATAAGCAGCTACTATTTCATTCACTTCACTGTAGATATCATAATTTACATCAGTCACATTAGCGGGAGGTTCCATCAGGTAGACGATGTCTGCTCCCGTGAAGGTCTCGCGAAGAAAGACATCGTCCGAAACTGACCCAATGGCCGCCTTTGCCCCAAGTGCTTCAATCTCCTTCTGCCTCTCATGTTTACTGCTTATAACGGTAACAGAGTGGCCGTTCTCAACTAGCTTCTCAGTGAGCGGTTTACCAATATGTCCCAAAGAACCTGTCACGATAATCTTCATCTTATCCCTCCTTAATTTCTGACACTTGAACAATTAAAGCATAAACTTTAGAGTTGACTATAGGTCAAGTCTTATTGAGGAGAGGTTCCATGCGAATAAAGGATCTATCTGAAAAGTCAGGGTTATCCGTCTACACCATTCGTTATTATGAAAAAGAAGGTTTATTGGATAGCCAGCATTTTCAAAGAGCTGAAAACAACTATCGTAACTACAATGAGAAAGCAATCGAACGTCTGAAGCTCATTAAGAAGTTTCAAAGTGTAGAATGTTCATTGGCTGAACTGAGCGATTACTTTCAAGAACAGGATACACATTCGCCGGACTATCTGAAAGGCATTGAGTGGATTCGGCTAAAACTCTATGAAATCGAACGGAAGAAGGAGGAATACGATCAGATCATTGAAAAACTTAACTGGATGCTGGAATACAAACTGGCATTGGTAAATGACCCTCAAAAGGCAAATGCTTTGACCACCCATTATCCCTTTGACTAATCAAAACACGGTCCCCCCTGAAAGCTGAAGAGGCAAGTTAAACAGCCGTCCCGACGGGACGGCTGTTTCTTCAATATCTCTGTAGATAAGCTTTTCCTCAATATCTATCTCTAAACCGCTTAATCGCCTGAATATCCCGATAAACGGTCTGTTTTATTCATTGCTGCCCCCTCGAAACAGTATGCTGGGCAACAGAATCTTGCCCCTACTTATGATAAGCGTCACCGCGCTGTCACTAACGGCAAGTTTCACGTACAGTAATGACGACATTCCCCTTCTTATGTTTTTGTTCGACATAACGATGGGCATCAGGAATTTGTTCCAGCGAATAGGATCTATCGATAACTGGCTTAATGTTACCGGCTTCAAGTTGCTCTTGCAGGAAGATGAGATCTTCAACTCGAGGCTTTTGTGACATATGGACACTCACATATTTCCCGTTCGTATGCAGTGCTTTTTTGAATGTCGATTTTTTGATTTTCGATACCGTTTTCCCAACGGCATCAAAGATTAAATCATAGCTTTCTTCAAGCGCCATGAAATCCTGTTTCGTATAATCTATGACCCGGTCGGCTCCTATAGATCTTACCATCTCAAGATTAGCAGTACTGCATACCCCTGTTACATCTGCCCCGTAATATTTGGCAAGCTGCACCGCATAAGTCCCCACACTTCCAGAGGCTCCATAAATAAGAACCTTCATTCCGCTCGCGATATTCCCCTTCCTTAGAAAGTTCAACGCGGTTATCCCCCCGATGGGAACAGCAGCAGCCTCCTCATAGCTCACATTGACCGGCTTCATGACCACCAACCCATCTTCAGGCAGACATTTGTACTCGGCATAGGCACCGAAGCCAAGACCACAAGACGCAAATATTTGATCACCGATCTTAAATCGTGTTACATCTTTGCCTGCGGCTTCAATTTCCCCGGCTAACTCAAACCCTAATATCGTTACCTTTTTGGGCCTTAAGAGACCATTGTACAATCTTGCAAGGAATGGGTCGGCCTTTCGCATACGCCAGTCCCCCGCTGTTACCGTTGCCGCATATATTTTGACCAGTACTTCATTATCCTTCGGTGTAGGTTTCTCTAGCTCCTTCAGATGAAGCACATCAGGCGATCCGTATTTGGCATATACCATTGCTCTCATCCTTTACCCCCTATCTATTTCCCCCATGGCTCCTATGAGTTTTCCCCGTAAAAGAATACCTCTTCAAGCGGCAAGTTAAAGGCGTGAGCAATACGAAAGGCCAACTCCAGTGAAGGAGAGTAATTTCCTTTTTCAAGAGCTACGATCGTTTGTCTGGTTACACCTACCTTGTCGGCCAGCTGCTGCTGGGTCATTTCATTAAGATTGAATCGTAATTTTCTGATGTAATTGCCAACAGGAACTTTACCCATCTTAGACTCCTCTCCTGTAGTAATACAGTCTCGATATTGAACCTGTTACGTCTGAAAGAAATCCAGCGACGATTAGGACGATGAACATCACCTTCAAAGGCTGGTCTATAACCAATGAGCCCATAGCCAGAAGGAAGCCACTGACAAACATAGCAAATGAATTTCGGAAGGCCAACAAGTCGATGCGCTTATCCAGTTCGTCCGCGAATGTAGGTTCCTTTTCACCCGTCGTCATACGGAAGATGATGTTAAAAATAATGCTGATCACGATATGTGCTGCAATGGAAACTAAGGTCAATACAAGAATGAAGGATCCCCAGTAATGGAAGGTTACGTTTGAATCCAACACTTCATTGGGATACTGTGGGTATCTGTACAGCAAATACACTGTAAAAATGAGTATGGTGCTGATTAGCGATACGATGCTCTTCTTTTCTTGATAAGTCATGTATGACACCGCCTTTAGTAAAGTATACTAAACACAATGTATACCAAACTATACACGAAGTCAACTCTGTTATACAAATTTAAATAAAAAAAGACTAAACCAAAAGAATGCCTCTAAAAAAGATTTTCCTTACTTCTGCCATGTTCACTGCGATAGTTGAAGCGGCAAGTTTTAGAGCCGCCCAGTACTGGGCGGCTCTTTCTTGTTCTTTTATGTTAAGCTGAACGATTAGCAAGAAAGACAGCGATATACTGGTCAGCAATACGAGGAATACCCCAATCGCAGAATCTGCCGTCCGGGCATTTATGTACGCCATAATCTAGCCGCTGCCGCTGTTGGTTTCGCTCCCGCCATCCTATCGCCAGAACCATCCCTTTGGCTGCCTACACAATCTCTTTATTAAAATGTCCTCTTGTGTCTGTTTCCTGATTAAAGACAGCATTATTCATTGAGCCATTTAATTTACCTGACGCCATATGAATGACGTTCACAACCTGCTCTTTGGATTCAACGGTGAAGTTTAATCGGAGCGCCTCGATTCCTTTGAGGTTGGGTAGCTCATCCAGAAGATTAAGCGTCTTCCCATTCAGGATCGTCGTTGTACAATCATTATGGGAAAGGATAGGGAACGTTCCGTGCTCATCCTTTAACTCATAGCTCTTCGTTCTGCAAATTTTGCATTGATTCATTTTTTTCATCGGACAATATTTGGTAAACATCAAAGGCACCCTGCCATATACAACCATTTCCAGTGCAGGATATCCGTCATTTTCTTCAACATAAGCATTCACTAAATTTTCAATTTGGCTCTTATTCAATTCGTAAGATAAAGTGACTCGTTTTGCCCCTAATTTATATAATTCATAGCAACTAGTAGCATTAACAACATTTAGAGAATAGTCCGTAACAAACGGATTCGTTCCTCTGTAGTGATAAATTCCACCATATCCTCCGATGAGTAGCTGCCCTTCTTTTGCCTTATAATCATTCTGATTTCTTCTAACCACGTTTTTAAAATAGATTTCCTTAATTCCACAGCTCACGCAAGCCTCGTACTGCTCCCTAGTCGTTACAGAGGCCGTAAGGTAGGGTTCCTCAGGGGCAAAGCTTATTTTTTTCTTTGCTTCCAAAGCCTTGGTTCTTATCTTTTGGCTGTTAAGCTTTAAGTCATATAAGCCCAGTACAATATCTCTTCTTGCTGCATTCAACAGCTTAGCTGGAATAAATGCATTGCATTCCTCATACTCGACATGATTAAGTTCGAATATCGTATCATTTAATCTTGAGAATTGCTTGATGACCTGGTCTTTCGTTGTTGGATTATTAATGGCTTCGCCTAGTATTTCCTCGCTTTCATATGAATAAGTAAAGCCTAAGCCCTCCGCATCTATGACAAGCTTTGAATCTGGAGATGCATATACTCTAATATCAAGGTCAAACCGCTTAAATTCTTTTTCCAGTGATGCTTCTAATTCTTTGTTATAGAAATAATCCTTCGTTTTATATACTAAATCTCCCGTAGACACCTTTTCTTTGATTTTGATATAGCAGACATCGTCTGCTTTGTTGATTAATTCGCCCTCTTTATCGTACAGTTTGGCAACAGCCAGATTAACATCTTCATTGTTGTGACTTATTCTGATTGTATCGTTTTGATTTAAAGGACGTGTAAGTGTTATTTCATACATGTCTTTAACAATCTTGCTGATTGTTCCAATTTCATAACCAAAGTTATTCGGTTTTAAGATGTTTGTAATATTTCTCCTGTCTTCGTGAAACAAATACCCTTTAGTAAATGTTCTATTGAATGTTTTTTTCAGATTTTCCTTGTCTTCTTCGGTTATTTTATGATCTAAGGCCTTGCGATATTTGGATACCACATTAGCCACATACGTAGGCGCCTTCATTCGGCCTTCTATTTTTAAAGAATCGATTTCTTTTAAATCATGGATATAATCGATGGTGTTTAAGTCCTTAGTAGATAGAATATAGCTTTTCCCTAAAGATGTATCTGTTGTCTTATCGATTAGTTCATACTCCTTACGGCATGAACCCACACATCTTCCGCGATTTGCGCATCGATTGCCGAGCAATCCTGACATTAGACAATTTCCCGAATAAGATACACATAAAGCACCGTGAACAAAAATTTCTAAAGGGATTTCAGCTATTCTTTTGATCTCTTTTACTTTTTCAATCTTGACCTCACGGGACAGAACAACTCTTTTCGCACCAAGTTCTTTAAATAATAAAGTTCCGTCTACATCGTCGATTCCCATTTGAGTGGAACAATGTGCTTCCATATCAACAAAGTTTTTAACGATATAATCGAAAGCAGTCAGGTCCTGGACGATAATGCCATCCACACCGATTTTATTTAATTCGTTTATCTGTTCTTTCATCTCATCAACTTCGTTTTCAAAAACGATGGTATTCATGGCAACATAGATTTTAACATTCCTCAGGTGCGCATACGTAACAGCCTCTTTTAACGTTTCTAAATCAAAATTAGAGGAGTATGCACGTGCACCAAATTTTTGCATTCCTAAGTATATTGCATCACAACCATTAGATATTGCAGCTTTTAAAGCTTCCATACTTCCTGCTGGAGCTAATAATTCAGTCATTTTTTCCTCCTTGTGACCCATAAATCAAAAAAATTTGTAGTTACTTGTGATACGTTCTCCGTAACATGGAGCTGCATCACCATAGCTATCCTTGAGTTTATCCCGTTGGAGCAGTATAATGCTGTGACCCAGCGCATGGAGGATGTGACGCGGGCTAACTATGATTACCTTCTTCCAATAGTAATCGGATTACGGGATGTACTGCCGAAAAGAAGTAGTACATGCGTTTCCCGGAAATTATTTTTTGAATAACAAAAAGAAAGACAGCTCAAAACTCGAATGGCGAGTCGTGTATTGTCTTTTTTCGTTCCCCGATAGGGTATCTGGGATCCTGATCGTTCATCTGTTTTACAGTGTAATGATTTGATATCCCTCACCGATTAGCGTCGATATACTGGCATGCCCATCTTATCATGCGCTCTTAAGCGGCTCGTAACGATTTACTTGTTTTGAAACACATCAACCACTCCATTAATCAAAGGATGTACTTTGATGTCGTAGTCAACATTAATTTTCATATTTTCCCAATGTTTCAACCATTGCTCATCCGTTATTTCTTTAGAAAACGGCTTAAGCGAATGGGTTCCGACCTCTAAGGGATCCACTTTCCAACGTTGCATTCGTTTTAATAAATCTGACGTTTGTTCCTCAAGGTAGACCTCAATTTCATGAATTAATTGTTCCAATTGTTCCTCACTTTGAATATTCAATTCTCCCTGGTATTCCTCAATTCTTCCTTTCAATCCCACATGTAAGGACAAGGATGAATAGTCGCTCGATAGTTTCATGCGAACATTGGATCGAATACGTCCTAAACTGATAGATAACTTTGGAATGGCCAAGACTTTTAGGAAATGATTGTTATCCAGAAGTTGAAAAATATTATCGTCCACGTCTTGAATGACCATTACTTCTTTATCATTTTGGAAGATGCCTGTTCCTACGTAATTGAAATTGTCCTTATCCGAATGAAAAACCGGCAGGACCGGATCTTTAAAAGGAGAATATACCTTCTTCATGAATTTATGAATATTGACGATGCTCATTTCACCTTGATTATGCTCCTCGTAATGCTTTAACATCCGATAAAGGAAATAATCCTGGTTGTCTTGCACCGTCAATTGATTTTTTATGTATTCATCAAAATCGCCTCTGACAATCAACAAATAGACACGCATTGAAATATCGGGATCAACCAGTATGGTATTGATCAGCTTTTCAATGCCTCCTTTTTTTGCCAGCTCCTCATTAATTAATAACATTCGCAGCTGCCCCTGCTTTAATTCCCGATAATAAATTAAATTAAACTTCTGGTCTCCCTGCTTTAACAGATCGACTTCCTTGGAGAGCAGACGTTTTTTTTCTTGGATGAGCGGTGGTACTAAAGTGCTGATTCTCAACTTTCCTTCCGTCCCCTTGTCAACCGACCAGAAAACTACCGGAGCAATCTCTTCGATCTTATTGTTCTCGACATATGGGGAAGAACAGCCGGCCATCCACATAAGGCTTACAACCGCCAATAAACCATAGTGCTTGTATGGTACCATCCCTACATACTCTCCTTTCGTCTAACTGCAATGAAAAGGATCGCAGGAATAAGTAAATAAATGCATGAGCCGGTCCAGATTTGAAGGTTCAGTAACATCTTTTGACCCGGAACCGTTTGCCATAACCATTGATCCATTAAGATGATGCTTATCAAAATGACGAACCAGCTCGACAATAAACCAATCCGAGTTGTGCGTTCTTTCATTTTTCTCATAAAGATTCTTCCGGCTCCATAAAAACACAACAGAAGAATTGAAATGTCAAACACATAATTAAACATATGGAAAGAGATAAGGATGTAATCGATTCGTTCTAAACCGCTCGTTTGAATGTAGCTTCCCATATATCCTATCGGAAAATCGATCTTGCGTAAGTAGTGTGATCCGTAAAACAATACCGAAGCAACGAACAATAATACATATTCCATGATCGACATCATATTTCCAATAACCAGGTATTTCGATATTTTTTTATTGGAGCTTAACCATGGAACCATAAAAACCAAATATACCGGACCGGAAAATGCCGACCAAATAAACAACAAACCTTGCCATGATTGTCCTGACCATTCGGTGGGTATGAGAGGATACAAATCGCGGTAATTGGCATCCGGTTGGAAGAAAAAAGGAATAAACAGGACTGAGATCCAAGCCCCGCAAAGAAAGGCGATGACGACAAAACGCAATGTATTCTCCATTCCATGTGAAGCCACATATAAGCTGATCAAAAGAATAAATAGGATCAGCCACCTTGTATCCATAGATGGAAAAATAAAATTATGAAGCATTTCAATGTATCCCAGTGTGATGATTGAAATTTTTAACAATATTATTAAAAATCCAAGTATTGCGAAAACTTGAACCGGCCGTTTCCCGAAAAGCTGTAAAAATCCTTGATAGCCTTTCGCTGCATAACTTGAAGTAAACCATTTGGACATCATCATCAAATTAAGCTGGGACAGTAGCCCCATCACGACAATTCCCCAAACCATATACGAATGAACCAAATAAACCGGCATGATTAAAATAAAATAATGCATTTGCATGCGATTCACTAAGAGAAGGAAATAGATACCGCCAAGGGTGGAAGTTCGATTATATAAGGATAAACTCTTCACTTCTTCATCTCCTGTCGCCATTTCCGTAGTGGTTTTAGATATTTCGGACGCGTTTTCATCCAAATTAAAGGGCCGCGGATAAAGAGGTCATTCCAATCCTTTCCATAAAAAGGAGCAATCGGTGCTAAATAAGGTTGACCTAATGATGTTAATGCATGGAGATGTGCAAGAATCCCGATTAGCCCGATCACGATTCCCGGCAACCCAAGAAACGATGCAAGGATAAGAAGAAGAATTTGCATCAGCACCATGGATTTTGTAACTTGATAATTGGGAACTAAAAAGAAAGCAATAGCGGATATACCCATCAACACTATCAATACTTTACTTGCAAAGCCTGCTTCTACAGCAGCTTGTCCAATGACGATACCACCGATAACCCCTAAAGTTTGACTGGTTTTGGTCGGCATTCGCAAACTTGCTTCTTTGATGATTTCCAGCGTTACGATCATGAAAAATCCTTCCGCAAACGGAGTAAAGGGCAATTTGCCTCTCGATTCCAATAATACGTAAAGAAGCGGTAGCGGAACCATTTGGTAATGAAATGTCGTTAACGCAACATAAAAAGGAATCATCGTCAAAGAAACAATAAAACTTCCGTACCGGATTAAACGTAAGAAACTGGCTACCGGCCAACGAAGGAAGTAGTCTTCCGGAGATTGGAGTAGATGGAAAAAAGTAATGGGAGCAATTAAAGCAAACGGTGAATTGGAAACCAATAGCGTCAGCTTTCCCTCACCTAAGGCGTAGGCACAGGCATCCGGCCGATCCGTTTGTAGAAACTGCGGAAAGACCGTATGGTTATGATCTTCAATAAAAGCTGCAAGCTGAGAGGAGTCTAAAAATTGATCGAAATCCACACTTTCAATTTTCTTTCTTGCAAGGGAAACAAATTCTGGATTAGTTAATCCGTCTATGTACAGTAACACAACTTTCGTTTTACTCAGTGAACCGATAGTAAAGCTTTCCGTTTTTAATGTAGTTATAGGCAAACGTCTGCGCAACATTGTAATGTTTTTATCGATTTGTTCACTGAAGCTGTCTTTCGCTCCATATATAACCGTTTCCGTTTGGGAAGGTTCAACTGCCCGACCAAGAGGGTTTTCCAGTTGGACGCCTAACCACTGATCGTTGACTGAATCGTTTAGAAGAATAAATCCTTGCATTATTTTTTGCTCAGCATCTTCGATCGATAGAACTTCCGAAACTTTGGCATTGGTTATGCATGAAGAAAGCGAATTGCCGGCAGAACGATGAAGTGGCTGAATAATCGTCTCGTTTAAACGCTCTGGATCGATTAACGTTTTTATGTATAAAAGATGGACTGAGGCACTGGGACCCATTCTGTGCTCAACAATTTCGGCATCATCCATATGGTTTAATTTCTGTTTTAATTCATCAAGCCATGTGGACATTTGATGATTTTTCATTTGAGGGTCGTATTTTTCAACCATAGTCTTCTCCTTCATAAAAGGAATCAAAATCCTGCGGTTTTATCTTTCCCTGTAATGGAAAAATTATACGACCGGCCATTTGTATTTCAAACCGCATAACGTTGGACACTTTACCCTCTCAAAAGTTAGACTAAAGAGAGGACAAAAAACGGCTATCAAACAACGATTCCATTGTACACTATCGTCATCTGATGCCAAATAGGAGTAAGTCCCGTCCAGCTCTATGCCCTCAAATCACAGCATATCGCCTCTGTAGCAGGATTTTTCAGAGAAAGTTACTTAGTGTAAACCCTCGCCATGCTATTCTTTTTCCACGCCTTTTAGGCAGTTACCCACCATAAAACTTGCTGCTACTTATGATACGGTTCCCCGCGATTGATCTTCACCGCCCGGTAAATCTGCTCCACCAGCACCAGCCGCATGAGCTGGTGGGGCAGCGTCATGCGGCCGAAGCTCATGCGCTGCTGGGCGCGGCGCATCACCTCATCGGAGAGCCCGTGGCTGCCTCCGATGACGAAGACGACATGGCTCGTCCCGTAGGTGCCGAGCCGGTCGATCTCGGCGGCAAGCTCTTCCGAGCTCCAGAGCTTGCCGTCAATCGCGAGCGCAATGACATGCGCCTCGCTCTTGATCTGCGCGAGGATACGCTCCCCCTCGCGCACCTTCACCTGAACCACCTCTGCCTCACTGAGGTGGTCAGGTGCCTTCTCATCCGCCACCTCAATCATCTGAAACTTGAGGTAGGGCGTTAGCCGTTTGGCATATTCCGCGATGCCAAGACTCAGATACTTCTCCTTCAATTTGCCTACGCCAATCAGTTGAATTAACATATATCCTCCATCTATCTGCTTCCGCTTCATTTAGGATTTTGCTCTCTATCCCCTGTATTTTATCATATGCCTCTCCAAAACATTCAAATTTCACTTTGCTCCTGTTCACTGCCATAGCTTGATGAACGTCAAGGAGGACCATCCTTAACGGATGGCCCTCTGATGCGGCAGCTTGTGTATTATGCTTCTTACACAGCTACCTACAACCCTTCTATCAACGCCTGGATCGAGCTGTCGCTCTCCAGCGCGCGGATAATCACAGCCACGGCTTCTGCACGTGTAGCAGGATTCCGCGGAGCGAACGCTGATGCGGATATGCCCTGCACCAGATTAGCCGAAGCCGCCTGGCGGATAGCGTCAGCCGCCCAGTAACTGCTGCTGACATCCTTGAAGCTGGCCGGTGTACCGGTCTGAAGCACACCCAGATCCAGCACACGGCCAATAATCGTTACCATCTCGGCACGGGTGATAGTCGCACCCGGTTTGAAGCTGCCGTCGGCATAGCCGGTTACGATTCCTTTGTCCGCCAAAGCGCTGATATATCCAGCCGCCCAATTTGAAGCAGTATCACGGAATTTTGACGCAGTCGGAGTCGTGCCCAGACCGAAGGAGCGGGCGATCATCGCCGTGAATTCGGCTCTTGTGACCGGTGCATTCGGACGGAAGGAGCCGTCGGCATAGCCGTCGATGATCTGCAGCTTCACGGCTGCCGCGATGGTACGGCTGCCCCAATGGTCTGTAGTGTCCTTGAAGAGAATACTCTTATCCTTCGTTGCAGCAATAGCATCACTAACGGTCTTATATACAGTCTCCCGGCTGACAACTCCGGATTGGAACGGATTGGTTCCGCCCTGAGGCTGTTTCTCCGGTTCGGCAGGGGCATTGCTGCCGTTGCCTGTAGTTGTGCCGGTGTTCCCTGGTACCGTTCCGGTACTTCCAGCCGGAGTCCCCGGCGTTCCGCCCGGATTGCCGCCGCCAGTTCCACCACCGGAACTCGGGTTCCCGCCGCTTGTCGTATCTGTAATACTAAGCGCAATCTGATTGCTCAGGTAGACGACTTGAGCGGTATATTTGCTCAGCAGTCCTTCAACCTGCACAGAAGTAAACTGCCCGCTGCGCTGGCTCTCACCATGCGTAATGAGCGGAATCAGGCCGCTGCCTGGAACGTAGCTGTTCATCAAGTTTACCTTCAGCTTCCCGTCAGCCTTCACCGCGCCCTTAACCTCAAGGACATCGTCTGCTCCGGTAAGGCCCAGTACAAGCGTACCTTCGGAGGCCTGGGTGAAGCTGCCGCCGATTACCATTGCACCGTAGACGTTCTCCACTACAGAACCGCCGATATTCGTCACATTCCCTTTGCCGAAGGCTGTCGCCGAGTCTCCTTCCAGGATACCTGCCTTCACCTCTGTACCGCCGGAATACGTGTTACTCCCCGCCAGCTTAAGCGTGCCTGTACCCTCCTTGGTCAGTCCGCCCGTCCCGGAGATATCATTCCGCCAGCGGTCTGCCGCATGGAAGCCTCCTTCAGCAGCGTCCATGGTTACCGTTACATGCTCAGCGAATGCACCGTACCCGTCAGCCGCCGCGAACAGGTTCAGCCGACCCCAGCCTTCCGGATCATCCAGCACCGGATATCCAGATGGGAGAGCCGTTGTTACGAGAACTGCTCTACGCTGATCTGCACTCAGGTAAGGCAGTCGGGTCTCCAGCAAGACTTCCGCTCCCTTGGGGGCAACGGCAGGCTCAGTCGTGGAGTGAATCTGCGGGAAGCCGTAGGTCAGCCGCTGCGTATACTGGGCCTTATTCTTCGCATAATCCGTGAACCGGTCTTCTGCTGTACCTGTCTGTGTAAGCAGCACTTCATGGGCCTGAGTGTAAGCCGCCTGCTTCAGCGCCGCATTATCCGGGTCCGTCAGAGCTCCCGCGGCAAAGGCCATTGCTGTTACTCGTCCCCCCATTACATCCAAGGGAGAGTGCATCCCGGCCACAATCCGGTTGTTCCCCATCTCCGAGGCCCGGGTCATCAGCTCCTGGAATCGCTCCGGCACCGCGTAAGCGAGTGACAAGGCGGCCAGATAGGAAGCATTGGTATGACCGCTCGGGAAGCCGCCGTCCTTGGCAGGGGTATTGCTCATCGCTGGCACCAGTGTTGGCACGATGATGGAAGTATCCTTCCAGCGGAACGGACGCTTGTAGCTGTAGAAATTCTTGGCCTGGCTCGTTGAAGCATAATTGCCGCGGATGATCCCGATCAGGTCAACCATTTTGCCCAATTTGGAATCGGAATCGCCGCCCTTGTTGCTATCATTGCCGTCATTGTATTTCACGGACGTGGCATCATCCGGGATGCTGGTAATGGTGGTGTAAGTCCCTGACATAGCGCGGTAGACCTCAGACAACGAACCAAGACCGTCAACCGCTCCATAGGTCTGGCCTCTCCGGTCATCGTAATAAGCCGCCTGCTCCTCTGCCGGAGTTCGGGTCTTTGCCAGATCAGCTACATATTGAATGTTGTAATCCAGCACACTGCTGTTCTTCATCTTCCCGTTATCCCAGGAGGTGCCTGGTGTCCAGAGGTCCAGGAAGCCGGAGAGTACACCGATCGAGGGGTTGGAATACACCGCCATATTCACAGGTGTGTTATTCTTATAGGTATCTACGAAATGCCCCCATGCCGGAGCAGCCGGCAGCCCGGTTGTTGAATTACCGGTGGCCGCCTCTGCAGGATGTACCACGATCGAATTCGTGAGGAGTACCAGACCTGCCGTAACAGACAACAGCTTTCTTTTCGACTTCAAGTTCAATGTGTCAGCCCCTATCTTATTATATTGATTGCCTGAATCGGACTCAATATAGCACTAGCCTCCGCCGCCGCTCAATAAGACAATTTCGCAATTCTATGATTTTGGGAACAATTCGACCATTTCCGGCCATTTAACATTGATTTAACATGAATCCCGAACAGACCTGTTAGGGGCTAGTGTATAATCCGCCTGGGAGGGGAATACATCTTGCGAAAATGGAACTCTGCCTTTGCCGCCTTAGCCGCTTCATACATCTCTGTTGTGCTAATCATTGTCTTCTTGCTCTGCTCTGCCTTCTATCTTTATTTCTCGAACCATTATAAGGAAGAGCTCCAGAGCCGCAACCAGCTTATCCTTGAGAATACAGCCAGAACCATAGAAACCTCCGTACTTGAGCGGGTTCAGCAGATCTATCTGGAGATCTCACTGAACCAGCAGGCAGCGCTCGGTCTGTTACCCGATGCTTCTCTTCCATCGAACCTCAGCAAAGTGAGCAGTCTCCAGGATATGCTGAGCGCGCAAGTGGCGAGTAATTCGGACTTGATCCAAGCTGTACATCTGTATGCCCCACGGGAGCACATCCTGCTCTCCTCGCTATACGGGCTGAAATTCAATGCTGATCAAGGAGCCGGGTCTGCCTACTGGAGTGATTGGGTGAATGGAATGAAGCGTAATCCCCGTAACAACCTGTGGACAGAGGCCCGCTTCGTCCCGGAAGATATTGTGTCCAGCATTCCCGGCGGCAGCGGGAGCCCGTTGATTACCTATGCGCATAGCTATCCTTTTCGTTCCTCCGGTGCCGACAGTGAGCTGCTGATCGCCATTGACCTGAAGGAGAGTGCGGTACGTGATATCCTGCTGAATATGATGCCTGCCCGGGACCAGACCAGCTTTATTGCCACGCAATCCGGAAGGATTCTTGCCGGCTCTCATCAGGATGCGGTGGACCAGGCAGGCACCTATGCTGCCAGCATTGCTAATGCGTTAGCCTCTCCAGAGACATCCGGGAGCTTAAGCCAGGAGATCAGCGGCAGCGCTTACGTTATTTCCTATCAGGATCTGCCATCAACCGGCTGGAAGCTCTTCAACGCTTCCCCGGCGGACCTCTTTTATGAGAAATGGGGGGTTGTCCAGCGGCTCATCCTGTCCCTTTGCCTGTTCGCCCTCTTGGTGGGAATCGGTTTGTCTGGAATCCTGGCCAAAATAAATTACAGCCCGGTCAAACGGCTGCTCCGGACGATTAAGGATCTCTCCGGTTCTGCGCCCGGTCCGGCGATTAACGAATTTAACCTGATTGACTCTGCCTTCACCCGGTTGAACGATAAAGTCAGCAGTCTGGAGGACACCCTGCTGGCCAGCAGTCCGCATATCCGGCAGAATATCATCATGAATCTCCTTCAGGGCACCCCTCCTCAGGCTAAGGTGACCGGAGATCCAGAATTCCTGGGACTGTCGCCGGAGCATACCCGTTACTGCTGCCTGCTCTTGAATACGCGGGGAGCTTATACCCACATGAGTCTAAGCGGGATGCAAACGGCAATGACCGGAATCATCGAAGGGCTTGAGGAGATTCGGCTGCCGGGAAGCCGGATTATCGCTGAAGAGCTTCCGGACAAGCAGCTTATTGTAATCCTCGGTACACGCGAAGCCTCCGGGATTCTCCTTGATCAGCTCTCGGAACTTATCGTGACGGAGACCCGCAAACAGTTTCAGATCGGGATTCAGCTCTCCCGGGGCTGCTGGGTGGATGACATCCGCCGTCTCCATCACAGCTATACCGAAGCACAGACATTAATGAAATATGCTTACTTTTTGCCGGAGATAACCGTCTTGAAGGATCGGGCTCTTCTGGAGAAGGACCATAGTCTTGAGGAGCTTCCGCAACCTGTCCTTGCCAGGTTCAAAGATAAATTGCAGACCCGCCAGCTGGAGGAGGCCCTGGCAGCCCTGGAGCAATTGGTAGCGGCTATGCGGGAAGGCAGTTACCCTGCGGACTATTGCCACTTCATTCTGGCAAATACCGTCTTCATGTATTCCGATGTTCTGAAAAGCGTCCGCTATACCCCTGTCCTTCACGGGCATCTGGACCTCTACAACGAGTATATTGCCCTTGCGGATATCCGGCATTTCCAGGAATGGTTCGCCGCGTCCATCAGCACCTTCATTGCCGATACGGAGAAGCGGAACAGTGACCGCGCGTTGTCGGCTATTGAAGCGGCCAAGGAATATATCGGGAAGCATCTGCCTGAAGATCTGTCCCTGGATGTCGTAGCTTCCAAGGTCTTTATCAGCCCTAAGTATCTAAGCAAGCTGTTTAAGGAAGAGCTGGGAATCACCTACACCGACTATATCACCGGCAGGCGGATGGAACAGGCCAAGCTGCTGATTGAGAACAACAACATGTCTATCGAACAGGTTGCCACTAGCGTCGGCTATGGAACTACAGCTTACTTTATCAAGCGGTTCAAGGAAATCTACGGCTGTACGCCGGGGAATTACTTGCGCACCGTGAATACATTACAGCCGCCGCAGGCAGAGATTAGTTTAAGTTAAGGAGGTGACTTATGATTGCAAGCAGACTCCGGCGTTATACCGCCTTCATTATCTCACCTGCACTCTTGCTTCTCTGGGGACTGATCAGCGGCTGCGACGGACAGCCCCCTGCTTCACACCTGCAAGAGCCCGGACCACAGGAGGCTGCTGCTGACGTCCCGAAGTTCAAGATCTCCTGGACCATGCACCAGAATCTGCCTGTCGCTGAGGATGCGGTGATGGTCCGGATTCTGGAGCAGAAGTTCAATGTAGATCTGGATTTCTGGAATCTGGCGAACAATAACTATGAGTCGCTGCTCGATCTGAAGCTGGTTCAAGGCCACATTCCCGACTTGTTCCGGGTCCGGCAGACTCAGGATCTGCTGAAATATCAGCAGCAGGGCCTGCTCGTCGCAATCCCCGAAGACCTGCTGAACACCTACGCCCCCAATATTCTTAAGGCCATCCGTGAGTATGCACCCGCATACCAGGATTATGGCCGTATTAACGGGTCCTATTATGGAATTCCGGTCATCAACCCTACCAATATCTATCGGGTCCCCGTAGTCTACCGCCAGGATTGGCTGGATAAGCTCAGCCTTACGGTGCCAGAGACCCTGGCCGATTTCGAGAAGGTCATCTATGCCTTTGCGAACCAGGACCCGGACGGCAACGGCATTCGGGACACCTACGGGTTATCGCTGGAAGGAATGAATGTCGTCTTCGGCGCGTTCGGGCAGATGGTCTTTACAGATCAGCTCTACTTCAGCCGGAAGGGTCAGGATCTGGTCATTGGCGCCCTGGAGCCGGACATGAAGAAGGCTCTGTACTATCTTCGCAAATGGTACCGCGACGGGGTCATTGATCCGGAGTTCATCACCGGGGAGAACAGCGGAGGCTATAAGCATCTGTCTCATGCCTTCATCAAAGGGCGGATCGGCATGACCTCCATGGGTAATTATTATCACTGGGTTCAGGATGGGGATTATTTAGACTGGAGCCTGGATGACCAGAAGACAGCCAGGCTGGTTCCGGCAGAAGCCACGTTTAACGTGAAGGAGTTAACTGCCAAGAATCCGCAGGCTAAGATCGTATTCGGCCGGCCTGTTAGCGGTCCTGACGGCAAACGCGGCTCCAAAGCCTACGATATGCTGATGAGCTTCACCGCCATTGGCGCGGAAGCTGTCCAAGAGCCCGGCAAGCTGGAGACCCTTCTGCAGATGCTGGACTACGTCAGCGCTAATCCGGATCCGGATGAAGCGACTGCCATGCAATACGGCCTTCAGGGAACCCATTGGGCCTGGGCGGGAGCGGGCAAGAAGGACATCATCCTGCTGCCCCCGTATAACCGGATGTTCAGCTATCAGAATACCATCGGTGCCAATATCGGCATGACCCTGCCTGCCATTCCTTCAGACCGCAGGGATCAGTGGGCGTCTACCTTGGGACTGGATCACGACGGCATCTATAATGCCCTTGAAGTGGCCACCCCTTCTCTTATCAGGAACAGTGCCGGGCTTATCAAGCTAAGAGACCAGGCCTACATTGCCTTCATTACCGGGGAACGCCCGCTGGAGGAATTCGGGGAATTCGTGGAGGAGTTCATGTCTGCGGGTGGAGCGGAGGTGCTGAAGGAGGCGAACGGGTCGTATAAGGAGCTTATTCCACACCAAAACGGTGAGCAATGAGGAGACACTGTAGTCCCCTCATTGCTCACCGGATTACTATCGTTAGGTTACGGAGTCTACGGGCAGATTCCTGTGCCGGTTACGCGGGTGATCTGCAAGCATAGAATCTAGTAAGCCTCGAACGGCGGGATGGGATGACCGCAGGAATTGCTCTTTGCTTGCGTTATATTCCACAATCTCGCCCTTCTCCATGACAGCCAGTGCGTCTGAGATCATATAGGCTGCTCTAATATCGTGGGTAATAAACAGATACGACAAGCCAAACGTAGCCCGAAGGTCATCCAGCAGCCGCAAAATATTCGCCCTATTAATCATATCCAGACTGCTTACCGCCTCATCCAGCACGATTAGCTTAGGCTTCAGAGCAATCGCCCTGGCGATATTGATCCGCTGCAGCTGCCCTCCACTGAACTGGAAGGGCTGCTTCTTCATGTCTGCAGCGCTGAGTCCGACACACTCCAGCAGCTCTCCGACCGCCCGCTTCTGCTCCTGGACCGTTAAGGTCTCATAATTGTGCAATGGCTCGCCAATGATCTGCTCCGCTGTCATCCGGGGGTTCAGCGCAGAATAACAATCCTGGAATACCACCTGGAGGTCCCGGCGGATCGCCCTGCGCATCTTGGGGTCCAGCTTATACAGATCCTGTCCCTGGAACCGCACTTCTCCCTCCCGGGGTTTTTCCAGTCCGAGAATGACCCGGCCCAGTGTGCTTTTGCCCGCTCCGCTCGATCCCAGCAGTCCCAGGCATGTTCCCTCTTCAATATGAAGCGACACGCGGGACAGCACAGGGTCTGTCACTTCGGAACGTCTCCACAGGCGGGATGTATAAGTATGGGTAACAGCCTTGACCTCAAGCATGTATTCCGCCTCTATTCCGATCATAGGCGGCTACCTGGCTGCGGGCTGAGCTGAAGCGTGGGCCTCGCAGCGAGCAGCTCCCGGGTATATTCATGCCGGGGATGGTCAAATATCTCATAACACCCGGCCTGCTCCACTATTCGCCCCTGCTGCATGACAGCAACCTCATCGGCCAGCTCCGCAATCACGCCGAGGTCATGGGAGATCAGCAGAATGGCGGTTCCATGCTCCTGCCTCATCCGGTCCAACTGCCGTAGCACCTGGAGCTGATTCGTCACATCCAGCGCCGTGGTAGGCTCATCCGCAATGATCACGGACGGCTTCAAGCACATCGTTAAGGCCAGCATCACCCGCTGGAGCATGCCCCCGCTCAGCTCAAACGGATACTTGCCCAGCAGCGCTGCAGGATCGGGCAGATTCACACCGGCCATGGAGCGGATCGCCTCTTCTCTGGCCTCTTTTTTACCCAGCTTACTGTGCGTACGGATCGCTTCTATCATACTCACACCAATAGTGTACACCGGAGAGAATGCCGTCATCGGATTCTGCATGATCAGAGCCAGCTGGCTACCGCGAAGCCCGCGCATCTCCTTCTCCGGAAGCCCGTTCAGCTCACGGTTATGTAACCGGATACTGCCTTCAATCACGCTTGTCTGCCGTTCAAGCATCTGCAGGAGTGCTAACGACGTAACAGTTTTTCCGCTGCCGCTCCCTCCCACAAGACCAAGGACATGCCCCGGCTTCAGATCAAAGTGAACATCCTCTACAAGGGGCAGAATTCCCGCCGCTGTCTCCACAGATACTTTCAGACCCTTCACCTGCAGCACATATTCCGATTGTTCCATGATTCGCTCATTCCTTTTTCTAGGAGCCTCTTTTTACACCATACCGCTCAGACAATGCTTCGCCAAGCAGATTAAACGATGCTACAACCATGATAATCATCAGGCCCGGATAGAGCATCAGCTGCGGGTGATTGCGGATGAAGGATTTCCCCTCGTTCAGCATAGCCCCCCATTCCGGTGTAGGAGCCTGGACTCCCAGTCCAAGAAAGGACATGGCGGAGATATCCATAATCGCCCAGCCCATCTCCAGGGTACCGATCACCACAATGGAAGGCAGAATGTTGGGAATGAGGTGCCGTCTCATAATCTGCCATGAGGAGGAGCCGCTGATGCGCGCTGCCGTAATGAAATTCCGTTCCTTCAGGCTGACTATCATATTACGAAACATCCGGGCGTAATACACCCATTGGACCAGCATCAGAGCGATTACTAATTGAGACAGGCCCGGACCCAGTATCCCGATAAGGCCGAAGACCAATATCATACTCGGAAAAGACATGATTCCTTCACACAGCCGCATAAGCACAGCGTCCAGCCACCCGCCGGTATACCCTGAGACTACGCCGACGAATAGCCCTACCCCCAAGGAAGCTGCAAAAATAAGGGAAGCGAAGCCCAGCGATATCCGGGTTCCATAGAGTAGCCTGGACAGATTGTCCCGGCCAAGCTGATCTGTGCCCAGCAGGTATTCCCACGAGGGTGGACTGAGCTTCATCGCCAGATTCACCCGTACCGGGTCATGTGGTGAAATCCAGGGAGCCAGTAGACCGGCAAGACCAAATAGCATCAGGAGGCTGCCGCAGATGACGATCACCCTCCTGCCTTTGAACCCACTGCTTAAGTAGCTCATCCTTAGCTGGCCCTCCCTTTACGCGCAATCCGGGGGTCCAGGAACAGCTGGAGCAGATCTGCTGCCAGATTGCTCGTGACGATCACACAGACGGACAGCATCACATAGCATTGAATCACCGGAATATCGCGATTCACGATCGCTTCAATGAAGTAACGGCCGAACCCCGGCCAGGAGAATACCTGCTCCACAATAATCGCTCCTGTCAGCAATTTCCCCAAATTCATGCCCAGTCCTGTAATGAGTGGCGCTATGGCAATTCTCAGCACGTACTTATAGAGAATTACACGTTCCTTGATCCCTCTGGCCCGGGCATAACGGACATAAGCCTCCTTCAGCTCCTCCAGGACCGTGGTCCGCAGCAGACGCGTGTAGATGGCAATGAGCCAGAGCGCGAGGGTGATGGAAGGAAGAATCAGGTGCTGTAAGGACCCTCTGCCTTCTACAGGAAGCCATTCGAGCTTGACCGATATGAAGAACATCAGCAGATATCCAATCCAGAACACGGGAACACAGGCACCGATATAAGCAAAGCCCCGGATAACGTGATCCACCAGCCGGTTTTTGTAGATAGCCGACAGCACCCCAAGCGGGATGCTGACAACCAGCGCCAGAAGAATGCTGGCCGATGCAAGCTGAATGGTCGCGGGCAGCTTCTGTGCAACTTCCTCCCACACCGGCATATTGGAAATATAGGAGTTGCCGAAGTCCAGCCGGAGAAGCCGGGTCACAGACTGGACGTATTGAGCCAGCAGCGGCTGATCTAACCCGAATTCATGCCTTTTGGCTGCCAGCACTTCATCATCCGGATGGATATGGGCTGCAGCCAGATAGGCCTCAGCCGGGTCCACAGGCCCTACCCGGATCATCACAAACATCAGAAACGAGGAGAACAGAATGATGGGAATGATGGATAGAACTCTTTTTCCTATATAAACGCCCATTGGAACCCTCCCGAAAGCCGGCTACTTCTTATCCATTCCGTACAATGGATACTCATCCCGGTTGGACGGGAAATTGAAATCAGTCACATCCTTCTGGTACACTGCAATCTGCTTGATGTAGGAGATCGGAAGGATCGAGGATTGTTCCTGCAACGTAGTGAGAACAGAGCCGAACAACTCGGTACGGGCTTGGTCATCTGTAGTAGCCATGCCTTCCTTGATCTTCTTGTCAATCTCGGCCTTCATCGGCAGGGCAGCCAGTGTATCTGAGACCCCGAAGCCCTGCTGCACAACGGCTGTCATGAAGGAATGCGGGTCATACGGCGCACCGAAGGTAGAGTAGAAATTTATATCGAATTCATTGGCTTTTCTACGCTGGATATAGACTGTCAGCTCTACACCCGTGATCTTTAGGTTAACGCCTATTGCCGACCATTCGGCCTGCAAGGTCTCCGCCATTGCTTTCTGGGTCAGATCCGCCTTGTCATAGATTAGCTCCAGCTCAAGCGGCTCCCCATCCTTCTCCCGGACGTTTGTACCAGAAGCCAGCTTCCAGCCCGCCTCGTCCAGAAGCGAGTTCGCTTGCTCCACATCATACTTAACAGGGCTCACTTTAATATTGGCGTAAGGCAGATTGGGAGGCAGGATATAGTCTGCCTTTTCCTCCAGTCCCAGCATTACCCCTTCTACCATCGCTTCCTTGTCAAAGCCCATGCTAAGCGCTTGGCGAACCTTAAGATCGGCCAGTTTCCCGTTCATGGTATTCAGCACCAGATTACGGGTTGCGATCGGATCAGACAGCTTAGTGACGTACTTCCCGGCACTCTCAAGCTGTTTGTATGCGTCATAGCTAATCAGTCCTTCGCCGTAGATCAGGTCTAGATCACCTTTTTCGAAAGACAGCACACGGGTTTCCGCATCAGGAATAACCTTCACAACCACCTTATCTACCTTGGGCTTCTCTCCCCAATAATAGGGATTCGGCGTGAATGTTGCAGATTCATCCTTCTTATAAGTGCTAAGCACCCAGGGTCCGGTTCCAATGGGACTTGCCACTCCCTTGGACGTATCGCCATCCTCAGGGAAGCCCGCCTCTCCAAGAAAACGTACAGGCCGTACAACCGCAAGATCATACAAAGCCGGATAATACGGCTCCTTCAGCGTAAGCTGGAACGTAGTATCATCAAGCGCTTCTGTCTTCTCAATCAGCGGGATCACCCCCAGCCAAGTGTGCATCTTCATATTATTCAGGACTGCATCCATATTCCTCTTCACAAGCTGTGCGGTAAAAGCCGTGCCGTCAGAGAATTTGACGTTACTGCGGATCTTGAATGTGTATACCTTGCCCTCAGGCGATAGCGTCCAGGACTCGGCCAGAGTGGGGACAATCTTCCCGTCCTTATAACTGACTAGCGGCTCATAGATCATAGATTGGGCTAGCAGCTGAGACGGATTATACAAATGCGGATTCATCGGTCCAATATCCCGAGGCCACGCCATCGTGATAGTCTTGGCGTTCTGCTCTCCTGCAGCGTCCGATGAATTTCCCGTATTATTCGTTGAACAGCCTGCTGCCACCATAGAAATAGCCAATAATACGAGCAGGCCTTGCAGCAACCTCTTGCCTCTAGATGCAAACATAGTGTTGAAGCCTCTTTTCTAATCGAGAATGATTATCATTATAAATTAAAATATTACTTTACTTGACACAATTTTGTCAATGGTAACGCTTGTGATTCCTATACATATATATGGGAAAGAAAAACCACCCCAGGGCGCTGGAGTGGCAGTTAAGCATAGGGTATATGAATTATTATTATACTCAATCGGCAATTACCTTATGGTAGCTATTCTGTCTCTTCCCCCGGCTCCCCGAACCCCTCACCCGGCTCAGACATCTCATAAGCATTCAACACCGAATCCAGAAGCCCCGGAAAACGCTCGTCCAGATCCTCTGTCCGCAGCGACAGAATACGCTGCGTGCCCTGCGCCTGCGTGTAGACAACACCCGCTTCGCGAAGCGTCCGGGCATGATGAGTCAGGGTGGACTTGGCAATCGGCACCTTGAAGCTATTGCAGGCTTGGGCGCCATGTTTGCGAATTTCCGACACTACATATAAACGGACCGGATCACTAAGTGCATAGAGCACGGAAGCGAGCTGAATGTCCTTGCGGTCCGGATGATGGAGCAGCTTCATAAGTAAGACTCCTTTGGATTACAGAAATGAATTTAAATTTCATCTTCCTACTTCATATTTATATTTTATTCCCTAATTGCATTTTACATTAGCGCATGCTATATTTCAATAGTTCGTAAGTAATCGAACTATACAATAACTTTAATAAAGGAGTGGCCACCCATGAGCTCATCACATACAGCTGCGGACAATACAGACTTTCCAACCGCAGCTCCGGAAGCTACTCTTCCGCGCGAAGGTTTGCTTACTCTGTTATTCAGCGTTGCTGTTGTTCTCGTCATTATGAATACAGCGATGTTCAATCTGGCATTGCCTGATGTGACCGAGACCTTCGGCATCACAGCAGCATCCGCCTCCTGGATTGTTACCGGGTATTCCATCATGTTCTCTATTGCCTCAATCACATACAGCCGGCTCTCTGACTTCCTGCCGATCCGCCGGCTGCTGGTTATCGGGCTGCTTACGCTAGGACTTGCTGCCGTGGCCGGTTTCTTCAGCACCAACTTTATCTTCCTGCTTATTGTGCGCATTCTGCAAGCTTCGGGAGCAGGCGCAGTCATGTCCTTATCGCTCGTCCTGTTCACTCGTTATGTCCCGCAGGCCCGCCGCGGCAAAGCAATGGCAACGATCATGTCCGCCGTCTCGCTGGGTCTGGGACTCGGGCCCGTAGCCGGAGGTTCCATTGTGGAGTATCTGGGCTGGACCTGGCTGTTCGCGGTCACCGCAGCGATTCTGCTCCTGGTACCGCTGTTCCTGATCCTGCTCCCTAAGGAAGTTCCTACCCGCGGCTCCTTCGACATCCTGGGCGGTGTGTTCCTCGGCGCTGGCACCACCGGTCTGCTGCTGTTCCTGACCAGCGGACTGTGGGTTGCCCTGATCGCCGGACTTGTAGCCATTGCCTTGTTTGTCGGCCGCATCCGCACCACACCTGACCCATTCGTGATGCCGGCGCTGTTCCGTAACCGGTCCTATCTCGTGCTGGCCCTCGTTGGTGTCGCCTCCTACCTGTGCAGCTTCGCCACCTTGTTCCTGCTGCCGCAGATTCTGGTTCACCGCTTCGGCTTCAGCGCCAGCCATGCCGGACTGGTAATTTTCCCCGGCTCACTGCTCGCGATCTTCGTCTCCCGCACCGTGGGTCGGATCATTGACCGTTACGGCAATGCCGGAATCCTGCGCTTCGCACCGTTCCTGGTACTGGCCGCAACAGTACTATTCGCCTTGTTCGCCGGGACGTCATGGGTTGCCGTCATGCTGGTCTACATGATTATGAGCCTCTCGTTCACCGTCCTGTCCAGCAGTGTATCAAATGAGATCTCGCGGATTCTGCCTTCCTCGCAGATCGGCTCCGGGATGGGGCTGTTCCAGCTGCTGCAGTTCTTCAGCGGAGCGTTCAGCGTGGCGATGGCCGCAAGCGCTCTGGAATGGCAGCGGGGCTTGCCGCTCTCAGCGGCCTACTCCAACATCTACTGGGGATTGTCTATTGCGGCAATCGTCGCAATTGTATCAGCCTTTATATATGGGCGCAGCAGCCAGAGCAGCACGGTGGCCGCTATGGCGGAAGCCGCAGACGCCTAACAAGCTTACGCTATTTTTTCCCGCAGTCACTTTGCCTTGGTCTCTTGCTGCAGCTATCCGCCTGCAGAACCCGGAACGCCAAAACACCCCGCAGCCTTCATCACGGCTGCAGGGTGTTTTTAATTACAGCAGTCCTCAGACCACCAGATATTCCGCATTCTGCTCGCATTCCGCACATTTCGCCGGCGGGTCCCAGTCCGAGAACTCCGTCTCCTTCAGATCCACTACATCGGGTGCATCCTCGTACTCGTCCACAAATTTGTCGATGGCCAGCTCTACGTGTTCCTTACACACTACATACATTCAATCAAGCATCCCTTTCTGTGCCGCTGCGGTGTATACTTCTACTACTGTTCTACCACATTTCCCGGCAAAAAGGAACCTTCCGCAGCGCAAAATCCCCGCCTTATTCCCGCCCCGTAAACTTATCAATATCCCCGGCAATCAGCCCGAGCGCATCCTGCCAGAATGCCAGTGAATGTACATCGATATCCATCAGCTTTGCAGCATCCGCAATACTCCGGGTACTGGTCGCTGAGAGGAACTGCTCATAGCGTTCTACGAAGGCCCCGCCCCGCTTCTTGTACTGCGCATACAGCCCTTTGGAGAACAATAACCCGAAGGAATACGGGAAGTTCAAGAACTCATTACCCGCCATATAATACCCGGCTTTGCTGATCCACTGGTAAGGATGAATCGAGTCCGGCAGCACACTTTCACCGTAAGCCGCATGCATGGATTCCAGCATCAGCGCGTTCAGCTCCTCCACAGACAGAGCACCGGATTTCCTGCGGGCATATAACCGGCTCTCGAAGCAATACCGGGCATAGAAATCAACGATATAATACCCGGCATCCGAGAGACTCCGCTCCAGTATGGCAGCCGCTTCTCCCGCAGGCAGAGACTGAAGCAACTCCAGATGAATCAGACTCTCGCAAAAAATCGACGCCGTCTCGGCAATCGGAACCGGATATTCCGTGTTAACCATCGTTTCCCCGCAGAGGCGGCTGCTGTGGTACGCATGACCGATCTCGTGGGCCAGCACGCTCACATCTATATAATTGCCATTGAAGCTGGTAATGATCCGGCTCTCCCCAACCGGGAAAATATCAACGCACATCCCGAAGTTGCCTTTACCGCTCCGTGGCTCGGCATCGATCCAGCGCTGCTCAAACACCTTACGGGCGAATGCGCCAAGCTCCGGGCTGAACCTGCTGAAGCCGGCAATAATCATCGTCTGGGCCTCAGCATAAGTGATGCGCTCCGCAGCAGCTTCCGCCATCCCGACAGGCGCAAAAACATCACAAAAAGGCAGCCCTCCCGCATGCCCCAGCAATGCTGCCTTTTTGGCATAATAACGCTGAAAGTCCGGCAGGCTCTCTTCGATGGCCTGAAGCATCACCTGAAGTGTCTCCTGGTCCATCCGCGATGCTTCCAGCACTTTATGCAGTGGTGAAGCATATCCTCTCAGCTCATAGACGGCCGCAGCCTCCCCGGTTACGGCATTAATACAGGCTGCACTCTGCTCTGCTACCCTGCGGCAGGCTTCGTGCTCTGCTTCCGCCGCTGCCCGGCGGACCGCAGGATCGGGATCATAGGCGAGATTACGCAGATCGGCAAGCGTATAGCTCCGGGTCACCCCGTCCATCTCTGCATCGATCCGCAAGGTAGACAGCGTCTGCATGTACAGCCGCTCCCACGCCTTGGACCCTGTAGCCTGCATCCGGGCAATCACCGCTTCACCTTCCTCGCTGAGTAAATGCTCTGATTTACTCTTAAGCCCACGCAAGTAGAAGCCGTGCTGCTCCAGATAAGCGCCCGAAGAGATGCTTGCCTCCAGTTCATCTGCGCTTACCTTCGCCAGCCATTTGCTGAAGCAGACCAAGGCTTCACCCGCACCATAAGTGACCTCCTCCAGCTCATCCATTAGATTAACGGCTTCCGTATTACTGCTGTCTGCACTGAACCTTAATTCCGCGTAGCTGAACAAGCGAAGATATATATGTTGATACCCATTATATTGTCTCAGGAACTCTTCCATCACACCGGCAGCATCCTGCCCGTTAATCATCTGCGAGGCTGACCATGTATTCAGCTCCCCGGCAAGTGTCTCCACCAGCCTGCGGTCCTGCTGAAATTGCTCCGACTGGAAAGAGGGATAGATTCGGTCCAGATCCCATGTTAATTGCATCTTCTAACATCCCCTTATTTATAGTCGCAGGAACAATTCATCCTCACATGCTTCCACCCCGTTCTTAGACGACTTGCAGGAAAATCCATTCCAGTATACCATGCCCGCCAAATTAGAAGTCTATGGAAATAACAGCTATAATCAACTATACCAAGTTACTACCGATTTCCCGAAAGGAGCACCACATGGTCAACCAGTCTATTACCGAAGGAGTCATACGTACACGTTCGAAGCTGCGCAGAGATTTGCTGATTTCTATTTTTGACGAGTTCGACGGCAGCATCATGGCCCTATCTCCTGACCGGAGAACGGAGAAATACAGCAAAATGGCGCAAAATGCCTTTTCCTTCTACCGGGGCAGCGCCTATCTGTTTTATTTTGACACGACAAGGCAGTACTTCCCTTACCATAGCTCACCCGGGCGCCCTACATGGATTCAAGGGGACCTGCATTTCGAGAACTTCGGCGCTTTCCGCAGTGAAGACGGGGAGATTGTGTATGATGTGAATGATTTTGACGAGGGGTATGTCGGCTCTTATCTGTATGATCTGCTGCGGATGGCAGTCAGTATTGCGCTTGCCGGCAGGCAGCTCGGAATGAGTCGGACAGAACAGCTTAAGCTGAGCCGGAGTTATGCGGAGGCGTATTACCGGCAAATTCACCGCTTTTGTGATGGTAAAGACAATCCCGGTAACTTCACCCTGAATGAGAATACAGCCAAAGGCCCCGTCAAGAAGCTGCTCCGCAAGCTGGAGAAACGCCGGCAGAGTCATTTCCTGGAGAAGGTCACTGCCCAGATGCAGACCAGCCGGGTATTCCTCGAGACCTCGGAGCTGCTGATTCCCGGAGCTGCCGAGCAGAGACAGCTGGAGCTGGCCTGGAGCTTCTATACACAGACAGTGGTTACACGCAGCCTGAACGAGGAGCATTTCCGAATCAAGGACATCGCGGTCAAGCGCGGCTCGGGAACGGCTTCCATCGGACTGGACCGCTATTATATTCTCATTGAAGGCGGCTTGGAGCAGGCAGGAACTGACGACACCGTACTGGAGGTAAAAGAAGTCCGTGTTCCCGTTCCCGCCTATTTCCTGCCCTACTCCGACTCGTTCTGGCAATCCTTTGCCCATCAGGGCAAACGTGTATCCGCGACCCAGCAGGCGATGCACCACAAGGCGGATCCATACCTCGGCTTCTTAACAATGGACGGCCGGGAGTTCTATGTCAGAGAGCGTTCCCCGTACAAAAAAAGTCTGAAGCTGGAGAATATCGCAGACATGGATGAGTTGACCGTAGTTATCCAGCAGATGGGCAGCCTGACCGCCAAAATGCATGCCCGCGCCGATGCCGATGTCGACAAGGGAATTCTCGACTATCACAGTGAGCAGGAGATCGCCAAGGCCATGGGTCCCGATTCGGATGCCTTTGCCCGTTATATCGCAGAGTGGGCTTACGGCTATGCCGGGCAGGTAGAGAAAGACTATGCCATGTTCGCGGATTGGGTGTCGGAGCAGTACGGTATATAACGGGCGGGTCCCCCTTCTGATTAAGCGCAGTGAATTCTACTTTGGACAATCGCTTCTGAAGCGCAACAGATATACAGATATACAGATAATGCCGCTTTCGTACATCGTTGCGCTTAACTGCACTTGGTACAACTAAAAGGTCTGATTCTCGCCCCGGCATCCGTTTAATTGTATTCTGTACACTTAAGCGGCCCTATAAAGACCGCATTAACGAATTCGGGCTGATTTAGTTGTATGAACTACAGTTATAGTCTGCAAGTGGACCTCATCGCTGTTTTTAATTGCACATTATACAGCTATCCCGGAGATTCCGTTTGAATACCCTTCCTCCAATGGAGGATAACTTTAAATAAATTAAAAAAGCTCTCTCTACCCGGCAACCGGGCGGAGAGAGCTTCTTGATCTATCCATATTTATTCATCAGCCGCCGTATTCATGAATTGGCTCGGCCGGTCCAGCTCATACAGCTTGCGGTAACGCGGTTCCCGCTCCATCAGCTCCGCATGGGTGCCGCGCATCTCCACCAGGCCATTCTCCATGAAAATCACCTCGTCCATCTGCTCCGCACCCACCAGATGATGGGTAACCCAGATCAGCGTCTTGCCCGCCATCGCCTCGAACATGGTGGCCAGCAGTTCGCGCTCCGTGCGCGGATCAAGGCCAACCGTTGGCTCATCGAGCACAACAACCGGCGTATTCTGCAGCAGAATACGGGCCAGTGCCATCCGCTGGCGTTCTCCGCCGGAGAAGCGCTGCCCTGCTTCGCGTACCGGAGTGTTATAGCCCTCCGGCAGCGAAGAGATCAATGGATCCAGCTTCGCAAGGGCTGCCGCCTGCTTAACCGCTGCCTCCGAAGCCCCCGGGTCCCCGAGCCGGATATTGTTCGCCACCGTAGTGTCGAACAGATGCGGGCTCTGGTTCAGCACGGCGATGAGCTGCGGAATCTGCTCACCGTAAGCCGCAGCGTTAATTCCGTTAATCGTCGCGGAGCCGATGGTTGGCGTGATTACGCCCTGCACCATCTTGAGCAGCGTCGATTTACCGGCTCCGCTGCGGCCGATCACGGCAACCTTCCGGCCCTGCGGCAGGTCCAGCGCCATATTCTGCACTGACCAGTCGTCTCCCGCCGCATAGCGGTAGCCCGCCGACTTCAGTTCAATATGGGCCTGCCCGCTGGCCTGAATCGCCTGCACAGCGGCAGCCGCCTTCGCTTTGGCTTCTGCACTCTTGGCTGCTTCGGCCGCGGGCGGCACAGCTCCCTCCGCTGCTTCCACCCCATTCAAGCGCTCCAGTGAATTCCGGTATTGCGGAATTTTCTCCACGGCCTCGGATACGGGCAGGAAGGCATCCGCTACCGGGAAGACGACCAGCACGAACGCGGCAATCAGCGTTCCGGCAATCGCTCCATCGGCATACTGTCCGCCTGCCCAGTAGAGCAGGGATAGCACGCCAAGGCCGACCACGGCTTGGCCAATGAACATCCGCAGCCGCGCCCAGCGCCGCAGCGCCCCGTCCGTTCGGGCGACGCTCTGCTCGTCGGCTTCATAGGTGTCAACGAACTGGCTCTGCCGTCCGCTGATGACCCAGTCGCCCAGGCCCAGCACAGCATCGGTCAGCTTCTGATACAGCCGGTTGCGCTCCTGCTTCACCTGACGCTGACGCTTCTGGGTGAACAGCAGGGAGATCAGCGGCAATACGGCCACCAGAATCAGCATGTATAAGCCCATAAGCAGAGCAAACGCCAGATCAAACGTGCCGAGCGAAATCACGGCAACCGCATAGATCAGGAGCGCGATGATGCTCGGGAAGACCGTGCGGAGATATACATTCTGCAGATATTCGATATCATCCGCCAGCATGCCGAGAATATCCCCGGTCCGGAAGCGCGAGGACAGGAACAACGCCTGCGGCTCCAGAATGTTGTAGAGCCGGATGCGCATCTTCGAGAGAATGCGCAGAATCGTATCATGCCCCACGAGCCGCTCCACATAGTGGATGACGGCCCGGCTGGTTCCGAAGGTGCGCACGCCGACAATCGGCACATAGATCATCAGTATATTTTCCGGCGGAATCGACGCCTTCGAGATCAGGAAGCCTGAAGTATACATCAGGGAAGACGCCGAGAAGATCGTCAGTGCGCCTAAGGCAATAATCAGCACGAACCGCCAGAAGTAGGCAGAGTAATAGGGAGCAAACCATCCTTCACGTTTCAATGGATTCCCTCCAATTGACTTCGAATAAGCTCATAGTAAGCACCCTTACGGGCTGTCAGCTCGCTGTGTGTGCCGGTTTCGGCTACCCGTCCCTGCTGCATGACGACAATCAGATCCATGTCAATCATCCAGTGCAGGCGGTGCGTAGCCAGGAATACCAGCTTGCCTTCGAACAGCGGCAGCATCGTTTCCTTCAGCTCATATTCTGTCTCAATGTCCAAGTGAGCCGTCGGCTCATCCAGCAGCATAACCGGGCGGCTGCTCAAGAGAGCACGGGCCAGTGCCACACGCTGCTCTTGTCCGCCGCTGAGCGAACGTCCGCCGCCGCCGATCATTTCATCCAACCCGCCAGGCAGCAAGGATATCAGCTTCGATAGTCCGGCGGACTCCAGTGCTGCCTCAACAGCCTCCTGCGTAGCTTCCGGATAATAGAACCGCACATTGTCAGCCAGTGTGCCGCTGAAGATGTAAGGACGCTGCGGAATATAAGCGGTCTGCTTGCGCCACTCCTCATCCGTAAGCGCACTGACCCCATTCCCGTTAATCGTGATATTGCCGGAGGTCGGATGAAGGAAGCCGCCCAGGATATCCACGAGTGTAGACTTGCCTGCCCCGCTCTCCCCGATAATTCCGATCTTCGCATATCCTTTGAATTCAAGCTTCACCTCTTCGAGCGAGGATGCACCTTCTTCTTCATACTTGACGCTAACTCCGTTAAGCCGTAAAGAGCTGTTATTGTTCCACGTGAAAAACGCTCCCGGAGCCTTGCCGTCCTGTATAGCCTCCTGTTCCCCCGGCTCCAGCAGCTTCGCCTGCACGGTCTCGCGGTCAATAATGCTCTTCATCGCTTCTCCGGCTTCCTTGCCGTCTAGTGTGGCATGGAAGTCCGCACCCACCAGCCGCACCGGCAGGAAATATTCCGGGGCCAGAATCAGGATCGTTAATCCTGTAACCAGTGTCATCTGCTCATTGACCAGACGCAGCCCGAGGCTTACCGCTACCGATGCCACCGACAGCATCGTGAAGAAGTCCATGGCGAATGAAGACAGGAACGCCACGCGCAGCGTACGCATCGTGGCCGAGCGGTAGCGGTCGCTGACCGCTGCAATACTCTCGCTATGGCTGCGGCTGCGTCCAAGGAATTTCAGCGTTTCCAGCCCGCGCAGCGAATCCACGAAATGATTGGACAACGTGCGGTAGGACTTCAGCTGACGGTCCATCTGCTTGCGGGCCGTCATACCGATCAGAATCATGAAGACAATGATGATCGGCATCGTTAAGGTAAGAATAACACCGCTGGACGTATCCTGGGTGTACACATAGACAAGCAGGAGAGCCGGTGTTACCGCCATGCCGACCATCCGCGGAATAATCAGTTCCAGGTAGGTGCGGAACTTGGTTACTCCTTCAAGCACAAGTGTGACCACATTCCCGGTTCCCCGGTCACCTGCCAGCCTCGGTCCCAGCTGGAACAGCTTGTCCATCATTTGTCTCCGCATGCTGCTGCCGGTAGCTTCCGCGAAGCGGTAAGATGTACGGCTCATCAGCATGGCACAGGCATGGCGCACGAGAAACGCAAGAAGGAACAAGAGCGATTTAGCCCCTTGTTCCTTCAGCGGTTCTCCCGCAAACAGCGCAGAGACAACTTCGGCCAGCGATTTCGCCAGCAGAAGAATGGACAGGCTTTGCACCAGGGTAAGGAAGCCGACAATCAGAAATACAGGCTTTACTCCTTTGTACCCAAGCAAATTTTTATCCATTAGTATTCAAGATGCTCCTTCTCGTGAACCCGTTTGTGGAAGATGAAATAACTCCAGATCTGATAACCAAGCACGAATGGCAGCAAGGTCAGCGCCACGATCGTCATTACCTTCAGTGAATAGTGGCCTGAGGCCGCATTCGTAATCGTCAGGTTGAACGCCTGATCCAGCGAGCTGATCATGACCCGCGGGAACAGTCCGATGAAGATCGAAGCTACCGACAGCGCCATTACCGCCCCGGTCATTCCGAAGGCATAACCATCCTTCTTCTTGGTCATGAAATATCCGGAGAGCAGATAAGCGACTACGCCTAGAGCAACTACAATCCATAGCAGGGTTCCGCGTTTATCGAAGATATCTGTCATATTGTACGTCATTATAACGAAGGCCACCAGCAGCGCTGCCAGAGGAATCAGCAGTTTCTGGGCCAGCTTGCGTGCCCGTTCCTGCAAATCTCCAAGGGTGCGGAGCGTAGTGAACATCAGTCCATGGACCAGACACAGCAGGACTACTGTAATTCCCGCTACAACTGTATAGGCGTTTACGATATCGAAGAAACCAGCATACATCTGCATATCCCCGTCAATCGGCAAGCCTTTGATGAAGCTGGCAAACACCACAGCCAGCAGGAACGGCGGCAGGAAGCTGCCGAAGAAGATGCAGACATCCCAGGTTTTCTGCCACGTCTTCGAATCGCGTTTACCTCTGAATTCAAAGGCAACACCGCGGGCAATCAGGGCCAGCAAGGCGAACACGAACGGGATATAGAATCCGCTGAACAGCGTCGCATACCAATGCGGGAAAGCGGCGAACATCGCGCCCGCCCCCGTAATCAGCCATACTTCATTCGCATCCCAGAACGGCCCGATGGAATTAATCAGTACCCGGCGCTCTGTATCATTCTTGGCCAGAATCTGCGTCTCCATTCCTACACCGAAGTCAAAGCCTTCAAGGAAGAAGAACCCGACAAACAGCACCGCAATCAACAGAAACCATAATTCATTAAGTGACATGGGTTAGTCCTCCTTGTTATACGGATCGTGGGATTCGCCGTGTTCGTTATCCATAGCATAAGGACCTTTTTTGATAACCTTGATGAACAGGCCGATCATTACCGCACCCAGTATGGCATAGATTGCGGTAAACGAAATCACCGAGAACAGCACCTGTCCGCTTGTAATATTAGGTGATACACTGTCTTCCGTAGTCATAAGTCCGAATACTGTCCATGGCTGACGCCCGATCTCCGTCATAATCCAGCCTGAGGTGTTGGCAATCGGCGGAAGCAGCAGCCCCCAGAACATGAACCGCATGAACCAGGTATTCGGTTTGTCCATCTTCTTACGCCACATGAGGTAGATGGCATACACACCAAGCGCAATCATTAGCGAGCCTGCCGCAACCATGATGCGGAAGCTCCAGAACGTTGTTTTGACAGGAGGGATATAATCCCCTGGACCGTATTTCTGTTCATATTCCGCCTGCAGCTCATTCATACCCTTAACTTCACCGGAGAATTTACTGTAAGACAAGAAGCTTAGCAGATACGGAACCTGAATTTCATTGCTGTTGGTTTTATTATCTGTATCGATATTGGCAAAAATCGTCCAAGGTGCCGGGTCTCCGCTCTCACCCCATAATGCTTCGGACGCGGCCATCTTCATCGGCTGGGTCTCCACCAGATACTGCGCCTGGGCATGTCCGGCAACCGCTACGCCAAATGAAGAGATAATACCGACAATGGCTGCGATTTCGAACGATTTCCGGAAAAAGGGAACGTCCTGCTTCTTAAGTAATTTATAAGCACTAATCCCTGTTACCAGGAATGCGCCTGTAGCGTATGCGGCGAGTACTGTATGCGGGAACTCCACCAGCAGCTGACCGTTTGTAATTAATGCGAAGATATCATTCATTTCAGCCCGTCCATTATTGATCTGGAATCCTACCGGATGCTGCATGAACGAATTGGCGGCCAGAATCCAGAATGCCGAGAGCATCGTTCCGAAGGCTACCAGCCAGATCGATAATAGATGAATACGCTTGGATACCTTATCCCAGCCGAAGATCCAGATTCCGATGAACGTGGACTCCAGGAAGAATGCCAACAAGGCTTCAATCGCTAGCGGGGCTCCAAAAACATCACCGACGAAGCGCGAATAGTCAGACCAGTTCATTCCGAACTGGAACTCCTGCAATATCCCTGTCACTACGCCTACTGCGAAGTTAATGAGGAACAGCTTCCCCCAGAACTGCGCCATTCTTTTGTACTCTTCATTGCCTTTTCTAACGTACATGGTCTCCATAATAGCAATTAAGAGCGCTAGTCCGATCGATACCGGCACAAAGAAATAATGAAAAATCGTCGTCGACGCAAATTGTATACGCGACAGTATTACTGTATCCATATTTCTCCCCTTCCTTCTCCCCATTCGATATGTCTATTCTGTCAAATTTCCAGGGCCTAAAGTGTGATAATTATCACATTATACACCCTGTTTGAGCATGAAATTCAATAAATTTGTGACAAATATCACAATATTACGGTTAGAAAGCAAAAAAAATAAGACGGTTTCACCGTCTTGGATTTGTCTATCATTTATAGTTGTCTTGGTTCATAAAGGCATTGGTTTAGGTAATGGAAATACCCTTCTTAAGCGATTTGAGATCGCCATTCGAATTAAGCAATTGCGGCAGCATCTTCATGCTACGAACCATCGGGGAATGACAGAGACGGCAAGAAGGCGCATGCTCAAATGCGAAATTATCCCTCATCCATCCGTTACATCCATCGTTGGTACAGGCCCATATTGCGGTATTTTCTTCCGGTACTTCCTCCAAAGGCTTCTTCCGGTAGTTCATTGCCGTTCCTCCCTTCCTTTATGTTACAAGCTCAGTAACGATAAAAAAAGACCGTCCCAACTTTCACAAGCGGGGACGGTACCTTCTATTAATTACAGTTTTACAACGTTTTCGGCTTGTGGTCCGCGGTTGCCTTGAACAACGTTGAATTCAACGCGTTGGCCTTCGTCCAAAGTTTTGAAGCCGTCGCCAGTGATTGCGCTGAAGTGAACGAATACGTCGCTTCCGCCTTCAACTTCGATGAAACCGAATCCTTTTTCTGCGTTGAACCATTTAACTGTACCTGTTTGCATGTGTGTTACCTCCACAAATTTAAATTAATATGTTCTTTTTATCTTCAGACAAAGAAAAAATTCACACATTGAGAAAGGTTGTGATTCATTTGACAGCCCTTTTCAATGCGAGAATTAGGTATCAATTGTATGAATAATTTCATGTTACCACACCTGATTAACAAAGGCAAGCTGTCCTATCCGAATTTCTCCGTTTTTTCCCTTATAAGGACTTCTTCCCAATGTAAGGGTTACCAGTTGGTCTAAATAGTAATATTTATAGCCGATATTCATGTTTACCCCATTATTTTGGTCTTGAAACGGGCTCCGTCCTCTTAAATTTTGCATAAGAGGACGGCCTGAACCGTTTCCGTTATCCTGACTGCCTTAATATTATATACGGCAGCTTCCGGTTTTATTCCTCGGGTTTCTCAAGAAGCTGTACCGTCACCTGCTTCACTTCACCATTGCGGTAAAATGTAATTTGCAGATCATCACCGATCTTGGTGTGATCGTACAAATACTTGCGCAGGGACAAGGTGGATGTAATCGGCTTCTCATCGAACTTGGTAATTACATCATTGAATTGCAGGCCTGCATCCTTAGCCGGACCCACTGCATCCAATACCACAACCCCATCGGTTACCGTAGTTGGAAGGTTAAGCTCTTTGCGCTGGTCTTCAGCCAGCGGTACATACGGATTGTTCAAATCCACAGAGTACACACCCAGGTAGGAACGGGCAATTTTCCCGTTAGCCGCAAGCTCATCTGCTGTCTCCATCACATGGTTGGCGGGTATCGCGAATCCCAGCCCCTCCACGCCCGTATCCGAAATCTTCATCGTGTTGATGCCGATCACTTTGCCGTCCAGGTCAACCAGTGCGCCCCCGCTGTTGCCTTCATTAATGGCAGCATCAGTCTGGATAACCTCCTGCTCCCAGTCGTATACCCCATCCTGGTTCAGAGATACCGGGATCGTCCGCTCTGTATTACTGACAATGCCAGAGGTCAGCGTATCGCCGAGGCCCAGCGGGTTCCCGATCGCAATGACCGTCTCCCCCAGACGAAGTTTGGAGGAATCCCCGATCTGTGCAACCGTGTTAATCCCTTTGGCATCAATAGAGAGCACTGCGATATCACTCACCTTGTCGGTACCGATCAGCTCCGCTTTGCGGGTTACACCATCCACGGTAACAACCTCCAGCTTGCCGGAGCCTTCAATCACATGATTATTGGTAATGATATATGCCTTATTGTCGTCCTTCTTATAGATAACTCCCGATCCTAATGCAGACTCATCGAGAATATTAAGTTCCTTGTTGTCTTCCTTATGATTAATGATGCTTACTGCCGCCGGGCGGACAAGCGCGGCAGCCTGAATAATCCGGTCATACGGGTCTGCACTGCTCACAGCCACATTATCAATTACTGCCGGAGCCTGTGCTTTCTCCTCGGTCAGCTGTCCCGTAACCAGACTGAACAGCAATACAGCCACTACCGCACTGCATACGGAGCAGATCAGCGATACCTGCCATGTAGCCAGTGAACGCCGCGATCTGCGGACAGACCATTTCCCTTCGGCGTATCCTTTGGAGGTACCCTGTTTGCCGGCTCTGCGCCGCGACACCTTGGTTGAATAGAAATCATCATCAAACAATCCCACGTTACATCCTCTCCCCTCTATTGCCACCGCATTCAAGACCTGAACGCCAAGCAACCACGCCCGAGCTTAACCGCTATATCTCTTAGACTTCACAAAGTGCTAAAAGGTTTCACTTGATTCATTCACCACATTCCTGTGGTTTCTAAGCGCAAGGGGGCTCTCCTATTCTTGCAACCTACTAAAAAGTTTATAAGCTTGTATCCGGAATATTTTGCAACCTAAAAGACTACACTAGAATTAGAAGCGGCAAACAGCTCATAACTTAAAGGAACGCTCTATATGATTGTATCACAGGCAACAGCGCCGCCCACATTTTTTCTGTGTTAAATAACATGTGAAATATTTACATTACTGCTACAATTCATTTAAAAGGAGGGCCGGACTATGGAGTCATTCTCAACAAGTATGGATCTGGTACAGTTTATCGGCAAGCTGGGGGATCTCAAGGATGAACACTATCATCTGATTCTTGTCCAAAGTGCACTGATCGAGCTGCTGATTGCCAAAGGGCTATTCACCCGTCAGGAGCTGGAGCACCAAATCGCTGAACTGGACCGTCTTATGACTGGCTCACCTTATCCCATGGCGTAGGCCGGTCATAATAAGTATCACAGAGCCTGAACTCGCTGTCTTTGAAGAAGCAGCCCCGGTCTTCCATCGCCCCGCGTACGGACATTTTCGCCAGATCCATCATATTGTGGTCTCTGCTTAAATGGGCCAGATAGGTTCGTTTGGTCCGCCCCGTCAGTATCTCGCTGAGCGCCGCTCCCGCCGCCTCATTGGACAGATGCCCCAGATCGCCAAGAATCCGCCGCTTCGTATTCCACGGGTAACGCCCCATCCGCAGCATCTCAATATCATGATTCGATTCCAGCACAAGCACATCGGCATCGGATATTGCCGTCCTCACCTTATCACTGACATACCCGAGGTCTGTCGCTACGCACAGCTTCTCTTTGCCGTCGTAGAAATTGTAGGCTACCGGTTCCGCAGCATCATGGGAAATCGCGAACGACTCTACCCGCATACTGCCGAAATCCCGGTGCTGCCCGGTTTCCATAATGACCCGGTTATGCTCAGCAATCTTGCCGATTCCCTTCTCTATCGCTCCCCAGGTATTGGTATTCGCATAGATCGGAAGATCGTATTTGCGCGCAATCGCCCCCAGCCCCTTGATATGATCGGAATGCTCATGGGTCACAAGAATCCCGTCTAAATCTGCTCCCGTCAGCTCGCGCATGGCCAGCAGCTCATCAATGCGCTTCGCGCTAAGGCCCGCATCGATCATAAGCGTGGTCTCGCCGTTACGCACCACCGTCACATTCCCGGTAGAACCGCTGGACAGTACTGTAAATGAAATCCCCATATCTCTCCTGCTCCTTCTACTCTGTTGTCTTAGGACTGATAATGTCCGCACTTATTGCATCCACGTAATAGGCGCTGCCGTTCTCCAGCATAAACCGCCACATCGGCGAAGCCACCTGGCTCTCGGAGTTGAATAATTCACCGTAATAGCCAAGCTCAATCTCCTTCACCGCAGAATTGGCCGGGAAATACTTCTCGATCAGGCTGCTGAGCGCCTGCGAGGCCGGAAGCACCTTTTGCAGATTATCGCTCCGGCTGGCACCGATCTCAATCTGCGGCCAGCGGTACGCCACAATCTTCTGGTCACTGTTAATCAGCTCCAGCCTTACTCTGAACAGTGACCACTTATTGTCCACCAGCGGATGAAGCACGAACTTGCCCACCTCGCTCTCCTGTGAATCAAAGCGGTAATTCGCAATATCCGTAATCTGGCTCTCCAGCAGGCTGCTCAGTTCGGAGAACGAGGAATACATCAGCTTGCTGTCGATCGGCTCATTAAGCTTCACCGGCACTTCGTTCTGCTCTTCTCCGGAATAGCGGTACGTGATATCAGGCAGCTGCGGAGTGGCAGCCGGAATCGGACACAGCAGCCGGATGCCCTTCTCCTCCATCACCGCCTGCGTTTCTGCGGACAGGGAAGTGAAGTCAAGCCCCGCGCTGACCTGATCGCGCACATC
The DNA here is from genome assembly GCF_000758605.1 of Paenibacillus sp. FSL R5-0912. Classification (NCBI taxonomy): domain Bacteria; kingdom Bacillati; phylum Bacillota; class Bacilli; order Caryophanales; family Paenibacillaceae; genus Paenibacillus; species Paenibacillus sp. FSL R5-0912. The sequence goes on from NZ_CP009282.1 coordinate 7,680,979, forward strand.
TATCCATAGCTGATAGCATAGCAGCAGATTCAGCACCAGAAAGGCGTAGATTAATACACTTTTGGCTCTTCCCCAGTCCATACCGTTTCCTCCTTAGATAATCTTAATCTAATTCAGCGTCAGCACACTGCCATCACTGAGCGTAACCCGCCAGACCGGATGAAGCTTAAGCTTCTCCCCTGTCAGCGTAGGCATATAGGCGGGGGTCAGATCAGTAATCCGCAGGGAGCTTCCAATCTGGGCAAGACGCTGTTTCAGTGCTTCGCCCCCGGACAGCTCAACAATTGTTTTCTCCGACTTCTCTTCATCCATATACATCAGGGAGCGCTCATAAGAGGATACGGTCCCCTGCTGCAGCTCCAGATGAATCACTCCGTACTGGAGCTGAGAATCACTCATGATCGGATAGGAACCTGACGGGTAGGCGCCGTAATATTGCTGAAAAGATACCTTGCGGTCCTGCCGGCCTTCTTCTGTAGCAGCCAGCCTGTAGGTTCCGTTCCAGCCGCCATGCATATTGACGTAATCCACCGCCTCCAGCGCATCCTTCGCCGGTGTACTGTCTCCATCCGGAAGGGCGGCAGGATCGCTGAAGCTCATCCAGTTCTGCTCCTGATCCACCTGCAGGCTGCGCTTGCTGTCGGTGTAGATCTTGGAGCCGTCCTTCTCAGGAATATATCTTGTGCTGCCCGCATCGATGAACAGATTGCTCTGCATTTGCTCAATCGTATACTTACCCGCAGGCATCACTACCTCAACCAGCGGGATGGCCGCCTCAGGCACATAATACTCGCCGTTCACAGAGGTATAAGGTGTCAGGTTCTTGCCGAAGTCCACATGCTGCTGCACGTCCTGCACCGTCAGGTCCGCCTTCGCCGCCTCATAGACAATATCACCGCGTGTGCTGAAGAAGATGGCATGTGCTTTGGAATCATTCTTGATATTGTAAATCCAGATCCGGTCGATGCTCTCTCCTTCAAACAGCGAGTCCGGCGAGATCTGCATCACCCGCTGCAGCAGCGTTACCGGAATACCTGCCCCGAAGGACAGCTCAATGCCCGGATTCTCCCGGCGGATCTTATTCCAGTCGAAGTCCTGCACCGAGCGGCGCTGGAAGCTCTCGAAGCTGCGTCCCTTCAGCCGGTTCAGAATCAGATTATAGAAGGTTGAGCTGGGATAGAACAGCGTGTGTTTGTCTTCGCCCATATGAATGATCATTTTATCGGGATAGAGCAGATTCTCGACCTTTTCTTTAGGGCCCATAATATCGGTCTTCACATACAGATTCTCCGATAACACCGCCGAGTCGCTGCCCGGCAGCCTGTAAATCAGGTAATAACTCTCCACGAGGCTTCCGAGTATCAGCAAGACCAGCATCCATGACTTGATTTTCTCCTTCACGCCTCACTCCCCCTATGCTTCATCAAAGGCAGCGTGAACGTTACCAGCGAGCCTTCATTCAGCTCAGACTGCAGGGAAATGGAGCCGCCGTGCGCTTTGACAATTTCCCGGGCAATGGACAGCCCGAGACCCGTGCCGCCCATATTCCGCGAGCGGGCTTTATCAACCCGGTAAAAGCGTTCGAATATGCGTTCAATGTCCTTCTTCGGAATCCCGATCCCGGAATCGCGTACAGATACTGCGAGCATTCCGTCCTCAGTCTTATGCGCTTCAAGCCGGATCGTTCCGCCTTCCGGCGTATATTTCAGGGCATTGGAGACCAGATTGCCCAGCACCTGATCAATCTGATCGCGGTCCAGCCAGGCAGTGGCTATCTCCTTGTGCACTCTGGTGCTGATATGAATCCGCTTCTGGCGGATCTGGAAGGAGAAGCGGTCCGCCACATCCTCCAGCATCTCGGAAATGTCCGTCTGCTGAATGCGCAGACTGGACTCTTTGGAATCCAGACGCGACAGATGCAGCAGATCGGTAACCAGCCGGATCATCCGCTCTGTCTCGTTGCGGATGACCCCGACAAACCGCACGGCCAGCTGCGGATCCTCCAGCGCACCATCATCCAGCGCCTCCGCATAGCTCTTAATCGTTGTAAGCGGCGTCCGCAGCTCATGGGATACATTCGCCACGAACTCGCGGCGGGACTCTTCGAGGTTCTCCTGCTCGGTAACATCCTGCAGCACCGCAATCGTCCCTGCGATCCGCCCGCCTTCACGGCGGTGGATCGGAGTGAAGGTGACCCGCACAATATTAGGGTCCTCTCCGCCCATCGGGGACAGATGCAGCATTGCCGACTGGGCATTGCCCTGAGCCAGCGATCCTGACTGCTCATGGTCAAGTCCGAGCAGCTCATCGAGCGGCGCTCCTTCCGGAAGCGGCCCTTCCGCACCCAGCATCAAGGCAGCACGGGTGTTCATCAGAATGACTGCGCCGCTCTCATCCGTCGCAACCACACCATCACTCATATTCGCCAGGATGGAGGACAACTTCTCCTTCTCCTCTTCATTCTGCGACAGCGCTTCGCGCAGCCTGTCCGTCATATAGTTGAAGGCCTGGCTCAGCTGGCCAATCTCATCATTGCCGAAGACGGGAACCTTCCGGTTGAAGCGGCCTTCCGCCACCGCTGTGGCATGCTTGGTCATTTCTTTAATCGGATGGGTGATCGTATGCGCGAGTATAACCCCCAGCACCGCTGTCAGCGCGAGCGCCAGCAGCAGCCCCGAGAGGAATACGCTGTTGATCCGGCTCATTGTGGCGTATAAATCCTTCATATCTGCTGCGATATAGATCGCCCCTACGACCTTGTCACCGGAAATTACCGGCTTGGCCACAACCTTCTTGCGCACATTGTCATCCGCGATGATATATTCCTCGTTGTCGCTGATCCCCTGCAAGGCACGGCTGACAACAGTCTGGGTATTGCGCTGGCCCACATAATCGTTCTGTGAAGGAACTGAGGTGGTAATAATCTTGCCGCTTGCATCCAGCACCTGAATTTCTGCGCCGTTAATATACAGATTGTTCACCATACCGCGCAGACTTTCCACCGCAGATTCTTCATCTGCCGTGCCCGTCTCACTCCCGAATTTGTCGGCGGTGAGGATCGAGAGCATCTCTGCCCGCGCCTTCAGGTCCTTGGTGAAATTATCTGTGAGTGAATTCTTCATGGAGCTGACGAAATACACGCCGATCAGCTGCATCGCAATCAGAATCAGCAGCACATAAATAACGATAAGCCTGGCCTGAATCGTCCGGAAAAAGGACAGTGCTTTCATCACAGCCCTCCGCTTTTGGGGCTATGCATCAAATAACCGAGTCCGCGCCGTGTGAATATATATTCCGGCTTGCTGGGATTCTCCTCAATTTTTTCTCTGAGCCGGCGGATCGTTACATCCACGGTCCGCACATCACCGAAATATTCGAAGCCCCATACGGCCTGCAGCAGATGCTCCCGGGTCATTACTTTGCCGGCATGGCGGATCATATAATAGAGCAGCTCGTATTCACGATGCGTCAGATCCAGCGGTTCGCCGTCTTTGTAGACCAGATACATATCCGTATCGATAAATAAGCCGAAATGATATACCCCCTGCTTGCTCTCCACGCTTTCGCTTGGCGTTTCGGACACGGCCGGCTTATGCTGGCGGCGCATCTGGGCCTTGACCCTGGCCAGCAGCTCACGTGTGCTGAACGGCTTGGTCACATAATCATCGGCACCCAGCTCCAGGCCCAGCACCTTATCAATCTCTCCGTCCTTGGCGGTAAGCATAATGATCGGAATATCCAGATGCGCAGAGCGCACCTCACGGCACACATCCATTCCGTCCTTGCCGGGCAGCATGAGGTCAAGCAGCATCAGGTCCGGTCGTCTGGACAGAGCCAGCTCTACAGCACTGTTGCCGTCAAACGCACAGATAACCTCATAGCCCTCTTTTTCCAGATTGAATTTCAATATATCAGCAATAGGTTGTTCATCATCCACTACCAGAATCGTGCCCATTTGCATATGCTCCGCTTCACCTTTCTAACGATACTCAGGTCCTTGATTCCTTTATTTTAACATACCTGTCCGGGCGTCACATCTAACTAAATAAAAACCGCCCGAAATTATCCGGACGGCTGGTCATTCTATATTCGGAGCTTAAAATATATATATTATTTCAGATATTTCATAGGGTTGATCGCTGTTCCATTCTTGCGGATTTCGAAGTGCAGATGGGTTCCTGTTGAGCGGCCGGTGTTGCCCATAATGCCTATTTGGCTGCCCTGTCCAAGCTTCTGGCCGACGGAGACGGAAATTCTGCTTAAGTGTCCGTAGTAAGTAACGTATCCGTTGTTGTGATTGACGATAACCACATTACCATATCCGCTCTGCACACCGGCAAAGCTTACCGTACCGGCATCAGCCGCTTTGATCGTACGGTTGCCGGATACAAGATCGACTCCCTTATGTGCACGTCCCCAACGCTCGCCGTAACTGCTGGATATCGTAGCTCCGGCAACCGGCCAGGCGAACATTCCTGTTCCTTCACCGACAACCTTGGTACCGGAATAGACCACTTCAGGCAACGAAGCCTTTACAACCGTCTGTCCCAGCCACTCTTCTTGGACCACCAGACCATTTTCTTTGGTCAGTCTGTATTGCATCGTCTTAAGTCCCGTCTGGCCGGCACGGACCACCTTTCTCTTGCCTGCCGCCAGCTGGTCGCTCTTGCGTACAATAACTTCGGGCTCTGTAACCACTTGTTCAGTTACCTGCTCCACAGTTACGACCGTAAGATCAGGCTGGGGAACCGTCAGCTGCAACTGATCCCCGATCTGCAGGCTAAGCTCCTTAACCGCAGGATTGTTGCGGAAGATATCGGCCTGGGTAATCTGGAATCTGGAAGCGATCGCAGAGACCGTGTCCCCTTCCTGAACCGAGTAGACCAGCGGCTCCTCCTTGCCCTCCGTCAGCACCTTCACAGCTTCCTCTACACTAAGCACCTTGTTGGGATCTGCCTTGACCGGAACAATGCTGACTTCCTCGCGGATGGCCGCCGATTGCACTTGGTCTGCCTTAGCTGATGCTGATGCTGTCGTCTTGGCCGCCGTCTTCATCAGCTTCGCGCCAGCAGCTGCAGCCTGCGGAGTGTAGTGCGCCTTCACGGCCTCGAGTACTGCGGCTGCCGTCTCCTGATCCTTCACGATCCCGAGCGGTTTACCATCAACCGTCAATTCCACGCCTACCGCATAGGCTTTGAGCATGCCATCCAGCTTGTCCAGTGTAGCTTCGCTGTCGATCTCCGGTTTGTACGCCTCGGCGGCCTCTGTCGTGATGCCGCTGGTTTGCAGCACCATGACGGAATCCGGATACTTAAGCTGATATTCCCGTCTCTTCGCTTCAAACAGCTTGTTAAGGTCCGAATCCTGACTTAAAGTTCCGATCTCTTCACCCTTCACCAGCACCTTGTAGTAGGTTACTGTATTCGCCGCAACATGTTTCTTCTCCGCTCCGACCAGGAAGGTAGTCAGAAGAACCAGACCGGCAGTAGCAACAATCCATGAACGCCGGAGTCTGCGTGGTTTGGTTTCCGGATGAAAGATCCGGGTTTCGCTGGAGGTGCTGTTCCCCTGTTGACCTGCTGCACCGGACCCTGCGGATGCTTCTTCACTGTTCCGCAGTTTCCCCATCCGGCGCATAAACTTAAAACCTTTCATCAAACTCTCCCTTTCAGTCCGCCCATACGGTCCGCCTTAGCGGATAAACTTATTTTTAGAGCCCCTTTTATATGTTGTACGTCATCTATTTATCTGTTTGCATGAGTATGAATATTGCTGCTTTTTTGGGCCCGGAAAAGGTTACAAAAAATTAACCCCTCATAGTCCTTTTTTACTGTACCATAGCCTGAAGAAAAATTTCAACTTTCTTCACACAACAAAACCCGCGAAAATCGCGGGTTTAATCCAAAAATATGCGTTTTAAACAGATATACCGTGTCCAAAAAGTGACATTTTTTAATTTTGCGTGGAGGGTGCAGAATCAGGTGTAAGCATTTTCATTAAGGACTCATATTCCTCCTCATCCACATACCTCGCAATGATCTCCTGTAGTTCCTTTACCTCACTCTCTGTCAACCCGCCCTCCATAGCAGAGGAAATCTTTAGCATTTCCTCCTGCGGGAGCTTCTTCATCAGAATATTGAAGATATTGGATTTCTCATCAGCAGGAAGATTCTCCTTCAAGTCGTTTAGTGCGCCTGGCGTCATCACCAGCTCCTGATCCAGTGCACGCTCATTCTGTTCTTCTCCGGCCGCCGCTTGTCCCATTACAGGCAGCGCATCCTCAGGCATTGTTTCGTCCACCGTATCCCCCGTGTCACTCGCAGGAGGATCTCCGCCAGTTCCTTTTTCTCCGTCTACCTTGCTTGAGTCTGCCTCTTTATTTGTATCCTTAGTATCCTTAGTATCCTTAGACGAGGAACTGCTGCTTCCCATCCCCGTCAGACTCTTCACGAAGCCAAGCATACCCGGCTCAGGCCCGTCTACCTTAATATCAAAGCCTGCCAGCACTGACTGGATATACGTATTGACCACATACGCAGTCGTCAGCATGGACAACCCGCTGGCCAGTACAACAATCAGACATATGCCAAGCGTCCGTTTCATTAGTTTCATCATCATCGCTCCCTTATGCTCTGCTCTATTCATCTCCGGAGAATCAGTCCTTGGTGATCCTATCTCTCAGTATTGACTAGAACCCGGCCCGGGAAACCTCTGTTATCCATAGAAAAGCAGCCTAACAGCTGCTAAAACACAAAAACAGGAGCCTCCTCCGAGGCCCCTGCTCCTGTAATTCATATTCATTCTGCTTCAATCTAGATATAGATTGGCAGTACCTGATTCGTCTGTTCCCGGTTACGGCCTACGGAGAAGATAGAGATTGGAATACCTGTCAGCTCTGATACACGCTCCACATATTTGCGAGTGTTAGCAGGCAGATCGTCCAGGGTCTTCGCACTTGTAATATCTTCACTCCAGCCTGGAAGCTCTTCATAGACAGCTTCGCATTCCGCAAGCTTCTTGAGACTGGCCGGGTAATGCGTGATGATCTCTCCGCGGAACTTGTAGCCTGTGCAGATCTTGACAGTTTCGAGGCCGCTCAGCACGTCCAGCGAGTTCAGGGACAGACCCGTGATTCCGCTGACACGGCGGGCATGACGCACAACTACACTGTCGAACCAGCCCACACGGCGTGCGCGGCCGGTTACAGTACCGTACTCGTGGCCTGTTTCACGGATATAATCACCAGTGGCATCGTTCAGCTCTGTAGGGAACGGACCGTCGCCAACACGGGTAGTGTAGGCTTTAGCCACACCAATAACCTGTTTGATCTTGGACGGGCCTACGCCCGAACCGATGCAGACACCGCCTGCGGAAGGATTGGATGAAGTGACGAACGGATAAGTACCCTGGTCAATATCAAGCATTACACCCTGTGCACCCTCGAACAATACTCTGGAATCTGCATCGATAGCATCATTCAGCACTACCGAAGTGTCCGTCACATAACCGCGAAGCACTTCTGCATACTCCAGATATTTGGTCAGAATTTCTTCCACATCCAGCGGCTGAGCACCGTATACCTGAGTGATAACCTGATTCTTCTCTTCCATCAACGGACGAAGCCTCAGTTCGAATTCCTCGGCGTCCATCAGATCGGCAATCCGGATACCGTTGCGGGCTGCTTTATCCATGTAGCACGGGCCAATCCCCTTGCGTGTTGTTCCGATTTTGTTCGGACCCTTGCGGTCTTCTTCAAGCGCATCCAACAGCATATGATAAGGCATAATGACATGGGCGCGGTCGCTGATCACCAGGTTCTTCGTATCAAAGCCATTCTCATGAATATAATTAATTTCTTGAATCAGGGCCTCTGGATTGATAACCATTCCGTTGCCGATAACACAAGTTTTTTCTTTATAAAATACACCTGATGGAATCAAGCTGAGCTTGAACTTCTTTCCGTCAATCAGAATCGTGTGACCGGCATTGTTACCCCCTTGATACCGAGCGACCACATCTGCACTCTCTGCCAGAAAATCCGTGATCTTTCCTTTGCCTTCGTCTCCCCATTGTGTTCCCACGACGACTACCGTTGACATGTTCATTCCTCCGTAGATGCTAGCAAGCACCATTATTTTTCAAAATAGAAGAATTTATATGCTTACGCTATAAATTATCATGATTAAGCCATAAATTTCCCTTCTATTTCCACGCTGAAACCCACCGTCCCTTTATAAGGACAGCGAAGCTGTTTCCACTTGTAATATGGGCTCTGTACGGACTTCTTATGTACGCAGCCCCCCGGACACCAGGGCGGGCCAGCCCGCCAAAGCACAATAATCAGTGTAACAGCGGCACTTTTTAAAGTCAAATAAAAACGAACGATCGCAGTTGAATATGTGCGATCGTTCGTGTATTGTGCGAAATTCGCCTAACCTGCGAACGGTTCCGCATGTGCCCGCTCGTAGTTGACGAACTTGTTAAAGTTCTTGAGGAACACCAGCTCTACCGTGCCTACGGGACCGTTACGCTGTTTGGCGATGATGATTTCAATAATATTCTTCTTCTCGGTATCCTGATTGTAGTAATCGTCACGGTACAGGAACGCTACGATATCGGCATCCTGCTCGATCGAACCCGATTCACGAAGGTCACTCATCATCGGCCGTTTGTCCTGACGCTGCTCCACACCACGGCTGAGCTGGGACAGGGCAATAACCGGAACATCAAGCTCACGGGCAATCTGCTTCAGGGTACGGGAGATTTCGGATACTTCCTGCTGGCGGTTCTCTCCGGCCTTGCCGCGGCCCTGGATCAGCTGCAGGTAGTCGATGACGATCATACCGAGGCCTTTTTCCTTCTTCAGCCGGCGGCATTTCGCGCGGATATCTGTAACGGTAACCCCCGGTGTATCGTCGATATAAATTTCAGCCTCAGACAACGACTGGATCCCCATGGTCAGCTTGGACCAGTCATCATCGCTTTTGAAATCACCGGTACGCATAATATTGGCGTCCAGATTGGCTTCTGCGCAGATCATACGCTGTACCAGCTGGGGCGCGGACATTTCCAGACTGAAGATCGCTACGGTCTCTTTGGCACGGACCGCAACATTCTGGGCAATATTCAAGGCGAATGCCGTCTTCCCTACGGATGGACGGGCAGCCACAATGATTAAGTCGTTACGCTGGAAACCGTTCGTCATATGGTCAAGATCGGCAAAACCGGACGGAATCCCCGAAGTGCCGCCCTTGTTCTGATGGAGCAGCTCCACCCGGTCGAATACCTGCATCAGCACATCGCGGATGGCAATGAACCCGCTGCCGCTGCGGCGGTTAGAGATCTCGAGGATCCGCCGCTCGGCATCACTCAGCATGATGCCTACATCTTCGCCGCCCGTATAACCTTCGCTGACAATCTGCGTTGCTGTACGGATCAGCCGCCGCAGCATCGCCTTCTCTTCTATAATCTGTGCATAATAGTCGACGTTGGCCGCAGTCGGTACTGCATGCGCCAGCTTAGCCAAATAGCTGACACCGCCGACATCCTCAAGCTCACCCTTGTCCTGGAGCCGGGATGTCAATGTAATCAGATCAATCGGCTGGCTCTCTTCTCCGAGCTGCACCATCGCCTCAAATATCATCTGATGCGGTTTGTCGTAGAAGTCTTCGGTATTCACCCGCTCCATCGCGGTAATAAGCGCTTCATCCGACAGCAGAACCGCACCTAGTACGGCCTGTTCTGCCTCTAGATTCTGCGGGGGAACCCGATCGAAAAAGAGATCTCCACCCATTCTACTCCTCCGTTACCTGCACCGTGAGGTTAGCCTTTACTTCAGTGTGCAGCTTCACTGTTACCTGGAACGTGCCTACATGGCGGATCGGATCGCTCAGCTCAATCTTGCGCTTGTCGATCACGATTCCCTGCGTAGCGGCCAGCGTTTCGCCGATCTGTTTGCTGGTGATTGCCCCGAACAGACGGCCGCCTTCGCCGGCTTTGGCCTTCAGCGTCAGGGTCAGCTCATCAATCTTCTTGCCGAGCTGAACAGCTTCCTCTTTCTCCTGGTCCTTACGGCGCTGTTCCGCTGCCGCCTGGTTCTCCAGCGTCTTCACATTGCCATCGGTAGCCGGACGAACCAGTCCGCGCGGCAGCAGGAAGTTGGCTGCATAACCTTCCGATACCTCTTTAACCTGCCCCTTCTTGCCTTGACCCTTAACATCCTTGATGAAAATGACCTTCATTCGAATAGCCCCTCTTTCGCTTCAATTTCGGCCAGTACTGCAAGCAGTCTGGCTTCTGCTTCCTTGCTGGTTCCTTCAAGCTGTACAGCCGCGTTGGACAGATGTCCGCCGCCGCCCAGCTTCTCCATAACCACTTGTACATTCATCCGCCCCAGTGACCGGGCACTGATGCCGATCAGTCCATCAGGCCGCTCACTGATCACGAATGAGGCAACCACATTGGTCATCCCCAGCAGCGTATCCGCCGTCTGGGCAATCAGCAGCTGTGGAATTTTCATTCCCGGCGCAGTAACCACCAGCGCGATATGATCGTATACCATCCGCGCATGCTTGATAATCTCCGCCTTGGAGATGTACTCCTGCAGATCCTCCTTCAGCATGCGCTGAATGAGAATCGTATCTGCCCCGATACGCCTCAGGAAGCCGGCTGCCTCGAAGGTCCGCGACCCGGTATGCAGTGCGAAATGCTTCGTATCAACCGTAATGCCCGCCAGCAGCATGGTAGCCTCCAGCGGACTGAGCTTGATCTTGTCGTGAATATACTGCAGCAGCTCGGTCACCAGCTCACAGGTTGAAGATGCATAAGGCTCCAGATACACGAGCACTGCATCATTGATGAACTCTTCTCCCCGGCGGTGATGATCTACTACGACGATCCGGCTGGCGTATTGCACCAGCCGCGGCTCCATGGTCATGGAAGCCTTATGTGTATCTACAACGATCAGCAGCGTATGCTCTGTCATGACCTGCAGCGCCTGCTCTGTCGTGATGAAGGTCTTGTATAGCGCTTCATCCTTACGGATCTGCTCCATCATGCGGGTAATGGACGGATTCGGCGTCTCCATTACAATACTGGCTTCCACGTTGTACATCTGTGCAGCCTTGAGCAGGCCGATTGCTGCACCTACAGCGTCGATATCAGGCACCCGGTGCCCCATAATCAGCACCCGGTCGCTCTCCTGCATCAAATCGCGCAGGGCATGGGCGATCACCCGTGCCCGTACCCTCGTCCGTTTCTCTGCGGCATTGCTCTTGCCGCCGTAAAAGGAGAGCCGCTGGCCCGCCTTCACAGCCGCCTGATCGCCGCCTCGGCCCAGTGCCATATCCAGACTCGACTGGGCAAGAGCTCCGAGCTCACTGGCCGATTCCGAGCCATAGGCAAGGCCTATGCTGAGCGTCATCGGCACCTTGAGATCAGCCGTCATCTCGCGGACCTCATCGAGTACAACGAACCGGCTCTCCTCCAGCGCCTGGAGACTGCGGTGATTCAGCAGCATCAGATACCGCTCTGAGGACAGGCGGCGCAGATAGACTTCAAACTGTTTGCTCCACTCCGTAATCTCGCTGGCTACCTTCGCGATCAGTGACGTGCGCTGCTGATCGTCCATTCCCTGGGCTGCTTCATCCAGATTGTCCATCATTACAATACCGATCGCCAGCTTTTCTTCCTCATACCGCTCACGCAGGACCACCAGCTCAGTGATATCGTAGAGATAGAGCAGACGTTCACTTGGAATCACCACCACCTGATAATAGCGGTCATCGACCGTGATCTCCTGGCGGTGATCCTTCAGCGCACCGTCTTTGGCAGGTTCGCGCTTCTGCGGTATATTCTTCAGAGAGGCAATGACATCAGGCATCAGCTCTTGCATATCTTCACCCACAAGAGTCTTGCGGGTGAAGATTTGGCTGGCATTGCGGTTATTCCACTCCACTGTACGGTCCTCACTGTACAGGATAATCCCTAAGGGAAGCATACTTACAGCCTCACCTTCCACCCGTTTAATGCGGAAGGAGAGGCCGTTAATATAATCTACAAGGTTGCGGCGGAACGACAGCTCGGCCTGCAGCATGGTGAAACACAATGTGCCGGCCAGAAAGAGGCTGGCAACACCGAGGACCCAGTTATAGATACTGACCACTATAATCAGGACCAGCAGCAGCAAGAACGCCCACACGGTATGATACCCGTGCCAGCGTCTTTGCAGAAATTTTGGCATGAGCTCTCACCCTATCGTTTCGATTTCTTCACAAGCTCCCGCAGCGGAAACGCCAGATCGACAACACCGATAATCCAGAATCCCGGCAGGACGATAACAGGTATCGCCAGCAGCAGCGCTACTATCTTGCTCCACTTCCGTTCATGTATCAGGAAGAAGAGGAAACCGATGGTTTGAATCTTGAATGCGATTTGCAGCAGCGGCAGCAGATTGGCCGAGACCATCAGCATGAAGCCGCTGTCCGCACCGCCGAAGAGCAGGCTGAGCACTACGCCGAGCAGATAATACCAGATGAAGGCTCTGGACAGTCTCCACTCCCGTGCAGGCTTCAGTCTTGGCACCGCGTATTCCATGCTGTTCAGAATCGGACGGACAATGGAATGCGTAATGACAGCTATGATGAATGCGCTGAGGATGAGCGTCATCGGAATAGCCTGGATGGTCATCCAGCTCATCATGCCAATCTGATCCGATGAGATAGTGATCTCGGAGAGCAGAGGATTGCTTGCCCCCATAGTGGCCAGCCAGTCCGTATAAGTCTGCAGAACATCGTATACATAATCGTACAAGTTAAACTGCAGGAACGTAGTGCTGATTAACAGAATCAGCAGGAATTCACCTAATACTGCGACCATACCGGCAATTAGCGTAGACATCGCAGAGGCGCGTTTCTTATACCGGCGTCCCATTACAAGGGCCGGTATCAGGAAATAAATGGATATCAATACGTAAAACGGTGTAATCAGGCCCACAATCAGCAGGACCGGCACTATATGCAGAATAAACTGCTTCGTGCTAAGCGTCGTAAAGAGCACAATGGCCGGGATAATCATAAAGAGCGTCGTGATAAGCAGCAATGGGGTGGACAGGGATAACAGCAGCAGCAGATAAGCTATGCTCCAAGCCACAGATGTCCAGCGAAATTTCAACAGTATTCACCTCTTACGCATATGTTCTTCTAGTGCAGATATATCCTGGTACCATTCTTCCAGCTGATGGCCTTCCTGCCTATGCTTCCTCAGCTTCTCCATCAGCAAGTCATCCAGTTCACGATAAGGGATACCAAGTCTGCGCCCCAATATATATGAGCTCATAATCAGGCTGGCCAGGCTGTCGCCTACACGGGCGGTACTGCCTTCCCACAACGCTTTGAATAACCGTGAGACTTGATCGATTACTTCAGTCTTTAACCACTCAATTACCTTGGCGCGTTTGGCCACGTCCAGGTCCTTCGGCACATTGGGCACGTCTCTCTACCTCCGGCAAAAAGCATTATTCTCCATTATAGCATAAATATTTCCGAGCCACACGGACGCCAGCCTCCCGGATCATCCGCATGGCGGAGCCTTACAACCGGGTGTGATTCATGGACTTTACAGGCATACCGGAAGGTATCCACAGCCTGCCTTTCAAAAAAGGCCCGCATTCCGTTACGCCGGAAATACAGGCCTTGGTTCCTTAAGCATTTGTCGCCATATGGATGAGGTTATAACGATTCCTGGGATTGTCGCGAGACAACCTTTTCGCAATATTCGATGATCTGACTCCGGCGCACAATACCAATGAACCGTTTCATGTCGTCAACTACAGGTACAAAGTTCTGTACTTTGGCCAGGTTAATCAAGTCCTCCATATCCGCATCAATGGATACCGGCAGATTGTTCATCCGCAGCGGTACATCCTTAAGCAGATATTTGGAAGCATTCTCAAAAGTAACGGCGCCGCCCGACTCCTTCATGTACCAGAGCAAATCACCTTCTGTGACTGTTCCGGCATATTCCCCGTTCCGGTTCAGAATCGGCACTGCGGTATAGCGGTGAAACTCCATCCGTTCCAAGGTCTGGCGCAGCGTCGAATCCAGTGTAACGCAAGCTACCTCCTGTTTCGGAAGTAAAAAAAACGCAATATTCATCTCTTGATCCTCCTCAAAGAGTTCCGAAGGAATGATGCTTTACCCTTCCGTGCTGCAAGGCCCACCGTAGTTATACGCCTGAGACAGCAATTCGTTCCACTTCATTATACCATGAAGACAATAAACAGCAGCCATTAACCTTGCGAATGGCTGCTGTTTTTATGCGGGACAGAAAGTACGTGTCCGCCCTTACTGGGCTGTAGCTGTAGCCGCAGGCTCCAGGGCATTCTCTGCTTTGCCTGGTTCAATTAGCTGGTCCACTGGTGTGCTGGCATTCATCCAGTTATCGATCATGGCCTTAGCTTCGCTCAGATCCTCTTCATCAACAATATCGTAATACACGCCATTGATGCGTTCGCCTTCGCCCATCACCGTGAAGCTGGAGATATCCATATCCTTGCCGCCCATGAATTTCTTGGCCAGACTGATAATCGTGGAAGGCTGTATGTCTGTTTTGAAATTATCACCCATAATATCCAGCAACTCCGGGATGTTGCCAATTTGGCTGATTGATAACATTTTATTCGCTACCACATCGATAAATACCTGCTGGCGTTTGGTCCGGTTGAAATCGCTATCCTCACGGTAACGGGTGTAGTTAAGCGCCTCTTCACCACTGTAATTCGACTTATTGGCCTTAATGGTGAATTTCTCATGATCTGCACCTTTGTTGACAATATCCTTCTTGATCGGCAGCGGAACACCGCCAATAGCGTCAACCGCATCCTTCAGGCCCTGGAAATTAATTGTGGCATAATATTGAATATCATGGCCAAGCAGTGCTTCCAGGGTATCTTTAGCCATTTGCTGGCCGCCAAAAGCATATGCGTGCGTGATTTTGTCCTTCTTATTGTCACCATGCCCGATAATTTCCGTGTACGTGTCACGGGGGATAGAGATCAGCAGAATCTTATAATCCTCCGGACGGATAACAGCATAGATCATTGTATCGGACCGGGCCACTTCATTGCCCCGCTGGTCTGTACCCAGGAGCATTAAAGAGAACGGGTCGCTTTTGAATACTACCGGGGCTGGTTTAACCGTTGTGGTAGTTGTACCGTTATTCTCCAACGGCTGGTAGGATTCTTCCGCCAGCTTGGTTTCCACCTGATCCGACAAAAAGAGGTCAAAGGCCAGCACCGCGAGCGGCTTCTGGAACAAAAATCCTCCAGCTACAATGACCAGGGCTACAATGAGTGCAATGTATCTTTTCTTCAATTTTTTTATTTTTTTCATAATTATAATTCCTTCTTTATGGTGGATTGTACATATGATTGCCGTGCTCTATTTACAATGCCTGCCTGAACTTTCAGACAGTCATGACTGGGCTCTTCTTGCTGCTATGCGCTGCCCTGCTTAAGGATATGGTTCCCCCTTTCCGGGATTCGGGTCGTTCCATTTGTAGAATAAACCTGGAAAACTGCTTTGACACATAAACAATATTTCTATTGTAATCACTTCACACCTAAAAAGAAACAACAAATAACGACAGCATCGGCGCGATAGCCGCTTGTATTCCTTAAAGTATATGACGCAAGAAAGTCCGTTTTGATGCTCATTTCCAAAAAATAAATAAAAAATGACGGTCCGCACTGCCTGCCTAGGCAACAGATCGGACCGTCATTATTTAACTAATCCATTTCCTTGATCCACCAGTTCTGCGGATCACGTATATTGCTGAGCGCATTCGTAGATACACCCTGGAGGCGTTCATTAATCGCGGTAATATTAGAGCGTTCGGAGAAAAAGATCATCGGAACCTCGTCATTAATCAGCTTCTGCCATTCATAATAAACCTCTTTGCGGAAATCCTGGTCGTAAGCTTTCAGGCTTACCCCGTCACGGATAAGTTCCTCGCTGCGCTTGGACGTCCACCGCGGATAATTCCACGAATCGGTTGCCCGCCATAAGCCCGAAGGATCTGGGTCGCTCGCCAGCCCCCATACACCGTTAAACAGCTCTACGGACGGATCATCGGACTCTACCGCTTCATAAAAGCTGTTCAGCTCCTTCAGGCTGCCGCCGTTTAACTGAACATCCAGGCCGACATCATGCCAGTTCTGCAGAATCGCTGCAGTACGCGCCTCTGCTGTTTTGCTGCCGGACATAGCGTCGTAATGAATCGTGAATTTCTTACCGCCTGGGTCCTCGCGGAG
The DNA here is from genome assembly GCF_000758605.1 of Paenibacillus sp. FSL R5-0912. Lineage (NCBI taxonomy): Bacteria > Bacillati > Bacillota > Bacilli > Caryophanales > Paenibacillaceae > Paenibacillus > Paenibacillus sp. FSL R5-0912. The sequence continues at coordinate 7,697,288 of NZ_CP009282.1, forward strand.
CCCGTCTCCGTCCGTATCGAGATATCCTGCCTCATCCAGCAAAGTTTTTGCCTTCTCCGGAAGATAAGCATAGGTATCTATTTCCTGGTCATCGATCTTAGCCCAGCTTGAGCTGGGAATAGGGGTCTCGATCAGTGTTCCCAGGCCATAGGAATATTTATCAATAATACCTTGTCGATCAATCGCATAATACATCGCTTTGCGGAGCCGCTTGTCCTGGAATTTTGGGTTATCCATCACCACTTGGCCGCTCTCTTCATCCCAGTGTCCGAACTTGAACCCTATATATTCATAAGACAGCCCCGGTGTCACTTTGATCTCCACATTGTTCAGCTGGCCTGCAGTCTGGTAGGCATCCCGCGGAAGGGTCCCGATATCAATGCTTCCGGCTTCAAGCAGTGCCGTCATGTCCTTGCTGTCAATGACCTTGTAGGATATTCCGTCCAGCAGAGCTTTCCCTTTATAATAATCATCGAACCGTATCATCTCGACACTCTCACCCGGCACAATAGCCTTAATCATGAAAGGACCGGTGCCAATAGGCTGCTTACGCACCTGATCACTGTCCAGCATATCCTTCACTGCGACTCCCTCAAAATACCTCTTGTTCATGGGATAGGCCCACAGATTATCGATCATGTTTGCCCGCGCTGTATTCATCGTAATGCGCAGCGTATACGGGTCCATCACCTTGAGTCCGGTGATTTCCTTAGCCTCCCCCAGGTGATAAGCTTCGGCTCCCTTAATCATTTCCACGCTATAATACCTGGAGCCTGGATAATCCGGGCTGGCGATGGTCTCCAGGGCAAATTTCCAATCCTCCACGGTCAGCTCATCGCCGTTGTGCCAGCGGACTCCGGGTTTGATGGTGAATGTAAATACCGTATGATCCTCAGATTCCTGCCAAGTGGCAATGTTAGGAGCCGTAGACAAGTCATCGTTGACTTTGAACATGGCTTCCGTAGTGAACTCCAGCACATTCGCATCGTCCTCCCCCTCAATAAAGGCCGGTTCGAAATTGCCCTGAAACGCAGATGAATATCCATATGTTACTGTCCCGCCTGCTATAGGTTCATCGGCTGTTTTGCTTAAGCGCGCCATGTAAGACTGGGCGCCCGGGCTTGGCCCGCTGCATGCAGACAACGCCACCGCAAGCATAAGCGGAAGCATTAGCCGGCCGATGATATATTTTGACATATATTTATTCCCTCCCGGGTTCCATCACGTGTTAATGTAAGCGGTTTCCACACTTAATTTTACTATAACTCTGATTGTTCAGCTCATGGACATTTGAATACACCACATAATAGAGGATAACCAATATTGGCTCTAAAGTGAAGCCTTTAATTTCTATTCGCTCTGCTGAAGCCCCCGTGAAATATGAAAAAAGCCTGCCCTGACGGGCAGACTCCTAGAGTAATCACACTTATTTCTCCTCCTCGGGATGTATGATGCTAAGGCCTTCAACATGCCTCTTCTGCATCAGTTTGCGCTTCTTGCGGGTATCCTTGCTCTCGAAAATAATATCAAAATCATAATCCTCGGGGTATAGCTCCTCTTTGGACAGGTATGGCTTCAACCGCTTATGGTTTACGGTTATTTTCTGTTTCTGGATCATCACTCCGACCATCCCCCGGCTGTCCTGCTTCATGTATACAATGCCATTACGCCCCAGGGTAGTGACGTAAACAGCATCTCCCACTTCAAAATCGGGCTTCGCCGCCGGCACGCTGTGCCCTGCATCAGCTGCATCATCCCGGTTTTGATCCGGATTGCCGCTCTTAGACGCAGCATTCCTCTTCTCAGCATCAGCAGCTCTTGAACTCTGTTCCTGTCTGTAAGGGCTATTCCACGGCTTCAGGCTGCCTCTATGCTCCTGCTGCTCGGCTACAAGCTGTTTGGCGCGCTCAATTACCGGTTTGTATATGCCAAGCTGCTCGGCTATCTGCAAGGCATAGCTCTCGCCCGCTTCACCAATCGTCAGCCAGTACAGCGGTTGGAGAGTCTCTTTATCAAATTCCATCCGTGCATTCTGGAATCCCGGTGAAGCCGCAGCAAATACCTTAAGTTCGTTGAAGTGAGTGGTTACCACAATATTAGCGCCTTTACGGTTCAGCTCCTCCAGAATAGCAATCGACAGTGCGAACCCTTCCCCGGGATCCGTACCTGCCGCCAGCTCATCAATCAGCAGCAGTACGCCTCTGCCGGCATCACTAAGCATTCCTTCTATACTCTTCATTTGTGCAGAGAAGGTACTGAGCGACTGCGTCAGACTCTGACCATCGCCAATTACGCTAATTACATTACTGAACACGGTAAAATCACTGCCCGGCGCAACCGGCACCAGCAGTCCGGATTGCGCCATCAACGACAGCAGGCCCAGCGTTTTGAGTACTACCGTTTTGCCGCCTGTATTGGGGCCGGTTACGATCAGAGATTTGTAGCCTTGACCAAACTCCAGACTGACCGGCACCATATCCTTGAGCAGAGGATGCCTGCCTCCATTCATCCGCAGGAAGCCGCGTTCATTCAGTGAGACAGTCCGGGCATTAAGAACCCTGGCATACTTCCCCTTGGCGAAGATGAAATCATAGGTGCCGGTTACTTCAATATTCAGCCGCAGAGCAGCCTGTTCCTGCTCTAGCAGCCCTGTCAGCATACTTAGGATGATTCCTTCCTCGCGGGCTTCATCAGCGGACAACAGCTCAATCTCTCCTTGAAGGGAGGCCACCTCGTCCGGCTCCACGAAGACAGTCTGCCCGCTGGTCGACTGATCAAGCACCGAGCCCTTGATTTGCTTGTGATACTCCCGTTTCACCGGGATCACATACCGGCCGCCGCGCATGCTGATCAGACTCTCCTGAAGGATGGACTTATGGCGCGACATAATACTCTCCAGCTTTCGGTGCAGACGATCCTTGGCCACAGCCAGCCGTTTGCGCACCCGCTCCAGTCCTTTACTGGCCTGATCGTCAATAACACCCAGCCGGATACAACGTTCGATCTCATCCCTGACAGAACTCAGCTCCTGCAGAGAAGCTCCGTAAGCAGCAATACGCGGTGCACTCTGCTCCTTGGAGGCCATATACTTACGCAGCTGTCCACAGCTGTGCAGGAATACGGATACTGCGGTGAAATCCTGCTCATTGTACAGATAACCCGTTCCAAGCAGTGACAGAACCCACTCAATGCCTTCCAGTGACGGAATGGGCACACTCGCCCCCCGCTCCAGCAGCTCTTTGGCTTCGTCCGCTTCATCCAGTGCGCGGTGTATAGCCGGCAGATAGGTCATCGGCACAAGCTCGCTCACATATCTTCTCCCTTCATAGGATACGGCATGGCGCATTAACTCCTGTTTGATTGTCTCGTATTCCAAGGTGTTCATACTCTGTAGATTCACTCTGATTCCTCCTTGTATAGATGCCTGTATTTCAGGCTTGCTCCCTAACGCAAAAAGGGCGAAGACCCGCCACTGTGGCAGTCTTCGCCCTCCTTTGAATGCTATTCTCCTCTTTGGCTTCAGAAACAGTCCCCACCCGCCGGATGAATACTCCTGAAAACAGAAAAAACCGTGCTGCAAAGAGCACGGTTAATCACAAAGAGAATAATAGCCGTAAAGAGGCCATCATGACGCTTCGCGTGTGTTCTTAACTAAATCATTCATTCTTACAGCCCGCGGCTAATCAGACATGCCCTCTGGACATAGTCTAACAAGACATGCTCCTGCAATGATTGGAGCACGCTGCGGCTTACTGCCGGAATGATATGAAGTTGCTTAGTTAAGAACGCTCACCAACATCAATATTTCCCCTTTAGTTATAGGATACCTGTAATTTACTACATCTGGAATCCGGTTGTCAATTGCCGGCAAAGCAATTCATTACCCATGTAATTCCGTTTTTACCGTCGGCAACCTGTCCATGAAGTGCGCCGAAGAAGGTTTTTTGCAGTTCTACCTTGACCTGCCCGCCCTCTGAGCTCAGTTTCTCATAAATCGCCCGCATCTCATCTTCATTGTCCAGCCCCAGAATAACACTTACATTCTCTGTCTTGGCACCTTTGCCGTAATCATCGGAACTTGCACTGATCACTGATCTTTGTTCATTCCTCCAAGTTGAATTTAAATGGACTAACCAGTCTTTCCTCCGTTAGCATATACAATTTTTCATATCTAAAAAATGGCCGGGCTGATCTTCGGATAGCTGCTGATATATAGCTGATACATATATTTAGGCAAAATAACCCCACAAAGTGGGGCATTAGCTTAGGCGATTATTCAGGCACTTTGCAGGGACTTCCCAACACTCAGAAAAAAAAGCAGCCGGCTTAGCCGGCTGCTTCATAAAACGTCCTATTCCGTTGTGTAAGGCAGCAGCGCGATTTGACGCGAGCGTTTTACAGCAATGGTCAGAGCGCGTTGGTATTTTGCACTTGTACCAGTTACACGACGCGGCAAAATCTTTCCGCGTTCGCTGATGAACTTCTTAAGAAGCTCAGTGTCTTTATAGTCAATGTGAGTAATCTTGTTCACAGTGAAGTAGCACACTTTTTTACGCTTGTTGCGTCCACCACGACGTGCCGGTCTTTTGTCGTTGTCCGCACCTTCTCTTGGTTTAAAAGCCATGTTCAGTTCAGTCCTTCCTTATTAAAATGGCAAATCATCGTCCGATATATCGATCGGTTTTCCATCGCCCGAAAAAGGATCTTGAGTATTGTTGTTACGCGAGAAATTATTGTTATTTCCGCGTGCACTGTTACCGCCGTTACCGCCGCCACCAAAGGCAGGCTCTTCGGGAGTACTTCCACCACTTGGTGCATTTCCGCCTTCACGGTTCTGCGAGGATTCCAGGAATCGGACATTATCAGCAATAACTTCAGTGACGTATACACGTTTACCTTCATTATTCTCGTAATTCCGTACTTGGATGCGTCCTTCTACGGCAGCCAGTCGTCCTTTGCGCAAGTAATTGGCACAGGTCTCAGCCAGCTGTCTCCAGGTTACTACCGGGATAAAGTCCGCTTCGCGTTCACCGTTCTGGCCCGTAAAGTTGCGGTCTACGGCAAGCGTAAACTGCGTTACGGCAACACCAGCGGGAGTATAACGAAGTTCCGGATCACGGGTCAACCGACCGATCAGAATGATACGGTTCAACAATTCAATCCCCTCCTTATAGCGCGATTCGTTACAAAGCTTGTCAATATCTTAGGCAACGTCGTTCGTAATGAGATAACGAATTACTTCGTCGGAAATCTTCATGAGACGTTCCAATTCGGTAACTACTGCAGGTTCTGCATTGAAGTTAACCAAAACATAAACGCCATCACGGAATTTCTTGATCTCATACGCAAGACGGCGTTTACCTTGCACATCGTGCTTTGTAATTTCTCCGCCGTTGGAGATGATGCCTTGGAATTTTTCGACTGCTGCTTGAACGGCTTCTTGTTCAATGTCAGGACGAATAATGTACATGACTTCATATTTGCGCATAATTTTCACCTCCTTATGGTCTGAGGCCCCTGATCACGTCAGGAGCAAGGAACGAGCACAAACATAGACTCGCACCAAATCAATATACCAAATCCCACTGATGAATGCAAGCTTTATTCATACGCACCAGATCATGGACTTGTATTCATCTTTCGGGGTCCCCGCAAAGCACCGGACTAATCGCTAAAGCTCGCCCCACTTTGTGGGGTTAATTTATGTACATGAAGATGTCTCTGCAAGGCCACAATATAACCGCTCCACCACTCTACAGAAGGAGGCTTCATACTATGGGCGAGAAAACAGAGTACGAAAAGGGCGATAAAGCCCCAAATCCGGGGGTTTATACAGAAGTAGGCGAAGCGCGCAGCTTCCATACCGAGATCCAGAATCCTAAGCGGATTGAAATGGAGAAGGGAGACACGTTTCCTGAGACCTCCAACCAGAACCGCAAGTGGAAAAAAGTCGAGAAAGCACGCGTGCATTAATTAATCAATTGCATGTATAAAACCTGTCTGGCTGCACATACTATACTCAGGCAGTACAAAAGAGAGGTGTGGTTCCGTTGAACGTCGTAGACGAACACAATCACAGGGATTCTGAATCAGCAACTATTGTAACCCGGGGAGAGTAAAGGCCGCTCCTAAAAAAAGCAGCCTGGCACAACCTGTTTCACTTTAGCGGCTACAGACAGAGATTTCCGAACATCATTGATGTGCTGCCTCTTGAAGAGAGACCTGCAAAGGTCTCTCTTTTTGTATGTCTTCATGCAGAAATAAAAAAACCTTCGTCACCTGAACGAAGGAATAGTAGTTAAAGTATATAATGCTGAAGTGGCGGAGAGGGTGGGATTCGAACCCACGCACGCTGTGACACGCCTAACTGATTTCGAGTCAGCCCCCTTGGGCCTCTTGGGTACCTCTCCGCAGCAAGAATTATTGTATCATGCCAAGGTTACAATTGCAAGCTTTTTGCACTACCGCTTTGCCTCCTGCAGCAAGCTTAATTGTTTTCTGCCCCGCCTTCAGCGGAACGAAGAACCTTCTTCATGTTTTTTTCAAATTTTGCACGGGGGATTAGGACGCTATGCTGACAGCCGGTACATTTAATCCGGATATCCATCCCCATACGGATAATCTCCATCTCGTTCGTTCCGCAGGGATGCGGCTTCTTCATCTGTACAATATCACCCAGCCCGAATACTTTACGTTCCATTATTCTTCTTCCCCTTCCTCTCCCTCTTGCGCAGCAGCTATCTGTCTTCTCGGACTTGCCGGCTGCTCCTCACGGGCTCTACGGGCGCTTCCAGAGAGTTCCTCCTCTTGAGCCGCTTCAGCCTCCCTCGCCTCCCTATCTGCCTGCACACGCGCCTCCTGCTCTGCCTTAGCTGCTTCCAAAGCGCTCTGCTGCTCCAGGGCCTGCTTAATATCACTCTGAATCTGCCGCTCTGCAGAATCCCTGGCGTTAGGCATGCAATTAGCCGCCACCCGGATCACATACTCCGAAGTACTCATCGACTGAATGCCCAGCACATTGGGGTAGTTAATTACACTGGGGTTCCGTTCCTCTATCCCCTTAAGTGCTTCTCCAATCAGTGCAAGAGTTGCTTCTAACCCCCGCTCTATTTTGACAGGCACATCCACCACCGCCAGAGCATTAGCCAGCGAATAATTCGTAACATTTACAATCGTGCCATTAGGTATGATATGCACTTCCCCTGTGGCACTCAGCAGCCGGGTCGTTCTCAGGCCAATCATTTCTACCGTACCTTTATAGGTTCCACTCTGGATGACATCGCCTACTGCAAATTGATCCTCGAAGATGATGAAGAAACCGGTAATTACATCTTTGACCAAACTTTGTGCGCCGAACCCTATCGCCAGCCCCACAACTCCGGCCCCGGCCAGCAGCGGTTTCAGATCGAATTGGAATACAGACAGAATCATCATAATCATGACAAAATTACAGATGAAGGCAACCACATTTTTCATAAGTCCGCCTACTGTTGAGAATCGGCGGTTATTCGCTAAGCGTCTTCCCCGCGTCTCCCTCTCCAGGGAACGGTCAATAACACCCGAGACTACTTTAATAATCACCCGGGTCACAAGAAAAAGCAGCAGAATCTGTACCCCGGAAAACAGCACGGTTGCCCACATATCTGCATTGGTTACCCATTCCCATATTCTATCCTTAAAGCGGACCACTTCGTCGACTGCCTGACCCGGTGTTGTCACTTCCAGCATCCAGTTATTCATCCTGCTTCTGCTCCTCCAACCTCCACATATCCTATACCATCACTTGATTTGGCAAAGATCCCGCGTATCTCTACATTCTGCTCCGCCACAATGACCCGCACCTCTTCCAATGCATTCCGGTAGAATTGGATCGACATGGCGCAACCGGCTGTAATCTCCTTGGGTGTAGGAAATATATCAATTTCAATCTCCGCATATTCCAGCAGCATCTCAGCGCGCAGCGCCTGCTGGGTCGAATCAAAGGCTATCAGCAGTTCATCCTCCACACTCCACGCCTCCCTCTGGGCTTTTCGTCCTATCTATTGCCGCCATAGTATAAAAAGCCACTTTCATCCATATACTAGGATCATCAGAACAGAAAGGAAGATCATATGAATTTCTCTTCTAAAGCTTCATCCCTGCAAGAACCATCCTGTTTAAAAATATCACATGCTGATCCCGATATCTATTCTGCGATTACCCACCGGCTTCTTTTTCACTTTTCACGCACACGTACAGATACACCAATTGTTATTGTCTGTGTAGGCACAGACCGCTCTACCGGCGATTCACTTGGACCGCTGGTCGGCACTGCGCTTGCCCGCTTCCATAGCCCCTTATTCCATCTCTACGGAACGCTGGACGATCCAGTTCATGCTGTTAACCTGGAGGAGACTCTCTCCCTGATTTATCAGAAGCACCCTAACCCGTTCATCATCGGAATCGATGCCTGTCTCGGCCAGTCAACAAGTGTTGGCTGCATCCAGGTCGTAGACGGCCCCCTCCGGCCGGGAGCAGGGGTCAACAAGCAGCTCCCTCCAGTAGGCGATATCCATTTGACTGGCATTGTGAATGTCGGCGGCTTCATGGAGTATTTTGTACTGCAGAATACGAGATTAAGCCTTGTAATGAGATTATCCGATATCATTGCTTCCAGCCTATACTCCGCACTTAAGCAATGGAACCTTCATGCTAGATCTGCTGCAGCGCGAGAGCAATGACTTCCTTCTCCTCTGGAGACAGAGGATACTGCGACTCTCCCTTTACAAGCGGCTTGGAGTATATATATGAGTTCTCGCGGTTGTGCAGGCTGCTCAGCACAATTCCGCTATGGTTGTCATCCAGAATGGCAAGCGAGAAGCTCAGATCATTGCCGCGCTCTCCGAAGGCATTATAGCGTTTCATGGCTACCTTTGACTTCATCCCCCGCATTTTGGCTTGTGCAGCTTCAATCATTGCCTTATGCTCACGCTGACCATCCTCCAGCATATCTCCCTGGTTCTTCAGGTTTACCAGCAGGCTCTCCAGATCCTCAATGCCATTGCCGGTCATCATTGCTTCATATCTGCGCCGCATCTTGCGGAGCTTGGCACCCTGAATGATCAGAACAATTGCCAGCAGAATAATTATCACTGCAAACCCCATAATGAACACCGACAGCTGTTCACTTATTACTTCATTTAATTCCGACATATATGGACCATCCTTTGTCTAAATATAAAAATTTACAGGTTTCACATGATAGCTTATCCATCTATTCCCCGACGAAACGGTACCGTCCTTTTAAAGGACACCAACACCATAGCCACTTGTTATCTTGTTCATGAAGCACCATACATTTCAGCCATCGCATCCAGCAATCTGTTAACGTCCTCTTCTGTCGAGCTTACACCAACACTCGCCCTAACCGCTCCACTCTCCAAAGTATCTGCGGCTTTATGAGCGAGCGGCGTACAGTGCATGCCTGCACGCACTGCAATGTTATATTCACGGTCCAGGCGATGGGCAATATCCGCTGACTCTTGTCCCTCCATTACAAACGCGACAATTCCGCTGCGCTGAATGCCCAGACCAGGGCCAAGAATCCGAATCCCCGGAATGAAGGCCAAGCCTTCCATCAGTCTCTGTGTCAGTTCCCACTCCTGCATATGAATCCGTTCCGTTCCCATTGCCAGAATTTCCTTCACACCCGCCAGCAGCCCAGCTACACCAACAGCGTTCTGAGTGCCCGCTTCATAGCGGTCAGGCCGTACCATGGGCTGATCACTATTCTCTGACTGGCTGCCTGTTCCGCCGTGCACCAGAGGCTCCAGATCTAAATATGGTGATATATACAGACCCCCGGTCCCTTGAGGTCCTAACAACCCCTTATGCCCCGGAAAAGCCAGCAAATCTATATTCATTGCCGGCACATTTATATCCAGTGAGCCCGCACTCTGAGCAGCATCCACCAGAAACACAGCTCCGTGTGATTTGGCCATATCGCCGATAATCCCAAGAGGAAGTATACTCCCGAGCAGATTGGAACTGTGATTACAAACCACCATTCTGGTATTGTGGCGGAACGATTGTTGAAGTTCTAGCAGATCAACCTGCCCCTCACCATCCACTTGTAAATAATCCACTTCAACACCTATTGTCCGGCGCAAATACTCTAAGGGCCTGCGTACAGAGTTATGTTCTGTCATCGTTGAAATCACATGATCCCCTGGTTGAAGTGTACCCTTAATAGCCATATTTAGCCCCATGGTGGTGTTATGGGTAAAGGCAATATTCTGAGCATTGGAGACCGCGAACAGTTGAGCAAGTAGTGCCCGTGCCCGCACCAGCACGCGGCCTGTACCTATCGCCAGCGAATGGTTACCACGTCCAGCATTTGCCCCTGAATGTTCCAGAGCCTCCATCATTGCAGCAGCCACTGCAGGCGGCTTTGGCCACGAGGTTGCTGCATGATCCAGATATACCAGTCTCTCCATCTCTTCACCCTCACTATTTTCCGTTTAAAAAACATATCCCTCCATATCCGTTTTAGGGATATCTCAGGATATGTTTTCGGCATAAATATCCAAATCAGTTCCCAAGCAACTCCAGTAGTCTTTCCAGGTCTTGGGCGCTGTAATAATTTAATTCTATTTTGCCTTTTTCCTTACCTTGCTTAATCTTAACAGTTGTTTTGAACCGTTCCCGCAACACTTCTTCAACGTTATCAATATAAGGATCGCGTTTGACCACCTTAGCTTTGATTCCATTAGCGGGTTTGCGGTCGAGGTTTTTCACTACCTCTTCCAGTTCTCTTACACTCCACTGTTGTTCCACACACTGTCCGGCTAATTGCTTTATCGTCTCCGGATCTTTCAGCGCTACAATTGCCCGGGCATGACCCATAGAAATTGTTCCACGTGAAACATAATCCTTCACTTCCTCCGGCAGACTAAGCAGTCGCAAGAAGTTGGCAATATGGGATCTGGACTTCCCCACCTTTAATGATAGCTCTTCTTGGGTAAGAGCGAATTGATCCATTAGCCCTTGATATGCAACCGCAATTTCCATTGCGTTTAGATTCTCACGCTGCAGGTTTTCAATCAGGGCAATCTCCATAACCTGTTGGTCGCTCAAGCTGCGGACCACCGCAGGGATCGTTGCTTTGCCGCAATATTGGGATGCACGGAACCGGCGTTCACCGGCAATGATCTCATACCCCTTCAATACACTGCGGACAATGATTGGCTGAATAACCCCATGCTGTCGGATTGATTCAGCCAGCTCCTGAATAGCCTCTTCGTTGAAATCTTTACGCGGCTGATACGGATTGGCTCTTAACTGAGACAAAGGTATCTCTACAACCTTATCATCCTCGTTAATAGATAAAGAAGGTATTAAAGCATCCAAGCCTTTGCCTAAGCGCTTACTCATAAGAAATCACTTCCTTTGCCAACTCTAAATACACTTCCGCTCCTTTAGAACGGGAATCATAAGTAATAATAGATTGTCCGTGTGAAGGAGCTTCACTCAGACGGACATTACGCGGAATAATGGTTCTATATACCTTCTCCTGGAAGTATTTTTTCACTTCTTCAATCACTTGAATCCCCAGATTGGTCCGGGCATCAAGCATAGTGAGCAGTACCCCCTCTATCTTAAGGTGAGGGTTAAGATTCTTCTGCACCAGTCTTACGGTGTTAAGCAGTTGGCTTAGCCCTTCAAGTGCGTAGTATTCACATTGAATCGGTATAATGACTGAATCCGCTGCTGTCAGAGAGTTAATGGTAAGAATGCCCAATGATGGAGGGCAATCGATGATGATGTAATCATAATTCGCCTTGACCGCATTTAGAGCCTTCTTCAGCTTTAGTTCTCTGGATATGGTAGAGACTAATTCAATTTCCGCACCCGCTAATTGAATAGTCGCCGGTATGATATGAAGGCCCTCGATTTGGGTCTCCAATATAGTTTCCTGCGGGTTTGCTTCATTAATAAGAATATCATAAATGCAATTTGCTACATCCGCTTTGTTGACGCCAACGCCGCTCGTAGTGTTGCCTTGCGGATCAATATCAACAAGCAGCACTCTTTTCCCTAAAGTAGCCATACCGGCACCCAGGTTTACAGAGGTTGTTGTTTTACCGACCCCGCCTTTTTGATTTGCTATGGCAATAATCTTGGACACTTATTTCACCTCGAATTGTTAGAAAGAATCATCTTGTAGGGTCATGAGTTGTATTATCATAATGATAAGTATACTACGGCATCACATGTGCGGGAATTGTAGACAAATATACATTAACTTATCCATAAACTGTATGTGTGATAACGTCTGGAGCTAGTCATAGAAAAGGCGGCCAATCACCTCAGGGCCGCCTTCAGCTTTTGAAACCATTTATCTTTTTGGGATTTGAATAACAATCTCATAATGATCGCCACGGTCATTCTCAGAGGTCTTGATTTCCATCCCCGAACCGGACACCATGTCTATGGATTGGCGAATTGTATTAAGGGCGAGACGAACATCTTTTGTATAGGATACCCGTTTTGATTTCTTAGTCTGTGTAACAGCTTTATAGAATGCAATACGTGCTTCTGTTTGCTTCACATTGAGCTCTTTGGAGATAATCTCAGCCAGCACCTTCATCTGCATCTCTTCACTGTCCAGAGACAAAAGCGAACGCGCATGACGCTCAGTGATCTTTCTTTCCATCAGTGCAACTTTGACTGCCTCCGGTAAATTCAGCAAGCGGATTTTGTTGGCAATCGTTGACTGGCTTTTACCAAGCCTTTGAGCCAGACTCTCTTGCGTCAGTTGATGCAGATCAATCAGCTTCTGATAGGCGATTGCCTCTTCAATAGAAGTAAGACCCTCACGCTGTAAGTTCTCTATCAGTGCAATTGAAGCTGCTTGTGAATCATTGAATTCGCGCACAAGAGCTGGAATAGTCTCCATGCCCAGCTTTTTGACCGCCCGCCAGCGTCTTTCACCGGCAATGATTTCATACTGGGAATCACGCATACGCACAACGATCGGCTGGATAACTCCATGAGTTTTGATAGTCTGGCATAACTCATCTATCTTGTCATCATCAAAAATCGTCCGTGGTTGATATGGACTGCTGATGACCTCATGAACCGGGATTTGTTTGATCTCTTCTCCGCTGCTCCGCTCGGTAAATCCAAAAAGCTTGGTGAATTGTTCTTTCATTCCGTTCATAACCACCTAATTTCGTTATAGTACGATCCTTCTAACCTTTCTTGCGAAAAGCCTATCGTACAGCGTAAGAAAAGCATCTATCCGATTCATAGTCGCTTTTCTACAATTAAAGAACAGATCACTGATCAGCTCAATAATTCAAGAACAGCCTGGCCATATTTCTGACCTCCAGCTCTCTACAACCAAGGTAGTGACAGAGTAGCAGAAGAGTCTTCTCTATAAAAAGTCTTACTATAGTATTCTATCACTTTTCTGCTCATAATCCTATTCTCCATATAGACCTATTTTTCCTGCCTAAAGGTCCCCTCAGGTCCCCTAATTCACAAATAAACTCAATATAGGACATATACCACAAATCTCATAAAAAAAGATCAAGCCCATTCTGCATGAGCTTGATCTGGTTTCGCAAATATGATTTTGATTGTTTCACGTGAAACAATTATACAAGAGGCGACTTAGCTGGTACGCCTGGCTTACGCGGATACTTCGCTGGTGTTGCCCCGGTCTTACGTACGAGAATAATATGCCGGGCGGATTCTTCAACAGGCAAGCTGAAGGATTCCACCTTCTGCAGCTCAGCGCGAAGTTCCTTGAAGCTGCGTTTGGCTTCTGCCAATTCCTCAGCCGGGTCGCTTCCCTTCATTGCGGCGAAGATTCCATCCTTACGTGTGAACGGAAGACAAAACTCATTCAAAAGAGATAGGCGGGCAACTGCACGGGCAGTCACCACATCATAAGCATCACGGTGGACAAACTGTCTGGCGACATCCTCGGCACGTCCGTGGATCAGTTGTACGCCCGTCAGGCCCAGGGTATCACATACATGCTGCAGAAAGGATATCCGTTTGCTGAGTGAGTCTACAATCGTCAGCTTCAGATGCGGGAAACAAATCTTCAGCGGAATTCCAGGGAAACCTGCTCCTGAGCCAATATCGGCGAGACTCTTGGTTTCGTTCATATTCAGATAGAAGGCCAGAGATAGAGAGTCGTAGAAATGCTTCGTATACACCTGACTTCTTTCCGTAATACCTGTAAGGTTCATCTTCTCATTCCAGGAAATCAATTCCTGGAAGTATAGTTCGAATTGTTCTAATTGCTTCGTTGAGAGCTGTAGTCCGCGCTCCTTGAGCAGAGCGGTGAACTGGGCTGCCGTATTATCCATAGATTATCCTTTCGCCGCTGTCACACGGTTATAATGCTCCAAATGCACCAGCAAAATCGAGATATCCGCCGGTGTTACTCCTCCGATGCGTGAAGCCTGGCCAATGGAGATGGGTACGATTTTGGTCAGCTTTTGCCGGGCTTCCATCGCAAGTCCATGAATCTCATTGTAGTTGATATCTTCAGGGATCTTCTTCTTCTCCATCTTCTGCAGCTTCTCAACATGCTGGAGCTGTTTCTCAATATATCCGGCATACTTTATCTGAATCTCAACCTGCTCCTTCATATCTTCGTCCATTTCTTCTGGGGCAGGCGATATCATATCTACGAAGCTGTAGGCAAGCTCCGGACGGCGCATTAAGGTCAGCAGATTGCTTCCGTCAACAATCGGTGCAGAGTCATACCCGGCAAGAGCTTCATTTACTTGAACAGGTTTAACCTTCGTTTCCTGCAGGCGGATGATTTCACGGTCCACCCGTCCCTTTTTATCAAGGAATGCCTCGTATCGTTGCTCTGGAATAAGTCCGATCTCATAACCGATTGGAGTCAGGCGCAGATCCGCATTATCATGACGGAGCAGCAGCCGGTATTCCGCACGCGAAGTCAGCAGACGATAAGGTTCATTGGTTCCCTTGGTGACCAGATCATCAATCAGCACACCGATATAACCCTGGGACCGGTCAAGCACCACCGGCTCCTTTTCCTGTACTTTACGCGCTGCGTTAATGCCTGCAATTACACCCTGCCCCGCAGCTTCCTCATAACCGGAGGTACCATTGATTTGTCCGGCTGTGAACAGTCCCGGTAACCGTTTGGTTTCAAGGGAAGGCCAGAGCTGTGTTGGAACCATCGCATCATATTCAATAGCATAGCCGTTACGCATCATTTCAACCTTTTCCATGCCGGGAATGGAACGCAGCACTGCCAGTTGTACATCCTCAGGGAGGCTTGTAGACAGACCTTGTACATAGTATTCCGATGTGTTTTTTCCTTCAGGCTCAAGGAAGATTTGATGCTGTGATTTATCGCTGAACCGCACGACCTTATCTTCGATCGATGGACAATAGCGAGGACCTGTTCCTTCAATAATTCCGGTAAACATCGGTGCCCGGTGCAGGTTGTCATTAATAATCTGATGTGTGACCGGTGAAGTGTAAGTCAGCCAGCAAGGCAGCTGTTCATTATCTGATGACTTGGTTTCAAAAGAGAAAAATTTCGGCTTATCATCACCCGGCTGAATTTCTGTCTTGGAGAAATCAATCGTATCCTTGTGCACACGCGGCGGAGTACCTGTCTTAAAGCGGACAAGATCGAATCCAAGCTCACGCAAATTCTCCGACAACCGTACGGATGGCTGCTGATTGTTTGGTCCGCTCTCATAAGTCAGTTCACCCATAATCACTTTGCCGCGCAGATAGGTTCCGGTCGTCAGAATAACAGTTTTGCTGTGATATACGGTTCCGGTCTTCGTAATGACCCCGGCGCAGCGGCCGTCCTCAACAATCAGTTCTTCTACCATGCCTTGGCGCAGGGTCAGGTTAGGTGTCTTTTCCATCGTTTCCTTCATCGCATGCTGATAGAGGAACTTGTCCGCCTGTGCACGAAGTGCATGGACAGCAGGTCCTTTCCCGGTATTAAGCATCCGCAGCTGAATGAAAGTCTTATCTATATTGCGGCCCATTTCCCCGCCCAGCGCATCAATTTCACGCACTACATGGCCCTTGGCTGGTCCGCCAATGGATGGATTACATGGCATAAAGGCCACCATATCCAGGTTAATCGTGATCATCAGTGTGCGGCAGCCCATCCGTGCAGCAGCCAGAGCCGCCTCACAGCCGGCATGTCCGGCGCCAATGACGACAACGTCATAGCTGCCTCCATCATAATTCATAACTGTTACCTCCTTTTATTTACCTAAGCAGAACTGCGAGAAAATCTGATCCAGCAGAGAATCCGCAGCCGTATCTCCAATGATCTCACCGAGCTGCTCCCAGGCAAGGCGTACATCGATCTGTATCATATCTATAGGAATAAGCATCTCCGCCGCTTCGTAGGCATCCTGCAGTGATCTGTGTGCCTTCTTGAGCAATGCTATATGTCTTACATTACTTACATAGGTTAAATCACCTGATTCCAGCTTGCCTCCGAAAAAGAGTGCCGAGATCGCCTCTTCCAGTTTATCCAGTCCTTCCTCTTCCAGCACAGACATCGGTACAATGCTCGATTCGTCAAAAAAGGAGCTCAGCTTATCCGTATCCAGACGGGACGGTAAGTCCATTTTATTCATGATGACCAAGGCTTGTCTACCGTGGATTTGTTCCATCAGTGCCAATTCATCCTCATGGAGCTCATCGTTGGCGTTCAGCACCAGCAGAATCAGATCCGCATCGCTAAAAGCCGCCTTCGAACGTTCCACACCGATTCTTTCTACCACATCCATCGTTTCACGGATACCGGCAGTGTCCAGCAGCTTCAGCGGGATATTATTAATCGTAACATACTCTTCTATTACATCACGCGTTGTTCCCGGAATATCGGTTACAATCGCCTTGTTGTCGCGGGCAAGCGCGTTAAGCAGGGAGGACTTGCCGACATTAGGCCGGCCCACAATTGCTGTTGTGATCCCTTCGCGCAGAATCTTTCCTTCATTAGCTGTACGAAGCAGCTTGTTAATGCCTTCCATAACCTCTTGGCTCTTGTCCTTAATGAAATCGGCAGTTAAGGACTCCACATCATGTTCCGGATAATCAATGTTCACTTCAATATGAGCCAGCATCTCAATAAGAGTGTGCCGAAGCTCATGAATCCGTGCGGATAGAGAACCGCTAACCTGCTTAAGCGCAACCGAGAAGGCCCGGTCCGATTTGGAACGAATCAGGTCGATAACAGCCTCTGCCTGCGAAAGATCAATCCGTCCGCCCAGAAAAGCACGTTTGGTGAATTCCCCCGGCTCAGCCAGCCGGATATCCTGCTGCAGCAGCAGGTCCATCACTCTTCTTACAGAGATTACGCCGCCATGGGCACTGATTTCCACTACATCTTCCGTTGTAAAAGAACGCGGTCCCTTCATGACCGTAACCAGCACTTCTTCCATCCGCTCCCCATCCAGCGGACTTACAATATGTCCATAATGTACAGTATGGGATTCAGCTTCCGTAAGGGGGATACGGCTTTTGAACAATGGAGCAACCTGGCTGATAGCCTGCGGTCCGCTAACCCGGATGATGGCAATTCCGCCCTCGCCCAGAGCCGTCGATACAGCAGCAATAGTGTCACTAAGCATGTTGTTATTCACCTCTGGATTGATCTTTTCTTATTTGTCTCTTCAAGTGGAAACGGTTAAGCCGTCCTTCCAAAGGACGGCATCCGTTTCAGCGCGAAATATAAGGGTAATATATTGCGCGAACCATATAAATTCTTATATTTCAAAAAAACAATGACCCCTCGCATAGGTCAAGGAGTCATTGCGGCATATAGATCTACTTCAAAGTTATAACGACGCGGCGGTTCGGTTCTTCACCCTTGCTAAGCGTGTTTACCTGCCGGTGATCTTGTAATCTGGAATGAATAATCTTGCGTTCCTGCGGGGACATGGGTTCCAGGACAACCTCTTTACGGGTCCGAACTACACGTCCCGCCAGCCGATCCGCCAATTCCTCAAGCGTCTTCTTGCGGCGTTCACGGAAGTTCTCCGCATCCAGCACAAGGCGGATGAAGCTGTCGGAATAGCGGTTGGCAACAATATTAGCCAAATACTGCAGAGCATCGAGAGTTTGTCCTCTTCTGCCGATCAGCAGCCCGAGATCCGGGCCGGATATTTGCAGAACAGTTGATTCTTTGGTATGAACGATTTCAACTTCCACCTCGAGCCCCATGCTCTTGGCGACATCCACAATGAAATGAACGGCCTGCCCGTAAGCTTCCTCCACCGGTTGTCCGGAATCCTGGCGTGGTACGCCGCTGATCGCCTCTGGTTTGCTCTCTCTTGTTGACTGCTGAGACAGTAGCGGAGCACTCGCCGCTGATGCCGGTGCGGCTTCAGAGATCAAGGTTAATTCTACCTTGGCTCCCTTTGCACCGATCAATCCAAGGAATCCTTTTGACGGCTGTTCAAGTACGTTGACCGTTACCCGGTCCTTCTGAACTCCAAGCTGGTTAAGTCCCCGTTCTACAGCTTCTTCAATGGTTTTCCCTGTCGCGACGACTTTGCTCATTTTGACTTTTTGACCCCCTTCTTACCTTTGCTGCTATTGCCTTTTGCAGCAGGAGTAACATCTTTGCGGGCGTTATTGTTGCTGTTCTTGCTCTTCGTCAAATTCACTTCTTTGGCTTTGCCGTTACCTGCAGTAGCGGAAGCGGTGGCACCGGCAGCTGCAATAGCCGCTTTATGTTTATCATTGTTGCGGTACAAGAAGTAGTTCTGAATAATGGTGTACAGATTACTATAGAACCAGTACAGCGGAAGCGCGGACGGGAAGTTGTAGGACATGATGAAAATCAGAACCGGGTATACCATCATCATGAACTGCATTGGACCCTGCTGTTGTACCGGGTTCATTTTGGTCATCATACGAGTCTGAATGAATGTCGTAGCAGCGGCAAGAAGCGGCAAAATGAACAGGTGATCGGGCTTGCCGAGCTGTAGCCACAGGAAGTCATGCAATCTAAGATCCGGATTGTAATAGATCGAGTTGTACAGGGCGATGAAGATCGGCATCTGCACGATCAGCGGCAGACAGCCTGCCATCGGATTTACCTTGTTCTCCTGGAACAGGCGCATCGTTTCCTGCTGTACCTTTTCGGGCTCATCTTTATATTTTTTCTTAATCTTCTCAAGCTCCGGTTGGATGGCCTGCATCGCACGTGAACTCTTAACCTGTTTCATGGTAAGCGGCAAAATTAACGTACGCACAATGATAACCATTACAAGTACGGCTAATCCGTACTGGCCATTAAACCACTTCGCAAAAGTATCCAGTGCAATGGCGAAATAATAAACGACATTACTTTGCCAGAAGCCTCCATTTTTCAAATCCTCCGTAGTGTGCGTCACTGTTGCCGCAGACGGAGAGCATCCCGACAGAACAGCGATCATTAGAACCATTAACCCGAGGAGAAGAAACATTTTTCCTCGCTTAGTCTTCATTAGAGACACTTCAAAACCCCTCTCATAAACATTCCATTGCACCGTAAATCATAACATAATTATGGATACAAATAAACAAGCCCCTGTGTCCCTCTTACTTGTGCAAAGCCTTGAGCAGCTTGGCTTTGCGAAGCACATGCAGCACACTTTTCTCGAGCTCGCCGTAATCCTTGGAAAGCGCTCCTTTTCTTACGATGAACACGATGTCCAGACCCCCGATAATTTCCGGCTCATGGTGACGGACAATTTCCTTTACCAGCCGTCTCATCCGGTTGCGTACCACGGCGTTTCCAACCTTCTTGCTGACAGATATACCTACGCGGAAACGCTCCACCTCTTTTCTGGGAAACCAGTACACCACATATTGATGATTCGCAAATGACTTCCCATGGCGGTATACGCGGCTGAAGTCGGCACGGTTTCGTAATCGTAGACTTTTGTGCACGGGACTCTCCTATTCAAATACCGGATTTCGCGTAAGCTCCGGAATTTCATCTTCTAATTAGTATAGTCATTCAGGTGATGCCATAAACGGCATCCGTTTCAGCGGAAAGATAAGGCTCCTTAAGGATGCAAAGCGTATACATTTTTATCTTTCAAAAAAAGCCCCGCAGTAGCGCTATCTTCCTCTGCAGAGCCATACTTTTATTGTTGCAGCTGCAGAATAACAGTGGTCCTCCCGCTCTGAGGAGATGCTGCCAATTCTGTGCTATATATAGAAGGAAAAAATGATAGGCGTCCTCTTCCTTCCTTATATATCAAAAAAAACCCCGCAAAGTGCGGCTCTATAGTGAAGCCTGATCCGTAACTTTTGCGGGGACCCCATGTAAAATAACCCCACAAAGTGGGGCTTTGCTTCGATGATTACTCAAATATTTATGGGGACCCATTGAATTCTCATCTTGTAAAAAAGGACCACCGCAGTGGTCCCTAAGTGGCCTAACTTACGCACTCAAAACTTTTCTGCCTTTCAAGCGGCGGGCTGCCAGCACTTTGCGGCCGTTTTTCGTGCTCATTCTTTTGCGGAAACCATGCACCTTTTTGCGTTTGCTCACATTCGGTCTGAACGTCGGTCTCATGTATTGCACCTCCCTTACAGGAACTTAATTACTGTCATATAAGCAGAAACGGACTAAGCCGTCCTTAGAGTAGGGACAGTATCTACAAGTATTATCAATTAAATTTGGAGACATATCCTCACAGAAAACACCTTTATATATTTAAACACATAATCAAGGCAAAAGTCAACCTTGTCCCCTTCCTCCCTCTTTTTTATTTCTCCACAGTTCTCTTCAGCAGCTCCGCCGCTATCCCCAGCCTGCTTAATCCCCATGAATTTTCGTCTCTGCGTCTTATCCACAGTTCTTTTATTCCAAAAAGTAATCCACAGAACATTATAGTTATCCACTTGTGATCAAAAAAAATAGTCGACTGCTCACAACTGAGCACAACCTGTGTATAAAAATATCGAAGCCATGACGTAAACTGTCGAACGGTAAACAATTTATCAACAATATGTAGTGGTGTTCTTAAAAATTATACACAAGTGATTGAATTTGTGGATAAAATAGCGTGGCTCATTGAAAAACAAGGGGGGTTTTGCTATGATAGTATTACTTTTGAATGTGAATAGATTTGTTTGTTCTCTATATTATCAACAAGCTGTGGATAAAGTTGTGAACAATTCAAATTTATCCATATTTTTTTGTCTCTTGATATTGCATATTGGG